>CAYQUS010000001.1:0-3201 GCA_964421015.1 uncultured Planctomycetia bacterium
CAGTACCGGTTTCAGGGTCGAAACTGCCGTAATTTACCCAGTTACCCTCAACGGTTATAGTCGAGTTACCTGCATAAAATTCATGACCTTCAGAGATAATTACACTTACCAACCCAAGAACTTCTACGGCGAACGAACCGATATTAATAGAAGTCTGGTCTGTATCATTAAGATAAAGTTTAGACTTCAGCTCCCCGTCTCCTATAACCCCTACAATATCGGCAGTTATGGTCCCGGTGTACTCATAGTCTTCGTATCCAAGGTCAAATATCACTCCGTTTTCAACTCCTAACAAACTCACCGAAAGATCATCATCGGAAGCCATGACAAATGTAACCATTTCAGCCCCTAAATTGTCGACGTATAGTATAAAGCCGTAAGACGTGGGGGTTATTACAGCTGGACCAAGATCCATGTCATAATCTGCCGAAGCGGTGTAGCGGAATGTCGTTATGGAAATTACCCCTGAGTTATAAACAGTCTGTCCCGGACCCTGCACGATATGAAGAATACTTCCGTCGCCGGTAAGTTCCGCTCCGGAAGAAATTATAAGTTCCCCCGAGGTGGCTAAAAATACTTCCGGTTCAGCTTCTTCATAAGACGGAACCGAAAGAGTACCGTCATCTATCGAAAGGCTGTTCAATACGCCCATAATGCTGTTTGCCAGTTCCACAACAGCTAACTCAGCGCTGTTATCTATAACAACTTCATAAAATACGTTTTCTGTGGTGTCAATATCAAGACCGGCGTCTATTATCTGCCCCGACGTTCCATTGAAGGTTACTAACCCATTATTATGGTTAAACGTACCCGTACTGGCGGTCCAGTCTCCGGAAACAAATAGCTCGCTGGGGGCATTGAACTCGGCAGTACCCGAAAGGGTAAAGTCGCCGGTATGCATCTCAAAGTTATCACCGTCGAAAACACCATCTTCCTGTGTATACACTCCGGTTATTGTTAAGTTGGCCGACTGGGTTATTGTCTGGGTATAACCTGCTTCAATGGTAAGAGCGGCTATTGCTGCATCTATGTCTATAGTGCAGGGGTTATTGATGCCCTCAAGGCCGCCGATATTGTTAAAAATTACCGAATCTCCTATCCCCGGAACAGCGTTATTGTTCCAGTTGGCGGGTACGGACCACAATGTAGGATCTACAATATCAGTTCCTAACCAGTAGACTGTATCGTTATGCGCCCAGCCGATGTTCCCCCCGAAATCCGACTTCGGGTACGCCGCTATCTCTTCCTCTCCTATATTGTGGGAATCACCGACCCCTACAAAAGAAACATTGTAGTCGGCTTCGGTCATATCAATGAACCATGGTTCCCCCTCCTCGGACGAAAAAAGGTGTATAAGGCCGTAAGCAGAATTTTCACCTATAATGTTAGTAACACCTGAAAAGGTATATTTATGGGCTGCTTCAAAATAGACAGTCTTACCCGGAGTGGTAAGCTCAAAGTTATGAAATGTAATATCCCCGTAAAGGGAAAAATCCTCATCGCCTGAAAGGGTGGTTTTCTCAGCCTCGAGAATAAGATGGGAATCTGAATTGTAAGTTACTGCGCCCCACGAATTAATGTCGTCACCGGATAGCGGGGCGGGACCCCTTATGCAAAGGGTGCTCCCCAGGCCCCACATTCCCGTGACATCTATCGTTCCCGCAAGGCGGTTTATATAGGTGATATTCGCGTCCACTCCTACGGGATTATCCAAAGAACCGAATCTCTTAGCCGAAAGCTTTACCTCGTTGCCCGGAACATATACCCCCGGGGCGGTATTGATCTCTCCCCTGGGAACTTCAAGAGTGATGTTATTGGTAGTAAGATATCCAACTTTTCCTCTTTCCCCAAGATCCAGTACAGCCATTCCTTCCTGTATATAGGTAACTTCCTCTACCGACAGTACCAGCCCCTCCCCATCGGGATCATCCCAAAGGCCCGGCATAGCCGTAAAATGTGTAGTGTTCGACAGAGATATTATGTCAACTATGGCGGCGTTTACCTTTAGCTCTTCCCCTGACGTATGAGCCTTCCCGCCTTCCTGGGCAATGCCCTCTACCTTAAAAGCGGTTATTTCCACATTGGTGGCATAAAGCTGGGTGTTAACCCTTACTGTGCCGTCTGCCACAAGGCTTATTACGCCGTCTTTCTCTTCCACTTTTGTCGCGCTTACTATTCCCTCCAGGTTTATCGCGCTTCTGAATATGTCGTTTATACTTTCCGCCCTTACAAGTATCTGCCCGCCGTCCGCGTTAAGAGTACCGGAATTCTTGATCTGGTCAAGAACACTGTTCCCGTCGTAGTCCGTAATATAGGAAGCTGTTTCCTTTGTAATGGCCACGGATATTCTCCTTTCCGGAGATATCTCGAGTTTAACGGCGTCGCCCCCTGCCAGGGCTATCGTCCCGCCTTTGGCCACAATTACACCCTGATTTTCCACGGCGCCGGCTATCATGACGCCAAACCCGCCGTTGGTTATATTTATAGTTCCCCTGTTTAAGAGCAGCATATCTTTAGTCACGCTGTCGACCTTTTCAAAGATAAGGTCTCCGCCCATAAAGTTGACGTTGGTTATGTCGCGAGTGGAAAGAATTAAACTCGGAGCGGTTATGTTAGCGTTCGGCCCTATGTTTATACCAGCGGAATTAACAAAAGCCAAAAGAAGAAGATCGGAAGTTATGTTGCCGTTAATGAAACTCGCTTCGCCTCCCGTAACTCTCGCGAGAAGTTCCGAATTCGATCCCGAAAAAATTACATGCTGCCCTTCATCCACATTGAAGGAATCAAAATTAATTATCGCCTTGGGACTTGAAACGTTAAAAGTGAGAGTTGATTCGGTGCGGTCTATCGATACATCGCCTGAAACGATATTAATTTCTTCGGAAGACGGAACGGCGAAAGCGGAAAAATTTACCGCCATCACCATCGCCGCCATAACACCCAGAAATTTTATCGCAACATTTTTTTTCATTTTCGCACCTTTGCGGAACCCTTCGATCGCTTTGCTCTCTCAGGATGATTTTTGCCGCTGCAAAAATCAAAAAACCCACAGCCTGGGCCGTGGGTCATGCGAAAATGTTTTTTTTCGGCAACTGACTGCCACGGCAACTATCGCCACAGGCTCTCGAGTTTTGCGCCCCACTCTTTCGAATGGTTTGCCTTTTCGTCTAACTTGTTGTGTTTTAAAGAGCTTTTGCCATT
>CAYQUS010000001.1:3301-157946 GCA_964421015.1 uncultured Planctomycetia bacterium
TCGAATGGTTTGCCTTTTCGTCTAACTTGTTGTGTTTTAAAGAGCTTTTGCCATTTCTATATATCTAATTGAAATATACACGATATGTGCAGTAAAGTCAATTTTCCGGGAAAATATTCTAAAACCCGGTTTTTTCCTTACATCCCAGTATAAATAAGGCTTTTAGAGCGTTCTTTGAGGCGGTAATTAGACTTTTTTGTGCCAAGCGCCTTAGACTTGGGCAAAAAGTACACTTCTTTGAAAGACCCATTGGTGCCAGGCACCCTAACCTGAAACTCCTTCGATCCCCGATACCCAATACTCCCCCCCTGACTCCTCACCTTCTTTGAAGTTTCGAAAGAAGGCGCAGTATTTCAAGATAAAGCCAAATGAGAGTAACGATAAGACCAAATGCCCCGTACCATTCCATGTAAGCCGGAGCGTTTGCATTCGCTCCTCTTTCTATAAAATCGAAATCAAGCACCAGGTTAAGCGCTGCTATGGTCACGACGAACAAACTGAAAATTATTCCCATAGGTCCGACAGATGTTATCATCGGCATCGAGGCCCCAAAGAAACCCATCACCATGGAAACGAGATAAACTATCGCTATCGCTCCAGTGGCCGCGACAACACCTAATTTAAAATTTTCAGTGGCTTTTATTATCCCGGACTTATACGCGGCAAGAAGGCAAAAAAGTGTTCCGAAAGTAAGCGCCACCGCCTGGAAAACTATGCCGGGGTACTGCTTCTCAAAAACAGCCGAGATCCCTCCGAGCACCACTCCTTCGAGAAGAGAATATATCGGCGCGGTAACGTTGGCGACATCTTTTTTAAATATCGTGACTATGGCCGCGACCAGACCGAATATTGCGGCAGGAGCGATGTAAGGCACGGCCTTCAATCCCGCGTTCCATGTCAGTCCCGCGGTCAAAGCGGCAAGCCCCAGAAGTATCAGCGTCTTGTTCACTGTGCCCTGAATGGTCATAACCTTAGAACCCGCATCCGCCCGGACGGATGTAAAAACCGAATCCCTAAGCGCCGGGTTGCCAGACCTCATCATGTTTCCCTCCCCTTCCGTTTACGCCACATTGGTGACAGGCACCAGTGGTGCCTGTCACCAATGTGGCAAAAAGTCAGTTATTTGGTTATTTTAGCTATGGTTTCGAGCACGGCATCGTAATTCGGCTGGTGCCCAAGTTCCTTAACATACTCAACATAGGCAACTTTTCCGCAACTGTCGATAACGAAGACCGCCCTGGACAAAAGGCGCAACTCCTTTATGAGAACACCATATTTCATCCCGAAATCGGCGTCCCTATGATCTGACAAAGTAACTACCTTTTTGATACTGAACTCCTGGCAGAACCTCTTCTGGGCGAACGGCAGGTCCATGCTTACAAAGAGCACCTTTATGTCTTTGGACAATTTAGCCGCCTCGTCATTGAACCTTTTTATCTGGAGATCACAGACGGGAGTGTCAAGCGACGGCACCGCGGCTATCACGACGATCTTACCCTTAAAATCGTTAAGCGACACCTCTTTAAGAGCCTGGTCCAGCGCCTTAAAGTCGGAAGCGCTATCCCCCGAACGTACTTCTTTCCCCAGTAAGGTCAAGGGAGAACCTTTCATAGTCACTACGTTATTCCTTTCCATATCACTCCTTTTGCTGAGATTCACCTTTCTCAAGCTCGCTTTTGATCGCCGTCATCATCTCTATAGCCTCGCCTATCCTGCCGCTTATCTCTTTGGCGTCTATTACGTCTTTTTCATCATCCGCGCTTCCCGGGGAAGTTTCGTCAGCCACGGCGCGTTTTATATTTTTCCATATCCTGTTGATCCTCCCTATAAGTTTACCTGTGGCCTCGGCTGCAGACTCTTCATCAACAGCGGAAACAGCTTTCGCGGGAGCGGTTTTTTCTTCGGTTTTAAGTTCTTCACGGACCACGGTAAGTACCTTAATGGCTTTGTCTATCGCGGCATCAAGGTCCTGAGAGTCTACCTCTTCTTTTTGGTCAGGTAAAATATCGGGGATATTGCTGTCCGCAAAGACAATATTACTTTGGAATACGGCCGCAAACACCAAAAAAAACCAAATGGCAGCTGTCTTGATTTTTTTTCCCATTGATCCCTCCGTTAAGTAAAAACATTATATCCCTTTTCTGAAAACGAGTAAACATATTGTGCCCGCTTATCAAAGCGAGCTTTGTTTACCCTTTTTCTCGGAAACCCTACTCAAAATATCTCGAATTATCTCAAAAACAGCCGGAGCCTTATAGACCACGCCTATGTCCATCATCTGACTGGTGCTGAGGACCGGCAGAAGCTCCGAGACACCCTCTATCTCAAGGTGGCTTACTTCTTTTCTCATGGCGAGAGCCGAAACCATACCCAGGAATACGACCCGGTTACCTATCTTTATCCGCCCTTCCCTGTCGGGGTACATGCCTCTATTTACAAGAAATACAGGGCTTCCGCTTGAACCCGGGAAAACCGCCGCGTCTATCAGGAACTGCGGCTTCCCGGCATAATCAACGCTTAAAGGCGTGGCGGTTATCCCTCTTCGGGCCACAGGAATAAAATTTTTGACGTCGAATATTCCGCTGGGATACCCCACAAGAATAACCTCCTCAATAGCGTCAAAATCCTCCTCTTTAACGTATCCAAGAGACATTTCAGGCGAAACCCCGCGGTAGTAAACCTGCCAGGACCTGCCTGAAAGTTCCCGCATTATCTCCGCAAGAGGCATAACGGCTATATCCACATCCGGAGAGTTGGGGAAAAACCATCTTTTCCCGAAGTCTTCGATGAGAATATTGTATGTTTCTCCCAGTGCCGGCTTGCCGTCCCTTGAACGTATGAAGAAAAACCTTCCCCGGAAAGAGTTTTGCACAGAGTGGCGGCTTGCCACCAGAAAATCCGCGCGCTTACCGCCCTCAAGCGGATAACTTACTATAAAACCTGTACTTACATCTATGGCAGGCTCCCCCTTATCGCTTATCTTTTCCGCCTCTATCCTGACCGTAGAGAAAAACAGCTGCTCCGAGACGGTTTTTACGTCCATGAGATTGGCGTGATCCTCCTGCGAAAATCCCGTGATAGGTGCAAGCACGACGAAGGCCGCTACAGCCACAAAACGAGTGAACCTTTTCACCTTTCCTCCCTTCAACGTTTTTTCCGGAAAATCTCTAAAAAAGCTCCGGTAGGGCAAAAAAAACAACACCACGGCCTGCAAAAAAATATCGACAGAAAAACAAAAAAGCCCGCGAACAAAAACACAAAAAGTCCCGCTGTCCGGAACGCGAATACCTTAAATGGCTCCATAACGGAGAGGTCCGCCGAGGGGAAGAACATCAGCGTGCCCGCAGCCGACAGCAAGAGGATATATTTTGTCCTGGCAAGAACCGCGAAGGTTGAGGGCGGTATTTTTATTTTTTGAATTTTAATCAGCCCGGCGAATTCCTGCAAGGCGCCGAAAGGACAGATATACCTGCAATAGAGAGATTTTCCAAAAAGGATGGAGACCACCACGCTAAAAACGGCGACAAGCAAAAGCCCGTAGGCTCCTTGCGGCGCTCCACCCCTTACGGTCCAGTTCACTATTCTTTCCAGAGAAATAAGCTCTCCCTTTAAAATCCCGAACCACAAAAATGAAACCAATAAGACAAAAGTCCGTAACAATCCCCACCCTTTTAGGGGGGTCAGGGCGGCTATGACCGCCGCTAAAATTATGAACAGGGTGATAATTTCCTCTTTCCCAAAACTCGAATTTCCCTCGGAAATTTCCGGCACAGAGGAATATACGCTTGCCGCATGGGTAATTGTCCTGGCCAGGGCCCGTGAAGTGAAAGTCGCCCCCGTGACAGCATCCACATTTCTCCTTGCCGCATCACTCATCGAATACCCTAAAAACCCTTCCAGGAACCCGGACCTCTCGACCTTAGAAATGAAATTACGGGACTCTTTTGACGGCAGGGTTTTTATGCCTACTATAACTTCCTCCGGAGTAATAGCAATAAGTACCGGGGTGGGTCCGGCGTAACCCTTTATATCATTACCCGTAGTTTCGGACGAGACTAAAGTCCCGAGAAGATTTCCTTCTCCGTCATAAACGTTCTCGCACCCCTCGCGATCCCCATGTGAAGTGAACGACGCAGAGGGAAAAACCTGGGACGCGTAATCCCAATACTCGTAATGCCCTTCATTTGAAGGCATTTTATGGCCATACTGGTATCTGGTGAAAAGGATAACCGCCACCGTGAAAATGACAGATAAGAATTTTACGCTTCGTTTTAGGACTTTTCTCATTATGTTTACTTAAACGTAAGAGGGCAATTCAGTAGACCTTGCCACCCCGTCTTTCACAGCCGCCTCGGCTACTGCCCTGGACTCCCATGACCTTATCCTCGGGTCAAAGGGTGTGGGTATCAGATAATCCGCGCCGAACTCAAAATCCCTTCCGTAAGCTTTCTTAACGCTTTCCGGAACGTTGCCTTGCCTTGCAAGTTCGGCGAGGGCCCGGCTTGCGGCTACTTTCATCCCCATGGTTATTTTTGATGCCATTACATCGAGAGCCCCCCTGAAAATAAAGGGAAACCCCAGAACATTGTTGATCTGGTTAGGGTAGTCGGATCTTCCCGTGGCCATCACATAAGACCGTCCCTTCATACATTTTTGAACCTTTTCGGGCAATATTTCCGGAACCGGGTTAGCCATAGCGAAAATGGCAGGGTTTTCTCCCATTGAAATTACCATTTCCTCATCCACGCATCCCGCCGCCGATACGCCTATAAAAACATCGGCTCCCTTCATGACCTCGCGAAGCGTGGCGGGAGCAGAAGAAACCGAATGGCGCATCTTGAATTTATTCAGATCCCCGCGCGCGTCGCTTAAAACTCCCTTTGAGTCGCAAATAACACAGTTTTTAACGCCATCCGCCTTTATCATATCGGCTATTCTTAAACCGGCCGCGCCCGCTCCGTTTATTACTACCTTTATCTCCCCTATTTTCTTACCGGAAATAACGCAGTAATTCTTAAGGGCCGCCAGGGTTATTATCGCCGTACCCCACTGATCATCATGAAAAACAGGTATATCAAGAAGTTCGTCAAGTTTGTCCTCTATCTCAAAACATGCCGGGGCCGCTATATCTTCCAGGTTTATGCCCCCGAACATACACGACACCTTAAGGACCGTATCTATGAATTTCTCTGTATCGGTAGTCCCCTTTTCATTCAACACCCCTTCAAGAGGGAGAGGCCAACCGTCTACATCCGCAAACGCCTTAAAAAGAACGGCCTTTCCCTCCATAACCGGGATAGACGCCTTCGGGCCTATATTTCCAAGCCCAAGCACGGCCGTCCCGTCGGTTATGACCGCGACAAGGTTCCTTTTAGCCGTGTAAATACGGGCTTTCTCGCTGTCACGCTGGATCTCCTCGCATACCAGAGAAACTCCCGGGGTATACGCCATGCTGAGGTCTTTCTGATCTTTAAGGGGCTTTAGAAGCCCGAGACCAATTTTACCTCCCAAGTGATATTCAAGAACTTCCTTTTCTGTGAAAACCGGTTTTTTGTCAGCCATATCTATCCTTTCTTTTAGGGTTATATCTGGCATTGTATCATGCAAAAAAAGCGATTACAAAGACTATCAATTCTAAGGGGTACGTGATATAAGGCAAGAAAAACTATTTTTGCGTGGAGTAAACCTCAAAAAAGGCTTTTACAACTTTGGGGTCAAAAAAGCTTCCGGAGTATTCCTTTATTATGGCAAGCGCGTGCTCTTGAGAGAGGGCTTTCCTGTAAGGACGATTCGAGGTCAGGGCCTGAAAAACATCCGCCAGGCTCACTATCCTGGCGCCCATCGGGATCTCTTCTCCCTTTAACCCGTCTAGATATCCTCTGCCGTCGTACCTTTCGTGATGGTGCAGAACTATGGGTACAACCCCCTTAAGAGGGTGCACATTCCTTATTATTTCAGCCCCGATCCGGGGGTGCTGTTTGATTATTTCCCGTTCCTCGATGGTTAGAGTGTCCGGTTTAAGCAGTATGCTCTTATCTATCCCTATCTTCCCCACATCGTGCAATATTGATCCCAGCCTTACATCCCTGACCGCCGACCTGTTCATGCCCATGCAATCGGCTATCATTACCGCGTACTCCGACATTATTGAAGAGTGCTCCTGGGTATAGTTGTCTTTGCTTTTTACCGCCCTGGCGAGAGCATTCACAAACTCTACAGTGTAGGGATAATCTCCCCTCATCATCGTATCCGGCAACACTTCCTCGCTCAATACCGCGTTAGGTTCGCAGATAAGGACCGATGACGACGCCGTTGTCCGGGCTTCAGCAAGTTTATCAAGAACTCTTCCTATAAGCTGTTCCGGGGTTTTGGCGTCCTCACAGTGCGGATACCCACCTATAGCCATGCGGGTCGAAATATTAACCTTGATCGACTCTGCCTTGGACGCGAAATTATGTTCCGCCACCTCAAGAAAGACACGCCTCGACCATTTGAACCCCGTTCTAATGTCGGTATTCGGCATAAGTATCGCTATCTCGCCTCCGCTGAACCGTGACACTATGAACGATTCGTCGACAGAGTTCCTGATGAGGGCCCCAAGCTCCCGTAGTACACGATTGCCGTTGGCCGTCCCGTACGCCGAATTAATGGAATAAAAATAATCCAGATTCATAATAGCCAGAGAAAGAGCTCCGTCCCTTTCTACCGCCTGATAAAAGTTACGATTGAGCTCTGAAATAAGATGCCGATAGTTGAAAAGGCCTGTGAGCGGATCCAGTTTGGTGTATTTTTTAAGCCTCTTGGTGGCTTCTTTTACGTACCTGGCTTTCTCGGTTATCACCTCTTTCAGTGCATAAAGCTCCGTCTGATCCACACCGCTCAGTATAAGAGCTCTCGTGCCCTTTTTCCCGCAAGAGTCAGCTATGTACGCGGACCACTTAATATAATGAACCTGGCCATCCCGTGAAAGGATGACAGTTTCTCTTGATTCGATGGAATTTTTACCTAAGAAAATAGATTTAAGGAATTGCAGGGAGGCCGAATCGTCTACTATCGCGCTTTCCGGAGGCGAAAAAACCGGTACTATAGCCTGAAAACCGCGAGAAACTGCTTCCTCAAGGGCTAAACCGGTAACTTCCTCGGCATGCTTGTTCCAATAAAGAACCCTGCCGCTTTCGTCTAGTCCGATTATTATCAAGGGAATGTCATCGATGAAACCGGACCGGAGTATGTCAAGCGTGAAACGCTTTTCCATTCATACCCCCTAATTTTCCCCCTAACTAAAGTATAATGTGATTTGTGCACAAAGCAACTATTTATAGCGCCTAACTCAGTGATTTAGGCGAAATGGAAGGAAAAACTCTCGGGATTAATCTCGCAAGGCGTGGATCAAGTACTTTTAAAACCCTGTATGCCTTTTCTGTGGTAACCGCAGCCCGGACGGAGGGTTCCCCTCGATATATGCTCCCGTATCGAAACACAGTTAAACTCAGCTCCGGACACCGTTTTCTGCGGTCCAAACCTGTTTAAGTAGGACCGGCATTCCCAATTTTTGCCATCCCGGGACCTGATCAGATTTCGACACGGATCATCATAAGCCCCGCAGCACGCGCCGCAACGTTTACACAAGGCCTCAAAATCCAGGGAAAGCGCCTCGAGGCTGGAAGAATAGCTCATTTTTTCGCGATCGTTCATCGGCTTGAACCTGGAGGTACTTAAGCGGTCATATTTTGTCTTTTCTTACGGCCGAAAGTACCATACGGGTGAGATGCCCCAAAAGGACTATGATATAGAAAATGAGAACTAAAAAAAGAAAAACAGCCGCTATGAAAAAGAATATGGACGTTATTCCCACGAGAAAAGGCCAGACAAGAAGCGTAACCATCACCGTCACAAGCGCCATGGCCAGGACCGAAACACCCACCAGGAAATTCTTCAGTGTTTCCATAGTTTTTCTCCTTTATTTTCCGTGCCCGGAAAGGCTTCCCAGATTATCCGTAAGAGCCCTTATATCCTCATCGCTCATGTTACGCTTTCGAAGAAAACTGACACCCACATCGTAAGAAACCCCGGGATCCCCCTCTGAAATTCGTACCACCCTCGCGAAAACCCCTCCCTGGAACTGTATAAGGTCCTCTTCCACCTCGCTGCAGACATTAAGCATTTTTTCATCTAGTTTTATCCAGATCGTGCTGGAGATAGCCGGGATCGAGGACTCGTTGTCGGTTCTGAAAAGAAGGCCGCTGGCGCTTATATTCCTGGAAATAACGTCTTTTTTAGAAGACAGTTTATCGAGGCTCAATAACCTGAACTCAAGGGAAGTTTCATGATCTACCCGGAGAAACTCGCGTTTCTCGTCGTAATTGACGGTATCCATTATTACCTCCTCCATTTTAAATCCTCATCGGGCATTATAACGATCTTTTGGCGAAATCAACGCCGCTTTTGAATATCAAAAGCCCGGCGCCGTTAGCCTCGGCGCGGTATTCCGGCCTCCGCCAGTTCGGATGCTGCAAATACGAAACGTGCCGTTCCGGGTGAGGCATGAGCCCCAATATGCGTCCGGAGGGATCGGATACACCCGCGATATTATCCAAAGACCCGTTGGGATTCCAGGGAAAACCGGCCTCACGCCCTGAATCATCACAGTATCTGAATACCACCTGGGAATTTTTTTTCATCGCCTCAAGCACATCAGGCCCCTGGACCATGAACTTTCCTTCGGCGTGAGCTATGGGAAGAGGCAGGATATCCGGCAATCCCCCTGTCCACGGGGAATGCTTGCCGGATGATGCGGAACTCACATTTTTCAGATACACCCACTTTGACATGAACTTTCCGGAATCATTAAGGCCCAGAGTTGCTTCTACGTTAAATCTCTCGGGACGAGAAAGCCCCGGCAATAAGCCCATTTTTACAAGCACCTGAAATCCGTTGCATATTCCTATTATAAGCTTCCCCTCACGCACGAATTCTGCAAGTTCCTCCCTTAAACTTGAGCGTATCTCATTTGCAAGTATTTTTCCGCTGGCCACGTCGTCACCATAAGTGAACCCGCCCGGAATAGCCAGTATCTGGAACCCCCGAAGCACCTTCCTGTTCATTTTAACGCTGTTGACGTGTAAGAACTCGGCATCGGCTCCGGCAAGACGGAACGCGTGCGCCGTCTCAAGATCACAGTTCGTGCCGGCCGTACGCAATATTAAAGCCTTAACTTTCTTCATTCATTACCCTCGGTATAGGTGTTTTCCAGTTTTTTCTCATTGCGGAAAGATTTGTTTTTATAACAACTTCGCCCTTAAGACCCGTGACCAGCAGCTCTTCCCCTTCAATGACCTCTCCAAGAAGGCCCGCTGAAAAACTCTTCATGAATTTTTCAAATTTTTTCCTGTGGCCCCTCGGAACCTCGACAACGAACCGTGAATTCGATTCCGAAAAAAGCACTACGTCGTCCCTTTTGACCTGTTTTTGGCGGGGAACCTTCTTAAGAGATAATCTCGCGCCGTACCCCCCGGCAAAGAGCATTTCAGCCGCCGCCACCGCAAGGCCTCCGTCTGAGCAGTCATGAGCCGAGACAACAAGCCCGCTCTTTATGGCCTCTTGAAGGCGCCTCATGAGCTTTACGGATAATTCCGCCTTGAGTTTAGGCACAGCCCCGCCGCGTATTTTTCTCTTTTTGAAATACTGAGAACCGCCCATTTCCTGAAAAGTCATTCCCAAAACGTAAATAAAGTTACCCGGCTGTTTTACATCCATAGAAATGGTCTTTGAAACATCATCGATAACACCTATGGCCGAAATAAGAAGTGTGGGAGGTATGGAAACCACGCCCGAGGGAGTCGCAAATTCGTTATTAAGGCTGTCTTTGCCTGAAATAAAGGGAGTGCCGTAAATTTTAGCCACGTCGTAACAGGCACGCGCCGCCCTAACAAGACCGCCGAGCTGTTCCGGGTTTTCGGTATTGGCCCAGCAGAAATTATCAAGTATGGCCACCCTGGAAAGATCCGCCCCGACGGCAGTAAGCTGTCTTAATGCCTCATCAATAGCCGATGCCGCCATCCAGTAGGGGTCGATGTCGCCGTAACACGGATTGATACCGGCCGATATCACTATACCTTTTTTGCTTTCTGGAAGAGGTTTTATGACAGCGGCATCCGAGGGGCCGTCATTACACGGACCAACCAGTGACTTGAGCACATTACCGCCCTGCACTTCATGGTCGTACTGCCTGATTATCCACTCTTTGCTGCAGACATTCCAGGCCGAAAGAACTCCAAGAAGGTCACTTGTGTAGTCTTTCCTGGCCGGCGGCAGCTTGTCCACCGTCTCCTCGATCTTTTTCCATGTCGCTTTGCGCACTGCCCTGGGGAGGCCGTCATGGAGAAAAGCCATATCAAGCTCTCCCACCAGATTCTTCTCATAAAAAAGTCTGAGTTTGCGTGTGCCGGTGAACTTTCCTATCACCGTGGCCTCCACATCCTCCGACTTAAAGATCTGCATGATCTTCTTAAGCTTGGATCTCTTCACCGAAAGGACCATGCGCTCCTGCGCTTCCGAAACCCAGATCTCCCAGGGTTTAAGTCCGGAATATTTCAGGGGAGCCTTTTCCAAATACACGTCGGCTCCGGTTTCTTCGGCCATTTCGCCTACCGCGCTAGAAAATCCTCCCGCGCCGCAATCGGTTATAGCCTCATAAAGCCCCATATCTCGGGCCTTGAGAAGAGTATCCAGCACTTTTTTCTCTGTTATGGGATTCCCGATCTGAACCGCCGTGGATGAAACTGTTTCCGATTCGTGAGTAAGCACGGCGGACGAAAAAGTGGCTCCGTGTATGCCGTCACGCCCCGTACGGCCTCCCACTGCCACTATAAGCTCTCCTGGTGAAACTTTTTTGGTGGAGAATTTGTGCGGCATTATGCCTACGTTACCGCAGTAGACAAGAGGGTTCCCGGTATACCTTTCGTCAAAGCAAACGGCTCCGTTCACCGTGGGGATACCCATTTTATTGCCGTAATCACGCACACCGCTTACCACCCCTTTCATGACCCTTTTGGGGTGAAGCGCTCCCTTGGGCACCCTGGATGGCGGCATGTCCGGCGGAGCGAAACAGAAAACATCCGTGTTTATTATAGGTTTTGCCCCTCTACCCGTACCCATGGGATCGCGGAGAACTCCTCCCACTCCTGTTTCCGCGCCGCCGTAAGGCTCAAGGGCCGAAGGATGGTTATGCGTTTCTACCTTGAAGCATATATCATGCTCTTTGTTAAAACGGATTATCCCGGCATTGTCCTTAAAAACCGAAACACACCAGGGTTTATTGAGCTCAGAGGTAGCTTTTACTACCGTTTCCTTGAGAAGATTTTTGATTATCTTCCCGTCCATCAGGACCGACCCCATCATGGTCTTATGCTTGCAATGTTCGCTCCATGTCTGGGCAAGCGTCTCAAGTTCGCAATCGGTGGGATTCCGTTTTAGCTTCCGGAAGTGATCGCGTATCGCCCTCATCTCGGTAAGCGAGAGGTAAAGCTGTCCGAAAACACTCAACTTCTCGAGATCCTCATCCTTCGAGTCAAGTATCGGGACCTCGACTCTCGAAAAAACGTAAGCGGCCGGGGAAGCGGCCTTTTCCCCGCCCTTTACTACATGCTGTATGACCCTGTTGTAAAGAAGTTTTTCGGAGATAAGTTCTACTTCCGAGGCCGAAAGACCTCCTTTAAAAACGTATTTTTTTGACGTGGAGGCGGACTTGATCCCCTTTATTCCGGCGTCTTTAGCGGCCTTTATCACGCTTTCCTCTACCGGGTCCATAACCCCGGGATTATAGGCTATCTCGACTACATTTCCCCGTGGCTTTATCGGAGCGCCGCCCTCGAAAAAGGTAACATCAGAAACCTGTGATACCTTATCTGTAAGTATTTCCGAGGCCAAGTATGCAGCCTGGGCACGCGTGATGTTTCCGCTGATGGTATACACCTGAGAATATTCGATATCAACGGCTTTATGGATACCGAGGTCTGTTATATCCCTCTTTAACCCTTCGGCCACAGCGTCATAGACCCCCTTTCTGTCCCTCACTTCGACCCTGACAGAAAGCGTGCCTTTAGCGGACGCCTTATTGGTATTTTTCTTCTTTCCGGTTTTAAGTTTTTTCCCTGGTCGCATCTTCTTCCCGAGTATTGTTGTTTTGTCTATTCCCATTCTATTGTCCCGGGCGGTTTTGATGTGATATCAAAAACAACCCTGTTTACCCCGGCAACCTCGTTGATTATCCTGTTGGAGATCTCGCTTAAGATCTCATAAGGGATCTTAGCCCAGTCGGCTGTCATCCCGTCGGTACTGGTCACCGCTCTTAAAGCTATAGCGTCCTCATACGTTCTCGCGTCTCCCATTACACCCACGCTCTGCACCGGAAGGTAAACACCGAAGATCTGCCAGGTACGTTTGTAGACCCCTGTTCTTTTAGCTACATCCATTATTATCTTATCCGCTTCCCGCAGAACGTTAAGCCTTTTTTGCGTAACCTCTCCCACGATACGCACCGCAAGCCCGGGGCCTGGAAATGGCTGGCGATTGACCATGTCTTCCGGAAGCCCCAGTTCGGCTCCTACCCTGCGAACCTCATCCTTAAAAAGTTCTCTTAAAGGTTCCACAAGTTTCAGTCCCATTTTTTCCGGAAGCCCTCCCACATTATGATGAGACTTTATGGTCTTTGACGGCCCTCCGTAAAAAGATTGGGACTCGATGACATCCGGATAAAGCGTGCCCTGCGACAGGAATTTCGCGTTCTTGATTTTTTTAGCGGCCTTTTCGAAAACTTTTATGAACGTCCTGCCGATTATCTTTCGTTTCAGTTCGGGATCGGTCACTCCCTTGAGCTCTCTCAAAAATAGTTTCTCCGCGTCCACAACCTCAAGGTCCAGCTTGACGTTCTTCCTGAATATCCTCTCCACTCTTTCGCGCTCTCCTTTACGGAGAAGCCCATTATCGACAAAAATGCAGTGTAGATTTCTCCCTATAGCCTTGTTCAGCAGAACAGCGCACACGGAGGAATCCACCCCTCCGGAAAGTCCGAGTATAACATTGTTTCGGCCCACGTATTCCCTTATCTCATCCACTTTTGACGCTATAAAGGTTTTTGCGGTCCAGTTCTTTCGCGCCTTGCAAACCCCGAAAAGAAAGTTCCGTATTATGGCCGACCCATGTTCGGTATGCACTACCTCGGGGTGGAACTGTACGCCGAATACGCGTTTTTCACTGTCCTGAAAAGCCGCGGCGGGAGTATTTCTGCTTCTTGCAACAGCTTTAAACCCGGCCGGCAATCGGGTTATTTTATCTCCGTGGCTCATCCATGTAACGCTTTTTCGGGCTATCCCCTTAAAAAGAG
Source organism: uncultured Planctomycetia bacterium (assembly GCA_964421015.1). Taxonomy (GTDB): domain Bacteria; phylum Omnitrophota; class Gorgyraeia; order Tantalellales; family Tantalellaceae; genus SLID01. Next base: position 16,686 of record CAYQUS010000001.1, read on the forward strand.
GGCTCGTCGTGTCGAACTCCACCTCAGCGCTGCCGTATTCTCTGCGGTCTCCCCTGGCTACAGTCCCTCCCAGAACTTTCGTTATTGACTGCATACCGTAACATATACCCAGCACGGGGACCCCGAACCGGAGTATGGCAGGATCCAGTATAGGAGCCTTTTTTTCGTAAACGCTCGAAGGTCCCCCGGAAAGTATTATTCCGACGGGGTTTATCTCCATTATCCGTTTCGCTGAAACTCCGTGTGGTTCTACCGCCGAAAAAACACCGTTCTCTCTTATGCGCCTGGCTATAAGCTGAACATACTGCGATCCGAAGTCGATCACCAGTATGCCTTTCTTGTCTATTGGTCGTGTCATTTTATTTTTTCTTTCCCTGTAAGGACATCCCGAGAGAAGCCTTTTCAACATTATCCTTCCATCTCCCGGAAAGATCCGAAGAACTTACGAGATCCAGAACATACGTAGTGAAATCTTCACCAGTAGCTCCGTCCTTTCTCCCTGTTATTTCAAGTTTTCTTTCGAACTGGCACGCTATATCCAGAGCCATTTCGACTTTTAAGGCCTTTTCGGTGTAACCAATGTGTTTAAGGAGCATCGCCGCGGCCCTTATCATCGATGAAGGGTCAGCGAACTCCTCTCTACCCTCCTGGACCATGCGGGGGGCGCTCCCGTGTATGGCCTCGAACATAGCCCATTTTTTACCTATATTGGCGCTTCCTGCTGTACCCACCCCGCCCTGTATCTGAGCGGCCTCGTCGGTAAGTATATCACCGTAAAGATTAGGAAGAACAATGACCTGAAAATCCTTGCGGCGCGCCTCGTCAAGAAGCTTGGCCGTCATTATGTCTATGTACCACTCATCCTGGGTTATCCCGTCTTTTTTGTACTCTTCCGCTATTCTCTTGGCTACCTTAGAAAATCTCCCGTCAGTGGTCTTAACAACATTAGCCTTAGTAACGGCTGTTACCCTCTTATACCCGTTCTGTTTTGCGAACTCAAAGGCCATGCGTATTATTCTCTCCGACCCCTGTTCGGTAATGACCTTAAAATCAACGCTCAGGTCCTCTGTAACGTTTATCCCCCTGGACCCGAGAATATAAGCGCCTTCTGTATTTTCCCTGAAAAATGTCCAGTCTATCCCTTTTTGAGGTATTTTTACCGGACGAACGTTGGCAAAAAGATCCAGCTCCCTCCTCATTGCCACATTGGCGCTCTCTATGTTCGGCCAGCCGTCCCCGGCCTGTGGAGTGGTAGTGGGCCCCTTAAGTATTACATGGCACTGTTTTATCTCACCAAGAACGTCCTCAGGTATGGCCTTGCGGCATGCGGCCCTGTTCTCTATGGTAAGGCCTTTAATATCGCGGAATTCTATCTGTCCCGAGGAAGATTCCCGGGCAAGAAGCGTTCTCAAAACGCGCTCGGCATGTTTTGAGATCACCCTTCCTATACCGTCCCCCCAGCAGACGCCCACTACTATGGGAGTTAGTTTCGAATAGTCCGTCCAGAGAGAGTCTTTTTTCATCTCCTCTACGCGTAAGAGCTGGTCCTCTAAAATGACGGCGAAATGTTCTTTGGCTTTTTCGATGCGGTCTTTTAATTCCATATTGGTCCGTTTTTTTAGTGAGGTATTTTTATGCCCGACACAAGGATATGGGCAAAGCACGAGAACACATTATAGTATGGGGGTATTGAAGTTTCAACGAAAAAAGGCTTTTTTTTACAAGAAATTACCGTGTCTGGGGCGTCCTCGGAGGAGACTGTGGAACAGGCGAAGGACGCGACGCGGGAACGGACGGGGCTACGTTTCCCGAGACCGGCAATGCCCTGCTCGGAGAAGGCGCTATGTTTCTTGTGGCGTTGAGATGAGCGTTTGTCCTGTTTAAATTCTCGACCTGCTGCAACTGTTTTTGTATCCTTTCCATATTTTTCATCTGCTGCGCCCTGGCCTCATTTATTACGTCTTCGAGTATGGAATTAAGGGTTTCGTCGTCGAAGTCTTCAAGCTTTACGCCTTCATACTCTATGTGCCCCTTTTCAGGGGTACCTACCAGGACCATACCGACCATGGCCTCCCGAACGGTTTTTCTGGTTTTAAGAATACGGTTGAGCCTATCCAGTTTTTCTTCCCTGGACGGCTCCGTTTGAACAGATACCTCTCCTGAGGCCTCTGGCGCGCTTTCTTGTGAAAAACCAGGGATCGCTGAGAACAATACGCAGGCTGCGAACAAAACTTTTAAAGCCATAACAGGTTTTTTTATCATCTTTCACCGCCTCCGCTTAAATTATACCACATTACCTTCCAAGCCTTGCCATAAAATCGTTCCAGGGGAACATCTTCCCCGGGCATTCCGTCTTTGCCCCCGAAACATTACCGTGGCCGAGTATCCGGTTTTTAGGTATCCCGTAGTACTTTCTAAGTATGTTCACAAGGTGCACAAGAGAGTTCATCTGCGCTGCAGTAGGACGTGTTTTTGAAAAATTACCAACAAGACATATGCCTATACCTCTTTCATTCATGGAGCCCGCCTTGCAATGAGCCCCATCAACCTGTTTGGTCCATCTGGGGCCCGTCTCTATCTGCCCGTCGCTCTTGCCGGCGGTGTCGTTGTCTATAACGAAGTGATACCCTATTTCATCCCAACCCCGGTTCTTGTGAGCGGTATTGAATATCTCGGCGCTACCCATGTCAGTGGCGCTGTGATGTACCACGATATATTTCCACTTATTTGAGGGATACAGCGTTATTACATGCTTCATCGGGGCGGCATCAGGGATATATATTTTTGTGCCTATCTCTATATTGCTCACATCTTCGATCTTATTGACCCGGATAAGAACATTCTGGTCCACGCCGTACATTTTTGAAATGCGCCATAGGGTCTCGCCCGGAGCCACAGTATGGTAAAGCCCCTGCCTGAAGGCGGCATCAGAGGGCGCGGGCGAAGAAGTCGCCGGTCGCACTGAAGTTTTTTTCCGTGAAGGAGACGCGCACGAAGAAAGGAAAAAGCACATTAATATAACCGGCAGAAAAACCAACAGCCTTCTGTATGTCGCCATATTTCATCCTTCCCTATGTCTCTTTTTCCGCGACACTCCAGGCCCTGGTCAAGGGCCCGGTACGCGGAAAAATCTATTTTCGTTTCTTTCTTGTTTTCTTCCAGTCGGGATCTTCGGAGATCTCATCCCTAAAAGGCCTGTCCGGCGGAATGTACGGAATTCCGTCTTCCATGGCCTCAAAAGCGTCTTCTGTCATGGTATCATCGCCGTCATTATTGAGGAGCCCGCCTTCGGAATAGTCGTCGTCCAGCCCTTCGGGCTCATCCATCACCACAAGCTCATCCTGCACATCATCGATCCCGTCTATGTCCATGATCGTCTTTTTTATGAGGTAACGATCGGCAACAGACTCGACCGTTCCGCGAAGAACTATTGAGGGGCCTTTTTCTATTTCCACCTCCACCGCCTCCGTGTCCACGCCGATATCCTTCAGCTGTTCTATTATAAGCTCTTTTATCTCCTCATTGCTCAATCCTTCGATATTCTCCACGTCTTCACTTCCTGTATTTGGGTGTTTTTCAAATTTGTTTCGGGTAGAGTATAGCATAAGTTGTAAAAAAGACCAGACCCGAGACAAAAAACCTTGAAATGCCGGAAGAAGGTCTTAACAGCGGCCGGATGTTTCCCTGAGGACCCATTCCGAGTAGTCCCGGTCGGCGTTTTTAAGAGGGATTGAAACGATGCATGGAAGGTCGTAACTGTGGTTTTCTTTTATTTTTTTTGAAAGCTTCTCAAATAAAGATGTTCTGCTTTTAAGCACTATAACCGATTCTTCGGACCTTTCAACAGCCCCTTTCCAAAGATACACCGAACTCACGTTGTCGTATATGTTCGCGCAAGCGGCGAGCTTTTCCGAAACGGCAATATCCGCTAAACGGCGGGCCTCCTGCCCTCCCGAGGCTGTGACGTATACAAGGCAAAGCTCATCCATTTTCTCTCCTCGCGGAACTGAAACAGTAAAGAGCGATCGCCGCCGCCGCCGTAACATTCAGCGATTCGGCCGCCGGGGAAATAGGGATATGGAACAGCCTGTCAGACCTTTCGGTAATGTACGGCGAAAGCCCTTTTCCCTCGTTCCCGAAAGCCAGTATTATGTTCTCGCCGATGGTGCCGATCGAAGCTATATCCGAAACTCCTGAGCGGCCGGAAGCGGCGGAAAATATCCTGTAACCGCGGGACCGGAGATCCTCGACCTTTTCCGGGGTTACGTTTATGACCGGAAGTTCAAGCAGAGTCCCGCTGGAGGCCCTGACCACCTTCGGATTATAGGGGTCGGCGGTTGTCCCGAAGAGAAGTACCGAAGAAACCCCGAATGCCGCCGAGGTACGGATTATCGCCCCTATATTGCCGGGATCCTGCACCCCGTCGCAAAGAACATTGAACTTTCCCACAAGGGAAGTGTCCCATGAGGGCTTGGAGATCAAAGCTAATACACCCTGGGAGTTGTTAAGCGAAGAAAGTTTTTCAAACTCTTCCGCCGCGACCCGAAAAACATCTATCCTCATGGAGTCGCAGATCTCAATTATCTGTCTGGCGCCGGGAGCTCCCAGAACCCTGCCCGATATGAACACGGACTTTACGTCCTTCTTCCTCAAAAGAGCGTCCGTGACTATCTTGGAGCCTTCAGCCGCGAATATGTTTTCTCTTTCCCTGAAGGATCTTTCCTTAAGCACCTCGCGGATCATTTTTAACTGGTTCTTTTTTGCCTTGTCCATGGATTTCCCCTTACAAAAAAGGCTCTATCTCTCGAATTTTCCCAGATCTTTCCACCATGCCGACGAATCCCATTTGAGCGCTTTTTTCCAGAGTCTTTTGGCGCTTTTCGTCTTAAGGTGACGGGGCGCGGCCGTGAAAAATTTTTTTGTTTTCACATAACCCATATCGTAGAATTCCTTGGCCTGTATCAGACACTCCAGGATATCGGCGTCACGCGCCACAAGACTGGCTGGTGTCACCTGAGCATCATGGCGTGACCGAATAACGGAAAGCTCTTCGCTTACGGCGTCAGGCAAAACGCGCATTTGCTCCCCGAAAGCTTTTTTCTCGGCTCTCCTTACGTCAATATACCTGTGCGCCACCTTATGAGAATCTCCTATCCGCGCCTCATGTATGTCATTGAACAAGGTCATCATTAGGACCTCGTAGGGATCAACCTTCTCCATTTTTGAGAGAACATATCCTATGACGGCGCATCTAAAGCTGTGTTCCGCCACGCTCTCCTCGTAGCCTGAACCGGTCATACCCCACCCGCTGCGTTTCAGGCGCTTAAGAGTTCCCGCCTCGGCGAAAAAATCCAGTATTTTCTCATCGTATGATCTTGCCATTAATGCCCCTTTTGGCCAGTTCCTCTCGAGCGCACGATCTCATAACAAAAAAGAGCCGATGCCGCGGCCGCATTGTATGAAAGTCTGGCTCCGTCCATCGGCAGAGAAAAACTTTCATCAAGCTCTTTCACCACCCCCGGCCTTATGCCACGCCCTTCCGACCCTATGACCACCCCGAGAGGGTACTGCCAGGAAGCTTCCCTTATGTCGGCCGCGCCGTTGGCGTCAGCACCCGCTATCCACACGCCATCTTCCCTTGCCTTACGCAAAGCTGAAACAGTGTTCTTCACCATGGCTATCCTGACATAATTCTCTCCGCCGTTGGCTACCTTGAGAACGGTCTCGTTGACATCAGCGGAATTATGCTCGGGTATCGCCAGTGAAAACCCTCCCAGGCAAGCCAGATTGCGGATTATGGCCCCGAGATTCTGCGGGTCGGTTATCTCATCGGCGAAAACTATCACTGTTTTGAAAGCCAGACATTCGGATAAAAGAACAGAAAAGGGCGTATACTCGAAATCCTTTATTTCGGCCACTACCCCCTGAGTATTGGCCCCGGGACAAATAGACTCTATCTCCGGCCCCTCCACCGACTCAAAGCGAAGCCCCGCCTTCTTCGCCTCCCGTACTATCTCGGAAAGCTCTGTTCTTTTTCTCAGGTAGAGTTTTTTTATCGTTCCGGGGGCGGATCTTATCCTCTCAAGCACCGGGTTTTTACCGTAAAGTTTCATCGTCATGCGGCCAGCGCAAGTATGGCGCCTATCAGGATAGCTGATCCTCCAACATAGTACGTGAAACGTGGAGGCTGCTGTTCCATCCAGTCTATTATGCCGGTAATAAAGTTCTTCTTGATAACGAACGCGAGTATCCCCCCGAAAAGCATTAAGGAACCTATAAGCATCACCACCCATGGCACCCTTGAGGCGCCTGCTGAAAATATGAGGATCAGCCCCGCGACTCCTTTTATCGAACTGGCTATGTAGATATTGGACCCTTCCTTCGCCCTGTCAAAAATCTTTCTCAGGACTTCGGGACGAAAAACCAGAAGACAGCCGTAGATAATGACGATAATAGCCAGAAGATTTACCAATAGAACCATTTTTACCTCCTTAGTTTAAAGGTTTCACGGACCTTTTACCGTTTATTTTTTCATAAGCTCCGAAAAGACTTCAAGGACTTTGTCGACATCTGTTCGCGCGGCTTCTTCTTGGGTAGCCGTTTTTTCCGGATTTGTTGCCCTGGATATCATTTCACCTATTTTATCCACAGCCATGTTCCTTATGGCCCTGGATACGTTGGGCCCCGGATAGAACCTGGGATTCTCCATGGGGCCTTTTATCTTGAAATCGAACACTGTCTCGCCCGGCGAAAGTTCAAGGTACCTTATTATCTCGGTCATATTGGCATCCCAGAACACGGAAGACGATCCCCCCTGCTTCTCTTTGAATTCAAGCCCGCGGAAAGTAAGAGAGTTGTCGGATCCTATATTCCCCGCGTTAAGATCGAAAACCACCACACCGGAAACTTTCCCCCGTGTTATGTCTATGGGAGAGTATCTGTCGTAATAAGGCTTAAAGAAGGTAATATCCACGTTCTGGGGCTCGATCCTGTTGGACATGGTGATCTTGGAAGCCGCAAGATCCGCGGACACTCTCCAATTAAGCCTCTGGGAATCATCGCCGTTAACGAACCCGTGCCCTTCCGTCTCGAGATACGTAACTTCGTAATCATCGAGAAGAAACCTGAAAGCCGACTCCATGCGTTCAAGGGTCACGAAGAAAGGCCCGGGCTGGATCATGGCGTCGCGGAAGATTATTTTTCCTCCCGTCATGCTTCCGGGAAGATGACCCCGTAAAACAACCGCTTCCGACACACTCTTTACCATACCCTCCCCGCCGGCAGCGGCGCCCTCACTCGAAGAATTACGTATCTCGAACTTCGGGGAGGCTGACATCGATCCTCCGGGCGGAGCCATCTCTATCTCGTCGAAATTGGCTCTTCCGTTGGAAAGCCTCTCCATGGACACCACGGGGTCTTTTAGCTCCAGTCCCGTAACCTCAACCCCGCTAAGAACCGTGCGTCCCCTCATGCGGAAACTTATCGATAAAAACGGAACGTCCGCGAAATAAAGGTCCTGGAAACCTGCCGGATTCCTGACTGCCAGGTTGTAGAGCTCCAGTTTACCCCCGGAAAGGTCCAATACCACTTTTTCCACGACCACATTCCCGGGTATCACCTTTTTGAAAAATATGTTAGCCGCGAAGCGGATTATATCCCCCCTGAGGTACCACACCCCGAAACCGGCGGCAAAGAACAGGCATAATAAGAATATCAGCGTTTTCTTCATAAACCCTCCGTTTCCTCTCATATCCAGACTCCGGCGACCTTACTGCCGCAGGATAGACAGCGCCCCCTATCGAAAGAATCATCTTCTATGTCCAAGCAATAACCGTTCCTTCTAATCAAAAGCTTTCCGCAACCGGGACACAGTGTATCCGCAGGCATATCCGCGTTACCCGGATATACATGTTTTAGCCCCTCTTCTTTCCCGATCTCAACAACTTCGGCTATAAGGCCCTTATCCGTAGGAGGGACTTTCATAGCCTTGTAGTCGGGATGAAAACGGCTGATGTGCCACGGCATTTCCCGGTCGAGTCCGGCAAGGAACCGCGCCATTGAGCGAAGCTCATCTAAAGAGTCATTAAGCCCCGGGATGACCAGTGTCGTCACCTCCACCCAGATGCCTGAGACTTTCATCTTTTCTATCGACCTTAATACCGGGGAAAGCGATGCGCCGCATACTTTTCTGTATTTTCCGTCGTCGAAAAACTTAAGATCGATATTGGCCGCGTCTATATATCCGGACATGACATCGATCGCGGACATTGTCATGTATCCGTTAGTCACAAAAATGTTCTTAAGCCCCTTAATGTGAGCCTCCCTGGCGGTTTCATAGGCGTATTCAAAAAAAACCGTAGGCTCGGTATATGTGTAGGAAACGCTGGCGCAGTCCGACAAAACCGCCTGTCTCACCGCTTCTTCCGGCTTAAGTTCATATCCATCCGAATCTCCCTTTGAGGCGGATAAAGTCGATATGCGCCAGTTCTGACAGAATGAACAGGTAAAATTGCATCCCATGGCCGCCATGGAAAATGTCATGGTGCCGGGTAAAAAGTGATAAAGAGGTTTCTTTTCCACAGGGTCTACGTGACTGGCCACGACCTCACCGAAAGCGAAAGTAACAAGCTCTCCCTTCACGCAGCGGCGCATTCCGCACAGGCCAAACTTACCTTCGGCAATAAGGCACCGATGCGAACACAACCCGCACCTGACCGTTCCCCCTTCTTCTTTTTCCCAAAGCATAGCCTGCCGTATCATGTTCCCCCGTCAAAAGACCCTATTGACCCCTGCGTCTCACGGTCATCACCTGATCTTTCCGATACAGGCAAGGTTGCGGATGCTCCTATGCCTATAGCCGAACCCAGATTCTTACGGAACCTCTTAATATGGCCGTCCCCTGTTTCATAGGCTTTCGACGCGCTTTCGATAGCCTTGCCGATAGACTCGAATTTCTTGTAAAAAAACTCGAAATCCCTCTCTATCCTGGACAGGGATTCCTGCAATTTTTTGGCTTCCTTCGCTATTTCTATATTTCGTACGCCCATGATTATGACCTGGAGGAAAGCGTAAAAGGTATTGGGGCTTACCGGGATGACCTTCCTTTCCATCGCGTATTCGTATATCTGACAGGGCTCATTGATATAATTACGCTCGGCGATGGTCTCGTAGTAAACGGATTCCGACGGGATAAAAAGCAAAGCGAACTCCGAAGTTCCCTTTTCGGGTTTTATGTATTTGTCCCGTATAGAGTTGATCTGCACCTTGAGCGCCTTCTCGTAAGAGGCCCAGTGATTTTTTTTCACGGCAGGATCGGAAGCGGAAGCGTATCTCTGGTAATCGTCTCGGGGAAACTTTGAGTCAATGGGGATTATAACATCCCGATACCTGACCACCGCGTCCACCTTCTCAAGACCGTCCAATGAAAACTGTCTCTCCCACATCCCCTTGGAAGGCAGGACACGCTCAAGCATTTCTTCGAGTATGGTCTCGCCGTAGTTTCCCCTGAGTTTTGGCGCCTGGAGAAGATACTCGAGGGACTGACCCAGTTTTTCGGCTTTTTCCTGCTGCGAGACAAGCGCCCTAACCGTCTCGTTTATTCCGTTTATGTGTTCCAGGGTCCTTCTGGCATTTTCAGAAATAGCGTCCTTGGATCCCGACACTTCTTTGCGGGCGCTGTCCACTGATTCACGCAGATCACGCGAAAAATCTATGAATTTCTGGTTTAAAAAAGCCTCTATCTCCGGCCTGGTGTCATCCTTTTTACGGAGCCGGAGCACGGCCGTTCCCAAGAATACCAAAGCCGCCAAAACAGCCAAAAGTATAATAATAATTAAGTTCTCCATCGCCTACATGATACTACCATAAAGGCGGCTTATCAAGACGTTTGTAGAGAGTGGTTCAAGGCGTTTTCGGGAAGAAGGAAAGATAAAATCATATCGTGCTGAATATTATCTCCTTAGCGGCTGACTGAACCGACTCGGAAAATGTGGGATGAGCGTGTATTGTCCAGGCGATGTCGGAAACGGTCAGTCCAAGACGTTTCGCGATAGTTAATTCCGGTATTATCTCTGTAGCGATAGAGCCGACCACATGGGCGCCCAATACAACCTTGCTTTCGGCCTCAGCCACGATTTTAACGAACCCTTCTTCCCCTCCGGAAAGCACCGCTTTCCCGTTGGCTTTGAAGAAACTTTTCCCGACAACCACTTCTGGCCCCCTCTTTCGGGCCTCTTGTTCGGTAAAACCCACGCTGGCGGCCTGCACTGCCGAATACACCGCGTTAGGCATGGAAGAATAATCTATAGCTTTTGTTTGCCGCCCTCGGGCCGAAAAAGCCGCTGCCTCTCCCTCCGCCTGAGCCGCATGAGCAAGCATGGGGCTGTCTATAACGTCCCCGGCGGCAAATATGCCCGCTGAAGCGGTTTCAAAGGAAGGCTCGACCGGTATAAAACCCCTTGGATCAACAGTGATCCCGGCATTTTCAAGAGCAAGCTCCCCAGTGGCTGGAACCCTTCCGACGGCCACAAGGACCGTATCGTAAAGCTCATCCTTCTCTTCCCCGCCAGACACGATTCTTGTTCTCACCTTTCCCTCTTCTATGGAAAGATACTTTGCCGAAGCCGAAGTCGACACTTCCACTCCCTTTCTTCGGAGAAAACCGCGTATCGCCGAAGAGACATCCCTGTCCTCTCTGGGAAGTATTTCGGCCTGCGCTTCCACAAGCGACACCCTCGCGCCCATTGTGGAAAAAAAGGAAGCGAATTCCACACCTATCGCACCTCCGCCGACAATAAGCATATTCCCGGGGACCTTATTCATCCGCACGGCTTCGGAACTTGAAATTATTTTTCCTTCCATGAAGGGCATATCGCTTATGCCTTTCGGTGACGAACCTGAGGCAATAAGCGCTTTTTTAAAGGATATTAGAAATGGTTCGCCTTCCACGGGGACTATCTTCAGCGAAGACTTGTTCTCAAACGACGCGGCTCCGTAGATCATCTCTATGCCCAGTTTTTTCAAATGCGCCGTGAGTCCCCGTTTCAGCTTATCCGACGCCGCGGCGCTCCTTGCCATAATTTCGGGGAATATTCCCGTGACCGAAGATGCGGCGCCGGGAAAAAGAGAAGGGTGATTCTTTACGAAGTCGAAAAAATGGGCGCTGTCAAAAAGGGATTTTGCAGGGATACAGCCCTCGTTAAGACACACACCGCCGGTCATATCGCTGTTCTTCTCGACAATAACCGTCTTAAGTCCCAGTCTGGCGGCGGCCATCGCCGAAACATGGCCAGCCGGACCGCTGCCTATGACGGCATAATCATAAACTTCCCTCATGTTCTCCTTCCTTTTCCTTTTGTCCCTATGGAACGGCCTGAATAAGAGGCTAACGTCCGACGGCCGCTATAACACGGGCCGACCTCTCGAATATATCTTCCAACTCCTCTTTTTTAGAGCAAAGCGGCAGAAAAAAGTATATCACATCTCCCAGGGGCCGGAGAATAAGATTCTCAGATAGCCCCATTCTGTAAACCTCAAGGCCTATTCTTCTTTCGGGCGGAAAGCCATTCTTCGAAGATTTATCGGCCACCAGCTCTATCGCCCCCACGGCTCCGATATTCCTGGTATCCCCCACAAATGGCAGAGCCCTGGCGACATCGAGAAAAGAATCCAGCATAACATTTATCATCCCGGTCCGGGCCAGCGTGGACTCTTCCTTGAAAAGTTCAAGGCTCTTTAGCGCTGCCGCGCAGGCGATGGGATTGGCGGTATAGGTATGCCCGTGATAAAACGTCTTCCCCTCACTGTAGTCCCCGTAAAAAGAATTGAAAATTTCTTCTGTCACCAGGGTAGCCCCCAGGGGAAGATACCCCGAAGTGATGCCCTTGGATACGCACATAATATCGGGCGACACTCCGGCGTGTTCACAGGCGAACATCTTCCCTGTTCGCCCGAAACCTGTGGCGACCTCATCGGCGATAAGAAGCACTCCATATTTTTTTGTAAGATCACGTATCCCGCGGAGATACTCGGATGGATAAATTATCATCCCCCCGGCCCCCATGAGCATGGGTTCCAGAATGAAGGCAGCTATCTTACCGGCGTTCTTTTTCAGGATTTTCTCCGCGGCCGAAAGACACTCCATTGAGCACCTTCCTTTCGAGGCTCCACAGGGGCATCTGTAACAGTAAGGGGATGGAGCTCGAAACGATTCAAACATCATCCCCCCGAATGCCCGAGTAAAAACGCTTTTGCCGCTTACGCTCATAGCTCCGGAAGTATCGCCGTGGTACCCGCGGTCAAGGCAAATAAAACTGGACTTGTCGGAAAGTTTCTTGGAATCCCAGTATTGCGCCGACATTTTCAGGGCCACCTCTACTGCCGTTGAACCGTTATCGGAATAAAAAACTTTCGAGAGCCCTTCAGGCGCGATGTCCAGAAGTTTTTCAGACAATTCTACAGCGGGACGGTGCGTGAACCCGGCAAAAAGAACATGCTCAAGAAGCCCGGACTGCTTTTTAATAGCTTCGCGTATCGCGGGGTGTCCGTGCCCGTGCACGTTACACCACCAGCTCGAGATAGTGTCGTAATAGAACTTCCCGCTGTAATCAAAAAGCTTTATACCCTCTGCCCTCTCTATGGGGATCGGGGGCAGATCGACACAGTCCTTCATCTGAGTATACGGATGCCAGTTAACGTCAAGGTCCCTTTTTACAAGTTCATCGTACATGATCTCCAGCCTTATTTTTTAAGCGACATATGATCCAATATCCGCTCCGCGATCCCGGAAAAATTAACGTAACGATCTTCGTCGCTGCCTGCATGGCCTATCTCTCCCATATCGGGCACGCCGGAAAACCCGGATATCACTCTTCTATTATCCACAAGAGCCTCCTCATTTTCACCCGATATATGACGGTTAAAAACAAGGCCTATAACATTAATCCCCCTGGACTTAACGGCCTCGACCGTGAGAAGAGCATGGTTTATGGCTCCCACCCTGTTGCCTACCACCAGGAGCATGTCCATCTCGAGGTCTCTGACTACGTCCACCATGAGCTCCCGAGAATTTATAGGCACCAAAACTCCGCCCGTCCCTTCTACCACGACCATATCAAAGTTCCCGGCCAAAGCGGAAAAACTTTTTTTTATTTTTCCCGACGAGATATTTTTATTTTCACAAGCTGCGGCGAGATGTGGAGAAACGGGAGACCTGAAAGAGTACGGCACAACAAGATCTGAGTACTGCCCGTAAAAAGATCCTCTCTTACCCTGGGTCTTTATGTGTGAGTGGATATCATCGGCGCGGCCATCCGAACCCGTCTGGACCCATTTCTGGGTAATAACGGAAAACCCTTTTTCAGACAGATACCTCGAGAGAAGCCCGGTAACCACTGTTTTTCCCACGCCGGTGTCCGTTCCGGCTATAAAGATACCGGGGGTCCTCAAGAGGGCGCCTCCGCCTTGCAGAAATAAACGTTATGAGTGGCTACTATCCCGCCGAACTTTTCCATATAAGTCCTTTCCATGTCACGGAGGATATATTTTCCCAGAAAAACGTCCTTACCCAGTCCCTCTCCCCTAGATCCGCTTTTTTTTATGTTCTGCAAAAATTCCCAGATAGAAAAAAAGTTTACGTTGAAATTCTCTTCGTGTATCTCGCACTTGGTGAAATACCTGTTCATAGCAGAAATGATCTCGTTTTTTCCGGCAAAGCGGCTGGAACTTAACCACTGTCTCGGCCCGAAATGCGCCCCCAGGACCTCTTTAAACTCCCTGAAAGTCCCGGGGCCGTATATGGAAAAGCATATCGTTCCGCCCTTGACAAGATGAGCCAGAAAACCGGAAAAAGCCGAGTCAAGACCGGAAAACCAGTGAAAACTGGCGTTCGAAGTTATAAGATCGAATTTTCCGCGCATGTCGATCTTCTCCGCGTCTGACACCTCAAAAACGACGTTTCGCCCTTTGAGTTTCCCGCCGGCTACCTCCACCATATCCCTTGAAATATCGACAGCAGTTATGCCAGCGTCGGGGAACTTCTCCGAAAGAAGCCCGGTATACCCGCCCGTGCCGCAACCTATCTCAAGTATTTTCTGGAAATAATCAAGGTCGAGAAGGTCTACCAGCCTTTCCGCGCATCGCTTCTGAACGGCCGCATGATCGTCGTACGTAACGGCGCTTTTGGAAAAGTTTTCCCTGATCATGACCTTATCGATATCTGCTGACACCTAAGTCTCCTTTTTTAAACAATAACTCAGGTCTTCCGTGAAATCATCCAGGACTTTAATATCGTGATGCATGGTTACCGATAGCCTCAGCCTGGCCCCTTTCGGAGGTACCGTGGGAGGCCTTACCGCCAGAACCCACCACCCTCTTTTTTTAAGCCCGTCCGCCAGAGAAAGCACTCTTGAGTCATCACCCACCACTACCGGAACTATCTGGGATCTCCCGGACAGACCTTTCAAACCTAAGTTCTTCCTAAAATAGGCGGCCTTCTCAAGAAGCTCCCTTCTCCGCCACTCTTCGAGGGAAGCGACATCTATGGCCTTCAAACAACCCGCGACCACCGGTACCGGCAGGGACGTTGAGTATATAAAGCTTCTGCACCTGTTTATAAGATATTCCTTGATATCATTATCAACCGCGACGTAGGCCCCGAAAACTCCCAGAGCTTTACTGAAAGTACCCATGATAACGTCTATGTCTTCCGAGAGACCCGTCTCCTCTGAAAGCCCCGCCCCTGATGATCCGAAAATTCCCGTGGCATGAGCCTCGTCGATCATCAGCAAACAGCCGTAAGATCTTTTGAGGGCCGTTATTTCTTTCAAGGGAGCCTCATCCCCGTCCATACTGAAAAGGGATTCTGTCACGATAAGAGCTTTCCTGAAGTTCCTCCTGTTTTTACGTAAAAGTTCTTCCAGGTTTTCCGTGTCATTGTGCCTGAACCGGAAGGATACCGCCCCTGAAAGCTTTATGCCGTCCACTATGCTCGCATGGCTCAGCTTGTCCGAAAAAACACAGTCGCCCTTGCCAACAAGCGAACTTATAACACCCGTGTTGGCCTGGTATCCGGTATTGAATATAAGAGCTGCGGGCTTGTTTTTGAACCTTGCCACTTTTTCTTCCAACAGATGATGTAGCCGGGTGCTTCCCGTCATCAGGCGCGAGGAAGCCGTGCCGACGTTAGTTAACAGTCCGTCGCGTACGGCGGCAAGGATCTCGGGATGGGAAGAAAGCCCGAGATAATCGTTGGAGGAAAAATTTACGTATTCTTTACCTCCGTGCAGGATCCTCCCGCCCCCGGAAAAGGATATCTCCGAGAGTTCTCGTTTCCTTGAGACCGCCATGGAACTCAGATCGAAACAGCCTGCTGGCTTTTCCATCTCTCCAGCGCCTCCTCAACCAGAAGTTTATCGTTATTGGGGTCCGATCCTGGAACGGTCAAATATCC
Organism: uncultured Planctomycetia bacterium; assembly: GCA_964421015.1. Classification (GTDB taxonomy): domain Bacteria; phylum Omnitrophota; class Gorgyraeia; order Tantalellales; family Tantalellaceae; genus SLID01. Next base: position 32,134 of record CAYQUS010000001.1, read on the forward strand.
TCCCACCATCATCCCGTCGGCTCCCGCGTAAAATATCATCCTTTGGGAATCTTTTAGAACGTTTGCTCTTCCCGCCGCCACAGTTATGCACGGTTTTTCAAGTATTATCCTGAAAAGCGCTATCGCCCGTAAAGCGTCGGAGCTCTCCAGAGAAGGGAGCTCTCCCATGGGAGTCCCAGGTATGGGCATGAGGAAATTTAAGGGCACGGAATCTATCTCGAGGCTCCTCAGCTCAAACGCCATGTCTATCCTGTCTTCCCATGTCTCTCCCAAACCCAGGATACCTCCCGAACATATTTCTATTCCTTCCCTTTTAACGGCTGTGATCGTCCTCACCCTGTCCTCATAGGTATGAGTGCTGACCACCCTGGAATAGAATTTTCTGGAAGTCTCGACGTTATGATGGTAGCGCTTGAGCCCTGCCGACTTGAGGCACCGAAGGTCTTCCGTATCTATCGCCCCAAGGGACGCGCAGGGCAAAACCCCTTCTTCTGGGAACTTTTCGATAACCGAGGCGATCGCAGTTATTTCCGTACGGGTGGGCGAATTGCCGCTTGTGACTATCCCGACTCTCCTGGCGCCTTGAGCCTTTCCCTCTCGGACTTTGGAAATAATATCACCCTGAGAAATAAGCGGATAAGTTTTTATCCCGGTTCCGTGGCATGCAGCTTGGGCGCAGAAACCGCAATCTTCGCTGCAAAGGCCGGACTTAGCGTTAACTATCGCGCAAAGCGATATACTACCTTTACGGTTTTTGGCTCTGACCTCGTCCGCAAGGGCCATTACCTCACATAAAGGCATTTTTACCAGATCAAGAGCCTCTTCTTTTTTCATATGTAAACCATTTTATCATTACAGGTTTACAATCTCAAGAAAATTTGGAGTCCTTGCGGGACTTCAGGAATTGAGATATCAGTTTCATATGTGAGGGGAACGGAATTGACGGTAGGCCAGAGATACCGAAAAACCTGGCCTCCTCCGCGTCATCACCGGCGACGGCATTATAACTGTCTACTCTGTATTCAAGCCCAATCATAAGAAGATGTCCATACATCGGACTTAAGTGCGTAGTAACTCCAACCTGCCCTACAACCACTCCATCCAGTCCGGTCTCTTCCTTTAGTTCTCTGCGGCCCGCTTCCTCCGGGCTCTCTTCAAGCTCCAGGAATCCCCCGGGCAGGGCCCATTCTCCTTTTGACGGTTCTATCCCTCTTTTTATGAGAAGTATGTCCCTATCTGGACCGGGAACCAGACATGACACCACAGGCAAAGGGTTCCTGTAATTGACCCACGAACACCCCGGGCACACAAGCCTCTGTCTTCCTTCCATTACCGCAGAAACAAGCTCTGTTCTGCAAAAAGGGCAGAATTTGAAATTTTTCATTTATATTTAAAAACCGCGCCCGTAGAGGCAGAAGTGACCATCTTGGCGTACCTGTAAAGGTACCCTGTTTTTACACGGCACTCCGGCTCTTTCCATGAAGATAATCGCGATCTTATCTCTTTGTCCGGCACCATAAGCTCGAGTTTTTTCCCGGGAATATCTATTTTTATCCGATCCCCGTTCCTCACGGCAGCAATGACACCGCCTTCCGCGGCTTCGGGAGAGACATGGCCTATGGCAGCTCCTCTTGTCCCGCCTGAAAAACGCCCGTCCGTTATGAGAGCCACATCTTTATCGAGCCCCGCTCCCGCTATGGCCGCCGTAGGACCAAGCATCTCTCTCATTCCGGGTCCTCCTTTGGGACCCTCATAGCGAATAACGACCACATCGCCTTTTTTTATCTTCCCTGACATGATGGCTTTCATAGCGTCCTCTTCGGAGTCAAATACCCTGGCCGGCCCTTCATGCCTGAGCATGCTCTCATCGACAGCCGACTTCTTGACAACGGCTCCGTCTTTGGCAATGTTCCCGCTGAGTATCACAAGACCTCCATCAGGGGTATAGGGTCTGTCGACCGGCCTGATGACGCTGGTATCTATGTTCCGGCCCTCCTTTGCTATATCGCGTATCGTCTTCCCGGAAACGGTCTTGATCTCGGAATGCAGAAGATCCTTTTTCTGAAGCTCAGCCATAAGCGCCGAAATGCCTCCGGCTCTGTCTAGATCCTCCATGTGCTGGAACCCCGCGGGGGAAATACGGCAAAGGTTAGGTGTCCTGGCGCTTATTTTATTGAACACTCCCAGGTCTAGCTTTATTCCTGCTTCATTGGCTATCGCCGGAAGGTGCAAAACCGTATTAGTCGAACTTCCAAGAGCCATCTCCACGGTTATAGCGTTCTCAAAGGCCTTTTTGACCGCTATATCCCGGGGTTTGGTGTTCTTTTTCACGAGATCCATTACCGCCATCCCGGTCTCTTTTGCCAAACGCAGCCTTTTAGCCAGAACAGCGGGTATTGTTCCGTTGCCGGGAAGGCTCAAACCGAGAGCCTCGCTTATACAGTTCATTGAATTCGCCGTAAACATTCCGGAACATGATCCACAGCCTGGACAAGCCGAATCCTCAAGCATGGTCATTTCTTTTTCGGTGATCTTGTTGGCCGCTCTGGCACCTACACCTTCGAACACGGTTATTAGATCCACCTGTTTGTTCTTGTGCCAACCCGCAAGCATGGGGCCTCCGCTTATAAGTATCGAGGGAACATTCACCCTCAACATCGCCATGAGCATCCCGGGTATTATCTTGTCACAGTCGCACACGAAAACCATCCCATCAAAGGGATATGCCGTTGCCATTATCTCTACAGAATCGGCGATGATCTCCCTTGAAGGCAGAGAATACTTCATCCCCTCATGCCCCATGGCTATCCCGTCGCAAACGCCTATGGTATTGAACTCCATCGGGGTACCCCCCGCCATCCTTACGCCGGATTTCACCGCTTCCGCTATCCCGCCTAGATGGGAGTGCCCCGGAATGACCTCATTGAAAGAATTGGCTATACCTATTATCGGTCGGCGTATTTCTTCGTCAGTATAAGACAACGCCTTTAGAAGGGACCTGTGCGGAGCCCGTTCGCGTCCCTTTTTCATCCTGTCGGATCTCATCTTTAGCCCTCCTGTTTTTATATATCGCCTAAAGTTTAACCCCTACTTGTAGGCTATACCCTTGATGTCCTCTACGAATTTCTGGCTCGAAAAAGCCGCTGTGGCGCCGTCACCCGCGGCCGTAACAACCTGATGAAGAACTTTACTGGTACAGTCCCCGCAGGCGAAAAGACCGTCCACGGAAGATCTCATAGCTGCGTCCACCTTAACGCTGCCGCCCTTATCTGTTTCTACAAGCCCGGCGAGAAAATCGGTGTTGGGTTTCCATCCGACAAAAACAAAAACTCCTCGGCACTTCACCGTGGAAACATCCCCGCTCTTAACGTTCTGTATCACGACACCGGTAACGTTACTGTCCCCCTCGATCGTCTGGACTACGGAATCCCACGCGAAACCTATCTTGCCCGAAGACCGGGCCCTCTCCTCAAGTATTTTCGCGCTTCTAAGCCTGTCCCTCCTGTGTATTATGGTCACCCGGGACGCGAAACGCGTAAGATATACCGCTTCTTCGACAGCGGTGTCCCCGCCGCCGACCACTACCACGTCCATGTTCTTGAAAAACGGGCCGTCGCATGTGGCGCAGTACGAAACTCCCTTACCGGAGAACTCATCTTCGCCGGGAACTCCGAGCTTCCTCGACCTAGCCCCGGAAGCCACGATAACCGATATGGCCTCATACTCTCCCGAATCCGTATGGACCGTAAATAAACGTTCTTTTCCGGAGCCCTTCACGGAAACGGAATTCACAGTCGCCTGGGCGATCTCCAGCCCGAAACTCTCTGCCTGTTTTTTAAAGCCATCGACAAGTTCGTACCCGGAACATTTTGCCACACCGGGATAATTCTCGATGGTATCGGTCATAGTAGCCTGCCCCATGACGGAAAAACTCTCCAGCAAAAGAACATTCATTCTGGCCCTTGCCGAATACATACCCGCGGTAAGACCGGCCGGGCCTCCTCCTATTATCACTATGTCTTTTATCTTTCCGTTGTTCATAATGCCCTACAGCTGTATGATATGCCCCGCCTTTACAGGGATGAAATTCTCATGATATTTCCCGCTGAATATCCTCCTGGACTTTTCTCCCGTACAGTGGCATGGCCCTACCTTGAGCACGCCCATTTCCTTTAAGCTTTCTATGACCTTCCCGACATCATCCCTCTTGGTGTCTTCCAGATGAAATCCGCCGAAGACCATATAGATCTTTTTCAGGCTCATTTCCTTTTTTATGGAAGAAACTACCTCAACTACCCCGGGATGAGCGCAGCCCGTGACCACAGAAACGCCTTTTTGCCCCTTCACGACAAGAGCCTGTTCACCTATAGGTTCCCCTTTGTAGAGCCCCGTTATTTCTCCGGTCACAAAAATATTTTTGGCTATTTCGGTTGGTTTGGCCGGGAAATGTAGTTTTCCCCCGAGCTCTTTAACTCCCTTTTTGAATTCTTCGCTGAAAGACCTGCAAGCGTACACTTTTACTCCCTTGCGGGCACGGAGGATCTCCCACAAACCTCCGGTATGGTCCCAATGATCGTGAGAAATAACCACCGACTCGACATCTTCAGCCGATACCATCAGCCTTGACATGTTCTCCATCAAGGGATTTGCGTCGGGACCGGTATCAAAAAGCACCTTTCCGTCAAAAAGGCAGGAAAACCCCCACCCCGATCTAAGGCCTCTGCGAGCCTTGTTATCAAAAATGACCTTGGCGTACATTTTTAGTTTTACCCTCTCTTTCTCGGCCCGAATATCCCGGTGCCTATTCGGACAATATTTGCGCCTTCCTCAATAGCGATACTATAAGAATCAGACATCCCCATGGAAAGCCATCTGAGATCGGCCCCTTCAATATTGACGGACTTTATGCGGTCAAAAAGATCCCGTGTTTGCCTGAAAAAGGGCCTTATCTCTTCAACTCGCTCCGTCAAAGGCCCCATAGTCATAAGCCCGCTGACCTTTAAATTTTTAAGCGACGCCGCCAGGATTACAAGCTCCTCGGCCTTTTCGGGAAATACACCGGCCTTGTTAGCTTCGCGCGCGCTGTTCACTTCTATAAAAACCTTCATTGTCCTTGAAATTTCACGGCACCTTTTGTCGATCTCTATAGCCATCTCAGGCGAATCCACCGTCTCTATAAGATCGAAAACTTCCACCGCTTTTTTAACTTTATTCCGCTGAAGGTGCCCGATAAAATGAAGTTTTACCCGGGGAGGAAGATGCGGCTTAAGACTGACCGCTTCCTGTAAATAATTCTCCCCTATAATGCTTATCCCGGCCTCCACGGCGGCGATAACCTCATCGGAGGTCCTGGTCTTGGCGGCCGCGACCACTTCTATCCCCTCGGGGACCCCGCGCAGAAGCCTCAAAACATTTTCTTTGATTTTCACGTGCCTATCTTCCATAAATCCGAACATTATATAACCACCGGAAGTTTTAGACAAGTTTTATGGGGAAAGTCCCGGAAAAATCACAAGGCATCCTGTGACCCGCGCCAAAAACATCTATTTGGATCCGATGGAAGATCTTATATCCCGCACCCTGGACCGCAACGTCTCCGCCTCAGGAAAAAGTTCCAGTATCCGAACCATGGTTTCCAGGGCTTTCGTTTCCTCCCTCAGCTCAAGGTAAGAATATGCCAGGGGTGTCAGAACCTTTCGTTCATCGAACTTATCATGGTCAGATGCTTCGAGAAGATGCCGCGCTCTTTCAAGAGACCTAACAGCGCTTACGTAGTCGTGCAGGTCTTCATAGAACAGAGTCCCCATATCAGCGTACAACTCCCATGAATCGGGGTTATTAGCTATCCCCTTTCTGAGAAAAGAAACCGCTTCTTCCACCCGGCCGAATCTGTCAGCAAGGTAATACGCCGTTACAGTATAAATAGAAATATTCCCGGGATCGATCTTATTAGCGTAATAGAGCCATGGCAGGATCTCCTTAAGGTCCTCGGTGCCGAGATGAGAGTGGGCCTCTATGGAAAGCCCTTTAGATATTTTTAAGAGCGGATCCCGGTCAACCCGGCTTTTTCTAATGCTTCCTGACTGAGTTTTTACATGAATATCATCGGTAGTTCCGTTCGCGTCCACAGAGTTGTGGAATTGATCGCAACTCTCTCCGTGGGGAAGCGTCACTCCTCTATGAAAATAATTATCCGCCTGGGCAAAAGCGATATTCGAAACTATATTCCTTGTTTCCCCTAAGACTTTGTCTATGAAAGACCCTGTCCCGTGACACGAAACTCCCCCTGCGTGGTATTCGGAGTCTATCCTGAAGGCTAGAAAAAAAACGGAAAACATCAAAAAAAGACTGGTAATCGTAGACTTTAAGCTCAAAGCCCTCTCCTGCGAAAGATCTCCCCGGAAAGCGTAACAAGAAAAGCTGAAAAAAGAAAGGTATACAGCGTTATGGAACACATAAGAGCCAAAGTCAATGGTTCCCATGCGTGCACTATCCTGGATCTTACATCATAAAATTCGAAATGTGGAAAAATGTAATACAAAACACCATAGACCACAGCCCATGCCCCTTTAGAAAAAACATAGAGATCCCTGAATTGAGACGATAAGTTCACGCTGGTCGCATAAAAAATAAAAGCAAGGGTAATCCCCGCGGACAAGGTGAGAAATGTTGTCAGAAAAACACTCAAGGAACACACTAAAGCCATCAGCAGGACTCCCAGAATGTAACTCTGTACCAATGGCAGATAATTTCCCGCGGGTCCTGAAACTACATAAAAAAAAATGAAAACGGCATAAAAAGCAGAAAAAGACACTATCGAAGCGAACAGGCCGCCGAAAAATTTAGAAACTATTACCATTCGCCTGCTTATTGGTTTTGCCAGAAGAGGGTATATCGTCTTGGATTCCAGCTCGGATGGCATTTGCCTGGCGGAAATGATCACGGCAAGAACAACGGAAAAAAATATCGCGAGGGAATACCCCATATCTATAACGTAGCGGTAAGAATCCTTGACTCCGAAAAATGACTGTGAAGCCATAAATCCCAGAAAAACAGGCATAAGGAAAAGTATCACGTAGAAATCCTTTTTCCTCAGAAGTTCTTTGACCGTAACCCGGATCATTGCGGATATCTGTCTCATTCCTGCTCTCCTATCAACTGGAGAAAATAGTTTTCGAGCGTCTGCCCGCTGAGTTTTCCTCCCAAAAGTTCCGACACGTTCCCCATAGCGACTATCTTGCCCTTGTCTATCACACCTATCCGGTCCGCCACAAGTTCCACCTCAGAAAGTTCATGTGACGAAAAGAACACTGTTTTCCCTGCCCCGCGAAGATCGGAAATGACTTTCCGCATATTCTTCCGAGCTATCGGGTCAAGCCCGCCGGTAGGCTCATCAAGGACTAGAAACTCAGGATCGTTAATAAGAGCCTGGGCGAAACTAACCTTCTGCATCATGCCTTTGGAAAAAGTATTAAGAGGTTTGTTAGCTTGCCGGGACAGCCCCACCATATCGATAAGCTTCCTTGTCCGCTCTCTGATCAAGCTGCGGTCTACAGAACATATTTCGCCGTACATCTCAAGTAATTCCACCGGAGAAAGAAACCCGTAGTAAACCGCGTTCTCCGGCATGTATCCAATGCGGGTTCTGGACGAACTTTTAGAAGGGGAAGATCCAAGGACAGAGACAGATTTGTTTTTATCGGGGATTATTCCAAGAATATGTTTTATCGTTGTGGTTTTCCCTGCGCCGTTAGGTCCGATAAAACCAAAGACCTCGCCTTTTTTTACCTCAAGGGTTATCCCGCGTAAAACCTCATATCGCCTTTTCCCGGCGCTATACGAGTATCTTAGGTCATTGATAGCGAGTATACTTCCCATAAACATCCCGAGAGATAGGATAGAATTTTCAAAGCGGGACTATAAGCCGGGTTCTGTGTCCGCCGTAGCGAACGGCAGCCATCCATCTAGGCGGGACATTACTGCCCCGCTCAAGCGACCTACCCGGGAGTTTCAGACCTTAAAAGGCCAGCGAGACTAGCCGCCTCGCGTGGCGATCATCCGTACGTTCCGGAATTCGCCGCTCCTCCCCTATTTGGTTTTGCTCCGCGTAGAGATTGCCTCGTTTCACCTTTCCCTTGGGAAAGCTCGTCTCTGTTGCTCTTATCCTCACCTTACGGTGGACGGGTGTTACCCGCTACGCCGCTATGTGGAGCCCGGACTTTCCTCTCCGGAATTTTTCGCGCGCGAAAAATTTTCCGAAGCGACTGCCCGTCCCGCTTTGTTTTTATCGTTTTCTAAAAAAGAACTCTGGAATCAAGAGCCTGATTGGCCAGGGAATCCGCTTCGGAATTTTTTTCTCTTGGGATCTCATGTATCGATACATCCTGAAAACCCCGGAACAGGTTCTTGGCTATGTCAAAAAAAACTTTCATTTTGGCGTCTCTGACCTTGTATGTCCCTTTAAGCTGCCGTGCCACAAGCTGGCTGTCTGTATTGACAGATACCCTCTCGGCACCTGCGAAAAACGCTTCCTGCAGACCGTATATGAGAGCCAGATACTCCGCCACATTATTGGTGGTCTCGCCGACATATCGGGAGATTTCGTTTATCTTCTGTCCGGAAGAAGAATACAGCACGGCTCCTACCGCTCCCGGCCCAGGATTCCCTCTTGAAGCGCCGTCTATAAAAAGAACAACTTCCGGAGAACCGTCAATTTTCCGCATACAATATCCTCGAACAGCTTTCGCAAAACACAAGGTTTTTCCCAAGCCTGGACTCGTTTATTATCTGCGGGCGAAGATGCATATTGCATTCTCCGCAGAATTCTCCCTTTACCGTGGCGACCGCTGTCCTGCCCCATTTGTCCAATATTTTCCTGTACTGTACCAGAACATCAGGATCGATCTGGGCAGCCAGTTTATCCCTGCGTGACACATGCCCCGAAAGCTCGGCAGCAAGATCCTTTTCCTTGGATCTGATAGTTTCTTTTTCCTTGTCGGAGACACTGGCCTCCGCGTCGAATTTTTTCTTTTCCTCCTCTAACCTGGCTTTGGCTGATTCTATCGAATCGAAAAGTTCCAAAAGCGAGTCCTCCGTAACGGAAATATCGGCTTTGATGCTGCCTATCTCCTGCTGTAAGGACTGAAACTCCTTATTATTTTTGATACCGTACAAGTCCGACTGATATTTCTTTATCTTAGCCTCTTTAGACGAAATGTCGGTCTCTTTTTCATTTTTCAATACCTGCAGCTTCTTAAGCTCGCTTTCCGCTTCCTGCATCTCCTTTTTTTTGAGCTCAAGAGATTCCTGCATTCTGGATATCTTTGCCGGAAATTCCTCAAGCATCGAACGCGTATCGAAGATCAGACAATCCACAGCCTGCAGATCAATGAGTTTCCTCAACTCTTCCTTAATATCCTTATGATTGCTTTCCATCACGCTCCGGTTGTTGTTTTTTCCGCCGTTCGGTCGGAAAAATGGCAAGAAAATATGGTGGGCGCAGGGGGACTCGAACCTCCGACCTCATGCATGTGAGGCATGCGCTCTAACCAGCTGAGCTATGCGCCCGGGACAGCAGAATTATATCAGAAACTTACAAACGGGACAAGGTTTTTACCCCATAAGCACACAGCCCTCGTTCCGTTTAGCGGACAGAGGGCTGTTAAATGGTGGGGGCACATGGACTTGAACCATGGACCTACTGATTATGAGTCAGTTGCTCTAACCAGCTGAGCTATGCCCCCCCTTTGAGCGCGCATTTTATCATAATCCGGACAAGGATTTCAAGATTTTTTTCCGGGAAACAGTACTGCCTTATAAAAGCGAAGGGCCCGCTTTAAGCGGGCCCTTCAAAACATCCGTTCTTATTTCTACTTTTTCTTTTTCTTGGCTACTTTTTTCTTGGCCACTTTTTTCTTGGCAACTTTTTTCTTCGCTACCTTTTTCTTAGCTGCTTTTTTCTTCACCACCATTTTGCTCCCCCCTTTGTTGTTTTAAAATTTTTGTTCGTGACTCATTTTGTTTTAAATATACATTATTTTTTTTTATTTGCAAGGGACCGCGGCAAAAAAAATGATTTTTTCTCTCCGTCAATTTTCGTAAACGCTACACGGGATTTTGTAACTCTGAAATATTTTAAGATGAGAGATGCTTGGAAAGTAAATTTCTCAGAACCGTATCCGGGTTTTCAGCGTTGGGCAAGAATTCCGCCGCGACGCCGAACGTCACAGCTATGGTTTTATTTACGATGTCGCACCTTACTACTCTGGCAAGAAAACGAAGTTCGGTCCGCGCCTCGGGTGGAGATATTTCGCAATCGACAAGGCACCCGACCGGCAACTCGAAAAGACTTTCGAAATACACCCCGCCCGCGCTTATATTCCTGGTCACGGAACTTCCGGAAAAGATGCCGAAGGGCTGTCTTGACCGGTACTTCACGCCAAAAGCAATTTTAGAGCGTTTATACGCTCTTCTCTCGCCGCTTATCATAACTTTTAGTTCTCGCGCTTTTTATTGAAAAGTTATGAGATCTATCCCGGAAACCGGGTCGATTTTTCTTTCCAGGGAAAGACCTTTTATCTCGGAAACAACAGCCTCCAGGGTTATAAATGTTTTGCTCCCCTTGCGCAGGCAGCCCGTAAGCGAAGAGTTCCCGCTCCCGAAAGAAGCATGGAGATGGATCCTTGGTTTACCGTCTTTCCTGGTTATCGTCCCGGATCCCACGACTTCCCTGCCGTCATTGAATGAAACAACGTTGGGATCCGGAGGTAAAGCGACTTTTTTCGGACCGGAAACTATCGTTCCTTCCTCTATCGCTCCCAGGACGCTTACGGTAGCGACGGATATTTTCTCTTTATCGGCGATATCGCACAAAAGAGACACTATGTCGTCCCCGTTGTCAAAACGTATAAAGAAGACCCTTCCAGTGTTTCCTGAAGAATACTGCATATCACATGTACCTTTCCGGCGAACCCTTAGTTTCCACATACACAGGCTCGTACTTCTCGGGATTCCTCCCGAAACAAGTGCCGAGCTGTTCAAAAAGGGCCACCTGACTGAGATCGACATGTCTTTGAACGATCGCTCTGTCCGCCGGCATGTATCTGACTTCTTTCCCTTTCACCTCGGACACGGTCACTCCGGTTATGCCTTTCACAAGAAGTTTAACGGCGGCGGCTCCGGCTTCCTTGCCGAAATTAACGTCATAAGCGCTGGCCCTTCCGCATCTGACAAGATGTCCGGGAGTGACAGACCTTACCTCCGGTATTTCATAAAGCTTCTCAACATACATATGTGTATCTTTCATGAAATCTTTCACCATAGTGTCGGCCTTAAGACGTTTAGTAAGTTCCTGGCATACGTACTTAGCCGCTCCGGCCAGCTTCTTGTGACCAAAAGCGTCAACACCGGCGCTTTCGTCGACTATTTCCTTCCCGGATGCGTCCTTGAGCCCCTCGGCCACGACAATCAGGTATGTCCCCTCAAAAACATCGCTCAGGATAAAACGCCGTGTAAGCTTCTGTTTAACATGCGCGTAAAGCACATCAAAATCAACAGGTATCTCAGGAATAAGTATCGCATCCACATCGGCAGCTATGCCTCCTCGGAACGCGGTATGCCCGGCATATCTTCCGAAAACCTCCATGACTATAACCCTGTTATGCGTCCTTCCAGTGGTCTTAAGTTCATCGGCATATACGGATATCTTATTTATAGTGGAATCGGCTCCTACAGAATATGTCTGCAGATCAAGATCCATCGTCTTGGGAACATGTACGCACGCGATATCATTCTTATGAAGATCTACCATTACACTGCCGGAATCGTCTCCGCCGCTTATCACAAGAGCGTCTATACCGAATTTTGTCAGCCCCTTTTTTATGCGCTCATACCTTGCGGAATCGTCTATCTTCTTTATCTTAACACGCGAGTGCCCGACGGCTGAACCTGCCATAGTGGCGTTCACAAGGTCTATTCGGTCTGCCGAAAGCTCAGTAAGACGCTCAAAGTCCACTAGATTGTAAAGACCCGCGTATCCGTTAGGAATAGCGTAGCATTTTATCCCCATGCTCGACGCCATGGCCGCAGCTCCCTTAACGACAGCGTTCAACCCTCCGCAGTCTCCACCGCTTGTAAGTACAGCTATTTTTTTCACTTTATCCATTTTTCCTCCTTAGAATTTTTAAAACAAGTGTCACAGAAGTATAATCATACCCTTCAAAAACGGAAAATCAACAAAAAAAACAAGAGTTAAATTTCGAAGCTATATTCCCAGTGAAGATTGAAAAAATGACCTGTCCTTTTGAAGTTTTATGCGGAAAGTCCTTCCGCTTACTATGATCTTCTTAAGATCTTTATCCCCATCCCTCCAATCACCGTAACTTAAGAAAAACTCGAAATCCTCTCCCGCCTCCTTTACCGAGCTTATCCGGTAAGGCTTGTATTCCATGAACCGGAAGTCCATTTTGGCCTCGTCTAACGTATAGCCCGTTTCATTGGGATCATCGAGGAGAGAAAACATTTTTTCATAATCCTCGTTTTTCCAGGCCTCCAGAAAATCCGTTACGACAGCCCTGCCTTCAGGACACACCTCGGAATCTATCTCCTGACGACCTGTAAAAGCCGAGAACGGAACACCTACCATTCGCGGCTGCTCTCCTCTGGGGTCCTCAAAGTTCTGACCGACAGATAGCCCCTCCGTGATAAGTAAGAGAGGAAATACCGCTAACACCGCCATATTGAAACGGGCACCCTGCACTATCTATCTCCCCCCTCATTAACAAAGTCCAGAACGAAGGTAACAGGACCGTCATTTACGAGCCTTACCTCCATCTCCGCTCCGAAAACCCCTTCCTTCACCTTAAGACCTTGTTCCCGCAGCCTTTGGTTAAAAGCCCTCCACATGTTTTCAGCCTTCTCCCCCGAAGCCGCCGAAGAAAACCCGGGCCGGTTCCCTTCCGTGACCGTGCTTACAAGCGTGAACTGCGAAACGCTTAAGACTTCCTGTCCGGCGCTGCGGATATCAACGTTCATTTTGCCCTGGGAGTCCTCTATGATCCTGAATTTAGACACTTTCACGGCCATATCATTGATTTCCTTTTCCGTATCGTCCTTGGCTATTCCGCACAAAATAAGAAAACCGGCCCCTATAGAGGCGGAAACACTGCCGTCCAGCGATACCGAAGCTTCTTTTACCCTTTGTATAACTATTCTCATCCGGAGCTTCTCCAGGATACGTTTTTACTCTTTTTCCACTCTGTTCGTAAGTTTCCCTATGCCTTCTATCTCAACGGTTACCTCATCTCCAGGCATCATGGGTCCTATCCCGCCGGGGGTCCCGGTGCTTATGACATCTCCCGGAAGCAGCGTCATTATCCCGGATATGAAAGACACAAGTTCGTTAACGCCGAAAATAAGTTTTCCCGTGCGTGAGGATTGTTTAAGTTCTCCGTTGAGATATGCTTTCACAAAAAGATCATCCGGATCGAGTTCGGTTTCGATCCAGGGACCGATGGGGGCAAAAGTGTCAAAACTCTTTGAGCGTGTCCACTGCACGTCTCTTTTCTGCAGATCCCGGGCGGTAACGTCGTTGAGACAAGTAAACCCCATTATGTAGTCGCGCGCGCTCCTCGCTTCCACATTATGCGCGGGGCTTCCTATTACAACGGCAAGTTCAGCCTCATAATCAACTCTTTCTGACACGGATGGATAAAGGATAGTCCCGCCCGGGCCCAGCAAGGTTGAAGCCGGCTTTATGAATATCACGGGCTCCTGAGGCGCGCTTAGCCCCATTTCGGCGGCATGATCACTGTAATTCAGCCCCACGCATACGATCTTCTGAGGAACGACCGGAGGAAGAAGAGAAACATCTTCGAGAGAAAAAACACGCCCTTCGCAAACTCCCTGAAAGACCCTTATCTTTTCACCTTCTACTGCCCCTGAATAAACTGTCCCGTCATGGGTGAACCTGGCGATTTTCATAGAAAAATCTTCTGCGGCGAGAAACGCTTTCTATGGCCTTATCTCTACGCTTATCCCTTTTCCTTTTAGAAAAGAGAACATTCTTTCTGTCTCTGATTTGTCCCCGTTTATTATCAAGTACGCCCACCCGCTCTCGGTCGAAAAAGAAGCCTCTACTATCTTTATGTCGACGTTGAAATCCTTTATCATCTGACAGATAATAGGCTCGTCCTTGAGTTCCCCGGGTATAAAAAGTTCTATTTTTATTTCCATGCTACTCTCCCCTCTCCACAGTTTAGTTTTTTTTAAAAAAGCTGACCTCATGAAAAACCAAGATCAAGAAAGTTCTTAAGTTTCTTGGCCCTTATGGGGTGCCGGAGTTTCTTAAGAGCCTTTGCCTCGATCTGGCGCACCCTTTCGCGGGTAACATTGAAGATCTTCCCGACTTCTTCCAGAGTCCTCGGATAACCATCTCCTATCCCGAACCTGAGCGTAAGCACTTTCTGCTCTCTGTCTGTAAGAGTTTCCAGGACCTCATCCATCTGCTCCTTCAGCATGGCGTAAGCCGTAGCATTAGCCGGAGACACCGCCGACTTGTCCTCTATGAAATCACCGAAATTGGTGTCACCCTCGTCCCCGATGGGAGTTTCCAGGGAGATGGGATGCTGAGCTATTTTAATTATGCCTCTGACTTTCTCCACGGGAACTTTCATCGCCGAGGCTATCTCTTCGGGAGTCGGTTCCCTCCCGTTCTCCTGTACAAGTGACCTTGATACCCTTACGAGCTTGTTTATGGTCTCGGTCATGTGAACCGGTATCCTTATGGTCCTTGACTGGTCCGCTATAGACCTTGTTATAGCCTGTCGTATCCACCAGGTAGCGTACGTGCTGAACTTATAACCTCTCTCATACTCGAACTTGTCCACAGCTTTCATAAGGCCCATATTCCCTTCCTGTATAAGGTCCAGGAATGAAAGGCCTCTGTTTGTGTATTTTTTTGCGATACTTACGACCAGCCTGAGATTCGCGGCTACAAGTTCTTTCTTAGTCGAGGTGTATTCTCCCTCTATCCTTTCAAGTTCATTTATATCCCCCACCATCTGTTCCGGGGTCCTCGCCGTGTTCCTCTGTATCTTTCTGAGCTCCGACTTCAGCTCCGCTATTTCTTTCTTTGAAGATCTTTTAAGGGCCAACCTGTCCAGCCGGGCTTTGATCGAACGCGCCTGGCTGAGCGTTTTGGATATATCTTCCGCCACGCGTTCAACCAGGGATATGGTCACTTTTAACTTGAACATAAGATCAACTATCGTGTCGCTCTTAGTGGACAGCTTTATGCGTTTTATAAGATCGCGTTTTACCTTCTCCAGCTTTTCGGTGTTTGCTCCGGGGGGGATATCAAGAACATCATCCAGGTTGTAATCGTTGTCCAGGGAATCCTCTATTTCGTCCAGGATCATGTCTCTTCCTATCTTTATCTTAAAAACTATCTCCTTCAGACTTTTCTCATTGCTCTTTATCCTTTTCGCGAGATCTAGCTCTTCTGACCTTGTTAAAAGAGGTATCTGCCCCATTTGTTTGAGATACATCTTTACCGGGTCGTCTATTTGAACGAATTTTCGGGATTTTACCTGCTGCTGGTCGCGCTTCACAGTGAAATGTATCTTTTCAACCTCTTCTTCCGATTCCACGACCTTGATGTCCGCGGAGTGCAGGGCTGTCATTACCTCATCTATCTCGTCGGAAGAAACAACGTTGTCAGGGATAATATCGTTGACCTCATCGTAGCTGAGATACCCTTTATCCTTACCCGCTTTTATGAGTTTTCTGACGATGGCTGAACGTATCCCGGCCGATGAATCCTCGGATTCATCCTGATCCATCGCCATCTCTTCGTTATCAGCGCTTTTTACCGGTTTTCTCGGTCTTTTTGTGCCTGCCATTTTTAAACGACCCTCTCTTTATGTATTTGGTCTATCATTTTAAGAGCAGCATTTATCCCCGCGGCATCCGATCTTTCCTGGGCCGTCTTTAACGTGGCCGCCAGGTCTCGCAGCCTGTCCTCCCGGTTCTCCCGTCTTACGCACGCTATACAATCCCTCATCGCCTTCAGAGGCTCGGTAATGATGTCTGCTTTAGCCATGGCCTGTATTATAAGAGCTCTGGCGTTCTCATCTTCCCCGAATCTGGAAAGAAGTTTCCCGGGATTAACGCAATCTTCTCCCTCGGAATCGAAGGACAGACGTATTTCCTTTAATACTTTCTGAACAGTAACGTCAGTAAAGGCCGTCATCCCAAGTTCGTTTTCAACGGCATCAAATATAGACCGGTCTGTCATCATAAGGCCTAAAAGATGTATTTCGCTGCTCCTGAACTTTACCCGCTGTTCCGCCGTATCGGATGGTCGCTCGGATCTATACGGTTTATCGGGCTTTATTTTTCCTATTTCCACCCTCAGAGAAGCCTCATGTACCCCCAGTTTTTCGGCAAGCTGCCGCAAATAATCGGACTGTAAAACAGCGTTTGTCACTTTTGCTATGGTAGGCAGCATACCGTCAACAATAGCGGCTATATCTCTTTTTCCTTTTTTTTGGATCAGGATGTCCAGTTTGTAATCAAAAAGGCTCTTTGAATTTTCCACCTTGCCGTAAAACGCCGAACTGCCTTCTCTGCGTACGAAACTGTCTGGGTCATCCCCTTCCGGCAAAGTGGCTATTTTTATCTTCATCCCGTTCTCAAGCAGGATATCAAGTCCGCGCAAACTGGCATTCTCTCCCGCCTGATCGGAGTCAAAGACCATCACCGCTGTATCCGTATATTTTTTAAGAAGTTCGACCTGTCTTAAAGTAAGAGCCGTGCCGGATGTTGCCACAACGTTATCAACTCCGTTCTGGAAAGGGATTATAACGTCAAGATACCCTTCAACCAGTATCGCATACCCCTTTTCCTTTATTCCTTTTCTGGAAAAATGTAAACCATAAAGCACATTGCTCTTGCTGTAGACCGGGGTTTCCGGCGAGTTTATGTATTTGGGAAGTTTATCGTCAAGCACCCTCCCGCCGAACGCCACGATAACCCCTCTCTCGTTGTGTATAGGGAACATTACCCTGTCCCTAAAACGGTCGTAGTCTCCTTTGCCTTTTTCACTGGAAACCGTAAGGCCGGACTTTTTTAATACCTCCCCTGTTATCTTCCTGGATCGGCAATACGATGAAAGAGCCTCCCAATCCCTGGGAGCGTAGCCTACGGCGAACCGCGTCGCGGTTTCCGGGGTTATGCCTCTATTCGACAGATATTCCCTGGCCTTCTTGCCTTTTTCAGACCTGAGTACGTTTTGAAAAAAAACTCCAGCCGCCTTGTTAGCCTCGATGATCTTTGATGAAAGAGACTCTCCTCCTTCCCCCGGACCGCCTGTTTTCGGCAGTTCCACTCCCGCCTTTGAGGCGAGGATCTTTACCGCTTCGGGAAATTCAAGACTGTCGTGTTTCATCACAAAATCTATTACGTTCCCGCCGGCATGACATCCGAAACAGTGGTATATCTGTTTGTCCGGGCTAACTACAAAGGAAGGGGTCTTTTCGTTGTGAAAGGGGCAGCACGCTTTAAAATTACGCCCGGCTCTTTTGAGCTGAACGTAATCGGAGATAACTTCGACTATATCAAGACGATCAAGAACATCGTCGATAATTTCCCTCGGGATCATACCCATGCAAACTACTTTCTCCTGTATCTTCTAAAACCCGAGCATTCCAGAAAATTCAACTTACCGCGTTTTTCGACTGCGTCGAACATTAGATTGAGCCCCAGATTATCGCTGGGGATATGCCCGGCTATGACATAGTTTATAAACTCTGACTTGGCTACCTTATAGTTTTCCTCTTTACAGTGCATCCCGACTATAGTCCTGACTCCGGATTGATGTAATCTGGCAAAAAGTCCGGAGGGCCCGCCGGTACCTCCTGTCATATCAACGAATATCTTTCCCGCTTCGTCATTCTCGTTTCCCAGGAGTATGAACGGCCCACCGCCATGCCGCATACCGTTCTGGTACTCCGGAATGGCCTTGAGCATAGAAAGAACGTTCGAAAGTCTTGATGGTTTTTCTCTGTCGAACAATTTTTGAAGATATGTCGCCACACAATTATCAGCCACCGTATGCGCGCATAAAAGTGGTATACCCAAAAGTTTGGCCGCGTCAAGGACCCGGGTATGGTTTACGGGAGATAATCCCCTGGCTACCTCGGCCCTTCTGTCCTTCATTATTCCTCTGGCCACCTCGGGAGAGAACCCGAACTTATCTTCCCATATGTCAGACTGTATGCCCATTACCCTGTCGAGCTGCGCCAAAGCTCTGGCACAAGGATGGTGAGATACAACCAGGTCAATATTTATCCCTTTCTCCATTAGCCTGTCCGCTAAGAGAAGCTCCTCTACGCCTATGTCTATTCCCACCATGATATCCGTCACGTCTTCATCTCCGGACCCGTTTATTATCCGGCTGTCGTGATATGGGTGGATCAGGCTTTGTCTGTCAAAGAACCTTTTGTCCAGGCCTTTTGCCGTATCATAAGCTTCTTTTGCTTTCCGAAGGTCCTCGGAAACGGCTTTCTTTGACCGGGGATCCATTTTAACGGCATTTTCCACCATGGCGGAGTACATTTCCTTGAGTTTCATTTTATCCTCTCCCGGCTGTGTAAGAACCCTTTTCCCCGATAAATTCGTCAAAAGCATCGCGGTCGGACTCTTTTCCTTCTTCAGGCAACAAAAGGCCGTCTATAGCCCTGTATAGTACTGCATCAACCTCGAGCAGGCGTAGGGATGACTTAGAGCCTTCCATCACGGATTCAACCATGTAGTCCACGGGCACCAGCAGCAGAAAAAAAACTATCATTCCGCAAAGCACAACCGCCTTCACCCCTGCTACAACCGCTCCTCCAAGCTTCTCGAATATGGATAGCTCCGAAGCCAGTACCGCGCTGAAAATACGCTCTACAAGTTTCAGTACCACAAACCCGGCTGCGGCTACGGCAAAGAACGACAGCGGCTTAGCCCACCCCTGAAGCATGAACCCGAAGATAGCCTCAGACACAAGCGGATGGTATCTGACGGAAACATACATAATAGCCACCCATCCGGCAAGAGCTAAAAGCTGAGACCCCACCCCTGTCTTGGCCCCCCTCAAAACGGTACCAAGAAAGATGACGATGAAAAGCGCGTCAACCCAGTTTATCTGTTTTAATAATTCAGGCAAGTTATACACCTCTCGGAAAAACAGAGTATATCACACGATAAGCGCATAGTCAAATCAGAGAGGCTGCTGGCGGCGAAAAAACCGGCTTGGAACGAAAATATCAAGATTTTTTAAAATTTACGCGATTTTCCTGAAATTTTCATGTAAAGTGTTTCAAAACAATACGTTACATAGAAAAGTTTCCGGCTTCGTACCCCATAACAGAAACCGCAAAAAGACCTGCTGTATCGCTTTTCAAGACTGTCTTTCCGAAATTTACAAGTAAAAAACCGTTTTCCCTGGCAAAAAGAGCCTCATTTTCCGAAAAATCACCCTCCGGGCCTATCAGGGAAATGCACTTTTTGGGGAAAGGATGCGGTATCACGGACCTTAGCGGCACGGTTTTTCCGGATAAACACGCCAGTACCTTCAGATCATATTCTGCCGCGCCTGAAACCAGGTCTTTGAACATCAATATTTCCCCTATCTCGGGAACACACACCCTTGAACATTGTTTCGAGGCTTCTACGGATATCTTTCTCCACCTTTCTGTCATTTTCACCGCGGCCCGCGGATCCGGCCGGACTATCGTCCGCTCGCTTATGAGCGGAATTATCCTTGAAACTCCAAGCTCCGTGGCCTTTTCAACGATGTAGTCCATTTTGTTTTTTTTAGGGATAGCCTGCGCAAGAGTTATTGAGGGGTTTTCAAGGACAGGGGCCTTGCATGAACTGGTTATTTCCACTGTCAGATTTTTACCCCGATCATCTATCCTCGAGATTATTCCCGAGTATTCAGTGCCCTGCCCGTCGAACATCTGGATCTCATCTCCGAGTGAAAGCCTCAAAACTTCGCAAATGTGCCTGGCCTCACCGCCTGTTATCCGAGCCTTATTCCCCGCGATATCTTCCGGTCTCAAAAAAAATCTTCCCATTTTATACCGCCGTCAATTTAATTGTTTTCATTCATCTCCTTCTCACCGAAAACCTCGGCCGTGTACACATAGACCTCGGCTTCACCCGTACGCCACGCGCTTTCGCTTATCCCCGCCTTATCGCGGCACAAACTGTTCATGAACTCCTCTTTAGACCATCCCGTTTCGACAGCCACCTGAGGCAGATAAACCCCGCTTCTTCTCCCCATAGAAACCATTACCCCATGCTTTCCCATCTCAATCTCAGAGGGATCAAAAACTCTCCTCATCGGTGACAAAGCGGATATCTCTATGTCTATTTCCGAAAGCTCCTTTTCGGTGACCGGCATAAAGCGGCTGTCCTCAAAAGCCGCTGCCAGGGCCATTTCTATGACCGTTCGGTAAAAGGGCATCTCCGAGCTCATTCGGCCTATACACCCCCTAAGGGAGCCATTCCTGTGAAGAGTAACAAATCCCCCGAGGGGAGCAAGAAGCGCCGCCTCTTTTACTTTAGGGTTTATCATCTCTCCGCTACTGAGATATTCCGTTATAGCAGACCGGGCAATGCCCAGAAGTTTTTTCTTTTCTTCCTTGGTAAACATGCCTTTCTCCCTTTTTACTATCTCCGCCTTCAGCGTTTTTCCTGAAGTCCTGACAAAAGCGGCGCTCAGGTATCCCACAACCCTGCTTTTGTCTCCCGAGGAATCGCCTGAAGTAGAGTATTTTAAGACCTGAAAATCGTCTGCCCCTGCCATTATGGAAGCCTTCATGACCGCGTAAACCGAAGCCCGTCCGCACATTATTTCGTGACCGCTGGCAACGCTGTAACGGTAAAATTCCTCCGGATCCATCTGCGAAAGTTTGTCGATCGTCAGTTTATCCTTTTTTACGGCCTGTTCCTCGGGAAGATAGTGTGACATATCAGCGCTGGCCACCATAACAACGTTCTTCCCGGACAGCAGGACCTTATAAAGCGCTTCAGCAAGCACCTTGGCCGTGTCCTCATTCTGGTCGCCTATGGCCACAAGCGCCAGCTTGGCTTCGGGAAGTGCCGCCTGTGCCAGGGGTATCAGCATCTCTATCGAGTTCTCTCCCTCAAAAGCCTCGGGGACGTAACGCAAGGACGGATCATAAGAAAGAAGAGCGCTTGTCACATCGGCGTCTATAAGGGCTCTCCCCAGGGGAGTGACAAAAGCTTCCGCGTCAAAAACGCTTATGGTCCCGGGTAGATGTTTCTTGTGGGTAAACCCCACGATTATTATCGTTTCCGGCCGTTCCGGTTGCAGCGCCTTGAACGAATGGGCCGCGACCGATCCGGAATAGTCTAAACCCGCATGCGGGGATATAACGGAGACAACCTTATGCATTTTCCGCGGGAGCCTGGCGTTTTTTAGATACTCTGAAAGTTCCCTGTTAAGGGCCGCGGGAGAGGATCTATACCACGTTCCGGCCAGATCGGAATATTTTTCCGCGGCCCCTGCCTGGGAGCCGGCCGGACAAACAAACCACAGGACAAGGCACACAGAAGGCAGGATAAAATTCCTCATAACTTACTCACAGGATCAACCGGTAACCTTATAAGGACATTTCGATGGTGGAGCAGATGGGATTCGAACCCACGACCCCCACGTTGCGAACGTGATGCTCTTCCAGCTGAGCTACTGCCCCACTTGAAACTGAAAAGTAATTATAGCACATAAAGCTCCGCCGTCAATTCGGCTCTCAAACGACCTGACGCGTGAGACGTATTGTGTAAGCTGGTCCGTCTCCTTCGAGCACAACATGCCCTTCCCTGGCCAGCCATCCTATGCTCATAAGAACTATACTGCTATCCTTGGCAACGGCTCGTATCAGTTCGTCCATACCAGCCGTCCCGCCGTGATTATCCAGATAATTCCAAATATCACCGGCAACAAGACCTATCCTGGTTATCATATCCCCCCTTTCATGCGCGTAAATTTTACTGTTTGTTTTTTTGTGTCCCCATGTCCATGGGCTCTTTCTGATTGCAGCTTCCGCACCTGGGACATTCGGAAAACTCATCGTTACGGCTATCTATATAGTTGTTCGAACATATGGGACAGTGCCATATGTACCTCTCGTCAGGAACAAACATTTTGGTCCTTGTCCCAAAATTAAAAAAGAACCATCCCGCCAGCATGAGTATCACGGAAAAGAATAAGTATACGAAAAGTATCATGGAAATATCAAGTTTTATCATATACCCCGCCTCCCGAAAAGCAATAGACAGGTATATCTATTTCAAGCGGCATCTCTCCCGCGGGATCGCTTACGCTTTGGAATTTCCAGGCCCTGAGGTATTTCATAGCTTCGGAATCCGCAAAAAGATACCCGCTGGTCCTGGCAACGCTCACATCAATTACATCTCCGGAAACGGTTACGGCAGCCGAAAGCTTGACTGTGAAATATTTTTTGACAGCTATGCCGTCAACAGCCACAAGAGGTGTAGGGGGCCTGAAAAGCACCTTTCTCCCCCCGTACTGGTCCGCCAATCTCTCCGGGCCGCTTTGCCCCTCAGGAGCGGTACCTGAGTATTGACCCCGGGAATAAAAACGTGGAGCCAGCTTTTCGGGCACCAGATATTTGTCAACGCGCCGGAGAACTTCAGTTCCAACGCTTATGTACCGCGCGGGGATAGCGTCGTCTTTTTCAGAGAGAGCCTGGTGAAGGTCCGGCTTCAAAAAACCTTCGGGAACAAGAGCCTCCCTCCCGCCCGAAACTCCCCCTTCACCCGCAACCATTATGTCAAACGCGGTTTTTTCCAATATCGGCCCCAGAAAAGTCACCCGGGTAAAGGGCTCCGTCTTGAAAAAATCCTCCGGGGCCACCACGGTAACAAAAGTCATAAAGAAAAAGTGCGCCAGGACCGAAAGAATAAGTGCCGCGGCTATGTTAGTACCCTTTGCGGATATGTGCATTCTAGCTCCCGGAAAGCTCGTGTCTTTCACCCAAAAACCGATATCACTGAGTTGTAGCTATGCTGATCTGTTTTATGTTTAGCTGTCGGCAAACATCCCATACCTCTATTATCTTCCCGAGACTGGCGTTCTTGTCGGCTCTGATCAGGACTGGCTGA
The DNA here is from genome assembly GCA_964421015.1 of uncultured Planctomycetia bacterium. GTDB lineage: Bacteria > Omnitrophota > Gorgyraeia > Tantalellales > Tantalellaceae > SLID01. The sequence goes on from CAYQUS010000001.1 coordinate 55,330, forward strand.
TCATCAGTCGAAGCCAGCGCCAGCCTTGAGACCAGTTCATCCCACTCCGTAGGCCTCTCGTTTATGTATATCGCGTTAACGGATGTCACGGTGATAATTAAAAGTTCCCTGTGTAACACTTCACTGGTAACCGCTCTGGGAAGATCCACTCTTATCCCGGGCTGAAAAATATAACTCGATGTGAGCATGAAAAATATCAAAAGCAGAAAGACCACATCTATAAGCGGAGCTACGTCAAGAGTGCCTTTTTCAAGAAATACTTTTCTTTTAAACTTCATCTTCTTCCCGCTTCGCGCCGAGTATGTTCACCAGGTCCGTAGCGCTTTTTTCCATTTCCAGGACAAATCCGTCCACTTTACTGACAAGAAAATTGTACGCTACATAAGCCGGTATCGCTACCGCCAGCCCGGCCACGGTAGTAACAAGCGCCTCCCATATCCCGCCGGCAAGGTCTCCCGGATTGACAGGCACAAGCGCTACGGACTTTTGCTCTATTACCTGAAAGGCCCTCACCATACCCGTAACCGTGCCAAGAAGCCCTAGTAGAGGGCTTATGTGCGCTATGGTCGCCAGTATCCCCAGGTTTTTCTCAAGTCTTGGGATCTCATTGAGAGCGGCGTCATCAATGGCCTCCTTTATCTCCAGCCTGCCTCGGTCATGCTTCAGTATCCCGGCCTTGACAATGTGAGCGATAGGTCCCGGCATGGCATTGCATTTATCAATGGCGTTCAGTATCTTGTTGCGCCTCAGGGTTTCGGCTATATCCTCCATGAAAAGCTCGGTATTTATCTCTGCCTTCCGCAGGTGCCACAATTTTTCTATCACGACGGCCACCGCTATCACAGAACACATAAGGATCAGGAACATTAACGGTCCGCCCTTCAGTATGAGTCCCCACATTTGTCTCCCCCTTTATTCTTTTCTCGGCCCCGGTCACTTTGGAACCGGTTCATTTGTGTATCAGGAACCTCTTCTTATACGTTCTTTGAGCTGCCGAACTTTTTCTTTAGCCTGATCCGCTTCCTTTCCGGTCCCCTCCGAAAGCTTCTCATACATCTTGCAGGCTTTTTCCAAGTCTCCTTCTGTCTCAAACAGTTCCGCGCATTTTGTCCGCGCGCGCATAAGCCAGAATTCTCCCGCCGGATACCTGTATTCCACTTTTAGGTATTCCTCGAGAGCGCGTGCCATATCGCCGGTCCTTTCGTAACATTCCGCAAGGTCAAACTGTATCTGGGCATTGGTCTCGGTATTGTCGCTTGTCAGGGCAAGCCTGAAATATTCCATGGCAAGAACGTAATTTTCCCTGGACTTAAGGATTATACCCGTGCGGTTATTAGCTATATTCGCGATGCTCGTTCCTCGGTACCTGTCGGCCACGCTCCTGTAACGGCTCACCGCACCGTCAAGATCGCCTCTCTTCTTTAGAATGTCGCCTATTGTCAGCATCGCCTGAGGAGCCCACTTCCCGCCTGGGGCGGAATCTGCAACCTTCGTGAACTGATCTATACTCTCATCGATCATGTTATCGTCATACATGGCCCATCCCAGCCAATATTCCGCGTCCTGCGAGAAAGCGCTTTCGGGATAATCCCTTATGACGGAAAAAAAGGCTTCCCGGGCTCCGGCGAAATCCCCTTTCCCGTAAAAATACTCTCCGAACCAGAATATTACTCCCGGGAACAGATCGTCAGAAGCGCCCTCATCTTTCATTTTACTGAATGACGCATACGCTTCATTCTCCATCCCCAGCCGGTAGTAAGCCCACCCCGCACAGTAGTCGGCCGCTCTCGTATACTCATCATCGTCTTTGCCCCCGCGGGAAAGCAGGAAATCTTTCAGTTCGCGCGAGGCCGAGAGGACCTCCTCGTACCGTCCCATCCGGTAAAGAATGTCGGCAACTTTAACACGGGCTTCCGCCGAAAGGGAGCTCTCATTGAATTCGTTTATTATTTTGTTAAAATTTTCTAAAGACGTGTAGTAATCGCCCCTTTCGGAATACAAAAGCCCCAGCATGAAATGTACTTTGTCCAGATGAGAAGATCCGGGAAAATTTATGACCATGGATTGAAACGCCAGGATAGCGGCGTCTTTTCGCCCGGAATCAGCCATTATCGAACCTACCTCATACTGGGCAAGCCCTGCCATCGAACTGTCGGGATATTTTTCCAGTACCTCGTCATATATCTCGGCGGCCCGGGATAGGTTGTTTCTCTTCCTCTCAAGTTCAGCCGCGGCCATAAGAGCGTTCGCAGCGCTCTCCCCGGGCTGGGAAATCTCGGCGACAGACAAAAATTCCGATACAGCCCTGTCCGTATCGCCGAGACCGGCATATACCCTCGCCAGGCCGTAACGTATCTTCACGGCAGTCTCTGCCGACGGATATCGCAGTAAAGCCTCACGGAAAATGGCCGCGGAGGAGTCCAGGTCATTAAGTTGACGGTAAAGCTCCCCCAGACCGACATAGGCCTCTTTTGTCCTGGCGTTCTCGGGTATGTCCCTGATGGCCCTGGAATAAAGCGGTACAGCCTCGCTGTGCCTTCCTTCCCCGGACAGTATCGAAGCCATCGAGATCAGTGCTGACACCCTTAGCTCCGGAGAATAACCCTCTTGCGCTACTTTGTCGAACCACAAAAGAGCATTCTGGAGATCCCCTTCCGCCAGTTTTATTTCACCTATCCTATACCCCGCGGCGGTCTTCCAAGGGAGGTCACCGGACGACCTTGAGGCTCGTTGAAAGTTGATGACGCTTTCTCTCAGGTTGCCCAATGCGAAATAGCACTCGCCCAGAAGATAGTAGGTCTCAAGTATTCGAGGGTTAACGGGATATCTCGATATGTAGCTTTCCAGGGATCTTGCGGCCGCGGCGTAGTCTCCCGAGCGAAAAAGAACTTCTCCCAAGGCATAAGAGGCTGAAACAGTCAGTTCGTTGTCGGGATAAAGTCTGATAAAATCCCTGAAAGCTCCGGCAGCAAGAGAGAATTCCCCCAGTTTTTCATAGCACCATGCTATTGAATATCTGGCGTTAGCGGCGATATCGCCAGCGGGATATGAGGAAAGAACTTTCTGGTACTGCCCAAGTGCTTCTTCAAATTTTTTCTGACGGTAGTAGGATTCGGCTATCCATAGCGTAGCCCGGGAGGCCAGATCCGTGCCGGGAAACCTGTCTTCTACCATAGCGAACTCCGCAAGGGCCTTGCCTTCCTGCCCTGTATCCAGATATATCCTTCCCAGAAGAATGTGAACCCTGGCCTCTATCTCCGCCGGGGCTTCAGACATAAGTATCTCCAAAAGTTTGTTTTCCGCTATATCATAGAAACCGTCCTCAATGGATTTCTGAGCGAAATCTATTTCAGACAACAGGGAATTTTCCGCTGACGCCTGAGATACCGGCGAGAGAGTAAGAATAATAATAAGGCCTGATAAGGCCAATGCCGTGATACGCATAAGATCCGTTATTGTGTTAGTGTCACTAAAGATTAGAGGACATGCCCTCTAAACCGCTGCAAGCTTGCAACGGAAAGTATTATACCCGATAATGTTACCAGAGCGTCCCTGAAACGGCAAGATAATTCAGGCTAAGATGACAACTTAGGAGCAGGGATCCGCTACACACTTCAGATATTGCCCGGTAAAGGAAGCGGCATTCCGCGCTATCTGCTCCGGGGTCCCTTCCGCGACAACAGTTCCCCCGGAATCGCCTCCCCCGGGCCCCATGTCTATTATGTGATCGGACGATCTTATAACATCAAGATTGTGCTCTATTACAAGCACGGTATTCCCCGCGGCTACCAGAGAATGTAGGACCTCAAGAAGCTTGTGTATGTCAGCGAAATGCAGACCCGTGGTGGGTTCATCCAGGATGTACAGCGTCTTCCCCGTTGCTTTTTTTGAAAGTTCGGTGGCCAGTTTGACCCTCTGAGCCTCTCCTCCTGAAAGCGTTGTCGCCTGCTGCCCGAGGCGGATGTAGCCCAGCCCGACTTCGTTAAGGGTTTTGAGTTTGTCGTATATGGATGGTATATTGCCAAAAACACCTATGGCATCCTCGATGCTGAGACCTAAAACTTCTGATATGTTAAGCCCCTTGTACCTGACTTCCAGCGATTGATCGTTGAACCTTTTTCCGGCGCATACGGGACACTCTACGTAAACATCCGGAAGAAAATGCATTTCAATTTTCTTTACCCCGTCTCCCTGACAGGCCTCGCATCTTCCCCCCTTAACGTTAAAACTGAAACGGCCCGGCTTATAACCTCTTATCCTGGATTCCGGCAACGATGCGAAAAGGTCCCTTATGGGGCTGAAAGCCCCGGTATATGTCGCCGGATTGGACCTGGGAGTCCGGCCGATCGGAGACTGGTCTATAACTATTACCTTGTCTATGAACTCCATACCTCTTATGGATCTGTGTTTTCCAGGCTTATCCTTAGCCCCATAAAGTTTTCTGGCCAAGGCACGATAAAGTATCTCGTCTACAAGCGTGCTTTTACCGGAACCGGAAACTCCCGTGACACAGATAAGTACTCCAAGCGGAAATCTAACGTCGATCCCCTTAAGGTTGTGCTCGGACGCCCCGATGACCTCGAGGCATTTCCCCGGAACGGGTTTTCTTACTTCGGTCGGATGGACTATCTTTGCGTCGCCCCGCAGGTATTTTCCCGTGAGAGAATCTTCCGAAGCAAGTATGTCGCCAAGCTTACCTTCGGCCACAACTTTACCCCCGTGTTCTCCTGCTCCCGGACCAAGGTCTATTATGTGATCGGCCGTTCTTATAGTAACTTCGTCATGCTCCACGACTACCAGGGTATTCCCCATGTCCCTGAGCCGCTTCAAGGTTGATAAAAGCTTGTCGTTGTCTTTCTGATGCAACCCTATGCTGGGTTCGTCTAGAACGTAAAGTACGCCCACAAGAGCCGATCCGATCTGGGTAGCAAGCCTTATCCTCTGGTCCTCTCCGCCGGACAGAGTATTGCTCCGCCTGTCAAGTGTAAGGTATCCAAGCCCTACATCAGCCATGAAATTCAGTCTCGACATTATCTCTTTCATGGGTTCTTCCGCTATTCTGGTTTTTTCACGGTCGAATTTGAGCGCTTTGAAAAAATCCATAGCTTCAAGTATGGAAAATCCCGAAATTTCAGAAATATTCTTCCCCCCCACAAAAACCGCCAGAGATTCCCTTTTAAGCCGGTGCCCCCCGCAATCAGGACAGGGCAGAACGGACATAAACCCTCCTATCATCTCCTTCATGAACTCGCTCTCGGTCTGTCGAAACCTTCGCTCCAGGTTAGGTATAACGCCCTCATAAGCAGACTCCTCGTCGCCGTACATGATGATCTGCCTCTGTTTTTTAGTAAGCTCGTCGTAGTTCGATTCAACGTCAAAACCGTGAACACGCGCCAGCCTTCGCAATTGCCGGCGGAAATGGAGGACAGCTCCCTTGCCTCCCCTTTTCCATGGCACAACGGCTTTAAGGAGGGGCTGGCTCTTGTCGGGAAGAACAAGCTCCGGATCTATTTCCAGTTTGTTGCCAAGACCGTTGCACGAGGGACAGGCTCCGTAAGGGCTATTGAATGAAAAATTCCTGGGGTCGGGTTTTTCAAAGCTTATCCGACAGTCGGGACATGAGTTGCTTTCGCTGAAAAGCACGTCGGTATACTCATCTTTGTCCGCGCGGCAAACACTCACTATCGCGGTTCCTTTGCTCATTCCCAGAGCCGTTTCCACGGAATCCGACACTCTGGTCCTGGAACCTTTTTTCACCGTTACGCGGTCTATTACGGCATCTATGGAATGATTGGTCTTCTTATTCAGGTCAGGGATGCGGTCTCCCACGTCCAATATCTTCCCGTCGACCCGTAATCTCACAATACCGTTTTTCCGGGCTTGTCTCATTATTTCCACGTGCTCGCCTTTTCTTCCGGAAACAAGAGGCGCGAGGATGAGCAGCTTCGTTCCCTCGGGATAGTCCATTATTCCGTCAACCATCTGCTGGGAGGTCTGTGATGATATTTTCTTGCCGCACACATAACAGTGCTGTTCGCCTGCTCTGGCGAAAAGAACCCTCAGGTAGTCATATATCTCCGTCTGTGTTCCCACCGTCGATCTTGGGTTCTTACCGCCCGCCCTCTGCTCTATACTTATGGAGGGTGAGAGCCCCTCTATGAGATCGACATGTGGCTTCTCAAGCTGTCCCAGGAACTGCCTGGCGTAACTGGAAAGAGACTCTACATAACGCCTTTGCCCCTCTGCGTAAATGGTATCGAAGGCCAGGGAAGATTTGCCGGAACCGGAAAGGCCGGTGACCACGCAAAGAGAGTTACGCGGTATCCTGACGGTTATGTTCTTAAGATTGTGTTCTCTGGCGCCTTTTACCAAAATGTGGTCTTTTATCATGCAAAGATTCTATCACAAAGCCCTTCGTGCCGCTACTTTCAATGATGCCGCTATAAAATCCGGAAAATAAAAATATGGGAAAATAAGGCATTTGATAATTTATCAAATCTGGTGTATATTACCCTTTCAGGGGGATAAAAAAATGAAGATCGGTCCCAAGATACGCAGTTACCGCAAAGAAAAAGGCATGACCCTGGGAGAGCTCTCTCAAAAGACCGGGGTAGCCCTGGCTACCTTGAGCCGCATGGAAAACGGGAAAATGTCCGGCACAGTGAAGTCTCACGGGGCTATATGTAAGGCTCTGGGAATATCCATATCGGACCTCTACAGGGAAATAGAGGACTCCTCCAAGACGATCGAGCCAGGCAGAGACAAAAAAAGTCCTGAAAAAGTGGAAGGCTCAGGGAAAATACGTTATGAGCTTCTCGTGGCAAGATCAGCAGGAAAGAAAATGGTACCAACCCTCCTCAGAATATCCCCAGGCAAGAGAACGCAACCGGAACGGGACAGACCAGGCACGGAAAAATTTTTGTATATACTTCGCGGGAATATAGAAGCCGATATTTCCGGTAAAAAGTACCCCATGAAGAAAGGTGACAGCCTCTACTTCGAGTCTTCTCTGCGCCACTTATTCCACAACCCGGCTGATTCCGACGCTGAGATAATCTCCATTTACTCCTCTGACAAATAACTCTATCCGGCGTTATATCGGGGCTTACAAGTCCAGGTCATACGATACCCTGGAACCTGTTCTTGCGGTAGGCCAGAAGAAACGCGCTCACTACTATAGGGTCGAACTGGGTACCTGAATTGTCACGGATTATCTGCATGGCTATTTCCGCCATTTTCCTCTGCCTGTAAGGTCTGTCGCTCGTTATAGCGTCGAATGTGTCGGCGACCGCTATTATCCTGGCGACGAAGGGTATGTCTTCTCCTTTAAGGCCGTCCGGATACCCCGTCCCGTCGTATCGTTCATGATGTCCGCGCACTTCCCTGGCTATGTCTCCCAGTTCCCTTATGGGATATAGTATGGCGGCCCCGGTCACGGAATGTTCTTTTACCCGCTCATACTCGTCTTTGGTGAGCTGACTTTTCTTGTTCAGAATACTATCTGGAACCCCTATCTTCCCCACATCGTGAAGAAGGCTGGCCACATGCAGTGTTTCTTTGAAATTTTTATACGACTGGGCCTCCGGCATATCCGCCAGCTCATCCGCTATGGTCAGGGCTATCTGTGTAACCCTCTCCGTGTGTCCGTGCGTATATGGGTCGCGAGCGTCTATAGCCGCCGCTAGCGATATCGACGTATGTATGAATATCTTATGTTCACGCTCGTACAGGTTGTGAACTTCGTATATCTTGTCCTGCAGGTCCTGTATAAGCTGAGCGTTGGCGAGAGCCATGGCAACGTCATTAGCAAGCGTGGTAAAAAAGCCTATTTCCTGCCGCGAAAACTTTATATTTGAAAGTTTTTTACCCAGGACGAGAACGCCTATCAGGTCCTTTTTATAGTATATCGGTATGCATATATTTGATTTCAAAAGCTCCATCTGTTTCAGGGCTCTTTCGAACATATCCTTAAGTTCAATGTTCTTTTTTAAAGACTCGTTCCTCTGAAAAGAATCCAGAAGGCTCTTGTATTCTAGAGCGCCCGCTTCGGATATCTTGTAGTTATGCCTTTCCTGAAAAACCCTTATAAGAGGATTATCGGTGGAAAGCCTTATGTATCCCACCGGTATCTTGACCCCTTCGGAGCCCTTGCTGTCCACCAGCACGTAAGCGTTCTTTTCTTTCTGAAAAACAAGCATAGCGGTGTGAGCGACCTTCACCTGCTCGTCTATTATCCGCACTATGACCTTAATAAGCCTTTCCGGACGCTTGAACCGTATCATCGTGCGTGAAGCGCTTTCCAGCATGACCTGGTAATCAAGTTCTGCCTCGGGACGCTTCTGTATCATCTCAGGTTTCATAGGAATGAGCGCGCCGTCGCAATTTTTCATTTTTTCGGCTATCCAGTCCTGTAACTTAAGCCAGTTATCGTCGTAAGACATTTCATCCCGCCTTTTTTAAATTCTCACTAAACAGTTTCCGTCTTGATCTGCTCCGCCAGCGTTAGAACGGTCCTTTCAAGCTGTTCCAGAAGAAGAGGCTTGGTGATATAATCAACGGCACCGCACTTGCGCGCCTCATCGACCGTATCCATGTCCTCAAGGGCCGTCACCACTATTACGCGGCACTTTTTCCCCATGGTCTTTATCTCTTTTAACGCTTCTATCCCTCCCATGACAGGCATTTTAAGGTCCAGAAGCACTATTTCCGGACTCTCCGCCCTGACAGCCTCAACGGCGGTTTTTCCGTTGTGGGCGATTTTAACGTCGAAATTCCTTTCCTTAAAGAAACTACGGACGAAATCGCAGATATCCTCTTCATCATCTACCACAAGCAGCTTCATTTTGTTCTCCTTTGAAGTATTTTTGTCCGGACACGGCGGCCCGGAACTAAGCACTTGCCAACTGCGGCTCTTCTTGCGCGTAAAATTCCACGGTGAACTCTGTGCCTTTTCCCGGGAAACTTTCAACCGATATCCTGCCGTTATTCCTCTCCACTATCTGCTTGACGATAAAAAGCCCGAGACCCGATCCCTCCCCGGGAGCCTTGGTCGTAAAAAACGGGTTGAAGATTCTAGGTACATCCTCTTTCTGTATCCCGGAACCGGTATCCTTCACTTTAACCACCACCCCTCTCGAAGAACGGCCGATCTTAAGATCTATTCTCCCGTTCTTTTTAATTGCCTGAGCGGCGTTCCGGACAATGTTGAAAAATATTTCCTGTACCTGTTTTTTGTCAGCCGTGATCATGGGGAGGTCTTTCTCAAAATCCTTGGCTATCTCTATGTTCTCAAGGCTCAGATCGTGTTCCACGAGGGATATCACTTCCCCGACTTCCTCGGCCACATTAACTCCGGGCGTAAGCTTACCTGAAGCCGGCTTGGCGAAAGAAGCGAGTTTTTTGGTTATGGCAGCAGCTCTATCTGTTTCTCTGACAACTTTTTCCATGATAGAACGGGCCTTTTCGACAAGCTCGGCCGGCGGCTTGTCTTTATAAACTCCGTCTCTGAGATTCAGTATGAACATCTCGCATTGCCCTCTTATTATGCCGAGCGGATTGCAGATTTCATGGTTTATTCCGGCTGAAAGAGTCCCGATAACCGCCATTTTCTCCCTTTGCGCCGCCTGAGCCTGCGCTTCTGAGAGCTGTTCGAAAAGCCTGGCGTTGACTATGGCCACCGACAAGGTCTTGGCTAGGGTAAGTATGACATCAACGTCATCCTGCGTGAACCCTTCATCAGAAAGCTTATTGCCCAGAATAAGAGCCCCTACCGCTGTTTTTCTGTGTAACAAAGGAATGAAAAGCGCGGCTCCCATCCTTTCAAACTCATCGTGCATATCCTTATCCTCGGAAAGGACAGGCCTTAGGATATATCCCCCTTCCGCCACAGCCCTGGCCACTATCTCCTTTGTACACTCCCCAATGGGAGCCTGTCCGGAGAAAGCCGCCAATTCGTACGAATCACTGCGTTCGGAACGCAGGAAAATAGCGGCGCTATCCAACTTGACTATCTCGGTAATGGTTCCTACCGTCATCTCCACAAGGCTCCTTCGGTCAAGCACCGTAAGAACCTCATCGGAAAATTTCCTTAAAAGATGCTTGTAATCGTATTTTTTCTGAAAAAGATATTTGTCCGTGACTTCTCTCAGAAAATTTTCCAAAGGCCTGACAATGAGCACGATAATGAATATGGACGGAGCGAGCGCTATCCACCTGTTCCTCACGATATTCTCGAAAAATACCGCGCCTATGTATGCAAAACCGGCGAAAATAGAGTACGATGCCGCAAAAAGTCCCCCAAAAACTATCGTCTTGCGGACGATGACACCTATGTCCATGAGATTATGCCTTACTATCGCGTAAGCGATTATAAAAGTGTAAAGAGGAACCGTTATGTTCAAAACCGGGTAAACATTGATCCCGAAACACGGTAGATATGATGTTCCGCCCCCGATAAAGCCAAGAGCCATAGCTACGAAGAAATATCCTATCTGTGTCCTTTTAACCCCTGACACCTTTCTGTAAGTCGCGATGAGCCTGAAAAGAAGATATGAAAGAAGCCCTCCGTACAGGAACAAGGTATGAAAAATATGGAGCGGGCCCGGAGGATATATCCACCAGGCCGGAGCGAACCACCTAGAATCGGTAAAAAGCAGTTTAACGTGTCCTACAAAAAGTTTCGGGAAAAAGAGATTAACTAACCATATCCCCGCCGTCAGCATATATATAACTCTCAGCATGCGGGATTTAGGAACACCCAGAAAATCGTAAACAAAATGCATAAAAAGAACGGGTAGCATTATCACTCCCATGTACGAGAACTGCCACCATCTGAAAGCCGCGTTGTAATCGGCCGCCCCCGAAGCCATAAAAGCCCCGAAACCGTAAACAGCGACGCACGCCGTAAAAATAGCCCATAGACGCGTGGCTTTGCTGCCTCCACCCTTCAAAAATACAAAGAGGGCCACTGCCGAATTGGTCAGCGCTCCCAGAGCATTTGATATCCCGTAGAGATCAAACATATCAGTCAGAAAGTATATGGCGGCTAAGCCTTTTTGCCAGCGCGATTATCGTGACTATCGGCGGCGCCCCCGGTGAAACGGGAAGTACGCTGGCGTCACAAACGTAAAGGTCTCTCACTTTTGTCTCAAGATCTGTATTTACCACATCCCCTATCGCGGCCGATCCTCCGGGATGGGCCCCTCTGGGTTTTGTGAATATTATGTCTTTCTCTCTTATGCCGGCTTCCAGCAATATATCGCGGGAGAACCTGGCGCCCTCGTCTAACCGTAACCGGTCCTGGGGAGTCAACACCTTCTCGAATTTCTCATCTTCTGTAACTTTGCCGTAACTGTCATCCCTGGTCTTCGCCATAATCCCCACAAGATTCTCGTAGCGGAAACCTTTTAGCTGTTTTCGCTTAGACATCACCCAGCGCAGGACAAGAGGCACGTCTATGAATGGGGAAAGTATGAAACCCCTGTCCTGATAATACTTTTTACTGACCACGGCCATTGTAGGTTCTTTCCAGAGGTTTATATCCCTGTCCCTTACAATGCCGTAAGTAACGTTAAAAACATCCACAAAAAGCCTGTTCCCGGCCTCACGTAATCCGCTTCTTCTGAGAATAACGGGAGTCCCTATACCTCCAGCAGAAATTATCACCTTGTTAGCGTAGATCTTAAAGGTCTTGTTCTCTCTCTCTGCGACAACCCCTATAGCTTTCCCCTTGTGGATCACAACCGACTTTACGTTGGTGCCGGTCAAGAGATCTGCCCCTGCCCGTCTTGCTTTCTCTATCAATCGTCCCGACGACCACTTGGCCCCTCTCGGACAACCAAGAACGCATTTCCCGCAGGAATTGCATTTGTCGAAATCGATGTATTTAGGCATCGGCTCCATTCCGAGCCCCAGGCGATTGCCGGCTTCCATGATAAGCCTTGATCCGGAACCTATCAAACGCTCCGGCAGAGGAGCTATCTTAAGCTCTTTTTCCGTTTCCTCAAACTCGGCGCCGAGGGATATTCCTCTTTCGAGAAGCTCTTTTTCAAGAACGCGTATACCGTTGCCGCAGCTTACAACCGTGGTGCCACCGACCATAAGGCCTCTGTAGACTATTATGCCCTCGCGGCTTGTCCTGAGAGCGCACCTGTCATAGATCTCCATTACGGCCGTACGGAGAGTCCCTATCTTTTTCGCGAACTTACCTCTTTCCAAAACTAGCACTTTTCTGCCTCCGGCGGAAAGTTCCTTGGCGACCGCGGCTCCCCCGGCTCCGGTACCGACCACTACGATGTCCGTTTTTATAACGCTCATTTCGCTCCTTTATCTGGCCTCTTTTACTCCGTCTGCGTGGGCCTTTTGTATTCCGAAGTTCCTGCCCCTGGCAAATTCCATCAAGGCCCTGAAATTACCCTGGTCCACGGCGGGGCACTCAAGCCCCTCGGAGAGAAGTATCTTTTTGAGATTACTTGTGCTGAATAGCATGGGGTCAGACGTTATGTACGGAGTGTATATTTTCCCCACAGTTTTGTAATACAGACTTTCAAGCTTGTTCATATCGGAAGGGATGCTGTCGACATGCTTAAGCCCCTGGATATTGAGCGTCTCGAACATTATTGGGATATACTGCCCGTGAAGTGTCTCGCAGTTATTCACCAGATGATAGCTTCCGCATCCGTCTTCGGCCGTAGAAACAGCATACATCACCTTAGCAGCGTAATCCGCCGGAACCACGTTGAGACCGGATCTTTCGTTGTACTGTATCCTGGCCTCCATCAGGGCCGGGCGGTCATAAATACCGTCAAGACTGCCGGTCTGTTTCAGTTTGGCCCTCAGAAAAAATGCGGCCCAGGCGTAAAAAACATCGAATTTATTTATAAATCCTATCTCGTTTTCCATCAAACGCCCGCAAATGGTGGATGATCTGAAGTACTTGCACGGAACACCTTTCTCTTCTGAAAACATCCTTACCAGCATTTCGGCCTCAAGTTTTGTGGCCTCATAGGGGTTCCTGAACTCCTGCTTGAGATTGATAAAATCAGGCCTTATCTCTCCCTTTTCTTTCCCGCAGGAGTAGGCGCTGCCTACATAACATAACTGTTTTACATCCAGAGCGGAAACAAGGTCAAGCACCCCCTCTGTGCCCATTACGTTCGTGCGCCTCAGGGCTTTTATTGTCTCTTCTGAGCTCCTGAAATCAGTTAAGGCCGCTACATGAAAAACTATGTCTATGGGCGAAGCCTTGAGATAATCGTAATCTTCCGCCGATATACCAAGATCGGGTTTGTCCAGGTCCAGGTGCACGCACCTTATAACATTCTTAAAAAGGAACGGGGTGTCAAGGATCTCATCCTTGCTCAGGCCGAGATATGAAGAACCCTCATTGACCATCAGATCTTTTATCCGCTGCTCGATCGCGAGATTGTTCTTGCCCCGCCCGAGTATTATGATCTCGATCTTGTCCAGACAGCTGATATTGCGCTTAACTATCTCAAAAAGCAGATTGCTTCCCAAAAGACCGGTGGCACCGGTTATCGCGAAACGTCTCCTTTTCCCCGTCAGCATATTCAAACACTCCTCGTCAATTTTTCTTTTCAGATTTCAATTCCTGATCTCCTATCCACCTGTCAATGGTATCCTTCTTGAACCGCCATTTTGAACCAACTTTAAACGCGGGTATACGCCCTTCCTGGGCGTGTTTATAGATCGTCACGGTTTTCATTTTCAGATACCTTGCCAGCTCATCAACGGTCATCATTTGATCGGTCATAAACACCTCTTTAAACACCAGACGGCAAACCCTTCAATTTCAAAGGGTTACCTTAAATTTGATATAAACGGAAAAGTCCGTATTAGTATGATTTCTTATCGTTTGTTACTAATTATCAGATGCTTGAAGTATAATGATTCGCAGAGAGAAGTCAAGAAAACGGGGTTTAATGCCCTTATTGCCGTAATAACTGTGAAAAACTCACAAAAAACACAAAACAGCCCGAAGCAGAAGGTGAGCGAAAACTCCCGACAGAAGGTCATCCAGCATTATCCCCCACCCTCCTTTCAGTTTCTCGGCAAAGGATACGGGAGGGGGTTTGAGTATATCAAAAAGACGGTACAGTATAAATCCCGCAGGAACAGTGATTATATCCATGGGCAGGAGAAAAAAGACAACGAGCGCGCAGGAAAACTCGTCAATAACAATATGTGATGGATCTTTCTGTTTCGCGCGTTTTTCGGTCTTTTCGGAAGCTATCAATCCTGCCAGGAAAAGAAAAATAAAGACCGCCGCGCCCAGTACCGGGTCCTTCCTAAGAAAAAAACTCAAAACAACCCCGGCCAGGCTCGCCAAAGTCCCCGGCGCGTACCTGACGTAACCCATCCCTCCCACAGTGCTGATTAATTCCCAGACTCTCAAACCGTCCACCTCTATTTTACCCGGTATCTATTTTTTGCGCCGCTCAGCCAGGGCAGATGCTCTCTGTTCTCCCAGAAATAAGAGACCCCGCTTGCCACGGTAAGCACGGCCGTTACTATCATCATTATGATTATGCCCTGCCCGAAATAATATTCCGCATCAGGGGTCCAGAAACCGAACATCCCGCTTCCCCCCTCTCTCAGAACGATGAAAACCAGTATCACAAAAATCGAGACCATCTGGGAGACCGTCTTCCTCTTTCCGGCCGAAGCCGCCGATAGGACCTTGCCGGAAAGAAGAGCTTTCAGCCTGAACCCCGTCACCATGATCTCTCTTATAAAGATCACCACTACTATCTTATCCGGGACAATGCCCATATAACAAAAAACTGCGAAGGCGGACAGGGTAAGCACTTTATCCGCGACCGGATCCATTATTCTGCCGAAATCAGATACGATATTGTTTTTCTTGGCTATCCATCCGTCAAGATAATCTGTAAATGCCGCCAGAAGAAAGATAAATAGAGCAATTGTTTTCGCCGCGGCTCCAGGAACAAAAAGCAGAAATAAGAAAACCACAGTGAGGATGATCCTGGAAATAGTGATCTTGTTAGGTAAATTCATACTACATCTCCCTTAAGATCGTATTCAGCGGCGGAAGAGATCTTAACATTTACAAATTCTCCGGGTTTAAGATCTTTCCCGCTTACATACACAGTTCCATCCACTTCCGGAGCGTCCATGTACGACCTTCCCTTAAAAATGCCGTTTCCCGCGGCATCGGGTTCGTCTATAATAACCTCCAGCACTCTCCCTATGAGCGAGTCGTTCTTTTCGGCCGATATGGTCTGCTGGATCTCCATTATACGGGAAAACCTTTCCTTTTTTACTTTTTCAGGGACTTGGCCGGAAAAGTTAAAGGCGGGGGTGCCCTCTTCTCTTGAATAAACAAAAGCCCCCAGCCTCTCGAACTTAACCTCTGAAATAAAATCGAAGAGCTCGCGGAAACGTTTTTCTGTTTCTCCCGGGAACCCGAGTATCACGGATGTCCTGAGCACAACACCGTCTATTCCCAGCCGTATGCGGTCAATAAGGGACTGTATATCTTTTTTGGTGACCTTCCTGTTCATGCGGTCAAGTATGGTATCGTTCACGTGCTGAATGGGGATATCGACATAACGGCACACATTGGGAGTCGTCGATATTGTCTTTATGAGCCGGTCGGTAAAATGCGCGGGATGCGTATAAAGCAGTCTCACCCACCCGTCGTCCATCACGGCCGAGACCTCTCTTATCAGATCCGAAATATCCTCTCCGCCCGGCGCGTCAAAACCAAAAGACGTTGTGTCCTGGCCGACAAGAACCGCTTCCTTAAGGCCGTATTTCTTTTTCAGGGCCTTAACCTCTGAAACCACCGACTTGAGTTCTCTGCTACGCCTGCTCCCTTTAAGCGAAGGGATAACGCAATACGAACATCTATTGGAACACCCTTCCTGTATCTTTACATACGCGAAATGTCCGGGGGTAAAAATATTTCTGGGAGAATTGTGGTCATAAAGGTATCCCGGAGAGGAACTGACCTTTTTCTTCCTTTTAGCGGATGGATCTCCGGCAAGAAAAAGCGGGATCTCTGAAAAATCCGAGGAGCCGAAAACAGCGTCTATCTCTTTTATTTCGTCGAAGAGTTCCGAAGAATACCTCTGGGCAAGGCATCCGGTCACCAGAAGTCTGCTGATTTTTCCCGACTTCTTCATTTCGGCAAGCTGGAGTATACAGTCTATGGATTCTTTTTTGGCGTCCGCGATAAATCCGCAGGTATTAACTATCGCTATATCCGCGTCTTCCGCGCTTTCAGAAAGACAAAAACCGGCCTTTTCCAACTGGCCGGAAAGCACTTCGCTGTCGACCAGATTCCTGGAACAACCCAGGCTTAAGACAAAAATTTTTTTCATGGAATGCGAAAAAACGGTCAAAATCGTTTGACCCAGTCGTCCCCGACAAGAACACCTTCAGCCGAAACCTTGATATTACGGACAACCCCTGTGGCGACAACCCCCAGGTCCCTGCCGTTAACCTTAAAGCTAAGAACACTCGCCTTCCCTGTCCATACGGTAAGCGTGCCTTTTGTCTTCCATTCACGGGAATCCCCGGCATTAAGAAAACCGTCGAACAGTTTGCCCTGCTCGGAAGACGCCACCTGCACCCAGACCCTGTCGGACGCCTTAAGCACAAGACTTACCGAAGCGCCTGTCACAGCGCTTGAAACTTTATTCTGTCTGGGGTCCGTTTTTTCGGCAACTGATCTTGAGACCGTACCGGCCCCGTTTTCTCCCGCCGAAGCCTTGTATAAAGCGGCGGGAATTACTTCCCTGCGAGGCGAGCGAAAAGCTTTCACGGTAACATTTACCAGCACTACCAGAAGGACCGCGAAAACAGTTAAAAGCACGGCAGCTACAACCACCTGCATTTTCTTTTCAAAGGATATTGCTCCAAAAACAGATCTTTTCGTTTCCTTCCTGCCGGGAGCCTGCGCCGGGACAACAGGCTTTTTCATTTTTTTGGCCTGAGGCGGCTTTTTGACAGGCGGTTCTTTTTTTTCCTTTCTGAGAGGTTTCTCCTCAACCGAAAAAGTCTTGACGGGCACCGCCCTGGAAGCTATATCATACTGGCGAAGCGCCTCATCAGTGTCCAGGGAGAGGAACTCGGAGTACTTTTTGATGAAACTTTTCATATAAACCGGGCTAAGCTTTTCAAAGACACCGGCCTCTATGTCCGTTATCACCTTGACGTTTATGAAGGTCTTGGAGGCTACGTCGTCCCTCTCAAGCCCGAGTTTTTCACGTTTATCCTGGAACATCTTTCCTAAAGATTCTGCAGCAGACATATTTTACACATCCGTAAGTTGGGTTGTATCCTCTATGAGTATCTCTCTGGGTTTAGAACCGTTATACGGCCCTACTATCCCATCTTCTTCCATTATATCTATCATTCTGGCAGCGCGCGCATATCCCACTCGCAGTTTTCTCTGTACCATGGAAACCGATGCCTGTTTGGTCTGAACAACGATCTCCACCGCTTCCCTGTACAGGTCGTCCTTCTCCTGATTTTGCGCTTGAGAGGACTTCTTCTCCTGGGTTATCATGGCGGATTCCAGATACGCCGGCCCGGACTGGTCCTTTATATGCTTGACTATTCTCTTTATCTCGGCGTCATCCACAAGACTACACTGTCCCCTGACTATGTGGGACGTTCCCGGCTCCATAAAGAGCATATCGCCTCTTCCCAGGAGCTTTTCAGCGCCATTGGCGTCAAGAACTGTCCTGGAGTCAACTTTAGAAGCAACTTTAAAAGATATCCTTGCCGGGAAATTAGCCTTTATAACACCGGTTATAACGTTAACCGAAGGTCTTTGCGTGGCAAGTATAAGGTGTATGCCGGCGGCCCTTGCCAACTGGGCAATACGCATTATCGCGCCTTCCACATCCTGCTGGGCCACAACGATCAAGTCCGCAAGCTCGTCCACTATCACAACGATATAAGGGATGTTCTCATCCATATCGGTTTTCTTTTCCCTGTAGAGAGCCAGGTTCCTCACGCCTTTCTCCGCAAACACCTCATACCTTCTCTCCATCTCGGTCACGACCCAGTTAAGAGCGGCGGCGGCCTTTTTGGGATTGGTAACTATAGGGCTCACAAGGTGAGGTATCCCCTCGAAGATCATCATCTCCACCCTCTTGGGATCTATCATAAGGAACTTCAGTTCATCGGGAGAGGAATTTATGAGAAAACTCGTTATAACAGCGTTAAGGCATACTGTTTTACCTGCCCCCGTCGCGCCGGCGATCAGTAAGTGCGGCATTTTGGCAAGATCGGTCACTATCGGCCTGCCCGATATGTCTTTACCCAGAGCGAACTTGAGCGCAGACGTTTCTTCCTGGTATTCCTCGGTTTCCAGTATATCCCTTAAAAGGACCATTTCTGACTTCTTGTTCGGTATCTCTACTCCTATTGTGCCTTTCCCGGGAAGCGGCGCAACTATTCGTATGTTGGAAGATTTCATCGCCAGGGATATATTGTCCCCCAGAGAAGTTATCCTTGAAACTTTCGTTCCTACCGCGGGTTCAAGCTCGTACATCGTTATGACCGGACCCCGGTTTATTTTGGTGACCTTAGCCTCTACGCCGAACTCCAGAAGCGTCTTCTCCAGAGTGGCCGCGTTAAGTTTAAGATCGTCCTCCGTATCCTTGATATCGGCCTTAGAAGCCGCGTTAAGCATTTGCGTTGAAGGCAGCTTGTATTCCACATCCGTGCCTTTCGTCGGAGAAGATATCTTCTTTACCCTTTCTTCCTCCAAGGGGACCGTCCGCTTCTTTCTGACAGGCGGAACAACTTCCTGCGGGCTAACTATCGGCTCTTTTTCTTTTTTCGGCAAAGGCTTTACCGAGTTAGAGGCCGTGCGGGCCGCCTCTACCTGTTTTTTAACTTCCTCAAGTTTCCGCGCTATATTGTCTTTAGCCGCTTTCACGGAGGGTTTTTCGGCTTTCGGCATGATCTTTTTTGGCAGAGAAACGGCAACCTCGGAAACTCCTCTCAATCGCGAGGGGATGGTCCTTGCGAACCTGTACACGGAAAGAAAAACCGGAAAAAGCAGGAACTCGGTGGCGATAAGAACGGATAAAACTATCATCGCGGACACAAAGACGCCGCCTCCTGTCTTACCAAGATACCCTACAAGGAAGCCGGAAGTCACATACCCCACGACACCACCCTGGGAAAAAGCCGTCGTTGTCCCCGCGCCGGCCATCATGCTGAGGCTCGCGCTCACCGCGGTCATAAGAACGACTGTCCCGAAAAGCTTGAAATAAACCTTCCTCTGTTCTATCTGCAGAAATCTTGAAAAGGCCCATACGAAAATAAGTACGGGCAAAGCGTAGGATGCCTTACCTACGAAGAACCTTAGAGCCCCTCCTACGTAAACCCCCGCTAAACCGATAGCGTTTTGCGGAACATCGTTAAAATGGTTAGTGTAAAAGGGATGGTCCTGGTCCGTAAAGGTGAAAATGCTGAGAAGGATCAGAAGACCCGTCGCGAAAAGCATAACTGCTATTATCTCGTTCTTTCTTGCCTGTTTCATACCCTTCCCTTCATCGCCATAATGTCAGGCCTGTTACACCCGCGATAAAGCAGTAAACTCCGAACACCCATAATTTCCCGGTGACTACGGCCCGCTTCAGCACCAAAAGACCTAAAAGCCCCGACACAAAAGCCGCCGCCATACCTAAGCCGATAACAGGCATCTCCGCCGGGACGAGTTCTTCCGATAAAAACGCCCCGGAGATAATTTCGTGAAGCGTTGCTCCGGCTATTATGGGTACCGACAAAAGAAAAGAAAACCTGAAAGATTCCTCCGCTTCCATCCCCGAAGAGATCCCGGCCGATATCGTCATACCGCTCCGAGAAAGTCCCGGCATTATGGCCGCGGCCTGAGCGACCCCCACAAACAGCGAGTTGCCCGCCGTGATACCCGAGATCCTTCTTTCCTTTCTTGAAAGAACGGCTTGCGCCCCCAACAGAACCATTGCCGTTACGACAAGTAACCCGCTTACTATCCTGGGGCTTCCGAAAAGAAACTCTATACGTTCCTTAAACAGCAGACCCGCTGCCACACCCGGCAATGTACCGATGAGTATCCCGCGCCGCCAACGTACCCCGCCCGGCTCCAATACACCTTTTATCTCTTTTCTGAAAAAAAACAGTACCGCCAGCATAGTAGAGAAGTGCAGCGCCACATCGAAAAACAGCCTGGGCTCCCCGACCCCGAACAAAGCATGAACGAACACAAGGTGACCGGAACTCGACACGGGCAAAAACTCTGTGAATCCCTGGACCAGCCCGGAGGCCACAGCCTCAAAAACACTCATCTTTCCCTTCCGTTCTTTCCTCTAGACACGAGGCTTTCTGTGGCCATAAACCTCAAGTCCCCATTAAGACTAAACACCCGTATGCCCGAATCCGCCCGCTGACCGCGCCGTTTCACCAAGATCGTCGGTTTCAAGGAATTCAGCCCGGGCCACTTCCTTCACCACCATCTGAGCTATCCTCTGCCCTCTTTTCACGGTAAATTCTTCACGCCCCACGTTTGTAACGATCAGACTTATAAGCCCGCGGTAATCGCTGTCGATGGTCCCGGGAGTGTTCACTAGGGTTATTCCGTGTTTAAGGGCCAATCCGCTCCTCGGCCTTGTCTGCGCCTCATAGCCTACCGGAAGCGCGATGTATATTCCGCAGGAAATCAGTTTTATATCTCCGGGTTTTATGATAGTGTCTTTTTCAACGTCGGCATACAGATCGAAACCGCTCGACCCCTCCGTAGCGTAAGCCGGGAGAGGCAGATCCATGGCTCCTTCTCTGCGTTTAATCCTGATCTCTACGTGTTTCAATTTTATGTTTTCTGCGTTTATCGCCTTGTACGGGATCAGGCTTCCGCCTGTTTGATGCTCAGTTTTACCCTTCCCTGATCGTCAATGCCTATGAGTTTTACTCTTACTTCCTGACCTTCTTTTACGGCATCTTCAACATTTTTAACGTACTTGGAGGATATCTCTGAAACATGAACAAGACCCTCCTGCCCGGGAAGGAATTCTACAAAGGCCCCAAAATTCATTATCTTGACCACTTTGGCGTTGTAGGTTTTCCCAACTTCAGGCTCTTCTATTATGGCCGACACCATAGCCACCGCCTTGTCCAATGACTCCTTATTGGCAGAAGCTATCTGGCAGGTCCCGTCATCTTCTATGTTAATATCCGCCCCTGTGGCCGCGATTATTCCCCTGATAACCTTGCCCCCCTGTCCTATAACGTCACGTATCTTATCTACCTTGACCATTATGGTTACTATCCTCGGAGCCTCAGGTGATATGTCCGGCATCGGGGTCGGTATTGTTTTTTCCATGTGTGTCAAAAGCTCCATCCTGGCCTTGCGGGCCTGCTGGAAAGCTTCTTTCATTATGTTGTAGTCCACTCCTTTTATCTTGAGGTCCATCTGAAGCGCCGTTATGCCTTCTTTTGTTCCCGCTACTTTGAAGTCCATATCTCCCAGATGATCCTCGGCCCCGGCTATGTCAGTAAGAACGGCATATTTGTCGCCTTCCTTGACAAGACCCATTGCGATGCCGCTTACTGCCGACTTTACGGGCACACCCCCGGCCATAAGGCTCATAGATCCGGCGCATACCGTGGCCATGGAGCTCGATCCGTTGGATTCGAGTATCTCCGATACTAATCTTATCGTGTACGGGAATTTCTCTGCTACCGGAAGCACTGGAGCCAGCGCCTTCGCGGCAAGAGCCCCGTGTCCTATCTCGCGTCTTCCTGGTCCCCTCATCGGACGGGTCTCCCCTACGCTAAAGGACGGAAAATTATAATGCAGCATAAAACTTCTAGTTGTTTCTCCCTCAAGAGCGTCTATCTTCTGCTCATCCGAAGCCGTGCCGAGGGTAAGCACCGAAAGAGCCTGCGTTTCGCCTCTTGTAAAAAGAGCGGAACCATGAGTTTTGGGAAGAAGATTTATCTCCGAGCTAAGGTTCCGTATCTGGTCGAAAGCCCTGCCATCTATCCTTTTTCGGTCGTTGAGTATAACATCACGCACTATTTTCTTTTCCACTTCCTCCACAGCCCCAGCCACGGCTCCGGCCATACCTTTCGTGCCGTCCGGGTCTTCTTTTTTCAAAACATCGGCTTTCAGAGACTCAAGCTCCTCTATCCGCCTCTGTTTTTCCGGCAAAAGGAGCACGTTCTTTATTTTAGCGCCGAAACCTGACAATACTCTTTCCACCAGGGCTTCATCGGTCTTGTGTATGGTTATGTCTTCCCGTTTAGGTTTCCCTGCTTTAGTCCTTAGTTCTCTCTGTAAAGCAAGAAGGGGTTTAACTTTGTCGTGACCGAATCTAATTGCCTCCAGCATCCTGTCCTCTGGGATCTCCTCCCCTCCGGCCTCAAGCATGACAACGCTCTCGTCATTGGCCACCAGAACAAGGTCCAGAGAGCTCTTTTCCATCTCCTCGGCTGTCGGGTCAAGTATCATCTCTCCGTCTATCATCCCGACACGGGCTCCCGCAATAGGACCCTCGAACGGTATCTCTGAGATCATAAGAGCGCAGGATGCCCCGGTGAGAGCGAGAACATCCGGATCATTCTGCCCGTCATAGGACAGAACTGTCGCTATTACCTGTACCTCATTAAGCATGCCTTTGGGAAAAAGCGGCCTTATGGGCCTGTCTATCATCCTGGAAGTGAGTATGGCTTTTTCTGAAGGACGGCCTTCTCTTTTAAAGAATCCACCCGGTATCTTTCCCGCGGCGAACGTCTTTTCCTGGTACTCCACGGTAAGAGGGAAAAACCCCATATCGTCTTTTGTCTGTTTGGCGCAGCAACAGGTTACAAGAACAACCGTTCCGCCATACTGTACCGTAACCGAACCTCCTGCCTGTTTCGCCAATTTGCCGGTGGAAACTATTATGTCCTCACGGCCGTACTTCACTCTTAATTCAGTCATCTTTTTCCCTTTTTTAAATTGCGTTTATAATACCCTCCGACATCATTGCCTTACTTCCTGAGACCAAGCTTACCTATGACCTCTGTATATTTTGCCTCGTCAACGGACTTCAAGTATTTCAAAAGCTTCCGCCTTTTGTTGACAAGCATCAGAAGGCCTCTTCGTGAATGATGGTCTTTTTTGTGCTTTTTGAAGTGTTCGGTAAGACCGTTTATTCTTTCCGTAAGGATGGCTATCTGCACCTCAGAAGACCCTGTATCGGTGGAGTGTTTCTGAAAACCCGCCATTGCCTCTTTCTTAACCTTAGCTGTGAGCATATTCTATCACCTCCCCTCTTTGTGATGGGATAAACATCTCTGTCCCAAAAACCTTACATGCAATTATATTGAATCATATCATATGAAAAGACGCTTGTAAACCGTATTCTGGCAAGTCCCCATACTCCTACCCATTGAACTCTTAAGAAAAGACGGGCAAATCCTCAAGGAAGCTTTTATGTCTCCTTTTATCTTATCCCTGAGTTCATCTCGTGAGGAAAACTTCATTTCCCCCCTAAGCCTCTTTATAAAGAAAACCTCCAGATCCATACCGTAAATATCTCCCTTGAAACCTATTATGTGGGCTTCTATTACAGGCTCCTCTCTGCGCCTGTCCCTGCCGTAAAAAGTCGGTTTATACCCGATATTCAGCACTCCGGGAAAGATCTCTCCACCGACGTCCACCGCGACCGCGTAAACCCCCACCGGAGGTATGACTTCATGATGCGGGTCTATATTCGCGGTAGGAACACCTATCTCTCTGCCGATACTGTCGCCCTCTACAACGGTTCCGAGAACAGATACGGGCCTCGAAAGGAGCTTTCGCGCCTTTTCCAGCTCTCCCCGGGAAATAAGCTCCCTCACCCATGTGCTGCTCACCACCCTTCCGGATCTCCTGACCGGCCCGACTATTTCGACATCCACCCCGTGTTCCGCGGCCAGTTTTTTTAATCCGGTTGTTCCTTCCGAGCCGCCTCTTCCGAAATTAAAATTTTCACCGACAAAGATCTTCCTGGCGTTCAAGGCCTTAACAAGCACCCTGTCCACAAAATCCCCCGGCCCCATATCGGCAAGGTAACGGGAGAATTTTACAACGACTGCCGCGTCCACCCCCATGATCTGGAAAAGCCTTAACCGGTGGGAAAGCGACATGATCCGCGGAGGCCCTTTCCTCGGGTTCAACACCGCCTGAGGATGAGGATCGAACGTAAGCACTACCTTGTCATCGCCGGAACGTGACGAGATCATTTTTTGCACAACTTTTCGATGCCCGAGATGCACCCCGTCAAACACCCCTATCGCCACAACGGGATCTTTCAGATGTTTACCGGCGCTCCTATATCCGTGCAAGATTTTCATTAAGTTCTTCCCTGTTCATTCTAAGGATCTCGCTGATCGTTACGGCATTTTCGATTTTAAAATTGCCGCTGGAAAGCCTGCGCAGTTCCACCAGATGCCCCCCCGAACCTGCCTTTTCCCCTATGTCATCCGCGAGCTGTCTTATGTACGTACCTTTCGTACATAGGACCTCGAACTCTATCTCAGGCAGATCTACGGAAATTATATCCAGGCTTTTTACGGTAACTTTTACCGGAAGTCTCTCTACGGTCTTCCCCTGCCGGGCAAGTTTATAAAGCCGTTTGCCCTTCACTTTTTTTGCCGAGAACATAGGCGGCACCTGATCTATCTCTCCGACAAAACTTTCCATTACCCTTTTTATCCCGGCTATATCCTGGGACACTGCTTTTTCGGATATGATCTTTCCGGAACTGTCGCCGCTGTCGGTACGTTCCCCGAGCCTGATCTTGGCGCGGTATTTTTTATCTTCTCCTGAAAGCTGTGAGGAAAGCCTGGTCGCCGCCCCCAGAAGAAGCACAAGAACACCTGTAGCATCCGGATCAAGCGTTCCCGCATGGCCCACCTTCCTGATCTTGAAACGTTTCCTTACAAGATCCACTACATCATGGCTTGTCATGGCCTTATCTTTATCCACGACAAGGATCCCCGATATGTCCAGGTCATTCTGAGATCCGGGACCGATAATCATCTGGAGCTCTCCAGCACATCCTTGACCGCTGATAGGACCGCGGCCTTCGCGATCTCTATGGATCCTTCTATAACGCAACCCGAAGCCTTGGGATGCCCGCCGCCCCCGAATCTGGCCGCAAGAGAGTTAACGTCACATTTTCCGGAAGAACGGAAACTGACATTCACCCTGCCTTCAAAACTTGAGTCTTCCTTGAAAAAAACTGATATCTCGACGCCCTTGACCGCCCTGGGAAAGTTTATGAACTCGTCGGTCGATGGGATATCTACCTTCTCCTCCCGGCACATCTGCCTTGTCATGCTTATTATCGCCACCGCCCCGGTCTCAAAAAGTTCAAGAGTAGAAAGCACTTTGCCGAGAAGGCGTATTTCCTCCGGGCTTTTGCTCTCGTATATGCCGCGGTGGACCATGTTGGGCCTCACTCCTCTTGAGAGCAGATGCCCGGCGGCCTCATGAGTGGCCCTTGAAGTATTCTCGTAATTGAACATTCCCGTGTCCGTAAGTATGGCGGTGTACAGGGCTTCCGCTACCTCTTCAGTGATTTCCACACCCATCTCCACGGCTATGTTGTATATCATCTCTCCGGCGGAACTCATACCGGACTCCACCCAGTTGACATCCCCGAAATATTCGTTGCTCACATGATGATCGATGTTTATCGTGAATTCCTCACCGCTCAGGGACCGCTGTACTTTCCCGGCTCTTTCTCTTACGGGACAATCCAGCATTATGAGGGTTCTCGGAACAAAATCCCCGGGGAGTTCCCTCATTACGGACCCGGAACCCCTCAAGAACCTGAGGTTATCGGGTACGGGGTCCTGCTGCACCATGACGACATTTTTTCCCATTTTCTCAAGAATTCCGAAAAGAGCTATCTGGCTTCCTACCGAATCGCCCTCCGGATTGACATGTGCGGTTATCATAAAATCATCTTTTTGCTTCAGAGCGTCTATTACTTTCATCATCGCTTCCCTGTCCATGACCTTCCCTTCCATTTTTATTCGCTGGAACTCAGCGTGATCCTTCTCTACTGTTTCAAAAAGAGCGTCTATCCTTTGCCAGCTTTTTTTATCGTTTTCCTCAAGAAAAGTAAGATGCGGGACGGCCTTCATCTCAACCCTTGAGGCCAGTTCTGTCCTTATGAAGCCGGCCGCGTGTTTAAGGCTTTTCAAGAGCCGCGAGCTGTCCCCTGCGTCCTCCGGGAAAATACAGTAAACCCTTGCCGTTTTAAGATCTTTAGTCACCTCGACACGCTCTACCGTAACACTGCTTATAAGCGGATCGTTCAGTTCGCTCTGGATGACCATCGATATTTCTCTCTTGAGGGTTTCCGAAACCCTTTCGATTCGGCTCATTATGACCTCTTCCTTTCCCGGATCACCTTTTCCAGGAACTCCATTTCCTCTCCCAGAAGGCTTTCCAGAATCGCCATGCATTCTCTTCTTTTCTTTTCAGCCACAAGAAGTGACCACTCGTTCACTATCTTGCTTTTCCTCATACACCTAAGAGCTCCCTCCTTAACGGCTTTCTTAAGCAGCTCCGCGGTTTTCCCCTCTATACCGAAAGAAAGCCGTGCCGCGAACCTCGCCGCCCTGAATATCCTCGCCGGATCGTCCATAAAGCTTTTATCATGCAGCACTCTCAGGAGCTTATTTTTCAAATCCGAAAGTCCGGAGCTTACATCCACTATCTCGCCAGCGTCGTTGCCGTTAAGACCCATCGCCATAGCGTTCACGGTAAAATCCCTCCTCAGAAGATCGTGCCGGAGAGTGCTGGGTCTTACGCGCGGCAACGCCCCGCAGGAAACATAATCCTCCTCCCTGGCCATGGCTATATCAATCACGAAATCCCGTTCCCATGGGGCAAAAAAACTTCTCCTCCCCACGGTAACCTTGGCTGTCCCGAACCTGCCGTATTCTCTGATCCCGGAAACACCATCTGAGGAAAGGCTTCTGGCAAGAGCTGAGGCATCTCCTTCCGTGACTATGTCCAGATCCGAAGTTTTTCTGCCCAAGAGCATGTCCCTCACGGCTCCGCCGACAAGAAAAACCCTGATACCTTTAAGTTCTCCCTCCTCAGCGGCCTTATCTAAAATCGACAACGCCCGGCTGCCGACTGTCCGCCGCAGAGAACTATGGATCTTTTCCTCTAGGCAAGAGGTCATCATCCTCCCCTGGGATGAAAGTTCTCATGGACTTTTTTCAGTTTTTCGCTGTTCACATGAGTGTATATCTGGGTGGTGGAAATGTCAGAATGACCCAGCATTTCCTGTACTCCCCTCAGATCAGCCCCTCCCTCCAGAAGATGGGTCGCAAAAGAGTGTCTTAACGTGTGCGGAGTAATATGCTTCTTGATCCCGGAGGCACGGGCATACTTCTGGATCATTTTCCAAAGGCTCTGCCTGGATATTTTTTTACCGAGACGAGATAGAAAAAGATGTTCGTCGGAGGGGCTATCCTGCCCGGAGGATCTCCCGCGCGCCTCGAGATACCTGGTTATGGCCTCGCCGGCGGCCTTCCCGAATGGGACAATGCGTTCCTTACCGCCTTTCCCGTAGCACTTCACAAAGCTGTAATCCACATTGACTTCGGCCCGTTTTAGATCCGACACCTCAGAGACCCTCAACCCCGAGGCGTACATAATTTCAAGAATAGCTTTATCCCTGAGATCCATTATCTTTCTCCCCTTGGGCGCTTCCAGAAGCGTCTCTACCTCTTCTTTTGAAAGAACGTCCGGGATGGTCTTCCATGTTTTCGGAGAGTCCACCAGGGAAGCCGCGTTGTCGCGGACCACCTGCTCGGCCACAAGGAATTTCCAGAAGGTTTTCACCGCTGCCAGGTTACGGGCTATGGAGGAGGCATTGAGCCCCAGGTCCTTAAGGTACATCAGAAACGACAGAATATCGTCCCTCGTAGCTGAGCTGAAATCCTTTTTGGATCTCTCAAGGAAATCCGATAGCTTGTTCAGGTCGGAGAAATAGGATTTTACGGTATTCGGGCTCACGCCCCTTTCCGCCTCAAGGAAATAGATGAAGTTCTTTATGTGATCAGTCATGATTTCCGTTCTGTTCCCGGGAACAAGGGCTTATGTCCCCGAATTCCGAACTGATATAACACCTCGCGCTGCCTACGTCGGTGCGGCACCCATGCCCGGGGAATACCATGAAATGGTCAGGAAATTTCATAAGCTTCCTGACTATGCTGTCCAGAATGGTACCTATGTCCCCTCCCGGAAGGTCTGTGCGTCCTATGCCCTCGAAAAAAAGAGTGTCGCCGGTGAACAGATTGCTCCCGCATTTCAACGATATTCCTCCCGGAGTGTGCCCCGGGGTGTGGATCACTTCCAGAAAAAACTTCCCGAAACTCAAAATTTCCCCCTCTTCAAGAGGACTGTGAGGGCCTTCCAAGCGCACCGGGAAACCGGTAAAAAAAGACATGTTCTTGACGGGATCCGAAAGACAGGATTCATCCAGAGGATGTATGCGCGCCGGAACTTTAAAACAAGAGTTTCCGGCGATATGATCCGCATGCCCGTGGGTATTGATGAGGTGACATATCTCCACCCCGGTGTCCTCGATGGCTTTCACAATTGAGCCGTCGGGCCATCCCGGATCTATGATAGCTCCTTTCAGCGAATCCGGATCATACACCAGATAGCAATTGGCCTGAAGCGGCCCCAGGACAAAGGTCTTTATCCGGACTTTATCATTCTTTTCGGAACTCATCCCTTATCTCCCCGGTTACTTCCCGGTAGGAAAATTTGTCCTTTATCTCCTTCCCGAGAAGTTCCATTGTCCGGGTTATCCTTACCCTGTTACCCTGAGTGAGATTCTGCTTACGCATATCCTGCTCGACCTCTGCCATTTTATCTATCAAAAGCTGCAGCTCGTCGCCCCTTTCATCCACGAGCATGCCCCTCATATCGTAAAGGTTGGATATCTCCTGCTCTATGGAGACTAAAAGTTTTTTCTCATTGGTCATCCTCTGATCGGAAACAAGATCCATGAATTCCTTGTGCCAGTTCTTCCAGAAAATATACCTCTTGGTATAAAGCTCCATGCTCGGTTTAACATCGTACTCTCTTACGGGGATATACCTTTTAGGCGCTGTTTGCTGCTTGGACTTGCGTATGAACTTAGACTTGAGATCGGCACATCCGCTCAGCGTTAAAGCGCAAAAAAGAACGGTAAAAAAAATATAGAACGTTTTTCTCATTTTTCCCCCTTGGCAACATCAGAAAGATATCCTGAAATCCCTGAACTCACCTGTAGCTTCCTTTTGCTCGACTCTGCAGGAACGTATATAGGCCGACATTGCCGCATCGACCTTTTCAGCCAGGATTTTAAGCCTGTCTTCGGAAGCTTCGCACACAGCCTCAACGGTTCCGTCAGGAAGATTCCGCACATATCCGTTTACGCCCGTATCACGCGCTATTCTCTCAAAAGTGAACCTGAAACCGACGCCCTGGACCCGGCCGTCGTAGATGAAATGTTTTCTCTTAGATCTTCCGTTGAAAGGTTTTGCAGTCATCCGGCACGCTGGCAACTGTTATATGGTCGGGGCGCTGGGATTTGAACCCAGGACCTCCACGTCCCGAACGTGGCGCGCTAGCCAAACTGCGCTACGCCCCGATGCCATGTTAACATAATAACCGCCGCTATGATATCATCGTGCCGAAAAGTCGTCAATGATTATCGGCCTGAATTAACGGCTGTCTATCCTGATCCCCTGTATAAGGTATTCCGGATCGTCAAGTATAGGACGGTAGTCTTCCGGCAGAGGTAAAGGGAAAGTGACTATCTCGTAAACTCCCACCAGTTCACGGACGACTATCCCGATAATACCTTTTACCACACCGGTCGTGATGCCGGCCGCGGCGCCATTATCTTCCGTTTCTCTTATCATTGCGTTCGGAAGAGCCATAAAACCGGTAAGCGTATTTGCCGCACCCCTGCCCAGTTTATCAAGCGCGGTCTGGGCTTCCGCGGAGAACGGAGAGATGACAAGCAACAGGATCAACAATATACCGGTAAACCTCTTCATTTGACTCCTCCTTATTCGTTTAGTGGAACCCTCAGATAAACCCGTTTTCACGGAGTTTCTTCTCCGTCACAGTCACGGACCTTACCCCGCCTCTGGCATACTTGCCAAGTATATCATACTCCACATTAACCATGTCCCCGATCTTTCTTTCGGGAATAGTAGTGCCGGCAAGCGTATACGGAATGATAAATATCCTGAAAAACCCCGGATCGTCGTGGCCTATCGTCAGGCTCACGCCGTCAACCGCTACAGAGCCCTTTTCCACGGTCATCCCGGCATCTTCTCTTTGTTTTACTATCTCAAGGACCCATCCCGAACCGTTTTTTGTATTCTTTCTTATCTTCCTCTCTCCGTCAATATGTCCGGAAACTATATGCCCCGAGAGCTTGTCTCCGGCCTTGATCGCGTTCTCTATATTGACCCGGGACCCGCTTCTGAGTCTTTTAAGATTTGTAAGCGACAGGGTATTTTTTACCACATCAAAACTGAGAAGATCTTCCTTGCCCGAAACAGTGAGACATACACCGTTCACTGATACACTATCGCCCAACGAAACCCCTTTGGATGTTTCCGGACAGGAAATTTTTATGGTCACCCCATCCCTTGCCGGGAGTATACCTCTGACTTCCCCGATTTCCGAGATTATGCCCGTAAACATACCGTAGCTCCCTTATCCCTTCTTTTCTTCAATGTAGCCCTTATTACCAGATCCCCCGCGGAACTAAAAACCTCGGCGCGCTCAAGTTCCACAGCCTCGCTTATGTCCGCTACCCCTCGCCCGGCTATAGAGACATTTGTCCCCCCCAGTATTTTCGGAGCGATAAAAAATATCATTTCGTCAACAAACCCGCCGTCAAAAAGCCCTCCTGCAAGAGTTCCGCCGGACTCGGAGATAATACTGAGAACACCCTCTCTGGCTATTTTATGTAAAAAATCCCCCAGATCCACCTTGCCGTTACGGCTTTTGACGACCATCACTTTTACCCCTTTTCTGGCCGAAAGACGCTTGATCTTGTCGGCGGAAGCGGCGCGTGTGGTAACAACGACGACGGGTCCCGTTCCGGCAGTCTTGATGATCCTGGCTTTTTCGGGGATCCTCAAACGTGAATCCAGAACGACCCTGATCGTTTTCTTTCCGGACGACTTGGACGGCAATAAAAGAGGATCATCCTTCAGGACTGTGCCGATACCGACCATAACCGCATCGGCCAGGGCTCGCAGTTTTCTGACATACATCCTTGACCGGTAAGATGATATCCACTTTGAAGTGCCGTTGAAAGCCGCGGTCTTGCCGTCTATGGACTGGGCTGTTTTTACCGTAATATATGGCAGGCCTTTCTTGATGAATTTAACATAGGCTCTGTTGATGAATTGGGCCTCTGTCCCCATTATGCCAAGATCGACTTTTATGCCTGAACTCCTCAGCCTTGCTATGCCCCTGCCGGAGTTTATGGGGTTTGGGTCCTTCATGGCGACGTAAACTTTTTTTATTCCGCTTTTTATTATCGCGTCGGTGCAGGGCGGAGTCTTGCCGTAATGATCGCACGGCTCCAGGGTTACGAATAGATCGGCCCCGACAGCGGCTTTCCCCGCGTTCTTTATTGCCAGCGGTTCGGCATGAGGAAGTCCCGCCTTGTGGTGGTAACCCCTACCGACTATTTTCCCGGAAGAAACGATAACGGCCC
Source organism: uncultured Planctomycetia bacterium (assembly GCA_964421015.1). Taxonomy (GTDB): domain Bacteria; phylum Omnitrophota; class Gorgyraeia; order Tantalellales; family Tantalellaceae; genus SLID01. Next base: position 87,108 of record CAYQUS010000001.1, read on the forward strand.
CTACCATGGGGTTGGGATGGGTCCTGCCCTCCGCCTTTAAAGCCAGCTTTAGGGCCTCGGCCATGTATTTTTCGGCTTCACTGCGTTTCATTTGATCGTCTTCGGCGTATTTTAACAGCCTCTTCCCTGAGGATATCTACGGTTTCTATGCCAACGGTGGCCTTCCCCATAAGTATCCTGCCGCCTGCCATTCCGTGGCAATCCGATCCACCCGTAACGATAAGCCCGTATTTCAGGGCCAGTTCCAGATATTTCTTTGTCTCTCGTGATTTATGTTTAACGTGAAAAACCTCTATCCCGGAAAGCCCGGCCTTGACGTAGTCCTCAAAAAGATCGTCGCTTCCCATAGTACCCGGATGAGCTATTACCGGAACTCCCCCGGCTGACTTGATCATCTCTATCGCCCTTGTAAAATCAAGCCTTACATGTTTTAAACAACAAGGTTTGCCGTTTCCCAGAAATTTATCGAAAGCCTCATAATGATTGGCCACGAACCCGGCCTCGACCATCATCCGGGCCAGATGCATCCTGCCGATGGTTCCGTCAACCACATCCCTGAACACTTTATTCTCGTCGAGATCCAGCCCTTCCTTGCGTAAAAGCTCCAGGATGCTTTTTACCCTTTCTACGCGGTTTTCCTTCATTTTATCGAGAGAAGCCCTCAGATCCGTATCTTCGCAGTCGATAAAATACCCAAGAATATGGATTTCCTGGTCCCGGGCCGCCGCTGATATCTCCACTCCGGGCACGACGGTTATGTCACGGCCCGAGGCAGCCTCAAGAGCGGGAGCTACCCCCTCGACACAGTCGTGGTCCGTTATAGCCACCGCGCCGAGTCCCATTGCAAGCGCCCTGTCTACAACTTCCCCGGGAGTGAACACCCCGTCGGAAAAAGTAGTATGAACATGAAGGTCAGCGCTTTTAGACAGGTCTCTTAGAACCATCTTTCTTCCCCTCAAGGTCACGTTCTGTCTTTGGCCGGCTTATTCTGTCCAGTATACCGTTGACGAATTTCCCGGAATCCTTATCCCCGTATTTTTTGGCTATCTCAATGGCCTCATTTATGGCCACCTTGGGAGGGATATCGTCAAGGAACATAAGTTCGAAAGAAGCCAGTCGTATTATGTTGCGGTCTATCGTAGCCATGCGCCCTATTTCCCAGTTGGCGGCGAACATTGTTATCGCCGAATCTATCTCCTCTCTTTTGTCGGACACCCCTGTCACGAGAGTATCGGCATAGGAACGGACCTCTTCGCTCTGTTCCCCCTCGTTCTCCCAGAATTTTCTGGCCGCCTCAAGAGGGGACTCTCCGGTTATCTCACTGGCATACAGTATTTTAAGCGCTATCTCCCTGGAAAGGGTTCGTTTTCTCATGTTTCCTCTTTTTGTTTTCTCCGCTTATATCAGCGAATAAAGGCTGGTCATCTCAACGGCCGTCATCGCGGCGTCCCTTCCCTTGTTCCCGCTCTTTGTCCCGGCACGATCTATTGCCTGGTCAAGATTGTCTGCCGTTATCACTCCGAATACGCACGGAACGTCAGCCCCCATGGCAACTGAGGCTATCCCCTTAGCGGCTTCCGCGGCGACAAAATCGAAATGAGGTGTCTCGCCCCTTATGATCGCTCCCAGGCATATGACGGCGTCATATTTACCCGAAGACGCCATCCTTTTAGCCGCCATAGGAAGCTCAAACGCTCCGGGCACCCACACGGCGCATATGTCATCGCTTTTCGCGCCAAGCCTTATAAGCGTGTCCTGCGCTCCCTCCAAAAGCCTGGAGGAGACAAACTCGTTGAACCGCGAGATCGCTATCCCGAATTTTTTACCTTTTGCCACCATGCTACCTTTAACAACGTTTATTTCCGCCATGTCCTCCTCCTTGACGTTAGACATTTTTCAATTTATGCCCCATTCTGTTCTTTTTTGTTTTGAGATACCTTTTATTTCTCGCGCCCGGCTGCACCTCAAGAGAAACCCTTCCCTCCACCTTTAGGCCGTACCCCTTAAGCCCGACTATTTTTCTGGGATTATTGGTAAGAAGACGTATTTTCTTAAGACCTAGATCGGCGAGGATTTGGGCTCCTATCCCGTAATCCCGCAAATCGTCACCGAACCCGAGCTTTTCGTTGGCTTCTACCGTGTCGAACCCCTTATCCTGAAGTTCGTAAGCCTTGAGTTTGTTTATGAGGCCTATGCCCCGTCCTTCCTGCGAAAGATACAGAACAACACCTTTACCTTTAGCCGAGATTATCCTCATGGCTTTATCAAGCTGGTCTCCGCAGTCACATCTCAGGGAATGAAAAATATCTCCCGTAAGGCACTGCGAGTGTACCCTGACAAGCACCTCGCCGCGCGTTATATCTCCCTTCACAAGCGCCAAATGCTGAAAATTGTCCAGAGCCGACCTGTACGCGTGAAGCCTGAAATCGCCGTATGGCGTCGGAAGATCCACCTCTGCTTCCTTCTCTATAAGTTTCTCTTCCGTTCTTCGGTACTTTATAAGGTCTTCTATCGTGCACATTTTGAGTTTATGTTTCTTGACGAATTTTACCAGATCTTTCATCCTTGCCATTGTCCCGTCCTCATTCATTATCTCGCAGATCACGGCCACGGGAGGTTCTCCGGCAAGTTTCATAAGATCCACACCGGCCTCGGTGTGCCCCGCTCTTACAAGCACGCCGCCGGCCCTGCTTCTCAGTGGAAATACATGCCCCGGCCTTACAAGGTCTTCCGGGGACGACGAGGGGTCGGACAGTACCCTTATGGTCTCGGCCCTATCCGAAGCCGATATACCCGTGGTCACGTTTTTCCTTGCGTCCACAGAGACCGCCCAGGCGGTTTTGTATGGATCCTGGGGGGATGACGACATCATATGAAGATCAAGCCTTTCGGCTGAAGATTCTTCCATGGGCACGCATATGAGCCCCCTGGCAAACTTCGCCATAAAATTGACTTTGCGGGAGTCTATTCTTGCCGCGGACGTGATTATGTCACCTTCATTCTCCCTGGAAGGATCATCCACGACCACAACCATCTTGCCCGACCTTATGTCCTTCAAAATGTCTTTTATTCTGCTCAGCTTTATTTTCATTGTTTTCCCCTCTTCCCCGAGGCAAAAAAAAAGCCCAGGAAAACTCCAGGGCCCTAAAACATCACCGGCACTTCTCTCATCCCGGCTATACGGTCGGTACCCGATTTTCACGGGTTCAGGCCCGGTATTCCGGGCCTCGCGGACTTGCCCCAAGGGCTCACCGCCGGCTAAGGAATCAGCGCTCACACGCCCACCTTACCCTGAAGTTCAACTGATTTTACGCTCCGAAAAAGATAAAGTCAAGTTGTTATTGGGATAGAAGCGCCGATCTATGCGATTCTGCCCCTTAAAAGAGAAAGGGGAGACGCAAAACTACGCCTCCCCTTCCCTTTTAACTTGTAGCGTCATCAACTTACATCATGCCGCCCATTCCGCCGGGCATTCCTCCGGGCATTCCTCCCGGCATCCCGCTTCCCCCTTCTTTTTCGGGTTTATCGGTAATAACGGCTTCCGTGGTCAGCATAAGCGAAGCTATGCTCGCGGCGTTCTGAAGAGCGCTTCTTGTTACCTTGGTGGGATCGATTATTCCGGCCTCCACCATGTCCGTGAACGTGTCGCTTTCGGCGTCATACCCCACCTTGGCGTTCTTCTCGGAAAGAAGCTGCTGAACAACTACCTCTCCAGACTTTCCGGCGTTGGTAGCTATCATATGCACCGGAGCCATAAGGGCTTTCGCAACTATGTTCATGCCGATCTTTTCGTCGCCTACGCCTTCCATCTTGTTAAGCTTGACGCTGGCCCTAAGAAGAGCCACTCCGCCGCCGGGAACTATACCTTCCTCGGTAGCCGCCCTTGTGGCGTGCAAAGCGTCCTCTATCCTGGCCTTTTTCTCTTTCATTTCTATCTCGGTCGCGGCGCCTACGTTTATTATCGCTACTCCGCCGGCGAGTTTGGCGAGCCTCTCCTGAAGCTTCTCTTTGTCGTAGTCGGAGTCGCTCTTTTCTATTTCTCCCCTTATCTGGGCTATCCTGGCCTGTACTTCCTCTTTTTTACCGAGACCTTCCACTATAGTGGTGTTCTCTTTGTCTATGGTCACCCTTTTTGCCCGTCCGAGTTCCTCGAGTTTCACATTCTCAAGTTTTATGCCCAGATCCTCGGATATTACCTTGCCTCCGGTCAGAACAGCTATGTCTCCCAGCATGGCTTTACGCCTGTCGCCGTAGCCCGGGGCCTTTACCGCGCAGCAGGAGAATGTGCCTCTTATCTTGTTCACCACGAGTGTGGCCAGGGCCTCACCTTCTGTTTCCTCAGAAACGATGAGAAGAGGTTTGCCGGATTGCGCCACTTTTTCAAGAAGCGGAAGAAGGTTCTTCATCCCAGATACCTTTTTCTCGTACAGGAGTATGTAGGGATTTTCCAGCGAACACTCCATTCTCTCCGTGTCAGTTACGAAATAGGGAGATAGATACCCCTGGTCGAACTGCATCCCCTCGACAAGTTTAAGTGTAGTCTCGAAAGTCTTTCCTTCCTCAACGGTTATTACACCGTCTTTGCCTACCTTGTCCATCGCCTCCGCTATTCTGTCGCCTATGACCTTATCGTTATTCGCGGCTATCGTAGCGACCTGGGCTATCTCTTTTCTCTCCTTGATGGAGGTGGATATTTTTTTCAATTCCTCGACCACTGCGTCCACGGCTTTCTCAATGCCGCGCTTAAGCTGCATGGGATTGGCTCCGGAAGTAACATTCTTGAGCCCTTCCTTATATATGGCCTCGGCAAGCACCGTGGCCGTCGTAGTTCCGTCGCCCGCCACATCACTGGTCTTGGAGGCTACCTCCTTAACCATTTCGGCCCCGAGATTTTCGTATGAATCTTCAAGCTCTATCTCTTTCGCCACGGTAACCCCGTCCTTTGTTATGGTCGGGGAGCCGAATTTCTTCTCTATTACCACGTTACGGCCCTTGGGCCCCAATGTTACCTTGACAGCCCTGGCCAGCTTTTCCACTCCTACGAGTATGGACCTGCGGGCCTCATCGCTGAATTGCAGTTGTTTAGCCATTTCTCTCCTCCTTAAAATATTTTGATTTCGATTATACTGCGGGAACCCCTTACGAAACTATGCCCAGAATATCCTCTTCCTTCAGCATAAGAAGGTTCCTGTCGTCTATCTTAAGTTCGGTCCCGGAATACTTACCGTAAAGCACTATGTCTCCCTCTTTTACCTGTAACGCCACCGTCTTCCCGTCATCGGTGACTTTTCCCTTACCCACCGAGATCACTTTACCCTGCTGCGGTTTCTCCTTAGCCGTGTCGGGAAGAACTATGCCCCCTTTGGTCATCTCCTCCGCCTCAAGAACTTCCACAAGAACTCTGTCTCCAAGTGGTTTTACTTTCATGCTCTCCTCCTCTTTACTTTATCTTTAGTGGAATATTGTTTTCTGATTTAGCACTCTTTATTAAGGAGTGCTAACGAGAAATCATTATAAAAAAAACAGGTTTTTTGTCAAGGGGTTTTTTGAAGGCATATCCGGCTGAAAAATTTAAGAACTATTCCCCGGAAAGAGAGATAAGCGCTTCAAAGATGATATCCTTATGCACCTTATCTATTGACCCGGCGTAACGAGCCACCAGAGAGGCGTCTCCGCCCGTGGCTATGACCTTAGGAGCGGAGGCGCTTTCTCTTTTAAGTTTTTCAACGATGCCGTCGCAGGCCCCGGCAAAACCGTAAAGCACCCCGCTTGTTATACTGCTCTGGGTATCCCTTCCCACAAGTTCTCTAGCCGGATGAAGTTCTATTTTCGGGAGAAGAGCTGCCTTTGATGAAAGCGCCTCGAGAGCTATTCTAAGCCCCGGAAAGATAAGCCCTCCCTCATAAACTCCTTCATCTCCAACATAATCAAATGTCACCGCGGTGCCGAAATCTATCATTATAAGAGGAAAACCGTATGCCTCGACTCCCCCGTAAGAAGTTACCAGCCTGTCCTGGCCCACCTGTGACGGATCTTTGTATCTGATCTTCATGGGTACCTTTATATCCTTCCCTATGACCCGGACCGGCAGGTCCGGCGCGGCTTGAGCCAGGCTCTTTGAAAGCGCCCTGAAAAAATCAGGGACCACTTGGACCGCGACGATCTCATCCGATACCGGAAGCCACCGACCTAAAAGGCGCTTTAGAGAAGACGGATCGATCTCCTTTTTAGCGGTACGTATGAAACACTTGTGCTTGAGGGTCTTCCCCTCGGCAAAGGCTATGGAAGTGTTGGTATTCCCCACATCGATCAGTATTTTTCTTTTCATAAGTTATCCGCCTAAAATGTTAAAAGGAGAACACAACCACGTCTCCGCTGAATGCTTTGCACAATCCGCCGCTTCGCTCCCTTACGATAAGAGCGCCTCGTTCGTCAATATCCACCGCCTCGCCTTCTTTTCTGTCCCGGGAAGTTTCAACGCTGACTTTTCTTCCTATCACACAGGACCTTTCTCTGGCCTCTGATCGGAACGGCTGAAAACCTTCCGACAGGAAAAGGCGGTAGGAACTTCCTATCTCGTTCAATATGGCGGCCAGCAGTGAGGACCGGTCCAGCGCTGTCCCTGTTTCGTTCTTGACGCTCGTCGCCGATTCCGGAAGTTCCTCCGAAGAAGTATTAACGTTTACCCCGATCCCCAGCACTACAAAATCCGTTCGGTCCGGCTCCGCCCTTGTTTCAGCGAGTATCCCGGAAACCTTTTTACCGTTCATAAAAATATCGTTGGGCCACTTGATCATGACCTTACATCCCGAAACTGTCTCAAGGGCCCTCGCTACCGAAGAAGCCGCTACCAGCGTCATGGCGGGAATGTCATCCAATCTCATTTCCGGCCTCAAAACGACCGAAAAATATAATCCCCCGCACGGAGATACCCATGTGCGCCCTCTCCGGCCCCTTCCGCCGCCCTGAGTCTCGGAGGTTACCACGGTCCACTCTTCGGCCCCATCCGAAGCGAGAGAACAGGCAGTATCATTCGTTGACACCAGGCTGCGATGAGGCAGGATCTTAACTACATCCGACAGCCCGGGAGAGAGACGAATATACACCTCTTCGGGGATTATCAGGTCCGGAACACTTTTAAGCCTGTACCCTTTTCTCGGGAATGATTCAACCAGGTATCCCTCCCGCCTTAAGGCCTCGACATGCTTCCATAATGCCGCTCTTGAAACCCCAAGATCCCGGGAAACGCTTTCGCCTGAAACGAACAGCGATCCGGTATCCTTCAGTATTCTGAGCAGTTCATTGCGGATCCGATCGGAACCGTCTTTTTTTGAGCATCTTTTTAACATTTAAGGGTCCCGCCTCATCCCGTTAAAAAGCGCATAATAACCTGCGCCGCCGGCATTATGATTTTTTCAAAAAGTCCAAGATACAAAAGAGCGGCCACGGCTAAAAACCCGTAACGGGAAAACCTGAGATACGCGGCGGCTGTACCCGGAGGCAATATCCCGGCAAGTATGCCGGAGCCGTCGAACGGAGGAACAGGGATAAGGTTGAAGATCCCTATAACAACATTAAGAAAGACCGCGTAAAGGCAGAACATCACCAGGATCCTAGGAAGATCGCCTCCAGCCGATAAAAAAGATCTGAAGATAAAACCAAAAATACAGGCCGTTATAAAATTTGCCGCCGGTCCCGCCGCCGAGGTCATCATCATTCCTTTCCTTGGCGACTCGAAATTCAGAGGGTTTACGGGAACCGGTTTAGCCCATCCGAAAACCACCGGGAAGCCGGTTAAGACAAGTAAAGCAGGCAGTACGATCGTACCGAAAGGATCGATATGCGCCAGAGGGTTCAGCGTCAACCTTCCCGCCGAACGGGCCGTGGTATCCCCAAGACGGTAAGCTACCAGCGCGTGAGCTGCCTCATGCACTCCTATAGCGATTATAAAAGTTACCAGAGAAAGCGCGGTATCCATTTACGTGTAAGCCCCCGAGAGGGGTTTTTACCCTATGACAAGACCCATTCTTTTCAGGGCCACATTCATTCTTCTCAGCGCTTCCTGCTCGGAAATGCCTTCCGTCAGATTATTTTCACAAACCGCCGCGAACCCTTTTCGGTTCCTTATTTTAAAGACTGCTACCTTGGAACGGGGGATCTTTTTCAGCTCTATCTCTTTCTTTGCCATAAAAACCTCCTTTTTGTAATATCCTTCACTCAAGAAGTTTTTCCCTTTCTATCTCCATCTCATCGAGAAAAGCCTGTATGTCCCTGTTGGCTTCCCATATCACCCTTATCCTGTCCATCTGTTTAAGAAAAGCTTTCACTACGGCAGGCGAAAAATGGGTTCCCGCTCTTTCCTTTACCATGCTTACGGCCGTATCGAAATCAAAGGCTTCCTTATAAGGCCTTCTTGATGTATAAGCGTCAAAACAGTCCGCCAGAGCTACTATACGGCCGTAAAGAGGGATATCTTCCCCCTTTAGCCCTCCTGGATACCCTGACCCGTCGTATTTTTCGTGGTGGCTCAGCGCTATGACCTGACACGCCCGCAGTAAAGGAGTTTTAGCGTGAGCGAAGATCCTGGCCCCCACTGAAGGGTGTTTTTTGACCTCGGCCATTTCCTCTTCCGTAAGGGGCCCGTCTTTTTTCAATATAGAGTCAGAAAGCATTACCTTGCCTATATCGTGCATCGGACTGGCCATTCGGATTATCTCCACTTCTTCCCTGCTCATCCCGAGAGCCTCCGCTATAAGAGCGCTGTAATCCGCTATGCGCACCAGATGAACACCGGTCGACCTGTCCCTCATTTCAGCTACAAGAGCAAGCTTAAAAACCATTTCCGCGTGAGAATCCCTAAGTTCAAGATAAGCTTTTTTCAGTTTAGCGTAAGCTTTCTCAACCCGTTCGGAAGACCTGTCCTTGTGCCCCGGAGTCATCATCTTGCCCATCCATCTGCTGGACCGTTAATCGGATTCCTTAAGGTAACGATAATAGTCAGAGTCTGTCGTAAGCATCAGAGTTGTCGTTCCGTCCACGGTGTCAGAGTATGTCTCAAGAGTCTTAACAAAAGAATAAAAGGCCGGATCCACGCCATAAGCCCCGGCGTAAATCTCCGTGACCGAGGCATCAGCCTCTCCTATTATCTCCTGCGCCGTCCTGTAAGCCCCGGATGTGATCGTTTTAAGCTCTCTCTCGGTCTGCCCCTGTATATCCGCGCTTCTGCCGCGCCCCTCGGAACGGTATTTTTCCGCGGCCCGCTTCCTCTCGGAGATCATCCTATCGTAAACCCTCTTACGCACCTCATCGACATAATTGAGCCTTTTTACCCTTACGTCAACTATCTCTATCCCGTACTGAGGCGCTATTACAAGGGTTTTCTCCAGGATCCTTTCTTCAAGTTTCTCCCTGCCCGAGTGTATTCTTTCTAAGGCCTCTTCCGATATCGCCACCTCGCCTATTTCCTCGTCGGGTTTAGTGTCCAGTATCCGGTTGGTATCCCTTATCACCTCAACAAGAGCGTTGCCCGTTATAACATCCCTCGTCGCGGAATTTATTATGTCATCTATCCTAGCGTACGCCCCCCATTCATTCCCAACAGATTGAAAGAACTTAAGAGGATCCACTATCCTCCATCTCGCGGTCGTGTCGACCCATATGTATTTCTTGTCGCGGGTAGGGATCTGATTCGGGTCCCCGTCCCACTCCAAAAGACGTTTTTCGAAATAGTTAGCCTTATGTATAAAAGGCAATTTAAAGTGAAGCCCGGCCTCCATGACGGCGGAACCTACAGGCATCCCGAACTGCGTTATAACGACCTGCTGGGTCTCTGTAACAACGTAGGCAGGCCCTCCCGCAATAATAAGGAACACCGCTGCCAGAACTGATATGTAAAAACCATTTATTTTTTTCATATGGCATTCCCCCCGTCCTCACCGAGTTTAAGAAGCGGAAGTATGGAATTATGCTCTTTGTCCACTATGTATTTGGCTTTGGCTTTTCGTAGCACTTCCGCCATGGTCTCAAGATATATCCTTTTTTTTGTCACATCAGGCGCTTTGGCATATTCTTCGCGCACTTTAGAGAACTTAGCCGCCTCTCCTTCGGCCCTGTTGATCCTGTCGATCTTGTATCCTTCAGCCTGGTGCACGGTTCTCTTAGCTTCGCCTTCCGCCTTAGGGATGGCCTTATTGTAAGCCTCCCATGCCTGATTTATCATCTGCTCTCTTTCCTGGCGCGCCTCATTCACCTCGTTGAAAGCGGGTTTTACTGGATCAGGAGGATTAACGTCCAGAAGTTTTACGGTAACTATTGTCACGCCGGTGCCGAATTTGTCCATAAGAGCCTGGAGCGACCTGTGTGCCATTGTGTCTATTTCCTCTCTTTTTGTAGTCAGCACCTCGTCAACGGTATAATCTCCGACAAGGCGGCGCATAACCACCTCCGCCATGTCACGGACATTACCCACAGGTTTACGTGTTTTAAAGAGAAGCGCTTTGGGGTCACTGACCCGGTACTGCACTATCCACCGCACATCGAGGATATTAAGGTCCCCAGTCAACATAAGGGACTCTTCAGGGAAATTCTTAGCCGAATATATTGACGTAACTCCCGGCTGAGTGGTCCTGAACCCAAACTCCTCCTTGAATATTTTTTTGACCTTTACCGGGGTCATTTTCTCTATGCCAAACGGTATCTTTAAATGCAGCCCCGGCTCCGACATTCTTATAAATTTCCCGAACCGCTGGATTATCCCCATCTCGTCGGTAGACACTGAATAGAAGGCCCCTTTGAGGGCAATTATCCCCACCAGTATAAGTATCAAAAATGGCGCGTGCCCCCAGTATTCTTTTCCCGCGCGTATGGCTTTTCTGGCCTCTTCCTTAAAGAGATCATCGGGTGACCGGAAATCATCCATTTTCTTCCCCCCTAAAGTTTGTCCTGAAACAAAATTTACTTTTTGCGTCCTGTGGAACATAATAACATTTTTGCGAGTTTATGCAATAAACTTGATACCAAAGCTCATATTGCTCAAAAAAAAAGAGCCGGTCATAAAAACCGGCTCTTTCGGAAAAATGGTAGCGGGGGACGGACTCGAACCGTCGACAACACGGGTATGAGCCGTGTGCTCTAACCAGCTGAGCTACCCCGCCAAAAATTCAAGAGCGTTCATTATATGGAAAACCTCCGTCTTTGTCAATGCGCGTCCCGGCCCCCGCTAAGGTAAGGCTCTACTCCGAAACGCTTTCTATCCAGGCCGCTCCCTCCACTACTTCTCCGGAGTAAAAAACCGCGGCCTGTCCCGGGGTAGGAGCGAACTGTTTTTCTCTGAACCTTACAAGAACCTCTTCGCCCGAAATACCGATAACTTCCGCGTCGGCTTTAGAGCCTTTATACCTTATCCTCACTCCGTACTTTTTCCCCGGTTCCGGACCGGGACCGTAGAACCAGTTAAAGACTTTCACGCTTATAAGGGATCGCATGACATTTTCTTTACCCCCCACAGTCACCGTATTACTGGCAGTGTCTATATTAACGACATAAAGAGGAAGGTGGAATCCGATCCCCAGACCGTGACGTTGTCCGACCGTATACGCCGCTACTCCACGGTGTTTTCCTATGATCCTTCCTTTAGTGTCAATGATATCCCCCGGAACAAAACCCTCCGGACCCTTTTCACGGATATATTCCCTGTAATCCATTCCGGGAAAGGTAAAACAAATGTCCTGGCTAGATCTTCTGAAAGCAGAGATAAGACCGTTTTCCGAAGCTATCTTTCTAACCTCCTCTTTTTCCAATTCTCCCAGGGGGAAAATTATATTTCCGAGTTCACTTCTCGGGATGCCGCACAAAAAATATGACTGGTCTTTTCTTTTATCGAGGGCCTCACGAAGAACTTTGCCTTTGTCGGCATTATCGATCCTGGCATAATGCCCGGTCGCCACGGCCTCCATGCCAAGCTGACGGGCCTTGGTCAAAAGAAGACCGAACTTAAGCCGGCTATTGCAGTAAATACAGGGGTTGGGTGTTCTCCCCCGGGAGTACTCAGTGAAAAAATAGTCCCTTACTTCCCTGGCGAATTCCTGTGAAAAATCTACCACATAGTGCGCTATCCCGATATCCTCAGCCACTCCCCTGGCATACTGGACAGCCTCAAGAGAACAGCAAGCCCTGTCCCCGGAACGGCCGCAATCTTCCTTAGGCCAGGTCTTCATCGTTATCCCTATTACCTCATGCCCGCCGTCACGAAGCCTCAATGCCGCCACCGAAGAGTCAACCCCGCCTGACATGGCTACCGCTACTCTCATCTTGACCCCTCCCCCGAGAGATACCTTTTAGCCCCGGGTGTCATGAAAACTGTCCACTCCCCATCTTTGTTCGAGACCGCTATCACCTCTACCCCGGGAATAAGGCCGGCCGTCTCGGAAGCCTTTTCAATACCCCTGGCCGTTATCCCTGTAGCCAGAGCGTCGGCCAGGGCGCAGTTCTCGGCTATGACGGTCATTCCCGTCAGGACCTGGTCCGTCATTTCAAGTTCCGAGGTATCGGCTATGTGTGACATTACCCTTGAAGTTTTACCGTCTACCAGAAAATTCTCATAATCACCGCTTGTCGCCACCGCGCAGGACTCAAGCTCCAGAACACGCCATATTTCGCCGCTTCCGGGCCTTCTTATACCCACGCGCCAGATAGAACCCCTGGGAGATCTGCCACAGTATATGTCCCCTCCGGCGTTGATGATGAAGCTCTCGATCCCGGCGTCATTCAAATAGGCCGCCATTCGGTCAACTATGTATCCTTTAGCTATTCCCGAGAGGTCGAGCCACGCTGAATTTTCAAGGAAGATCTCCCCTCTATCTTTATCCAACCGTACGTTACGGAACCCTACAGCTTCATCGTTTTCCGGGATACGGCTTAGGATCTCCGGCGGCATATTCCCGTAAAAACCGTTCCTTTTAAGTATCGGGGCGACCGTAGGATCGAAAGCTCCCGAGGTAACCCGGCTTATATCTATAGCGAGGGATATGACTTCCTCCAGATCCTCTGACACTTTAATTCTTTTACGGGTATTCAGTTCGTTCAGTTCGCTGGAGGGAACGTACATGCTCAGCTTATCCTCAAGTTGCGAGGCCAGAGAGAAAACCTCCGCGAGTGACCTGGAAACCTTCTCCGCCTCTTCTGGCCCGTGAACCGCTTTCACTGTTACAAAAGTCCCCATTAGAGGCAATGTGCGGGAAACCTCGGAGGAAGAACCCGCGAGTTTTCCGCAGCCGGACGCGCACGGAAAACAGATCACCAGCGCCGGAATAAGCGCCTTACGGCTCAAATTAAAGAATATTGTCGAAAGCCTTGAAAACATCGATTGGGATTACCCGAGGTTGCTGATAACCATTTCAAGATCTACGTGCTTTTCCACCATGTCGATGGCCAGCCTGACCTTGTTGTTATCACGGTATTTGATCTTTACGGTAAGGTCATGCACCCTGGCGGCCACATCATACGTGTCCAGCCTGGATAAAAGAGTGGGTATACCGGCCTGCTTAAGCGCTGAATAGGCTCTTCTTTTGGGGGCCACGCCTCCGGAAAGTATAAGCCCGGCGACACGTTTCGGGGACTTTACTCTGCCTGTCTGCACCTTGATAATAAGGCTTATAAGATCCGTCCTGTTGCCGGGGGTTATAACAAGACAGTCGTCCTCGAGGTCATGTATGGCCTCTCTTACTTCCATGGCTCCTACCAGCACCCTGGACATCTGTCTTCCCAGAAGATCTTCTCCGCACAGCACATGCATATCAAGCTCTTCTTTTATATCGCGCATAGTCGGGATATCGAGTATCTCGGCGTATGGCATGACGCCCAAAACAGGTATTCCCAGACGATTGAGCCCGACGCGGACGTATTTGCTTACCTTCTCATACTTATGGGGCAGTACCTTATTGACTATGACCCCGGCTATCTTCACTCCCATCTTGTCGAATAGGGACTTATTGAGCATAACTTCATCGATAGGATTGCCTATCCCGCCCGTAGAGACTATTATTACCTTTGAATCCAGCATTTTAGCTACGGCCGCGTTTGAAAGGTCGAACACGGACCCCACACCCGCGTGCCCCGTCCCTTCGATTATCACAACTTCCCTGTTTTCGGCGACGCTTTCGAAAGCGGCGCGTATCTTAGACCCCGCGTCTGACGTTATGGCTCCGTCCAGGAACCTTTCGGTGTAGCCTTTTTCCACGGCTACCGGTGACATATTCTGGATAGGTATCCCAAAATTGAAAATACGGTCCATCAGTATTGAATCCTCGTCCACCTTGTGCCCATCCTCTACAAGGTATCTCTGCCCGACAGGCTTGATAAAGGAAATACCGTTGAATTTCTTGCCGAGGGACGCTATAAGCCCCATGGACACGGTTGTCTTCCCCACATTCTGACGTGTGGCCGCTATGAATATCCTCTTAACTTTTTTTATGCCGAGGATCTTCTCCCAGGCCTCTATGTAACTCATTATAAAACCGTTTCCTTCCCGCGCCGTTAACTTCCTTCGCGGATATGACGGTTCAGAAAAATGAATTCTCCTTGCCCGGGAAAACCCCGGACTCGACGTCTTTCTTAAAACTTTCCACGGCGTTTCTCATGACATCTCCCACATTAGCATACCTCTTGGCGAATTTAGGCAGGAACCTGTCGAAATAACCTATAATATCGTGTGTCACCAGCACCTGACCGTCGCATCCGCTCCCCGCTCCTATTCCTATTGTGGGTATTCTTAATCTGCCTGTTATCTCTTTGGCCAGACCTGCCGGTACACATTCAAGTGTTAGGGCAAAACATCCGGCTTTCTCCAGCTTTACGGCATCTGATATTATCTCTTCGGCTCTTTCGGGGTCCCTGCCCTGGACCTTGTACCCGCCCATCTGAGAGGAACTCTGCGGCGTTAGCCCTATATGGCCGACCACGGGAATACCCGCCGACACTATAGCCTCGGCCCTCTGGGCCATTTCTCCTCCGAGTTCTATCTTAACTGCGTCGCAACCGGCTTCTTTGATAAGCCTGCCCGCGTTCCTGACGGCGCTCTCGCTGCTGGCCTGGTACGACATAAAGGGCATATCGGCTATTACCAGAGCCCTCTCTACGCCCCTTACAACAGCCTTTGCGTGGTGTATCATCTCCCTCATAGTCACCTTTACGGTGGAGTCGTGACCTAGCACCACCATCCCAAGGGAATCCCCCACGAGAACCGCGTCAATACCGCACGAGTCCACTATCCGCGCCATCGGATAGTCATACGCGGTAAGAACCGTTATTTTTTCACCCGACAGCTTTTTTCTGGCGAAATCCAGAACAGTAGTTTTTTTCATCTCACAGCTCCGGTCAGACTATCCCTTCCAGATATTCCTCGAAATCCACCGTTATAGGACAAAAATAAACGTTAAAATTGTCATCCCGGGAAAACTCCAGCACCTCTTTGGCGAAATCCTGGTTCCACTTCATTGTACACTCGAAGTCCGGCGGAAAAATAACTTTGTTCTTCGTTTCCCAGTAATGCCTCGAAGACTCCCTTATGACCGGGGCCAGGCCCCAGAACACCGGAACTCCAGGCAGGGACGACACCCATTTTTCCAAAAGACGCGTATCAAAAAAAGGCTGTGTGAAGAAACCATCGGCTCCGCTGTCTATTTTCTTTTTCGCGTATTCAAGCTCGCTCCTGAAACTTCCTCGCCACTGGTCAAGCCCGGCGTATACTTTTATATGGGGCCAGTCTTTCTTGAGCTTTTTTATGAGATGAAGAGAATCGCAAGGTTCGGAACTCTTTGAGATTATATCGGGGTTATCCCCGAGGATAACAAGCGCCTCCTTGATCCCCTGTTCCTGAAAAAGAACAGAACACGGCATGCTTTCGGAACGCGAAACGGATACCGCTCTTATGTGAGGTATGATGTCCTTAAAGTAGCCTCCCGCGACGTCGCAGGCTTCCGGTATGCGCATGTCAAACTTCAATATGTCGGGTATATTCAGCGTGTCGATGCGGGGGAACTTCTCCCTCACCGTATTGAGTTCGTCGGCGAAAGATTTTCTGTCACGCGGCACGATTTCGAGTGATATCCTTCCCATTATTGCTCTTTTTCTTTTTTCCCCTGGTCCAGCACCCTGCTCCTGTAGGAACGAAAGACATTCCTCATAAGTATGGCCACCGTAACCGGCCCCACTCCACCGGGCACCGGAGTCACAAGAGAAGCTTTTTTCGAAACTTCATCAAAATCTACATCTCCCACTATTCTGTCCCCGACCCTGTTTATACCTACGTCAATTACGGCCGCCCCGGGTTTTATCCAGTCGCCTTTTACCATGTTAGCCCTTCCCACGGCCACTATCAGGATATCAGCTCTGCGGCAATGCTCCTTAAGATCTCCCTTTTCGTGGGTGCCTATGTGACACACCGTGGTAGTAGCCAGCGCATTAAGCATCATAAGGCTCAAAGGTTTTCCCACTATGGCGGAATGCCCTATTATCACTACCTCCTTGCCGAAAAGATCCATACCCTCGGAAGTGATAACCTTCATAACGGCTCCCGGCGTGCATGGCACGATCTCCGCTTCCATTCTCAATATCCTGCCGAGATTATAGGGGTGTATACCTTCAGCGTCTTTCCAAGGGTCGAGGCTGGCGACTATCTTGTCGTGGCTTATATCCCCCGGCAGAGGCTTCTGGACTATGACCGAAGTCACTGAGTCGTCGCTGTTAAGATCCTTTATTCTGGAAAGTATTTCCTCCTGCGTGGAACTGCCCGGAAGCTCGATGGGCATGAACTCTATGCCGACGTCAAGCGCCAGTCTTCTTTGCATATTGACGTAAATATCCGCCCCCTCGCTCCTCCCGGCAGAAAGCGATACAAGCCTGGGTTTGAGGCCTGATGACGCATAAAGTTCCTTGATCTTGCTCCGCACGGAATCGCTCATCTCTCGGGCGATCTTTCTGCCGTCCACTATCTTCGCCATCGGTGGCTTCACTTCCTTTCTGCTTTAAGTATGCCGGCTTCCCGTAGCCGACTGTTTATCGAGGAAGAATCTGACTCTATCCCGGCCGCCATTTCAAGAAGCTCTCCTGTTAATTCGGATGAAACTTTCCCAGGGCCTATCCCATCCAGATTGATCTCAACGTTGACACGAGCTGAGTAAAAAGCCGAGCGGAGGATACCGCTGGCACAGGCTATATCGGCCGTTATGGACCCCTTGACAAGATCAAGCAATCTGAGTGATATCCGCATGGATTCACGGGAAACACGGCATACCCTCATGGGCACATCAGCGGCGGAAATATATTCTTCAGGCGTGACCTTTTTGAGGGAGATCGCGTTCATGAGCGCGGTAAAAGCTTCACAATCCTCGTTTATAAGG
Organism: uncultured Planctomycetia bacterium; assembly: GCA_964421015.1. Lineage (GTDB taxonomy): Bacteria > Omnitrophota > Gorgyraeia > Tantalellales > Tantalellaceae > SLID01. Next base: position 104,504 of record CAYQUS010000001.1, read on the forward strand.
CTTAAAGCCTCCCTCATGAGAGCCGCTTGACGTTCCTTCAGCTCTGAAAGTTCCTGAGCCTTGTCGGGGTCGGTCCTCGGAGATATACCGAAATTTATGACCATTGTGTTAAGCGCCGCTCCCAAAGCGGCCACCAGAGCAGAGGCGCTACCTCCCCCGGGAGAAACTTTCCTCGAGGCAAGATCATTTACGTATTCCGCAAGCGGAGTTTTTATATAGTCCACAAGACCTCCTCTTGAGGGGTTTCCCTACCCTAGAAAAGCCCCTTTATCGCCCCCGTCTTAACATCAACGTCCACTCCGGCAGAACGGGGAAGCTTAGGCATCCCGGGCATGGTGTTAACCCCTTCGCACAGCACCACTATGTACCCCGCTCCGGACTCGACCACAACATCCTCTATCATCAGCCTGAACCCTTTAGGTCTTCCCTTTTTTTCCGGGTTATTGGTGAGCGACAAGTGAGTTTTGGCCATACAGACCGGGAATTTATCCAGGCCCGCCGCAACTATTCTTGCCATACTCTCCGCTGCCTCTTCCGAGTATTTAACTTCGCTGGCCCCGTACATCGATTTGGCGACCCTTTCTATTTTACTTTCAAGGGGCATGTCCACGGGATACAGATATCTCATCTTAGCTTTTTCGGAGCACGCCTTCACAACAACTTTAGCAAGGTCCATGGCTCCGGCGCTGCCCGCTCTGTACGCGTCACATACTGCCACTCCCTGGACCCCGAGCGCCTCCACACGCCTTAAGACAACATCTATTTCTTTTCTGGTATCAGATTCAAAACGGTTGATGCTGACCACTATGGGTATCCCGAAAAGTTTCAGGTTCTCTACCTGTTTTTCCAGGTTAGAACAGCCTCTGTCAACGGCCGAGAGGTTCTCTTTCTTGAGCTCCGGAGGAAGAGACGACCCCTTCGAAGCGAAATCCCCGCTGTGTATCTTAAGCGCTCTCACCGAGCAGTTTATCACTACCGCGTCGGGTTTTAGCCCGGACTGCCTGCACTTTATATCGATGAACTTTTCCGCTCCCAGGTCGGCGCCAAAACCGCTTTCCGTGACCGTGTAATCGGAAAGTTTGAGAGCCAGCTTATCCGCTATAACGGAACTGGATCCGTGAGAAGTATTGGCGAAGGCCCCGGTGTGCACAAAACAGGCAGTATGTTCCATCGTCTGCAGGAGATTCGGGTTAAGAGCGTCCTTAAGGAGCGCCGTCATGGCACCCGCGGCCTTTATATCTTCCGCTTTAACCGGTTTTCCGGCGGGATCGAACCCAAGAGTGATCCGTCCGAGCCTGGCGCGAAGGTCCTTAAGGTCCTCCGAAAGGGAGAGTACCGCCATGCATTCCCCGGCCGGGGTTATATCCATGCCGGTCCTGCGGTTGACACCGTGCAGTTTTCCCCCTCCGCCTATGGACATGTTCCTGAGAGCCCTGTCGCTTATGTCAGAAACCCTCTTCCAGGTTATCCCGTCTTTGTCCGGCATCCCTTTTTCTTCCCAGAAAAGACAGTTATCCAGCATAGCCGCGCACAAGTTCTGAGCCGAAGCGACGGCATAAGAATCACCGGTGAGATATAGCCCCAATTCTTCCTGCGGCAGTACCTGGCAAAGACCTCCGCCGGTTCCGCTTCCTTTTATACCGAAAGTCGGCCCCAAAGAAGACTGTCTTATACAGGCTATGGATTTCTTCTTCATGCGGTTGAGGGCCATAGAAAGTCCTATCGTCGTAACGGTTTTACCCTCACCGAACTGGGTCGGAGTTATGGAAGTCACAAGGATATGTTTTCCGGGTTTTCGTTTCTTCAAAGATAAAAGCAATTCCTCACAAGATATCTTCGCGACATAGTTGCCGTACTTTTTGATGTATTTCCCGGATATACCGAATTTTCTGGCGATATCGCCTATATCGGCCAGTTTAACCGAGGAAGCGACTCGCAAGTTATGACTGTACACCATATCGATCTCCTTTTTTGTAGGGCCGTCTATCCGGCCTACCCCCGGAGCGAACCGTCATCCTCCGAAAGGGCCGAAAGTTTTTCTGTGTATGGGTGAAAAACCATTCATCCTTATAGCCTCGATATGCGCCTTGGTTCCGTACCCCTTGTGCTGACTGAAACCGTAAACAGGATATTTTCTGTCCTCGTCGAGCATTATCCTGTCACGGGTAACTTTGGCTACTATCGAGGCAGCGGCAATGGACAAGCTCTTCTCCTCACCGCGAAAAAGATACGTTCTCGCATGCAGGGTATCCACTGGCATCTTGCCGTCTATAAGAAGATATTCCGGATCCGGCTTGAGTTCCTCGACAGCCATCCGCATTGCCATTAGAGTAGCCTGGAAAATGTTTATTTTATCTATGGTCTCCGGCCCCACGACACCAAGGCCCACTTCACAACGCTCAAGTATCTCGATATACGACCTTTCCCTCATCCCGGGTGACATTTTCTTCGAATCGTCGATCCTTTCCCTGAAAGACGCGTCGCGTATCACCACGGCCGCTGCCACAACAGGCCCCGCCAATGGCCCCCGGCCCGCCTCATCTATGCCGGCCACCCTGAGAAACCCTTCTTCGAAGGCTTTTCTCTCATGTACCAGCCTGTCAGGAAAAACTTTCTCAATCCTTTTTCTGGGCAATTTTTTCCTTCACTTTGGTGGCTTTCTTACCCGTCTTGTCCCTCAAAAAGTAAAGTTTGGCCCTGCGGACTTTTCCCCGTTTTTTTACCACCACTTTTTCTATGCGCGGCGAATAGAGCGGGAAGATCCTTTCCACGCCTTCCCCGTACGATATTCTTCTGACGGTAAATGTCTTGCTCATCCCCTTGCCTTTCTTCCCGATGACTATCCCGCCGAAAAGCTGAACACGCATCTTGTTCTCTTCTTTTACCTTGAAGTGAACATCCACGGTGTCCCCTATCTCGAATTCCGGGGTTTTTCTGTCGCTATATTTTTTTTCTATAGCCGCTATCTTGTCCATTTCTCTCTCCTCGTTTTTTGTGCGTCCCTGCACTTATTTACATGTCACAAATGTCTCTCGGTTCACTTCAGAAGGTCCGGCCGTCGGGATCGCGTTCTTTCCAAGGCTTTTTCTCCCCGCCATTTATTAATCTTTTTCGGATCGCCGCAAAGAAGAACATCCGGCACCTTCATACCCTTGTACTCATAGGGCCTTGTGTATTGCGGATATTCCAGCATTCCCGACTCAAAAGACTCTTCCATCAAACATCCCGAATCTCCAAGTACCCCGGGTTTGAGCCTCACCACAGCATCACACACTGCCATTGCCGGTATCTCCCCGCAAGTGAGGATATAATCTCCCACCGACAACTCCATATCGACCAGCTCTCTTATTCTCTCATCAAACCCCTCGTAATGCCCGCATATGAGAACAAGATGCCTTTTTTCGAAAAACCTCCTTGCTACCGTCTGATCGAAAGTCTCTCCTTGCGGGGTCAGGAGAACCACCAGAGTTTCGTTTTCGCCGGCGCTAATTTTCCTTATATCTGCCAGAGCCCTGTCTATCGGCTCGACTTTCATCACCATACCGGGTCCGCCTCCGTAAGGCTTGTCGTCAGCCGTACGGTGCCTGTCATTCGTCCAATCCCTGATGTCCCTGGTATTTATCTCTACTATACCCCTCTCCCGGGCTATCTTCATCATAGACTCGTCAAAAACACCCCTGAACATTCCCGGGAAAAGAGTAAGAATATCTATGACCATATTCTGATATCCTGTTTCTCCGGCGCCGTATCCCCGCCGGAGGAACGAGGGATCTATCCGTTAACCCTTTTAATTATGTCCTTCACCGTATCCGAAGGTTTGGCTCCGCTTTTCAGCCAGTAATCCACCCTGGTCTTGTCAAGCTCAACGGAAGCTTTACCTTTTTTAGGATCATAGAACCCAAGCTCCTCGATGGTTTTGCCGTCCCTTTTCTCGCTTTTTGTTATTGCCACTATACGGTAGAAAGGTTTTTTCTTGGTTCCCATTTTCTTTAATCTCAAAACAACAGACATTATCTTTTCTCCTCCTTTGATTGCACTTCTTCCTACGACTCGTCCTTTACTCTTTTTATCCTTGCCCCTACTTTTGAGAGTTTTTCCTCTATTTTTTCATAACCCCTGTCCAGGTGATATATCCTGTGTATCTCAGTTTCCCCTTCCGCTACCAGTCCGGCAAGAACAAGAGCCGCCGAGGCCCTCAGATCCGAAGCCATCACCGGGGCTCCGCTGAGGCGGTTCACACCCTTGACTATGGCCGTGGCTCCCTCCAGAAGTATATTGGCACCCATCCTGTTAAGCTCGCTTATGTGAATGAACCTCTCCGGGTAAACTTTTTCGGTTATTACGCTGATTCCAGCCGAGAGTGACACAAGGCTCATCATTTGCGCCTGAAGATCGGTAGGGAACCCCGGATATGTGAAGGTAGTGACATCAGTAGGTTTTATTTTTCTATTGAGCCTTGAAACTGTTACGCAACCGTCTGATTCTTCTACAAGCCCCCCTATTTCCCTGAGCTTGTCCACTAACGCTATATTATGCTCTATTTCCGAGCCGTGTATCTTTAGTTTTCCATCGGTTATGATCGCGGCCATCATGTAAGTCCCGGCTTCTATCCTGTCGGGGATGACCGAGTGATTAGCCCCTTTGAGTTTTTTAACTCCTCTTATCCTCAGAGTAGGAGTTCCCGCGCCTCTTATGTCAGCTCCCATCTTGACCAGAAAATCAGCCAGATCCGTCACCTCAGGCTCGCAAGCGGCGTCCTCTATAACGGTTTCTCCATTTGCCATTACGGCCGCCATCATAGTGTTGGCCGTGGCAAGCACGCTTGAACCGAAATGGCCGCCAAGGTACACCCTAGAGCCTTTCAGCTTTTTACCCTTGGCCACAATATAACCTTCTTCAACTGTTATCTCCGCACCGAGGGCGCGCAGTCCCTTAAGGTGCAGATCCACCGGCCTTGGGCCGATCACACAGCCCCCGGGGAAAGAGACTTTTGCCTCTCCGTATTTCGCCAAGAGAGGCCCAAGGACAGCTATGGACGCTCGCATGGTTCTTACAAGATCATACTGCGCAGTGAGGCTTGTTACCTTTCCTCCTGAAACTTCTATGGTACCGTTACTTTTTTTTACGCGCCTACCCATGCCCTCAAGTATTTTGAGCATTGTAGAAACATCTTTAAGGTCCGGAACATTGCTTATTTCGCATTTGTCGTCCGTAAGCAGTGTTGCCGCTAGAAGAGGCAAACACGCGTTCTTGGCTCCGCTTATGGTTATTGATCCGGAAAGTTTTCTTCCACCCTCGATAACGAGCTTATCCATTTTTCCTTCCTATCACAACTCTGTTAAATCCGTTCCCGTCCCTGATAGCCTCTATGCGGCTGAATCCGTTCTCCGCCATTTTGTCCCGCACCTTGCGGGACTGGTCGTATCCTACTTCCAGAGCCAAAAAACCGCCTTTTCTTATGAACTTTCCGCTTTCCTCACACAGTATCTCGAGAAAGTCCAAACCTTCCCTTCCGCCTCTTAACGCTACCTCAGGTTCCGCTTTCACCCATGGGTCAAGAAATTCAAAATCCCTGTCGGAAACGTACGGCGGATTGGAAACCACGGCGTCATACGCTTCTTCGTCATCCGATGAAAACCCGGAAAACATATCCGAGGCAAACGTCCGTATCCTGTCTGAAAGATCAAAAACACCTACGTTCTCGACGGCGACCTGTAAAGCTTCGGAAGACACATCCACAGCTTTTATCTTTGCCCCGGGGAGCATGCGTGAAATAGCTATTGCCACCGCCCCGCTTCCGGTGCACATATCAACAACTTTCGGCTCCGCAACCGACGAACGCGAAAGCTCATCTACCGCCGTTCTAACAAGTATCTCTGTTTCGGGTCTGGGTATAAGGACCCGGGGATCGACTTTTATCCTCATCCCCATAAAAAGCGAAAAACCGTCTTCATACTGCACCGGAACGGTTTCGGAATATTCTCTTCCAGCCTTCCCGTAACGCATTTTCACCCGCCCAACTCGGAACTCTCGAGTTTGAGCCGCCTATCGGCCTCAAGAAGCCCGTTTATAAGATCATCGAGATCCCCATCCATGATATCCGCAAGCTTGTACAGGGTCAAGTTCACCCTGTGATCGGTTATCCGGTTCTCCGGGAAATTGTATGTCCGTATCTTCTCGGACCTGTCGCCTGTCCCTACCTGTTTTTTACGCTGAGCTGACCTGTCGGCGTGATGTTTCTGTTCCAAGCTCTCAAGTATCCTTGCCTTAAGGACCCTCATCGCCTTGGCCTTGTTCTTATGCTGGCTTCGTTCATCCTGGCAGCTCACTATAACGCCCGTGGGCATATGAGTTATGCGAACAGCCGAATCAGTGGTGTTAACATGCTGCCCTCCGGCCCCGGCTGCCCTGTAATAATCTATTTTGAGATCCTGTGGCTTTATATCCACCTCAACATCGTCCGGTTCGGGAAGAACAGCTACGGTGGCGGCCGAAGTGTGTATCCTGCCGGAGGCCTCTGTTTCAGGAACCCGCTGAACACGGTGGGTCCCCATCTCAAATTTCATATGCTTGAATACATTAACTCCTTCCACCGAAAAAACTATCTCCTTAAGTCCGCCGAGCTCTGAAATGTTCCTGCTCATAACGGATATCTTCCAGCCCTTAGAATCGGCGTATTTTGAGTACATCTTGAACAGGTCCTGCGCGAAAAGCCCGGCCTCGTTGCCTCCAGTCCCTGCCCGGATCTCCATTATCACGTTCTTCTTGCTGGTGGAAAGGTCCTCGGAAAGGACCATGTCCTCTATCCCTCTTATCTTGCTCTCAATGGCCTGTCTGATCTCAACAAGCTCCATTTCGGCAAGCACAGAATATTCTGACTTTATCTTTTCTTCCTGGATAAGCTTTTCAAGGGATTCCTTTTCCCGTTCAAGCTTCAGATAAGAGTCATACTCCCCTATGATCTCCTTGAGCTCGGAGTACTCCTTTGTTTTCGAGCGGTACTGGACTCTGTCAGCTATAAGCTCCTGAGAAGAAAGTTCCTGCTCCAGTTTTTTGAGTCTTTCCCTTTTTTCTTCCAGCCTTGTAAGAAATTTTTCCATGCTTAATGCGCCCGGCCGTAAAAAACACGGACCGGGGATATGAAAAACATCCCCGGCTGCGCCTTTCGCTTACGGGATATCTCCCGCATTTTTAATATCGTTGTTTACTCTTTCTCTTTTCCTGCCGCCTTGCCGGAATAACGTTTCTGGAAACGTTCCACCCTTCCCGCAGAGTCCACTAGCTTCTGCTTACCGGTGTAAAAAGGATGACATTGAGAGCAAATCTCAACGTGTATGTTTTCTTTGGAAGCCCTTGTATGCACAGTGTTTCCGCACACGCAGACTATGGTACAATCGACATATTTAGGATGTATACCTTTTTTCACTTCTAACCCTCCTTAACATTCATTATTTAAAATCCCCCGCAAAGATATAATATTTTACTCATTACGCTGCAAATATCAAGAAATATCGCAAAATCTACGCTTACCCCTTACCCATATTCTCAAGAAACTCTTTATTCGTCTTGGATTTATGCAACCTGTCGATAAGAAGTTCCATGGCTTCTACAGAGTCCAGATCGCTGAGAGCCTTGCGCATAAGCCATATTTTCTTGAGTTCGTCCTCCTCGACAAGGAGATCCTCTTTCCTGGTATTGGAACGCTTGATATCTATGGCCGGGTATATTCTCCTCTGGAAAAGGTTACGGTCAAGCTGTATCTCCATATTGCCGGTACCTTTAAATTCCTCGAATATCACCTCATCCATTCTGCTGCCCGTATCCACCAGGGCCGTCGCTATTATAGTAAGGCTCCCGCCCTCTTCTATGTTGCGGGCCGCACCGAAAAACCTTTTTGGTTTATGCAGCGCGTTGGAATCCACTCCGCCGGAAAGTATCTTGCCAGAATGCGGCACGGTAGAGTTATAGGCCCTTGCGAGCCTTGTTATGGAATCCAGAAGTATGACCACGTCATACTTGTGCTCAACCAGCCGCTTGGCTTTGTGCAAAACCATTTCCGCGACTTGTATGTGCCTCTGAGCCTGTTCGTCGAAAGTCGACGCCACCACTTCCGCCTCGACCGAACGCTGCATGTCGGTAACTTCCTCCGGCCTTTCATCCACAAGAAGTATGATGAGCTTTACCTCAGGGTAGTTCTTGCTTATGCTGTTGGCGAACTTCTGGAGAAATACCGTTTTACCGCTGTAGGGCTGGGCCACTATCATCCCTCTCTGCCCTTTACCCACGGGGGTGAGGATATCCATTATCCTCATTGATATTTCATCAGGCACGGTTTCCAGCACGAACCTCTTGTTCGGATAAAGCGGCGTCAGGTTCTCGAACAGTATCCGGTTCTTTGCAATCTCAGGGTTCTCGAAATTCACGGCCTCCACCTTAAGAAGGGCAAAATATCTCTCGCCCTCCTTTGGCGGCCGTATCTGTCCGCTCACGGTGTCTCCGGTTTTAAGGTTGAACCGTCTTATCTGGGAAGGAGAAACATATATGTCATCTGGACAAGGCAAATAGTTGTAATCGGGGCTCCTCAGGAAACCGAACCCGTCTTCGAGTATTTCCAGCACTCCTTCCCCGTACGCGAACCCGTCTTTCTCAACCTTGGCCTGAAGTATGCTGAAAATAAGATCATGCTTCTTAAGCCCGCTTATACCGTTTATGTTCAGCTGTTTGGCCAGTTCCGTAAGTTCGGATATCTTCATATTCTTCAGCTGCACTATATCAAGTTCCTGACCAGCCTTTTTTTTCACTTCTTTTGCCATACCTTTTTCACTCCTTCTTTGAGTTTTTCTACGCTTTTTTCGTTCTCTATGACATAATCAGCCCTTTTTACCTTCTCTTCAGAAGACATCTGGCTGTCCATAATAGCTCTCGCGGTTTTCTCCGGCATCCCCCTGGACACCGCTCTTTTAAGGCAGGTTTTCTCGCTTGCGTTAACCACGACCGACATATCGGTCTGCTTATCGAGCCCGCTCTCGAAAAGAAGAGGCGCGTCAACCACCACATCTCCCGGCGCCTCGTCCACGGCTTTTTTTATCCTGCTTATTATCTTCGGGTGCATTATCCCGCAAAGTTTCCCCAGAAGCTCCTTGTTAAAAAAAACTATCGAAGCCAGTTTTTCCCTGTTTACCGCCCCCGAAACCATAACTTCGGTACCGAAGATCTCTGTTATTTCCTTTTGTGTATCCGCGTCTTTATCCAAAAGCTCATGGGCTATAGCGTCGGCGTCTATGACCGTTGCCCCCAGAGCCGCAAACTCCCTGGCCGCTGTTGTTTTTCCGGATGAAAGGCTGCCGGTCAGGCCTATTACTCTCTTTTTTCGCTTCATTATCAGCATTCCACAGGCTCCATATCACGCCAGTTAGGCCCGGATTCCACATTGACCCTGAGAGGCACCTTAAGAGAGACCACCTCTTCCATTATTTTCCTGATATCAGAAGCGTCCTCTTTATACGTTTTCTTCGGGGTGTCAAAAACCAGCTCGTCATGCACCTGTATTATCATCGTTGTGCCCGTTCCCATGAACTTTTCCCGGCACTTTATCATCGCCATTTTTATTATGTCTGCGGCCGTACCCTGCACCGCGGTATTAACGGCGGCCCTTTCCGCGAAAGACCGTACCTTATCGTTCAAACTTGTTATGCCCGGGAGATACCTGCGCCTGCCGAAAAGAGTGGTCACGTATCCGTCTTTCCTGGTCCTGTCTATTGTCTTCGAGATAAAATCATTTATGCCGCTGTATCGGCTGAAATACGCAGATATGAAATCTTCCGCCTCTTTTACCGGTATACCCAGCGCGCCGGCAAGACCAAAAGCTCCCATACCGTAAATTATCCCGAAATTCACTGTCTTAGCGGCGGACCTCATCTCATACGTGACTTTTTCCATATCGCACCCGTATATGAGAGACGCGGTAAAAACATGCACATCCAGTTCTTCCTTGAAGGCACCTGTAAGCATCGGATCTGCCGACAAGTGAGCCAGCACCCTAAGCTCCACCTGAGAGTAATCCGCGGCCACAAGAACGTTCTCGATTTTGCGGGGCTTGAAGGCCCTGCGTATTTCCCTTCCCACTTCCGTCTTAACGGGTATATTCTGCAGGTTGGGCTCGCTGGAGGAAAGCCGCCCCGTGGACGTCACCGCCTGATTGAATTTCGCGTGAAGCATTGCGTCCTTTGTATCGGTGAAAGTCAGGATCGAATCATAGTATCCCGTTTTGAGCTTGCTCAAACGCCGGTATTCAAGTATCTTACCGGGCAGTTCGTGCAGCTTGGAAAGTTTTTTAAGAGCCTCTTCGTCTGTGCTCCTGCCTGTCTTTATCTTCTTCCCGGCTGGCAGAGAAAGCTTTACATACAGGATATCCTGTATCTGTTTAGGCGAGTTTATATTGAATTCTTCCCCGGCCAGAGCGTACGCTTTGCGGACCAAACTGGCGAGCTCTTCTTCTATCCTTTCGGCGCCTTGTTTCAAAAGATCTAAGTCAAGCTTCACTCCGGCGGTTTCCATATCGGCCAGCACTTCCACAAGAGGCATTTCCACGTCGCGGAACAGGCTGTACAATTCCTTTTCCTTAAGCCCCTTTTCAAGCGGTCCTGTTAGCCTGAAGACGGCATCGCACATCATACAGGCCTTCAGGATGTCTTTCTCGGCCAAAAGATCTTCCACAAGGTCTTCTCCTCCGCTCTTAGCGCGGGAAGAAGACTTATCCGAAGTTAAGGCCATACCGTGACGCGCAGCTATGTCCGCAAGAGAGTACCCCGAAAAAGAAGGGTCCAGAAGATAATCAGCCATCATAACGTCAAAAAACGGCATTTTTATTTCCACTCCGGCTTTCCCAAATAGACGCATGTCCCTTTTTATGTCGTGCCCGGCCTTGACTACGCCCCTAGCCCCGGCCACAGTGGAAAGCGCTTTAAGAGCCTCTTCGCGAAACGCCGCGTTCTTTTCAAGATCCGCGTAAAATACCTCTCCTTCGGAAAAAGACAAGGCATATCCAACCAGACCGTTATCTGCCCGGATCGAAACAACCGGAGACTTTACAGCCGACGATACCATTTTTTTGAGATCTTCAATGGTTGAAAGAACCGTCATTTTAACACTGGGAACTTCTGGGACTTCCAGTTCCTTTAAAAGTTTAGTGAACTCCATTTCCCTGAAGATCTCCCTGAGGGAATCGCTGTCCGGCTCTTCCAGCGAAGCCGGTATTTTTTCGTCCCCGAGCGGTACATCATGGTCCAGTATCGCCAGATCCCTGCTCAAAAAAGCCGATTCTCTGCCTTCTTCAAGTTTTTTACGTACAGATACCGGCAGAACGCTCTGAAGATCGTCATATACCTTCTCCAGGCTCCCGAATTCCCTTATAAGCTTACCGGCGGTAACCCTGCCTATACCTTTCACCCCCGGAATATTGTCGCTTGAGTCTCCCATAAGCGCCATAAGGTCGGTCATTCTCTCCGGCGGAACCCCGAATTTCTCGACCACTCCCTCAGCGTCATAAAGTTTGTCCCCGACGGGATGGGGCGAAAGCACCTTCACGCGGTCTCCCACAAGCTGGAGAGCATCCTTATCCCCCGTGACTATTGTGACGTTAAATCCTTTCTTCAGGGCTCTACGGGTCAATGTCGCTATTACGTCATCAGCCTCATAGCCGGTTTTCTCAAAAATGGGCATCCTGTATGCCTCTACCACCGACTTTATGGTGTCCATCTGCGAAACAAGATCCTCAGGCATGGGAGACCTGTTTTCCTTGTACTTCTCATATTTTTTGTGCCGCTCAGTTTCCCCCGGAAGATCAAAGGCCACCAGAACGCTTTTGGGAGAATAATCCTTCATTATCTTCCTGATCATGGCTATAAAGCCGTAAACAGCGTTGGTCGGGACCCCTTTTGAAGTAGAAAGCTGAGGTATGGCGTAATACGCCCTGTAACACAAAGAGTTTCCGTCTATGAGGAATATGTCGCTTTTTTCTTTATTCATTACCGGGATTTTATATGGATCGGACGCGCCCTGTGAAATTTAATTTAAGGATGGTATAGTTTTAACTGAAAAAATAAATCCACCTGTCGGATACAAGACCTGTACTGGGATCATTATCGGAGAGTGAACGATCAAACCTGGTACATCCGCAATTATACCCCTCCCTGTCCGGTTGTCAAGGAATATGTCGCCATTCCGTCTTTTATCCCATGAATATCACTGCCAGCAGTATACCGGCTATCGCCGCCGACAAAATATAAAAATCGTTGAAATAAAAGAAATCGCTTACCGATTCGAAAAAATTGTTGCCGCGTTCTATCACGGGTCTGCCGCTCTTCTTGCCCGGAGATTGCGCCGCCGCCGGGATCTTCTGCCTGGGAGAATCGTCCACGCGCGCGTCTATCTCCCTTCTCATGGCGTCTATCTGCTCTTTTCTGAAACGGAGAAGTTCACCGCCTATGCGGTAAGCGGGTATCACCCTATCCTCAACAAGACGGGTAAGCCTATCTTCCGGGACCCTCAGGTATTCGGAGAGTTCCCGCAAAGTCATGAGTTTTTCGGGCATACTAGACCTTTACCTTCCCTTCGGATATCCACTGGTCCACCTTGGCGCGCTCGAACACCCATTCTCCGCCTTCTTTAGTTCCAGGCAAAAGACCGTTGGTGGCCCACTCGTTTATCTTGATAGAATCTACCTCAAGGTATTTAGCGAGCTGGGTCATGTTCATCCAGTCACCTCTGGTCCCGGAAGAATTGACCATAAATCCAGGCATATGTATGTTCCCGGAAATAAAAGCGCCTTCCGAAATTGATATCCTGGGGGTTTCGACATCACCTGTAACTCTTGCCGTGCTCTCGAGCTTAAGCAGAGTAGTGGCTTTAACATTACCTGTTATGGTCCCTGACACGGAAATGGTCTCGCCGGTTATATTGGCTTTAACTTCCGCGCGGTCTCCGACCATAAGACGGCCCTTAATATCCAGGGTGCCCTCGAACTTCCCGTTTATGCGAAGATTAACGGGATCATCGAAACGTAAAGTTCCCTGCATGCTGGCATTAACGTCAAGGACCTTTTCCTCCGGGACCGGTACCACGGGTTCGTTTCTTCTTTTCATGTAAGCCTCCTCTTTTAATTGCGGAGCGGTTTTCTTCAAGCCTTAAGACACTATATACCTATCTTCCCGTTCTTTCAGTATCTTTTTTCCCGTTCAACTTCCGTATAAGGTCATCCCTGCGTGCCTCGAATTTTTCCTGTAACGTCGAAAAAACAAGAACCACAAGCACCACGACTGTCGTCATTACCGCCGCGCCGTACATCCCTGCTCCCACCGACAGACCTATGGCCGCCACTACCCAGACACTTGCGGCGGTGGTAAGCCCCTTTATGGACTCACCATACCTCATTATGGCCCCCGCCCCTAGAAATCCTATTCCGGTGACCACGCCGGCCGCTATCCTCGAAGGGTCCACAGCGCCCGCCGACGAATAAGTTACCGCAACGGATATGGATGTAAGCATAAAAAGAGTCGATCCGAGACATACAAGTATGTGCGTCCGGAACCCGGCGGCCCTTTTGTGTATCTCTCGCTCGATCCCTATAACTGCCGAAAGGATAGTAGATATCGCCAGCCTGAGCGCTATATCACCCAACGTCATAAAGATCTCCTTTCCGGTTACAGTAACGTATGCCGCGCTAAAACTCGCCTAATTCCACGTTCATGAGGTCGTCCGACCTGAACCCATCCGCGAATAACCTCTCGCCCAGAACTCCTATCATGGCGGCGTTATCGGAACAGTATTTCCGTAGTGGCAGGTAAAGATCGATACCGTTTCTTGAGCAGACATCTTTTAGGGCAGTTCTCAGGGCGGTGTTGTTAACTACCCCTCCTCCTACCGCGAGAGTCCTTGATCCTACGGAACTCACAGCCCTCAGCATTTTTTTACATATAACGTCCACCACGGCTTCCTGGAAAGAATAACATATTCTTTGGATTTCTGCATCGTTTTTTTCCGAATCTTTCCACTTATACATCACGGCTGTTTTAATACCGCTGAAACTGAAGTCCAGGTTGTGAGGGTCCTGCATAAGAGCCCTTGGAAAAACTATCTTGTCACTACCCGAGAAGTTCCCGGCAGCTCTCTCAACAGCCGGACCTCCGGGATATCCAAGGCCAAGGACCTTACCCACCTTATCAAAGGCTTCCCCCACGGCGTCATCGACAGTACGCCCTATGACCGACACATCGCTTATGGACCTTACCATAAGCGAGCTCGTGTGTCCTCCGGATATGACCATGCCCGTGAAGGGATATTCAATGCCGTCAAGCCCGTTTTCATTTTCCAAAAAACATGAAAAAACATGTCCAATGATGTGGTTGACCCCGATCATAGGTATCCCCAGAGCAATGCTTAACGCTTTGCCAAAAGCTATACCGACGAGCAAAGAACCTGCCAACCCGGGACCTTTTGTGACAGCCACAAGATCAATATCATTGACCGAACAAGCCGCGTCTTTAAGGGCTTTTTCGGCCACTGAAAAAATATACTCGGTATGATACCGGGAAGCTATCTCCGGGACAACCCCTCCGTAGGCCGCGTGAAGCTGCACGCTCGAGGAAACTTCGCTTGAAAGGACCCTCCCGTCCCTCACGACCGCAACGGCGGTCTCATCGCATGATGTCTCTATCCCGAGCGTAAGCATATGGTCCCGTGTCCCCCCGGCGAACTTAGATCAAAGACCGTCGATAGCCGTTATTTTAACGCCTCGGCTCTTCAGCCCGGGTAGAGCCGCTTTCAGAGCCGCTATTGTGTTTTTTCTGTCGTGGCCTATCGCCACGGCCTTTCCCTTTTTGATGGCTATATCTGCCGCTTCGTTTATTTTGGAAACTATGTAAGGTATCTCCGACTGGTTATCCAGGAAAATATCCCTGCGGTAATATTTAACACCCTTAAGTGAGGCTTCTTCCCGGCACACGGATCCGGCTGTGGTCAGAGAGTCCAGAAAAAAAAGACCTCTCTTTTTAAGAGCTTTCATAAGAGCAGCGGAAGCCGTCCTGTCGCCTGTCGCCCTTGACCCCATGTGATTTGATACACCTCTGGCGTAAGGGACAGTCTTTAACGCAACGTCAAGTATGAAATCGGCATCATCTTCTCCCATCCCGGCCATTAGCGTATTTTTTTCCCTGGCCCACGTCTTGGCCTCGGGCTCCATGGGAAGATGCAGAACTATTCCCATACCGTTGTCCCTGGCAAAAACCGCCGCTTCGCTGGAATGTTCAAGCCCGGGAAGTATAGCCAGCGTTATGGGTTCTTTCAGGGAACGCATTTCCTCAAAATTAGATCTGGTATACCCCGCGTCGTCAATGACCACTGCCATAAGAGCCCGGTACGTTTCCTTTTTTTCTTCAGGTACGGCCGGGACAGCTCTGGGGACATCGACCTCTTTTTCAATACGTTCGGCTTTTTTAACTGCATCTTTTTTTACATCGACGGGTTTTTGCCCGATAACCGGCTGTGTCTTCTCAAAAGAGACGTTCCGCCCGACAAAAAAAGCCAGTACTATGAGCGCCAGCAACCCGCCGGCAAAAAACTGTATAAGATACTTGCCGGCCTTTAAATTCTTTTTCCTGCTCAATTATCAGCTCCCGCCTTTTCCGAAGTTGCTTCTTCTTTTTTCTTTCTATTTGCCTCAAAAACCCTTGCCCCCCTCAAAATGTTGACCGCCGTTCTTATCTGCTCGTCCTCCATTTCCTTTTCCTCGGCAGCCTCCCGGGTTTTATCGTTTTTCCCGTCAGGCAGAGTTATGTCTTTCTCTATTCTTTCGAACACCCGTGTCTTTTCGTCAGCGTCCGCAGGCTCGTCCGATCCTTTAGGGCCTCTTCTGTCCGAAGAAGTGACGATTATATCGGGCTCTATCCCCTTATCCATAAGGTTTCGCCCGGAGGGGGTGTAATACGCCGCTGTGGTGAGCCTTAAAGCGGCTTTATCCCTTAACGGTATCACCGTTTGCACAGACCCCTTCCCGAAACTTGTCTCTCCTACAAGAAGAGCCTTATTGTTGTCCCCTAAAGCTCCGGCCACTATCTCAGCCGCGCTGGCTGATCCTTTGTTTATGAGAACAACTATGTTCATATCGGAGTGCTCGGGGTCTTTCCTGGATAAAAATTCCGTCCTATCGGAAACCTCACGTCCTTCGGTATAAACAATAAGCGTTCCCTTCTCCAGGAACTTCTCCGAAACCTCGATAGCGGAATCCAGAAGCCCTCCGGGGTTATTCCTCAGATCAAGCACAAGGCCCTTTGCTCCCTTTTTTTTCATGTCCCAAAGCGCCGAATCCATATCGCGGGCTGTCCTTTCCTGGAACTCTACAAGCTTAATGTAAGCTATGTCTCCGGAAAGTATTTTAGCCTCCTTAACGCTTTTGAGCTTGATAACGGCTCTTTTAAGTGTCATGTCGGACATTTCTCCGTCCTCGCTCATCACTGTTATCGACACCTCTGTGCCGGGAACTCCTCTAAGCTTGCGAACTGCCTCATCAAGTGTTATGTCCCGGGTGATGTCCCCGTTTATTTTCACTACCTTGTCTCCGGCGGATATTCCCGACTCCGCCGCGGGGGTTCCTTCTATGGGTGTTATGACTGTCAAAAAACCCTCCCTGATACCTATCTCTACCCCTATCCCGCCGAACTCGCCCTTTGTCTCCTCCCTTATATCCTGAAAACTTTCTTCGTCGAGGAACTGGCTGTACCCGTCAAGCGTCTGCATCATTCCGCGTATGGCGCCGTATACGAGATCTTTGATCTCCACTTTTTTCACATAATCCGAATTTATAAGGGTTATAGCGTCCGAGAACATCTGTATCCTTTTAAAGAGCTCCGCGGAC
The DNA here is from genome assembly GCA_964421015.1 of uncultured Planctomycetia bacterium. Taxonomy (GTDB): domain Bacteria; phylum Omnitrophota; class Gorgyraeia; order Tantalellales; family Tantalellaceae; genus SLID01. The sequence goes on from CAYQUS010000001.1 coordinate 121,413, forward strand.
CCGGAACCCGCTTTAACATCGGCAGCCCCCGATACGAAAGCCCCGATGATCAGTAAGGAAACTATGACGAACAAAGAGACTCCCAGGTTTTTACTTAAAACTTTTCCATCCGCCCCGCGTCTACTCATGTCAGCCTCTTTCGCAGCATTTCCCCTGCTACTTTTGGGTTTGCCTTTCCTTTTGTCAGTTTCATAACCTGTCCCACAAGAAAACTCAGAGCCGCTTCCTTTCCCGACCTGTAATCCTCCACACTTTTAGCGTTACCGTCTATTACCCCCGATATCACTTCTTCGAGTTCGGATGTATCGGAGACCTGCTCCATGCCGAGTTCCCTGACTATATCCTCCGGATTTTTCCCGCTCTCGAGCGTTCTCTTTAGCACCTCTTTCGCGGAAAGCGCGCTTATCCTTGAGGAAACCGTCATCCTGACTATCCCGGCAAGATGTCCCGGGTCAAGTCCGATGGAAAGGATGTCCTTTCCTTTTTCATTCATGTGCATCATTACCTCGCCCTTGATCCAGTTGCACACGGCCTGTTTTTCGGGATATAGCTTGACGGTATTTTCGTAAAAATCGGCGACATCCCTATCCGCCACAAGAGCATCAACGTCTTTCTCGGAAAGACCATACTGCTCTAAGAACCGTTTCTTTTTCTCTCCTGCCAATTCGGGAAGACCTTTCCTTATATGCTCCACCACTTCCGGCTCCACCTCGAAAGGAACAAGATCAGGGTCCGGAAAGTACCGGTAATCCTGCGCCTCTTCCTTGGATCTCATCGATACGGTAACTCCCCTTTTTTCATCCCACAACCGGGTCTCCTGGGATATTGTCCCCCCGTCTTCAAGAATGTCTTTCTGACGCGATATCTCATAAGAAAGAGCTTCCCTTACCGCCTTGAAAGAATTAAGGTTCTTTATCTCCACTTTCACCCCTAACTTGGAAACACCCGAGGGTTTAAGGGAGATATTGGCGTCACATCTCAAACTTCCTTCCTCCATATTGCAGTCGGAAACGCCGAGATACTTCACTGTGCGTTTAAGTTCCACTAGGTACTTATAGGCTTCCTCCGGCGAATTCATGTGCGGCTCCGAAACTATCTCAAGCAGAGGGGTGCCCGTCCGGTTAAGATCGACGTAACTGAACGGTCCGGAAGTGTCATGGATAAGTTTGCCCGCGTCCTCTTCCAGGTGCGCCCGGGTAACCCCGATCACTTTCGGCTCGCCATTTTCACCCTGAATGGTTATTTTACCGTCATAGGCTATTGGCATGTCGTACTGACTTATCTGATAGTTCTTGGGAAGATCGGGATAATAGTAATTTTTACGGTCGAATTTAACTATTTTCTGCACACCGCAATCCAGGGCAAGAGCTACCTTTATGGCATATTCGAATGCTTTCCTGTTAAGTACCGGCAGGGTCCCGGGATGTCCAAGGCATACGGGACAGACCGCCGAATTGGGTTCCAGTCCGAAAGTGTTCCTGCAGGAACAGAAAACTTTTGTTTCCGTAGAAAGCTGAACATGCGTCTCTAAACCTATCACAGTGTCGTATCCTGGCATAAAACCCCTATCTTGTGGTATATCCCGCCGAGCTTTCAAAAGCGTGGGCGGCTCTTATGACTATATCCTCACGAAAAGCCCCTGCCATTATCTGAAGACCCGCCGGCATGTTGTTCTCAGCCGGTCCGCACGGCACCGAAATGGCCGGTATCCCGGCCAGGTTAGCGGGTATCGTGAAAATATCAGACAGGTACATCTCAAGCGGATCCCTGGTCTTCTCCCCTATGCCGAAAGCCGTGGTCGGTGAAGTCGGAGTGATAAGGCAGTCGCAAGAGCTAAAAACCGACCTGAAATCATCCGCGATCTTGGTTCTTACCTTCTGTGCCTTAAGATAGTATTCTCCGTAATAACCGCTGCTTAGTGAATATGTCCCGAGAAGTATTCTTCTTTTCACCTCGTCGCCGAAACCCTCGCTGCGCGACTTTACGTACATATCTATCATGTCATCATGATGCCGGGACCGGTACCCGTAATGCGCCCCGTCATATCTGGCCAGATTGGAACTCGCCTCGGCCGGCCCCACTATGTAGTAGCAGCTTATGGCGTATTTCGTGTGGGGTAGAGACACATCTATTATCTCTGCTCCCAGAGACCTGAAAACCTGTATGGCCTCCTCCACTCTCTTCCTTACTCCGTCGGATATGCCTTGCGGAAAATATTCCTTAGGCACCCCTACCCTGAGACCTTTTATGTCACGCCCCAGCTCCCTTGTATAATCAGGAACATCTATGTCTACCGAGGTAGAATCCCTTTTGTCGTACCCGGCTATTATCTGAAGCATCGCGGCGGCGTCAGCCACATTCCTTGTTATGGGCCCGATCTGATCAAGACTTGAAGCGAAAGCTATGAGTCCATACCTGGAAACCCTGCCGTATGTGGGCTTAAGCCCTACAACTCCGCACATGGACGCCGGCTGTCTTATCGAGCCTCCGGTATCCGACCCTATGGCCGAGGGGACCTCTCCCGCGGCTACGGCCGCGGCGGCTCCCCCGCTCGACCCCCCGGGTATCCTTGCTTTATCCAGAGGATTCTTTGTGGGCCCGAAACAGGATGTTTCGCATGACGAACCGAACGCGAACTCGTCCATATTCAGGCCTTCCAGTAAAAGCGCCCCTTCTGAATAGAGCCTCTCTGCCACATGAGCGTCGTATATGGGCCTGAAACTCTCTAGCATCCTGGAACAACAGGTGGTAAGAGCCCCTTTCAGGCATATGTTGTTCTTTATGCCTATCGGTACTCCCCAGAGCTTCCCCTTCCCGTCGGACTTCGCCACCTCATCCGCTCTTCGCTTTATCTCCTTTTCATCGATAAAAGCAAAAGCTTTTATATCACGATCTGTCTCTTTTATATGCCCTATTACAGCTTCGGCTGCGGCAGGAAAATCCGCCCGATAGCCTTTAACCCATTCCCTGCAACTTTCTATGCCTGAAAGACTGTTCTTCATTCCGTTTTTCCCTTGATGATACGCGGCACTTTAAAAAACTCCTCGGTCGCGTCGGGAGCGTTCAAAAGCGCCTCCCTGGTCGTGACCGAAGGCATTTGCTTGTCTTCCCTGAAAACATTTTTCATAGAAGGAAGCACATGTGTCGTGGGCGCCACACCGTCGGTGTTCACCTCATGCAGCTGTTCGATGTACCCCAGTATCCCCGAAAGCTGTTCTCTGAACATCTTTTCCTCGCCCTTGCCCAGGGATATCCTGGCAAGCGAGGCCGCGTAATGCACCACAGCGTCATTTACTATGTTTTCCATACTCCGCCTTTCATTCCGGTCATTATGAACACTTCGGCGTTAATTGCCGCCAATAGCCTTTTCTGCCTCATCCGATATCCTGGCATAGAGCTCCAGAGAAATATCCTCGGCTCTTAAGGATCCGTCCACGCCAGAACTTTTAAGAACGGCCGCCCATTTATCTTTACACATTCCCATAAACCCCGAAGAGGACAACGGGTTAAGGACCTTCTTTCTCCTCTCGGAAAAGGCCTTCCTTATTATCCGGAACATAACCTCGGGATTTCCCACCTCAACGGATGGTCTATCGAGGAAATCTATCCCGACAAGACAGGATTCGACCTTGGGTTTCGGGAAAAAACAGTTTTTGCTTATTTTAAAAAATCTGCGGACCCGCGCGTGATAGTTCACGTAACACGTAACCGCTCCGTAAACCTTCGTCCCGGGAGAGGCGCACAGCCTCGCCGCCACTTCGTCCTGTATTACCATGTAAAGCGCGCTTACTGAATCCTTGTTTTCTATAGCCTTCTCTATTATGGGGACGGTTATGTTGTATGGAACATTGCCGTAAATAAATATCCTCCCGTCTACCCCTGCCGCCATAGCTTTTATGTCAACATCCAGAATATCCGAGAAAACAGGTTCTACTTTAGGATCATCCCCGAACTTTTCCGCGATATATCGGTAAAGTTCCTCGTCCTTTTCCACGGCGAAAACTTTCCCGGACGCTTGCGCCAGGCTTTCGGTCATCATCCCGAACCCCGGGCCTATCTCAAGTACTGTCAAATCCCCGGCGAGAGGCAAGAACGTCAGTATCTTGTCGCGCACGTTCTTATCCACCAAAAAATTCTGCCCCAGTCTCTTGTCTGGCCTGAAAGCCCCGGAAAAACATCTTCCCTTTAATTCCCCTATATCCATAAAGGCGGCCCCTACACCGGATGCTTCGCGCTTAGAGCCCTGATAGCGAGTTTTATGGCGCTTTCCATGGATTCCGGATCGGCTATACCCTTGCCGGCTATATCAAAAGCCGTACCGTGATCGGGAGATGTCCTTACTAAACCCAACCCCAGGGTCAGGTTAACCCCGTCATTGAAATCCAGCATTTTAAACGGTCCCAGACATTGATCATGATACATGGCTATAACGATACTCCCCGGTCTTGAAAGGGCCTTATAGAACGCCACGTCCGAGGGAACCGGCCCCTCTATGAAAGGATATTTTCCGAGAGCCTGTTTTATCGCCGGCGCTATAACCGTCTTTTCCTCGTCTCCCATTTTACCGCCTTCACCCGCGTGAGGGTTAAGCGCTGTCACGATAACCACCGGGTCCGGCACTCCCGACAGCAGGGCTCTGTCCTTTACCACCTGCTCAATGGTCCTGTGCACAAGATCTTTCGTCAATCTCCTGGACACATCCTTCAATGCGACGTGACGTGTAACGGGGACCACCCTGAGCTTTTCTCCGACAAAAGCCATAACGACGAAATCAGACCCCACTGCTTCCTGCAGGAATTCCGTGTGCCCCACGAAACCGCTTTGTACCATAGATATGTTTTCTTTGCTGACCGGAGAAGTGACCAGCGCTCTGGGACGGCCGTCATCTTGCCGTAAAACCAGTTCAAGGCCCTTTTCTATGGATTTAAGCGCTTTGACCGCGCCCTCCTTTGTGGGCTTCCCCGGGATAGACTCGCCAAGAGTCTCTCCTGTATCCACAAAAGTCACATCCCCCCTGTAATCAAAAAAGACCTCGGGGAAATGATCCTTAAAACTCTCCGAAAGAACATTTCTGTCCCCGACCACGGCGAACGTCACCTTTCCCGAAGGCAAGATCCGTTTGATCGCCTTGGCCAATATCTCCGGGCCTATACCGGCAGGATCTCCCATTGTTATGACTATTTCCGGAACGGGAATTTTCTTTTCGTCAGGCATATTGTTAAAAATTTTTTGAATTAACCGGGAACTTCGTTACTTGTATGATATGTACGCCTCTTTCCTCTGTTCCTCAAGATACTTTATGAGCCCCTCCTGGAATTTACCCATAAAGATCTGCTCCCTGAGAAAATCATTAACTTCGGCAAATTCGAGGGTCCTTGGCTCCTTTACCTCTTCAACCTTAAAGATGTGGTACCCTATCGGAGTCTCAACTATCTCCGAGATATCGCCTACCCCGAGCGAGAACAGCACCGTGTCTATCTCGGGGACCGTCTGTCCTTGGGCGATATAACCCATATTCCCGCCGTCTTCGGCATACGGCCCTTCAGAGGTCTCCACCGCAAGAAGTGAAAAGTCTTTGGTATTAAGGGCCTTTTCCCTCACCTCTTCCATTTTTTTACGAGAGTCCTCGTTGCTTCGGTCCTCTCTTTTTCGGATCATGATGGTCTTAACAAGGAGCTGTTTGGGCGCCATCATCTCATCGATATGCTCGTCGTAAAAATCCTTCACTTCACCCGGGGTCACCATTATGGAGGAAGCTACCTCCTCCTGCACAAGTTTCTGCGCCAGCATTTGTTCCCGGATCTCTTTCTCGAACTCGGAAAGATTGGTCCCTCTGTCACTGAGCGCTTTAAGAAAATCCGCTTCGCTTCCGTAGTACGCTTTCTTTATCGTATCGATGCGCCTTTTCAGCTCTTCCTCATCTATCTCTATTTTCTTTTTTTTAGCTATGCTGGTGGCTAGCTTGGCGTTTATCAGGTGGTCCTTTACTCCGCTTTCGGCTTCCTGTAGCTTCTGATTAAGCTCGTCTCCTGAGAAATTCTGCTCAAGATTTCTCTTTATCGGCTGAAAAACCCTGTCAAATTCCCTTTGAGTCACAACTTCATCGTTCACTACTATGAGTATCCTGTCCAGGGCCTCGGCCCATGAAACAGATGGTTTTGCCGATGAAAAAACCAAAAGAGCCAGTATCAAAAATACGGTGAAAACCGTTTTCTCAGATTTCTTTTCAAACATCCTGTATCCCTCCGTCTTTTTTACCGGGATCTTTCCCGGGTACGTTGCTTTCCGCTGGAACTTCCTCCGACAACGCTTCCTCGTTAACCTCTATTACCGTGGATCCCTTGAGGCCCTCGATCAGTTCATTGAACTTCTCCCGCCTTTTCTCTTCACGTATCCTGAGCGATATCTCATCCTTTACCTGTTCTATGGGCTTTTCCGACGGGTCCCTTCGATCTGTAAGCTTGATTATGTGATACCCCAGACTGGTTCTCACCACCCCGCTTGTTTCACCTATTTTCAACCTGGAACAGACCTGGTCGAATTCCGGAAGAAGCTGCCCTTTAGGGAAATACCCTATGTCCCCTCCGCTCTGCGCAGTCGGATCTAAAGATCTTTCTCTGGCCACTTTCTCGAAACTTTCTCCGGCTCTGAGCTCCTCGAGGACCTCATTGGCGTCCTCCAGCGTCCCCACAAGTATGTGGGAGGCTCTCATGGCCTCGGGAGTCATGTACCGGGATATATTGGCACGGTAAAATTCCTCTATCTCCCCGTCGGTGACTTCCATCCCCGACTCTATCTCGTTGCTGAGAAGCTTCGCCACAAGTATCTTCTTTCTGGCTTCGTCTATTACTTTTTTTACATCCTCATCCTCATCTATCCCCTTTCTCAGGGCTTCCTGGTAAAGCAAAGTGTCATTTATGAGCTCCTGAAGATAGGCGGCTTTTCTTTTCTTAACTATCTCCCTATACCGGTCAGGAAGGTTAGACACTCTTTCATTGAAATCTGTTACGGTTATGCTTGTATCTCCTATGCGCACAAGCACGTCTTCCTTTTTAGAAGGCGTTTTCCCGCAGCCCGGAACACATAAGAACATGACCGTTATAAGACACGCTATTATTCTCTCTCTGGCAGCCTTCATGATATGCACGCTCTTTCGTGGGTTATATTTTAAAAAGTCCCCGACTATAATATCAGAATAACCTTAGGCCTTCAAGCTCATTCAGGGCAACTGAAAGTGTTACCGTAAGCAAAACCACGGCTTATCCGTAAATTACTCACGGGGCTTCGCCTCTCCCCGCAGCCTGGCTATCTCACCTCTCAAAAGACGGCAGTAGAGATCGAACCCTACCTGATCTATGAATCCGCTTTGCTCTACCCCAAGGATGTTCCCCGCCCCTCTCATTTCAAGGTCATGCATCGCTATCTTGAAACCCGACCCCAGCTTCTGGTATTTGACTATCGCGTCCAACCTGGACTGAACTTCCCCGGGAAGAGAAGAAAGGTCCCTGACCGTAAGATACGCGTAAGCCTCTCTGTCGAAACGGCCTATGCGTCCTCTCAGCTGATATAGCTCGGCCAAACCGAATCTGTCAGCGTCGTCTATTATCATTGTGTTTGCGTTAGGGATATCTATGCCTGATTCAATTATTGTCGTACATACCAGGATATCGGCCTCGCCTCTTATGAACTTTATCATGGTCCTCTCAAGCGTCCTGGAGCTCATCTGGCCGTGGGCTATCATGATCCTGGCTTTCGGGGAAAGTTTCGCCACTCTGGAGGCGACTTTATCTATGCTTTCCACCCTGTTGTGCACGTAATACACCTGACCCTTTCTGTCAAGTTCAAGCCGTATGGCATCCCGTACAATACCGTCCTCGTACTGAATGACCTTTGTACTTACGGGCAGGCGTTCGAGAGGGGGCGTCTCTATTACCGACATATCTTTCCCTCCCATAAGGGCAAGATAGAGCGTCCTCGGAATAGGGGTCGCCGTCATGCTGAGAACGTCTACGCTGACCCTCATTTTTTTTATCTTCTCTTTGTGCCTGACCCCGAACCTTTGTTCTTCGTCCACAATAAGAAGACCAAGATCCTTAAAGACCACGTCTTTAGATAAAAGCCTGTGTGTGCCTATGACAATATCCACTTCTCCGGATTCGAGGGATGCGAGGATAGCTTTCTGCTCAGCGGCCGTCCTGAACCTGTTGAGCATCTGTATATTAAGCGGAAAATCCTTTAGGCGCCTTGTAAAAGTGTCCGTATGCTGTTCCGCAAGTATTGTTGTCGGGACAAGAAACGCCACCTGTTTATTGTCCATCACGGCTTTAAAGGCCGCCCGAAGCGCTACCTCTGTCTTTCCGTACCCCACATCCCCGCAGAGAAGCCTGTCCATGGGTCTTTCGGACTCCATATCTTTCTTAACATCTGCTGTGGCCTTAAGCTGATCTTTGGTCTCTTTATGCGGGAAAGCTTCCTCGACGTCTTTTTGCCAGTCCGTATCCGGGCTGAAAGCGAAGGCCCTTGAACTTTCACGCTGGGCGGCCATTTCCAGAAGATCTTCGGCTATTTTATGGGCGGCCTTAGCGGCCTTCTTTTTGTCGGCCTCCCACTTTGTGCCCTTCAGGCTGCTTAGACCGGGAAGCTTCCTGTGGAAAGAAACATACCTCTGTATCTTGTTAAGATCTTTCCTCTCCACATAAAGCCGGTCCCCGCCTTCATATTCCAGGACAAGGTAATCTTTAAGGACACCTCCTCGCCTCATTCTCTGGAGCCCCACGTACCTGCCTATTCCGTGATCAATATGAACTACCGTATCCCCGGGCTCGATATCCACAAAAGAATCTATCGGCATGTCCTCTCCGCTGAGAACAGCGCGCTTAAGACCTGAGCGCCTGAGAACAGTGAGAGGCAATATGACAACACCATTATGCTCGTCTATGGTCCTGAGAGAATCGAGTTCAACGCTTTTTATGGAAAGAATGACGCCTTCTGAAATATCCAGCCTGACGGGATACTCGAAAGTGACCGGAAAAACCACCAGGGTCTCTCCCACGAGGGAGTAATCCCCCTCGCAAGAAACCTTTTTTACGCGAGTGTACCCATGCTCCTCAAGAAAGGAACCTATGCCTTCTATATCGCACGGCTCACCCGAGAAGAGCTTGATAGATTCCACCATTTATTATCCGCCCCCGCTTCCCCGTTCTCCAGAGGATCACGCCGGAAAGCTTTACATTCTTTCTGGCAGAGTGATATTCAGAACGCCTAGCCCGTTAGCTAGCACGATCCGGGTGCATTCCACGAGGAAAAGCCGCGATTTTGTCATGGAACGGTCCTCCGAAACAACACGGCAGGCCGTATAGAAGGAGTGAAAGGATCTGGCCAGCTCATTCAGGTACGTGAGAAGTCTGTTAGGCTCAAGCGACTCGGCGCTGGACCGCAGGACGAACGGGAACTCTCCCAATTTCCTCATAAGCTGACGTTCAGGTTCAGAAGTTAGCATATCGAGCCTGGTTCTGGTGAAAATAAGTCTTAGAGGCATTTTCCCGCTGAATTTCTGTATGCTCCTTATGCGCGCGTGAGCGTACTGCATATAGAACACCGGATTGTCGGAAGACTCCTTTTTGACAAGATCCACGTCGAGATCAAGATGGCTGTCAAGCCTTCGCGACAGAAAACAAAAACGGGTCACGTCCGAACCTATATCGTCAAGCAATTCCCTCAAGCTTACGAACTCTCCTTTACGCGTGGACATTGACACCGTCTCGCCGCCTCTCATAAGAGTGACCAGCTGGACTATAAGGATATCAAGAGAAGAAGCGTTATGCCCGAGCGCCTGTACCGCGGCTTTCATTCTTTTTATGTATCCGTGATGATCCGGCCCCAGAAGATCTATCACCCGGTCAAATCCCCTGCTGTATTTATCCCTGTGATACGCCATATCCGGCGCCAGATAGGTGAAAGATCCGTCGCTTTTCACTACGACCCTGTCCTTGTCGTCTCCGAGGGCTGTGGACCTGAACCACCTGGCCCCTTCCGAACTGTATATGTGGCCCGACCTTTCAAGCTCCTGAAGAGTGGCCTCTACCTCGTTGCGTTTTTCGATACCGGATTGTTTTGTCCATACGTCAAACCTTACCCTGAAATCCTCCAGATCTCTATGTATCATCTCCATAATGCGTTCCACGGCGTGTTCCCTGAAAAAATCATCCGTGAGGTCTTCTTCCCGCAGCTCGCCCTTTTCCAGCTTGTCCTTGAGGCCCCTGGCCATATCTATCACGTAGTCCCCCATATAACCGTCTTCCGGCATGGGAGATTCTTCGCCCCCGAGGTTCATATACCTGACCTTAAGGGACCTGCCAAGCATGTTTATCTGGTTGCCCATGTCGTTAAGGTAGTATTCCCGGGTCACGCTGTATCCGCAATACTCAAGTATACTGGCCAGAGCGTCACCTATAGCGGCCTGCCTTCCATGCGCTATAGTAAGGGGGCCGGTGGGATTAGCGCTTACATATTCTATGTTCACCTTCTGCCCCAGGCCGGATCTTACACGTCCGTAATTTTCGCGCTTTTTCATTATCTCGGCAAGAAGCCCGCGATAATAGAGGTCAGACAGCCTGAAATTTATGAACCCCCCCTTGACCTGGGCTGTACCTACGTAAGGTTCAATGGCCGACCCGCGCAAAGCCTCGAAAAAAACACCGAGTATTCCTTCGGCGATCTCTGCGGGAGGCCTTTTTAGAAATGATGAAAGCCGCATCGCTATGTTCGAGGAAAGATCTCCGTGCTCAGGATCCCTTGTAAGCTGTAAAACCGAATTTACTCCCTCGGGGAAACCTTTTTCGGGAAACTTATCCGCCGCGTATTTTTTAGCGGAAACAAAAAGGGTTTTCTCTATATTGTCCGAAATGTCATATCCTGCCATGCTGCTCTATCCTTTCCGAAGGGGCATCGGACCACAATCTCTCAAGACCGTAAAAATCCCGCATCTCCGAGCTGAAAACATGCATTACCACGTCCTCGAAGTCCACAAGGACCCAGTAAAGACTGGACCTTCCCTCAACACTTATGGGGAAGATCTTGTCTTTACCGAGTACCTTCTGAACCTCATCGCATATTGTCTTTATTCGGCGGGAAGAACCGGCTGAAACTATGACGAACCAGTCACATACGGCCGACTGTTCCGTCATGTCCACAAGGACTATGTCCTCACCTTTTTTTTCGCCGGCTATTTTAGCAATAAGCCTGGCTTTCTCTTTGGAGGTGATATTTTTCACTTATAATAGGTCTGTATTGTAGCTTTATATCTCCTACACTCACGAACTGAAACACTACTTGCCCATGATCTTATACATGCCTGTACCGCAGTCAGGGCATGAACCTTTGACGGCTTTTCTGCCGTTCTTCATGGTTACTTCCTGAGAGTTCTTCATTTCCTTTTTAGCCTTGCATTTTACGCAGTAACCCTGTGCCATCTGTGGCCTCCTTGATTTTAGTTGCGTGGATCAGAACTGGAAATGCCAAAAGTTTATCATACCGTTCATTAAAGTTCAAGCTAAACCGCAATAAAGCCCGACTCTTCAGACTACTGCCTGTACAGCCCCTTGTTCCGTATAAAGTCAGCCACATCGGGATGAAGAAATCCCTCTATGGGCTCTTTGTCCCGGACCCTCTGCCTTATCATCGTAGAGGACACATCGATAAGAGGCGTTTCAATTAAAACTATCCCGTTTTTTTTTAGCCCGCTTAAGGATATCCCCGGTCGGGCGACCGCCACGAATGTGGAAAGTTTCAGAATATCATCAAAATCCTTCCACTTATCAAGGCTCCCGGCAGAATCAGCCCCTGAAAGAAAAAAGAGCCTGGTTCCAGATCCGTATTCCAGAGCCACTTCCCTTAAAGTGTCAACGGTGTAAGACACTCCCCCCCTGTCCAGTTCTATCGTGGATATCCCGAACCTTTTATCGTGCCCTACGGCGAGCCTCAACATGTTCAATCTGTCGGCGGGAGAAGCCGCCATCTGGCTGTTTTTGAAAGGCGAAACACTGGCCGGCACGAAGATAACTTTGTCCAGCCCAAGCCTGTGCCAACATTCAAGAGCAAGTATTGTGTGCCCGATGTGCACGGGGTCAAAAGTCCCCCCGAAAACTCCGATCTTCATAAGCACCGTTTTCCCGTTTAAAACTATCCGGTTAACCCTTGCTGACATTAAGACCGTGACAACTGCCGTGTTTTCTGTCCCGGGTCAGGAGGCTTCCGATAGCTATGACCTTACCTGCCCTGTCCCGTGTACGACATATTTGTACGAACAAAGTTCCTCAAGCCCCATCGGGCCCCTGGCATGTATCTTATCCGTAGAAATACCTATCTCCGCGCCCTTCCCGAACTCCCCTCCGTCGGTGAACCTGGTGGAAGCGTTAACGTAGACAGCCGCGGAATCAACCTTCAGAGTGAACTCATTGGCATTGTCGTTATTATCGGTGATTATGGCATCGGAATGGGCCGAACCGTACTTTGATATATGCTCTATGGCCTCGTCCAGAGAAGCCACCACCTTAACGTTGAGCACCAGGTCAAGCCATTCCGTGTAGTAATCCTTCTCGGAAGATTCCTGCGCGTATTTTATTATTTTCCTTGTCTCGGGGCATCCCTTTATCTGAACACCGTTTTTCTTTAGTTCATCCCCGGCTACAGCGAGGAACTTCGGCGCGATTTTCCTGTGGACCAGCATTGTTTCCATGGCGTTGCATACTCCGGGCCTCTGTACCTTCGCGTTAAGGCAGATCCTCAGCGCCATATCGATGTCCGCGTCGGCGTCGACGTAGATATGGCAGACTCCCTTGTAATGCTTTATCACCGGTACACGGCTTTTTTCCACAACCTCTTTTATAAGGGACTCTCCTCCCCTGGGCATTATAAGATCTATCCCGCCGCTTGCCTCCAGCATAGCGTCTACCATTTCGCGCGAAGTGTCTTCGACCAGTATGAAGGCTCCCGGATCCAGACCCTCTTTTTGCGCTCCCTGTTTCAGCGCTTCATATATCGCTATATTAGAGGATATGGCGTCGGACCCGCCTCTAAGAATGACAGAATTCCCCGATTTCAGGCAGAGAGCCGCGCAATCGGCTGTCACATTCGGACGGGCCTCGTATATTATGCCTATAACACCTATAGGCACTCTGACCTTGTTAATGTGAAGCCCGTTGGGCCTGACAGAAGACTCAAGAACAGCTCCCACCGGGTCGTCAAGGCGCGCTACGGAGCATATCATGTCCCTCATAGCGTCTATTCTGGCATTGGTAAGCCTTAGCCTGTCTATAAAAGCGCTGTTTCGCCCGGAAGATTCTGCAAGGGAAACGTCTTTAGCGTTGGCTTTCTTTATCTCTTCTCTGGCGGCGTCAAGATGCTTGGCCATCCTGAAAAGAGCCCTGTCCTTGACGGCTGTATGGGTAACCGCCAGGGCCCTGGCTCCGCTTCTGGCTCTGGTTATGATCCCTCTCATTTCCTTAACGGTGTCCTTAGCTGCCATCGCGACCTCCCCGTATCTTATTCACACTTACCGCAGACTTACCGGCGCCTGTCACTGTTCTGTCATCACCACGAGGTTGTCCCTGTGGACCACCTCATCATAATCTTTATACCCCAGGATAGACTCTATGTCCGCTGTTTTTTTTCTTTTTATCCTGTCTATCTCGCTTGAAGAGTAATTTGAAAGCCCCCTGGCAAGGACTGTTTTTCCGCCGCAGGTTATGTCCACCACGTCGCCCTGCGCGAATTGTCCGGACACCGACACTATCCCTCCCGGAAGCAGGCTCCTGTTTTTTTTAACGATAGCTTCCCCCGCTCCCTCATCCACGGACAACGTTCCCTTTGATTTCCTGCCGAACGCTATCCATCTTTTTCTGGCTTCCATGGGCTTTTGCGAAGCGTGGAAATAAGTACCGCATTTCTCTCCGGAAAGCACGCTTTTTATCACCCCTTTTCTCTTGCCTCTTGCTATCACACAGGGTATACCCGCGTGCGTGGCGTTCCTTATGGCGTCCAGCTTGGATATCATTCCCCCGGTACTTTCCTCGCATCCCTTGCCGCGGCACAAACCTTTTACCTTGCCGGTAACAGCGTCAACCTCTTCTATAACCGTGCCGCCCGCGTCGTAAAGTCCGTCCACGTCCGTAAGAATGATGAGAAGATCAGAATCTGCCAGGTCGGCGACAAGACTCGAAAGACGGTCGTTATCCCCGAACTTGATCTCTTCGGTTGAAACAGAATCGTTCTCATTTATTATGGGAACCGCCTTATACCTGAAAAGAGCGTTCAGAGTGTACCGTATGTTAAGGAACCTTCCCCTGTCGTTGAGGTCCTCCTGGGTAAGAAGTATCTGCCCGGCTCTGTATCCCCTCTTCCCGAGATACTCATTGTAAATGTCCATAAGATGGTTCTGGCCTATGCTGGCTATCGCCTGAAGTTCCGCCAGAGACCTTCCTTTTTTTGCTATGTCAAGAAGCCCAAGTCCCGACCCTATGGCGCCGGATGTCACAAGGACGGTCTCTATGCCGCTGTCGGCAAGATCCGCTATCTCCTCTGAAAGCCCTTTTACCACGGCCTTATCTATGAGATTGCTATCCGCCGTAAGGACTCTCGTCCCCACTTTCACCGTTATCCGTTTCGGATTTTTCCCTTTTAGCATCTTTGATCTTCCTGTGTATGGCCGGTATCAGCTCTTTTATCCCCTCACCCGTAACCCCTGAGATCGGATAAACCTCTACCGGCACTTTTTTAACGAACCTCTCAAGACTTTCCGAAGCCCCTGAAATATCCATCTTGTTGGCCACGACTACACGGGGCTTGTTAAAAACGTCCTCAGCGTAAAGCTTGAGCTCTCTCTCTAGAAGCTCATAATTGGCCGCCGGGTCTGAACCGTCAAAAGGCATTATGTCCACCACGTGCACCAGCACCGAAGTCCTTTCAATGTGCCTTAAAAATCTGTCGCCAAGGCCTTTGCCCCCATGCGCTCCCTCTATCAGGCCAGGCATATCCGCCGCGACAAAACTCTCGCCACCCACAGAGACAACCCCCAGCTTTGGGCTTTTGGTGGTAAAAGGATACGGCGCGATCTTCGAGTGTGATCTTGATATTCTGGAAACCAGAGTGGATTTTCCGGCATTAGGCAGACCTATTATCCCGGCGTCCGCCACAAGCTTAAGTTCAAGGAGTATAGTCTTGCTTTCGCCCGGCTCTCCCTCGGTGGCCTCGAAATTTTTAGAGTTCCCCCTGCCTCCGTTCCCTCCTCTGGCAACAAGCACGCTCTCTCCCGGGAAAGCCAGATCTTTTATGACAAGCGAAGTAGCGGCATCTACCAGAACCGTACCCGCGGGGACTTTGACCACAAGATCTCTTCCCTGCCTTCCGAACTTATGGTTAGACCCGCCGTGTCCGCCTCTTTCGGCCTTGTAGTGCTGATTGTATCGGAAATCAAGAAGTGTATGAAGATTTTGATCGGCTTTAAAGACAACATCCCCGCCTCGGCCGCCTGGGCCTCCGTCGGGGATGCCTTTTCTGTGGAATATATCCTTGAAGAAACTGCGGCATCCTTTGCCGCCGCCTCCGCCTTCAACATAGATCTTTGCCTGATCTATAAGCATTTCATTTTGGCAGTACGCTTACCACTCTTCCAGACGAAAAAGCTACTACCCCCGCGCATTTCGCGAAAAGGGTATCATCCTTTCCCATTCCTACATTCATACCGGCTTTATACCTGGAACCTCTCTGCCTCAAAATTATGCTTCCCGCGGTGACCGTTTCCCCTCCATAGGCCTTGACACCAAGCCTTTGGGAGTTAGAATCACGGCCGTTCCTGGAAGAACCTTGTCCTTTTTTATGCGCCATTGCCAGCTCCTATTGGATTCAGCGCTTTATTCAGCGCTTTCTTTTGTTTTTCCCTTTTTCTGGGTTTTCGCCCCGGAAAAATGTATCTCTTTTACCTTAAGCTCTGTCACATCCTGCCTGTGACCTTTCTTGGACTGTGAACTTTTTCTGTCACGATATTTGAACGCTATAACCTTTTTCAACCTCTTGTCGGCTATGATTTCGCATTCCACATAAGCCCCCTCGACATAGGGCTGTCCGACAAATATCGACGAATCGCTTTTGCCGAAGAGCACCTTGTCTATTCTTAGGGTCTTACTTTCCTGCTCGCGCAGGCGGTTCACAACTATCCGGTCGCCCTTCTCTACCTTTTCCTGGAACCCCTGAACCTCTATTATCGCGTACATGTTTTCTCCCTTATTGATGCTTTTAAACTGACGCTCCCGCTAAAAAGCATGCGGCAGCTGGATCAACTTTAAAATAACCCCTGAACCAGAAGGCTAAATCTATGCCTCCGGCTTACATGGGCCCAAAAACTACACAATACTATCAAACGGATGTGGTGTTGTCAAGAGCATTTAAGCTATTTAGAGGGAATAAACTCTACTTGGTCCAGTTCACTATGGCCAGCCCTTCGTCCGGACTGGCTTCGTCGTCATCGTAAAAATCGAAATCCAGACTCAGGTCCGAAGGATAAGTAAGCACATATTCATAAACAACGTTAGTTTGAACATCCCAAAATGACATTTCCCCTGTCTCCGCCAGTACTATCCCGTTTATGTTCACCTGCACCCCGGATGACCTTGTCCTGATACCGGTCTTAGCGTAAACAAGAGCCTCGTCCACGTTTAGCCCCCCGAATATACCTATTTCGGAGTTTTTGGCCAAAATAAAATTCCTCGTGGGCGATATCCCTCCCGCGTGGGCAGTCTGATTCAGCGTTCCCTGTATGTCTATTTCATCGGCCACTATCCCGCCGTTAAGGGTTGTGGTCCCCTTTATGGTCGCTTTACCGTCGACATAGACCACGCCCTTACCGGGCGTCAGGGTAGCATTATTGAAGGTAGTGTTTCCGCTATAGTAATTCCCTGACGCTATTGCCTGCTGTTTGTACACCAGATAGTCAAACACGGGGAAAGCTATTCTTCTGGCTCCTTCCGACACACTGCCCCCGTCACTACCAATACCGTTTATGTATACCTCGGCATCATTTTCATCGGCCGCATCATGCTGGGCCCCTTCCCTCACTATCCCCACAGCCGCGACTGTTCCGGAGAGGTCCTGTGGCTCTTCAGCCTCCGCGTCATATTCGAGCCCTTCTATCCATACAAGCCCGTTATTGAGAGACCTTAGCTCAACGTCTCCGTTAGCGTGTATATCGCCAACGACCGTTATACTGGAATCGGCCCTTGTTGCCCTGGCCTTTATGCCGGCTCCTCCCGCGAACATTTTAGTAAGGACCGGAGGTATTGATCCCTTTATCTCGGCTGAGACCGATTTTGAAACTCCCGTGCCCGTAACTGTACCTACGGAAGTAACAAGTATCCTGGACCCGACCTTATTGTAGGTGACAGAATAAGTGCCCGTATCCATAGTCCCTGAAAAGTCCTCTCTGGAGCCTATCCCCTGAGCCTTCAGCATGACAAATGCGTGGTATATGCCTGCCTCCGCTAGATTTTTAGCCTGTTCACCTGTCTTACAGCGCCCCACAAGCTCGATATCGCTTTTTATCATGGACGAAAAAGAAACTATGGACATGGACATAAGCAGCACAAAGCCCATCACCATGAGCATCACAAAACCTTTCTCGTTCTTTTCGATACCGAACCCTCTTATCATGTTAATCCTCGTTTAGATATACTCCGCTTAAAAACCCATGGAACTCCGGTATCAGCTTCCGGTATTTTTAGTCTCTATCCCGAACACCTTTTCTTCCGCAAAAACCCTTCCATTATGCTCCATTTCCACCGAAACCACTATCCCATATCCCCAGGAAAGAGGTTTCCCGTCAAACTCGACATACACTTTTCCATAATCGTTCTTCTTGGCTATATCCGCCCTCAGCACGCATACCCTGCCCTCGCCGGCCCAGTTTATCTCAACATCGTCTATCCACAGTTCATCGACCGCGGAAACCAGGTATTCCCCTCCGTTGGAGGGAAAAACGTAGGGATCTGCCGAAACCTGCTCCGTAACGTAATCCTCATAGGTCGAAGTCCCTCCGGAATATTCCCAGTATGGCTGCGTCACCATTTCCGCGAGATACTGAACATACCTTACGGAGTCTATGGAAAGCTCGAACGGGCTCGTGGAAGACCCCGAGACATCCGCCCAGTCCGGCGCTCCGGTCATGGCGAAATTTCCCGAAGAGCGTGCCTTGAGCACTATCGGGGCAGCCGACAAATTCTCCTCGCTCCACGTCAAGCTGTCATAACTCGGGGCAAAAACCTCGGTATCGAATATGCGAGACTCCACGGTTCCCTTTTTCCTCCACGAATCCATCTCCACCACGATGTAAATGTCGTCGTTTGCCGCGGGTTCCAATTTGGCGAACGCAACACCTACGCCCACAGAGGTAAAATCCACGGCAACCCCGCCGTCCTCAGGAGTGATCTGAAAATGATCGGCGGTACTGTTAGCGACCACGTATACGTCGGATCGCGCCGACGCGAGGTCGCTCCATGAAGGCGTACCGGCTATCTGGGACAGCCCGGTCTCAAGCGAAAAAACTTCCAGATTTCCGGGAGTCCCGCCCACATCTATACCCGGCGAAGACGTAGCGGTAAAAACCACCATATCCCCGTCCTCAAGTCCGTGCCCGGCCGAATCTATCCTGTCATCTTCTATGTTGACTATCCCGGATGAAAAAACAGGGCTTATGACGTAGGTGTTATCCCCTGTGCCGTTAAAATACCTGCAGTCCGCGGCATCCGGGTCGAAATCCACCCCAAATTCGGCCTCAAGATCAGGCACTTTTATGGTCAGTAGATATTCCGCGTCATTGCCCGAGGCGTCATCCACCGCTAACGGGAAAGCTGTCCACTCGCTCCACGCGAAAGAGCCGGCTGCTACCCATGCCTCGGCAAGGATCTCTTCACTGTCACTGTTTTCGTTCCCGTCCGTAAGGTCCTTAAAAAAAAGCTGCTGATGCGTGTGATACTCATAGGGCTCGTCGTCCGCTCCCGGAGCGGTATTCCCCTGCCCGTCGTAATCCGCCGCGCCGACGGATGTATCTTTCCGTGTTATGTACGCGCTGTCTATCTTAAGAGGGTTAACACTGGAAGACATTATCTTCACGCGTACCATGTCGGCCCTGACCGGTTCCGTAGCCCCTGTACCCGAAGGATCAATTTTGGAGTTAGAAATATTGTTCCTAAATACGGCGGGATACGCCGGAAGCGTCCCGTCCGCGGGCGGGTACTGGGCGTCGGCTCCGGATTCGTCAAATGCCTCCCAAACGACATCGTCGGCGTTCTCATCAAGCCGTGATTCTTCGGATGGCGTTACCATTTTAGCCCTTACCTCTTCCCCGTAAAGAGAGACATTGCTGAAACTCGCGCTGTCGAAAGCGGAATTTCTCCAGAGGTCGTATCCATCGGTGAACTCTATGTAGTCGCCCTCCTCTGCCGCTGAATACTCCACGTAGTTGTGATTGCTGAACACCGTGTCGTAGATCCTCGTGACGTCGCCTCCGGAGGAGTCCCACATCCCTTCGGGGGCAAGTTCGGATATGTAGTACTCAGCCTCTCTGTAACTGTTGGCCGGATCTATTCTCACATTGTCTATCCCGAATGAAAAACCTCCCGAATCGTCATTTTTCCCGGATACCACAAAACTAACGGTATGTTCTCCCGGAGTCACGTTAACTGTACCGAATATCACATCCGACTCCCTCACCGCGGACTCGGAATCGGTATAAAAATCGACTTCCCTGGCCAGGGGGCCGATAGTAAAGGTCTTGAGATAGGAATCTATTACAACCTCTCTGGAATCCCAATCAAGTTCACCGGATATCAGCGAGGCCAGAAGCTGCTGTCTTCCATCCTCATCAAGATCATCATCCCACGAGTTTACCACCGTTCTTACGAGGTTAAACCCCTCCCCGTCAGATTCCGCGTGATAGAACACTGTCTTGTCCCAGATTATCTTCCGGTTAGCGTCAACCGTAAAAAAACCGTTCTCGTCAAGAGTGGCCTGGGGCATCATTACGGCGGTATACAAAAAAGCGTCTTCAGGATAAAAACTCATAAAGTCCCCGCTGGAAAGGCGAAGATCGCTTTTTATCTTTTCTACCGACGATAAAAGTTCGATCCTCATCCTGGTCCTTTCCCTCTCCCCGGACCAGGTCCTGTGAGTGAATATCCATGCCGATGTCACTGACGCCACAAGAAAAGCCGTCACTACGCCGACGAACATAACTTCCGTCAATGTGAACCCTTTTTGTCCTGAAAAAAACTTTTTCATATAAGCCCCGGCGTATTATTCCGTAGAAATATCAGCTATCAGAGTTTCCATTACAACCGGGCCTCCCGCCTTAACTCCGGAGGAAGCCCTGTAGACCGTGACCTTAACGTGCAATAGGTTAGCATAGCCGTCATAGTCCTCTTCTACCTCGGTAGTCCTGAAATAGTCCGTTACACCGTCTCCGTCATTGTCGACCTCTATATCCGTTTCGGGAGCCTCCTCAGGGATATCTCCGAAAACCATATTACGCAAGTCTTCCACCCGCTTAAGAGCCACAAGAGACGTATTGTATATACCATCGGCTCCCACTCCAAGAACAGCACTTTGGGAAACAGCCGACAGGACGGCAAGGGTAACTATTGTGACAATTACCATGCCGGCTATGACCTCGACCAGAGTTATGCCTTTTTCATTCGTAGAAAAAGAAAACAACACTACACCTCCGCGTTTTAAACCCCTAATATAAGTATACATTATATCCAGGCCGAAAACTATCATAGTCAGAGAAATAACGCGCAAGTAGCCTGAAAACCGACTTTTGACGAAAGTACACGCTTCTATGGCCATGAACCCGCTAAATTTGAATGCAAGAGAAGTGTTAATCCTAGAACTCTCTCCCGGGCATAACCGGGAAGAGCTCATTTCTCATCGATGATAACATCCTCTATGTGAAGAGATTTATCGGATACGAGGTCGATCCGGCACCGATGTTTTTTCTGTATGTCTCCCAGCATCGCGGCCTGATCGGAAATAAGGGCGTCATGTATATCTGGATGCAGTAGAACGTTCACATGTTTTAGCTTTTTCGGGGATAAAGCGAACTTCTGGTCTATTCTTCGAACAGCCTCTATAGCTATGGTTTCCACGCTCTTTATCATGCCCTTCCCGGAACAATAGGGACACTCTACTCGTGAGGCGCTCTCAAGGCTCTTTCTCATCCTTTGGCGTGTCATCTCCACTACGCCGAACTGGCTTATTCCTCTGACGCTTATCCTGGCTTTATCGCGTTTCAGGGCATTTTCCAGCGTATGAGATATCTTGTCACGGTGTTCCTTTATCTCCATGTCTATGAAATCTATTATGACTATGCCTCCGATGTCCCTCAGCATAAGCTGCTTTGGTATCTCCTCGGCGGCTTCCATGTTCGTACGAAAAGCTGTCTGCTCAAGCCCTTTTTTGCCGACAAAACTGCCTGTATTTACGTCTATTACTACCACTCCCTCGGTCTGTTCGATTATCAGGTAACCGCCGCTTTTAAGAGGCACCTTGCGCTCGAATATCCCGTCGATCTGTCTGTCCAGATCATATTTCTGGAAAAGAGGTGTTTTACCGTTGTAAAGTTTCACGTTATTACGTAAAGACGGCATGTAGGATTTAAGAAAACGCATGATACGGATATATTCTTCCCTGGAATCAACGAGAAACCTGCTGACGTCCTTTGAAAAAACATCTCTTATCATTCGCAGAACAAGTCCGTATTCCTCATAAACCGTAACCGGCGCTTTTTGCCGTGTTGACCTTTCTTTGATCGTCTTCCAAAGATTGACCAGGTACTTGTATTCGCTAAGCAGTTCCTCCTCCGAGCGCCCCTCGGCAACCGTTCTGACGATACATCCCGTTTCCTCCACGCCTCCTATCTTGGAGATTATGTCCCTTATGCGTTTTCGCTCATTCTTGTCGGTGATCCTGCGGGAAATGCCAAGACCTTTGTCATATGGGGTTAGAACAAGGTACCTGCCCGGAAGGCTGACAAATGTCGTAAGCCGCGGGCCTTTCGTACCCATTGCCTCCTTTACTACCTGGACCATCAGCTCTTCACCTATCTTCAGTATTTCCTTTATTTTTGGAAGCCCTCCATGCCGCACCTTTTTGACCTTGGGCTCGTCCTCGTCCGACAAAAGCTCCTTGAGAACAGAGTCCTTGTCTATAACGTCGCTCACGTGCAAGAATCCGTTCTTTTCCATGCCGATATCCACAAAAGCGGCGTCTATACCCTGCAGTATAGCGCTGACCCTACCTTTGTATATGCTGCCGGCGTAATGAACTTTGCTTTTCCTTTCCATGAAAAAATCCACAAGCTCTCCATTCTCAAGAACGGCCACCCGGGTCTCGATGGGGCTTGTGTCCACGAGCATTTCTTTCAGAACATGCTGCGCTTTTTTATCTTTCTGATGATGCTTTATCATGCTTTCTCCTTCTATTTCGTTATATCCAGTATCCTAACCCCGTCGGGCAGGCACCGGTTAATAGAGTCCGTTACCTCGGCTTCCGGCACATCGCGTGTCAACCATAGGGACAATTCCTCTTTCTCGCTCTCCACCCCCAGCTTAAGAGCCTTGGGCATACTTATCTTCACCCTGGGGGAAAACCCGCCTGTCAGAAAAAAAGGCAGACCGGCCCTTCTTATAGCCCTCCTGAAAAGGGTCATAAGGTCAAGGTGGGAAATATACACCATGTCCCCCTTTTTGCAGAAAACAGCGTTATATCTTGTAAGCACCTGAGTCTTATTCCTCGTGGCTTTCAGGCGGGATGTTCCTTGAAATAAAAACCCTTTAGTGAAGCCCGCCGGTCCTTGCCCTACTTTTTGTCCCTGAAATCCCAGAAAGACCTTTTCTTTTTCTCCTCGGCCGGAGCCTTGGAAACCGAGCCCACTATCTCCGTCTTTTCCTTTATACTGAGCTCTCCTTTCTTAACAAAAGGAAGAGAAGCCCCCGGCCCGTCCTTCATCTTGTCGCCGAACTTGTCACGTCCTTCCTTCTTGACATAAGCGTCGTAAGCGCCCTGAGACTGGGAGAATTCAACCGAATCTTTCCCGTCCCTCACTATGTGTACTGTCACAAAGAACACTATCTCTGTCCTGGTAATATCCTCAGCCTCGTATTTAAAAATATGTCCTATGCCGGGTACATTGCCGAAAATGTCCCCCAATACCGGAACTTTATTATCCGTAGTCGTGGCATTCTTGCGTATAAGTCCCCCAAGAAAAATAGTTTCTCCGTCCTTTACCCTGACTATTGTGTTAGCCTCCCTGGAACTGTACGTAAGAGCTACGCTGCTGTCGGCTCCTCCTACCGGGATGACGCTGAACTCAAGGTCTGAAGAAACCTCCGGAAGAAGATTTACGGATATCTCTCCTTCCTCGTTGACATGGGGGATAACAGCCAGTTTCACTCCTACTTCCCTGGCGTCACTTTCGCTTTCGAACTCGACAGTGACAAGAGTCGCGGTCTGCGTTGTCTCGACCGATTTCTGCAGCATTATCTTGTCTATGACCTTTATCGTGGCTTTCTGGTTATTGAGCGTAGTAATTCTTGGGCTCGATAGTATTTCCGTATCCCCTCTGTCGTTCAAAAGCTGCAAAGTAGCCGAGAATGTCGAGAAATCAAGAGTTCCGAAACTGTACACGGAGTTGGCGGTCTGGGCCCCTGTCGGGCTCTGGAATATTGTGGCGTTCATCCGGGGGAACCTCTGGTTCTGATCACTGCCCTCGGCCCCGTACTGGGGATAAAAATCCCGCTGGGTATCTCCCGGCATAAAAGGTAAAAGCCCGTCAGCGGTGAACGGGAAAGTTATTGGCCTTCTCGCGCCCGACGCTGTTATCACGGTGTTCCAGTCTATCCCGAACCTCTCATCCTTATCCAGAGTTATTTCCACGACCTTGGCGTCCAAAACTATCTGCGGAGGCTTCTGGTCTACCCCGGCGATCACCTTCTTTATCTCGCTCATTTTCGAAGGAATAGCCGTCACCACGAGGGAATTCACGCTGGGTATAAAGGTTACGCCCTCTCCTCTTTTCGTGTCCAAGAGATCGCCTATAGCCTTCATTAGCTGGGCAACGCTTATTTCCGTCTGGGAAACGCCAACCTCATCGCTTGAGTCGCTGGAACTCTTGGTAAGTTCAGTTTCCCTGGTGAGGTGACTCAGCTTTATGACCTCGGTAACTGTCTCCTCGGCAGCCAACTGCCCCCTGGGCATAACGCGTATTATGTGGTCTTCCCTGGAATAAACGTAACCGTAGTTTCTCGTAACTATGTCCAGAGCCGTTTCCCAAGGTTTGTCCCTAAGTCTCATGGTAACCTTCCCGGAAACCCCCGGAGCGGGAATTATATCAACCCCGCTAACTTCCGAAAGGTAGTGCAGGACGGTATTTATCTCGACATCCTTAAAATCCACGGTTATGCTCCCGGGAGAGGGCAGGACCACGGGCTTGGCCGGCTGAGAAACCGGCTGAGAAACCTGCGCCTGCGCTCCGGCAGTCTCACTGACCTGCGCAAAGGCATGAGTTCCGTCAAAAAGCGAAAAAACTAAAAAAAACGCCGTCAGGACACGAATTATCCCCTTCGATCCTATTTTAAACGCTCCGGACATGATCCCTCCTCATATATCATTGATTCACTGCTGAACCTTGTGTTCATACAGCAATATCTCATGAACAGCCCCGTCAATGGATATCACGGCTTTGTTGTCCCCTACCTCAACAAGTTCAACAAGCCCCACCGTCTGGCCTTCCTCTAAAATTTCCCCGTTGAGCACTATAGCCTTCTTTCCCTCAGACCCCGTTGCTATACCCTGAAACTTGGCGTCCACTATCGTGAATATTCCGGCTATACCGCTTCTGGATTTTACCGTGTCGACCCCGACAAGGGGAACAAAGGGGTCTCTCCTTAAACTCTTCTCCGGCTCCGTTTCATCTTCGCCGTAGAAAACTCCGGCATAAAAAAACACCCCTAGAAAAAGCATAACCGCCAGGATCTTTGAAAAAGCGTTATTTGGCATCTTTTCCGCCTTTTTGCGAAATGTATATCTTAAGAACAATGTGCGCGTCATGCCGTGTAGGAGATTTGGGATCGTACTGCAACCTTATGTCACGTACAGAGGGAAAACCCTTGCCTTTTTCCAGCTCGCCTATAAAATGCCTCATCTGGTGATATCCGCCCTTGGCCGATATGACCACCATCATACTCGGGTAAAGATCAGCCGACTTGTCAACTGCCGCCTGGACCCCCATCGGGGTAACGCTTATTATCCTTACGTTCGAGTCCTTGGCCACGACTGCCAGAGAATCCAGAAAGGCGGCTATTTCCTTGGTTCCAGGCACCTGGCTCGCGTAAGAGGAAAACTCTTCCCTGAGGGATTCCAGTTTTTTTTCAAGCTTGCCCGTGTTTTCCAGATCTTTCCTTGCCATATCGATTTTCTTGGAAATTTTAAGAGAATTCTTCGATACGTTTCCCAGATTCTTTACCGTCGGCACCACAAGAAAAAAACCGTAGAGAGCCGCGAAAACCGCCGCCGCTGAAACAGCCGCATAAGCCCTTTTCTTCTCATCCTGAAGAAAATCCCTTATCTCATCTGCAATTTTCTCTAATTTCGGGTCCATCCGCGATTTCCCGCTCCTTACTTTCTTCTTTTTCTTTTCGAACCCGCTTTTTTGGCGGACTCTGCCCTTCTCGGAAATTCGCATTTCAGACGAAAAAGCATTGTCGCTTCGTCATCAACGGCTTTGGAACTCATGTCTATAAGCTCTATCTCTCTGAAATACCCCGAGAAATCCTTGTTCGCCTTAAGCGAGTTTATGAACCTGGCCACGCCGGACGTAGCCACCTCGCTGTTCCCCAGAAAATGTCCGGTGAGGACCAGCCTGGTGGGATACTGTTCCGTGTCTTTATAGTTGAAGGTTTTTCCCGAAGACTCAAGCGCGAGCCTCGACAGCCATACTCCAGGGATAACCGCCTCATCAAGCCCGCCGAGAAGACGGTACCATTTTACCTCGGTACCCGATATCTTTTTGACGAACTTTATGGCCTTTTCCATTTCGGCTATTTCGGATGACAGAGCGTCATATTTTTCTTTCAGTGGTTTAATATCCTCCCATTCGCCCTCGAGCCGTCCGGCATGGTTTCCCTTAAGAAGCACCGCCACCCCCAAAAACGCGTGAACAATAAGAACAAGAGCCGAAATCCCGATAGCTATCGGGATAAGCGGAAGCACTATGGGGCCGGAGCTTTTCGCCCGTTTTTTTACCCTGAACTCTTTAGGCAGAAGGTTTATTTCTATCATTTTCATGGTTTCAAGCTCGGCTATCCTCTTTTGGCCAGACCTACGCTTACCGCGAGCCGCGAAGAGACAAGATCAACGTCCTTTCTCGATAAAACATCAGAAGTTTTCATCCCGAAAAGGGGGTCCCACTTTTCCACGCTGGTTCCCATTTTTTCCGAGAGGAACTCAATAACTCCTCCCGCGTACACCAGACCTCCCGAACAGAAAATACCTTCTATTGACCTGTTGCATGTCCCCTCAAAATACCCGAAAGAAAGCTGAACCTCTCTGACTATATCGTTAAGGACCTTACGGACGCAATTCTCCACCGTCTCTTTGTCGAACTCGCCTATACCTCGCTTATACTCGTCCGCCTGGGCATGAGACACAGAGAGGTTCCTGGCTATCAGAGAGTCTATATCCCCTCCTCCGATCTGTATCTGCCTCATAAAATAAGGGGCTTCGTCCACTGATATAAGCAGCGACGTAACGGAATGCCCCATGTCCACAAGAGCGAAAACGTTTTTGTTAGACGCCGCTTTGGAGGTAACAAAGGCGTTGAATAACGCGAAGGCGTTCACATCTATGAAATTTATTCTTATGCCCATATCCATCAAAAGCTTGACCCTTTCTTCCACGAAAGCTCTTTTCGCGGCCGTGAGAAGAACTTTCATCTGCCCCTGCTCGGGCGCGTCTCCCAGAATAACGCTGTCAAGGATAACTTCCTTGACACTGAAAGGGATATATTTTTCAGCCTCGAAAACAAGAGCCGCCTCAAGCTGCTCTTTTGTCATTTTAGGCAGAGTTATGAACCTGACTATTACCTCAGGTCCGCCGACGGAAAGATTGACGTTACGGGGACGTATGTCTATCTCTGCGAGAGCCGCCTTAAGTTCGGCGGCAAGATCGGGTTTTTCAGCGTTCTTGGAGAAATCCCTGACATTGTAAGCTTCCAGCAGGGGCTCTTCAGTAGAGCCGCTTAGAACGGCCACTTTTATTGAATGCGAGCCTATGTCTATCCCGACGGTCGCGTCGTCCCTGCCGGACCCCAGCTTTGCCATTTTAAAGGGTTTTTCCTCCGATTGCGTCGCTGTTTTGTTTGGAGAGTTATATTATATTTGTACAAAGAGTATCATATGGGATAGCCATTGTCAAGCCGGCACACCTATCGACCTGTCTAAAAAAAAGAGGAGAACCGCCGAAACGGTTCTCCTCTTTCGGGAGGCAAAAGCCTCGCCAACTTTATTATCCAGCAGGTACTTCCTCTTCCTCTTCTTCCTCTTCCTCAGCAGCGGTAGTCGGCAAAGTGTGCTCAGGGTAATCAGCAACCCTGGGACATGCTGGCGGATCCGCAACTGTCGCCACCGTATAGCCTGTCTGGTCAGTATCCAGCGGGCAATAAGGCGTGGTCTTTATGTAATCACCCACAAGATCAGCCATAGTTACCGCGTCCGTACTACCCATTCCCTCATCAAGAGCCCAGAGAGTTATGGCGCCGTCTATCTGCTTCAGGTTGGCTATACACGCGTTCTTCTGAGCGGTTTCACGGGCCCGCATAAAGTTCGGTATCGCTATCGCGGCTAAAAGACCTATAATTGCGACCACTATCATTATTTCAACCAGCGTGAACCCACCCTTTTTAGTCAGCATCTTCATACATATCACCTCCTTTCAAAGAACAAAATTGAAGGCCAAAGCCCTCTTTTCTTCTAACTAAAGTATACCTGTACAAAAGGGGCAATGCAAATTTATAGGGGTTATTCCTGTTCGGGGTTCGGTTGGGTATTGTCGGGAGGTAATACGTGTCCCGGGTATTCGCTGGCTTTCGGACAAACAGGCGAAGCTGATACAACGGTGACTACGTATCCTTCTTTTTCGCTGTCCAAGGGGCAATATGGCGTCGTTTTTATATAGTCGCCCACAAGATCTTCCATCGTAACCGCGTCGTCGCTCCCTTTTCCCCCGTCGAGAGCCCACAAAGAGATAGCCTCGTCTATCTCTTTAAGATTAGCCACGCAGGATTTTCTCTGTGCAGTTTCACGAACCCTCATATAGCCAGGTATGGCTATAACCGCCAGAAGGCTTATTATCGCTATCACGATCATTATCTCAACCAGAGTAAATCCCGGTGATGTTTTTTTTATATCCATCTTTGACCCCGTTCGCTGTCCGCCCCGTACCGTAACGGAAATGCAGGAAAGCTAGAAATTAATTATCTCTGAGATCTTGAAAATTGGCAGGAACATGCATATCACTATGCCGCCTATCACTATCCCGAGAAAAGCTATGATAAGCGGTTCAAGAAGGCTTGTAAGAGAATCTACCATAACATCCACCTGTTCGTCGAAAAAGTCGGCTATCTTAGTAAGCATCTTTTCGAGCTCTCCCGTCTTTTCACCCACAGATATCATCCTGGTCACAAGGGGCGGGAAAATACCGCTTCGCTCCATGGGTTCGGATATGCTTTCCCCTTCTTTGACGTTGTCTCTGACCTTTGTTATCGTGTTTTCTACCACGACGTTTCCGGCCGTCTTCGAGACTATCTCAAGAGCCTGAAGTATTGGCACGCCGCTTTTAACCAGAGTGCTGAGAGTCCTTGAAAATTTGCTTATGGCCACTTTTTTCTGCAACGGCCCGAAAACCGGAAGCTTAAGCTTCAGCTCGTCAAGCTTCCATTTGCCTTTTTCCGTGGAGATGTACCATTTTACGACCGAAGAAAATATAATTACAAACACCACGAATACCGCGAAATACTTCCGGGCGTAATCGCTGAGATCTATCAGGAACTGTGTGGGCCCCGGAAGAGCCGCCCCGAACCCTGAAAATATGTCCTTAAAAACCGGTATGACCTTCAGTATCATGAGCGCCGATATCCCCACCGCCATTCCGGTGACGGCCGTAGGATACACCATTGCGGACTTTATCTTCCTTTGCAGATTATTGGTCTTTTCAAGGTATGTCGCCACCCTTTCAAGAACATCATCAAGCATACCTCCTGACTCTCCCGCCTTTACCATGTTTATGAAAAAATCGGAAAATATGGCCCTGTGCTTTTCCATGGCCTCGGAAAGGCTGGAACCTGTATTAACACTGTCCCTGGCGTCAATTATCGCTTTTTTGAAAGCCGGGCTCTGGGCCTGTTCGGAAAGCGTGTCTAGCGATGTAACTATCGTTATACCCGCGGCGGTCAGGGTCGCCATCTGCCGCGTAAAGATCACAAGCTCATCGAGAGAGACCTTCTCCTTGCCCCCTAACTTGAATGAGGAAAGAGAAAACGAACTCTGCTTCGCCTCCTCGAGCTTCAGAACGAGAAGGTCCCTGTTCCTCAGCATGTCAAGAGCTCTGGACCTTTCCGGAGCCTCTATCTCACCTTTAATGCTTTTCCCCGTCCTGTCCTTTGCCGAGTAATTGAATTTTCCCATACCTGCCCTCTCCGTTGAACTAAGTTGCCCTGTACACTTCCTCCAGCGATGTCCATCCGGTTATGAACTTTATCATGGCGTTGTCTCTCAGGTTACGGACACCCTTTTTCTGAAGGTAAGAACGTATATCCAGTTCCGAACGCTGTTTGGTAACCATATCGCGGATCTCGTCGTCGACAAGCAGAGTTTCAAGAACGGCAAGCCTTCCCCTGTATCCGGTTCCGGAACAGTGCGCGCATCCTCTTCCTCTGTAGAACTTAGTAACATCGCGCGCCTCCGGATACTCGCTGCGTATTTTTTCAAGAAGCGGGCCCGGTATGTCGAATTCCTCTTTACAGTTGGGACATATCCTCTTAAGAAGCCTCTGAGCGCAGGCCATCACGAGGCTCGAGGACACAAGGAACGGCTCCACTCCCATGTTAACAAGACGCGTTATGGCCCCCACGGAGTCGTTTGTGTGCAGTGTGCTTAATACCATCTGTCCGGTAAGAGAAGCTTTTATCGCTATATCGGCTGTCTCAAAATCGCGTATCTCTCCTACCATTATAACGTCGGGAGACTGCCGCAATATGGCCCTGAGGCCGTTTGCGAAATCAAGCCCTATCTCAGGCTTGGCGGCTATCTGTGTTATCCCCGCTACCTGATACTCCACCGGGTCTTCCACGGTAACTATGTTCCTGGCCGGAACGTTCATTTCGTTAAGTACAGAGTAAAGCGTGGTTGATTTACCGCTCCCGGTGGGCCCGGTGACAAGTATTATCCCGAAAGGCCTGGATAATGCGGTCTTAAAATCCTCGAGCGGTCCCGGGAGAAACCCCAGGGAATCCAGCCCCACGGAAAGATTCGTGCGATCCAGAGCCCTCAGAACCATTTTATTCCCGTATATGAGAGGAAGCGCCGATACCCTGAAATCTATGTCCCTTGAACTTACCCTCACCCTGAACCTTCCGTCCTGAGGAACACGGTTCTCGGTAATATCCATGTTCGACATTATTTTAAGGCGCGTAAGAACGGCATTCTGATTTTTCTTGGGAAGATTGAAAGCCTCCTGCAGCTCCCCGTCTATTCTGTACCTTATCCTAAGGCTTTTCTCCTGTGGTTCTATATGAATATCGCTGGAACGCTTCTTTATGGCTTCGTTGATGATAACCGATACCATCTTGACTATGGGAGCCATGCCGCTTTCTTTTTCCATTTCGGACGCGCTGTCCCCGCCAACCTTCATAACTATTTCCAGATCCGATTCCTCGGCGTTCTCCTCGATAAGCCCTGTTATTTCCCTTTCCTCGCTGTCGTAAAGCGACCTTACCACCTGCTCGATATCTCTTCTTGTAGACAAAAGCAGGTCGATATTGCATCCCGTAACGGTCTTTATATCGTCTATGGCCATAACATCCGTTGGGTCATAGACAACGAGCGTAAGGTTCTTGCCTATACGGGCTATCGGTATGACCATATGTTTTCTTACAAGTTTCTCCGGGACAGATTTTACCACCTTGTCGTCGAGAACAACTCTCGAGATATCTATAGGGGGGATACCAAGCTCCTTCGAAAGGACTTTAAGAAGATCCGCCTGTGATACTATCCCGCTCTCCGAAAGCGAT
Source organism: uncultured Planctomycetia bacterium (assembly GCA_964421015.1). Classification (GTDB taxonomy): domain Bacteria; phylum Omnitrophota; class Gorgyraeia; order Tantalellales; family Tantalellaceae; genus SLID01. Next base: position 152,800 of record CAYQUS010000001.1, read on the forward strand.
TTAACGCTCAGGTTCTCGCCTTTTCTCGAGACCCGTTCAACAAAATCGTTGAGTTTCTTTTCGTCAACGACCCCGCTTTTTTTAAGAGCGCCGAATATTCTGTCTTTTATTGAGCCTACCATAACATCACTTGTTCTCCATGGGACGGTTCTCGACCGTAACCCTCAGGACTTCCTCAAGAGACGTAGTTCCTCCGATGACATTCTGTATGCCGTTCTCTCTGAGAGTGGTCATTCCTTCTTCCCTGGCGGCCATCTCTATCTCAAACTCCTGTCCTCCCCTGAAAATTATGTCTTTTATCTTGGGAGAAAGCACCAGGCACTCCACTATGGCGATCCTGCCCTTATACCCGGAATTGAGGCACCTCTTACATCCCACCGGGGAGTATATTTCGGGTATATTCCCGTTTTCATCCACTATCCCGTATTTTCTGGCCAGTTCTTCCGGAGGAGTATAAGGCTTGCGGCAATCCGTACAAAGTTTCCTTATAAGCCTCTGGGCGGCTATCAGTTCCACCGATGAGGTTATTAGAAAGTGTTCCACTCCCATATTTACCATTCTCACTATGGCGCCCGCCGCCGTATTAGTGTGAAGAGTGCTTAAGACCAGATGTCCCGTAAGAGCCGATTTTATGGCAATGTCCAGAGTCTCATGGTCCCTTATCTCTCCCACCATTATTACGTCCGGGTCCTGTCTTAAGATAGACCTAAGGCACGCTGCGAATGTCAGCCCGATCTCTTCGTTTATGCTTACCTGGTTGACCCCCCAGAACTCGTATTCTACGGGATCCTCTACCGTAACCAGATTTTTCCCGGGAGCGTCCACATGTTTCAGTATCGAATACAGGGTGGTTGTCTTTCCGCATCCTGTGGGACCGCACACGAGTATCATCCCGTGAGGTTTCCTGCTCACTTCCCTTATCGTATCGATATCTTTCTTCTTAAGTCCCAGCATATCAAGGTCTGTCATGGCCTGCTGTTTGTCGAGAACCCTGAGAGCCACTTTCTCTCCGAAACTCGAAGGCACGACCGACACCCTGAAATCAACTTTCCGGCCTTCTATCTTGACCTGGAAACGCCCGTCCTGGGGAAGCCGCCGCTCTGTTATGTCAAGATCGGCAAGCACCTTTATCTTGGAAACAAGCGCCTGGTGGAATTTTCTGGGAGGGTTGTAACTTTCCGTCAGGACCCCGTCCACCCTGTACCTTATGCGGGTGCGGTCTTCCATCGGTTCTATGAGGATGTCTCCGGCCCGGTCTTTTATCGCCCTGGAAAGTATCATGTTCGTAAGCTTGACCACAGGAGCTTCCTCTGTTATTTTCAGAAGTTCCGCCGTGGAAACGCTGTCCTCCCCTTCCGACACGGTTTCTATCTGCGCATCCTCTATTTCCTCGACTATCTTGCTTATCTCTTCATCGGCTGATTTCTCATAATACTTCTGTACGGCCTCAGTAATATCCTCTTCGGAAGCTATTACGGGGCTGAGTTCAAGATTGGTCATTACCTTAAGATCATCGAGAGCCATTACGTTAAGAGGGTCGGACATGGCCACAGTAAGCATTTTCCCTACCCTTGATATAGGGAGAACCTTGTACATGAAGGCTACTTTTCTGGGAATGAGCCCGAGTGTCTCCTCATCCACCCTGAAATAAGACAACTTTATGGGGGGGAACCCCAGGCCTTCGCTGAGAGTTGAAAGAAGATCCTGTTTCGAAACAACGTTCATACCCACAAGAACGTCGCTGAGGCTTCCGCCTTTTTCGAGGCATATTCCTCTGGCTTTCTCGAGGGCTTCCGCCGTAACCAGCCCTTTTTTTATCAGCAGACTGGATATCTTTTCAGTAATGGGAAGGGCCATTTCTATCCTTTTTGCATTACCTCTTTTTATAAAGTTTGTTAAGCGCTCCGGATATACCAGTGACCGTGCCTATAAAAACCTGCACCTTTTTCTTTGTAAGTGTCTCCACGTCCTCTATGGCCTTGTCGTTGAGCGGATTGGACATGGCTATGGTAAGGATATCTCCCATCACGTCTATGGGCACCACTCCGTACTGCCTTGCCATATTCTCGGGTATGACTTTTGTCATCTCCTGGTTGAGCTCATAATTCTCCACGGGAATGTAGGGAAACCCGTACTGGGTCGTAAGCGCCTGAACTATATCTATCTCTCCCACAAAACCCAGTTTTATGAGTATTTCACCTATGAGCCCGCCTTCACCCTTCTGGAACTCAAGGGCCTTCTGAAGCTGCTGCTCAGATATAAGTCCGGAGGATTTAAGTATCTCTCCGAGTTTTTTTCTTTTTTCGTTTTCCGGTAAAACCACTTTTTTCTCCTGTCCTTAAAAACAAGACTATCCCAGCATCTTAAGGAGCTCTTCCACGTCATTCGCCCTTCCGATAGCCTCTTCCCTGGAAATAGCCCCGGACGAGACAAGTTCTACCAGGGACTGGTTCATGGTCACCATCCCGAATTTCTGGGAAGTCTGTATTATCGAATATATCTGATGTTCCTTGGCGTCGCGTATGGAGCTTCTGACTGCCGGTGTCGCTATCAGCACTTCAGCCGCAAGAGCCCTTCCGGGACGGTCCTTCCTGGGAATAAGCTGCTGCGATATTATGCCCACAAGAGCGAAAGAAAGCTGAGCCCTTATCTGTTTCTGCTGGTGGGCCGGAAAAACATCCACCACTCGGTTTATTGTCTGGGTACTGTCGGAAGTATGGAGCGTCCCGAACACAAGATGCCCCGTATCCGCTATTATCATGGCCTGTTCTATCGAGTCAAGGTCCCTCATCTCACCTATCAGTATTACATCAGGATCCTGCCTGAGTACGTGACGCAGGGCATTCGAGAAAGAACGCGTATCCTCTATTACCTGTCTCTGGTCTATTACCGCTTTTTTGTTCTTATGCACGAATTCTATCGGATCCTCCACTGTAACTATGTGGCAATTCCTGGTATTGTTTATCTCGTCTATCATGGCCGCGAGGGTCGTGGACTTACCGCTTCCCGTAGCCCCCGTGATGAGAACCAGACCCCTGTGCGCCATGCACAGTTTTTTAGCGACGTTAACCGGAAGGCCGCATTCGGCGAGAGTGTTGATCTTGAACGGTATCAGCCTTATTGCGGCTCCCACTTCTCCCCTCTGGAGAAAAACGTTGACCCTGTACCTTCCCACGTCCTCGATCTGTATGGAAAAATCCAGTTCTTTCTGGTCCTCGAACTTCTTTTTCTGTTCGTCTGACATCATGCTGTAGGCCAGGTCCCGGGAATCGTTGCCTGTCAGCACCTTATCGTTAACCTTAACAAGACCGCTGTCCACCCTGTAGTGAAGAGGGGCGTTAGCGCTTATGTGCAGATCTGAGGCGTTCTTTGCCGGCATATCCGATAATATTGCTTTAAGGTCTTCTCTCATAATGCTCTCCCTCTCCGTTTTTTGAAACAAGTTATTCCCCGACAACAACATTCCCGCCGGAAAGCCTCGCCTTCTCAGTAAACCCCCTGGCCCTGGCTTCCACGGCCTCGGCCGAAGCGCCGTCAATAGGGTTTTCTCCGACTCCTATAGAAGCCGTTAAAATACCTTTTCCCCAGGGATAAAACGCCCTGGAACATATGTCCCGGCGTACCGTTTCAGCTATCTCTAGCCCCCCTCTTTTATTCACCTCGGGAAGGACCATCGCGAACTCAAGGGCCCCGAACATCCCGAGTTTGCCGGTAGCCGGACATATACCGGAAAGAACGGAAGCTATCTCTTTAAGGATCTTTTCCCTTTCCTTTTTTTCAAGACCGGAAAGTTTTCCGTCCATACCATCGACATCGATTATTATGAACGAGCAGGGCCTTCGGTAGTAAACTGCCCTCGATACCTCGTCGTCCAGCCTTTCCCTCATGTAGTTCTCAGAATACACCTCGGTGTTCCTGTCTATTACCTCAAGGCTTTTTATCTTCTCCGCGGCCTCCATGCTTCTGTACGAAAGAACGATTTCGTTGTGGAACGCGCTTACTGCCTCGATTTCCTCGAAGCTAAAAACAGAGTCCTTTCCGGTTTTGAATGCCGCTACTATTCCGGCGTGCCCTGAAAGAGAGTTCATGGAGAAGAATATGGCATTTGTTCCGCCTATTCTTTTTCGGGCGTCTTTTTGCCAGATCTCACTTTCGGCCGACGCGTCAACTACCACAAATTCATGCGTTTTAAGAAGCCCCTCTACGTATTCAAGGTGGCTCATTGTGTCCGCAATGAGCTTCCCGCCATGGTAGTTACCCCCGGTCGAGGCCTCAAGAACGTACCTCGAATCCCGTCCTTTTAGAAAAACCGCCGTGGGGCACCCGCCAGTTTCCTCTGAAATGCTCTTTGCCCCGAAAGAAGCCACTTCCCTGAATTCCTCCCCTGAAGAGATCATTTCTCCCATTTTCACAAGATTGGTCAGGGTGGTGACTTTTTTCCGTATTTTAGAATTCAGCTCGAAAGACTTATTGCCGTATTCTTTTAGTTCGGATATGTACCCTTTCATCCTGTCTGTCATCGAGTTTATAGCTTCGGCTATGTCCTTAAGCTCCGCATCTGTATGCTGGAGCATCCTGAAATCGTATTGCCCCTGGGCTATCAGCTTGGTCTCCCTCGCTATCCCGGCTATAGCCTCAACTATCTGCTTTACCATTATGTGGCCCGCCACCGCCAGCCAGGAACAAAGCCCCAGCACTATCACAATCTGGTAGACGTTCACGGAAGAAATATCCACGTTGTCAAGAACGAGATACAACATAGCCAGGGTCGGTATTACCGACATCGAAAGGAACGCTACGGTAATTTTCCATCTCAAGCTTTTTCTCTCGAGAATAGTTTTCTTAGAAATGGACAAAACCGCCTCCTGAAAGCTTATAAAGCAAAAATAACCCGAACAAGGCCGGGATTATAATAATACATTATTAATCTTAGAAAGTCAAAGTTGAGAGAAAAGAAGGTAGAAAAAGAGGTTTCCTGCGGATTCAAGGCAGACTATCTATAAATTCTTTTTTCAGGAAATCCGCGCCTGCTCCGCTGTCGATGTGCCCCCATGGTAAGGGGTCATCCACTCCGAAACTTCTTGTTGCCATAGCCTCAACCGAAAGCCCGTTCTCGGAAAACGCCTCATCCCAGACCCCGGGTTTGA
>CAYQUS010000001.1:158046-524544 GCA_964421015.1 uncultured Planctomycetia bacterium
GCCTCAACCGAAAGCCCGTTCTCGGAAAACGCCTCATCCCAGACCCCGGGTTTGAAACTTTCCGTCCAGCCGTCCATCATAGCTCCCTTTTTCCACGCGGAGTACACGGCTGATGAAACTCTCCTGTCGCCTCTTGCCAGGGCGCCCTCAAGAAGGGACTGTTCGACATTATGAAAGCTTATCTTGATCTTTCTCTCGGGACCGCATAGAGAAAGAAGCCTTTTCCTTTTTTCCTCGAGCTCAGCGCGGCTTTTCATCCCGTACCACTGAAAAGGCGTATGCGGCTTGGGAATAAAGGGATTGACGCTGAGACTGACCTCAGCGGCGTCCCTGGGCCTTCCTCCCCGCATGGACGAGACCTTTTTTGCCAGCTCAACTATGCTTTTTTCCTCGCCGTCCGGGCTCTGCGGGAACCCTACCATGAAATAAAGCTTCACCGCTCGCCACGATTTTTCGAACGCGGCCTTAACCGACTTGAGCAGCACATCCTTGTCTATATCTTTAGCAATGGCCTTTATCACTCCGGGGTCGGCAGATTCAGGAGCGAATGTAAGCCCGGCCTTCTTGACCACCGAGAGTATCTCGGGAAGCTCGTAAAAGGAATCCTGCACCCTGAGCGACGGTATGGAAAGGCCTACACCATACTCCGCAAAGTCCCTGTTAATCGCCTTTGCCACGGGGACAAGATAAGGGTAATTGACGCTGGATAGAGAAAGAAGCGCGATATTTTCCATGCCGGTAAACTTGTAACTCTCATGGCATATCTCCATTATTTTTTTTTCGCTCCTCACCCGGACGGGCCTGTTAACCGCTCCGGCCTGGCAAAACCTGCACCTGTTGGGACAGCCCCTCATCACCTCGACGGCTATCCTGTCATGCACTATGCGTATGTGAGGCACTATCTGCCTTACGGGATAAAAAGCCTTGTCCAGGTCCTTTACCTTGGCGCTTCTTATCTTATTGGGTATACCTTCCGTCCCCGGCAGAGGAACACAGCCCGCTGACTCATTCCCGTTTTCATAAAGGGACGGCACATAAACACCTTCTATCCTGGCAAGTTCCAGCAGAATGTCCTTGCGCGGCAATCCCTTATCTCTCAGATACCTGAACTTTTTTATAAAATCCGGCAGAAGGTCTTCCGCGTCACCCAGCAGAAAAGCGTCTATGAAATCGCTCATAGGTTCCGGGTTCAAAGCGCACACCCCTCCGGCTATAACAAGGGGTTCATCCTCTTTCCTGTCCCGCGACCTCACGGAAACCCCGCCGAGGTCCATGATAGCCAGCACATTCGTGTAGGTAAGTTCATAGGAAAGGGAAAAACCAAGTATATCAAAATCCCTCAGGGCATTGCGCGATTCCAGGCTGAAAAGATATTTTCCCTGTTTTCTAAGCCCTTCGATCATGTCTCCTGCGGGCATAAAAACCCTCTCGCAGAGAACACCGTCCATCTCATTGAGCATGTGGTATATGATCTTAAGCCCCAGATAGCTCATCCCTATTTCGTACATGTCGGGATAAGATATAGCCACCTTGACGGTATCGTCGGAAAAAGTTTTTTTCACGCTGTTCACTTCCCCTCCCGTATAACGGGCCGGTTTTTGAACATCCGTCAGCAGGCTCTGTATCTCTATCATATGTCCGCCTTTCTGCTTACGCTTAAAAGTAAACCTATTCCGGTAAGCGTTGCCACCGTATTGGAACCTCCGTAACTTATGGCAGGCAGAGGAAGACCCACTACCGGCATAAAACCTATGGTCATTGAAATATTGACAAAAACCTGAAAAGCTATCAGCGTTATCACACCGGCAGCCAAGGCCTTGCCCGTAATATCCTTTGTCCCTGATATTATCCTGAGCCCTCTCCAGATGATCACCGAAAAAACGCCAAGAACTAACAAGGCCCCCATAAATCCGAGTTCTTCGCCTATCACGGAAAAAATAAAGTCGGTATGCCTTTCGGGAAGGAACCTTAGATAGTTCTGCGTACCGTTAAGCCAGCCCTTACCTGCCAAACCACCCGAACCTATGGCGATCTTGGACTGGATTATCGTGTACCCCGCGCCCAGGGGATCAAGATCCGGATTAATAAAAACCAGAAGCCGGGTTTTCTGATAATCCTTAAGTATGCTCCAGAATACCGGCAGACAAGCGAACCCGGCGGCTATGCTGACTGCCATGTATCTTACTCTTTCACCGCTGACGAAGAGACATGCGAAAAGTATGGGCACAAGTACCAGCGCCGTCCCCAGATCCGGCTGAAGAAATATAAGAAGCGCCCCCGGGGCGACTATGGCGCAGCTGCCTGCAAAATTGCCGAACGAGCCTTTTTTGTCCCTTCTCTCCCCCAGGAAATAAGCAAGCGCCAGAATAACGGTTATTTTCAAAAACTCGGACGGCTGAACGGAAAGCGGGCCCAAGCCTATCCATCTCCTGGCGCCGTAACGCTCTCCGCCGAACAAGAGAAGAAATATCAGCGCTCCAAGGCTTAAAATATAAGCGGGATACGCGTAATTTACTATGGCCCTGTAATCTATGTTGGCGGCAAGAAAAAGACATACGAAGCCGGCCATTACCCAGAAAAGCTGGCGTAACGCCATCGCGCTTAAAAAACCCCATGAGGGAGCCTGCCCCCAGGTGGCGCTGTGCACAAAGACTATCCCTAAAAGCGATACGACTACCGCGGCCGTTAAAAGGACCTTGTCCATGCGGCCGCGAATCCCTGTTATCATATGATCCCCATCTCTTTTGCTTTCGAAAATATCTTTCCCGCTGTCTCCGCCGAAAAATAACCGCCCTTTCCTCCGTATTCCGCGAAAACAACCACCGTAAGCTTCGGCCTGTCGAATGGACCGAACCCCGCGAACCAGGCATGATCCTCGTCTCGGGAAGTCTGCGCGGTACCGGTTTTGCCGGCCACGACAAAATCTTTCTGCCTTGCCTTCACTCCGGTACCTCTACTTTCGTTAACAGACCTCCTCATCCCCTCTCTGACCGTGTCCATTGTTTTCCCGGAGATCCCTAGAGGTATCTTTTCTTTGCGCGCTACGCTGACTCCGTCTATTTCCTCGACTATGTAAGGCCTCACAAGGTATCCGCCGTTCGCCAGAACCGAGACCATACGCGCCGTCTGTATGGGGGTGCACAAAAAATACCCCTGTCCCACGGAATAGTTCATCGTCTCGCCCGTATACCACTCGTCCTTCATCGTCTTTTTTTTCCAACTTTCGGAAGGAAGCGTTCCGGCCGCCTCAAAAGGCAGGTCTACCCCCGTGAGGCTCCCCATGCCCATTTTCGAAGCGTAAGAAGCTATTCTGTCCGGACCCAGAAGAAGCCCTATCCTCCAGAAAAAAACATTACAAGAAACTTTTATAGCGTCTTTCACGTCTATCTCTCCATGCCCGTCCTTGTTCCAGCAGTGGAAAACCCTTCCTCCCGATGAGATGCTGCCAGAACAGTTAAAATGGGTATTGGGGGAAATGACTCCCGTTTCAATACCGGCTGTGGCCATAACAAGCTTGAAAACAGACCCCAAAGGATATACTCCGGACACCGCCCGGTTAAGCAGGGGATGTCCTCTGTCCTTGAGAACACCTGACACTTCCCTGCCCCGCGACGGGTTTACAAAGATGTTAGGATCGTAATTCGGCGCGCTCGAAAGGGCGTAGATCTCTCCTGTTTCCGGAGACATAACCACAATGGCTCCCGCCCTTCCCTCGAGAAGACTGTCGCAAAAATCCTGAAGTCCGGCGTCTACGGTAAGTTTAAGCGATTTGCCGGCTGCGGGTTCCTTCAGCCCCAGAACCCTCACCTCTCTGCCCCTGTTGTCGACTTCTACCTGTTTTCCTCCATGCCTGCCGCGAAGGTAGTCGTCATAATACCGCTCGAGCCCGGACCGTCCCATAAGATCATCCATCCTGAACCCGTATGGCTTGAGTATTTCAAGCTCTTCCCGGTTTATCAGGCCCACATATCCCAATATATTGGATGATGACCTTCCCCTGAAATAGCGCCGCTTTGAAGTAACGTCGAGCACTATCCCCGGATTTTCAGACCCTATTTCAGCGACCCTTATCGCCTTTTCTATGCCGACATCCATAGCCACGGGAAGAGAGACAAAGGGGTTTTTTTTAGCTTCCGATAACCTTTGTTGCAGGACAGATTCTTTAACTCCTATCGCCGAGGCAAGCTCAGCTAAAGGTATCTCGGGGGAGTTTTTACCCGGATATTTTAAAGAAACGTTGAAAGCAAGTTCATCTTTTACCAGATCTTCCCCGTTCCTGTCCGTTATTCCGCCCCGCGGAGCCGGAAGAGGCACTATCTTCAGCCTGTTATCTTCCGACATAGCCTTATACTTCTCATACATGAAAACCTGCACGAAAATAAGGCCGGCCACGGTAATAAGAAGGAAAAAGACCATTATCAGCGATAGGGCTTTTATCCTGTTCATTCTATTCGCCTGTCCTCAAGATCCCGCACCATAGTGGAAAAATAAAAGGAGCCGCCAGGACTGTCAGGGATATCTGCCACCGGCTCTCCGAAAGGACATCGGTCAACTTCATATCCAGATCGTACACGCCGCCCAGGAAAAAAGCCTGGGCTGAGATAAAAAAAACAAAACCGGAGAGCGACATAAGGACCTGGAACAACGGGTTCTTTTTATAAAAAAGTTCGGAGAAAAGATATGAAACATATGCCGTCACGGGCAGCATGAACATGTCCAGCCCTGATGTTCCGACAGAAAAGCACGCTCTCAAAAAACCCGCGGCCAGGCCCATTACGGCACCCTCATACGGACCGTAAAAAATACCGAAAAACACCGTATAAAGAAAGGTAAGATCCGGGAAAAACCTGAAATATTTCAGGGCAAAAAGCTGCCCTGAAATAGACGCTATAAGTATCGTGTACGCGGTAAGTCGGTTTTTCATTTAAGGCAAATTACTTCATCCTGCTCATAGGCGCTGGCTTCGGGCTTCAAAACCGCGTTCTTAAAAAGCCCCGTGGCGTTTTTCTCCACCGAGATAACCCGTCCGATCACCACGCCCTTTGGAAATTCCCTGCTGTGCCCTGATGTTACAACGGTCTGGCCAAGACGCACTTCCGAATCCAGCGGAAGATAAAGAAGCCGCGCGTGGCCTTTTCCGTCCCCTTCCACAACGCCGTTAAGACCGGTCTCCACAAGCATCCCGCCGGCCCGGAACCCCGGATGTGTGACAAGCATAACAAGGCTTGTTTGCGGGTATACATCCGCCACCCTTCCCACAAGCCCTTTGGAGGAGCATACCGCCGCGCCCTTTTTTATCCCGTTCCCGGACCCTTTATTGACCGTAAATGACCCTATCCAGTTATTGGGATCCCTTGCTATGACCTCAGCTGATATCGTCTCGTACCCCAGACCTTCTTTTAAGTCCAGAAGGTCCTTAAGCCGCCTGTTCTCGGCGACGAGTCCTTTCGCCCTGGCCAGCTCGAGGGAAAGTTCCGTTACTTTCGCTTTAAGCGCGAAGTTTTCTCTGTCAAGTGAACGTCTGGATCTGAAATATTTAACCGCTGAATTAAAAACAACCACAGGAGCGGTGACTACCTTAAGCGAAACTGCCTTAGCTAAATTGAAAACAGGTGGGAAGAATATCAGAAGGACCGCCACGCCCAGCGGTACTACCAGAGCTACAATGCTTCTTTTCCGAGCCGAAAATTTAGGCACATTGATCAACTAAGAGTTATTTGTGAAGGCTCGAACCGACCGTAAGTCTCTTAAGATATTTAAGTTCACTGAGTACCTTGCCCGTCCCAAGAGCCACGGCCGTAAGCGGATCATCAGCCAGATGAACAGGAAGACCGGTTTCTTCCGAGATAAGTTTATCCAGGCCCCTTAACAGAGATCCGCCTCCCGCGAGTATTATCCCTTTCTCCATAAGATCCGCCGAAAGTTCCGGAGGAGTCCTCTCCAGGGTTATACGCACAGCCTCTACTATCTGAGCTATCGGCTCGGCAAGAGCCTCTCTTATCTCGTCGCTGTTTATCGTAGTCATCTTCGGCAGGCCCGCCACGAGGTCCCTGCCCCTTACTTCCATTACGACTTCCTGCTCCATGGGATAAGCTGACCCTGTTCGGATCTTTATTTCTTCCGCTGTGCGCTCTCCTATCTGAAGGTTGTAAGTCCTCTTCATATAGTTGATTATCGCCTCGTCCATTTCATCTCCGCCTATCCTTATGGACTTCGAAAAAACCACGCCGGCAAGCGATATGACAGCCATTTCAGTCGTGCCGCCGCCGATGTCGATTATCATGTTCCCTGAAGGCTCCTGTATCGGAAGACCTACCCCTATCGCGGCCGCGACAGGTTCCTCTATCATGTATACCTCTCTGGCTCCCGCGTGCATAGCCGAATCCTTAACAGCTCTTTTCTCGACCTCTGTTATACCTGAAGGAACGGCTATGACCACCCTTGGCCTTACCAGCCTGCGGGAATTGTGAACTTTCTTTATGAAATACCTGAGCATACTCTCCGTTATCTCAAAATCGGCTATGACCCCGTCCCTCATGGGGCGTATGGCCACTATATTGCCGGGGGTACGTCCGAGCATGCGTTTCGCTTCCTCTCCCACGGCAAGAACATTCGAAGTGCCTGCCTCTATGGCGACTACGGAAGGTTCGCATAAGACGATACCTTCATTCTTGAGATACACAAGGGTCGAGGCCGTTCCAAGGTCTATACCCATATCGCTCGAGAACATGCCGAGAAGATTGTCAGCCAGATCTGTAAGATATTGTTTCATCATATGGTCGAACCGCCGTTTTTTTTGAAAAAGATACAAACCGTTAGAATGTTAACAGATGCCCTATGTTTTGTCAATCCATTTTTCCCCTGTCACGCGTCCTAACTTTAATGAGCAACACAGAATACGTTATTTTTTCACGCTCTCAAGATCCCTCATAAAACCGGGGTATGAAGTATCCACGCATGCCGTATCCCTTATCAGGGTCTCACCATCCGCCATAAGAGCCGCTACAGCCATGCTCATGGCTATCCTGTGATCGCCGTAGCTGTTAAGCAAAGCTCCTTTTAAGGTTCCGCCTCCCCCAGGAACGACCAACGCTCCCTCTTCCTCGAAGATCTCATACCCCATGAGTTTCAGGTTTTCCGTCATGCATTTCACCCGGTCGCTTTCCTTTACCTTCAGCTCCCCGATACCGTTTATGCGTGTCTCGCCGCGGGCCCTGGAGGCAGCCACTATTATCGCCGGGACCTCATCTATAAGAAGGGGGATTTCTTCGGCTTTTATGACAGTCCCTTTAAGAGAAGCCGCCCGTACTCTTATGTCCCCTTCCGGCTCTATCCCTCCTCTTTTGTCGAGCACACTGATATCGGCGCCCATGCGGGAGAGAACGTCAAGCATTCCAGTCCGGGTAGGATTAAGCCCCACAGCGCGCAAAATCATCTCAGACCCTTCGATGACGGACGCGGCTGAAATAAAAAAAGCGGCGCTGGATATGTCCCCGGGGACGGAGACATCGGCCGCTTTTAGCTCCTTCTGTCCAGTCACGCTTGTGGTAAGACCTTCTCTTTTTATTTCCGCCGAAAAGTGCTCCAGTATGCGTTCCGTGTGGTCCCTAGACTGAAAGTTTTCGGTGACCGAAGTTATGCCCGGGGCATAGAGACCCGCGGCCAGAACGCAGGACTTCACCTGGGCGCTGGGTACCGGAGAAACGTAGCGTATGGGCTTGAGCGTGCCTGAAATTTTTTCTATTTTTAAAGGGGGCCTGTCACCATCCGTTCCGGAAATACCAGCTCCCATCTCCTTAAGTGGTTTTATTATCCTGCCCATGGGCCTGCCTGAAAGAGACTTGTCTCCTGTGAGGACCGCCGGTAATCCCGCGCCGGCTATAATGCCCGAGATTATCCTCATCGTCGTGCCTGAATTTCCCAGATACAGATCCTTTTGACTGGCGCGCAGCCCTTTAAGCCCTACCCCGTTGACCACAACATCGTTTCCCTGTTTCTTTATCTCACAGCCCATTTCCCTGAAAGCCTCGAAAGTCCGCATGCAATCTTCCGCGAACAAAAAATTGCTTATTCGAAGTGTCCCCCTGGAAATAGCGCCGAACATGATAGCCCTGTGTGAAACGCTTTTATCCGGAGGCACCCTGACCTCTCCACTGAGAGCCCCGCGTATGCCTTTTATCTTCCATTCCATGCTGTACTTTTCCTTTCTTCCCGGGCCGATTTGACCTTCCGGATAAACTCCGCCATATCTTCCGGCATTTTGGCTGAAAATTCCACGTTTTTCGATGTCTCGGGGTGCGTAAATCCCAGTTTTTCGGCGTGAAGCGCCTGCCGGGGAAACTCTCCTTTCCCACCGTAAACCTGGTCACCGGCCACCGGGTTCCCGATGTGTTTCATGTGCACCCTGATCTGGTGGGTCCTGCCGGTAAAGAGATCTATCCGCACCAAAGTAAAGTCTCCGAACCTTTCAACGACATGGTACACCGTCCTGGCCGTCCTTCCGGAAGAAAATTCCACTCCCATTTTCTTCCTGTCCATCTTCTGCCTGGCGATCGGCGCGTCGATAATACCATTATCCATTTCCACGTTGCCGCTTACAAGAGCGATATAAGTTTTTTTTACGGCCCTTTTCTGGAACTGCTTCGCGAGAGACCTCATGGCCTTTTCTGTCTTGGCAACCACCATTACGCCGGAAGTATCCTTGTCAAGGCGATGCACTATCCCGGGACGGTTAGCCCCCGCGACGGATCCCGGTAAAGTCCCCAGATGGTATAGGAGAGCCGAGACCAGAGTCCCCTTAAAGTTACCGGCTCCGGGGTGAACGACCATTCCGGCCGGTTTGTTCACCACAACGACATGCTCATCCTCGTACAATATCGAAATGGGGATATTCTCGGGCTCGACGTCCTGGCTTTCAGCCTCAGGTATACTGAGCTCTATCCTGTCTCCGGGAGACACCGCGTACCTTGCCTTTACCGGTCGGCCGTTCAGTTTTACTGCCCCTGCCTCAATAAGCGATTTTACCTGCGTACGGGAATAACCTTCTCCCAGCATCGTGGCTATCCACTTATCCACCCGTGTTCCTGAATCCTGCTCTTTGGCCTCAAATTCCCTTAGTTCCGGCATTTCTTATCTCCTCCCGCGCCGGCCCGCGGTTTCAAAAAGAGAGCCGTTTTACCCGCGGCGTAAATGAGCGCGCCAGCCGCAAGAATACAGGCGCTTATAACTTGAGAAAGAGTAATATCGTTGACCCTGACCAGATCATCCCCTCTGAAATTGTCCAATATGAATCTTAGGGCGGCGTACATCATAAGATACATGGATAAGAGGTACCCGTCGAATTTCTTTCTTTTCCTGATAAGAAGCAGCAGCAGGAATATCGAGAAAAGTCCCGCGCTTGAGTACAGCTGTATCGGGATCCTCCTCACCGTATCCCCGGGGAACATCACAGAAATCCCGGAAACAACAGGCTTTCCGTAGCAACACCCGTTCATAAAACATCCTATTCTTCCTACGGAATGGGCTAAAGCCAGATAAGGGGCCACGACATCGCTGAATTTAAGAAAAGAGATCTTTTTAAGGAAGCATGCCACAGCCCCCGAAACAAGACTTAGAAAAAGCGCTCCCTGAAAAGCCATCCCGCCTTCGCTCAGGTTGAACGCCCTGAGCGGATCCTCAGCGTACAGCTCGCGGTTTATAAGCACAAAAAGAAGACGCCCTCCGGCTATCCCGCCCAGTATCATGACAGTCAATATGTCCAGCGCGTCCGACTGTTTTATCCCTTCCTTTCCGGCCTGTCTTACCGAGAAAAGCACGGCCAGAGCCACTCCTATAGCCACACAGAACCCGTAGGAATAGAAAGTTACAGGCCCCATACTGAAAAGTATCCTATGCATCTAGTTCTCCCGTTGACGCGGAAAAAGAGCGGAAAAAATTAGCGCCGCCGCTCCCACGGTTATACAGCAATCGGCTATGTTAAAGACCGGCCATATCCTTAGGTCAATGAAATCCACGACATATCCAAGCCTTACCCTGTCGAAAAGGTTACCCAGAGTCCCGCCCAGGATAAGACATATCGAAACTTTATCGCGTATCGCCAGAAAACGCCACCGTAAAGACGTATAAAGAACGGCAACAAAGGTGAACAGGATAGCTGAAAATTTAAAGATGTCAGTATTGCCTTTCAATATGCCGAACGCGCCTCCGGTATTGTGAACTAGCGTTAGGTGAAAAACCCCCGGCAGAATGGAAAAACTCTCTCCCTCCGTCATACCGGATGAAACCGCGTTCTTGGAGAAACGGTCCAGAAAATATACCGTCACCGCGAGAACAGCCATTAGTATACCGCCGCTCAAAGGCATGGAGAGGATATCCGCCGCGTTCAGTCTGTCTCTACTTTCCATCATATCCCGCCCGGCCCGAAACTGCGTCGGCGCATCTTTTACAGACGTCCGGAAAATCTTTATTCTCTCCTATGGTCCCAGTATAGTTCCAGCACCTGGGACACTTCACCCCGGGAGCCTTTTCTATCCTTGCCTTCGAAGAAAAACCCGGGATCTCAGATCCCCCTTTTCCCGAACATGCGGCCTCAAAATGAGACACCTTGAGTATCGAGGCTAAAAGGAGAGCATTCTCCGAAAGTAATGACATCTCTTCCTTGTCGCGGCAGTCCGTAAAAACAGCGGCATCGAGCGAACTTCCTATTACTCCCTTCGCTCTTTCCTCCTCGAGAAGTTTCATCATTGAATCCCTAAGAGAGAGAAGCCTCTCCCACTTTTTCTCAAGAGCCAAGTCCCTTAACGGCCTGTCTCCGGGCCGATCTTTTGTCGGCCATAGCTCGAGATGAACGCTTTTTTTCTTGCCTTTAAAAACAACCTGTCCCCAGACCTCGTCGGCAGTGAAACACAGTATCGGAGCCATCAACCGGGCTATAGAACTAAGAAGCCTGAAAACGACCGTCTGATGGGATCTTCTCTCCCGTGAACACGCGGGCAGTATATACAGCGGGTCTTTCATAAAATCCATGTACAGAGCGCTTATCTCGTACACGCAAAAGTCATACACCGACCTGTAGACCTTATGGAACTCGCTTTTCCCGTATGCTTCATCCGTCTCCTGTTCCAGCCAGGCAAGCCTGGAAAGCATCCATCTGTCGGCCTCGGAAAGCCCTTCAAGAGGCACCGCGTCCTTATCCGGATCAAAATCGTAAAGATTGCTCAGAAGGAACCTGTAAGTATTCCTGATCTTGCGGTAACCGTCGGCGAGCCTCTCGAGTATTTCGGCGGAGATCTTCACATCCGTCTCATAATCGCTCGACGCCACCCACAGCCTCAGTATGTCGGCGCCATATTTCTTCATTACCTCTTCGGGTTTAACCACGTTTCCCGTGGATTTTGACATTTTTTTACCTTCCCCGTCCACGACAAATCCGTGTGTAAGGACCGTCTTATAGGGGGCTATCCCCTCAAGGGCCGCGGATGTTATTATCGCCGCCTGGAACCATCCTCTATGCTGGTCTGACCCCTCAAGATACATATCGGCGGGAAAAGAAAGTTCCTTCCTGGGAAAAAGAACGGCTCTGTGGCTCACCCCGGAATCGAACCAAACGTCAAGTATATCGTTTTCTTTCTCAAATACTTCACCGCCGCAATGAGGACAGGACTTCCCGCTGGGCATAAGTTCATCCGCGGACCTTTCGAACCAAACATTGGAACCGTGCTTTTCGGTGAGCGAAGCCGCATGCCTCACTATGTCGGCATCCGTGAAAGATTCTCCGCAGGATCCGCAACGAAAAGCGGGTATAGGTACGCCCCAGTACCTCTGTCTGGAGAGACACCAGTCAGGCCGCGTTTTTATCATCGCGCTTATCCTTTCTTTTCCCGAAGGAGGCACCCATTCCACATCCTTCTCTATGATCCCGGAAAGCTTATCGCGCAAAGCCGCGTGATCCACTTTAAGGAACCACTGTTTGGTGGCTCTGAAAATTATAGGGTTCTTGCATCTCCAGCAATGCGGGTATGAGTGAGTTATTTTCTCAGACCTGACAAGGCATCCAAGAGCGGATATTCTCTCTATGACCGCGGCGTCGGCTTTGTGCACATTAAGCCCCGCGAACTCCCCAGCCTCTTCCGTGAATTTTCCTTTACCGTCGACGGGCATTATCGTAGGCAGAGAATATTTTTTACCCGTAAAGTGATCGTCCTGCCCGTGCCCGGGGGCGGTATGGACACAGCCTGTTCCTTCCTCACGCGTAACATACTCCGCAAGGACAAGTACCGACTTGCGGTCTATAAAGGGGTGAAAACAATGCCCGAACTCTTCCACCACTTCCTTTCCCGTTTTTTTCCGGAGGGTTTTCCCGCCGCTCGTACCCGCCTTTCCCATTACCTTCGCCGCGAGATCCGAAGCTATCACCCACACTTCCTCTCCGGCTTCCACAAATGAGTACGAAAAATCCGGGTGAAGAGCTACCGCCACGTTGGCCGGAAGCGTCCATGGAGTCGTGGTCCATATTATGAATTTCACTTTTTTACCGCTGATCTCCCTGCCGGAATCAAATTTAACGAATATGGAATGAGAAACCTTGTCGTCATACTCCACTTCCGCCTCGGCCAGCGCGGTTTCACAGCTGGAACACCAGTTAACGGGTTTAATATCTCGGTATATGTATCCTTTTTCAAAAAGATCGGCCAGGCAACGGAGTATCTCGGCCTCGTACCCGCTTGTGAGGGTCAAGTATGGCTCATCCCAGTCCGCGAATATTCCCAGACGTTTAAATTCCTCGGACTGTATCTTCACGAACTTCATAGCGTAATCGTAGGCTTTTTTCCGGAACTCCACCTTATCTATTTCATGTTTCGATATTTTCAATTCCTTGAGAAGCTGATGCTCCACCGGAAGGCCGTGACAGTCCCAACCGGGGACAAAAGGAGCGAAGAAACCTTTCATCGATTTGTACTTAACCGTTATATCCTTGAGGATCTTGTTGAGAACATGCCCCACGTGTATGTGGCCGTTGGCATAAGGCGGACCGTCATGAAGGATGAACTTTTCCCCGCTGGCTCCTCTTTCGGTCAATATAGCGTCGTATATGCCCTCTTTTTCCCATTCCCGGAGCATGGCCGGTTCCCTCTCGGGAAGATTGGCCTTCATCGAAAAAGCCGTCTTTGGTAGATTAAGAGTATCCTTGTAATTTTTAGAGCCGCCAGTTTCCGACATTTTCCCCTCTCTTTTATGCTGTCAGTATCCTATATGAACCCGTCTATGATCGGTTTGAGTTTTTTGAGCGTACCGCCAGGTATAGCCTCTTTTTTTGTGACTATAGCGTTCCTCAAAGCATCCTTGCATCCGCAGGGAAAAACTTCGGGCATGCTGGTCACAGTATTATGTATCATCTTTTTCGCTGTTTCGGCTCCGCGCCTCAGATTTTCAAGCACCATATCGGCAGAGACCGTACTCTCCCCGGAAGATGTCCGCCAGCAATCATAGTCCGTCACGAGAGCTATGGTCGCGTAGCACATCCCCGCCTCTCTTGCCAGCCTGGCTTCCTGCATATTGGTCATTCCTATTACGTCGGCTCCCCAGCTTTTATAAAGCAGCGACTCCGCTTTCGTGGAAAAAGCCGGACCCTCCATGTTCACGTAGGTGCCCCCGCAATGCAGATCCGAGGAAAGACCGGAATTAACCCTGCAAATAAGGTCTTTGAGATACGAACATACAGGTTCGGCGAAAGATATGTGCGCCACCATACCGTCTCCGAAAAACGTCGTGGACCGCCCCTGATTGGTCCGGTCAATAAACTGGTCTACCACAACTATGTCCATGGGCTTTATCTCTTCCTTAAGGCTTCCCACAGCCGAGACAGATATCACGCTTCCCGCGCCCATTACTTTAAAGGCGTAAATATTGGCCCTGAAATTAATTTCGGTGGGAAGAAGACTGTGATTTCTCATGTGCCTGGGCATGAAAAGGACCTCTCTTCCCTCCAGAACGCCGGAAACCATCTCATCCGAAGGGTCTCCGAAAGGTGTCCTGACTTTCCTCTTGTCCGTGATCTTCAGTCCATCCAGGGAGTAAAGAGAACTCCCTCCGATGATTCCTATCTTTCTTCCGGGCACTTTATTCTCTCGCACCTCTGACCTCCATGACCTTATTGCGGGAGACATTTCCCCTTACTATGCTTACATCCCGCTTTTTCACACCGTACTTCTCAGCCACCATTTCTATAACCCTGGCGTTAGCTTTTCCTTTGTCGGCCGAAGGATTAACGTATATCTTCAATATGCCGTCTTTTTCCACGAACTCTTCCCTGCCGGCTCCTGGAAAAACCTTCACTTCTATTCTCATAATAACCCCGCGTCTCCCGACAGTTCCGGGATATCACCTTTTAGTCCGACATAGCTCAGTTGAACCTCAAGGCCAGCCCGTACAGAACGTTCACCGTAAAATTCCTAAGAACGCTCAGCGCGAGAAAAGCCACTATAGGCGAGAAATCCACCCCCCCGAACTGAAGCGGGAGTCTTCTGAACGGCAAGAGGATGGGATCGGACACTTTATAAACCGTCTGCACTATCTCGTTGTAAGGATCGGGGTTCACCCAGGAAAGTATTATCCTCACAACAAGCACGAAATAAACAACGTTAAAGATCAGAGACACAAGGAGAGCAAGCCCCGAAAAAAGTTCCGACACTATGAACATTACTTTCGTCCTCCTGACATTTCAGCAGAACGGTTCCTGGCCGCCAGGACAGCCTCCTTCACGATCTCTTTAAAGCCCTTATCGGAAAAAACGGAAAGAGCCGCCTCTGTGGTACCGCCCTTGGAAGCCACCATCTTTACAAGATCTGCCGCTTCATGGTCAGACTTCCTTAAAAGTTCCGAAGCCCCTGACAATGTGCCCAGAACCAGTTCTTTCGCCGATTCACGGCTTAACCCTCCGACTATCGCCGCCTCCATCATGGCCTCGGCCAGAGAAAAAAGATACGCCGGACCGCTGCCCGAAACAGCCGTGACCATGTCCATCATGGTCTCCTTAACATCAACGACATCCCCTATACATCTGAATATTTCCCTGACCCTGTCTCCCGCCTGTACCTTTTCGGCTTGTTCGTTGAACGATAAAGCAGTTACCGACCGTCCTATACCGGCGCAAAGATTGGGCATCGCCCTGACAACCGGGATGTTTTTTCCGAATCCCGATACGATATCATTTATTCTGACACCTGCCATTACCGAAACTACTGTCTGGTCCACAAGATCGGCAGATATGGATCCCGACAATCCTGAAAAATCCAACGGTTTAACGGCTATAACTATCACATCGGACCCTCTTACTATCTGTGTCAACTCGCCGTTGCGGCATCCAACCCTGGAACAGAGCTCCTCCGCTTTGGCGGCGTCTTTGTCATAAACATAAACATCTGCCTTCCTGAAATTGCCACGGGAAACTATACCGCTTGCGATAGCTCCGCCCATGTTCCCGCACCCGATTATCCCTATAGACCCTTTTGGCATAACTTTCCCCTTATACTCTTCATTGCCGGCGGTAAAAGTTCAAAAATACTCGTCCATGACTCCGGCTATTTCGTTTACCATCCTCTTAAGCGGGTTTTTCTCGGTCTGTCTTTTGGGACGAGAAACTTCCATCTGGTCGAGTATACCCAGAACAGTCGCGTACTGCGCTCCGTCCTCGGGCAGCTCCTCCGAAGGATGAGGCAAAGGCAACCCTGCCCTTATAGGAAGCCCCAGGAACTTCTCGGAAGAATGCAGAAAATCATCCGGGAGAGACTTTGTTCCCGAAACTACGATCTTCCTCATATCGCTCCATCCTCTCATCGACAGGACATTCCTGAAAAACCATCCGTACCCGTCGTACTCCGTTTCTCCGGCGCCCATATCGGGGCCATCGGCCACAGACCTGTCGAAAACCGAGCAGTTCGCCAGATTCCCGGCATTAAAAAGAAGTACCTCAGTCCTTTTCCCCCTTACGAAAAAAAAGGCCGTCCTGTCCAGTTTATCGTCTTCCGTGAGTATTCTGGAAGCGCATCCCATGGGGCTAAAAACAAAACCGGCCGGTATATACCCCGCCTGGGCAATGGTCTTTGAAAAGTTCCTCACGACGGTAGCTCCGATAGTCACTATGTTGACCTCAACGCCAAGTTTTACCGCCTCAAGTCCTTCCGGATCACGGATAAACCTTTCTCCATCGACCGAAAACCCCATGACCACCTTGTGCAGCACTTCCCTGTCGAGCGGTATCCTGGACATGGATCCTATCTCGACGCATTTACGCACATCCCTGGATGAAACTTCACGACCGTACCTCGATATAAGAGTGGAAGCGGAAGATGTTAAAACCTCGACAGAAGGAGAGCTTATCCCGGCGTAGACCTCGCTGAAGGACATATCGGCTTTTTTAGAAAGGCCTTCCAGAAGAGACCTTAAATGTTCAGCGGCGGGATAAACTTCCGTTACCGAACCGTCCGACAAACCCGAAGACCGAGCCCGGTGAAAAGCCTCGACCACTGCCCGGCCACTTTTTTCCAAACGTACCGCCAAAGCGAAAGTATCTTCGCTGCCGGCGTCAATAACCGCGAATTTTTTTTCCATTTTTTCTTTTTCTTTCCGCCGAGTTCCCAGGACGGCGAGTTTTATCGGGGAAAAATCCTATTTTCTTTTGTACGCGTAAACCGGATCTTTAAACCTGAGGTCTATGTACCTCACTCCGCCGAGATCTATCTTAGGGTCCGAAAGTATGTCCCGCAAGGTTACCGTTTTCCTCTCAAAATCGTCATTACCGAAATTAACGGGAACTCCCTTTGCCGTCACCCAGATATTGTTCTGGTCCGAAACATCCAGGGACTCGAGATCTCCCCTAAGTATCTTTCCGCTGTTGAGAAGAGTGTCGATAAGCCCCAGGGCGGTAACCACGTTCTTATCACCGATCACTATGCCGGGTTGCGGCCTGGAGAGAAAAAAGTTCACTCCCTTGACGCGAACAAGCCCCGGGGGGATTTCACCGGACGAAAGCACCATGCCCCCTCTGTCAAGAACTATGCCGCCGGCGCTTTCGATACAGGCGAAACTTTCCCTCGGCACCAGGTCCACCTCGACGGTATCCGGGAATATCCTGCGAACTCTTATCATTTTCAGGTTAGGATAGTCCTTACGGAGGAGCAGCTCGACTTGCGAAGGTACGACCGAAAAAATATTTCGCCCCAAATACCTTTTGTCCAGAGCTTGTTCCCCCCCCTGAAATGAGGCGGGAGAAGATTTATTAACGGCTATGTATTTAACGTCAAATGTCGGACTGTTCAGAAAATAGTGTCTAAGCGAAAAAACCGCAAAAACCGCCAGCGACAGAACTATCACCGAGGCCGTCACTTTAGGCAATACATCCCCCGTGCTGAAACCCGATCCCGAAGATTTTCGGGGTTTCTTTTTTACCGGCTTGTTTTTCCTGGACAACTTATACCCCCATATTTTTACAGTTCCGCTGCTCATAGTCTCCGCCTATCGCTTTACCCTGCCGTTAGAAGCGCTTTCCAACATCTTAACACATAATAGCTCAAAATCAAATCCCGCCGCCTTAGCGGCCATGGGAAGAAGGCTCTTTTCCGTAAGCCCGGGAATAGTATTTACCTCAAGAACATAAAGCCGGCCGTCGGACGTCATCCTTATGTCCGTACGAGAAAACCCTCTGCATCCCAGAGCCTTATGAGCGGCTATGCCCGCTTCCTGCGCGCGTTCAAAGTTGTCCTTGCCTATCTCTGCCGGGACTTTATAAACGGTGCTTTGCGACCGATATTTGGAATCGTAGTCGTAAACCCCTCCTGAAACGGTTATCTCAACCACGGGAAGAGCTTTCTCCTCGAGGACCCCCACGGTGAGTTCCCTGCCCGGGATGTATTCCTCCACCAGGACCTCTCCCCCGAACTTGAGCCCTTTTTCGACGGCCTGAGCGAGTTCTTCCCGGTGTCTTACAACCGTAAGCCCTATGCTGGAGCCCTCGTAACGCGGTTTCACCACGCAAGGGACTTTCGCGTCTCTTAGCGCATTATCCGTGTCTTGACCGTATGATACGCTTCGGGACTCCGGGACAAGAAGCCCCGCTTTACGGAACATCTCTTTGGAAGCAAGCTTGTCGAGGGCCGTACGTGAAGCTTCCGGTCCAGAGCCCGTGTAAGGTATACCGGCACCCGACAAAAGCTCCTGCACCGCCCCATCCTCTCCGAATTTACCGTGAAGAGCTATAAAAGCCACATCGACATTTTCTTTTCTTATGACATCCAGAAGATCTCGCTCTGCCGCGTCAATAAGTACCGAGTCTATGCCTGCCGCCTCGAAAGCCCGTTTTACAGCCTGCCCGCTTTTAAGGCTTATTTCTCTTTCCGACGAAGGCCCCCCGGCCAGTATGCCAACCTTTCCGCCTGTAAATAGCGATCGGCCGCTCATGTCTTTTCCTCACTTTCATGCCGTTGTATTTGTTTTTCAACTTTCAACTATCTCTATCTCTTCCTCAAGCTCGATACCGAATTTATCCATGACCCGCGTTTTTATGTCGCTTATAAGTCCCCTGACATCGAAACTGGTAGCCCGATTGTCGTTGATTATAAAGTTAGCGTGTTTTTCCGAAACCACCGCGCCTCCCCTTCTCTTACCGCGCATACCGGCGCCGTCGACAAGTCTCCACGCTGTTTGACCACCTTTCCCGGGGTTCTTAAAAACACATCCAAGCGTCCTTTTGTCACAGGGCTGTTTTTCCCATTTATCAAGGAACACTTTTTTTATCCTGCCCCTGACCTCCTCCTTGGAAGAAACAGAGAGAGAGAACACCGCTTTAAGTATTACCCCCCCTCCCGGCCAGGAAAAAGAACGATAGCCGAAACGCAGATCTTGTTTTTCGATCCATATCTTTTTCATTGAATCGTCCAGCACCTGTATTCTTGTAAGGGTATCGGTTATGGCGCCCTCCGTGGATGAAGCGTTGTTCCTTATAGCCCCGCCGATCGTAGCGGGTATTCCCGACATGCACTCAAGCCCCAAGATCCCTCTGTCGGAACACTTCCTTAACACGCATGAGAGCCTTAAACCCGAAGAAACCGTCAGCTCCCTGCCTTTTTGTTCCCAGGAAAAATCTCCCCCCGGAAGCTTGATGACGGCTCTGTCAAAACAGTGGTCCGGGAAAAGCACATTTGAGCAGTTACCGGCTATGAAGTATTTCTCTCCCGCATCCCGCAGGCATTTCAACGATTCCTCAAGACATTCCTCTGTCGAGGGAGAGCATAAAATTCTAGCCTTTCCTCCCACTCGGATCGAGCTTAACCCCGCCAGGTCAGCGTTCTCCTCTATTTCTCCCCCGCGCTTCGCGTATATCTTCTTAAGGTCGTTTACGACTCCCTGTTTCATTATGCCGCCGCGACTCCCATTTTTTTCCTTATGTTTTCAAGCAGAACGCCGGAGATCTCTCTTATGTCGCCCGCCCCCAATATGAGTATGGTATCATTCTCCTTTACCAGATCCGATATAGCCTCGGGAATACTGTCCTTTTTCAGAAGACGTATATCCTCAAACCTGCTCTTGTCTATCGCGCCGAAAAGCCTTTCCACACTGGCGCCCTCAAGAGGGTCTTCATCGGCCGAATATATGTCGGTTAGAAAGAACACATCCGACCCGTAAAAACATTCCGAGAATTCTGCCTCAAGATCGAAAGTGCGGGAATACCTGTGAGGCTGAAAAACAGCCAGGACCCTTCCTTCAGAAAAATCTTTGGCCGCTTTTATAACTGACCTGAGTTCCGTGGGGTGATGGGCATAATCCTCCACTATCCTTATTCCCCCCACTCTCCCTACCGTGTCAAAACGCCTCTTAACGCCCTTGAACATCTCCACCGCCTCGAAAACCCTTTCCGGGGACATTCCCATTTCCACGCAAAGGGCAGAAGCTCCCAGGATATTGGCGACATTGTGAAGGCCTATAAGAGGACTTCTTACGGTACCGACGGACCTGCCTTTAAGGAACATTTCAAACTCTATCTTCTTTCTGTGTTCCTTTATCGCGCATGACGCGTCATGTTTTCCGGAAAGACCGAAACTTAATTTTTCGGACTTGGCCGATTTCACAAGATCCCTTAACGTCGCGTCGTCGCCGTTGAAGGCAAGTATACCTTTAGAAGCCACTTTCCCTATGAACGACCTGTACGCCTCGAGAAGGCGTTCCATTGTTCCGTAATGTTCCATGTGTTCCCGTTCGACATTGGTCACAATAGCGTGGGTTAGCGGTATCTCCCTGAAAAACCCGTCGCTCTCGTCGACTTCGGCCACTACCACGTCGCCCCGCCCGAGCCTGGAGTTTTTACCGAACCTTTCCATCTCCCCCCCGACAAGCACGGTAGGTTCCATGCCGCAGTGGTCCGTTATATAGGAAATAAGCCCGCTGGTGGTGGTCTTACCGTGGGTTCCCGTAACACCTATGGAAACGGAAGCCCGTTCTATGACATACTTTAGCATCTCTCCCCGGGAAATGACCTCGATACCCGCAAATCTCGCTTCAAGCACTTCGGGGTTGTCCTCCCTTATACAAGTCGATTTAACGACCACATCGGCATCACGCGGGACATTCGATGACGCATGCCCCTCAAAGATAGAAGCCCCCTTAGAGGAAAGCATCTTTGTGAGGTTATTGAGCCTCGTATCGGAGCCCGAAACTTCGACCCCTTGATCAATAAGGACATCGGCCAGAGCGCTCATTCCTATGCCTCCCACTCCGATGAAATGCGCTTTCATGAATTTTTTCATATTTTCTCCGTAGACTTAGACCACCGCGTAACGCCTCTTCCCGGCACCGTCAGTTAGCGCGTCGCGCACCGTATCACCTCTTCCGCCAAAATCCTCCCGGCCTGCGGCAGCGCCAGGCTGGAAGCGGCCTCTCTCATCAGAGATCTTTTTTCCGCGTTATCCAGTATCCCCAGTATATCACGGCAAAGCCCTTCGGAAGACAGAGATTTTTCCTCTCTGTACAGAGCCGCTCCCGCCGATGAAAAAGAACGGGCGTTATCAGCCTGATTATTCTTAGGATTAGGATATGGCACCAGTATCATGGGTTTACCGTAATAAGCGATCTCGAATATAGCCGCCGCGCCCGATCTTGACACGACCATGTCGCTGACCGAATAGGCGTCTCCTATGTTCTCCATAAACCCGAAAACCTTACCGGGGATGGCGTGCTGCTCATAGAATCGTTCCACCTTCTCCTTGTCCGGGCCCTGCCCTGTTATGTGCACGAACTGTACCTCTCGTCCTTTTCTGTTCTTTATCTCAAGAGCCGTCTCCAGCATGATACGATTCAGGAAACCGGCGCCCTGGCTGCCTCCCATTATGAGTATGGTTTCCTTTTCCGGGGAAATACCAAGCAGCGAAGCCGAACGAACCCTGTCATTCCGCAAAATCTCCAGCCTTATCGGATTTCCGGTAAAAACGGTCTTCCCCGTGTAACGGCCGAAACATTTCCTCGAGGATTCGAAACTTAGAGCTATCCTGTCGGCAATGGGACTTAGGATCACATTTGCCCTTCCCGGAACAGCGTTCTGTTCATGGATAACGAGCGGAACAAACATGAGCTTTGCCGCGAGCGATATGGCCCCCGAGGAATACCCCCCGAACCCTACCACCACATTCGGCCTTTTAGTCGCTATTATCCAGACAGAAGCCGCCAGATCCTTGACGCAGTTAAAAACGAATACCGCGATACTCTTGAAAGAAAATTTTCTGGGCATCGGGTTGATCGAAAGAAAAAACCTTTCGTACTTCACTTCCCCCAGCAGGTTCATATCAAGTTTTCTCCTGCTGGAAACAATGAAGACATCTTTCACTCCAGCCTTTTCAAGTTCCGAGGCCAGAGAAACACACGGAAAAATATGTCCCCCGGAGCCTCCCGCCGCGAGTATCACCCTCAATGAAGATACTTCACGGGAAGACCTCTTGCAATTCAGATTTTTATGCGTATCCCGGATCAAGCTTTACCCTCGCATTGCCGAGACATATTAAGGACCAATGCCACGGCGATTATATGAAATAGGAACGAACTTCCCCCGTAGCTCAGGAAAGGCAGAGGCAGACCCTTTGTAGGCAAAAGCCCGGTAGATACTCCCGCGTTAACTGACACCTCGAAAGCCATCATTATCCCTATTCCCGTAACGGTCAGAGAGGCAAAACGGTCGCGTATGCTCCCGGCTATCCTGAATATGAAAAAAATAAGCGCAGCGAAAAGTATTATAACTGACGCTGACCCGAGAAAACCCAGTTCCTCTCCCACTATGGAAAAAATAAAATCCGTATGCGCCTCGGGCAAGAAAAATAGTTTCTGTTCAGACTGTCCGAGGCCCACACCTGTCATTCCTCCGGATCCCAGAGCTATGAAAGACTGGACCAGCTGGAAACCCGCTCCTGAACTCTCTCGCCACGGATCCAGGAAGATCGCCACCCTTTTCAGCCTGTAAGGTTTCATTAAAACCGCGGCCACCATAAGAGGCACCACAGGCAGCACGATACCAAAAATGTGTTTTATTTTAACACCTGAAAGAAAAAGCATCGTGAACCCAATAAAAAGTATCGCTACCGACGTTCCCATGTCGGGCTCGGCCAGGACAAGCATGGCTGAGACAAGGATCACGGCGACCGGAGGTATAAAACCCCTAAAAAGATCGTTCATCATATACCTTTTCCTCGACGCGAAATCCGCGAGATAGAGTATAACCGCTATTTTCATCCCCTCCGAAGGCTGAAATCCCAGACCAAAGATCCTCATCCATCTTCTGGCACCGCCTGCCTCAACTCCTATCCCCGGGATAAGTACAAGAAAAAGAAGCGCCAGAAATATGCCCAGTATCACTTTTGAATTCCCCGCCCAGGCGCGCGCGGGGAATTTAAGCACAAAAAAAGCCGCGGCCATGCCAAGCACGAGAAAAACCATATGACGCTTGATAAGATACATACTGTCGGCATAGCGCTGATACGCGTACACCGCGCTGGCGGAGTATATCATTACCACCCCCAGCATTATGAGCAGCGACGTCAACAGCAGCACCATTTTGGCTTCGTTCTTCACTTTTACCTTCCCGTACCCGACAATTCCCTGACGGCTTCACGGAACACGCGCCCACGATGGGCATAACTTTCGAACATGTCAAAACTCGAACACATCGGCGAGAGCATGACGGCTTCCCCGCTTTTGGCAGCCGACACCGCCTTTTTTACGGCGTCATTCATGCTTTCGGCTTCGTAGACCGGGACAACGGAGGAGAAGGCCCGTTTTATGTTCTCCCTGGCCTCCCCTATGACGACTATAGCGCTTACTTTGTCCCTCATAAGAGCCGATACAACGCTGTAATCCCCAAGTTTATCCCTGCCTCCCGCTATTAGAACAACGCGCCTGTCAACGGATTCAAGAGCCCGCTTGGTGGCGTCAACGTTAGTGGCCTTGGAATCGTCTATGAACACCAGCCCCTTGAATTCATTGACTTTCTGGAACCTGTGCTCAAGACCTTTAAAACCCGTGACGGCCGACCTGACTACCTCCGGGCTTATACCTTCCAACTCGGCCACCTGACAACAGCACGCTATGTTTTCCATATTGTGTTTACCCTTGATGTCTGTCTCCTCGGACGTCACAAAGACCTTCTCTCCTTCAGGGGAAGATACAACTACCCTGTCGTTCTCGGCCCGGTACCTGTCTCCTTCACCCCCGTAAAAAACAACTCTGCTCTTTATTCCTCTTACAGCAGCATCCAGTTTGAAGTCGCTGTGAATAACGGCAAAATCGTTTTTTTTCTGGTTCATGAATATCCTGAATTTGCTCAGCTTGTAGCTCTCAAACCCCTTATGCCTGTCATAATGGTCGTCTGTTACATTCAAGAGCACAGCTACCCTCGGAGAAAAGTCCACTATAGTGTCCAACTGAAAGGAGCTGACCTCCAGGACCACGGAACTTTTGGGGGTGATCCGCCCTATCTCTCCCGTAAACGGATTTCCTATGTTCCCGCAAACCACGGTGTCCCTGCCGGAACGGGTGAAAATTTCACCGATCAAACTGGTAACTGTGGTCTTTCCGTTAGTGCCTGTAATGGCCACTATGGGAGCTCCGCAGAAAAGGTAGCCCAGTTCCAGCTCTCCTATCACCGGAACGTTAGTTTTATTGTAGCCCGGCACAGGAAGATTATCCCTGTCTACCCCGGGACTCACCACTAAAATGTCATATCCCGAACAGAAACTTTCGGTATGGCCCCCTATTTCCACGCGTATTCCTTTTTCACGGAGAGAGTCACATCTCTTCTTTACGGACTCCGAACTGGATGCCTCTGTTACGCCCACCGCCGCTCCATTCTGCGACAAAAGACAAGCGGAGGCGAAACCGCTCACTCCCAGCCCCACCACCAGCACCTTCCTGCCTTTCAGCTCCATGTTTACCTTCTTCCTCGTTAGTATGTCGGGTTTACTGTTCGCGAAAGCTATCTTACCTTAAGAGCCATGAGCCCAAAAAGAGCCAGTATCGCCGAAATTATCCAGAATCTGACTGTTATCTTGGATTCATGCCATCCCTTCTTCTCAAAATGATGGTGTATCGGTGACATCAGAAAAATACGCTTTCCGCGCGTTTTGAAGGACATTACCTGAAGTATCACGGAAGCCGTTTCCATCACCAGAACCCCTCCGACCAGTATAAGAAGTATCTCTTTTTTTATTAGAACGCTAACGACGGCTATCGCGCTTCCGAGGGACAGAGAACCCGTATCTCCCATAAAAACCGTGGCAGGGTGACCGTTGTACCAAAGAAAACCCAGGCTCGCGCCGGCCAGAGCCGCGCAGAAAATCGTGAGCTCTCCGGATCCCGGCACGTAAAAAAGATGCAGATACCCGCTGATATCGGCTCTTCCGGTAACATAGCACATTATCGAATAAGTAAGAGCCACGAAGACCATGCACCCCGTAGCCAGCCCGTCAAGACCGTCCGTAAGGTTCACGGCGTTCGATGCCCCGGCTATAACGATAAGCGTAAATAGTATATAGAGCGCTCCTAGATTGGCTACCGCGTTCTTAAGGAAAGGCACATAAAGATCTGAGCCGAGATACCTGTGTGAAATAACAAATATGCCTACTATGAGAGCAAGCAGTATCTGGGCCCCCATCTTATACCGTGCCCCTAACCCCTTTGAATTCTTGTACCTTATTTTAAGAAGGTCGTCGAACGCTCCTACCATTCCCATCCAGGTCATACCCCCAAGAGCCATGATCAGGTATTCGTTATCGGGCCTTCCCCAGAGCACGCTTGCGAATATAACGGCCGCCAGTATAACGATCCCTCCCATGGTCGGGGTTCCCTGTTTGCCCTTATGAAGATCATATATCTCCCCCACATGTTCCGTCCTTACGTATTGCCCGGCCTTTATGATGCGCATCCATTTTATAAAAAAAGGCGTAACAAATACCGTAAAAAGAAAGGCCGTAAAAGCAGCCATACCCGCCCTGAAGGTTATGTAGCGGAAGACGTTAAACCCGAACCAGAATTCCTTCAGCGGGTACAAGAGATAGTAAAACATTTTATCACTTCCTCCATTTTCATAAGACGGGATCCTTTCACCAGTACCGTTGCGCCCGAAGAAGCTTTCTCTTTTATCCATCGAGCGGCATCTTCATGAGAAACAGCTTCGTGGGTGTTCCTCTTGTCCATTCCGTTCTCAACGGCTCCCTTAAGTATTTCCCTGCCCATCTCTCCCATTGCCACAAGGAAATTTATCTTAAGATCGGCTATTTTCCTTCCGACGGCGCGGTGCATTTCGGAGGAAAGATCTCCCAACTCCCTCATATCTCCCGCTACCACCCATTTTTCCGATTTCCCCCGATCTACACCCGAGAGTGTCTCCACCGCGGCCTCGAAAGAACTTGGATTCGCGTTATATGCGTCATTCAAAAAAGTTATCCCCCCTGTTACGGTCTTTTCAAGACGCATGGAAGGCAGGGAAAGTTTTCTTATCTCTTCTCCCGCGGCCTTGACGCTTATACCCATTTGTACCGCCACCGAAACAGCCGCCGCGGCGTTGTAGGCGTTATGCCTCCCTTCTCCGTTGAAAAAAAGTTTTTCCCCGTTAAGCTTGAACTCGACCCCACCGGGAACGCTTCTTATGTCCTCAAGCCGCATCTCGCAGTTATCCCCGGTCCCGTAAAAAATTATCCGGTGTTTATCAGACCTGACAGATGAAAGCATATCGTCATCCCCGTTAAGCAGTGCCGTGCCGCCGTCGCGGAGCTTATCCAGCAGACTTATCTTCTCCGAAAAAACACCTCTTCTGTCGCCGAAAGACTCCAGGTGC
The DNA here is from genome assembly GCA_964421015.1 of uncultured Planctomycetia bacterium. Lineage (GTDB taxonomy): Bacteria > Omnitrophota > Gorgyraeia > Tantalellales > Tantalellaceae > SLID01. Next base: position 184,409 of record CAYQUS010000001.1, read on the forward strand.
CCGAAGCCTATATTAGTTATCACGGCGATATCGGCCGAAGCTATGGAAGCAAGGTGCCCTATCTCGCCGAAATGATTCGTGCCCACTTCGAGAACGGCCGCTTCATGGGAAGAATTCATTTCAAATAAAGTCAGGCAAAGCCCGAAAATGTTATTGTAGGAAGCTTTGCTTTTCAGTACACGGTACCTGCCTGAAAGAGTACCGGCTGTGACGTCTTTGACCGTGGTTTTCCCGTTGGTACCGGTAACACAGACCACTTTACCCCCGAACGACTTTCGTATCAACCCGGCTACTTTTCCCATGGCGTTTATGGAATCTTCCACCAGGATAAAAGGGGTCCTTTCCGTAAATTCATGGCCTGACGGCACCCTTTCGGCAATAACAAGGCAGGCTCCCCCGGAAACGGCCTCCTTAATGAAATCATGCCCGTCAAAATTATTACCCTTCACCGCTATAAAGACGTTTCCCGGCACGATTGACCTTGAGTCTATGGAAAAACCCCTGAGAACAGACACTCGCGCGGGGGAAAATAACCTGCCGCCTGTAGCGCTGACAACATCATTAAGGTCTAAGTCCATCATCTACTTTTATCTTCCCGCAAAAATTGTGATCATGACCCGTAACCGATACCGGCTAACGCCGACAAAGCCGATTCCCGGTCGTCAAAATGCACTGTCCTGTCATGGAATATCTGATAATTTTCGTGCCCTTTTCCGGCGATAATAACGGTATCTCCAGGTTTTGCCCTTTTAACAGCCGAAACTATAGCTTCCATCCTGTCCCTGATTATGCGATATTCCCTGCCCTCTGGTATCCCTTTCTCTATCTCTCTAAGTATGCTCTCGGGATCTTCCTTCCGGGGGTTGTCGTCCGTAAGAATAACTGCGTCGGAGATATCCGCCGCTATCCTTCCCATTACGGGTCTCTTTGTCCTGTCCCTGTTCCCGCCGCACCCGAAAACACAGTACAGCTTACCTGTCGTCACCGCCTTAACGCTCTCAAGAGCGCTGCGCAAAGCGTCCGGCGTATGGGCGTAATCCACAAAAATACTGAAGGGAGCCGGCGAAACTATCCTTTCTAGCCTTCCAGGTACCCCTATTGCCTTGTCTATGCCGGTTATTAAGTCGCGGGATGAAAACCCCTTTCTTAAAAAAAGCGCCGCCGCTCCCATTATGTTGCTGATGTTGTGTTTCCCGGCCAGAGAAGACTTTACCCTGCCGACATTTTTCCCGCCATAAATAAGGTCCAGCTCCGTGCCATCCGGGGTCGATGACACGGCCGAACACGTAAGATCGGAAGAACTTTCAAATCCGAAAGTCACACGGTCTATTCCATTAAGACCAGCGAAAAATCTTCTTATCTTTGGATCATCATTATTCACCGCCAAAACACCGCCCGGCTTAAGATGCCCGGCTATTTTAGCCTTGGCTTTCAGATAAGCGTCCATATCACCGTGGTAGTCAAGATGTTCCGGAGTAAGGTTGGTAAAGACCGCCCCGTCAAAACCTATCCCGAAAACCCTGTCCTGATCAAGAGCGTGGCTTGAGACCTCAACCGCCGCGGCCTTTTTGCCATCGTCAACCATCTCCCTGAGCATGCCGTTGAGACGAAGTACACCCTGCGTGGTCATATCAGATCTTTCGAGAGCATCGCCCTTTACCCTGTTAAAGACCGTACCGGTCATCCCGCAGGGAATACCCATAGCGTTAAATACGCTCTCTATTATGGAGACCGTGGTGCTTTTACCGTTAGTACCTGTAACCCCGAAAACTATAAGTTCGCCGGAAGGATCCCTGAAGAATTTCCTGGCAAGCGAGCCCAGCGCCTTTCTTGAATCCTCTACCGAAAGTATGTCCGCACGGCGGGGATGGGACTCCGGAAATCCCCCCCTTTCACAGACTACCGCTATGGCTCCCCTCTCAAAAGCTTCGTCAATACGTTCGTGGCCGTCAAAAGAGTTGCCTTTCACTGCCACAAAGATATCCCCCGGGAGCACCTTCCTTGAGTCATCTCTCAGCCCGGCGCCGCCCTCGCTCAAGGCTCTCTCAATATCGGAAATATTTACGGACGCATGTCCTCTATTCATTGTGTTTTATTCCCCTGCTTTTGGATCTCTGTCTCAGGAGCCCCCAGATACTCAAGTGTCCTTTCGGCTATTTTCCGGAAAGTCGGACCGGCCACGGTCCCTCCGAAATGTTGGGGTCTCGGATCCTTGGCGACGACAACAACGCTTATGAGCGGGTTCTCTCTGGGGGCGAACCCCACAAAAACCGCGTAGTATTTGTCGGGATAATATCCTCCGGCCGGACTGACCATCTGAGCCGTTCCTGTTTTTCCGCAAGTCTCGTAACGCTTTATCATAGCCTGCTTTCCCGTGCCGTCAGTCACAACTCTCCGCAAAGTACGTTTCATTTTATCACAGGTACCGGGACTTATCACCATTCTGCGTTTTTCCGGCAGGAACTTCTTTATTTGTTCCCCTTCCCAGGTAGTCACTTCTTCGACCACATAGGGTTTTACGAGATATCCCCCGTTGGCTATAACGCTTATGGCTCCGGCAAGCTGTATCGAAGTTACCGCTATCCCCTGCCCCATTGGGATAGTGGTAATGTCGCTTCGCGACCACACCTCCGGCGGCCGGCATATTCCGGCTATCTCGCCCGGCAGATCTATGCCGCTTTTCTCGCCGAACCCAAACCTTTGAACATACTCGAAAAGCTTTTTCTCCCCGAGCTTTTGAGCGGTCTTCACCACGCCTATATTGCTGGACTTGGCGATAACATCCTCGAAAGAAAGGTCCCCGTACGGGTGATAATCGTTAAGAAGCCTCCCGCAGACTTTGTATTTTCCGTTTTCACAGTAAACCTTGTCCTCAAGTTTAATTACACCCTCTTCAAGCGCCGCGCTCGCGGTAACTATCTTAAAAACGCTTCCCGGCTCGAAAACGTCAGAAACAGCCGAGTTTTTAGCGTTTTCCCCCTTTAAAGAAGACGGATCGTTCGGATCGTACCCGGGGCGATTGGCCATGGCCAGTATCTTGCCTGAGGATGGCTCCATAACGATCACACTTCCGCCCGCGGCGTTAAACTGGCTGACCATAACGTCAAGCTCTTCCTCGGCTATATACTGGATAACGCTGTCTATGGTGAGGATTATATTATTGCCGTTGCGCGGCGGAACGGATTCGGACTCCTTTCTCAGGACCGAACGCATGCGGGCATCTCTGGTCTCGTGGCGTATACCCGGCCGCCCCTTAAGTTCCTTGTCGTACAGAAGCTCTATGCCTTCCAGTCCCTCATTATCCATGCCGACAAAACCAAGAACATGCGAAGCCATCGTGTCGTTGGGGTATTTTCTTTTGCTCTCCGGACGGAAATAAACTCCTCTCAGGTTCAGAGAACTAAGCCGCTCGTAGTCGGAGTGCTCTATCTTCCTCTTTATCCATACAAAAGCCTTGTCGCGCTCAAGTTTTTTTTCCACATCGGAGACCTCGAGATCAAGTTCTTCCGCGAGAGTGTCAGAAAGGGATTTTTTGTCTGTCACCACCCTGGGATTACAGAACACGCTTTCAACTTCCATATTGATCGCTAAGGGGTCCATGTATCTGTCGAATACGGTACCGCGGCGGGGTTCCACCTGGAGTATCTGGTTGTGCTGTTTTTCAGCAAGAACGGAATACTTATCCCGGTCAACTACCTGTATGTAGAATAGACGGGCAAAAATAAATAAAAAAAACCCGCAAAAAGCGAGCATCACCATATATCGGCGCGTACTAAACATTCGTTTGTGTTCTCCGCTGTACTGTAGCCCGAGGGGATCGGGCTCTCAATCGGTCGGGATTAGTTCCGGTATAAGTCGGACCCGTTCTTTACTCAATACATCAGATACGGTCATGAGCCTCGGCTGTGACCGTAAAAATATCCATTATCTTATCGGCGAACGCCTCCTCATAACGGTCGGAAGCGTCATAAAGACCCGTTATTGAATAGGTATTGCCCCTGTCGCGTCTTTGCCCGGCGAACTGTATCTCCTTGCCCGACAGCGACGCCAGAAGATACCGGGGAGTCTCCATTTTCGAGAGATTATACATTAGGTCGGAATTGCGGTCAACAAGACACGAGAGCTTTTTCCTGTCCTGCTGAAGGCCGTAACCCGTCTTGTATATCTCAGCGTGCTGATGCACGTAAAGAGACGCCACAGAAGTGAAAATAACCCCGGTCAACATCAGACTTTTAATTTTCATTTGATCCTTTCCGCCACCCTTAGTTTGGCGCTCCTTGAACGCGGGTTGGTCTTTACTTCATCCTCACACGGGATGATGGGCTTCTTCGCAAGCATCTTAAGAGTCCCGAACTTTGCCTCTTTTTTAAAGACCGTCTTAACTACCCTGTCCTCAAGAGAATGGAAAGATATAGCGCATATCCTTCTACCCGGCGCAAGAACCGAAATCGCGCCCTCTAAACCTTGTTCCGCCGCCGATAACTCATCATTGACTTTTATCCTTAATGCCTGAAAAGTCCTGCAGGCCGGATGTATCCGCTGCTTTGAGTACCACCTGCCTACGGCTTTTTCCACTATCCCGGAAAGCTGGCCGGTGGTTTCTATCCTGGCCTCTTTCCTGCCGGCTACTATCGCCGAGGCAATGAGCCTGTAATGGCGCTCCTCTCCATAATCTCGTATCAGCTCACGTATATCCTCTTCGCTGAACGTATTAACTATATCTCTTGCCGTTATGCCTCCGGCCCTGTCAAAACGCATGTCCAGCGGACCTTCCAGCGTGTAACTGAATCCCCGTGCAGCCTCATCGATCTGATACGATGAAAAACCAAGATCAAAAACCGCTCCGTCTATTTTACCTATCCCTCTTTCTTTCAGTATGTCCGCTATATCCCTGAAGTTCCCTTTAACCGGCACTACGTTCTTTATTCCTTCACCGAATATCTTTTCGGCTCTTTCTACAGCCTCCACGTCGCGGTCTATCGCCACCAAGATCCCACCCGGTGTTATTCTTTTCAATATCTCCGCCGAGTGTCCACCTCCCCCGAAAGTAGCGTCCACCACCACATCTCCGGGCCGGGGATCCAGGAACGACAAAACCTCTTCTTTCATTACGGGAAGATGCAAATCAGTTTCCCTTCCTGGGATCTCTGCCGAAGACCTTGCTCATCGTGTCCATCTGATTGCGGTAAAAATTCTTGTAACTCGACGCCAGGTCGTTCTTAGCTTCAGGCTCGGACTTGCCCGTCTGTACGGCATGGTTATGGACCTTGCCGTACAGGGAACCGCCTATCTCGCAGGCCTGGAGCCTTCGTTTGTTCTCGGCTTCCTTGACGCTCAAGATTTTCCCCACGGTCACGTTGCTCATTACTTGCAGTCCTTTACGCTTAAGTACGCTTTTTTCCCGATGTCACTGGAAGTAACTACGAACCTCCTGACCCCAAGATGTGACATCCCGTCCGGAAGAGCTCTGGCTTTTTTCACACGCTCCACTATGTTCACACAGTTTATGAACTCTCTCTGCTTTTTATTGAACTCCATAGCGTATCGTTTGTACATACCCACCCCCCGGGCTAAAAACATCAGAAATCCATAAGGTTTTCCGCTATCTGCTCGTAATTCTCTTTTGAGTTTTTATAAAAATCCATCCACTTCTGTTTGTCCCATATCTCTATCCTGTTAGAAACGCCGACCACCATTATCTCCTTGGAGAGCCCGCCGTATTCTTTGAGGTAATCCGGGACAAGTATCCTCCACTGTTTGTCTGGCGACGCCTGAGAAGCCCCCGCAAAAAATATACGCTGGAATTTCCTGTACTCTTTTTTGGTGAAAGACATGGCCTTGAATTTACTTTCCTGCTGCCTCCACTCTTTCTCTGGAAAAACAAAAAGACACTCATCAAGCCCTCTCGTCAGGTAGAGTGTCTGGGAATCAGCTTCTTCAAGGGGCTGCCGGAACCGGGCCGGAATTATCACCCGATTCTTATCGTCTATGCTGTGAAGGTACTCTCCGTAAAACATAGAACTCTCTCCCTTGCCATTTTTTCTGTATCAAGCCCCAAAGCCATTTTGCGCGTATTTTTTCTTTTCTCCACTTTTCTCCACTTTCCACCACTCACGACAGAGTATACATTATAGGCCATACTTTGTCAACCCCCTCTTCCCCTGTTAAAAAAAGCTCTTTTTTATTTTAAAATACCGGGATATGTGTACAAATGCATGGAAAAATAGTGGTTTGAAAAAACCGGAACAGAGGCTGGGTCATGTTCCAAAAAGATCCATAGAGAGTTGCTTGGAAGGTATTTCGGGGGTTTCCTGATCTACCAGTAAAGCTGTTCGAACCTTTCGGAATACCGCTTTATCCATTCCTGAGAAGCCTCCTGAATGGTCATTTCCCGGCCCAGCTGTAGAGACCTGAGCTCTCGGTATTCCTCTATGAGGTAGATCTGTTCTATGAGCTTTACCTTAAAAGCGTCGGAGTAAGTCACAAACTCTACCCCGACATTGTATAGGCCGGATTCACGGTTCTTTTCCGTGTGCACAACACGGGCCTTTATGTGGAAGATCTTTCCGTAGAGAGGCATGTTAAGCCTTATCTTCATTCCGGGCTCAACGTGAGTGCGGGAAACGAACATCAGACCGCCCTCGCTGACGTTCACGGTATGTGTTTTTTCCTCCTCGGACTCGGTATCATCCACCTGGAACTCAAGAGGGTTAACGAGAAGATGCCGTAAGTATTTTCTTTTTTCCTGTTGCGTCATTTTTTATCCCGGTGCGCAGAACATCCTGAAACCCGCTTATCCCCTGAAACAGGGAATGTTGTCACGGGATCAGATTCCCCTCTTTAAGGTCTTTCTCCAGTTTGGCTATAGCTTCCTTCAGTTTTGGGAAAAGCCTTACGTTAATGTTTATCCCTTTTCCTGTGGGGACCTTTTCATTCCCCTGAGGAGGCTGGGTCCATATCCTGATGTCGATCACATCATTGCCCTGGTATTCGGATATTCTCACCTTAACATCCTGATACTTGTTCTTTTCGAACACGGCTACGTCTTTTTCCATTTTCCCTCCCTTTGCCGCGTCCTTAATAACAAGACACGGCCAAGATATGATTCTTATCATTAAAATAATACATTATCGGTGAGCAAAAAGCAAAAAAACCGGGTTATTTTCCATTTCACGGGGCGTTCTTCAGTCCATTTCTTTCTTTTGAAATATTTTAGCGAAACAGAAGATCAGCATGAATATTATGCAAGCCCATGAGAGCAGGATAAAAACCCAACCCAGAAAAGTCATAAACCCCTCTCTGTTTTTCTTTTTTTCCAGGCTATTTTGACCATTACGGCCAACAACGTAAGTACCAGGAGCAGCGCCATCCTTGTCGCCAGTACGTATGGCCTGTCAGCGTCTGGCACATTTGTCATTCGTATGACGCTTAACCAGCCGTTTTTCTGGAAAAACCAGAAAAGAAGTACCGCTATAAGAAAAACCGGGGTGACGTACTTCATGACATATTTGTATATCCCCGGTATCCTGAGGTCGGCGCCGTGATGCACTTCCTCCCATGCCTTATTTATCCCGAAAACCCACCCGAAAAGTATGACCTCGAGCGTCGCGAACAGTACCAGGCAGAATGTACCTCCCCAGAAATCAAGCTCGTCCACTACACCCTTTCCGAGAAAAAATATCGCGGCGTTGCAAAGAGTGAATGTCACGGCGGAAAAGATCTTTACGGCGCGGGCCCTTGATATATTGAACTCATCCTCCAGAAAAGATATCGCCGGCTGAGCCATGGATACGGAGGAAGTCACCCCGGCCAGGAACAAGAGACTGAACCACAAAAAACCCATAATACCCGGGAACGGCATTTTGCCAAGGATGATCGGCATAGTTACAAAACCCAGGTTGAACGCGCCGGATCCGGCGATGTCGTGCATGGCTGCCGGGCCGAAAAAAACAAAAGCCGCCGGTATTATTATGCTGCCGCCGATAATGACCTCCGCCACCTCGTTCATACTTACTGCAGTAAGGCCCGACAGAGCCACATCATCGCCTTTTTTCAGGTAACTCGCGTATGTAAGTATAACCCCCATCCCCACGCTTAAAGTGAAAAAAACCTGTCCGGTGGCCGAAAGCCATACAGAAGAGTTCTTTAGAGCCGATAGATCAGGGTTCCACAGGTACCCCAGTCCGTTGAGCGAGTTCCACTCTGGTCTTGCAATGTCAGGAGCCCCCAGTGAAAGCACTCTCACTGCAAGTATGGCCCCAAAAACAAGTAACGTGGGCAGGGCAATTTTGCAAAAACGCTCTATCCCTCCCCGTATCCCGTGGCTTAAGATGAAGACATTTGTGAGAAAGGTCAAAATAAAAAAACCGTATGCCGTAAAGATACCGGAAAAATACTGGTTTTTCTCCAACCCCTGGTATCCCCTGAGAAAAGACTGCATGCCTTCTCTTGTAGTTATACCCGCGTATTTTCCGGTAAGAGCGAAAAAACTGTACGCCAAGGTCCATGACTCAACGTAAGTGTAGTATATCATTATCACCAGCGGGCCGAAGATGCCTATCACCCCAAAGTATTTTATGAACCTGTTCTTGTCGCTCAAAGAATGGAACACTCCCGGCGCGGAGGAATGCTCAAAACCACCCCCGTAACGGCCTATCGACCACTCTATCCACATAAGCGGGATACCCACGAGAAGGAGAGCTATGAAATAAGGTATCATAAAGGCCCCGCCTCCGTTACGCGCGGCCTGCACCGGGAACCTGAGAAAATTTCCAAGGCCTACCGCGGACCCGGCCACGGCCATTATGATCCCCAGTCTCGACCCCCAAGAATCCCTTATTCTCTTTTTCACGATATCCCCCGGCCTATTTGAACCTAACGAAAAGCCTTCCCCAGTTCTTGGAATCCTTCTCTACCCTGTCGTAAAGGTCCCTGTTCCTCTCGAGGAATTTTAGCACCCTTTTCTTCAACTGCCCGGACCCCTTTCCGGGGATTATCTCCACTATTTTTACTTTTTCGTCCTTCGCCCGGAGCATAAGGTCCCTTAGCGCCTTTTCTATTTCGTTATGCCTGTTGAATATGTCGTGAAGATCCAAAGTTATTTTTTTCATTGTCCTCCTGTTTTCTCCTGCCGAAGAGCTCGGAAAAGGAGTTCCCAGCGCGACTATCGGTCCCTATCAAGACTTACGGCCTTGCGTTTCTCTTTTTTCAGGGAAACCATTTTTTTATCTCGGAGCATTTTTTCTTTCGCCCTTTTAGAGCGCTTCCTTTTCTGACGCCTTATTTTTTCGGCGATCTCTCTTTCTTTTATCACCTTTCCGGTGACCGCTCTTTCTATCTTGTCTAAAAGGATCCTCCTGGCGAAAAACCGGTTAAGCGGTCTGGATCTTCCCGCGGAACACTTCACGCTCATGCCTGAGGGAACATGAACAAGGTACACACAGGTGGAAGTTTTATTGACATGCTGCCCCCCGGGGCCTTGTGACCTCATGAACGACTCCTTGAGGTCCTTTTCCTGCACTCCAAAAAGGGACATTTTCTCTTTAAGGGCTTTTTCCTTGCGGGGAGAGACGTTAAACATTATTCGCGGAAAATCTAATTTGTGCCGCTAACAACTAAGCGCGGCGTTTTCACTTGGGCGGACAATTGCCGCCCGGCACACCCGAAACACCGAAAAATCGCGTCAGGCGCTTAAAATGGAATCCGCTGTTCCGAAAATATTTTTCTCGCAGCGCGGATTTGACGGATCTGTCATCCAGGTATCGTCAACGAGGAACTTATACCTGTATTGTCCTCTTTTCATGGCGAAGTGTCCGGACCACTCGCCGTTTTCCTGTTTTACAAGCTGATTGTCGTCGCTCTTTTCCCAGTTATTAAAATCTCCCAGCACGTAAACGGATCCTGCCTGAGGGATACTTATCGTGAACTCTTTAACTATAACGTCCATCTTCCTGGTCTCAAAGTTCACTATCTCGCTTGTGATGTTGTAAAAATCCAGAGCAGCGAATGACTTCGGATCGTACTCAAATATAGTCTTACCGCTCCTGGCCGCCTCTCTCAATCTCACACTTGACCTTATCTTGGTGGAAAGCATGTACGGCCCAAGTCTTTTCTGCGCGTCCTTTTCTATCTGCCTTGCGAAATTTGACCGTCCGTCGTAAATGTTCATCGCGAAATATGTGGCCGGAGATCTCCCTGTTTCTGACTTCAGAAGGCTGGTTACCCTGTAAACATTGCTTATACCGTTGAACGAAAAGTAGCTGAGGTCTATCGGGACTATTATCACATCGGCCGCGTACATGGAATTAAGCGTAAGAAATCCAAAACTCGGAGGTGAATCTATGATCGCGTAGTCATAACTCTCGAAAAAAACATTTTTCAGCACACGGTGAAGCACGGAAGCCGCACCGTTCACTCCGCCCAGATTTATTTCCGCTGTAGAAAGCATCATGTTCGCGGGGATAAAACCCAGATTTTCCCTGCCTTCCGAAACGATGGTTATCTCTCCGAGCGGCGGTTCAACACTGTCAAAATGAGCTCTGAAGATATCATATGAGGTTTTTCTATCCGAAGATTCCCGGGTATAGCCGAGAGCGTACGTAGCGTGCGCCTGCGGGTCGAGGTCTACAAGCAGGGTCTTTGACCCCATTTTCGCCAAAGCCGCGGCGATATTGACCGCCATCGTCGTTTTTCCACATCCACCTTTCTGGTTGGCAATAGATATAACTTTCATTCTAATCCTCCCGCGCAATTTGTGGTTGATAATGGCCGCTTGCGATGTACCTCGTATTTTGCGAAGAGTATACCATAAGGATTCAATTGTGTAAATAGCGGCGAAAATAATAGTTACGAAAAGTCCTCCCTCTTTTGAACACCAACCCCCAGGCCGGTACTATTTTCTTATGTACAACGTGTCCCGGTTACTGTATCATATGTATCTTACTTGCTAAAAGTTTACGTGTTTTTTCATTACGGCTCCGTATTTCACGCGGTATTTTAACTGCCCGGACCGTTAGAACAACTTGTCGGTGGTATATGGCCCAAAAAACAGAGAAATGGGATTCTATAGACAGCGAACTTGCGAGGACCTATTTCAACCCCATGGAAAACGGCCGCAGGGTATTCCCTGCTCAGGCTAAAGTTCCGCACCATGCGCTTACCATAAGAAAGACCGCGGCCATACTTACGGCTTTGGCGGCAGCGGGACTAGCTTTCATTCTCGCTGTAAATGTCATGAACGGCATCAAATCTTCGTCCGCTCACGCCAGGAAAAACAGCGTTAAGAACCTGCCTTTATCCTACGCTTTCCTTCCGATAGAGATGCGTAACGAAAAAATACTTTACGATTTCGAAACGTCAAAGGACGGATGGGAAATACCTCTGTGGGCATCGGAAAAAGAAGACCATACGCAAAGATCGATGGACATCTCCTCGGACATATCCTCGCGAGGAGAGAAAAGCCTCAAGATAACATCCGACTTTATTCCCGGCAAGTGGGTCGCCTCTATAGGCGAGATACAGCACTATCTTGACCTTTCGGATTACGATGCCGTATCGGTTGACATCTATCTCCCTCCTGACGCGCCGTCAAGAGGGTTCAGGGCAAAACTCATTTTCACTGTCGGAGAAGACTGGAAATTCATAGAGATGTCCCGTTCGGTTCGCCTTGAGAACGGGAAATGGAACAACATCTTCGCGAGCATAAAACCCGATTCCAAAGACTGGAAATGGACCAAGGTGAACGAATCGTTCAAGGAAGACGTCAGAAAGATATCTCTACGGGTAGAATATGAAGGCAAGGACGGATATTCCGGTCCGGTGTACATAGATAATTTCAGAACAGGCAACACGGGCCCTGCCGGCCCCGAAAATTTATAATTTAAAACAGCGAATCCCCTGCTCTCCCCTGAAGATCTTCACCGTTGCCTGACACATGGTTGTCTTTGGTTCTCCCCTCTCCCAGAAAATATTTCCTGTTCTTTATGGTAACAAAGTTGCTCCACTCTCGTCCTTCTCCCGACTGTGAAACTATGATCTCTTTCACCGCGTTGGCCTGCGAGACCAGCTCATCCGACTGGTAAACGATAGTAGCCTCAAGTGTTTTCGGGAGCACAGGAGACTGCTGTTCGTACTCTCCGTGATGCGACAAAATGATATGCTCAAGTCTCATGGCCGTAGCCTCGGGGAAAGACCCTACTTCCGAGATCTTACCCACCAGGAGTTTGTGCCCTATGCCTATATGTCCTATAAGCCCCCCGGGAACGGTATATTCCATCTTGTCCGGATCAAGCTCGAAGACTTTACCTATGTCGTGTATAAAAGCCCCGAAGAGCGCCACATCCCTGTCAGCCTCTGGATAAAGATCGCACATCTTGTCCACAACGTACATAACCTCGTATGTGTGCTCGACAAGACCGCCCACGTATGCGTTGTGCCAGCTTTTACCTCCCACGCCCCGCTCAAAGATCTCCATGAACGCTTTGTCATTCCAGAAATTTTCCGCAAGTTTTTTTATCCAGGGATCATTTAACCCGTTAAGATAGTCCCCTATTTTTTTCTTTATCCCAGCTATATCCTCCGCCACTCTTACCATATCCGATGCTTGAAATTCTCCGGGTACAGCTTTGGCCATAAATTCCGCTTTTACCTGTTTTTCCTCCCGGAACTTTTCCACGACTCCCCTTACCCTCACCACATCGCCGGTATCGGCCGCGCCGTTGAACTTTTCGGCGTCGTCCCAAACACGGCACTCTATAGTGCCTGTCTTGTCCGCCAGAGTAAGCTCAAGGTAGGGTTTATCTTTCTTGGTAAGTTTCAGGTTCTTCTTGCGAAGCAGAAAAAAAGAATCGAGTTTTTCTCCGCTATCCAGCTCTGAAACGAATTTTTTAACCATATGTCCTCTGCAGTTCTGCTTGAAATGACCTAGCTCTGCCTTGAGATCTGAAAAATACCGTTCTGGGCAAAAACGTTCGGAATGAATTTTACCTGTCTTCCGTTAGATATGAAAAATTTCTTTTCCACTTTTATTTTCTGCCTGCGGCAAAACTCCTCAAAATCCCTTATGCTCAAAAAATGACGGTTGGGGGTATCGTACCAGCTGTAAGGAAGAGACGGCGTTACAGGCACATGTCCTGAAAAAAATATCTGTAACCGCGCGGGAAGATAACAGAAATTAGGAAATCCCACTATAAGTTTTTTCCCTATCCTCAAAGCCTCGTTTATGGCTTCCAGAGGCCTTTGCACCTGCTGCATGGTCTGATTGAAGATAACATAATCGAAAAACCTGTCAGGATACTCCCTAAGCCCGGAATCTATGTCCCCGTGTGACACGCTGAGCCCTTTTTCAACGCAGCTGTATATCGCTTGCTCGCTTATTTCGACTCCGCTCCCCTTGACATCCTTCTTCTTAACCAGATACTCCAGAAGATCACCGTCGCCGCACCCCACATCCAGCACTACGGCCCCCTGCGATACCATCGAGCCTATCACGCGATGATCGTACCTGAGCTCCCTCTCTTCGGTAAAGTTCATTTTGTTTTCCCGAGTTTGTTGTAGGTATTGTTAAGGAAATGCCCGATAAGTTTGGTTTCCTCCTTGAACTCCAGGAGAAAAGCGTCGTGCCCGTAATCGGAACTGATCTCGCAGTAAGTAACGTCGCAGCCGTTCATTTTAAGGGCCTTTACTATTTCCTTTGACTGAAAAGGAGGATACAACCAGTCGGAACTGAAAGCTATTACCAGAAACCTTGACTTGGCGTTCCTGAACGCCGCTTCCAGGGTCTTATCTTTCTGAATATCAAAAAGGTCCATGGCTTTAGTTATATAAAGATAACTGTTGGCATCGAACCTTTTAACGAAACTGTCGCCCCTGTACCTCAGGTATCCTTCGACTTCGAACTCCGTAGTGAACTCATACCCGAGTTTTTCCTTTTTAATGGCGCGGCCGAACTTGTTTTCCATGGAGGTATTGCTCATGTATGTTATATGCCCTATCATCCTGGCAACGGCCAACCCGGAAGACGGATGGTTCTTTTCGTAATAATCCCCACCTTCCCAGGCCGGATCCGCCATTATGGCCTGCCGTCCGACCTCATTGAACGCTATCTGCTGGGCGGAATGTTTATAGGTCGTGGCGATAGGAATACATGAAGCCACCTTCTCTGGATAGGAGATCGCCCACTCCAGAACCTGCATCCCACCCATGGAACCGCCTGCTACCGCCAGAAGCCGCTCTATACCCAGAAAATCGATCAGAAGCTTCTGCGCGTTGACCATATCCTTTATCGATACTATCGGGAAACCGAGCCCATAGGGTTTTCCGGTCTCGGGATTTATGGAATTAGGTCCGCTGGACCCTTGACATCCGCCGACGACGTTCGAACAGATGACAAAAAATCTGTCAGTATCAAAAGCTTTACCCGGACCTATCATGTCGTCCCACCAGCCGGGTTTCTTTTCCCCTCTTCTGTACCCTGCGGCGTGGGCATCGCCCGACAGGGCGTGGCAGATCAAAACGGCATTATCTTTTTCGGGAGCAAGGTTACCGTAGGTTTCATAAGCTATCTTGAGCCCCTTAAGATCCACACCGCTCTGGAGCCTGAACCCGGTCTCTCCGGGAAGATTATAGTATCTGGTCTGTGCGTATTCCTGCGCCTTTGCCTGCCGCTTCTCCGTCATATTGTCTGTCCCCGCTATTTCATGTAATCGGAAAAAAGCCAGCTGCTGAGATACCTTTCTCCGGTATCACACAGCACCGTCACTATCTTTTTCCCTGAATTTTCTTTTCTGGAAGCTATCTTAACGCTGGCCGCCACATTCGCCCCGGCTGATATCCCCGCCAGTATACCTTCCTCTCTGGCCAGACGCCTGGACATATCCCCGGCTTCTTCGTCTTTTATCGTGATTATCTCATCAATCAGGTCTTTTTTCAATATCTTAGGAACAAAACCCGCGCCTATACCCTGTATCTTGTGTATCCCAGGCTGCCCTCCCGAAATAACGGGACTTCCGGCCGGCTCAACCCCGACTATTTTTATCCGGGGGGATCTTTTTTTAAGAAATTCCCCGACCCCGGTTATAGTACCTCCGGTTCCTATGCCGCAAACAAAAATGTCCACCTTACCCCCGGTATCCTCCCATATCTCACGAGCCGTAGTCCTCTTGTGCGCATCAGGATTCGCGGGATTCTCAAACTGCTGGAGCATGACGGCTCCGGGCGTACCCGCTAAAACCTCTTCGGCTTTTTCCACCGCTCCCTTCATTCCCTTTTCGCCAGGGGTCAGTATAAGCTCCGCCCCGAAAATCTTAAGAAGAGCCCGCCTTTCAAGGCTCATGGTCTCTGGCATGGTCAGTATAAGCCTGTATCCACGGACAGCGCAGACAAAAGCCAGGGCTATGCCGGTATTGCCGCTTGTAGGCTCTACTATTACCGATCCGTTCTTCAGCCTTCCGGACTTTTCGGCATTTTCCACCATTGAAAGCGCTATTCTGTCTTTCACACTGGAAAGAGGATTAAAAAATTCGGCTTTCGCCGCGATCTCAGAGTTAAGCCCCCTCGAGATCCTTTTTAACCTTACCAGAGGCGTCCTTCCTATGGTCTCAGTTATGTCGTCATAAACCTTCATCGTACCGCCTTCTTGTGGGAACGTTCCACTCAATTTCACTGCGAGCTCTTCGATAGAGCGCCGTCCAAGTCAGATATGATGTCCTCTACATGCTCCAGCCCCACGGAGAGCCTTATGTAATCCGGGGTAACACCGGTGGCAGCCTGTTCTTCCGCGGAAAGCTGCTGATGGGTGGTGCTGGCAGGGTGTATGGCCAGAGTCTTCGCGTCGCCTATATTGGCCACATGAGAGACAAGTCCAAGCGAATCTATGAACTTTTTACCGGCGTTCACCCCTCCTTTAACTCCGAACCCGATAATGGCGCCGGCCCCTTTAGGAAAATATTTTTCGGCTTTCTTCTTCTCGGGACTTGAGTCCAGTCCGGGGTAGTTTACCCACGACACCTTCGGGTGGCTTTCAAGATGTCGGGCCACAATAAGAGCGTTTTCGGCGTGCCGCGGCATCCTGAGATGAAGCGTCTCGAGACCGAGAAGGAACAAAAAAGAATTGAAAGGAGACATCGCCGGCCCCAGATCCCTCATAAGGGTCAGCCTTGCCTTGACGATATAAGCTATATTCCCTAGATCTTTGAATTCCTTCACAAAATCCATTCCGTGGTAGCTGGGATCTGGTCCGGATATCAGGGGGAATTTCCCGTTCGTCCAATCGAACTTTCCGGAATCGACTATCACACCTCCGATCGAATTGCCATGCCCCCCGATGAACTTGGTGGCCGAATACACCACTATATCCGCGCCGTGCTCTATGGGCCTTAACAGGTAAGGCGTCACGGTATTATCGATAACAAGCGGCACTCCGGCCTCATGGGCTATATCGGATAGCCTGCGTATATCGGTGACGTCAAGCTTAGGATTGCCTATAGATTCGGCATATATCGCCTTGGTCCTGGGGGTTATAGCCTTACGGAAGGATTCCGGATCCTTAGATGCTACGAAGTTAACTTTCACTCCCATCCTTTTGAAAGTGTAATTCAAAAGAGTGTACGTCCCGCCGTAGAGATTGTCGGCTGAAACTATTTCATCCCCCGCCTGGGCGATATTAAGAAGAGCCAGAGCTATGGCGGACTGCCCGCTCGACGCGGCCAGGGCTCCGGCTCCGCCGTCTATGGCTGCCACCCTTTTTTCCAATACGTCCGTGGTAGGGTTCATCAGGCGCGTGTATATGTTCCCGAACTTTTTAAGCGCGAAAAGATCGGCCGCATGCTCGGAACTCTTAAATTCGTAGGATGTGGTCTGATATATGGGAACGGCTCTCGCCCCGGTAGCCGAGTCGGGCTCCTGACCGGCATGCAAAGCCAGAGTTTCTATCTTGAGTTCCTTCTCTTTAAGGGACATTTGTCCTCCTTTTTAAATTCCCGATTATCTTCTTCTGAACCAGTACTCTTCTTTATTAAGATCCTCCACCCTCTCCGGCTGGTGTGCGGTATTAGTGCCTAGTATGTACCCGGATCCATACAAGTTACGGAACCAATAAACTGCTTCCTTCCACATATAATACGTCAGTATCTGCCACAAGGGAGGAGAAACCTTTCGAACCTCATAAGTAACGTAATCGTTGTTCACCATAACGCGTACATAATGGTGGTATCCTCCCTCGGAATCCGGGATCTCCGTGAGCATACCGCCTCCCCCCGTCACGATGTACTCGACTCCGTCGAAAAAGGCGCTCTTGAACATATGTTTGTGGCCTGAAAACACTTTTTTTACCCCGTACTTGGCGCAGAGTTTACGGAACCTGTAAGCCCAGGGGCTGTTATCCTCGTTATACCATTCCTGCTGATAAGGATCGAAAGGCGGCTTGTGCAATATCACGAATATATGCTCGTAATCCTGCCCTTTTGAAAGTTCCTTTTCCAGCCATTCGAACTGTTCCTCGGAAGGGTTACCCTTCTGATTATTAAGAACGATGAAGTATGAGTTCCTGTTCGCGAAAGAAAACTCGGCGCTGCCGCAGTATTCTTTAAAAAGTTCGGGCTCGTCATGGTTGCCTATTGCCGATATGACGGGATATTTTATGAGCTTCTGCACTTTTTTATACCGCCTGTAATGCGAGTCGGCCCCGTCAAGCGTGACATCCCCGGCGTTCAAAACAAAGTCTATTGGCACTTTTCTGAAACGATCCTCCCTGTTCATATGCCATATGAGTTTAATAGCGGCGCTGTCATTGAAGATAAGCCCGGCATGATTGTCCCCGAAAACGATAAAGGAGAAATAAACGCCGCTCTTATCCATCAGCTTTGATATATTGGACTCGTTGTTATCGTCTTTTCCCGATCCGTCCATAACCCAGAAATGCACCATGGGAAGGAAAGAATAGAACACCATGGCCAGAAAAACCGAAACGGAAAATCTCAGAAAAAGTTTTCTGTTAATTCTCATGTCAGGTCCCCCTTAGATCCATAAGCTTTGTTTCCGGACGGCAGAAAAGACCGTTGCCTAGGTGGTGCAATGTCAAAAGCTCATCTTTTTCGAACAACCAGTGTCCACGGAAAGCGCTTTCCTCCGCCTCTGCGTATTTTACTCTCCCGGCAACCACATTATATTCTTCCAGGAGATGCCTGTCTCTAACAAGCTCGCACTCAAGGAACGCCATGGACCCGGCAACTCCTGGCGACAATACCTTTTTGGACATCCTTTCTGACAATCCGGCAACTGAAAATTTGTCTTCGTCATGGCCGGAAATATTGCCGCATGCCATAACTGCTCCGGCCATACCTGACGAGGGTATATTTACGACAAAATCTCCTGTCTCAGTTATGCACCTGTAAATAAAATGGCTTTCGGATATGACCAGGGCTATCAGAGGAGGATCCTTTTCTAAAGGCATCGTCCAGGCTACGGGAGTGACACCCTTTCTTTCTCCGGATCTTGAACTTACAAGCACCACCGGACCGTGGTTTATAAGCCTTGTAGCAAGGTTCAAAGGAACTTCGATCATCTTCCCTCCAAAGACCCGGGATATAGCGTCACCGTGATATACCGGTTATCTTGTAGAACATTACTCCTCCCGGAGTTTTTATCTCGACCACATCACCTTCCCTGTGTCCAAGAAGGGCTTTCCCGACAGGAGAGGTCACCGATATCTTATTTTCAGAGAAATCAGACTCTTCCTCAGAAACAAGCATATACTCGAATTCCTCTTTTGTTTCCTCATCGTGTACTTTTACCCTGGCTCCCAGCAAAGCCTCGCTGGCTGAAATTACGCTTTCGTCCATTATCCTGGCTCTCATAAGAAGATCTTCCAGCTCGGATATTCTTTTCTCGTTATGCGCCTGGGCTTCCTTCGCGGCATCGTATTCCGCGTTCTCGCTCAGGTCACCGTGCGCTCTGGCTTCGGCAAGGGCTTTGGCTACCTCCCTGCGTTTTTCTCCCTTTAGGAATTCCAGCTCTTTTACTATTTTGTCCCGGCCCTCCCGGGTTAAAGTGACATACCCCATAACGCTGTCTCCTTCCTCATATTTGGTCATCTTATTTCCGAACGAGATTTTATTCCTGATAGAGGATTATATAAGAACGGCCCTAATATGACAAACAAAATATGGCAGGAACCGAGAAAGTTTTGGCCTGGCTGAAACTCCTAAAGATCAACCCGCATTACTCATTCGTGTACCGGAACCACCCCCTTACCCTTATAGTTCAGCGCTCAGGAATTCATTTCCCTGAGCGTAAAGCACTTTTTGTTAACTTACAAATAGTTTGTTTTTAGAATCTTGCTTTTTAGGATTTTACCGGTAAACTCTATTTTGAGTGTCGGATCGCTCTTTAAAACCCTGACGTGTCAAACGACAAAGGCAAACTGTCTGAAAAGGCAGGGCGCAAAGTTCTGAGCCTAAAATCTTCTAAAAGAAGACATGGTTGTCAGACCGCCGAATTTGATAGCGAGTCGAGTTTCAGCCGACTTTTGGAACCCTATCTTTGGACAGCGCCTTTGTTGATAGGGTTTTTTATTTTCCACAAGGAGGCTGAACATGTTCGCTAAGTCAAGAAGGAAACAACTGTTATCGGCTGTACTTTTCGTGTCTTTTGTTATCTCGTACTTATGCCCCGCTGAACTGTACTCCGACTCATCCGCTATTATCCCGCATAAAGGAATGTGCTACGCCACCTGGGAGCAGGAAAAGTTCTCTTCGGAACATTCCGACGAGTCCCTCGCCAGGTTAAGCGCCCTCGGCACAGACCATATATCGCTCATTGTCACCCGTTATCAGGAAAGATACAACTCCACAAAAATCGTGTCCAACGAAAGGACCCCTAGCGACAAAAGCCTTCTCCATGCGGCAAAGACCGCGCATAAGTTAGGGCTGACGGTTATGTTAAAACCGCACATAGACCTTATAGAGAAGGGTGACGGGACATATTGGCGGGCCGACATAGGTTTCAACTCTACGGAAGACTGGGAAGAATGGTTCAAAGAATACAGGAAGATGATAGTGCATTACGCCAAACTTGCCGAAAAGATGGAAGCTGATATTTTCTGCGTGGGAACGGAACTTTCTTTTACCAGCCAGAAAAAAGAAGAGTGGCTCAGGATAATAAGCGAAGTCCGGGAAGTTTTCAGCGGAAAACTGGTCTATGCGGCCAACTGGGATGAGTTCAAAAATATCGAGTTCTGGGACAAACTCGATTACGTCGGAATAGACGCCTACTTCCCCCTGTCATACTCCCCCAACCCTGAAGTCGAAGACCTCAAAAGAGGCTGGGAAAAATGGAAACTGGAACTAAGGGACTGGCATTCCGCAATAAATAAACCCATACTTTTCACGGAGCTGGGCTACGCCAGCACGCCTAACGCGCCCTATTCACCCTGGGAAGGGGGCATGCAGGGTAACGCGGATGTGGAGATACAGGCAAAATGCTACGAGGCCTTTTTTGAGACTATCTGGCAGGAACCATGGTTTGCCGGTGTATACTGGTGGAAATGGAACCCCAACGTTCGCTCCGGCGGAAAATACAACCGCAGATTTACCCCTCAGAATAAGCCGGCGGAGAAAATAATAGAAGCCCATTATAGAGGGGAAGGCTCTGCCGTTTCCAGGATAGCCATGGCCAAATAAAATGAGCCGGTCAGGATTTAAAAAGAAGTTTCTTCAGTCAAGGACCGACCAGTCGGAGAGTTTCTCTTCGGAGAAGGAAAGATATATCCTTGGCCCCTTAAAGTAAGTGGCCGAGGAACTTTTATAGACCCATCGCTCGGTGCCCTCTTTCTCGCCCGGAACTACCACTACAGCCTCTCCGAAATCTTTCTTTACGGAGGCCGCATCCATGCCTTTACTGATGCGGCCTTCATCTATGGATTTTTTTAGGAATTCGTATCTTGCGGTCTCGCGCTTATACTCCCTGACCATATCTTCCCTGTCTTTGGAAAGTGTCATGAGAGACGCCACCCCTGTCGGAGACTTAACCCACTTTATCTTTTTCTCTTTTTTAGCAGCCGCAGAAACATCCGCCGGGATGACAACACATACCCACAGAAGAACTAAAATTGCCTGATAAATCTTGATCCCGATTTTCATTTTTCCCACCTGTCTCCGGCGAAAGGTCAAAAGAGCTTAAAGCAGCTCCGCCGCCATAGAAGCCAGCGCGCTCCTCTCGCTCCTGGTCATAGTAATGTGCCCGAACATCTTTTGCCCTTTCATCTTTTCCACGCAATAGGTCAACCCGTTGCTGGATGAATCAAGATAAGGATTATCTATCTGATAAGGATCTCCGGTGAGCACCATCTTTGTCCCGCTGCCGGCCCTGCTTATTATCGTCTTAACTTCGTGAGGTGTAAGGTTCTGAGCCTCGTCTATGACGATAAAACTGTCGGGTATGCTTCTACCCCTCATGAAGGTCATAGCCTCAAGCTCTATTACCTCTTCCTTGATGTATTTCTCTATCTGTGACTTCGTGGTGCCTTTCACGTTCTTGTCTTTTTTCTCCGCGTTCAGTATGTATTCGAGATTATCAAATATAGGCCCCATCCAGCTGGACAGTTTCTCGTCTTTAGTCCCCGGGAGATAACCTATATCCCTTCCCAGGGGCATCACAGGCCTTGATATGAGTATCCTCTCATAAGAACCGTCCCTGACTACCTTCTGCAGACCCGCAGCTATGGCAAGGAGCGTCTTGCCCGTGCCCGCCTGACCCACGAGAGTGACCAGGTGTATATCGTTGTTAAGAAGGAGCTCTATGGCCATCGCCTGCTCCTTGTTCCTTGGCCTTATCGACATGACAGACATTTTGTTGAAAATAAGAGGCATGAGTATCCTGAAATCGTCCTTGAACCTACCTATTGCGGTATGCTTCGGGTTGGTCTTGTCCGTAAGCAGGGCGAACTCATTCGGGAAGAACTCCATGCCCTGCACGGAAAATTCCTTCTTGCTGTAGAAAGCGTCGAGTTGTTCTTTGTCCACGTCTACGGATCTCCACCCCTGGTAAAGCCTGTCAAAATCAACTTTCTGTTTTTCGAAATCAACGCTTTTTATTCCTAGCGCGTCAGCTTTGATCCTGGCGTTAATGTCCTTGGAAACGAATATTACCTGCTCCCCTTCTTCCTGAAGCACGTAGGCCGTGATCAGTATCCTGTTGTCGGCCAAGCTCTTGGACAAACCCAGACCCGTCACCTTGTCATAGTCCATCCCGGTGGTTATTCTGAGAACCCCGCCGTTATCGAGAAAAAAACCCTGCCCCGGCTCACCCTTATGTCTGAGCTCGTCAAGCATTCGTATAGCCACACGGGCGTTACGCCCTTTCTCGTCATGATCTCTCTTGAACTTATCCAGCTCCTCGAGGACTTCTATGGGCAGGAGAACCGTATTGTCGGAAAAGGAGACCAGGGACTGGGGATTATGCAGTATTACGTTAGTATCCAAAACAAAAGTCTTATTCAAAATTTTTCCTTTCGTTTTATTTGAACGGAGAAATACTTTCCCTACAAAAACTAAACAAAACGCTTCACCATCATAGACACGGAACGGCCCATATCGAGGCATTGCTCGGTTACCCTGGCGTCCGGAGCCCCTATGGAAACGACCCCGTAGTGATCCCCTTTGTGCCTCCCGAAAACTGTCATGCCGTGTATCATCATGGCGTTAAGTATCCCGGTGACTGTGGTCTCATTGCCACCGCCTATATTGGCCGCTGAGGTAAATGCCGCCCCTACTTTCCCTGACAGTTTACCATGAATTTTAACGGAGTCATCAAAAAATTTCTTTATCTGCCAGGCCATGGAACCGTAATAGGTCGGAGACCCTATCACGATGGCATCGTATAAAAGGGCCTTTTCAACGGAAAAATCCTTAATGTCAGTCAGGTCCACGCTCACATCTCCGCTTTCCCCGGCTCCCCTAGCCACTATTTCTGCCATCGCTTTAGTATTTCCCCCTCTGGAATAATACACTACGGCTATTTTTTTCATACCTCCCCCTTTATCGCTTTTTGTTAATACCCCTCCCGGGAACGATCATCGTAAAGATATCAGATATCTTCTACCTTGACAAGAACAGCGGTAACTATCCCGAAAGGTATGCTTACGGCTCCGTATACGGGATACCGGTTGCTGTCCGCCGAGACATATGCCCATGCCTTTCCTTTTTTAAACTCTTTGCCCTCATGGTAAACTTTAAGCGTAACCTTGCGGACTTGCGAATGAGCCATGGCCGGGATTTTCATCTTCCGCTCCTCTCCCACGCCGGCGCACACGCTGTAATTCTTCTCGTTGGTAGTAACAACAAGACATACTTCATCCCCGGACACGGCCGGAACAGACATGAAGTAACAAATAGCGCTCATGGGATCTTGCGGCCATCTCGGGATGGAGCACCTTTTAACAGAACCGTCGGTAATACTGGTATAGACCGCCTCCATCTTGTCAAAATCGTATTCCACTATCACATGTTTTCTGTAGCTGCCCTCCTTCCTGTCGGCTTCGTAACGCAGGCTTGTCATGGTATCCTTGTCCACCAGAGAATAGTAAGTATCTTCCACCCTGTATATCGCCGACAGGAAACGGTTAGATTCGGTAACCAGTTTCAAAGTATATACCTTTTTCCCCCTGTACTCGGATATTTCACCGCTCTCGGCCGTAACAGATCCCACCGGAATACCGTTCCAGTGAATATGATAAACCATTCTTTTATTTACGGGAAAATCACCCGGAGAAAGTTCCCCGGCTGACGCAAAGCCCCCGGTGAAAAGTATGAGGAAGATCGGTATCGTGGCTAAAAAACATTTCACGTGGTATATTATAACTGCTCGAGACAAAAACCGGGAGAATAAAATGGACTTCAGGGAACTTGCCGCTAAAAGAAGAAGCGTTAGGTCTTACAAAAAGCACTCCCCGATACCCAGGAAGCATCTGGAAATATGCCTCCAAACCGCTCGGTTATCGCCTTCCGCCTGCAACTCTCAGCCATGGAAGTTCATCGTCATAGACGACCCCTCTCTTCTCGAGCGAGTAGCGAAAGAAGTAATATCGGGCGCCCACAAAATGAACCTTTTCGCGGCGGATGCGTCGGCCTTTATCGCCGTAGTCGTTGAAAACCTTAAACCTGCGGCCTGGGCCGGGGGAAAGATCATGGGAACGGATTTCAGGCTTACTGACGCCGGGATAGCTGCGGCACATTTAGTTCTACAGGCCGAAGACCTGGGGATAAATACCTGCATACTAGGATGGTTCAACGAAAAAAAACTTAAAAGAATACTGGGCGTGCCCGGATCGAGGAGAATACCGCTTCTCATAGCCATGGGATACGAAGAGGAGAAAAATATCCGGGAAAAGGACCGTAAACCCTTCAACGAAACTGCCGGTTTCAACTCCTACAGCTGATCGTGCGTAATACCCCCGCCATCGCCAGAGCCGATATGGTCTTGGAATCCGTTATTCTTCCGTTCTTAAGCATTTTCCTGACCTGATCCGGGGAAAATTTCCGCACGGTTATCATCTCGTGTTCATCACGTTTTACCGGCCCGCGTTCACCGCAAACCGCAAGAAAGACATTTATTTTCTCGTCGCAGAACCCGGGTGATGTGTATATGGCCCCAAGCTTGACGACGGATAAGGACAAATAGCCGGTTTCTTCCTCGAGCTCCCTCACCGCGCATTCAACCGGTCTTTCCCCGGGAGAGAGTATCCCGGCAGGCAGTTCCCATATGTACTCGTCTACGACGGCCCGATACTGCCTTATAAATATTATTTTGCCGTCTTTTACCGGAACCGTAAGTGAAGCCCCCGGATGGGAGACCTCTTCCATATAGACTTTCCTCTTGTCGGGCAAGGTTTTCAACCCCCGCCTGAGCTCTATCAGTTTTCCCCTGAAAAAAACTGAACTTTTCTTTTTCATTTATTCCCCCCAAGTTTGATTTGCATAAGAGTATATCACTGGCAAAGGGCATTAGAAATAAAAAAAGAGGATCCGATGGATCCCCTTTTTTTACTGTTAAACGCAACGCTGTTATTTCTTAAGATATTCCAAAATGGCGTCGTCTTTTCTTTCCTGCCATTCCTGCTTGAAATCTTCCCTGTGTTTTGTTTTAAGTTCAGGCATAACAGTACTGGTATCCTGAAAAGCTACCCTGTAAGCGCCCTTTTCCCCGTTAGAACCTTCCATCGATACCGGGGTTACCCTGAAAGCCAGAGCGGCGAACATGAAAAGCACTATCGCTGCCGATACGGCGCTCTTGGTTATCCTGTACCCTGCCAGAGACTCGGTTCGGCACTTCATATCAACACCGAAATCCAGTCCACCCTTAAGGTACTCACCGGCGATATTCGCTGCCTCATCCTTATCGCTGGCATTGCACACAAGCTCTATTACGGTTCTGTATCTCATTGTCCCCTCCGATTTATTATAAAAATCCTTTAAAGATTTCTTACTTTCTGTTTATTTACTTCAACTAGATTGTACACTGTCGAATATGCAATGTCAACTAAATATTTGAAATACTAACAACATGGTAAAAAAGGCATTATTACCTATTTTTTCAGGATATTTTAAGGTTTTTTGATTACTAACTATGTATTGGGAGGTATCACTGGATGCCTGATTTTTCAGACAATATTTCTGACATTTCCTTGTGTATTTTTCCGTTCGTAGCCAGTATGTTGCTCTTAAATATATCGTAGTCTGACCCGTCCAACACGGAAACTCGGCCCCCTGATTCTTCCACGATAAGGTACCCTGCCGCCGTATCCCAAGGGGAAAGGTTTAGCTCCCAGAAACCGTCCAGCCTTCCCGCGGCCACGTAGCAAAGATCAAGAGCGGCCGCGCCTGGACGCCTCACAGCCTGAGCCCTGGAGATCATTCTGGAAAAAAGTTCCATATTGGCTTTCCTTTTTTCCGGAGAATAGGCAAAACCCGTTGCCACAAGGGAGCTCTGTACGTCAGGAGCCGGAGATACCTCAATCTTAGTGCCGTTGAGCATAGCGCCTTTCTTCCTTTCCGCCGAAAACATTTCTTTTCTGACAGGGTCGTATACTACACCAAGCATGGAGACCCCTTGGGTCACGAGAGCTATGGAAACACAAAAAAACGGGAATGTGTGCGCGTAGTTGACAGTTCCGTCAAGGGGGTCTATTACCCAAACGGGTGTATCTCCTCCCGCTCCGGTCTTACCGCTTTCCTCGGCAAGAATTGAATGATCCGGGAAAGCTTTTTTTATCCTGCCGACAATAATCGCCTCCGACGCCTTGTCAACGTCCGTCACAAGATCATTTATCCCGCTTTTAAAAGATATCTCTCTCACCTTTCCTATGCGCTCGAAAATATAACTTCCCGCTTCTTCAGCTGCCCGCAGGGCCGTCCGCATCATCTCTCCGGTACATTCCATTTGATCCTCCGATTTATTGTAAAAAACCTCGCCGCAAAAGACCTTTCAGCGGGCAAATTTCGCATTTTGCCTCTTTCTTAAGACAAAATCTCTTGCCTGTCTCGACAATAAGCGCGTGAAACTGATTGAACATTCTAACGTCTAAACCCAAAGCCGTGTGCACCATTTCCTGTATCGAATTATAGTCTTTTTCTCCGGACAGAACGGAATGCCTTTGAAAGATCCTTATAGTGTATGCATCTACCACAAATACCGGCCTTTGAAAAGCGTAAAGAAGTATGCTGTCAGCCGTCTCAGGACCTATCCCTTTTATTGACAAAAGTTTCTGCCTCAAAAGAGGGGTGGCGCCCGAAAATCTTTTTTTCATATGGTCGCCGCATTCCACCGCGAAAAATTCGCAGACCCTTTTAAGCCTCTCAGTTTTCTGCCGGAAATAACCGGTGCACCTTATTGCCTTCTGGACACTCTCCCCACCGGCATGGCGAAGTGCCTTTAAATTCAAAAGACCGAGCCGTTTAAGCTCCCTTATGGCGTTCTCTACATTGCGCCAGGAAGTATTTTGCGTAAGAACAGCGCCCACTATTACCTCGAAACGGCTTCTGGCCGGCCACCATCCCAGGTCCCCAAAATGTTCCTCAAGCAGAAAGAACATCTTTCGTATAACCTCTCCCCTGGCGATATTGTCCTTCTTCCCGACTCTCATACACTCCCAAAAAGTGAAAACAGGCGCCTATAATGCCGCGCGCGAAGATAGCTCAAGCTTCTTTCTGGCGAAATTTATCCTCTCCGAAATAGCCGGATGGGTATGAAAAAAAATCTTTCTTAAAAGCGGTGGGTCCGTATCCGAAAGGTTCATGTCCGCTAATTTTTCCATCACCGATATAAAGACCTCCGGCCTGGGAAAAACATCCAGCGCGAAACTATCGGCCTGACGCTCCAGTCGCCGCGAGAAAAAATTCCTTAAAGGAAGAGCTATAAAATCAAAACAGTAAACTAAAAGAAATAGGACCGGCAGCGTCCTTATGTCCGAAAGGCCGGGAACCCCTGAAATATGAACGATAAAATTTGACACTTCAAAAACCGCCCAAAAACCGAAAAAAGAAAGGAAAAACGAAAATAACAAAAGTTTAGCTACATGACGTTTTCCGTAATGCCCTAATTCATGGGCGGTCACCATAAAAACCTCATCACTCGTGAAATTGTCCGTCAAAGTATCGGCAAGTATTACCTTTGCGGTTTTCCATACGCCTATTACCGCGGCATTAGCCTTCTTGGTCTTCCTGCTGAAATCTATTCGGCATACATCCCGGACCTTTATGCCTGATTTTTCCCCGAGTTCTTCTATACCGGCCTTAAGCTCTTCGGAAGATATGGGAATATATCTGAAAAATAGCGGTAATATGACCTTCGGATAAAGGAACACAAAGACCAGGGAAAACAACGCCCAGGCAAAAAAAGATATTATCCACCACGTCCCGGGAAACGCGGAAACGTTAACATAAAAAACGACGATCAGGGCGAGAGACAGGAGAAAATTCAAGGTCGAGGCCTTGAGATCGTCTTTAAGCCAGGCCCCGGCGGTCATGGAGGAAAGCCCGTATTTTCTGTCTATCCGGTAAGATCCGAAGAAACGGTTCGGGAAAAGAACAAGCCCGCAAAAAACAAGAAAAATCACTATATACGGAATATCGGGACGGGAAAAATATCTGCGTAGAACTTCAAAAAGCGGATCCGACAGAAAAACCTCGAAAACCGAAACCGCAAGAAAAGCCAAAGCTGTCCCGGAAACAGCGAACCTTGCCTTTATCGAAGAGTATTCTTTAGCTTTTTGACGGACAGAAGGCGCGTTCCCGCTCATCGTTACATATCCTCTGTGGCCGTCCTCTTCAGGATGTCTTTGACCGGCTTTGTTTTTTCTTGGAGCGGCCTATGGCGATTATGGTGTTCTTTTTTTTCTGAGCGTCAACATCAAGAGCCTTGAGCTTACTGATGTACTTGTCAAAAACAGGTATTTCCAGTTCCCCTCTCAACATCATCCCGGCGGCTTCCTTGCCTATAGAGTGGTAAAGTTTCTCTTTTTTCAGATTTGTCATCTGTATCTCTACCTGAGCCTGAGCCATCCTGTACATCCTGGCGATATCGTCTTCCGCGGCCTTGACGGCTTTAGCAAGCTGCTCTCCCGTCCTTCTTACGGTCGGCTGGTATTTTTTCACTATCTTGGCCATATCTCCCTTGAATTCCATATTAACCCCCTGTTATGCCCTTTGTCCGCGATTTTATTCGAAATATTCCTCTTTGTCATACCTGTATTTGCATATACCTCTTTTGGAGGCTTCAACAAATCTCACAAACTCTCCGGCCTCGGCGGAATGAAGGTTTTTCTTTATCTCCGCCAAAGCGTCCTTGGTGTTAAGCCCCGACTTGAAGAAGATCGAGTAGGCCTCCCTTATTTCCCTTATGGATTCTCTGGAGAATTTTCCTCTTCTCAGGCCCACCAGATTTACTCCCCTTACCGTTGAGGGACCCCTGACTATCATATAAGGAGGAACATCCTTATTAACTCCCGTAAACCCCCCTATCATGGAGAATTCGCCTATCCTGCAGAACTGGTGGAACACTACATTCCCGGATATAAAGGTGTTCCGCCCCACTTCGACATGGCCTGCCAAAAGAGCAGAGACGGCTATTATGACATTATTACCCGTAACACAGTTATGCCCCAGATGGCATTGGGCCATAAGGAAATTATTATCACCCACCACGGTCGTGGTTCCTTCCTGAGCCCCACGATGTATGGTAACATACTCCCTTATTACGGTGTTTTTCCCAACCTTTGTGAAAGTTTCCTGCCCTTTGTAAGAAAGGTCCTGGGGCTCGTGTCCTACGACCGCTCCCATGTGTACCACTGTCCCTTCTCCTATCTCGGTTCCCTTACAGATATGAGCGTAGGCCATTATCCTCACCCCGGCGCCTATAACTACTCCCGGGTCTATTATTGCTCCGGGCCCGATATCCGCTGTGGAATGTATCTCCGCTTTAGCGTCAACTATCGCTCTTTTGTCTATAGCCACTTACCCCTTCCTTTCTTTGGACTCAAGTTTGCTCACCAGATCGTTTATAATCCCCGCTATGGGGGCCAGGTCATGATCTTTCTCGACGAACACGCGGGCAGAGTAATCTCCCGCGTCGATCCGCGCTATGTCTTCCTCAAGCTTCTCTAAAGGAGCGACAAAACGGTACGAAAGTACCAAAGCCCATGTAACAAGCACCACAAAGACAACCGGCAAACCCGTAAAAAGTGTGACATTTATGCTCTCGATAACAGGCACCAGATCCCTTGCAATGACATCCGGGAAGGCTATTCTGTCAGCCATTATGCTGAATATCAGATAGTACAGGCACCCCCCGACGAAAACCGTAGGAATGAGCATGGAAACAAGAATTATGAACATGTACCTCGACTGAAGAGACCTGTTTAAGTATTTGATGGCCGCCCCCTTATTCATTTAAAATCCGAACCTTCCTGCTTTTCCGAGCTCCCGTCATCCGCGCTAGGAAGATAGCCGAGATCGACATATGCCAGAAGCGCCTCGGCCTTTGTTCCTGTGCTGTCGGAATCCGTCATGAACCCTATCGCGTCAACGTCCTTATCAAGCTTCTCCCCGAAAAGGTCGGAATAATCCTTCGCTATATCCCTCTCTTCGGTCTTCCACTCGCCGGATCCCCCGGATTCCAGAACAAGTATCCGCACATTCCCCGTATACGGACTTTTAGACCATGTTCCTTCCGGAAGTGTTTCCGCCCAGACATATTGTATGGCTCTGGTCTTCATTATGGCTCTTGAGTGAAAGATCACATACAGCTGAGCCGCGAAATCAAACTCCGACTTTGTTTCAATTGACTCGGCGTTATTCCTCGCTGGAAACTTCAGAACTTTCCATTCCCATTTCACATAGGGCCTGTTCCGGAAGGAAAGTCTTTCCTTTAGATACAATCCCGACGCTGAATTTTCACTATCCGCCTTAAGAACAGACCTTCCTTCACTTTCCTCTATTGCGTACCTGGTGGAATTTTTCGCAAGACGTTTTTCGTCCCACTCCTTAAGGTTCTCTGTGCCGGTAAACCTCAGGTCCCTTACGATCTCCCTGTACTCCGGTTCCTCCACAGGCCTGGGTACAGGAAGATAGAACATAAAAACCGCCGCCGCTGCCGCGACGACAAGAAGTATAAGAAAAACCCAAAAACGCACAGTCCTTACCATTAATATGCCTTATGGTTTGCGGAAAGAGAGATGTTAAATATTGATCATTTTCTCGGCCCAGTCGCCGACATAGGGTATCTTCCATTCTTTCCCCTTCAGGACATTAACAATAGCCATTACGGACACAACAAGACAAACCAGACCGCCTATCTGCGATATGAGAACACCCAGGAACGGAACTATCCCTATTATCGCAAGAGCGACCTCTATTATAAAGAGCATAAGACCCTGCCTTGAATGGAACTTGACCGAAGGATCGTCCTTTTTCATAAGAACAGGAATAAGACAAAGTACCCAAATGTACGCCAGAACCGAGTATATGTTATCCTTCGTTATCTGGATATTGGAAAAACCTTTTTTTTCGTCAGCCATTTTATCCCCCTTTTTTATTTTTCCTTTATATCCGCTCTTTTCAGTATTACATTCTAATATCGTGCCGGTAAAAGTCAATGATTTCGTTAATGAAGATAACATATGTTTTCCCGTGCAGAAACGTTGGCCAAAAAAAGAGCTCCCCGGTTCCGAAGAACCGGGGAGCTCTTTTTAACTTATCTTCACCTGATACTTAGAAGCTCAGCTTGACAGTACCGACAACATCCGTAGCCGGGGCTCTCTTGCCTATACCCTGAGTGTCAGCGGAGAACGCTGAACCCGGGAAGAACCACGCTGTCAGAAGACCGAACTGCACGTCTTCAGTGTAGTCCCAAGTCACGTTGCAGTCAAGTTCCTGTCCGAGGAACCTGTTGGTGTTGGTCTGAACAACTCCGCCGTTCTGGGCGTAATCAGCATACATCCAGAAGAAAGCGTAAGTACCTTCTACCTTCACGCTGTCCATGGGCTCAACAGTCGCCTTGAAGAGCATCTGGTGCTGGTTCGTAGAACCAGGAGTAACGCCCTGAGTTGTGGGGTAGAAAGTCCCCTGGAACTCGCGGATGGCGGTGTCGAACTTACCGCGATACATCGAATCCCATCCGGTGTAGTTTCCGCCGGTTGTGTTGTTAACATTGCCTTCATCGGTCTGACCGGAATATACTATGTACTCAGCCGCCAGAACAGGCCTCCAAGCATAGTCATCCTGGAACACTCTTGTCTCAACCATAGCGTCTATGGCGTAGGCATATCTGTCCCTTTCCCACACCTGGTTGTTGGCGCCAAGATAGTTACCCATCTGTATGGCACCTTCAAGAGCTATCGTCCAATCTTCGATCGGATCAAAGCTGCCCCTCATACCGAAAGTGTTAACATCGTTGCTGAGGTGGCCCTGGTTTTCCATAAAGGAACCGCCTCTTGCCACACCAGGATTGCGGTTCTGCCTGAGCCAGTAATAACCTTCCATTTCGGCATTGTACTGGTCGAACACATAACCCACGTTAACACCCATGAGGTTCACATCGTCATCGGCTCTTGTGGCTCTTTCGTTTATCTTCGCGTATACGAAGTCAAGGGTCCACGGATCGTAGTCAAGTGTCGCCCTTATCGCGTCGAAAGAGTTTATCGCGGTGTATTCCGGAGCGGGCAGGTTACCCTGCGGATCCATAAGGCTGTTGCCTATTATGAACCCTCTTCCGAACCATATGTCCTGACGACCTATCTTCAGTGTGAGCGGGCTGTAAAGGAACTCTTTGAGCTCTATGTAAGCAAGATCAGCCGCTACGTTGAACGCGTTGTTGTTGCTGTTGTCGCCGGCCACTGTCGCGATCTCGGGATCGGCGCCGTAGGAGTATCTCTGGTCGCCCCATACCCTCTGATTGAGAAGCCTTATCACACCTGACACATTGTCGGTAAGTTCGGCGTCAACCTGAACCTCGGCAGTGCTCATGAGAAAAGACTGCGAGTTGGTGGAAGCGTTCGTACCGGTATTGTTGTCACGGCTGTTAAGGTCGTAGTTGTCTCTCATGAAAGCGCGAGCGGCTATGTCTCCGCTTACTTTCACGCTCTGAGTCTCGGCATAAGCCACGCCGGTGAAGGCGAAAGCGAGCGCCAAAACTAACACTATCTTCACTAACTTCATTTTACCTCCCTAAAGGTAATATCTTTATTTTATGATTGCTTATGACGCGCAGGTTCAGCGCGCCTTGTTCTCTATATAAGTATCGCCCTAATTTTGACAGTTTCCGGCATAAACTTTACGTTTATTATTGCATCCCCCCTTTTGTGCCAGGATTAAAACTGCCACGGCGGTACGTGCGTTCGTTAATTCCCCGTGAAAAATATGTAAAGAGCCTGAGAAAACTAACTTTTAAGAAATATATCTCCGGTACTTTCCTTTATTTAAGTGGGAGTATACCATGTTTCTCCTTCGTGTCAATACCCTTGAGACTGATTTTTAAATGATTAAAAAAATAGAAAGCTAAATTTAAATTTACAACTTTTGCGGCCTGGTTAAACACAGCGGAAAAACACACAAGAAACATCACAAATGCCTGCATGGGGAAACTTGTGTGTTTTGAAGCATTTTTAACCCAGCAAAAGTTCGCTCTCTCGGTGTTCTCGTGTCTGAGACAACTTTTGCGGCCTGGTTAAATACAGCGGAAAAACACACAAGTTTCCCCATGCACAAACATTACCGATATTTATGTTATTCCCGGATCATCTCTTCAGGCGGGCCACTATGTCTTCCGAGTTTTTGAGTATTTCGGCTTTGATCTCGCAAGATGAAGTTAAAGCTCCGATTATTTTGTTTATTTTTTCTTCGCTTAGAAGGTCTTCGGGCATATGAGAATCGGTGTTAAGGACCATCTTCGCCCCTGTTTTGCGGGCCGCCTCAAAAACATGTTTATTCCCCAGATCATGCCCTCGCCTGGCGGTTATCTCAAGATACACACCTTTTTCGGCGGCAAGCGCCGCGTCCTCTTCGGTTATGTAGCCGGGATGCGCCAGTATGTCCACTCCCGCCAGTATGGCCGCCCGGTTAGTCCCGGGCAAAACAGGCTCTACAGGAGACTCCCCATGAGCAACAACTATCCTGGCCCCCATCTTGCGGGCATCCTTCGAAAGTTGAGAGAAAGTCTCAAGAGGTATATGCGTTAACTCCACTCCCGGAATAACGACTATCCCCCAGTACTTTGTAAGCACTTTTGCCGCGCGCGTAATACCGTAAAGGATAGACTCGATATTAGAATGGTCCGCATGGTCGGTAATGGCGATCGCCTTATAACCGGCCGCGTCGGCGCGTCTTGCCAGCTCGCTGGGAATAAGTACTCCGTCGCTTAAAAAAGAGTGTGTATGAAGGTCTATCATTTTGTTTCTCCTTTATAAAGGTTTTCCATCCACCTGTTGAACTCTATTGTAAAACGCGAGAGCTCGAGCCTTTCGCCCAAAGTGTACCTGTCAAATCTATCACGCACGATTTTAGCCGCGGAAAACGCAGTATCCGCTCTGATCTCCTTCTCCGGAAGAACGGCAAGGCGGGTACCGCCTCTTGGGTCCCAGGACTCATTGACGGGAAACCCCGCTTTTAATAGAGCCTTGTCCCACGTAGCGTCAACTATCGCCTGTTCCCTGTCCGAAACAATTCGCAAGGCCAGGTGATACGTCGCGGGTATCTTGCCGGCGCGGCAGAGAACTTCCTCGGGCATGTTCTGACATTGATCCTTCCAGTAAAAAACATATACCGAATACCTCACCTCGAACCCCAGCGCGCCAAGCATGCTCCCCAGAAGATAATGCTTCGGGAAACAGGAGCCTCTATTGGACCGTATCATCTCTTCCGGACCTTCGTCAAGGTGGAATTGCCTGGGATCCACTCGGTATGGAATATCACGGATAAAATCGAAGACACTCGAGGCGGCGTCAAGAACCGGAGAGCCGTCAGTAAGTTCACGGAACTTTTCCGCCGCCAGTTTTCCCATTTTGAGCTCCACAACCTAACTCCCCATTTGTTTTTCCCGGGTATCTTTAATTTCCACCCATGCGAACACTTTATCGCCGCGCCTCACCCTTATCGGCACCTTCACGCCTACACGCCCCCCCTTTGCCATGTGTTCAACGCTCTGGCGCTCCACCTGCATCTCACAAGCTTCAAAGAAAGACGCCGGGGTCTTTTCTCCGCTAACCAGCAATCTGTCTCCCCTGCTTATTCCTCTATGGCGCACCATTACCTCGGCAACACCTATCCTTCCGTAAAACTTTAAAACTTCCCCCACGTAGATCTTCTCGTAATTTCTTCCCGGAAAACCGCCCGTGTCATCAGGCCTTCCGAAAAAGAACCCTTCGGTGAAACCCCTGTTAAATGTGCCTGAAAGTTTCTCAAGCAGAACGGCGGATAGCTTATCGCTGAAAATACCTTTAGCGCACGCGTCTATTGCCTCGCGATACACGGAAGTTACGACACTCACGTACTCGGGCGGCCGCATTCTTCCTTCTATCTTGAAAGCGCTGATACCCGATGACATTAGTTTATCGACGAACCTTACAGAACAAAGGTCCTTGGCGCTCATCACATAATCTTCCCCGATAACGTAATCGCATTCACCCGGCTTCTCGGTGTCGGTTATGCGGTACTCTCTCCTGCATGGCTGAAGACAGTCTCCCCTGTTAGCCGACCTGGAAAAAGTATGCTGTGACAGAAAACATCTGCCGGAAACACTTACGCACATCGCCCCGTGCACAAAGGTCTCGAGAGATACCCGCATTTCATGTTCTTTTATCTTTGCGGCCATACGGGCGATATCATCAAGCGAACATTCCCTTGCCAGAACAGCTCTCTTAACTCCGATCGAGTCATAGAACTTTAGGGCCTCAAAATTCGAAACGCTGGCCTGCGTGGAAAGATGCGGAGTAAGGCCCCTTTCTTTTACCAGCGAGAGTACGGCCATGTCCCATAAAATTACGGCATCAACTCCGGCCCGGGCCGCCTTGTCCAGTATCGTCTTAACCTTATCGATCTCGTGGTCATATACCAGCGTGTTAAGGGCAAGATAACCCCTTTTATCCCTGGATCTCAAAAGATCCATTATCTTTTTGAGTTCCAGAGCGTCAAAATTCCCGGCGGACCTTCGCATGTTCATGGTCTTAACGCCGAAATACACCGCGTCCGCTCCCGCGGATACGGCGCTGACAAGGCTGCCCCAGTCTCCAGCCGGGGATACAAGCTCAGGTTTATTCATTCGGACAGTATATCATAAAAATACACGGTTTGTATCGCTGCCGGCGCGCCAAAACCACACCGTACCTATCTTCTTTCAGAATGTGGATTCCGTGGTATAATCTGACCATGTTCACAATTGTACTTTTGCGCCACGGACAGAGTTTGTGGAACATGGAGAACCGTTTTACGGGCTGGACCGACGTGGACCTTTCCGATAATGGGATAAATGAAGCGTACAGCGCCGGAGATATCCTTAAAAGGTCGGGATTCATCTTCGATTCGGCATTTACTTCCCTTTTGAAGAGGTCTATACGGACAACCTGGATAGTTCTTGAAAAGATGGACCTTGTATGGATACCTGTCCATAAGTCCTGGCGCCTCAACGAAAGACATTACGGGGCCCTTCAGGGGCTTAACAAAAAAGAAACCTCCCTAAAACACGGAGAGGATCAGGTGCGCATCTGGAGAAGGAGCTACGACGTTCCTCCTCCACCGATAGATACGGAAGACGAAAGATATCCCGGCCGGGAAGCAAAATACAAGACTGTTCCGGCAGAGGACCTGCCTGTAGGCGAAAGCCTCAAAGACACCGTTTCAAGGGTCCTGCCCTATTGGGAATACTCTATAGCTCCCAGGATCCTCTCGGGAGAAAAAGTCCTGATCTCGGCTCATGGCAACAGCTTAAGAGCACTGGTCAAACATCTGGACGGAATATCCGATGCCGAAATACCCTCTCTTGAGATACCCACCGGAGTCCCTCTTGTGTACAGGCTGGACGAAAAACTTAAAGCTTTAGAACATTTCTACCTTGAAAAATAAATTCTGAGCCGCATATGTATACAAAAAAAGAGGGCATACCTTTACGTATGCCCTCTTTGCGGTATCACATGTATCTATTCGTCGACGCTCACAAGACCGCCTTCAGCCGTGGCAAGTTCCCCGTCTCCCGAACCGTATGACTGATATATATCTCCGCTATCTGTCATTTTGTCGCCGCCGCCTATATCCTCCATCTGCACTATCTCTCCGCTGTCCGTAAGATATTCGTCCTCTCCGAGGCTTTCCATTTGTTCGACCCCGCATCCACTCTTAGAGCCTTCCGCGAAAACAAGAGCTGTTCCTGACAAAATAACTGCCGCGGCAACAAAGAAAAATACCAGGTACTTTTTCATAGCTCCTCCCTTTTTTAGGTGCAGCTTTCGGTATGCCCCTCACTTCTGGACTTATATACCAGGCACAACACGATGACCTTTTACAGATGGCGTCCCCGGGCCGATTCGAACGGCCGGCCTACTGCTTAGGAGGCAGTCGCTCTATCCATCTGAGCTACGGGGACGCTGTAATCTTCCGGTCATTCGCATTCTTACTGAAACCTTTAAAACACACCTCTGAACGCGTCGGAACCCGGCAAAAACCACATTATATTAGATTTACCCGCGGCTGTCAAACCGGAGTTTGCCGGCTGCCTTACTAAAAACCCGCCCGTGCCTGGCTGCCTTCGTCCTCTCTGAACATGTCTTCCCCGGACGCAGCCGAAATTTCACGCATGGCGGCCGAAGTACGTTTACCTACTATACCGTCAGCCCTAAGGCCAGAAGCGCTCTGGAACTCCCTGATGGCTTTTCTTGTAGCGGGACCTATTTTGCCGTCTATTTCCCCCTGATATAGCCCGCTCTTTTTCAGAAATATCTGCACCTCTTTCACATTCAGTCTTTTTTCCTGGACCGCATCAATATTACCTTCCGCCTGCTGCGCGCCGGTTTTTTCTACCGTAACGGGATCATCATGCCTTTGGTAAACAAGAAGGGTGATGCGAGCTATAAAATTTTTAGACGGCATGCTGCCTCTATTGGAATGTTTAGTAAGCACGCATACAAGAAAATCCCCGCGTTCATCCAGCACTATCCCCACATCGTGGCACACCCCTTTTTCAAGACCGGTCTTATGCGCCGCTCTTACATCAAGGGGCAGATATTTGGGTATGCGGTCCCTGAGTTTTGACTCAAGAAGCATTTCCATGCACATCTCTGAAGCCTCCCGGTCAACAAGTTCCCCGGTGTACATACTTTCAAGGATATGCCCCATGTCTCCGGCTGTGGTATAGTTCTCCAGCCCCCTGTCCCTGGCCTCATAATCCGCGACCCTTCTTGAAAGCCCGCTAGACGAAAGCCCGAAAACTTTTATGGCGTTATTGATGTACTCCATTCCCAATACATTGGTAAGCATATTGGTGGCCGTGTTGTCGCTTATGGATATCATCAGCCTTACCAGCTCTTCCACCGAAAAAGCCGTCCCCGGAGCCATATCTTTTACGGTTCCTGATCCGGAAAGCTTATCTTTCCTGTTCAGAGTTACCTTGTCCTCGAGAGAGAGCCTGCCCTCCTTTCTGGCCTTGTAGACTGCTCCCATAATGGGTATTTTAGAGAGGCTTGCCGATGGGAAAAGTGTATCTTTATTGTGTTCAAAGGTAAATCCGTTTTCCAGGTCCTTTATATAAATCCCGGAGACACCATTAAAGCTTTTTATCTCCCGTTTAAGCCTCAAAGAAAGATCGTTCCATCGGGCCTCTTTCCGGAGATATATCTGCCTCTCTTTTTCCCTGGCCTCTATCTCGCGGCGGCGGTCCTCGATGCGTCGGGGAACTGTAAGCGCGGCAAAAATAACAACGACCGAAACGGCGGCTAAAACGGAATATTTAACGGCTCTTTTAGGGGTCATATGCGGCGGGAGCTAAAGGCACCTTACCTGTACTGTTTCTTTTTCTTTTTCGACTTTCTCTGCATCTTCTCCAGGGACTCCTGTTCCTGTTCTTCCATCATTTTCCTGAGTTTCTGCATGCAGGAAACTTCTATCTGCCTGACCCTTTCCCGAGTGATACCGAAATGTTTTGCCGTGTCCCTCAGCGTATGGGTGACACCGTCTTCGCTCAAGCCGAACCGAAGAGTAAGTATTTTTCTTTCCCGTTCGGTCATTTTCTGGAGAAGCCCCTCTATACGCTCGTGAAGCATGAACTTGGAAAGTTCGTCCACCGAGTTCACTATGCTCTCGTCCTCTATAAGGTCCATGAACTCGGAATCACCGGACTCGCCTATGGGAGCGTTGAGGCTCGCTATATTCGACGCCATATGATTAAGCTGCTTTATCCTCGAAAGAGGCAGTTTCATCTTTCTGGCTATATCCTTCATCTGCGGGGAGCGTTTATCTTTCTGGGAAAGATGTTTCTTTACTTTCTGGAAACGCATCAGCATTTCCATAACATAGACAGGTATGCGGACCGTCTTACCCTGATTTGCCACCGCTCTTGTTATGTACTGTTTTATCCACCATGCGGCGTAAGTGCTGAAGCGGTACCCCCTGTCCGGATCGTATTTTGTCACGGCCTTCATCAGGCCCAGATTACCCTCCTCGATAAGATCCAGCATAGGAACCCCGAGATAGCTGTATTTTTTGGCGATATTAATGACAAGCCGCAAATTACTTTTTATCATCTGCAGGCGAGCCTTCTTGTTACCGTTCCTTATCTTGACCGCCAGGTCCTTCTCCTCCTCGGCGGTAAGAAGCGGAAGATCCCTGATATCCTTCAGATAAAGCTTTATCGCGTCCATACTTCGTCCTTTGTTTGGGCTGTCTTTTTTCCGGATATCGCTTTTTTGAC
The DNA here is from genome assembly GCA_964421015.1 of uncultured Planctomycetia bacterium. Taxonomy (GTDB): domain Bacteria; phylum Omnitrophota; class Gorgyraeia; order Tantalellales; family Tantalellaceae; genus SLID01. The sequence continues at coordinate 223,844 of CAYQUS010000001.1, forward strand.
CCTCTACGCCCTTCCCGGACCCGCCCTGACCCGTTGTATACACGAGGTCAGGGCCCAGGTCCGGCAGGCGCGTGTCATTGCATGGAACTACTTCGACTTTCTGGAGACTTTAGCCTGAGCGGCGGCAAGTCTCGCTATCGGAACTCGGAACGGGGAACAGCTCACGTAATCCATACCGGCCCTGAAACAGAAATCTATCGAAGCCGGGTCTCCCCCGTGTTCTCCGCAGATCCCTACTTTGAGTTTCGGTCTGCTCTTTCTTCCTCTTTCTATCCCGAGCTTTATGAGTTCCCCTACCCCTTCCTGGTCGAGCGACTGGAAAGGATCTTCCTTCAGTATCTTCTTGTCAAGATACGGCGCCAGGAACCCTCCCATATCGTCTCGCGAGAAACCGTAAGACATCTGGGTAAGGTCGTTTGTCCCGAAAGAGAAGAACTCCGCCACATCCGCTATCTTTCCGGCTGTGAGAGCCGCGCGGGGTATCTCTATCATGGTCCCTATCATTATGGGGAGCTTGGAGATCTTGTATTTTTCGCAGACTTCCTTGTACACACTCCTTATTATGCTTTCCTGGTCGATTATCTCGGTATCAGTCCCTACAACAGGTATCATTATCTCGGGAGATACCTTGTATTTCTCCGCCAGAAGCTCAGCCGTTGCCTCAAGTATCGCCCTGGCTTCTATCTCGGTTACCTCCGGATAGGTCACTCCCAACCTGACTCCTCTGTGTCCCATCATAGGGTTACTTTCCTTGAGTTTGGATATCCTCTTGGTAAGGTCATCCATACCTATGTTCAGGCTGTTAGCCAGTTCTTGAAGCTGTTCCTGCTGGTGAGGAACAAACTCATGAAGCGGAGGATCAAGCAGCCTTATGGTAACGGGAAAACCTGCCATAGCCTTAAGCGTACCCTTTATATCTTTCTTCATGTACGGGTAAAGCTCCGCAAGAGCCGTTCTTCTCTCCTGCTCAGTATCCGAAAGTATCATCTTTCTGAGCTTGAAAAGAGGCTCGTCCGAACCCTCTCCGTAGAACATATGCTCCATCCTGAAAAGACCTATACCTTCCGCCCCGAACTCTCGGGCTTTCCTGGCGTCGTCGGGAGTATCGGCATTGGTCCTTATCTTCATGGTTCTGACGGAATCGCATATCTTAAGGAAGTCGTTGAGGTACAGGTTCTCCTTGGTGGCGTCTATCATGGGAAGTGTCCCCGTGTATATAAGCCCCTTGGTACCGTTAAGCGTTATCCAGTCGCCTTCCTTCAGAGTAAGGTCCTTAACTTTAACTGTTTTCTGCCTGTGGTCTATCTTGAGGTCCCCACAGCCTACTATACAGCACTTACCCCATCCTCTGGCCACAAGCGCGGCATGGCTTGTCATACCTCCTCTTGCTGTGAGTATGGCCCTGGCCGCTCTCATGCCCTCTACGTCCTCGGGGTTTGTTTCCTCCCTGACGAGGATAACCTTTTCTCCCTTTTCGGCCCACTCGACAGCTGTTTCAGAGGCAAAAACTATCTTCCCGGACGCCCCTCCCGGGCCGGCAGGAAGACCTTTGGCGAAAGGTTTCTGTTTCTTTTCCTCAATGGGGTCTATTATAGGATGAAGAAGCTCGTCAAGTTGAGATGGCTTAACTCTCATGACAGCCTCTTCCTTGGATATCATTTTCTCTTTGACCATATCTACCGCCATCTTGACCGCGGCGGGACCGTTCCTTTTCCCTACACGCGTCTGAAGGATAAAAAGTTTTCCGCTTTCTATCGTGAACTCTATATCCTGCATGTCGCGGTAATGCCTCTCCAGCCTTTTTTCTATGGCGTGAAGCTCTTTGTAAAGTTTCGGCATCGCCGTCTCAAGCATGACCTCGTTGCGGTTCTGGTCGTTCTGTGAGTTGGAATTAATGGGCGCGGGCGTTCTTGTTCCGGCAACTACGTCTTCCCCCTGCGCGTCAATAAGGTATTCACCGTAGAAGTTGTTGTCTCCGTTACCCGGGTTACGGGTAAACGCTACTCCGGTGGCGGAATCTTTACCCATATTTCCGAACACCATCGACTGCACGTTGACCGCGGTGCCCCACTCATGCGGGATATTCTCTATCTGCCGGTAAGATCTTGCCCTCTTGCCGTTCCATGACGAGAACACTGCCCCTATGCCGCCCCAAAGCTGCTCTTCGGCGGTGTCCGGGAAATCCTTTCCTATGACCTCTTTTATCTTGGCCTTGTACATCGAGCAGAGTTTTTTGAGGTCTTCCGCGTTAAGGTCGGTGTCCAAAGTTACTCCCTTGGAATGTTTCATTTCATCCATTATTCTCTCAAGCTGCTGTCTTACGCCTTTGCCCTCGGCGGGTTCAAGACCGGCGCTTTTTTCCATTACAACGTCGGAGTACATCGTAAGAAGACGCCTGTACGCGTCATAAACGAACCTCTCGTTGCCGGTCTTCTTTATAAGGCCCGGTATGGTCTTGGAGGTCAAACCCACATTAAGCACCGTTTCCATCATTCCCGGCATGGAAGCCCTGGCTCCCGACCTTACGGAAACAAGGAGAGGATTTTCGCTATCCCCGAATTTTTTGCCCATTATTTTCTCTATCTTGGCCATGGCTGAATTCACCTGTTCGGTAAGCCCGGACGGGTACTTTTTCCCGGACTCGTAAAAATGGGTGCATACCTCCGTGGTTATCGTAAATCCCGGAGGTACCGGCAGACGCAGTGACGCGTGCCCAGCCATTTCGGCCAGGTTTGCCCCTTTGCCGCCAAGCAGGTTCTTCATGGAACCATTACCGTCGGCCTTACCGCCGCCGAAAAAGTAAACGTGTTTCTTAGTGGATTTTTTCGCCGCCTTAGAAGCAGTCTTTTTAACCGTTTTTTTCTTTACCATCTCTCTCATTTCCTCCTTTTTTTGTTAACATTTTCCCAGTTTTTCCGAGAAAAACCCTTTAATGGCCGAGGCATCTACCCTGACCTGTTCCATACTGTCCCTTTCCCTGACCGTAACCTTTCCGTCGGTAAGAGACTCAACATCCACAGTCACGCAGTAAGGAGTCCCTATCTCATCCTGTCTTCTGTAAAGCCTCCCTATGGCAGCCGTGTCGTCATAGACCACCCTGTAATTCCCTTTTATATCGTCCCTTATCCTGTGCGCCATCTCGACTATCTCGGGCTTGTTCTTTAAAAGCGGCAGCACCGCCGCCTTTATAGGCGCAAGCCTCTTATCCAGGGAAAGATACGTCCTGCTTTTATCCCTTACCATCTCTGTCCTGTAGGCGTCGACCAGAAAAGCCAGAACGGCCCTGTCCACCCCTCCGGAAGGCTCTATAACGTAGGGAACGTACCTTTCCCCCGTCGCGTCATCGAAATAACTCAGATCGCATCCGCTGTTCTTGGCATGCTGTTTAAGATCGAAATCCGTCCTGTTGGCTATTCCTTCCAGTTCAGACCACCCCATAGGAAAAAGGAACTCTATGTCGTGGCATTTTTTGGCGTAATGGGCAAGCTCATCCTTGGCATGTTCCCTGAGCCTCAGGTTTTCCTTCTTTATTCCGAGTCCGAGGTACCAGTTGAAACGCGTCTCAACCCAGTGCTCATACCATTTTTCGTCATCTCCGGGCTTAACGAAAAACTCAAGCTCCATCTGTTCAAATTCCCTGCTTCGGAAAGTGAAGTTCCCCGTGGTGATCTCGTTCCTGAAGGATTTGCCCGTTTGAGCCACCCCAAAAGGCGGTTTTCTCCTGGAGGAAGTCAGGACATTGGCGAAATTCACAAAAATACCCTGGGCCGTTTCGGGCCTCAAATAAACATCCACCGCCTGACTTTCCACGGAACCTACCTGTGTCTTGAACATCAGATTGAAACTTCTGGGTTCGGTCAGTTTGCCCCCGCAATCGGGACAAACCTTTCCCTCTATTTTGTCGAGGCGGAACCTCTTTTTGCATACAAGACAGTCCACCATAAGATCGGCGAAAGATGACACATGCCCGGAGGATTTCCATGTTTCCGGGTTCATCAGTATGGCGGAATCAAGCCCCTCTATGTCGTTCCTGTCATAGATCATGCTTTTCCACCACTGATCCTTAACGTTCTTTTTCAGCTCTACTCCGAGAGGACCGTAATCCCAGACGCTTCCTATCCCTCCGTATATTTCGCTGTTCTGAAATATGAACCCGCGCCTCTTACAAAGATTGGCTACATCCTTCAGGGCCACATTCGTTACCATATCCTCGCCCGACATAATTATTTCCTTCCTCTTTTGTGTGGTCGATAACCGTAAGCTGTTTTTACTGACCTCATCACGCTCTGTAACCGAAAGTCTCCACTTCCTTTATTACCTTAAGCGCCTTCACCGGTCTTCCTATCTGAAATCTTACAAATCCTTCAAGCATCCTTTCCACCTCGGATCCGGCCTCGCGGCTGAGCTTCACATGTTCGGCTTTGTCTATCCCGGTGGTCTGTATCCTTCTCATGAACTTTATGGTGCCCAGAGAGACCGGAACGCCTTCGCGGCTGCCACCGTGACACTTCGCGCACATTATACCACCCGAGGCCGCGCTAAAAAAGGACTTTTCCTCTACCAAAGACGCGCATTTTACGCACTCATCCACCTGGGGGCTGAAACCCAAAGCCCCGAGAAGTTTTATCTCGAATATTCTTCTTACGTTACCCGCCCCAGCGACCCTGCCCAGCATTGCCAGACTGTCCGCAAGTACGTTAAATATCTCTTCCGAAGCGTCATGATCCTGTGTTACGGCGTCAACAAGCTCCGCGAAGTAGCCGGCGTACATAAGTTTTTCCAGGTCTTTCCTGACTGCCGCGAAATACTCGAGCGCTTCGCACTGAGTGATAAGATCAAGGTCGCTTTTTTTCTTTCGGTAAAAAAGAAGCTGGCAGCGGGAGAATGTCTCAAAATTACCGGCGAACTGGGGAAAAGGCTTCCTGACACCCTTGACCACACCCCGTATCTTTCCGAATTCTCTCGTATACACGACAAGTATGTAACTTGTCTCTCTCAGATAATATTTCCTGAGAACTATGCCTTCAGCTTTTAACGCTCCCATCTTTTCATTCCTCGGGGCCTCTGTACTCCGGCGACACGGACCCTCCGGATATTATCATCTTCATGCCGTCCTCAATGCTCATCTTGAGAAAACGCACATCCTCCCGCGGGACAACTATAAAAACTCCGCTCGTAGGATTCGGCGTCGTGGGAACAAATACGTTTATTCCGCCCTCTATGATGTTTCGTATCTCTCCTTTACTCACACCTGTCGTGAACCCCAGAGAAAAAAGCCCTTTCCTCGGATACTCAACCAGTACCACCTGTTTAAATACCGTCTTGCCCTGTCCGAATAACGCTGAAAATATCTGTTTAGCGGCGTTGTATATCCTTCCGAGCACGGGAACTTTGAGAAGAAGAGCCTCCCCCACGGAGAAAATACGGTTTATGAATATTATCCTTGCTCCCCATCCCACCGAGGCTACAGCCATGACCACCGCCAGAAAAACTATGGATTTCGCGGCATATACCCTTAAGACACCCTCTATGGGCTCAAAAAACCTTAAAAGCGGCTCCAGCACAAGATCGTTCAGGCTTACAAAAAGAAACCGGATAAAAGCCACCGTGACAGCCACCGGGAGAAGCAGCACTATCCCGTTAAAAAAATAGACCAGGACCTTATTTATAGCTTTTCTCATATTTTCTCCGAAGATTATAAAAGGATCCTTACAAAAAATATCTGTCCCCGCTCATCCTATGAACTGAAAAACAAGTAATGTCACAAGGCTTCCCAAAAGTCCCCCTGCCGCCACCTGCCAGGCGCTGTGTATTTTCAGCGTGACACGGCTACGGGCTACAAGAAGCGCCATAAAAAACACCAGTATTGAAACAAGAGAGTTCCTCGCCAGAAAAGAAACAGCCACCCAGATGGAAAAAGAAACCGCGGCGTGCCCGCTGGGCATTCCCCCGCTTAAGAGCGACTTCTCGTTACGTATCAGTTTTACAAGAAAAACCAGCGCCACCACCACTATGAGAGCTATAAGAGTTACATGCCATGGAGACTGCCTGAAACGGTCGGCAAGAACGGGCCCTCTGGCCCAGTCTATCTGTTTAAAAGCTATAAGATAACCGACCACTGCCGCGTTCACCGCCGCCACGAACACCGCTCCGGCCGCTATGTCCTTAACCACCTTTGCCAGAGGGTTCCTCCTGCGCTCCGCAAGATCAATGGCGTATTCTACCGCGGTATTGAACATCTCAGCCATCAAAACAAAACTTACCGTGACACTCACTATCATGAATTCCATGGGAGAAAGATTCAGGTATATCCCCCCTATGAGGACAAGAAAACCCACGAGAAAATGTATGCGCATGTTCCGTTCGGAACGAAGCGTATGCACTATACCGTCAAGAGCAAAGCTGAAACTGGCAAAAAGATCATTGCCAGATCTTTTTCCCCGCCGCCTGAAGGATCTCATCTTCCATCTTCCTCATCTTTAGTCTCTCCGAGAGCTTATGATCCCTGTATCCGCCGAGATGCAGCACCCCATGGGCTACGTAACGCGCGATCTCGTCGCGGAAGCTGACCCCATATGTCCTGGAGTTGCGATACGCGGTGTCGGAAGATATCGCGATATCCCCAAGAAAAAACTCTCTTTCCTTTCTGCCTGAAAAGCTCCCGCCGTCACTCTCCCCGGGAAAAGCCAGAACATCCGTCGGCCTGTCCTTTGAAAGATACCTTCTGTTAAGCGCCCTTATCTCTGAGTCCGTAACGAACGCTATATTCACAGAACACTTTCCCGCGCGTACCCTTGCGGCGGCGATGGAAGCCACTCGTTTTATATCACTGGGTATTATCTTCTTTTTTCGGTTTAGGTTTCTTATATTTATCAGGGTCTGCGTCCTTACCATTTTTATTTTCCCTCTCTGGCGCGGGATCCGGGTAGTTAAGTCTTGTGTGATATACCCCAAGGAGAATTCTCTCAAAACTTGCCGCTATCTTCTCTATATCCTTCAGGGTAAGATCGCACTCGTCAAGCTGTCCGTCTATAAACTTGTTGTTTATCATCTTTTTGACAAGGTTTTTTATACCGGCCGGCGTCGGATCTTCCATGGCCCTGCAGGCCGCTTCTACTGAATCCGCCAGAAGTATGATGGCGCTCTCTCTGGTCTGCGGACGAGGGCCGGGATATCTGAAATCCTCTTCCTTCAAAAGGTCCTTATCCTTGGATTTCTCCATAGCTTTCTGATAAAAATAGGATATAAGGCTGTTTCCGTGATGCTGGGCTATAAGATCGGTAATGCGGGCGTTTATCTTGTGTCGCCTGGCCATTTCCACGCCTTCTTTCACATGTTTTGAGATTATGAGGGCGCTCATCGAAGGAGACAGGTTACTATGCCGGGATACCCCTCCTATCTCGTTCTCGCTGAAATACTCAGCTTTTGGGATCTTGCCTATATCGTGATAATAAGACCCCACTCTTGCCAGGAGACTATTGGCGCCCACTGCGTCACTGGCCGCCTCGGCCAGATTACCCACGAGTATACTGTGGTGGTACGTCCCGGGAGCCTCGATAGACAGCTCCTTGAGTATCGGGTGATTCAAATCCGAGAGTTCAAGCAGGGTTATGTTCGTAGATACCTTGAAGAGATGCTCTAATATCGGGAGAAGCCCCATAACAAGAAAAGAGGAAAAAATGCCGCTTGCCATTCCCCATATACCGTCCCTGACAAAGAATTCCACGTCGAGATTGTTTATCAGTCCTACGCATACTATGGCCAGGAACTTTGCCGCTCCGACAAAAAGTCCCGCCCTGAGAACATCGGACCTTCTTCGGCAATCCCTGATCGAGTATATACCTACCACCCCGCCGGTAAGAAGAACGAACATGGTTTCCGCCTTCCCTCCCGCCAGCAGCGATATCAGCAGCCCCATAAGCAACAGGCTCAAAAAACCTATATTTGGTCCCACCAGCAAAGTAACTATCATGCCCATAAAAGCCAGCGGCATAAAATAACTCGGCTGTGGCGACCTCATGACCATTTCGGCCAGAGCCAGGGTTATAGACATATTGAGAAGAACTATTGCTATGCTTTTAGTATCGTTAAGTGAATACTTTACGCCCGTGACCGAGAGATAAACGAACGCCAGAACCCACATCAGGGAGAAAAAGAGCATCGATCCGAGAAAAGACTTCACGGTCGCGCCCTGCCTGAAAACCCCGCTTATGCGCATGAGTTGAGCCATGTCCTGTCCCGTGACCCGCTGTCCCTTGGCGACGATTATCTCGTTCTTTTTCACCTCTAATTCCTGGGGAACGGGTTTCACCGTTGCCAGTATATGTTCCTTGCGCAATTTTGTGCGACCGGGATCAGCCACTATGTTCGGGGACAGATACACGGAAATAACCTGAGGCAGAGACTGTTGCACCCTGCGATCCGAAGAAAAGGAAGCCTGAGTGAAATTATCGAGCACTACGTTAAGGCTATCCGCGGTTATCACATTTGCCAAAGCTCTGGGAACTTCAGAACCCGTCTCCTCGTCTATTATCACTGCCCCCGAGAAATTCTGCTCTCTTGCGGTATTTACATCGGCCCTGGGGGCAAAACCCGCCAGAAAAACGTTCTCCGCTATTTCCCTGGCTTTCCGTGACAAACCTTGAATATCCTGATATTCCAGAAGACTCTTTATATCCTTTTCCTGAGCGCCTATTCCCGCGCGCTTGACTACCGCTTCAAGTTTTTCGTTCAGGAGCACTGCCTTGTTCTTCTCGGATTCCAGGATATCGAAAAAGTCTTTTATCCCGGCGAGGGATCTTTCCTCTACGGAAAGCTGCCTGAGAAAAACGTAAGGAGCCTTCTCCTCTTCCTTTTTTCTCAGAGATGCCGTTTTCTCTTCATCCACTCCCCAGGAATAAACAAAATCATAAGGAGCGAAAACATCCTTAAGGGCCACGTCCCCCTCATAAACTCCCACCTGGTAAAGCTGCGGGTTAAGGAACATGCTTACCAGGGCCCCTCCTATGAAAAGGAGTATCATGGCAACCGACAGGGTTTCGCGCCGGAATATGGCCCCCGCTACACCTGTGGCCGTAACTCTGATCTTCGTAATAATGTCATTGAACATCAGATTCGCTCTCTTTTTTGTAGACCTCTACTATCTTCTGGACCAGTTCGTGTCTCACAACATCCTCACCCTTGAGAAAAGCGAATTTTATGCCGGGGATCCGGTCCAGTATCTCCCTCGCGTGCAGTAACCCGGATTTTTTTCCCCGCGGCAGATCGCTCTGGGTTATATCGCCTGCTATTACGGTTTTGGAATGGAACCCCAAACGCGTCAGGAACATCTTCATCTGATCCGGAGTGGAGTTCTGCGCCTCATCCATTATAATGAAAGAATCGTTCAAAGTTCTGCCTCGCATATATGCCAGAGGAGCCACCTCTATTATCCCCTCAGCCAGGTATTCCTTTATCATATGCGCGTCCATCATGTCGTAAAGAGCGTCATACAGAGGTCTCAGGTACGGATTGACCTTCTCATACATGTCTCCCGGAAGATACCCAAGGCTTTCCCCCGCTTCCACGGCGGGGCGAGTGAGTATTATCCTGGAAACAAGGTGTTTTCTTAACGCGTTTACAGCCATTGCCATGGCAAGATAAGTTTTCCCTGTACCTGCCGGGCCAATGGCAAAAACTATATCGTTTTCTCTTATGGCGGCTATGTAGTTCCTCTGCCCGGAACTCCTGGGCTTTACATGCGGTCTCTTTGAACTTACATCGATATGGTCAGTAAAGCTATCGCCCATACGATCCTCTTCCTTTGAACTGACTATGGTTCGCCGTACGTCCCCGGCGGAAAGATGCCCTCCTTTTCTCACTGTGAGGAGCATCTCATTTACCACCTTTTCAGCCTGAGACAACCGCAAGGCGCTGTCGCTCTTTATTTTGAGTATGCCTCCCCGGAAAGAAGTGCCTACCCCGAGAGACCTTTCTAAAGCTCTCAGATTTTCATCGCGATCCCCGAAAAGATCCCTCGCCTCGGAATCGTTGTCTATGATGATCTGTATCTCCGTAGCCAACCCCGCTATTTTATCCATTCATCCTCAATTTCAACTTCCTCTACTACTTCTACTTGGGGACTCTCTTCCACCGGGGGCGGTGTGACAGTTTCCTCGACCAGGACAGGTTCCGGCTTCACGGTTTCCGCTTGAACCTCTTCTTTGGCCGTACCGGGAAGTTCAACATCCACTCCGATAAGCGTCCTTTTTCGGGAACCCCTATTGCCCACCTCGGGGGGCGTCCCCATCACATACCCGCGATTACCCTTCAGTTCCTGGTCCACTCTTTCCTTTTTGAAAGTGTAAACTTCGATGGCCCCGGAACTCTCCGAGATCATCCCTCCCAGTACCGCGGCAGCCAGTATTACGTAAAGCGATCTCTTTTTCATTTTGGATCCTCCCGTTTTAACTTTAGTTATCATTCCGTTGTTCTTAACTTTTTGATCTTAATGCCGAGATCCCTGAGCTGTTCCTCCGAAACCCCGGAAGGCGCGCCCGTTAGAGGGCAGATCCCTTTCTGCGTTTTTGGGAAAGGTATAACTTCCCTTATTGAGGAATCTCCCGTAAAAAGAGTTATAAGCCTGTCCATACCGAACGCCACTCCCCCGTGAGGAGGAGCCCCGAAACTGAAAGCCTCCAGGAGAAAACCGAACTTCTCTGCGCATTCATTTTCGGTCAAGCCCAGGGCCGAGAATATCTTGTTCTGGACTTCCCTGTTGTGTATTCTTATACTTCCGGAACCTATTTCGCTTCCGTTGAGCACCAGGTCATAGGACTTAGACCTTATTTTCCCCAGGTCTCCGCTGTCCAGAAAACCCATATCCTCCTCGGCTAGCGACGTAAAAGGATGATGTTCCGATACCCACCTTTTCTCCTCTTTGTTGAACTTAAAGAGAGGGAAATTCACCACCCAGAGAAAATCATAACGGGACCTGTCGATAAGCCCTTTATCCCTGCCTATCTTGAGGCGCAAAGCCCCGAGAGCCTGATAAGCCACATCCTTATCATCGGCTACCATGAATATCATGTCACCCGGAACAGCCGATGTCTTTTCCCTTATTGTCTTAAGCTCCTCCGGAGTGAAGAACTTAGATATCTGTGAGGTAAGACCGTTTTCCTCGACCTTAAGGTACGCCAGCCCCTTGGCCCCGTACTCTCCGGCAAAAGATATCAGCTCGTCTATCTCCTTTCTGCTTAAACTTCCATAACCCGGCGCGGCGAGAGCCATCACCCTTCCTCCCGAAGAGATCACCGATCTAAAGACCTTAAACCCGCACGAGGCCATTTCATCTGTTATGTCGCTTAGAAGTACATCAAACCGCGTGTCCGGTTTGTCAGATCCGTATTTGGACATGGCCTCGGCGTGGTCCATCCTTCTAAAAGGCGTTTCTATCTCTATCCCGAGCACCTTGGAAAAAAGCCCCTTGAACATTCTTTCGCAGATATCGAGGATATCATCCTGTTCCACAAATGACATTTCCATGTCTATCTGGGTAAACTCAGGCTGCCGGTCGGCTCTTAGATCCTCGTCCCTGAAACAGCGTACTATCTGAAAATACCGCTCCACTCCGGCTACCATAAGCAGCTGCTTAAAGATCTGAGGAGATTGCGGCAGGGCGTAAAAATCCCCCTGCTGAAGGCGGGAAGGAACTATATAGTCCCTCGCTCCTTCGGGAGTGGACTTTGTAAGCATCGGCGTCTCCACGGATATAAAACCTTCCCCGTCAAGGAAATCACCTATGAACTTGCTTATTTTGTGCCGCACCTTGAGCTTATTCTGCATAGACGGTCTTCTTAGATCCAGATACCTGTACCTCAGCCTCACATCCTCGGAGACCTGTATCCCGTCTTTTATCTCAAAGGGAAGAGTTCCGGCAGCAGAAAGTATCTCTATATCCTCGACATCCACCTCTATCTCGCCCGTGCTGATAGCCTTATTGATCGTCCCCTCGGGACGGGGGGCGACGCGCCCTCTGACCTTTACGCAAAATTCATTCCTTATATCGTGAGCCTTGAGATGCGTATCACGGTTCCTGGCGGGATCAAAAACTATCTGGGTAACTCCGTGTTTATCCCTGAGGTCAACGAAGATTATTTCGCCATGATCCCGCCTTGAAGATACCCATCCCGAAAGCGTCACTTCTTTCCCCGAGTCCCCGATACTTAGTTCAGCGCAGTTATGAGTACGCGTCATTGTTTATTTTCCTTCCTGAGTTTTTCCGCAAGACCGTCAAAACCTGTTTCCTTCTGCTCTCCGGAAACCATGTCCTTAAGTGAAAAGCGCGGCTCCCCGCCTGTGCTTTTCTCAACGAATACGACAAAATCCCTGTTCTCTTTCCCGGCTTTTCTCATCTGGGCTTTCATGGAACGTCCCGTAAGGTCCATATCACCGCGTATACCAAGTGACCGTAGTTTTTCTACCAGATCGAAAGCCGCCGGCCGCAACGTTTCTTCCACCGGTATCACCATCACAGAAGGCGCGCCCTTTTGAGAAACCGCTTCCGGCAGAACAAGAATAAGCCTTTCCACCCCTATGGCGTAACCGGTGGCGCTGACCGAGGGCCCTCCCATCCGCGAAGACAACCCATCGTATCTTCCCCCGGCACCCAGGGCGTCCTGAGCGCCCAGAGACGGGTGCGACACCTCAAAAATAACACCTGTGTAGTAGTCGAGCCCCCTTACAAGATCGCTCTTTTCTTTGAAATCTATACGCGCTCTATCAAGCGTGTCCTTAAGCTCTCCGTACGACCGCCGGCAATCTTCGCAAAGAAAACCGCTTATCGCGGGAGAACCCGCCACAACCTCTTTACAGGATGGCGATTTGCAGTCAAGCACTCTAAGAACATTTCCGGAAGCCCTCCTCCTGCAGTCCTCGCATAATTTTTCCGTCCTGGGGCCGATATATTCGGAAAGCGCCCTGGAGTACTTACCCCTGTCTTCAGGACAACCCAGCGAGTTTATCTGTACAGTATGCCCTTTGACGCCAAGCCGACAAAGTATGCTCTCAAGCGACAGTATAAGCTCCGCGTCGGAATATGGATCCGAAGACCCTATTATCTCGGCTCCGATCTGATGGAACTGGCGCAGCCGCCCCTTTTGGGGCCTTTCCCCGCGGAACATGGGACCGGAATAAAAAAGTTTGACCGTTTCTCCGTTATTACCGAGACCGTGCTCCACAAAAGCGCGGATTATCGGAGCCGTACCCTCAGGCCTCAACGAGACGCTTTTCCCTCCCCGGTCGCTGAAAGTGTACATCTCCTTTTCGACTATGTCGGTGTTCTCTCCCACTCCTGTGGTAAAAACCTCGGTAGCTTCCATCAACGGCGTCCTTATCTCGCTGAAACCGTAAAGAGAAAAAACCTCTCTGGCGGTTTCCTCGACCATACGTACCTTTACGGCATATTCAGGCAATATGTCGGGCATTCCGCGAAGCGACCTGTACTTTGGCTGTCCCAATTTACACCTTTCCGGTCTTTTGATTGATTACGATATGCTTGAAAACAGTGAAAATCCGACCATGGAACTATCAGGCCTCGGGAGACTCCACATCCAGCTTCATTTTCATCCCGGCCTTGAACGACACCACTTTCTTGTCCGGAATGGAAACTCCGTCCCCTGTCCTCGGATTCCTGCCCATTCGGCCTCTTCTGGTCTTGACCTTAAAGATGCCGAAGTTCCTGAGTTCTACTTTTTCTCCGGCCCCAAGGCTATCGACTATGATATCAAATGTCCTCTGGACGACCTCTTTGACGTCAACCTGTTTGAACCCGGTATCCTCGGATATCTTAAGTATTATGTCCTTTTTTGTCATTTTCGTCCTCCTTCATTATAGTCATCAAGAAAAAGCGTATATAAAGCAATAAAACCCGCTTTTCCACCATTTCCCTTCAGATCAGTCTGACGGGGTTAACTCATTTTCGGTTAAAAACTTAAGTCCTTATGTTATCATCGGTTACACTTTGTGTCAATGTTTTCATGAATTCGTACAGGAAAGGACGAGAAACCTGTAAGCGCCTCTCTAAAAACACTTCCGGACAACTATTTTGTGAGAAATTTCACATTCCCCGAGCCGACTATGTCTTCGAGCGCGCTGAGCAGCTCATCGGTAGGGTTTACGCTAAGAGAGGCGTCTGTTGACACCCTGACCTTACGGCCTTCCGGAGCCACAAGATCGACGAGAACAGGGACCTTGCCCCTGAACTTCTGTATGCAGAATTTTATCCTTTTCATCATGCTTTCTTCGAGACCGGTCGTAGAGAGCTTAATAAGGACAGACTTCGTGTATTTTTCCTTTACCTTTTCAAGCGGTATGATATCTTCCGCTATTATCTTGGGTTCCTCTTCCCTGCGGTTAACCTTACCGCAAACATAGACCAGGCTATCTTCTTTTATTATCTCCGGGAATTTCGCGTAGGTCTTGGGAAAAGCGAGTACCTCAACAAAATTGTTAAGGTCTTCCAAGCTGAAGATAGCCATTTTTTCGGCTTTTTTCCGAGTCACGGTTATTTTTACCTTGTTGATTATACCTCCCATAAGTATCTCCTGTCCGTCTGACAGTGATACCATTTCCGGGATCTTGCAGGTGGAATATGCGTTGAGCAGCCTTTCAAACCTCGCCAGGGGATGTTTTGTTATATAAAAGCCCAGCATTTCCTTTTCGTTGGCCAAAAGTTCGTGCTCGGGCCATTCAGGTATATCCGGCACATCATGGAAGGTATCCCTGAAACTGGACTCCGGCGAGGTCTCGTCAAAAAAAGAAAGCTGGCCGACATTCCTGTCCTTATTGGCCTTCTGCGCCATGTCCATGACCTTTTCCAGAACGGACATCGCCTGGCTTCTCCTTATACCGGTGGAATCGAAAGCTCCGCATTTTATCATACTTTCAAGCACCTTGCGGTTAACTCCCCTTGGATCGACCTTCATCGCGAAATCGAATATGGATTCGTATCTTCCGAGGTCTTTCCTTGTGGCGATTACAGTGTCCGCGGCGCCTTCCCCCACGTTCTTAACCGCGGAAAGACCGAACCTTATGTCTCCTCCCACTACCGTGAAATCCCTGAAACTTTCGTTCACGTCGGGGGGAAGTATGTCTATTCCCATCCGAATAGACTCGTTTATATAATCCGAGATCTTATCGCTGTTGTCTTTTTCACTTGTAAGAAGAGCCGTCATGAACTCAACGGGATAATTTGCTTTCAGGTATGCGGTCCGGTAACTGATTATGGAGTAAGCGGCGGAATGGGACTTATTGAAGCCATACCCGGCAAAATGCGAAATAAAGTCCCATACCTTGGAGGAAGTATTGCCGTCCACTTTTTTCCTGAGCGCGCCCTGTATGAACTTGTCCCTTATGGCAGCGAGCTTTTCAGGATCGTTTATCTTCTTGCCCATTACTTTCCTGACATTATCGGCCTCCGCCATACTGAACCCGCCCATAGCCGAGACTATTCTCATTACCTGCTCCTGAAAAACTATTATCCCGTAAGTCTCTTCAAGAATGGGTTCAAGCAGCGGATGGTCGTACTTCACCTGTATTTCCCCCTGCTTACGCTTGATAAAATCATCGAGCATACCGCTTCCCATAGGCCCCGGCCGGTAAAGCGCCAGTACAGCTATAAGGTCCTCAAAACGGCTTGGTCTGAGTTTCCGTAAAAGATCCCTCATACCCCCGGATTCAAGCTGGAACACGCCCCCTGTTTCGGCCCTGCACAAAAGTTCAAAAGTCTTTTTATCGTCAAGAGGGATATTGTCGAGATCAATGTCTATTTCCCTGGTGCGCTTCACTATCTTGACAGTCTGGTCTATGACCGTCAGGGTCTTAAGCCCCAGGAAATCCATCTTGAGCATGCCTATCTTTTCAAGGGAACTCATCGCGTAACCGGTGGTTATCTGGTCATCGGCGGTCTTATAAAGTGGGATCCTCTTTATGAGAGGTTTATCCGAAATGACGACGCCGGCGGCATGTGTCGAAGCATGCCTGTTAAGTCCCTGAAGCTTCATGGAAATATCTATTACCTGGCGCAGGACCGGATCGTCCTCATACTTCATCCTCAGTTCGGGCTCTATTTCCATGGCCCTTTCAAGTGTTATTCCCGGGTCGTTCGGCACAAGTTTAGCTACCCTGTCAACTTCCTGATAAGCCACACCCATTACTCTGCCTACGTCTCGCAAAACTCCTTTGGCCATCATGGTCCCGAAAGTTATTATCTGGGCGACATTGTTCTTGGAATACTTCTCTATTACGTACTCTATAACCTCATTTCTCCGCTCAAAACAAAAATCTATATCAATATCAGGCATCGAAACTCTTTCGGGATTCAGGAACCTCTCGAATATCAAACCGTACTTAATCGGATCCAGGTCTGTTATCCCCAGAGCGTAGCTGACTATACTGCCGGCCGCGGACCCCCTTCCCGGCCCGACAGGTATGTCCTTGGACCTGGCATGGCGTATAAAATCCCATACTATCAGAAAATAACTGGTGTACCCTGACTGCTTTATGATCTTAAGCTCATGTTCCACCCTGTTTTTTATCTCCGCCGTGACCGAACGATAACGTTTCTTTATGCCCTCCGCGACCAGTTCCGCCAGAAAAGATTCATTGTCCTTTCCTTCAGGCGGCGTAAACATCGGAAGATGCAGTTCCTTGAAGTCGATCTCGACATTGCATTTCTCGGCTATCCTGACAGAGTTCCTTACGGCCTCCGGCACGTCGGCGAACCTTTCCATCATCTCTTCCGGGGACTTGAAATACATCTGGTCAGTCTGAAAACGCATCCTGGAAGGGTCGTCCACATTGGTCTGGGTCTGGATGCATAAAAGGACGTCATGCGCTTTAGCGTCGTTACGGTTGAGATAATGAACGTCGCTGGTGGCCACAAGTTCAAGCCCCGTAGCGGACGCGAGCCTTATTAGAGCCTGGTTGACCTTTTTTTGTTCCTCTATCTGATTGTCCTGAAGTTCCAGATAAAAATTCTCGCTCCCGAATATATCGGAGTACTCTTTAGCTGCCCTTTTGGCTTCTTCCCACTGGTCCGAGGCCAGAAAGTGCGACACTTCTCCCTTGAGACAGGCGGAAAGAGCTATTATTCCTTTACCGCATCTTGCCAGAACCTCCTTGTCAACGCGCGGCTTGTAGTAAAATCCCTCCAGATACCCCAAAGAAACTATCTCCATCAGGTTTTTATAACCCGTATTGTTCTTGGCAAGAAGCACAAGGTGGTACCCTGCCCCCTTTATGCCGTGGCTGGTCTTATCAAAACGGCTTTCCGGAGCAACGTATATCTCGCACCCGATTATTGGTTTTATGCCGGCTGCCATGGCCTTTTCGTAAAATTCGACCGCGCCGAACATATTGCCATGATCGGTTATGGCACAGGAAGTCATTCCGTATTTCTTGGAAATAGACAAAAGGTCGTCCAGACGGCAGGCGCCGTCAAGGAGGCTGAACTGCGTATGAACGTGCAAGTGCACAAAGTCAGAAGATTGCCTGGTCTTCATAGATTGTCACCGGAGAGGTAAAAACCCGCTCTGTCAGTTTAGGAGGACGAAGGCCTTTACTTTTTCATGCCTACGCGCTGGGCTGACTGATATACCTTGCCTTCCGTCTGTATGGAAGGAGCTATTATCATGTTAACCTGCTGCATTTCCCTGATGTTCCTGGCCCCGAGGTTACCCATGCTGGTAGCTAAAGCCCCGACAAGGTTCTGGGTCCCGTCATCAAGCCTGGCGGGCCCGTAAAGTATCTCCTCAAGTGTCCCCGACGTACCCACCTGTATACGTGTACCTCTGGGAAGCGAAGGATGGGGCATGGCCATACCCCAGTGGTATCCTTTACCTGGAGCTTCTTCCGCTCGCGCGAAAGCGTTACCCAGCATCACCGCGTCGGCGCCGGCGGCAAAGGCCTTGCAGATATCCCCGCCCGTCGCCATCCCGCCGTCGGTTATTATGGGAACATAGATCCCGGTCTGTTTGTAATGAAAATCCCTTGCCGCCGCGCAGTCGCATGTAGCCGTTATCTGCGGTACGCCTATCCCGAGAACTCCCCTCGACGTACAGGCCGTTCCCGGACCTATGCCAACAAAAAGGCCCTGGCAGCCCGTACCCATAAGGGAGAGAGCCGCTTTGTAATCAACGCAGTTACCCAGAAGAACGGGTATCTTCATGTCTTTGCAGAACTTGGCCAGGTCCAGCGGTTTGTATTCCGCAGATTCGTGCCTTACGCTTATCACGGTAGACTGTATTATAAAAATATCGCATCCGGCATCCCTGGCTATGGGACCGAATTTACCGGCCACCTGAGGATTGCAGCTGACTATAGCCGGAACCTTGGCCTTTTTTATTTCCTTTATTCTCTTTTCTATGAGCTCTTTCTTTATCGGCGCCGAATAAACGTCCTGTATGGTCTTGGTGGACTCGCGTATATCGCACTTTATTATCTTTTCAACCGCCTTTTCAGGTCTTTCATATCGGGTTGATACGCCCTCAAGATGAAGAACGGCTATTCCGCCGAGCTTTCCCATGGCTATGGCGAAGTTCACGTCAACGACACCGTCCATTGAAGAAGCCATTATGGGCGCCTGGAACTTTATGCCTCCTATTTCGCAGGAAGTATCAACATCATTGGGATTTATTGTAAGCTCTCCGGGAACAAGAGCTACCTCGTCAAAACCGTAACTTCTCCTGGCTTTCCTTCCCATGCCGACCCACATTCCCATTGGAACCTCCGTTTATTTTAATACCTTTTGAATCCGCGAATATATATTTTTGATATGATACTAAAGGGACTTCCCTTTGTCAACCCGGGCGGGCAACGGCCTCAGCCTCTAAAAACCTCGATAATGTAGCCCCCTAAAAACCTTCCTCCCCTGACAGTTACTTTACTGTATTATTTTCAAGCCGCCACCGGTTCCGGCATGTCGTCAAGCTTGAAATCCTTTCCTTCCCCGTGCCACCTCATCTCTCCTATCACTCCCTGCGCCACATTCGTAAGGTGATCCCCTATCTTTTCAAGATTATCGACGAGATCCATAAAAACAACACCGGAGATCAGATTGCACTGAGCGGCATTGAGCCTTTCTACATGGGCTTTCTTAAGACTTATCTGGTATCCGTTTATCCTTTTTTCCCTCTCTATCACTTTCTTGGCTATCTGAGGATCGTTCTTGTTTAAACATTCCTCGGCTTCCGCCATCATACAGGAAAGGTCATTCCACATCAAACGAAGCTCCCTTATCGCGTCGTCGGTAAAGGGGAGTTTATTCTCCACTTTTCTTTCCACGAACTCCATTATGTTTTCGGCGTGATCACCTATTCTTTCTATGTCATTGACGCCGTGTATAAGTACGGGAAGCTGTTCCGATATCTCCTGGGAGAGATGCCGCTGAGAAAGAGATATAAGATACTGCGTAATGGCCGACTGCAGGTTATCTACCGCCTGTTCAAAAACACATACCCTCTTAGACGCCGCGGGATTGTCCTCAAAAAAAGCCCGCATGGCCGTTGAAACAGACTGTCCCGCGAGATTTAGCATCCTTACGGTTTCCTTGCGCGCCTGTTCCATGGCTATCGGCGGAGTATCCAACAGGTACTTATCAAGATATTTGGGCCCTACGTCTATGGCGCCTTTCTTTTTCGGAACAAGAAAAACTACCGCTTTCTCCAGATAACCCACTAAGGGCAGGAACAAAATAGCGTTGACCACTTTGAAAAGTGTATTGGCGACAGCTATGTAGAACATTATGTTGGCGGTGGTTATCTCTCCCGGAAGTATCGTCTCGATAGCTTTTATAAAGAGGCCGTTATAGACGAATATCATCATATAACCTACCCCTATTACATTAAAAAGGGTATGCGCCATTGCCGCCCTTTTAGCGTCCAGGTTCGTCCCTATGGATGCCAGCTGGGCGGTTATGGTCGTCCCTATATCTCCACCAAGGGTAAGAGTTATGGCCGCGGGAAAACTTATGATACCGTTAAATGCCATCACCTGTACTATGGCTATGGTCGCGCTGGAACTCTGTATTATCATTGCGACCACCATGCCGGCAAGCACACCCAGCACGGGATTATCTCCGAATGTCATAAAAATAGTTTTGACATGCTCGCTTTTTTTAAAAGGCTCAAAACCGTCTTTCATGAAACCAAGCCCCATGAAAAGCATTCCGAACCCCATCAGGACCTGCCCGAAAAACCTGGTTTTTTTAGTTTTACCTACTACGCTTAAACCGAACCCTACCCCGACAGCGGGTAGAGCGTAATGCGTGAGGTCTATCACGGATGTAAAAGAAACAAGCCATGCCGTGACGGTGGTCCCGATGTTTGCGCCTATTATGACGCTTATGGCCTGTTTCAGAACAAGAATACCGGCGTTAACGAACCCTACCACCAGTACCGTGGTCGCGCTTGAGGATTGTATAAGAGACGTCACAAAAACGCCTACAAGAACACCCATTAAAGGCACTTTTGTGACCATATTGAGTATGGCCCTGAGTTTATCGCCCGCTATGTTTTTCAACCCCTCGGACATGCTCTGCATGCCGAAAAAGAAAAGGCCCAAACCTCCCACTACGCTGAAAATAAGATCAGTTAAGATATCGCTCTCCTTTTTTAAGGATGAACACCCAGGATCCGGGACGTGCCGGCAGGCCTAAATTAACATGTACTATTTGGAGTGTCAAGGATATTTGAGCTAGCTGCCTATCCTGATCCCTGAAAAATACCCCTCAAGAGCTGTCATAGCTGAAAGAGCGGCCAGGTAGCTGGTCTTTGGATTTGACGGGAAACTTACATTTTCCGTCCTGAAGGAGAAATCCCCTGCCTTGCTTCTGACTTTTATCTCGTGAATGTTCCGTTTGTAATCAGGTGAGGAAATTATCCTTACTATGGTGTTTTCGCTGCCGGAACCGGCAAGAGCAAGTAAAGCCGAAACGTTAATATTCTTGGGAAAAGCACTCACGGCCTCCCTGGCCGTACCCTCAAATACAAGGGTTTCGCTTTTTATTGACTTTGGGTCTATCCCCTTTTGCTCAAGGTACGGGGCACCGGAAAGCGAATCGGGCGATTTGCGGGTAGTGAGAACCACCGAATCTATTCCGGCTATCCTGGCGGCTTTTACGGCGTCTATCCCGCCTATCGCCCCGGAGGGAAGCATTACCGTTATTCCCGCTTTTGAGGCCTCCTCAAGAAGATATTCTTTGCCGGTAAGGCCTCCTATACTGAGTATCATAACGTCCTTTCCCGAACGGATGGCGATCTCAAGGACCTCCGCCGCTGCCGACTGCTGGGCCGCCTCTATTACCAGATCGGAACCGTTTACAGCTTCTTCGATGTTCACAGCCGACTGCGCGGAACCAAGATCAGAGGACAACTTCAGGGATCTTTTCTGATCGGTATCGAAAAGCACGGTTGAACTGACCCATGAAGAAGCTCCGTCCCTGAGCCAATAAGCTATTGCGCTTCCTATAGCTCCGCAACCCACTATGGCAGTTTTTTTCTTTTTCCTCACACCGTCACCTCTATCATCCTTTGAAGGGCCTTGCGCGCTTTAGCCGCTATATCTTCCGGAACTTCTACGCGATATATCATCTTTTCCAGCGCCCGAGCTACCCACCCCAGAGTAGTAAGCTTCATGTTAGCGCATATGAACTGGTCTGTAGGAACATAGAAGTTCTTATCGGGATTGTCCCTCTTCATCCTGTATATTATCCCCATTTCCGTACCCACTATGAACTCCCGGCCGGGACACTCGGTAACGTACTTCAGCATACCGGCGGTGCTTCCTATGTAGGAGGCTTCCTGAAGGACTTCCTTGCGGCATTCCGGATGTGCGATAAACTCGGCTTTCGGGTATAGACTCCTGGCTTTCAGGACCTCTTCCCTGGTAAGGCGCATATGGACCACGCAATAGCCGTCCCAAAGTATAAGCTCTTTTTCGGGAACATGTTCCCTGACATACCTTCCCAGGTTCTTGTCCGGAACGAATATTATCTTTTCTTCTTTAAGTGACCTTACGACCTGCACCGCGTTTGACGACGTACAGCATATGTCGCTTTCGGCTTTTACCGCCGCCGTCGAATTCACATAACATACGACCGCGGCCTCGGGATATTCCTCCCTTTTTTTTCTGAGTTTTTCCACCGTTACCATATCGGCCAGAGGGCATCCCGCTTCCTCCACCGGCAGCAGTATCGTTTTTTCCGGACTGAGAAGCGCCGCGCTTTCAGCCATGAATTTAACTCCGCAGAAGACCACCGTTCTTTCCCTGGCTTTTGTGACGTCTCTGGCAAGAGCGTATGAATCCCCGACTATATCAGCTATCTCCTGCACCTCGTCACGCTGGTAATTGTGAGCTACTATTATAGCTCCCGTTTCCTTTTTAAGCTCGGTTATCTTCCTCTTCAGGTGTTCCCGGTACTTGATATCAAATTCGGTTTTTATCATGCCGTCTTTCCTTGGTTAGGAGTTGCTGTCACATTGTCTATGAGCCTTGTGGAACCAACAAGGACCGCCGCCGCTATCAGAACGTCTGAATGTATCTCCATTACGGGTTCCATACTTGACGGATCTAAAACCTCCAGATAGTCCGTTCTTATCCCCCGAGAGGAAGAGAGTATCTCTTTGGCCGCGGAAATGACGGCTCCGGAGTTTTTCTCCCCGCCTTCCACGGCGCTCTTGGCCCTGCAAAGAGCCTTGAATAAAAGTCCCGCCTGTACGCGTTCGTCTTTAGACAGGTACCTGTTCCTGGAGCTCATAGCAAGGCCGTCGCTTTCTCTTACCGTGGGCAGCACCTTTACCCCGGTTCTGAGATTAAGATCCGATACCATCCGTTTTATCACGAATACCTGCTGAACGTCCTTTTGCCCGAAATAACTTTTATCCGGGTCAACGATATTGAAAAGCTTGGTCACTACCGTGGCCACTCCCCTGAAATGACCGGGCCTGGAAGCGCCGCATAAAGTCCCGACGCACTTCGAAGTAACCTCGACGAAGGTCGAATATCCTTCCGGGTACATATCCTTACCCTCCGGAAGAAAAAGAAAATCCACCCCTTCCTTTTCCAGAGCGGCTGCGTCCCCTTCGATATCCCTTGGATATTTTTCAAGGTCTTCCCCGGGGCCAAATTGCGCTGGATTGACAAAGATACTTACAACAGATGTGTCACAGTCGGAAATGGAGGCTCTTACAAGGCTCAAATGTCCTTCGTGCAGACACCCCATCGTCGGCACGAAACCGATAGAAAGACCCTGCTGCCTGGTCTTCTCTATGACCTTACGCATCCCTGTAATGGACCTTATTATTTTCATGCCTGAGATCTGTCCCTTTTTGGGCAAAGACCGCTTTTATCCAAGATCTTAAAGATCTCCTCTGCGGTCATGCCGGTCACCGGGTGCCTGACTTCCGGGGAAATTTCGCAAAGACCTTTGAGAACAAAAGCCCTTTCATGCATCTTAGGATGAGGTATCTTAAGGGCATCAGTGTCGACAACACGTCTTCCGTAAAGAAGAATATCCAGATCTATCTCTCTGGGAAGGTTTCTCTCCGGGACCGGTTTTCTTCCCATGGCCCTCTCGATATTCTTGAGCTCGCCTAAAAGTTCTTCGGGTTCGATGTCAGTCTCTATACGGGCCACTCCGTTCATGTACCTTGGTTGAGCAGGCCCTCCCTCCGGCTCAGTTTCATAAAAACCCGAAACCTCCGCTACTCTGATCCCCTTTACATCACCCATCCTTCGGATAGCTTCCCCAAGGTTGGCGAGCCTGTCTCCCAGATTTGAGCCGATCCCGATGTAGACGGTTTCCATTATATCAGCTGAAAAAAGCTTTTTTTATGCGGCCCACCGCTTCCTTAAGTTTTTCTTCTCTCACGGTAAGCGCCATTCTTATGTAACCTTCCCCCGAGGCTCCGAAGCCGTTGCCCGGAGTGACAATTATGTCCGCTTTCTCCAGCATTGCCTTGGCCATGGAAGCCGAGGTATAACCTTTAAGAACAGGCAGCCACACGTAGAAAGTGGCCTTAACTTGAGGAGCGTCCCAGCCGATCGACCTAAGCCCACCGGTAAGCACGTCCCTTCTTGAAGTGTATATTTCATTCATCGCGTTTTTAACTTTATCTGAATTTTTCAGGGCCTCAACCGCGGCCATCTGTACAGGGGTGAATATCCCGGAATCTATATTAGCCTTTACTTTTGCGAGCGCCGCCACAAGCTGGGAGTTTCCCACTGCCATTCCCACTCTCCATCCCGTCATGTTGAAAGTCTTAGACAGCGAGTGGAACTCTATACCGACGTCTTTGGCGCCATCGACCTCAAGGAAACTCGGGGGCAGCAACCCGTCAAAACTCATTTCGGTGTATGCGGCGTCAGAGCAGACTATTATGTTGTTTTTCCTGGCGAAAGAAACTACTTCCCCGTAAAAATCCTTACCGCAAACAGCTCCCGTGGGATTGTTCGGATAGTTTATGTGCATAAGTTTGCACTTTGAGGCCACAGCATTCTCTATTGTTCCCAGATCCGGGAGAAAACCGTTCTTTGCCAGAAGAGGCATAAAGTGAAGTTTGGCCCCCGCGAATATAGCCCCCGATACATAAGGAGGATACCCGGGGTCGGGTATAAGAACGTCGTCTCCGGGATTTATGAAGGCCAGTGGCACATGCGCTATCCCCTCTTTGGATCCCAGAAGCGGCAGTATTTCAGTATCAGGATCCAGCGCGACGTTAAACCTTTTTTTATACCATACGGCCATTTCCTTCCTCAAAGAAGCTATCCCTTTATTGAAGGGATATTTGTGCGTGGAGGGATCCAACACCGCTTCCTGAAGTTTTTTTATTATGAATTCCGGGGTAGGCATGTCCGGATCGCCCACTCCGAGATCTATGATCGGCCTGCCTTCCTCCACAGCTTTGTTCTTTGCCTTGTCTATCTCCTCAAAAAGGTACGGAGGGAGCTTCTTTAATCTTTCTGCCTGTTCTATTTTCATGTTTTCCCTTTCTTTTTGGATTTTTATGCAGCTATCGGCTTCAGCGTATCATATGCCAAGGACATCTGACATGCTGTAAAAACCCGGTTTTTTACCTTGAAGGAACTTAGCCGCCTTTATGGCCCCGGAAGCGAAAATATCCCTGCTTTTCGCGGAGTGACGCATCTCTATAAGCTCATATTCACCGTCAAAGAATATACCGTGTTCCCCTATTACCTCTCCCTCTCGGAAAGCCTCTATAGCAGGTTCCTTGCCGCAGGCTTCCCTGACACAATCGGCTATTTTTTTGGCCGTTCCGCTGGGAGAATCTTTTTTGTGAACATGATGTGTTTCATCTATACGTATGTCAAAATCCTTCCCCAGTACCTTCGCCGCCTCCGAGACCAATTTAAAGAACAGATTGACCCCGGGAGCCATGTTCGGCGAAAAAACCACGGGTATTTTCTTCGAGGCTTCCTTTATCTTAGCCTGATGAATAGAAGTGCAGCCCGTGGTGCCTATTACGATAGCGACAGATCTTCTTACGCATTCTTCAAGATGTTCCATGGTGGGTTCCGGGAAAGTAAAATCTATCAGACACTCGGCCGCCTCTATGGCCTTCCCGGCGTCAGTAAGCAGTTTCACTTCGCCGCTTCCTTCTCCTGCAATTTCCCTTAATGTCTTCCCCGCTTCCGGAGAGTCTTTTCTGTCGAAGATGGAGACCACATCCATAGCCTGATCTTTAAGGGCCAGCGCGATTATCCTTCTTCCCATTTTACCGGCAGCCCCCGCCACACAAAGCTTTACCATAGATCCCCCCGGATCATACAAGTTTATATTTTTTAAGAACTACCCTGAGCTTTTCCTTGTTTTCCCTGGCCATTTCACAAAGGGGCATCCTCCATTCCTCGCCTACCATTTTCATAAGGCTGAGCGCGGTCTTCACCGGGATAGGATTGGTCTCGATGAAAAGAGTCCTGCAGAGCTCCGATATCTCGTAATGTATCCTGCGGCTCTCGTCATGATCTCCTTCGAGATACGACTGCGTAAGAGCTTTCACCCTGTCCGGTATTATGTTCGCGGCCACGCTTACCACTCCAACGGCTCCCACCGACATGAACGGCAAAGTCATTGAATCGTCCCCGCTGAGAACCGTTATTTCGCAGAGAGAAAGTATGTCAGCCACCTGCTGCACGGAACCCGATGCTTCCTTTATCGCAACGATATTGTCTATTTTAGAAAGTCTGGCTACCGTCTGCGGCAAAAGTGATATGCCCGTGCGTGAAGGAACGTTATAAAGCATTATGGGTATATTCGCCGCTTTGGCTATCGCCTTGTAATGCCTGTACTGCCCTTCCGCGGTAGGCTTGTTGTAATAGGGGGTAATTATGAGCGCCCCGTCGCAGCCGGCCTTTTTCGCGGCTACAGTAAGATCTATGGCCTCAGATGTGCAATTAGAGCCTGTTCCCGCTACCACAGGAACACGCCCTCCCACGGTCTCAACTGTTATCTTTATAAGCCTCTTCTGCTCCGCGGCGCTGAGCGTGGCTGCTTCACCGGTACATCCGCACGGCACAATGCCATCGATGCCTTTTTTTATCTGGAACTCTACCAGGGACCTGAAGTTTTTCTCATCGACCTTACCGTTCCTGAACGGTGTCACTAAAGCCACGTATGAACCCTTGAACATTTCACTGCTCCTTTTATTTTTTTGGATTATATCCTGCCCTCATACACTTTTCTGGCCGGACCTTCCAGGTAAACTTCCTTAACCGTATCCCCGGACTTTATACTGAAATAAACCGTGAGCTCCTCGCCTCCGCGGGTTTTCATGGCAACAGGGCTGGCGGCGTAACCCAAAAGGCCCAGCACTATGGCCGAAGCCACCGTCCCGGTCCCGCAGGAAAGGGTTTCTGCCTCCACCCCTCTTTCATAGGTCCGAAGAGACGCCGAAGAACCTTTTATTCCTCCTACGAAATCCACATTCGTTCCCTTGGGGCTGAAAAAACTGTGCTCTCTTATTTGTCTGCCGAAAGACTCTACCGCGAAATTATCTATGTCATCCACTATCTGTACCGCGTGCGGCACCCCGGTGTTTATGTGATGCACGGTCGCGAGAGTCTGCCCAACACCCAGCTTTATCCCCAGTTTGATATCCTTGGGGTCGCTCAACTTTATTTTAACGTTGCCGGAATTTACCCTGGCTCCTATAAGTCCCGCCCCCGTCTCCATTACAATCTCATCCCCGAAACCGTTACAGGACGCGTAGAAAGCGGCGCACCTGGCGCCGTTACCGCACATCTCGGCCTCCGATCCGTCCGGATTTATTATCCTCATCCTCAGATCAGCCTTCTCTGACTTTTCCAACACCAATATCCCGTCAGCTCCAGCCGATAGGCGCCTGCGGCATACATCCCTGGCCATGGCGCTGTAGTCGATCCGCAAAGCATCCATCTCCCCCGATACGTTGTCTATCAGGATGAAGTCGTTACCGCTGGCCACAAGTTTAGTGAAAAATACACCATATCCGCCTGACATGCCTTTCCCTCCCTTTGCGCTCCCCCTACAAACTTCTATATCTGCAAACCCGTTGATAACCGTTTTATTATCAAACGTTCCTCAAAGGGTTATTATCTTTTCTCCCCGGATAAGGTCCTTATAGGTCTCCGCTCGGCGGGCCACTTTAACCTGCCCGCTCATCACCACAAGCTCCGCGGGGCGAGGCCTGGAGTTATAATTCGACGACATGGTATATCCGTAGGCCCCCGCCCCCATGACAGCGAGATATTCTCCCGGTATAAGTTCCTGCATCTCCCGCCCAAGCCCCAGATAATCACCGCTTTCGCATATGGGGCCTACAACATCGTACGCTACTCTCTCTGTATCCCGTTTTACCAACGGGATGATGTTATGGTAAGCCTTGTAAAGACTCGGCCTCAAAAGATCGTTCATCCCGGCGTCAACTATGGCGAACTTCTTACCTGTCGCTCCTGTCTTGATATAGGTGACCTTCGTAACCAGTATCCCGCTGTTCCCCATTATAAAGCGTCCGGGTTCCAGTATTACCTTAAATCTCCTTCCCTTAAGTACAGGGACAATCACCTCGGCTATCTTTGAGGCTTCCACGGCCTTTTCCGGGCCATAATCTATTCCGAACCCTCCCCCTATATTGAGCCATTCCAGCTCTATTCCGCTTCTGTCAACAAACTCAATTACCTTCTTAAGCGCCTCGGAGAAAGGCGCGGGATCGGTTATCTGCGAACCGATGTGCACATGAAGCCCTTTAAGGGACACATGCGAATATTTGTTGCTGTTATCGAATATCTCTTCAACAGTTTTGAAATCTATTCCGAACTTCTTCTCTTTTGACCCGGTGGTTATATAGTCATGCGTATCGGGCCTCACATCCGGGTTGACCCTTATGGCTACATTGACCTTTCTTCTCATCTTCTTGGCCACCGAATCTATCATTATGAGTTCCGGCACCGATTCAACATTGAACAGCAGTATCCCCTCTTTCACTGCCTGCCGTATTTCCGTTTCGGTCTTACCCACACTGGCGTAGACTATTCTCTCCGGAGGACATCCTACCTTTAAGGCCTTGTAGAGTTCCCCTCCCGAAACTATATCCAGTCCAGCCCCCCTGGACACTAAAGCTCGGCAGAGAGTAAGATTGGAGTTGGATTTCATGGAAAAACACACTATGGGATCGAGTTCCCTGAACGCCGCCGTTATCCTGTCGAAATGTCCAACCACACTGTTAAGGCTGTAAAGGTAAAAAGGCGTACCGTGTTCTTTTACTACTTCAGTAACCGGAACATCTTCGCAATAAAGAACGTTGTCCCTGTAGTTAAAATCGTGCATTGTTCCCCCGCTTTTCAGCCCTATCGTATCCCTCATCCGGGACACGGCTGCGTATCTTATTTTTTATTAAGCCTTTTCTTCCACCGTTCAAGTTCTTTCCCCACCATATCGGGATTGGTGCTTCCTTCGGTCTTTTTCCCGGAAATTGAGGCCTCGGGGCTCAAAAGCCCGAAGATATCACCGTCCAGAAACTCGGAAAAACCTTTAAGCTCCGTGAGAGATAACCCGGAAATATTTATCCCCTTGCGGGAACAATGCCCCACCATATTACCCACTACACGGTGAGCCTCGGAAAAAGCCATACCTTTCCTCACAAGATATTCCGCTATGTCTGTAGCGTATATGAATTCATCGCCGAGCGCCTTCTTAACGGTCTCTCTTTTTACCTCTACCGTGGGAATGAGCGCCGCCATCATTTTAACGCATGACAAAACCGACTCCACCGTTTCAAAAAGGAACTTTTTGTCTTCCTGCAGATCGCGGTTATAGGTATGCGGCTGGCCTTTTAAAAGAACCAGCAGAGAGTTCAGGTTGCCTATGGCCAGGGCCGATCTGCCGCGTACGAGTTCGAGAACATCGGGGTTCTTTTTCTGCGGCATCAATGAACTTCCGGTAGTGAATTCCTCCCCCATTTCTATAAAACCAAACTCGGAAGTGCTGTAAAGTATCATGTCCTCGCTGAAACGGGAAAGATGAACAGCGAGTATCGCAAGGGCTGAAATAAGTTCAGCCATAAAATCCCTGTCCCCAACAGAGTCCATACTGTTCAAAGAAACCGAGGCGAACCCCAGCCGGTCGGCTATGAACTTGCGGTCAAGCTTCAAACTTGACCCCGCTATGGCTCCTGAGCCCATAACGCTGATGTCCATGCGCTTAACAGCGTCCTCGACTCTCCCCGCATCCCTTTCAAGCATCTCTGCATAAGAGAGAAGGAGGTGCGGGAAAAGAACAGGCTGTGCCCGGTTAAGATGAGTATACCCCGGGATAATAACGTCTCTGTGTTTATCGGCGAGCTCTATAATAGCCTTCTCAAGGTTCGTTATGCCGCAGAGTATCTGCCCCGACATGTCCTTGCAGTAAAGCCTGACAGCGTTAACTACCTGCTCGTTCCGTGACCTGGCCGTGTGAAGTTTCCCCGATTCAAGAGGGCATTTCCTGTTAACATAATCCTGCACCGCGGAATGTATGTCCTCATAACCTTCGCTCGCGAATGTACCCGATCCTATCTCCGACATAAGTTCTTCCAGTACGGATACAAGACTCTTCTTCTCGCTTTCCGTAACATACCCGCACTTCGCGAGCATCTCGACATGTGCCATAGAAGAGAGACAGTCGTACCTGGCGAGTATTCTATCTACCGCGAGGCTGGATGTGAACTTAAGCACCTCGGGATCCATTTTATCCCTGGAAAACCTTCCACCCCACAACTTTGCCATCTTCGCACCTCATTTTGGTCGGACATTGTCCGGACATACCGCCCTACGGTACCGGACCCGCATCATCGGTACGGCATCGCCCAAAGATCTATGAACCCCTTGGCGAGCGACTGGTCAAAAACATCCCCTTCGCCGTAAGTCGCCAATTCAAGCTTGTATCTTGAATTGGGGCTTTTCCTGGACGAAACCGAAACATTCCCCTTGTAAAGCTTCAACTCCACATCCCCGGACACATTTTCCTGGGTTTTGTCCACGAAAGTGTCAAGCGACTCCCTTAGAGGAGTGAACCAAAGACCGTTATAAACAAGCTCCGAATAACGCTGGGCTATGAAATTTTTATACTCCCTGGTTGCCCTGTCAAGCGTCATCTCCTCAAGCGCCGTGTGGGCGGCGTAAAGCACCGTTGAAGCAGGAGCCTCATATACCTCCCTGGATTTTATTCCTACAAGCCTGTCCTCTATCATGTCCACTCTTCCAACGCCGTGTTTTCCGGCCAATGTGTTCAGTTTCCTCACAAGTTCGGCCGGAGCGTATTTTTTCCCGTCCATTGCCACGGGAACACCTTTCGAAAAGGAAATGCTCACGTAACATCCGGAAGATGGCGCCTTTTCTACGGGGGCCACCGTGATGTATGTATCCTCTCCGGGTTCTTCTTCGGGAGATTCAAGCTTGTCCCCCTCGACGCTTATGCCCCAGAGGTTCTTGTCTATGCTGTATATCTTCTTCCTGGTCTGCTCAATGGGTATGTTCTTCTCTTTCGCGTAATCTATTTCAGATTCTCTTGTTGTAAGTTCCCATTCTCTGACCGGCGCTATTACCTTAAGCCCCGGAGCCTTTACGTGGAACGTCACTTCAAATCTGACCTGATCGTTCCCTTTTCCGGTACATCCGTGCGCAAGCGCCGAGGCCTTCTCCTTGAGCGCCTCGCGAACCATAGCGTCCGCGATAACAGGCCTGGAAAGCGCCGTGGCAAGATTGTATTTTCCCTGGTAGAGTGCCCCCGCCTTGAGCGCCCTGAAAGCGTAATTCGAGATAAATTCCTCTTTCAGATCTCCCACAATGCACTTAGACGCACCTATTTCAAGCGCTCTTTTCCGCGCGCTTTCGGCGTCAGACCCTTGTCCTACGTCGCCCATATAGCACACTACTTCATAGCCTCTCTCCATGAGCCACCTTATTATCACGGAAGTGTCGAGCCCTCCCGAATAAGCCAGAACCACTTTTTTCTTAGCCATTTATCTCCCCTTTAGTTTTAAACCTATTCACCAAGCAGTTTAAGCAGCACCGCTTTCTGCACATGCATTCTGTTCTCGGCCTGATCGTACACTATCGAATTCTTACCGTCTATAACGTCGGTGATCTCCTCTCCGCGGTGCGCCGGAAGACAATGCATTATCAGGGTGTCCCTCTTTGCGGCCCTCATAAGCTTATCGTTCACCTGAAAACTCCTGAAATCCCTCAGCCTTTTTTCCCTCTCAGATTCCTGCCCCATACTTACCCAGACGTCGGTGTAGACTATATCAGCTCCTTTTACGGCCTCGAACGGGTCGTTAGACTTTCTTATCTCGGCGCGGTTCTCCGAGGCGACCTTCACCGCCTCACGGAATATTTCAGGATCGGGTTCGTACCCTTCCGGTGTGGCGATATCCATATTTATACCGGTTTTAGCCGCGGCTGTAACAAGTGAGTTAAGTACATTGTTCCCGTCTCCCACGTAAGCCAGCTTAACTCTTTTTGTACCCTTGTTCTCGATTATCGTGAAAATATCGCTAAGAGCCTGGCACGGATGCGCCATATCAGAAAGCCCGTTTATTACCGGCACATCAGAATACGCCGCCAGGTCCTGCACGTCCCGGTGAGAGAAAACCCTTGCCACTATGCCGTCAACATACCTTGAAATTACCCTGCCCACGTCCTTCACGGGCTCTCTGCCGCCCATATCTATCTCAGATGGGCTCAGATAGAGAACATACCCTCCCAAATGGACCATAGCCACTTCAAAAGATATGCGCGTGCGGTTAGAAGGCTTCTGGAAAAGAAGCGCGAGTGTCTTGTCCCGGCAGGCGTCTTTACGGGAAAGGGGACGCTTTTTCAATTTTCTGGCGAGTTTAAGTATATCGAAGATCTCTTTTCTGGACAGATCTCCTACCGATACCAGATCCTTTTTCTTCTTCATTTTGCGATGGCCTCCAGAACCTCTGAAAGTTTCTCTATTGCTTCGTCCGCCTCGGAACGGGTAACCGTTATCGGCGGCATTATTCTGAGCACATTATGCTGAGTGCAGTTTATAAGGAGCCCCTTATCCGCCGCTTTCTCTACGACCGGAGAAGCGTCTTCCATATTCAGGCTTACCCCTATCATAAGCCCCAGCGCCCTTACCTCTCCAATGAGGGGAAATTTTGAACCTAGGTCTCGAAGCCTTCCGACTATGTATTTGCCCATCTTAACGGCGTTTTCCAGGAGTCCTTCCTTCTCTATCGCCTCGAACACTCCTAAAGCCGCCGCGCACACTATAGGGCTTCCGCCGAACGTTGAAGCATGCGATCCTACGCCAAGCACATCTTTATGCTTCTCTCTCACCACCAGAGCCCCTATGGGAAGCCCCCCTCCCAGAGACTTCGCGAGCGTCATCGCGTCAGGTTCGATACCGAAATGCCTGTAAGCGAACATTTCCCCGGTACGCCCCATACAGGTCTGCACCTCGTCAACTATCAGCAGTATATCTTTCTTACGGCATATCTCCGACAGCTCATTCATGTACGCCTGAGAAGGTATATTTATCCCGCCTTCACCCTGCACCGGCTCTATCATAACGGCTACGGTCTTATCCGTCAACGCGCCCTTAAAAGCCCCGATATCATTGAACGGCACATGCTTGAACCCTTCAGGAAGAGGATAAAAACCTTTCTTTACTTTTTCCTGTGCGGTAGCGGTCAAAGTGGCAAGAGTCCTGCCGTGGAAGGACTTTTCCATGGTTATTATCTCATACCTTAGGCCTTTCCCGTATTTCCTGGCCAGTTTTATAGCCCCCTCATTGGCCTCGGCTCCGCTGTTGGCGAAAAATACCCTTCCCGGGAAAGAATGTTCTATTATCTTCTTGGCCGCCAGAGGCTGGACATCGTTAAAAAAATTGTTAGAGACGTGCAGTATCCTGCCGAGCTGTTCCGTTATCCGCGCTATCACTCTCGGATGCCTGTGCCCCACGCCGCTTACCGCCCATCCGGGGAAGAAATCCAGATAAGTTTTACCCTCAGCATCCTCCACCCTGGAGCCCTCTCCCTTTACAAGACACAATCCTCCCCTTGAGTATGTGGAAAGAACATACTCATCGTACATTTTTTTTATCTCGGCTGTGTTCATGTATTGTCCTGTCTGTGTGTAGGTACCCGGTGCATCATCAGAAACCGTTTATCGTATCTTACTCCCCGGGACAGCAAACTATTTCCGTCCCGATACCTTTATCGGTGAAAATCTCAAGTAAAAGCGCGTGTGTGAGATTAGCGTCCACAATATGGGCCTTTTTAATATTCCCGCCTAGAGCATGAAGACAGGACTTTATCTTGGGCACCATACCCCCCTCTATCACCTTCGTCTTTATAAGATGGTCCACAGCCTCCACTGTCAGAGAGTGGAACAGAGAATCTGGATCGTTCTTGTCCCTCATAACACCTCTGACATTTGTGAGGACCACAAATTTTTCGGCTTTAAGCGCTATGGCTATACTTGAGGCCGCCTCATCGGCGTTGATATTGTAAAGTTTACCGTCCTTGCCCTTACCCACAGGACATATGACCGGGATAATGTTGGTCTCAATGAGCCGGTTCAGTATAGTGGTGTCTATCCCTCCTACCTTTCCCACACACCCCAGATCCGGGCCGTCCCGTTTAACAGCCTGTATCATATTGTTTTCCTTGCCGCTCAAACCGAACGCTTCTCCGCCAAAATCGTTTATCTCCGAAACAAGCCCCTGATTGACCTCGAGAAGCACCGTATCCACTACGCCCATAGACGCCTCGCACGTTACCCTGAGACCGTCGACAAACTTGGTCTCGATTTTAGCCTCGGAGAGGCGCCTGTTGATATCGGGCCCGCCGCCGTGCACAAGCACCGGTTTCATTCCGGCATAGCGCATGAACACTATGTCCTGGAGGACCATATCCCTTACTTTCTGGTCGTTAAGGGAACTCCCTCCGAACTTTATCACAACAACCTTATTGAAAAACTTCTTTATGTAAGGCAGCGCTTCTATCAGTATCTCGCTTTTTCGTATAGCCTCTTCCATTATTTTTTTCTCCGTTTTACGCCCGTTCCGCGCGGTCATCCCTAAGATCCAAAGAGCCCCGCTGACTAGGTGGTATAGAACGAGTTAAGGGTTATATACTTCGTGGTTATATCGCAGGAATAAAAAACGGCTTTCCCGGGTCCGTCGGCCAGGTCTACCTCCACCTTCACATCTCTGCCCTTAAAAACCGGGGAATTAATTCGTTTCGCTCCGGGAACCGGTTTTCCCTTCCTGAAAAAAACCTCGTTATCCAGCTTTATTGTCATTTTCCCGGGATCGAATTTCACGCCGCTGGCTCCCGCGGAAGAAGCTATCCTTCCCCAGTTCGGGTCTCCCCCGGCTATCGCGCATTTTACAAGAAGAGAATCCGCCACGGATTCCGCCACTTTTTTGGCGTCCCTGTGCGTCCTTGCCCCCGTAATATTCACTTTTATGAATTTGCTGGCGCCTTCCCCGTCCCTCACTATCATCCCTGAAAGATCTTCCATAACAGCCGCGAGATTCTTCCTGAAAACTTCCGACGAAACTCCCGCCCCCGATATTCTTTCGTTGCCAGCCATACCGTTCGCCATGACAAGAACCGTATCATTTGTGCTCATATCCCCGTCAACGGTTATGGCGTTAAAAGAAATATCAGTGGCCGATGAAAGGGTTTTATCGAGCGTTCTCTTATCGATAACGGCATCCGTCATAATGTAGGCAAGCATCGTAGCCATTTCCGGTTTTATCATTCCGGCGCCTTTTGCTATACCGGTTATTGTAACTTGCCTGCCTTTTATCGTGAACTTCCTTGAGGAGATCTTCCTGAACCCGTCCGTGGTTATTATACCGTCGGCGGCATCTTCTACCCCTGAGCGTGACAGACTTTCCACAAGGGGCTTAAGCCCTTTCAGTATCGGCTTCATGTTCATGTACTGCCCTATTATGCCGGTAGACGAGACAAACACTTCCCCGGCCTTCAGCCCAAGCTCATGTGCCAGGCTATCCGCCATCTTTTCACAGTCCTTGAGCCCTCTCTCTCCGGTCATGCAGTTCGCGTTACCGCTATTCACTAGCACCGCTCTTAAAGAGGCTTTTCTTTTAATCTGCGCTATACCCCTTATCACGGGAGCGGCCTTCACGGTATTCCTTGTAAAAAGAGCCGATGCCGTGCAGGGTTTCTCAGAGTATATTATCGAGAGATCCTTGCGTTTCCTTTTAGCCCCGCAATGTATCCCGGCCGCCAGGAATCCTGCCGGCAAAATAGCGGTCTCGCTGCTTTTCTTCTTCATTCCAGTCCCCGCCTTTCATCTATACCGTACATGATATTCATGTTCTGCATGGCCTGTCCGCTGGCTCCCTTAAGAAGGTTGTCTATTACAGACACCACTATCAGCATGCCCGCGGAGACCGTAAGACCAATATCGCAAAAATTGGTGCCTGCCACATCCTTTACCTGCGGGAGTTCTCCCAGAGGTTTCACCCTTACAAACGGCTCCCCTGCATAAAGTTTCTGGTAAAGCCCATGTATCTCCTCCGCTCCGGGAAGCCCCTTATGCCTGACATATATTGTCGAGAGTATACCGCGCCTCATAGGCAGAAGATGCGGGGCGAAGTTCAGTTTGAATTCGCTTCCCGAAAATCCTGACAGGACATGTTCCATCTCCGGCATATGCTGATGAGCATTTGCCTTGTAACACTTGAAATTTTCACCCACCTCGCTGAAAGAAAGCTCCAGCGCGGCTTTACGGCCGGCCCCGGTGGCTCCGCTTTTTGAGTCCACCACCACATCAAGTCCTGCGGAAATTATGTTTTTTGCTATCGGCATAAGCCCGAGTATTACGCTGGTCGGATAGCATCCGGGATTAGCCACAAGAGAGGCCTTTTTTATGGATTGCCTGTTCATTTCCGGCAGACCATAGACAGCTTTGCGGATATTATTCGGATCAGAATGTTTAAGACCGTACCACTTTTCATAGACATCCACCGGTATCCTGTAATCGGCGCTCAAGTCTATAACCCTCTTACCTTTGGCTAAAAAAGCGGGAACATACTCCATGGAAACCGTGTGCGGCAGAGAAAGAAATATCACATCGGTCTCGGAGGCTATCTTTTCAGGGTTTATTGGGCAGCAAGGAATAGTAACTCTCTTGGCTAACCTGGGGAACATATCGGAAACAGGGGTCTCTTTTTCCACACGTGAAGATAAAGACGTTATTTCAACATCCGGATTACGCAGAAGTATTTCTACCATCTCCTGCCCGGCGTAGCCAGTAACCCCAACCACTCCAGCTTTTATCATATTTCCTGTCCTTGCGGGTTTTTCGCTCAAAAATGTGTAAATCGCGCCCAGAAAAGCTCAGTTCTTTACAATAAGTATTATTAAAAATTAGAGTATAGGACAAATGCCACAAGGTGTCAAGGGAAACTGGGCGGCACCTTGTCGTCCCAGATACTAAAAAGACGGGCCACCCTGATGGATGACCCGTCTTGAAAATATAAGCCGAAAAGCGGTCACCTTCCCCGCCATCCAGCCTCAAATTACCTCTTGGAGAACTGGAACCTTTTGCGGGCCCTCTTCTGCCCGTACTTCTTTCTTTCCTTCGCTCTCGGATCTCGCGTTAAAAAACCGGCTTTTTTCAAAGCTGTTCTTGCGGCCGCGTCTATCTCTATGAGCGCTCTTGCTATACCGTGTTTTAAAGCCCCGGCCTGGCCGCTTATCCCGCCGCCCGATACCGTTGCTATTATGTCGTATTTGCCTGAAGCCCCCGCTGTTTCCATCGGCTGGAGCACCACTATCCGATGCGTTTCTCTCGGAAAATAGTCCTCAAAAGACCGTTTGTTGACCCTGACCTTACCGGTTCCAGGGACAAGCCGCACCCTGGCCGTGGACTCCTTACGCCTTCCTACCACCATAGTTTTAGTTTTTTCGTTCATTTATCAGCTCCGTTTTTATATCTTTATCTCGACAGGTTTCTGGGACATGTGCGTGTGCTCGGAACCCACATAAAGTTTGAGCCTCTTAAGCATGAGCGCCGCCAGCTTATTCTTGGGTAACATCCCCCTCACAGCGTGTCTTAGGGCGAACTTGGGGTCCTTTTCCATCATCTTATCGTATCTGGTCACCTTCTGCCCGCCAGGATATCCCGAAAAGCTCTTATAGTACTTCTGTTCCGCTTTTTTACCCGTGATGCGCACCTTACCGCAGTTAAGTACTATCACACCCGCGCCGCTATCCACGTTAGGCGTGAAATCAGGCCTGTACTTTCCGCTTAAAAGTGTCGCTATCTTTGACGCGGCTCTCCCAAGAACCTTGCCATCAGCGTCTATCACAAACCATTCGTGACCGCTTTCCCTGTGTTTCATAATTTTAGTTTTCATGATCGCCTTTGCCTGGTGTTTTAATTAAAACCGGGCACTCGCTGAATAACGTACAGCGGCCCGTTGATCGGTTCCCATAAAACAGAGCTGTAAAATTATCACATTTACCCGGGCTTGTCAAGGGGTTTTAGGAAAGAAGAAACGTAGAGAAGGCGCTATAGGTCACCCTGCGAAGTTACAGAAGATCCGCGTGGAGTAACAATGGCTTTATCCCGGTTGGAAGCCCCGGCATCCTTAATGGGCATGAGACAGACAGCCTCATACAGCCAAGCGGAAGAAATGCCTTAGGATCCCTCTATCCTGGATACTATTCCCCGAAAACAGCCCTGTAAAGAGCCCTTACCTGTTTCTTGTAATAGGTATCAAAAACATTGCGCACGACCTCTTTGGATACGGCTTTGCTCGTCAGATCGGCCATTTTCTTGTTTTCCCGTCTCTGTTCGTTGATAGTGACCCTGTGGGAAAAATTTTTCTTTGTCATTTCTCTTCCTCCCCCTTTTTGGTGAACGTTATGGTGCCGTCATCCCCTACGAGAAACGCCACCTTGTCTCTCTTTCTTATATCAAAATAATCCTGAAGCACCTTGGGGATGAATATCTGCCCCCTGTCGGATACCGTAGAGTAGAATTTAAATCCTCTTTTTCTGGCCATACGCTCCTTCTTTTTTCCAAGTACAAAACAAGTATACAACAAGTATCTATACTTGTCAAATTTTTGCGAAAAATTTTTAGCCGGTTAAATAAAAATTATTCGCGGATGATCGTTAGTAGGAAACTTTAATTAAGAATAACCCTCTGGCTGGCGCAGTGGGACCGGCTTTTGTCCTGTCCATGGAATTTAGTATATCGAGCATACTGCCCTGTGGAAGATATCCCCTGCCTATATCAACAAGGGTCCCGACGATATTCCGAACCATATTGTAGAGAAAACCGTCGCCCTGGACACGTATGATCACGCGTCGGCCGGTTTTGCTGACGGATATATCCGTTATAGTCCTTATTGAAGTCCTTTCTTTTTTATCCCTGGCCTGAAAGCATTTAAAATCATGAGTCCCGATAAGAACCATCGCTTCTTTTTTCATAAGGCCTACATCAAGGGGATATCCTACCCTCCACATGTATCTTTCGCCGAAAGGATCGCGGGAACGGCTGTTAAAGATCACATACGTGTATATCTTTTTTTTTGCCTGGAACCTGGAATGAAAAGAGAGAGGTACCTCTACAGCCTTACCTATGGATATATCCTGGGGAAGAACGCCGTTAAGGGCTTGCGCTATCTTTTTTACGGGAAAGTCACGGGAAATCTTGAAATTGGCTATCTGACCCCTGGCATGAACGCCTGAATCCGTGCGGCTGGCGCCGTAAAGACAGTGTTTCTCCCCAAAGACCTTTTCTATGGCCTTTTCTATCTCTTCCTGTACGGTGCTTCCGTTCCTCTGGGACTGCCAACCCTTGTATCTCGTGCCGTCGTAAGATATGGTTAGCTTTATGTTCCGCATTCTTCGCCCGGGAGATAACTACTTCCCGATAAGTTTCTCCGCTATCTGCACCGCGTTAAGAGCCGCTCCTTTCCTCAGATTGTCGGCTACAACCCACATATTAAGCCCGCAAGGCACGGAGAAATCCTCCCTTATCCTGCCGACAAACACATCATCCTTGCCCTCAACGTCTATGGGCATCGGGTAACGGTTATTCTCAACGTCGTCTACAAGCGTTATGCCGGGGAACTTCCTTATGGCCTCGATAGCCTCGCCCCTTGTTATTTTGCCTTCGGTCTCAACATTTACGCTTTCGGAATGAGCGTAATAGACAGGCACCCTAACGCAGGTGGAAGTGACCATAATATCGTCCCTGCCCATTATCTTACGTGTTTCGTTGACCATTTTCATTTCTTCTTTGGTGTAGAAATTCTCGGTGAAAGAATCGATATGCGGAATGACATTGTAGGCTATCTGATGGGCGAACCTGTTAACCATTCCTTCAGGAGCGTTGTGCTCCCCTACCCCATAGTGAGACTCTTTTTTGCTTATGCGCATCACCTGCGCTTCCATTTCTATTATGTTCTGCTGTCCCGCTCCCGAAACCGACTGGAAAGTGGTCACCACTATCCTTTTTATCTTTTTTATCCTGTCCAGCGCCTTAAGGGGGAGCACCATCTGTATTGTGGAACAGTTGGGATTGGCGATTATGCCCTTATTCATTGCAATGGCCTCGGGATTGACTTCCGGCACGACAAGCGGAACTTCTTTTTCCATCCTGTAGGCGCTTGAGTTATCCACGCATACCGCGCCTGATGAAACGGCGTAAGGCAAAAACTCCTTGCTTCTAGAGGCGCCTGCTGAAGCCAGCACAATGTCAACGTCCTTGAAAGAATCCTTGGTAAGTACCTCTACGGGTATCTCTTTGCCGCCAAAAACAAGTTTTTTACCCTCGGACCTTTCACTGGCAAGAAGCTTGAGATTTTCGATAGGGAAAGCCCTTTCCTCAAGTATCCATAAAAACTGATTTCCCACCGCTCCGGTGGCTCCCATTACCGCGACATTGTATCTGCTCTTTTTCTTCAACATTAAACAGCTCCTTTTTGGACTGGTATCTCAGGTTAGAACCTACAGGGCCTTAACGACAAGATCTCCCACCTCCGTGGTGGAGAATCCCATCTTCCCGGCCGAAAGGCTCTTAAGTTTTTTAGAAGTTACTTCCATCACGGCCTTCTCTATCATGTCCGCGGCCTTATGCTCTCCTAAAGTATCAAGCATCATGCCTCCGGCGCATATGGCAGCCAGCGGGTTTATAACGTTCTTCCCGGTGTATTTCGGCGCCGAGCCTCCTATCGGCTCGAACATCGATACCCCTTCGGGGTTGATATTACCGCCGGCGGCTATACCCATCCCGCCCTGTATCATCGCGCCGAGGTCGGTTATTATGTCCCCGAACA
Organism: uncultured Planctomycetia bacterium; assembly: GCA_964421015.1. Classification (GTDB taxonomy): domain Bacteria; phylum Omnitrophota; class Gorgyraeia; order Tantalellales; family Tantalellaceae; genus SLID01. The sequence goes on from CAYQUS010000001.1 coordinate 264,714, forward strand.
GGTTATCGGTAACTATAACATCGAACCACTCCGGGTTCTTCACCATCCACATGCACGTAGCGTCTACATGAGCGTAATCCCTTTTTATGTCCTTGTAATCTTTGTCTCCTATCTCGTGAAAAGCCCTCTCCCAGAGATCAAAGGCGTAAGTAAGAACATTGGTCTTGCCGACAAGGGTCAGGGTATTCTTTTTTGCCCTTTTCCTGGCATAATCAAAAGCATAACGGATGCATCTTTCTACGCCTTTACGCGTATTCACGGAAGTCTGTATAGCCACCTCATCCGCCGTGCCCTTTTTCAAGATACCGCCTGTACCCGTATAGAGCCCTTCGGTGTTTTCTCTTACCACTACGAAATCTATTTCCTCCGGCCCCTTGCCCTTTATGGGGGTCTCTACCCCGGGGTACAACTTTACCGGCCTGAGATTTATGTATTGGTCAAGAGCGAATCTCAGGGCAAGAAGAAGACCCTTTTCCAGTATGCCCGGCTTGACGTCCGGATGGCCTATAGCCCCAAGGTATATGGCGTCCATTGTCCTCAGCTCGCCAAGCACACTTTCAGGAAGTATCTCCCCTGTTTTTTTATAGCGCTCTCCGCCCAGATCGTAATGTACCGTCTCATACTTAAACCCTGTTTTCTTCGACACGGCATCAAGAACTTTAAGGCCTTCCTTTATTACCTCCGGTCCTGTCCCGTCTCCGGGAAGAACAGCTATTTTGTACATTTTTCCTCCATTTCCTATTTTTTAAGCGTTTTTTTCTTTATTCTTTTCCTGGCGTATCCCATCAGCCCGCCGCTGGATATCATCTCTTTGAGAAATTTCGGGAAAACATCCGACTTGAAAGTTTTTTTACTTCCCGACTTAACTATCTCGCCTTTTACGGCGTCTACCTCTACCTTGTCGCCTGTTTTGAGATTCTCAGCGGCCTCATCGCTCGTAAAGATAGGAAGCCCTATATTGATGGCGTTCCGGTAAAAGATCCTGGCGAAACTTTTAGCTATAACACATGAAACCCCGAAAGCCTTTATCGCTATCGGGGCATGTTCTCTCGAAGACCCGCACCCGAAATTCTCCCCGCCCACTATAATGTCACCCTGTCCGGCCTTTTTAACGAATTCCGGATCGGCATCCTCCATACAGTGCCTGGCAAGCTCCGCGGGATCCGATGTATTGAGATACCTCGCCGGGATTATTTCGTCGGTGTTTACATTGTCTCCGAATTTGTAAACCTTGCCTGAAAATTTCATATTCAACCTCTCTGGTTATGCGATAAAGTGCCGCGCTTTCATATGTCCGACGGATGCGCTATCACGCCTTTCACCGCTGATGCCGCCGCTATGGCCGGGTTAGCCAGATAAACAAGACTTTTAGGATGCCCCATCCTTCCGACAAAATTACGGTTCGTAGTAGCCACAGCCACTTCCCCCTCGGAAAGAATACCCATGTGACCGCCCAGGCATGGACCGCAGTTCGGCGTGCAGAAGGTTCCGCCGGCTTTGACGAATGTCTCGGCGTAGCCTTCCTTGACCGCTTCCATGTAAACCTCCTGAGTAGCCGGAATAACTATTAGCCTGACCCTGGGATTAACTTTTTTGCCGCGAAGCACGGCGGCAGCCGTCCTTATGTCGCTTATTCTCCCGTTCGTACAGGAACCTATGACCACCTGGTCTATCTTTACACCTTTGTAGCTTCCCACCGGTTTCCCGTTGGAAGGCAGGTTCGGAGCGGCCACTACCGGTTCGAGTTTCGACACATTGTATTCCCTGGTCTCGGAATACACGGCGTCCTTGTCGCTTTTCACTGTTTTGTAGGTCTTGCGGGAAGGACCGTACTTGCGTATCGCGTTCTTTACATATTTCTCAGTTATCTTGTCTGCCGGGATTATACCGTTCTTGGCTCCGGCCTCCACAGCCATGTTGCAAATACTGAACCTGTCATCCATTTCAAGGTACTGCAGCGTGTCCCCTTCGAACTCAAGCGCCTTGTAAAGAGCGCCGGAAACTCCCAGATCGGAAATTATGTGCAGTATGATGTCCTTTCCCCCGACCCATTTCCTCGGCTTTCCCGTCAGGACTATCTTTATGGTCTCCGGCACCTTAAGCCAGCATTCCCCGAAAGCCATTGCGTAAGCAAGATCAGTGGATCCCACTCCCGTGGCGAAGGCTCCCACAGCCCCGTGCGTACAGGTATGCGAATCGGCGCCTATCATGAGATCCCCGGGAAGCACTATGCCCCGTTCCGGCAGAAGAGCATGTTCCACCCCCATATCCCCAAGTTCGAAATAATTCTCTATTTTGAACTCATTGGCAAAATCTTTAAGTATCCGGGCCTGATTGGCGCTTCGCATATCCTTCGCAGGCAGAAAATGGTCCGGCACAAGGACTATCCTTTTTGTGTTGAAAACCTTGGAAAGCCCAAGCTCCCTGAATTCCTTTATCGCTATGGGGCTTGTAACGTCGTTACCCAGACAGAGATCCACGTCGGCCATTATGAAATCCCCGGGCGCTATGCTTTTTACTCCTTTCGCTTTGGAAAGAAGTATTTTTTCGGTTATCGTATATCCCATGACACTCTCCTTATACGGAAGATATTTAGAAACCCTAAAACCACCGACCGTTACACGTGCCGGAACCGTTTCTTACGAAGTGCCAGTTTACCAAATTTCGTATTCAAAATCAATCAGGTATTTGCCGTGATTTTTTGCCATGCAACGGTTAAGTAAGTATACAAAACCCGCATACTCGGATATAATGTCTTTTTTTGGAGGAACCATAGGATGAAACTTACCTCTTCTCAAAAAGATGTTTTTTTACTCACTGCCGTTTCGGCCTTTGTCCTTCTATGGAACATCTGGACCGGGAGCCTTCTTTCCTGGGACGAAGCTTTCTACGGCTCCGTCTCCAAAGAGATACTGAGGACCGGAGACTGGATAAACCTTTACTGGGCCGGCTCTCCCTGGAGCGACAAACCGCCTCTATACATGTGGGTCACGAACGTTTTTTATAACCTGTTCGGAATAAACGAATTCTCGGTAAGGCTGTTCTCTTCTCTTTGCGGAACAGGCACGGTGGTCGCTGTATACCTTTTGTCCAGGGAACTTTATTCCAGGCGCGCCGCGGTAGCATCATCGCTCGTTTTGCTCACTACCTGGCATTTTATATGGTCGTCAAAGGTCGGCATGCTGGACTCTACCCTCACCTTTTTCATAACTCTATCGCTTCTTTTGTTCCAGCTAGGCCTCACAGAAAGAAAGTTCCTCTTTTTTGTGCCGATAGCTTTTGCCCTGGCTTTCCTTACAAAGGGCCCGGGGGCTGCTGTAATACCGTTAATAATCCTAATGTACGCGTTCCTCTCTAAAAAACCCGGGATACTGCTCGATGCGCGGCTCGTCGCCGGGGCCTTTATAGCCGCGGCTGTGCTTCTATGGTGGCACCTGGCGGTATACGCGAATTACGGCCAGGGTTTCATAAAAGATTACTTCATAAAACATCTCGTCATGAGGACCACCACTGCGGTAGAAGGTCACACAGGGGATCTTTTAACGTACTTCGGAACAATCCCGAACAAGGGACGGCCCTGGTCTATGGCGGGTCTCGTTCTTTTGCCCCTGGCCGCGGCGATGGCTATCTTCAAGAAAGAAAAACAGCATCTTCTTCCGATTATATGGGCGGGATCGGTAATTCTTATATTCAGCGCCGTTCAAACAAAGATCCACTGGTATATAGTGCCTGTTTACCCGGCTCTTGCCATCCTCACGGGATGGGGAATAGAAAAGATCGCGGGGAAATATACCATACCCGTCGTATTGGCTCTCTCAACCCTTTCGTTGATATACCTCACAGTTGAAAAAAATATCTTTGATCTTGATTATTCTCCCAGTATCAAGGAAACCTATCTTGAGGTGCTTTCCGACACCTCCGGAAAAGAAAAGCTTTTCCTTTACGACATTTCAGATCCGGGAATGCAGTTCTATCTCGGGTGGGAAGGAAATAACATCCGAAACGAGAAGGCTCTCAGGACCGCGATGCGCTCCGGGGACGTTTATATCCTGCTGAATAAAAATAACGCTGGACGCCTGGGTTCTGAAAAATACAGAGTGATATCCGAATATCCGGACCATATGCTTATAAGGCCAGGTGACGGGAAATAACGCCCCGGCTTCGGCCGCTCTTCAAAATACCGGGATAGAATCCAGAAGTTTCCTGGTATAAGGGTCTTTAGGGTTAGTGTATATCTCCTCTCTGGAAGATATCTCGACCATGAGCCCGTCTTTCATTACCCCGACAGTGTCTGACATGAACTCCACTACTCTTAGATCGTGAGATATGAAAAGATACGTAAGGGAAAGCTCTTCCTGAAGATCCTTCAATAAGTTCAGGATATCCGCCTGAATGGAAACATCAAGGCTGGAAACAGGCTCATCGAGTATTATAAGTTCCGGCCCTTTGATAAGCGCCCTTGCTATGGCTATCCTCTGCCGCTCCCCCCCGGAGAACTGATGGGGATATTTGTCGACCGTGGAAAGAGCGTCAAGCCGCACCTTCCACAGTACGCTGTTCACTCTTTCCGCGATCTCATTTTTTCTCACACCTTTCACAAGAAGCGGTTCACCCACTATCTGTCTGACAGTCATCCTCGGGTTCAGGGAACCGTAGGGATCCTGAAAAACCATATCTTTCTCACCGCTTATGGTCACCTCTCCGTCATCGGGTTTAAGTATCCCCGCCGCCAGTCTTGCCACAGTGGACTTTCCCGATCCGGACTCCCCGACAAGCCCGAAAGTTTTTCCCTTCCGGCAGAAGAAAGTCACGCCGTCGACCGCTTTCACGGTCTTTCGCGAAGAACTCAAAAAACCGGTATCGGTAAAATGTTTTTTTACGTTTTTAAAGCAAAGTACATCAGCCATCGGCCGTCAGCCTTCTTCTTTTATCGCCTATCCGCGGGACACAGTCTATGAGCTTCCTGGTATATTTTTCTCGGGGCGACCTTAGGACCTCTTCTCTGGTCCCCGTTTCTATTATCCTGCCGTCTTTCATGACAGCCACTCTGTCAGCTATCATGTTAACCACCGAAAAATCATGCGTGATAAAAAGAGTGGCAAATTTCCTTTCCTTTTGCAGGAACAGTATCAGGTCCAATATCTCCTTCTGTATTGGTACATCCAGGGCTGTAGTAGGTTCGTCAAGTATAAGCACCCTGGGAGAAAGGACAAGAGCCATAGCTATCATCGCCCTCTGCCTCATGCCCCCTGAAAGTTCATGCGGGTAACTGTTCAGGACAACCTGGTCCAGCCTTACGGATCTTATGATGTCGCATATCAGCTTCGAAGAATCCGCGCGCGGCATGTCAAAATGGGCGTCAAGGGCCTCCTGTATCTGAGAACCCACTCTCATGACCGGGTTCATGGCGGTAAAAGGCTCCTGGAAGACCATGGATATTTCTTTGCCCCTGATTCTTCTCTTGGCTTCCTTCCTGAGAGTAAAAATGTCTGTCCCTTCCAGGAAAATCCTTCCCTTCTCACGACGGGAAGATTCCGGAAGCAAGTCCATCGCCGCCAGGCCGGTGAGGGTTTTTCCGCTCCCGGATTCTCCTACAAGCGCCAGTACCTCTCCGCCGTGTATATCAAAACTTACCTCGTCTATGACGTAACGGCCGCCTATGCGGACCTTAAGCTCTTCAACCCTGAAAACCGGCATTTCCATTATGTTATCTCCATGGTATAGCTAAACTATCTTTCTATGCTCATCCTGGGATCCAGGATCTCCCTTAATCCTTCACCGATGAGGTTAAAACTGAGCACTGTCACCAATATAGCCATGCCCGGGAACGCTGTAAGCCACCAGGCATAATCTATATAACTTTTCCCGGCGGTAAGGATGTTACCCCAACTGGGCGCCGGTATCTGAACGCCGAGACCCAAAAAAGAAAGAGCGCTTTCTACCAGTATAGCCCCTCCCACGCTCAAAGTTGCGCTCACGTATACAGGAGCCATCGCGTTGGGAAGAATGTGCCTGAAAATTATCCTGAGGTCCGAGACCCCCTCGACCTTTGCCGAACAAACAAAATCCCTCTCTCTCAAGGTGAGGAACTCTGCCCTTACGAGCCTGCAAAGACCGGGCCAGCTGGTAAATCCGATGACCGTCATCACATTAATTATGCTGGGACCGAGAAAAGTTATTACCATCATTATGAGAAAAAAAGTGGGAAAACAATACATGACCTCGACCACTCGCATTATGACACTATCCAGTTTCCCGCCGTAATAACCACTCACGCCCCCAAGCGCCAGACCTATAAAGAGCGATATAGCTACAGCGATAAATCCGACGCTTAATGAGACCCTTGCTCCGTAGACCATCCTGCTGAAAACGTCCCGGCCCAGGTTATCCGTCCCGAAAAAATGCCTCGCTGAAGGGGGCTGCAGCCTGGCTTCTACCGAAAGATCCATCTCAAGGGGATCATGCGTGGCCACAACAGGGGCAAAAACCGCCATGAAAGCCATGAGGCCCACTATCGATATGCCGAATATTATCCTGGAGTTGATCTTCTTCAGTTTTTCTCCCTATTTATGTCTTTCAAACCTTATCCTTGGGTCTATCATTACATAAGCCGCGTCAGATAATAGTATGCCTGCAAGCGTAAGCAGTGTGGCCATCACGCCTACTCCCATGACCACGGGATAATCGTAGTTCATTATGGCCTCGTATCCAAGCCTTCCCATCCCCGGCCACGAGAAGATGGTCTCAAAGATAAAACTTCCAGATATCAGGACCGGCAGAGTAAGCCCCAGTATAGTAACTATCGGCAGAAGAGCGTTCCCGAGAGCGTGCACAAGTATCACTCTTCCTTCTCGCAGACCTTTTGCCCTGGCGGTAAGCACATAATTCTCCTTCAAAACTTCCACCATGCTGGAACGGGCATATCTTGAAAGAGCGGCCAGTCCCCCGAAAGCCGTAGCCGCCAGAGGAAGTGCTATGTGCATTACAAGATCCTTGATCTGCTCTCCCAGGGACAGATACTGGGTATACCATGGCCTCATCCCCGATACAGGGAACCAACCTAATTTAAATGAAAAAAGAAAAACAAGCAACATCGCCAGCCAGAAAGTAGGCATAGCATAACCTATGAACACGAAAACCGTGGCCGCGCGGTCAAAAAAAGAGTTCCGTTTCACCGCGCTTATAACGCCTATGGGAACCGCCAGAGCAAATATCAGCAGGACGGAACAAGTCTGCAAAAGCAGCGTCGCCGGCAGATGGGCCATGACTTTCTCTATTACCGGCCTGTCGTCTATCAGGGATCTGCCGAAATCCAGAAGCAGAAATCTTTTAAGCCACATGAAATACTGTTCTATAACGGGCCGGTCGAGACCGTACATTTCCTCGAAAGCTTCCCTGGCAACGCCTGACACCTCCGGGTTAAGCCCATACCTTATGCCGGCTGGATCGCCAGGCGCAAGGTGCATGATAAGGAACATTATGAGCGATATCCCAAAAAGCATGGGGATCATCGTGACGAGCCTCTTCAATATGTACTTTTTCATGCAATCTCCAGGCTGCCTTGAGCGTATAGCGTTAGAAACTGTATTTCACTTCCTTTTCGGGAACATACCAGTCTATAAGATTATACCCTATTCCGGCCGGAGCCGGTTCTATGCCTTTTACCCTGCGGTTTACGGCTGGCAAGGCGTAAGGCACAAAAAGAAAAGTATACGGCGCCTCTTCGGCTATTATGCTGTGGGCCTGCCTGTATATCATCTTTCTTTTTTCGGGATCGAATTCCCTTCGTCCTTCTTCAATAAGCCTGTCAACATCGGGATTGGAAAACGACACGAAGTTAAGGCCACCTTCGCCCGCTGAACTTGAATGCCATACGGCGAAAATGTCGGGGTCGGCCGGCACTGTCCATCCCAGAATAACGGCCTGGAAATTTTTCTTATCGACGAACTGATCAAGAAACGCCGACCATGCCACAACCTGTATCTCGGTCTTTATCCCGAGCTTGGCCCATTGACTCTGTATGACCGTGGCCGCGTCTTCCCTGACCTGGCTGCCCTGATTCGTGACTATGACTATCTTCAGCTCTTTTCCGTCTTTCGTAAGCGTTCCCGACCCGTCCACATCCGACCAACCGGCTTCTCTTAAAAGCATGGCTGCTTTCATTATGTCGTACCCGTAAGCGCGAGCGGAGTCGTTATAATAAGGCGAACCTTTTATAAATGGTCCGGTGGTAGGCTCACCTTCGCCAAGAAGCACAGAGTCGATTATCTCTCTCTCGTTTATAGAGTAACTCAGGGCCTGTCTAACCCTCTTATCGGCGAGAATGGGGTCTTTCATGTTATACCCGATGAAAGTATATGACTGAGAAAGGTAACGGTACTTGGCTATCCTGCTCCTGAACTCCTCCGTCTCGCTCCTGTAAAGGAACTGGTACGGATTAAGGTCCATTGAATCTATTCCTCCCGTGACAAGTTCTATGAACTGGACGCTCTGGTCGGGGATTATGCGGTAAACATACCTTTTAAGACGGGGCGGGTGGATAAAATACCGGGGATTTGACTCGAGTATCATATGTTCCCCCGTTTTCCATTCGATAAACCTGTAAGGCCCGGTTCCTACGGGTTTTCTGGAATACGGGCTTCGCCTTATGTCCTCCCCCCGCTTAAAAAGATGCCTCGGGATTATACCCATCCCAAGTTTAAGAAGAGCGGGCGCGTAGCTTTCCCGATAAACAAAACGAACGGTATTTTCATCCACGACCTCTATTTCTTTTATCTTTGAGTAACTGGAAACGTAAGGGCAGGCCACCTGCGGATCCAGTATCATGTCGTAAGTGAACTTCACGTCATGGGCGCTGAATTTCTCGCCGTCATGCCAGGTCACACCGGTTCTTAATTTGAAAACTATCTCCAGGCCGTCCTCTGAAACTTCCCATCCGGAGGCCAGATCTCCCACCACGTTAAGATCCTTGTCCAGTTTTGTGAGCCCGTTGTATACAAGCCCGCATATGGAACTCGATGTAACGTCATCCGCGAGAAAAGGTATTAGGATCCTGGCGTCACCAATACCTGAGGAAACATACGCGTCGCGCGGCGTATTACTACCGCCATCTTCTCCCCGAACATAGTCGACGGGAAAAGAAAAAACAAAAAGGACCATCAGTTTAATCAAAAACGATGGTCCTTTCGGTGATATCTTTCTAAAAGCCCGAGTAAACACCTTTCTAAAGGTCACCCTCTTTTTTAGTTTCCGTCTGCTCTACGGGTAAAGCTGTGTTGACAGCCGTTTCTACCAGATCTTTCACGGCTGAAGAACTTTCCCCGGACGCGGCAGGCTCTTCACTGACCTTCGCGGCCGTCCCCGGAATAGCCAAGGGCTCTACCGGCGGCAGTTCGGCCGTTACGTCCTGGGCTGTCCTCTCACCCTGACTTTCTGGAACAAGCGGTAAAGCGGCAGTTGTTTGTCCTGCCTGACTAAAAGGCAGGTTTCTTCCCTCAAACAGCGACTGTCCTCTCCTTGAGGTTACCATACCCAGAGCCAGAGAAGTTATTATGAACCCTAAGGCGCTTATCTCGGTGATCTTTTTAAGAAGCGCCGGAGCCTGGGTCCCCAGTACGGACTGCGCCGTTTCCCCGCCGAACATTTCTGTCAGCCCGCCGCCTCTGCCTGCCTGCAGCAATATCGTCACGATAAGCAGTACGCAAAGCGAAACATGCAGAATTATAAGAGCTATGTACATTTTTATCCCTTCTTTTCAGCGTAAAGCTGAGATGTTGTCTTGACCATTTCAACAAAACCGTCGGCTTTGAGGCTCGCCCCGCCTATGAGTCCGCCGTCTATATCTTTTTCGCTCATAAGTTCTTTTACGTTGCCGGGGTTAACGCTGCCGCCGTAGAGTATCCTGCAGGATTCAGCCATTACAGGAGAAAACCTCTCGGAAAGAAGCGAACGTATCATCGAGTGTACCTCTTCAGCCTGAGCAGGAGAAGCCGTTTTCCCGGTACCTATGGCCCATACAGGCTCATAGGCTATTATAAGGCTTTCCACATAATTTTCATTAAAACCCTCAAGTCCTCCGAGAACCTGCTTTTTAACGACCTCCAAGGTCTTTCCCGCTTCCCGTTCTTCCAAAGTCTCTCCGACGCACATTATGGGCACTAGCCCCGCGTTTATCGCCGCTGCTACTTTTTTATTGACCGTCTCATCGGTCTCTCCGAAATATTTCCTTCTCTCGGAATGGCCTATTATAACGTAGGAAGCCCCCACGCTTTTTATCATGGCTACTGATATTTCCCCGGTAAAAGCTCCCTCTTTTTCCCAGTGGCAATTTTGTCCGCCTACTCCAACGTTGGATTCCACCAGCATTTCCGAGACCTCTGAGAGGTTGGTAAAAGGCGGGCAAACTATTATCTCCACATTGTCCACCGTAAAAACACCGCGTTTAACCGCGTTAACAAGCTCGATGGCCTCGTTTATGTCCTTGTACATCTTCCAGTTTCCGGCTATTATCGGTTTTCTCATCTCTTTCCTTTCCTCTTTGCGTTCGTTATTTGTCGTTAAGCGCGGCTATTCCGGGAAGCTCCTTGCCCTCTAGATATTCCAGAGAAGCTCCTCCTCCCGTGGACATATGCGACATTTTTCCGCCGAGTTTAAGAAGGTTCACGGCCGCGGCTGTGTCTCCTCCCCCGATCACGGTAGTTGCCTCAAGTCCGGCTATGAATTTGGCAAGGCTCCTGGTCCCTTTAGAGAAAGGTTTCATCTCAAAAAGCCCTACCGGCCCGTTCCACACGATGGTCCTGGATTCCGCAAGTATAGCCTCGTAACTTTTAATTGTTTTCGGTCCTATATCCAGCCCTATCCACCCGTCCGGTATATGTTCGTCTTTTGTAACCTTACGCTTCGCGGTTTCTTTAACTTCCCGGGCTATTACATGGTCTACGGGAAGAAAAATACTTACTCCCTTGGCGCTGGCCAGAGTGAATATCCTGTTCACGGTCTCCATCATATCGTCTTCCACTCTTGAGGCGCCTATCCCTTTTAACCTGGACTTAAGGAAGGTATATGCCATCGCGCCTCCTATAAGAAGGTACTCGATCTTGTCCAGCATGTTCTCTATGACCGGTATCTTATCGGCCACCTTGGCCCCTCCGAGAAGAAGAGCAAAAGGTTTATCCGGTTCTTTTGTGACCTTTTCGAAATACTGTATCTCCTTTTCCACAAGAAAACCGGCCGCGCTCGGCAAATACTTGGTGACCCCTTCCGTCGAGGCGTGGGCCCTGTGGCATGTGCCGAAAGCGTCGTTGACGAAAACGTCTCCCAGTGACGCCAGCTCTCTGGCGAACTCGGGATCGTTCTTTGTCTCCTCCTTGTGAAAACGCAGGTTCTCGAGAAGGACCACATCTCCGTTTTTCATTCCGTCCACGGCCGCCTTGACGGCGGGACCGACACAGTCATCAAGTTTCTTAACGTCTTTCTTGAGAAGTTCTGACAACCTGGCGGCTACAGGGGAAAGCGAAAATTCCGGTTTAACTTCTCCTTTGGGTCTTCCCATGTGGCTCATCAGAATAACTTTCGCCCCTTCTTTGAGAGCGTATTTGATAGAGGGCACAGCCGCTTTTATCCTGCTGTCATCCGTTATTTTCCTGTTCTCATCAAGCGGGACGTTGAAATCGACCCTCATCAGAACCTTTTTGCCTTTCAGTTCCAGGTCTCTAAGCGTTTTCTTCATCGGCACCTCCATCTCTCCGTCAGAACCTTCAAGATAAACAAAGTATCGGGTACGTCCACTTGGGCCGTACCCGATACTCACAAAAAGCTGTTTTACTTAGCCAGTTTTCTGGCCAGGTCAACAACCCTGTTCGAATAACCCCACTCGTTGTCGTACCAACCCACAAGCTTGACCATGTTCTTTCCCATTACCATGGTCGAGTCGGCGTCGAAAATGCATGAATGCGGGTTACCTATTATGTCAAAAGACACTATGGGGTCCTCGGTATATTCCATTATCCCCTTAAGAGAACTTTCAGCCGCTTTTTTCATGGCTGCGTTCACGGCCTCAACAGTAACTTCCTTCTTAGTAGTAGCAACGAAGTCGACTACGGAACCGTCCTTTACGGGAACCCTCATTGCCATGCCGTTAAGCTTGCCCTTGAGTTCCGGTATGACCTTTCCTACGGCCTTGGCCGCTCCGGTAGTAGTAGGTATGATGCTTTCGCATGCCGCTCTCGCTCTTCTGAGATCGGAATGAGGAAGGTCAAGTATGCTCTGGTCGTTCGTGTACGCGTGCACGGTTGTCATAAGGCCTTCTATCATTTCAAAGTTGTCGTTAAGGACCTTCACCATGGGAGCCAGACAGTTCGTCGTGCATGAAGCGTTGGACACAACTTTGTCGGTAGGCTTAAGGGCAGCGTCGTTAACACCTATAACCACCATGTTGTCTATTTCGTCCTTGGGCGGAACGGTGAGTATTACCTTCTGAGCACCGGCTTCGATATGCCACATGACCTTCTCTTTGCTGCGAAAAACACCGGTGGACTCTATTACTACCTGCACGCCTTCCTTCTTCCAGGGAAGCTCCTTGGGATCCTTTATGCTCAGTACGGCTATTTCTTTGCCGTTGACCACTATTGATTTTTCTTTGGCTTCTACCGTGCCGTCGAACTTGCCGTGCACGGAGTCATACTTCAGAAGATGAGCCAAAGTTTTGGCGTCGGTAAGATCGTTGATCGCCACCACGTCGAACCCGCCCTGCTTCATCATTATCCTGAAAACCTGGCGTCCTATTCGGCCGAAACCGTTGATACCTATCTTGATAGCCATTACTTCCTCCTTAAATAGATTGACTGATTTTTCCCATCAAAAAACGCACATGCCGTTTTTTGAGCTTGTATTATATATCCTGGGGACATAACGTTCAACTGTTTTTTAGGTATTTTTGGGTCCGGAAGTTACCTGCCCCGGAAGAGCTCGAGTATACGTCTTGAGGAGGAATCCCACGAAAAAAATCCGGCTCTTTCCTTTCCCTTCGATATAAGGGAGTCGCTGAGCTCTTTATCAGACAGGACCTTCCGTATGGCCGCGGCAAGGCCCTCGGGGTCTCGCGGATCAAAGGTAAGCGCGGCATCCGAGGCTATTTCGGCGCAGCTGGATACCGCGGAGGTCACGACCGGTGTCCCTGCGGCGAAAGCTTCCAGAATGGGAAAACCGAACCCTTCGTACAACGAAGGATAAACAAAACAGTCGGCGGCGCTGTAAAAACGGTTTAGCTCATAGCTCGGAACGTAGCCCGTGAACAACACTTCCCTGTCAAGTCCCGCCTGGGATACCAGCCTTGAAGTATCTTCTGCCCACTTCCCCCGGGCTCCCGTCAAGACCAGCCTGTGCGGAAAATGAAAACGGGCTTTAAGTATCCTGAAAGCTTCAACGAGACAAGGCATGTTCTTCCGGGGATCCATCCCTCCGGAATAAAGCAGGAATTTCTCATGAATTCCGTACGCAGCCCCCAAAGAATTAAGGGCGTCCTTTTTCTCCATGGCTTTAAAGGACTCGTCCCTGCCCGGATATATCACCTCTACCCGCGGTTTACAGTCCGGGAACATACGTTCTATATCCTTTTTGGTATTCTCAGAGTCAGCTATAACGGCCTTGCTCTCGCGAAAAACCCTTCTCAATTCACCGTCCAGCCCCTTCAGGTAATCCTCGGAATAACCGTGTGGGAACATTAAAGGCACAAGATCATGCACTGTTGTGAAAAGCCTGTAAGACCTGCTCGAAGGGATATCGTAGCTTGATGTGTGCACTACATCCGCTCCGCTTAGAGCGGACCTGGGGTCAAAAGACATCCTGTCCACCTTATGCCTGAAATTCCCGGCGGGCAGCGGCCATAACCGCCTTTTGAAATCAAAGGGACGTATGTAGCTGTAAAGAAGATACTGGCTGTCTTTGTCCGCCCGCGCAAGAGCGTTAACAAGGCCGAAGGTATAGTTGCCTATACCTGTCCTTTTTTTTAGGGTCGAACGAATATCTATCGCTATTTTCATGCGTGTTCCTCACTCAAATATCTTACCGGCAATATCCCTGTGTCCCAGCAGGAATTCGTCGGAGGTCATGGCTTTCTTCCCCTCAAGCTGAAGCCTTCCTATCCTCAGCGCCCCTTCTCCGGCAACTACGATCAGCTTGGATCCAGATACTACCGCTTCACCCGGCCTGAGATTTCCGTCGGGAACTTCACAGACAGCCGCCTGCAGTATCTTTAGGACTTTTCCCCCCATGTAGGTGTACGCGCCGGGCCATGGTTCCATACCCCGTACTTTGAGAGCTATCTTTTGCGCGGATGTATTCCAGTCCACTTTCCCCTCGGATTTCTCAAGCTTGGGCGCATAGGTAGCCTTCGTCTCATCCTGGGGGATAAAATCAGCCCTGCCGTCGGCCAACATATCTACTGCTTTAAGCACGAGAGACGCGCCCCTGGCAGAAAGCTTCGTTTCGACAGTTTCAGCGGTATCGTATTCCCCCACATCCATCTGGTCCTGGATCATTATGTCCCCAGCGTCCATACGTTCATTCATCCTTATTACAGTGTTGCCGGTAACCTTATCTCCGTTAATAATGGCGCGATTTACCGGGGCTGCCCCTCTGTAAAGAGGCAAAAGTGACGGGTGCAGATTTATGCAGCACTTCGAGGGTATGGCCAGGACCTCTTTAGTCAGTATCCTTCCGTAATCTACCACTACAAAAATATCGGCGTTGAGGCTTTTAAGGTTTTCCACTACTCCATTGTCGGAAAGTTTTTCCGGCTGCAGAACCGTGAGTCCCGGAACTGTTTTCTCGACTATGTCTTTTACGGGCGTTGGCGTAACGTTCCATCCCCTTCCCTGACGGACATCAGGACGCGTAACCGCCGCGGCAACCCCGTACTTGCTTGACACAAGAGCCTTCAAAGTCGGTATCCCGAATTTTCCTGTCCCGAAAAACACTATCCGCATGCGTCCTTCACCTTCCCTCTTTCCACTTCCTACTTTTTACTTCCTACTTCCTACTTCCTACTTTCTACTTCTACTCATCCACCCCATCCCCTATACTCAAAGCGTCATCGGGTCCACGTCAACCGACATAAATACCCCGGAAGCTTTCCTAAAACCCTTTAGTCCGGCTCTCAGTTTCTCCACCATTTCAGGCCTTGAAGAACATTTTATCAGAATATTCCATCTGTAAAAGCCCCGCAGCTTGACCATCGGAGACGGAACCGGCCCTATCATATCTATCCCGGGTATTCTCTTCCCGAGAAGAACGGCCAGATTTTCCGAAAATTTAATGGCATTTTCCTCTATCCTTGACCGTATGGTCAGTTTGACTATGTTCCTGAACGGCGGGAACCCCAGCTCCCTCCTTGAATGTATCTCCTCGGAATAAAAAGCGCCGTAATCATGCTTTGAAGCCATCTTTATCGCGTAATTGTCCGGAGTAAAGGTCTGCACCACTACTTCTCCCCCCAGATCTCCCCTTCCGGCCCTTCCGGCAACCTGCGTTATCAGGTTAAATGTCCTCTCGCCGCTCCTGAAGTCCGGAAGATTGAGATTAGCGTCCGCCGAAACCACACCTACAAGAGTAACCTTGGGAAAATCAAAACCTTTAGCTATCATCTGAGTGCCCACTATTACGTCTATCTTGTGGTTCTTAAAATCCGACAGCAGCCTGTCATGAGAACCTCTCTTGGACATGGTATCGGAATCCATCCTGGCTATCCTGGCGGAGGGAAGTATTTTCTTAAGCTCGCCTTCCACCTTTTCGGTGCCGGTTCCTTTGTACATCAAATAATCCGAATTACAAGAGGGGCATATTTTCGCGGGTTTTTCACGATATCCGCAATGATGGCATAAGAGTTCCCCTCTGGTCTCGTGGTACACAAGTGGAGAATCGCATCTGCGGCACTTAAGCACGAACCCGCAGGCGCGGCACACAACAAAAGTCGAGAAACCCCGCCTGTTCAGGAATATTAGAGCCTGTTGCCCCTTGGATATGTCCTTTTTGAGAGCTTCGGCCAGCACGCTCGATATGACCTTCTTCCCGGTCCTGGTTTCCATCTCCATACGCATGTCCACAAGTCTTACCCTGGGAAGCTCTTTTTCTTTTATCCGCTGAGTAAGTTCCACAAGCCTGTATTCCCCGCTTAGAGCCTTATGGTAAGATTCCAGGCTGGGAGTCGCGCTTCCCAATATTACAGGAATACCAGCTGCCCTGGCCCGCTCTATAGCCACTTCCCTGGCGTGGTACCTCGGAACATCATCCTGTTTGTAGCTGGGTTCGTGTTCCTCGTCTATGATGAATATCCCCGGATCCTTAAAAGGGCTGAAAACGGCGGACCTGGGGCCCACGACCACACTGGCTTCTCCCTTTTTTATCTTTTTCCATTCCACGAACCTGGCGCTTTCCAGCATCTTGGAGTGGAATACCGCCACATTTTCTCCGAAACGAGACTTGAAACTTTCCACGGTCTGAGGCGTCAGGGATATCTCCGGAACCAGTATAACCGCCGATCTGCCTTTTGAAAGTACCTTTTGAGCGGTCTGAAGATATATTTCTGTCTTACCGCTTCCTGTTATCCCGTGGAGAAGGAAAACTTCATGCCTTCTTTCGTCAAGACACCGTATCACGCTTTCAAGCACGGCTTTCTGTTCGGCGTTCGGTTCATGAGGCCGCGTAGCCGCGACAGGTACTTGCTCTTCCTTTATCCTGGACTGGGAAGATACCCTCCCGTGTTTCAGTACTCCGGGTATCATCGCTTCAAGAGCCTCTCCCCATGAGCAGAAGTAATTGTCCTTCATCCACCGGGCAAGATCTATCATAGCGCTGTCAAAAACGGGTTCCTCGTCTATCACATCAATGAGGTCTTTCGGGCTGTCGACTACCGGCTTCTCTTCAACACCGACAATGTAGCCAACTCTCCTGGAACTTCCGAAAGAAATATAAACCCTTTTCCCGATTTCCGCGCTAAAAGCGGTCTTATCCGGAACCCTGTACTGGAAAGTACTGTCTATGGGAAGGCCCGTTGCTACCTCTACATACCGCTCTTTCATGCCTTGTCTTGACTCCCCTGCTGCGTGTTCTATTTTTTCCCTTTTTCCCGCGCTGGTATTTTTATGCCAAGCTCGGAAGCTATCGCCTTCATATCCTGCCATACTTCCTTCTTGCTCGCGGGATTCCTAAGAAGATACGCCGGATGGTACGTCGGCATAAGCTTCACCCCGTTATAGTCGTGAAACTTACCTCTTAGTTCGCTGATAGGTATCTCGGTGTTAAGGAGCGTCTGAGCCGCAAACTTCCCCAGCGCGCAGATAACTTTGGGATTTATGGCTCTTATCTGGGACATGAGATACGAAGAACACTTCTCTATCTCATCCGGCAGGGGGTTCCTGTTTTCCGGCGGACGGCACTTTAATATGTTGGCTATATAAACGTCCTCTCTTTTAAGCCCCATGGCTTCAATTATGCCCGTTAAAAGTTTACCGGCTTTACCCACAAAAGGTTTTCCCTGCAGGTCTTCATCCCTGCCGGGAGCTTCTCCCACGAACATAAGACCCGCCTTAAAATTACCTTCCCCGAATACCGTATTTGTCCTGGTTTTAGAAAGCCCGCAAAGTTCGCAAACAGAAACTTCCTTCCGGATAGGCGCCAGAGCATCGGTTCCCGAAGAGCATTTTGCTGCCGGCTTATGCGGAGCCCCGTTTTCCCCAGCGTAGATCTCACCAACCCCGGCCATGATCTCCGAATCCGCTATCTGTCTTAAAGATCTGACTACGTTCACTTTTTACCCTCCTATGGATTTCAGTACCTCTTCGGCTATATCGCAGGCAGAATCAGGTTTACTTACGGCCGAAAGGCTCTTCTTGAACCCGGAGTACGAAACCTCCGATCCCAGCATACTATCGGCCAGAAGAGGGATGTCCTTTATTGTACGGGCTATCACCGCGGCTCCGGCTGAAGTGAGGAACTTTTCGTTCCATGTCTCCTGCCCCGGGATAGACCCGTAAAATATCATCGGCAGCGCCGTGACCATAGCCTCCGTCACGCTTATACCTCCGGCCTTGGTTATCATAATATCGGAAATGGCCATAAGTTCAGCCACTTTATCGGTAAACCCGAAAAGTTTTACCGGATAATTCAGCGAAAAAGACACAATTTCAAGCTGCTTCCTTAGTTCTTTGTTGTGTCCGCAAACAGCTATGACCTGAATATCGGTGCGGCATTTTTTCATTTCCAGAAGCATTTTACCCACGGGCCCCACACCGAACCCGCCGCTCATTATAAAGACCGTTTTCCTCTCGTCATCAAGGCCGTACTTCTTTTTAAGGACTTCACGCGGTTGTTCCTCACGGAATTCTTTGGTGGTAGGTATGCCCGTCACAATGACCTTTTCCTGAGAGATGCCTTTTCTTATAAGTTCCGACCTTACCCATTCCGACCCTGCGAAATAAGTGTTTACGCAACCTGAGAGCCAGTAAGAATGGGGACCATAGTCCGTGACCACCGCGAATATCCTGGACCTGAGACCCCTTTGCCTGAGTATACAGGCTATACTGGGCACCAGAAAATGTGTAGCCACCACGGCGTCGGGATCCTCTTTCATGAGCATATCCCCGAAACCAGGCACGCCCCGCTGATCCATGCGGGACCTTATTTTCCTCGTAAGGATATCGAACAGCCGGAGATCGGAAACATAGAACATGAAAGCCCACAGCCACTTCGCCTTCTTCATCAGAAAAACATAAAAATCAAGATACAGGAACCTGTAAGCGCGGCTCGCGTATTCCATTATGTCAACGGTTTTTACTTCGCATCCCGCCCCTACGGACTTTATAACGCTTTCTACGGCGAGCGCCGCTTTTTTGTGGCCCATTCCCGCCGTAGAATAAACAAGAATGACTTTTTTTCTGTAGGTCATGACCCCTCCAATACGGCTTTAACGGCAAGCTCGAAATTTTCGGCAACTATATCGGGGCGAACTACCCAGCCGGGAACGTCTTTCCTTGAAGATTTCCCGGAAAGAACAAGTATGGTCTTAAGCCCTACGCTCTTGCCCGCTACAATATCCCTTTCCGAATCCCCTATAAAATACTTTCCGGAAAACGTATCGATATTAAACATTTTTTTAGCCTGGAGTAACAGTCCCGTCTTTGGTTTTCGGCAGTCGCAGTTATCCTCGTCAAGATGAGGACAATAGAATACCCCGTCCACTTTCCCTCCGCCTTTTTCCACGGCATCCTTCATTTTACGCGTAAGAGAATCCAGTTCTTCGGTAGTTACGATACCTTTGCCCACACATTTCTGATTAGAGATTATGATCGTCTTGTACCCCGCCTCCTTAAGTGCTTTGAACCCCGGGATCACCCCCGGCAGGAAGTCGAAGTCCTCCCACCTTGTGACATAACTATGCTCGGTCCGCCCTGCCCCGTCCCTGTTTATCACACCGTCTCTGTCTATAAAAACATACTTCACTATTCCCGCCTCCCCCGCCTGGAACTTTCCACGTCATCAAAAAGCAGGAATCCCATAAGCGCGGCGGCCGCCCCGGAAAAGTGAAGCATAAAACGCGATATGGTCGTGTTAACGTAAAAGTACAGATTTTCTCCGGTCATAAGCATGTATCCGGTGAAATAGGCCGCCGCTGAAAAACACATGAAAAACCGGAGATAAAAAACCTCGTTGCCGCACGTTTTTTTTCTTTTCCATATCAGGGACCCGAAGAATATTATCCAG
Source organism: uncultured Planctomycetia bacterium (assembly GCA_964421015.1). Classification (GTDB taxonomy): domain Bacteria; phylum Omnitrophota; class Gorgyraeia; order Tantalellales; family Tantalellaceae; genus SLID01. The sequence continues at coordinate 284,469 of CAYQUS010000001.1, forward strand.
AATATGTTCCACTTTTTAGGGCCGAATACTTCCTGCTGAAAAAGATCGAGAAGAGCTGGTATTTCTTTTACGTTCTCAAGCACTCTTGAAAAAGTCAGGCTCATGAGGTCAAGATCGCTGTTTGCGGCGGCGCTGTTGAGTTTTACCAGGAACCACGGGAGCGAGATAGCGGCCATAAGAGCCAGCGCGCCGGAAGCCTGGCTAAGCGCTTTTCTGCGAGCGTCAGCCTGTGACCTTAAAATAAAGACCCCTACCGCCGCGGCGAAAACACCCGCGAAAACAATGGCCTCGTTCTTGATCCACAGCGATGAAGCCATCATGAAGGAGGACAGCATAAGATCAAAACCCGAATGGCTCCTTGTATAGCTAACGAAGTAAAGCAGCCCTATGGTAACGAAAGCCGTAAGCACAAGATCGGCGTGTATTATCGTAGCATAATCCGTCATCTGCGGTATGGTAGCCAGAAAAAAAGCCGCAAGTATCGCGTAAGCCGGGTTGAACAACTTTTTCATCAGAGAAAAGAACACCATTATGAACCCGGTATAAAAAAGAGGCATTATAAGCCTCACCGTTACGTCATTAAACCCCGTGAACGCGTAAACCCACGTCATAACAAGCGGCAGGAATACGGGATAGTCGGGATGCGCGACAGTGGCCTCCCTCCAGCCGAAAAAACCGGAAGGTATGCCCGATGAGAAGAAAAATATCTTGGCTTTAAGAGCGTAATTAGCCACGGCATCATGCGAGTGCACGGGCGCCGGCAGCGTCCTAAGGAACACCCACAATATCTGCATCACTATACCGCAAAAGAAAAGTTTTTCGGCCAGGCCCCATTCCGAGGAACTTGCCTCCCTGGACAGAATATCCCCCACCCTGTAAGGTTTGGCCATATACCTTGAGGATAGCATGATAAAAAACAAAGCGGGTATGGCTATGAGGTTAGTGACCTCGAACCTCACGCCCATAAAACTGTAGAAGAACAACAGAAAAACCGCCAGAACAGAACCCGTAAGGAACGACATCCCGGCAAATTCCGGCAGAGAGAAGGTATATCCGGCCCTCCCGGCCCCATATACCAGTAAAGCCGCGCCCATCACCCATATAGCGCAGACCGGCACGATAAAATTCATACTCCGCCCTCCCTGACATATATCGTCCCCTTCCCGTCAAGCGAAGCGAACTTTTTGTAGCCTTCCGGAGCGGGCCCGTCGGAACCGTACGCTATTATAAAATCGGGAGACTTGTCGGTACGATAAAGCGGCCAAAGATAGTACCTTGAACGCACTTCCTTTATGGAGAATTTCTCGAACCCCGTTATATCGTATGTGGAACCCGCAGGTATCCTGGCGGAACAGAAGATAAGAAAATCCGCAAGATCGTCTCCCAGAAGATGCCTCACCTTTCCGCTGTACTCCGAAGAGTAGAAACGGATAAGGTCCTCATACTGCCCCTTCTTACCCTGCCTTACGACAAAAACCGCCCAAAGCGCTAGCCACACACATAAAAGTATCCTCAAGACAAACCGGACAGCCATGTCATATCCGCCTTTTTCTGAGGTAGGAGGCTATGCCCGCGGCGTCATCGCCAAGAGACAGGTTAACTCCCCTCTTAACGGTCACTTTCAAAGATTCATCCATAAAAAGAGCCTCGCCGCCGTGAAAAGGTTTGAGGAAACTTAAGATCCGGGTGATACGCCTGTCGCCTGTGAATATAGCATCGTATTTCTTTTTCTTGGTCAGCACCCTCAATACTACAAATAAAAACTTTATCCTGCGCTTAAAAACCCTTACCCCTATATCGGCGTGCTTAACAAGTATCCCTTCTTTCACGGCGTCTTCCACTCTTGAGGCCGGCCTTCCGGAAACGGTCCATACCTTTATAAAAGCCCTTTCCCTAGCCAGTTTCCGGAGAACCGCGTAGTAGTTCATGATATCCACGGGTTTAGGGTTTTCGGGATCCAGGATAAGCACCCTCAAGATCTTTCCCCATCTGTCCTCGAATCTTTTCCGGTTGGCGGCGTATATCTGTTTCTTCCCGGGAAGGTTCCTTCTTGAGGCCTGTTCCAGATGAAAAACATAAGCGCCTTCGGCCACAACAGCGGTAAAACCCGCGTCTCTTGCCCGTAATGAAAAATCCGTGTCTTCGTAGCAAACCCCGGCGTAGTTTTCGTCAAGGTACCCTATCCTGTCTATCACCTCCCTCTTTATGAGGCAGGCAAACCCTATGGCATGCCCTATCTCAACGTATCTTTCCGAGTTCTTCTGGAGGAACGAGGCATGTTCGTGTATTGTGGCTCCTTCCCTGGGCACAGAACCGAAAGTGTTGCTCTGGGGATTCACTATCCCTATCTCCGGAGAACTTGAGGCCACAAGCATCATCTCCAGAAGCCAGCCGTCGGTAACCTCGCAGTCGTTATTGAGAATGCACACATACGGGGCGTCGGATATTCTCATGCCCTTATTCATCCCGGCGGCAAAACCCAGGTTATGGCTGTTGAACAGCTTTTCAACAGTAACGCTTCCAGAGCTTTCAAGAGAATGCAGATACCTTGCGACCTCGGGGTCCCTGCTGGCGTTGTCCACTACTATCAGCCTCGCGTTAACCCGGGTATGTTCGAAAACGCTCTTTACGCATTTCTTAAGAAGCTCCGGGTTCTCATAGCTCAAGAGTATAATGTCGCATTCGTATTTCAAATTTAGCTCCTCAATATACTTTGGTCATCCTGAACGACCCTTACATTTTTCAAAGCGGCGAGTGAAGGATCTCTACTTTTCCCTACTCAATTCCCAGTATTTCGCCCACTTAAGGTAATGCACCCATGCGAACATTACCGAGAAGACCAGGCCTCTCATTCCCTCCATAAAACCCATTTTCTTGACATACATCTTCATGAAAAGTTTTCTGGGTTTCACCTTCAGGTTGTACAGTATGGTCTTATCGTCGGCCGGCCCGTCTTTTTTGAACATCTCTCCGGCCTGCAGTGTGGTGTAACGGTTCTGTCTTTCTATGAATTCCGACATGGAATCGAAAGGATAATGCTCTATTTCCTCCTCCAGCCTGCCCTGTTTCCCGTTCACGATAAGTTTTTCGTGTATGTCGCCTTCATACCTGGCCATGCCTTTTCTAAAAAGATGCGCGGAATAATGGAACCACCCGCCGAATCTCATCGCCTTTCCCAGAAATACGTTTCTCCTTCTGAATTTGAAACTCACGCAGCCCGAATCGTCCCCGGAGAGTATTTTTTCCATTCTGGCCCTGAACCCCCCTGTAACTACTTCATCGGCATCAAGCTGAAGTATCCAGTCACCGGTGGCGGCGTCTGCCCCTTTATTCCTTTCATTACCGAACCCCTCGAAATCGCTCAATATTATCTTATCGGAATACTCCCCAGCTATTTCGAGAGTGCCGTCATCGGACCTTCCGTCCACTATTATTATCTCATCGGCCCATTTTACGGACTCAAGACAGGGTCTTAGCTTTTTGGCGGCGTTTTTAGTTATGACAACCGCGGAAAGCTTTTTACTGCCGCTTGTCACGCCCCGTTCCGTCCGCTTTTTTCCCGAAACTGCCTGCGATTTCCTTGCCGGCACGCCTCCTCTCATTTCCCAGCACTTCACCCAGCTCACAAGCTGGTATATCCCGCTGAAAACAGCCACCGTAAGGCCGTACACTCCGTCTTTATAGGCTTTTTTGCGTAGAAGCCTGCGGTAAAAACACCTGTCCATGGCTCTCCAGAAAGCCCGGAAGAAACCCATCTTCCTATCGGTCAGGAACCACTTTCGGGCCTCAAGCGTCGTATGCCCGTTGAGGCTTCTCACATAATCTTCTATGTCCCTGTGCGAATAGTGGATCATATCGCCCTTAAGGTGGCCGCAATCACCCTCAAGGAAAGCCCTGGGATGCACATCGGCCTCTTCATATTTGAATTCGTCCCTGAGAAAAAGCCTTGTCTGAGCGGCCGGGTACTCTCCCCCGAACTTGAGCCAGTAAGACCCTATATGATTGCGTCTGGGTATCGTGTAAGCCTTAAATTCCGGCCCGCCCGCTATAAGGTCGCCTATTTCCGAGGCAAGCTCGCCGGTTATCCTTTCATCGGCATCCAGGCTAAGCACCCATCGGTTAGAAGCCCTTGAATACGCCCAGTTCCTGTGGCGGCCTTCATTGTCCATCTTACGGGAGAAAACCTTATCGGTAAACCTTGCCGCTATCTCCCTGGTGGAATCAGAACTGTCGTCATCCACCACTATTATCTCGTCGGCCCACTCTACCGTCTTTAGACAGTCCTCTATATTGTCTTCCTCGTTCTTCGTGATCACAACAACGCTTACCGGGACTTTTTTCACAACCCTCCTCGATGTTCCTTTACTTGTTTTTTATCAGCTCAAGGCATGCTTCAGCTACCTTTTCCGGCCCTATATCCACCACGCACCTCTGTTCATAGGCGCATTCCGGAAGCTTGAAATTACCGTAACACGGCCGGCACGGAAGACCCGAAACCCTTATCACCCTGTGTCTCCCCTTTATCGGGAAAGGCCCGTACACAGTTTCGTCTACCGGCCCGAAAATAGAAACTGTCTTTGTGCCAAGCGCTACCGCTATATGAAGCGGCCCTCCGTCATTACAAAGAACTATACCGGCCCGGCTCATAATTCCCATATATTCCCGGAGATCAAGACCGTTCTCAACGGCAGCCGGCGGAACGGACATTTCCGAAGCCACGTAATCGCAAAGTGCTTTTTCGGAAGGATCCCCCATAATAACGGTCCGGATACCTCTTTCCTCGAGCGTTTCCGCTACCTTGGCAAAACCTTCCGCCCTCCATCTTTTCCTGGAAGCGTGGCGCCCCCAACTGGCCCCTCCCCCCGGTATTACGGCCGCGAATTTTTTATCCGCAAGCCCTTTTTTCCTGAGGTATTCGTCCGTCACAGACACCGTACCCTCGTCGGGAACTATCAGCATTTCTTTTTCTTCCGCCTTTATACCCAGGCTCTCCATAACTTCAAGGTAATGTTCTATGACATGTTTGTCCCTGAACCCCGTAATTTTTACGCGGTGTGTGAGAAAGAGCCCTCTTCCCTTGTAATCCAGGCCGGCGCGGAGTTTTATCCCCGCCAAGGCGAAAAAAAGACCGAATTCCCTGGACATCGTAAAATCAAGCACAGCCTCGTACTTGGCTTTCTTAATTCCGTTAAAGAGCGAGTACAGCTCCCTGAACCATTCTATTTTGGACCTTTTCCAAAGAGAAACGTAATTATCCCTTTCGTAAACAAAAATATCATTCACACCTGGGATACATCGGACTATCTCGGATGCGCGCGCGTTGCAGAGATATCCCACGGATACTCCGGGAAACGCCCTTCTAAGATTAGCCGCGATAGGCGAGGTAAAAAGAACGTCGCCTATTCCGAAAATATTAGCGATAAGGATCTTTTTCAAGCTGCTCTCCTCTGCCGGGGCCCGCGCTTGACGATAAAGTAACGCCTATTATGATATTAAAGAACACAGCAAGCGTAAGAGAAAAAAGATGCGTGTCTACCGCGCTATTCAGCAAAAAACCCACCGTTCCGCCGAACATACCCACTGAGAAATTTTTTTGATATCCCCCTGGCATTGACAATATGCCCTTAAGAGAACAGCCAAGAGCGGCTACCATAAAACATATCATGAGCAGCGCCCCCGGGATACCTATTTCAGAAGCTGTCTGGAGGTAACAGTTATGCGCGTACCTGTCATCGATGTATCCCTGCGGCTTATAATCCGGGAAATGCTTACTGAAGGTATTTACACCGAACCCCAGTACCGGATGTTCTTTTATCATATCGACGCTCCCCCTCCAGAGCATCACTCTTTCCCACGAAGTCCCGCTCTTAAGATCAGCCGTTTCGTATATCCTCTGTCGGGAAGAGGACGGCATTAAGATAAAAACCAAAACAAGTATCCCCATAAAAAGCGCAGCCGTTTTTTTGCCTTTCAAGATCCCGACAACCACGAATGCCGCGGCAAAAGACATCCATGCTCCGCGTGACCCGGTAAGAAAAAGACAAACCAAAGCTAAAGCCAGAACCGTAAAAAACAGCATTGTTCTTTTTATCCCGTTCTTCGGCGATAAAAGCATGGGAACAAACAAAGATCCTACCACTATCAGATAAGCCCCGAAATCATTCGGGTGGATAAACGACGACGATATTCTCCTTAGATATTCGTCAGGGATAAGTGTCCTGTGCCGCAGAAGATCCTCGCCGGTTATGTATTGGAATATCCCGTTAACCGTGACAAGAAAGGTCGCGCCGGCAGCGGCATAGAGAAACTTCCTGGATTTTCCCTCCGGCCAAACCTGAGTGGAGACCGCCATAAAAACAAGAGCGTATTGAAGAGCCTTGAAAATTCCCCTGAAACTTTCTTTCGGGTACTGAGAGTTAAAACACGAAAGAATAACCCATAAAAAATAAGCCCCAAGGAATATCGCCGGTAAAGACCGGAGTTTTCTGTAGTCGCCTTTAATTATCGTCCCCAGAACCCAGGCCGTTATAAGAATTGTGGAAACTATCTCGACCATAGAGTTCGAGAAGGTGATCACGAATATAAGAACGTAAACGCACCACTCGACCGCCTTATCCAGAAACCCCGTAATTTGCTCTCTCGTAACCCTCATGCTACTCCTCTTCCGCTCTCAACCTGAACCTAAACCTCAACCTCAACCTTAACCTCTCCTTCCCCCTTCCTCCTTACTCCTTACTACTTTCTACTTAGCTAATCCCTCCCCCCGCGCCTAATACGCGTTTTTCATAGCGAACACCGACATGAAAAGTATCTTTATGTCGAACATGATAGACCAGTTTTCAACGTAATAAAGGTCGTATTTTGTCCGCTCTTCTATCGAGGTGTTGCCTCTAAGGCCGTTAACCTGGGCCCAACCAGTCATTCCTGACTTGATCTTATGCCGGGCCATATACCTGGGTATGTCCTTTTTGAACTTACCCACAAAATGGGGCCTTTCAGGCCTTGGCCCCACAAGGCTCATCTCACCCTTCAGCACGTTTATAAGCTGTGGAAGCTCATCTATATTGGTCCGCCTGAGAAAACTTCCTACCCGTGTCCTCCTGGGGTCATTCTCTTTTGCCCAAACCGGTCCCGTACCCTTTTCGGCATTCTCTATCATGGTGCGGAACTTTATTATGGCGAACCTCCGGCCGTCTTCTCCCACCCTCTTCTGAAGATAAAACACCCTTCCGGGAGAACTTAACTTTATAAGGGCCGAAACTACAATGAATACCGGAGAGAGCGCCGCTATGGCTAAAAGGGAGATCAGAATATCCATTGCCCTTTTTATCACTCTGTTTATCCACTCAGCCAGCGGAGATTCCTTAAGGCCCAGGAGCGGGACTCCGTCTATTGTCCTCATATCCACCTGTGAGGTCACCATACCCAGAAGATCAGCAACTATCCTTACTTCAACAAGGTTTTTCTCGCACTCCAGTATTATCTCCATTATCTCAGACCTGGGAATATCGGCCTCAGTGACTATAACCTCGTCCACGTCATATTTTTGAAGAGCCGGAGCCAGATTTTCCATGCCCCCCTCCACAACTACATTGGCTACCTTTGAAGTGTCTTTAGACTTAACCCTAAGAACCGCCTTTATGTCATAGTCCCAGTGAGGATCCTCGGAAATATGATCTATAAGCCGGGGGACCATTTCGCCGTCACCTATAATGAGAAGGTTCCTGGACTTCTCCCTGAGCGCGAACCTTATCCGGTTGACCACAAAACGCCAGAGAGACAAAAAGAGGATGAGAACCCCCCACGCCAGGATAAGCATCCCTCTTGAAAACGAAAATTCCCTGTAAAGAAAGGTACCCGCCATGAAGACCAGTATCCCTACAGAAACGCTCCTTACTATGGAGAAGAACTCATCGACGATAGAAAGCCTTGCCCTTACGGAATAAAGCTTGTCGGACCTGATAAGAAAGACCATTATGAGGGTTAGGACAGGAAGAGTTCGGAAATAATGGCTCACGCTCGGTATACCGTAAGCGACGGGGAAAAACCCTGAACTGAACCTGAACCAGTATGAAAAAAGAAGCCCCGCGTTGACAGCAAGTATATCGCCCAAGACCAGGATAAGTATTACCCTGAAATCGTTCCTTATTCTCATTTTACCTAATCCAGTGCCGATTGAGTTACGAAACCCCTGTCTTTTACTGAAGATATATTCGATAACACATTACTGAATACCCCTGAAAAACCTCAAAGCCCGAAGAGGCTATGAATGCCCCGAGATCCTGGCCTCAATGTACCGCCTGACTTCGTCCTTGAACCTGTCACGGTTGAACCTCAGGGCGCTGCGCCTGATCACTTCCGGGTCGAACCTGTTCTCATTTTTTTCGTAAGTATCAATAGCGGTGTTTATGGCCTCCGGTGTCTTTTCATAAAAAAACACGCCTGTGGCCTCCTCTTCTTGACTCCCGCCACCAAAAGGCACTATAGTCTCAAGCGCCCCTCCCCTGGCATAGGCTATAACAGGCTTACCGTGAAGCTGGGCCTCTACCGGGACTATTCCAAAATCCTCTTCCCCGGGAAAGATGAGAGCCCTGCACCCCTGGTAACACGAAACAATCTCGGCGTCACAGGACCATCCCCTGAACTCAATGTTACTTCCTGCCTTATGCCTGAGAGACTCGAGTTCTCCGCCGGAACCTACCACCACCAGTTTCCTTCCGGATACAGTGAAGGCCTCTACCGCCAGGTCAACCCTCTTGTATGGGACCAGAGCCGAAACTACGAGGTAGTACCCCTCATGTTCCTTCGCAAGATCTCCTCTTCCATGAAGCGCAACGTCAACAGGGGGGTATATTATATCCGAATCCCTGCCGTAGTACTCTTTTATGCGGCTTCTGACATTATCCGATATAGCTATGAAATAATCAACGCTTTTGTTGGAAGCGAGGTCCCATTTTCTTAACCTGTTCATTATAAAGGAGATAAACTTTTTTTTAAGTATATTCTCTCCCGAAAAATACTCATCATAAAATTTCCATGCATATCTGACGGGAGTGTAGCAGTAGCATATGTGCGTGGATCCGGGCCTTACCTTTACCCCTTTAGCTACACAGTGGCTTGAACTTAAAACCAGGTCGTAAGAGGAAACATCGAAACTTTCTATTGCCGCCGGGAAAAAAGGAAGGAAATTGCGGTAATTTTTAGATATTCCGGGAAATTTCTGAAGAAAAGAAGTACGTATATCCATCTTTTCTATTAACTGCGATACGCTTCCTTTATCGTGAAGCAGTGTGAAAAGCGTAGCATCGGGAAAAAGTTCGCAAAAAACCTCGAGACACTTCTCCCCTCCGCGCATCCCCGTGAGCCAGTCATGTATTATGGCGGTTTTCATGATACGACATACTATCACAACGCGAGGATGATACGCAAGACTATGATTCCTTTATCGCATAACGCCCCGCCGCCATAAGGTATCCCTTGGCCCGCTCCGCGAGCTTGTACCTGTTAACGATATCACAAAAAGCCTTACCGTGATTCGGCTCGACCAAGTGAGCCATCTCATGGACGATCACATAGTCCCTTACCCATAGCGGCATTTCTTTTAGCCTTGAGGATATCTTTATCTTTCCCGTACGGCTGTCGCATGACCCGTAACGCTTATTTTGCCTCGATGAATATTCGATGGAAGAGACATTTAGTTTATTTCCGAAATATTTTTTATTTATCCGTGCCGCTACATCCCGTAGCGATCTCCCCTTCCTGAGATCATCTTTGGCCCGCCTCCGCTCAAACTTGTCCTTAAAACTCTCTATTATTCTGTCCAGATACTGTTTGTTTATTGCGGCCGGAGCGGCCACCAAAAGCACACCTCCTTCCGTCCTGGCCGATACCGTTCTTTTCCTTTTCGAACTGTACGATATTTTTACTTCCACATCCGCCTTCCCACTTAAAAAGAAAATTTTAGTTTTGTCCCGAGAATATTGTAATCGGTCCAGATATCTTTCCCTTTGCTTGTTTGAAGGATATAGTGCACATCCAGCGTAAGACCCCAAAAAAGGGCAAACTCAAGTCCCGAGTAAAGCCTGTTACGATTAAACTCAAAGTGCCTTGAAAGATCAAAATAAAGCTCGTCGCCTGCATAAGGGGCGAACTGTAACTTACCAATATTCATGGGGATCTTGGCCTTAAAGAAGTTTCGGTACCGCCAGTTATCCTTTTTATCCTCTATGTCCCTATATTCCAGCCTGCTGCGGTCGCTCAATTTAAAACCGAATAAGTCAAACTTAAGCGTACCGTCAAGTTTACCCACGTTTTCATACATCCAGCTTTTCTTACCTTTGTTGAATATCTGCCTGTACCCGGCCTTTATCTCAAACCATTTTGCTATTCCCAAATAGGAAACGCTGAGGTCATAATGCTGATAATAAAGCTGACTTGCGCCTCCTCCCCATCTCAGTTCGTCCTCGAGTGATAGTTTCCAGTCCTTTGCGGCCTTCCACTCTATCTCGTTCACGTTCCAATACTGAAAATCCCCGTCTTCATAGGCCATCGCCGGATGATCCCAAACACACCATACAATTACGGCTAAAATTATCCCGATTATTGATTTTATCGGTATTGAATTTTTCATTTCTTCTCCCTTGTTTTATGCGTCACTAACTGATAGCTCCGCTTATGTATTCTTTGGTCATTTTTTCCTTTGGCGAATTAAATATAATGTCTGCAGGGCCGTGCTCAATAAGTTCTCCGAGATATAAAAACACCACATAATCCGCCAATCTTTTTGCCTGCCTCAAAATGTGCGTAACTATGATAGTTGTGTACCTCTTCTTAAGCTCAATAAAACGTTCCTCTATCCGCCTGCTGGAACTCGGGTCGAGGGCCGAAGTCGGTTCATCACCAAGAATGATCTCGGGTTCCACCGCCAGCCCTCTCGCCAAACACAACCTCTGCTGCTGACCGACAGATAATTTCGACGCCGGAGAGTTCAACCTGCCGCTGACCTCATCCCAAAGGCTTGCCTCCTTGAGATAATGCTCTACTTTAGCGTCTAATAAGTTTTTATCCTTAACGCCGTGTATGCGCATGCCATATGCCACATTGTCGTATATGGACATCGGAAGAGGATAAGGTTTCTGAGAAAGCAGGCCCATTTTTCTGCGTATATGGGTTACCTCGGCCTTAGGATCGAATATATTCTCACCATCTACCAAAACCTCACCCGTCACCTTTACTCCTTCGGTAGAATCTATCAGGCGGTTAAAGGATTTAAGAAGAGTGGTCTTTCCGCATCCCGATGGACCGATAATAACAGTTATCTTTTTGTCTGGGATATCTATGGATATATCCTTAAGGATCCGGTGCTCGCCGTAACATACGTTCAATCCCCTTACGCTTATATGAGACCTGAATTCCATGTTCTTCTCCTATTTTGTAACATTCCTCGACAAAAACCTTCCCAAAGATCTCACCGTAACGCTTATAAGAAGGATCATCACGGTAAGTATAAGTGCTGAGGCATAGGCCCTGTCCTGAACCTCGGGAAATGGCGTTCCCAGCTGAAAGAATATGGCAAGTGGCAAGGTGGCCGCGGGGCTCAAAAGCGACGAAGGAATGTTATCCGTAAAACCGGCGGTAAATATGACCGAAGCCGCGTCACCTATCCCCCTCCCCAGAGATATCATCACCGCGGTCAAGATGCCGGGAATCACCTGTCGTACCATTACGTACACGGCCGCCTCGAATCTCGTAGAACCCAAAGAATATGAAGCCTCTAGAAGATCTTTCGGCACCATACGCATTACTTCGTCCATCGCCCTGCACATGATAGGAAGCACCAGAAAAGCGACTGTTATTATCCCTCCCAAAAGCGAGGCTCTAAGGCCCAGGATAAGCATGATGGAAAACCCGAACGCTCCGTACACTATCGACGGAACCCCCCAAAGAACATCAAAAGAAAAACGTGTAAAAAACGCCCGCTTCGACCCTTTTTTTGCATAAATGTTTACGTACAGAACCACCGGAAGCGCCACGCATAATGAAAGAAGTATAGCTCCTGCCGAGATATATAAGGACCCGAGGATAGCGTTAAGCACGCCTCCTTCTTTTCCAAGATAAAACCCCCCTTTTGGTATTCGGGTTATCATGTCAAGATCCAGCGCCGGCAGCCCTTTAACAACTATGGCCGCCAATATAAGAAACAGCACAAAAACTACCATGAAAGTAGCGGACCGCATGACAAAAATAAATATGTTTTCCTCTATTTTCCTTCTGTCCACAAAACTACATACTCCTTTCCACCTTCAAGAGGATAAATCTTGAAATTACATTAAAGAATATGACCACAACAAGAAGTATCAGTGCGGCGAAAAGCAAAGCCGAATCATAAAGCGGCACAGAAAGCATCTCCCCGTAGTTATTGGCTATGAGGGCCGGAAGCGGATATGCCGGATCAAAAAGAGATCCCGGCACTCTGGCAAGATTACCGGCAACCATAAGCACAGCCATAGTCTCACCGAAAGCCCTCGATAAGCCCAGTACCACAGCGGCAATTATTCCTGGCATGGACTTGCGGACCAGAACATATTTAACGGTCTGCCATTTGGTCGCCCCCAGAGAAAGCGACGCTTCCCTAAGCTCAACGGAAACTGATGAAAAAACCTCAAGAGAAACATGGATTATTACCGGAAGCACCATCACCGAAAGGACTATTCCTCCGGCCAATACGCTGAAGCCCGTCGAAACGCCGCCAAAAGCCGGAGCGGCATATCTTCTTATTAAAGGCACTATAACAAGCATTCCCCAAACACCGTATATTACGGAAGGAATACCGGCCAAAAGATCCAGAATGGACCGCATGAATTCCCTCGGTCTGGATGACATATATTCCGAAAGATAAACCGAAACTAGAAGTGAGAGAGGCAGGGCTATGGCCATGGCAACCATAGTTACCCAGGCAGTTCCCATAATAAACGGGTAAAAACCGAACTCTCCCCTTGAAGGCCTCCACACACTTGAAAATAAAAGTTCGCTTAAGGGGCGCGTCATAAGAATAGGCCTTGCCCTATAGTAAAGCCCGGCTATCATCAAAAAAACTATAAGGCCCGAGAATATAACAAAAGTGAACATTACTTTTGAAGCGGCTTTATCTATCTGTATCCTTCTATAAGACATCTCGTTACCTTTTCAGTGTCCAAACCATAAAAAAACTATTCCGCTTTTAGTTTTTCCAGTCCTTCGATAACCGATCTTTGCGAAAGCCCCACATACCCTGCCTCGGCAGTGAATTTCTGCCCATCGGTCAGGACCCATCTGATAAATTCAGCGACTAAGACCCTATCCGGCCTTCCCTTGCACACAAAATACAGGTCTCTTGCGGGAGGAGAAGGATATTTTCCTTCGGCTATAGCCGAGACCATACTTGCCCTGTTGCCGTAAAAATCCTCTTCAGGATCTATCTTACCGCTTCCGTTACTATCCAAAGGAACTATCCTGATACCGCTAAGCTGCTCCCCTGTCCCTGTGTCATAAGCGTAATTGATGTTGTTGAACCCGATACCGTTAACATCGTTAATTACCGCTGAAGCAAGACCCGGATCCCCGTACACTCCGACACCCGCCAGATCCTCCTGCTTTGATCCAAGGAAACTTGCCCATGTCTCGGCCGCTCCGCATGAATCAGACCGTGTATACACATTGATCTCACCCTTAGCCATAGGCCCGGCCACATCGCTCCATTCGGTTATTTCCTCAGTTATCCATATACCGGAGGCCTGCTCTTTGGTGATACCACGCGCTAAAAGTTCCGGGCAGGCCGGGTTCATGCTGTTAATAGTGGGAACCACAGCGTCTTTTACTACCGCTACCCACCAAACACCTTTTTCTATCTCCTCGGGATATATTTCCCTGGAAACTTTACCTATATCTACCACCCCTGAAATGGCGTCAGCCATTCCTTTTCCCGCTCCGCCTGCCGAAATGTCTACACGAACCTCGGGATGCAGCTTTTGGAATTCTTCCGCCCATTTAACGGCCATAGGGTAAAGCGCCCATGCGCCTGACATAGTTATTGTGCCTTTAAGTTTCTGGCCGTCGTCACAGTAGACACGACCCCCAGAATTAAAGACCAAAGCTATAGCCATTAGTCCCGCCAAAAACTTTTTCATTGTCTTCCTCCGCTTCAAGTACATGTCTATCAACACCTCTTTACTGCCCGCTATATCCATCATACCTATACCGGAGTCATACAACATCCGAGAGTTTTGTTTCTTCCATGCGTTTAGCGACATAATCCCTTATGTCACGAAGTACGCATAGCACTTTCTTTTCTTTTTCAAGAGGCGTATGTGAAAAAAAATATTTACTCACTGATTCTACGGGTGCCAGGGCACCGTCCATCAGTCGGATTATCTCGGCCAGTGTGATAGCCTCCGGGGCCTTAGCCAGCATATACCCGCCTGTAGCCCCTCTTTTAGTTTTTATGTATCCGGTATTTTTTAAGATCATAAAGATCTGTTCGAGATATTTTTTTGAAAGGTCGTATTCCGAACAAATATCCTCTACTTTTACATACCCCTCTCCGGCGCGCCTGGCCATGTAGACAAGGGCCAGGATCGAATATTCACTTTTAGTCGTAAGTTTCATAAACCTCCATTAATTATATTGTCTATGGAAATTATAGACAAATATAAAAAAATTTCAACTGATAAATGTGTTTTTACGGCTACTTTTCTACTGACGGTGAAACAGACATGCCTGCCGATATCCCGCAGGATGTCCAGAAAAGCATAGATATGGGCGTGCTGTAGAAATGGGTGTCGAAAAGGAACGTTACAAGAAGCGCCGCGGTACCGGAATAAAAACCAGCCATTAGGACATCTTCGCCTCTGCTCTCCCCCTGCAAGATGAACGCCCCTCGAAAAAACAGGACAATGAACACAAGAAAGGCCATCAGTCCCGCTAAACCAAGTTCGGAACACATCTGAAGGTAACAGTTATGCGGGTAGGAATATCCCTCCTTATGGGGATGTTTTTCCCTATTGACGGTATCATAAGTGTTAAGACCACTCCCAAAAAGAGGACGATCCCTGATCATTTCTAAAGCTTCCCCGGCGTACCGCAGTCTTCCTTTGAGACTATCATCGATAACAGTTCCCGGGTAAGAACTCCTTACAAATGTGGAAGTGATCGGCATTAGAAGAATAAAAACAGCTATCGGGGCTAAAAGCAGCATTACACGTTTCTTTTTAAGCAGAGACGCCATAAATACACAGGCAGCGAAAAGCGCCAGCCATGACGCCCTCGAATAAGTCATGACAAGCGCTCCGGCTGCAAGAACCGTTCCCGCCACGGCGAGAGCCCTGACCCAAAGTCTACGTTCCGAAAAAATAACAGCCGCCCCTACAGGTATCACGAACGCCAGATAAGCACCAAGATCGTTAGGAAATTTCATGCTTGATGTGATCCTGATCGTCTCGAGCGCTCCCTGCCCCCTGAAAAAAACATCCGGAGCAAAACCCCTTATGAGATCCCTCCCGTTAAAATACTGATAAAATCCGTTCACGGATATGAAAGCAGACATAATAAGCGCTGCCACCGCCATGGGTCGCGATCGGGTGCGGTCGAGGGAAACATAATTACGAACGGCAAAGTATATAAGCGCGCCTTCGAGCGTTTTGCCGAAAAACCCCCTTAAACTTTTCATGGGAACCGGAGAATAAAAGATAGAAAAGAACGCCAGAAGGATATACACGAGTAAAGCCATGTCACCTGTACTTGTGCGTAGATATCTCGGACGGTCAGAGGCAATAAGAAGAAAGTACAATACAAGGCTCACGGAAACCGATATTTCGACAAAAGAGACGGAAAAAGTCACGGCTGAAAGGACGGATATAAACGCCGCTAACAGTAAACGTTCCAGCGTATTTGACGTTATCTTGCTCAAAAACATATCCCTCCCCAGGTTCCCGGACATGCCGGCCAGTCTTTATCCATCACCTCGGACCGAATCCCGCAAGATCGAGCAACTTATGGCAGTCGGAAATGATCCGGTCATACAGCCTGCCCATTAACGAGTTGTCCCTGATAGTCCTGAACTTACAGAACGCGACCTTCCTGGAACGGAATCCGTTTTTTACGGCCGCGGCGCAAAAAAGCCTTTCCAGCGCATGAGCTATCGTCCCGTTCCGTCGTACCCGCCTGCCGCAAGGAAACTCCTCCCTCTCTATTCCCAGAGAAAAAACCGGCCTGAGAGCTTCCGGCCTGAACCAGAACATCGACCCCGCCGGAAAATCCAAGAGTGGAACCCCGAATGCGTCCATATTCATTCTCGAACACAGCTTTTCAACAGCCTGTCTGTTCTCCTGCCATGGATCTTTCTCCAGTTCTGTAAAAAGATGCGGGACTATCTCGGGATAAACAACGCCGAGTTTCTCGTCACCGTCGAACATCCCAAGGATGTTCCTCACGATCTCTTCCGAACCGGAAAGATTGTACATAAGATAGTTTCCCCAGCCTTTCAGCCAGGGTACATGCGGCGTCTTCTTTGTGTGCACTTTAAGCACAAGGTCGTATAACAAGAGGCTCTGGCTGAAATCGCATATGAACGGCGCGATGTCATAACCCCTGTTCTCCACTTCGCGCACTGTTACCCTCGCACGCGGGAGAACGCTCTTGAACACATCTTCCGTTCTTCTGCTCATACCTCTGGGGGTCGACACGTAAACATCAAGAGGCGAAGGAATATTTGATAACATATCGGCAAGACCCTGGACCATATCCTGGTAAAAACAATGTGCCACTACCGCTATTTTGTATTTGCCGGCAATATCCCTCATCGAAGTATACCGCCTTCCTTTAAAAGGCGCCTTGCCCTTGCGAGGTCCTCGGGAATGCCGATATCAATAAAAAAACCTTTGGAAACAAATACTTTAAGCCTTCCATTACGAAGCTTTTCCGGAAAAACATCTTTTTCCAGAGAGAATGCCCCCTCCCTGGGAAAATCCTCGAGGTAATTCCTGGGAAAAACATAGCACCCGCTGTTTATAACCCCCGGACCGCGTGAAATTTTCTCCTCAAATCCGGAGAGAAAGGCGCCCGACACATCGAGCCTCCCGTACCTTGAGGTGTCGGGCACTTCACAGCCGACTATAACTGGAATATGATCCTCTTTCCAGAAAGACTCTATCTCATCTATCTCTGCGTCAAAATAAGTATCTCCGTTAAAAACGAACACATGGTCCGAAGTACATCTTAACATCGCCCCCTTCACCGCGCCGCCGGTGCCCAAAGGCTCCTTTTCTATCTCGTAAACCAACTCCAACTCACCGAAAGAATCCCCTATACGATGGATTATATTGTCGGCCATATGACCGACAGACAATACGACGCGCTTGAATCCTTTGCGCTCCAGGAGAGAAAGAAGGATCTCAAGGAACGGACGTCCATCCACAACCGCCATGACTTTAGGCACATCGCTTATCATACTCCTAAGTCTGAGCCCCAGGCCCCCGGCAAGCACCACCGCTTCACGATGAGCGCCTTGTTTCACCGTCCCGGGAGATACTACATCACTTTCCATGCCTGCGCTCCGCTTTTCGTAAAATGAAAATTGCTCACTACTCCGCCGAACCCTTCTATGGTCTTTGTGACTTCCGCTCGCTTTTCGGGAGGAACAAAAAGAGCCATAAAACCGCCTCCGCCGGCTCCTGTAAGTTTTCCGGCCAGAGCCCCCGAGCGAAGAGCTCCTTTGTATATCTCCTCTATGCGAGGGTTAGACACCGACCTCGCTGAACGCTTCTTGTTCTCCCACCCGCTCTTCATGCACTCGACCATACCCGCAAAATCGCCTTTCAGAAGACACTCTTTCATCACCAGCGCTTCCTGTTTCATCGCGTCCATGGCTTTTATCGTATCGGACAGACCTGACCTGACATTACTGCTCTGGTCGGAAATAATGCTAGCCGACTCCCGTGAAATGCCCGTATAAAAAAGAAGCATAGAAGCCTCAAGTTCAGAGATAACCCAATCCTTGACCCTCAGCGGATTAACGATAGCCCTGCCGTTATTATAAAATTCCATAAAATTAACCCCGCCGAACGCCGCGGAATACTGGTCCTGCCTCCCTCCCTGCAAACCGCAGTCGATCCGCTCTATCTTGAACGCGAGGCTCGCTATGCCATAATCGTCCAGAGGCAGGTTAAGGAATTCGGTAAATGCGCGGACCATGGCCACTACCAGTGTGGATGAAGACCCCAGCCCCGATCCGGGAGGCGCGTCGCAGTAAGTAGAAAGTTCGATGTGGAGCAGATTTCCTCCGTTCCAGCTACGGACCATCTCATTATACACAGCCCTGTGAAGGTCCATCCGTCCGGTCAGAGGAAACTCACCCCGCGCAGCCGGATCAAGGTCTTCTGTATCCTGGCCGATAATGGTAAACCGCACCTTAGATTCGTCCAGTGTCCTTATGCCCGCATAGACATACCTCGCGATAGCCGCATTGAGCACATAACCTCCGTAAACATCACAATACGGAGAAACATCCGTACCTCCGCCGGCAAGACCGAAACGAAGAGGAGCCCTTGCCCTGACTATCATGCTGGCCCCCTTTCCCGGATGGGACCGTCGTCAACGAACGGTGGCTGCTCGGAATTCATCTTTATTATAGCGGCTCGGTCCTTTACGAACTGGTTAAGATGAGCCCTTTCCTCAGGCGCGGGCTGAGACGAATTCTGAGCGTTGTACCTCCCACCTGCTGATATTTCGCTCAAAGTCCTTTTCCTGACAACAAACTCTATGCCGCATTCCGCGACAGGCGTTACCGTCTGATCATACCGCGGCAGGTCATATCGATAAGTCGACGAAAGTTTAATCAGCTTCACAAGTTCAGCTTCCTCACCGAGGCCGGCAATAAGGTCAACGACATTCCTGGACTTCACGCTCCATGACCTTTTCTTGAATATAGTAAAAGTCCATTTATGCTCAGTGTTAAAGGTGCTTGGGAACACACCCTGCTCATACATATCCTCATCCGGAACGGTCACGATGAGATACCCTCCGGGGACAACGACCCTCAGCCAGTTCCTCAGCGCTTCAAGCGGATCATCCAGATGTTCAAGACAATGGCTGCTGTGGACAAAATCGAAAGAAGCGTCGGGCACTCCCGCGAGGAGCTTCGCGTCACCGTCTTCTTTATCCCAAGTCCTCACTTCCGTCATAAGACGGAAAAGCCCCCTGTACATCCCGAGTGGATCCGGACGTCCACCGATATCAAGCCCTTTCCCGGAAAAATAATGATTTATGAAATCCGGGTCATGCAGACGCCTTGAGATAGATTTACTGCATTCTCTCACGAAACACCTCCGCCTCTTTTTTTGAAAGACCTGAACACGAAATGCGGCCATATCTGCTCCGAGTTCAGGCCGTCGCGCCTTATGACCTTGTCCTCTACCACCTCGGTCGCCCCTATGCAACTGGAAACATTCGCGTCATCGAACACTATATACCCGCCTTCAGACATAAAGGGTTTTACGTTCTCATACGAGAAATCCACAGCCGAACGTATATCGCAGTCAATATGAGCTAGCGCGACTTTGCCTGCCTCTGCCATCACGCCGGGCGCGGTTTCGCTGAAATCTCCCTTTACTATGATGAGATTACTCAGCCCAAGCCTCTCTACGTCCTTTCGTATCAACTTGGGATCCGCCCCCGAAAAATCTCCCCGATTATGCGCGTCTACCGCTTTGTCGGTCGCAGGCATGCCAGCGAAACTGTCCAGCGCAAAAACTGTCATCCCCGGATAAAGCTTACGGGCTATGTACGCCATAAAGATAGCATTACCGCATAGATACGCGCCGTATTCAACGATATGGCCGAACTCGCAGCGCCCCAGGAAGAACTTCATAATGAGAAACAGGTTCATGCGGTTAGCCTCGCTCATTACACTGCGGCTGCCGGCCGCGGCAAGAGCCTCCCGGTAAAGAGGATCGTCCAGCACCTTCTCCCGAAGGCCTCCGAACTGCAGCCCCCACCCTCGCTGGTACCCCTCGTAAACGTTCCTTCCTTTCCTTATCCCGGCTTGAAACCCTTTAAGTTCAGGTAAATATGTGTTCATGTTTTCTCCGTTCACTACCTTTTGACCGCATGTATGTAGTGCTGGGCAGGGCCCAGGTGTCCGTATACTTCAGACCAGTAGAACTTCATGGAAACATCACGGAACCCTCCATTTTCCAGCATTTTAATAAGATCCCATCCGAAATCGGTGAAGACCAGAGAACCTTTACCGGTAAGAGGGTCGCCGTGGTAGATAGGCTCCGCGATGTGCTCTACCGCCCCTGAAACCAGACGGGCCCTCGAAAAACTTTTATCCCTGTCCAGGTAGAGCGGCACTGTCATTATGAGACTCGCCTGCTTTTTCATAACCCTGCAAAGCTCCCTTACCGCGCTTAACGGATCAGGGACATGTTCAAGAACCTCATTGGTGACCACAATATCAAAAATCCCGTCCGTAAAACTCAGCCTGCAGATATCCTCGTGGCGTATACCTCCCACGACACTCCCGGGTGAGTATTTTCCTCCAAGATATTCGCTTCCTTCAAGTTGAAAATTAGGTAAAGCCTTTTCTGCCCACAGATAAAAAGAAGTCATCTTTTCCGTAAGATATGCTCTGCTTACCTTGTCACTCCTCCTAACCGCGATCTCCTGCAGGACCGACGCTATTGCCCTCTGCCTGTTATTCAGACCGCAGACCGGACAGACAAGCCTTTCCCTCCAGTTAGGTACCCATGTCCCGCCCGAAATAAAAGAACCGCACTCTTTATCTACCTTGAACCCCACATCCCGGCCGCATACTCTGCAATACCCATTAAGCAGGAACCGATCGCTCCTTACATGCCGCATCATGACTTTCTTTTCCCTATTCCTTGAGATCATCTGTCCGTGAGAAACTGACCACTTATCATATTCTTCCTTAGTCTTTATTTCTTTCCAGTCCATCATGGCATCTTTACGCCTATCCGGCTCATACTTTGCGGTCTTTCGGAAATATGCAGCCATAGAGGGTATTCCTTTTTTCGCTTCGGGACTGTAAGACACCCCAGCGACATTGATAATATGCTTCATGGTATCCATTCCGGCTTCGAGGGAATAGTTCTTTTTTACGAACGCCAACCCACCCGTTGAAGAGGACTCCCAAAGCGCTTTATCCTCATAAAGTTCCGCTACGCGGGAAGCGAAAACATCCGGATCGTCGCCGACAAGAACCCCGTCACCCGGAGAGAGCGACATCCCTTCGGCGCCTATGCTCGTGGAGACACAAGGTACCCCGTAGCTCAAGCTGGTCCCTATCTTTCCTTTTATACCAGCGCCGTAACGCAAAGGAACTACCGTGATACGGGCCCGGTCCATTTCCGAAGCCAGGTCCTCAACATAACCCGCGATATCTACCCCATGGCCCGCAAGATCCCGCACATCATCAGGAATATGACTGCCGACTACGCGGAAAAACGTTCCAGGAAGTTTTTTCCTTACCAAAGGAAATATCTCTTTTACGAAATAAACAGCGGCATCCTTGTTCGGAAGATGCTGGAAACCGGCAACGAACAATATCCCGTCGCGACCGTCAAAGCTGCGCGTTCTTCCGGGAATATCTATTGCCCAGGGGAAAAGGCATATGCGGCTATCTTCCTGCTTCGAGTTCAGCTCTTCCTCGAGCATCGTCTTCTCAACGGTACTATGGACTATAACTGCATCCGATAAACGCACGATAGCAAGCTCTTTTTCTTTCGTCTTTTTGGCTTTCCGCCGAAGGCTGTCAGACGATACAAGCTCAGCCTCTCTGCCTTCCCTAAGGTGATGAAGATCTGAAGTATGCAAAATGTATTTAGCATCCGGACAGTGCCTTTTTATAGTCCGAATATTACGCTCGGCAGCCGTCATCCTGAAAGTTATTACAATATCATACGTCTTACCGTATTTTGCCAGATGTTCTTCGAGCGAGGTGACGAACGGCGAATACAGGCACTCTATCCCCATCCGCTGCATATCACGGGTATACGGGGCCAGAAAAAGGAAATTATCTTCAGGCGCGAATGTAACCTTATACCCCATGCCGAGCAATATGCGCATGATATTAAGGGCCGTTATCGATCCGGCATCCTGGTCGGGTCTCGGCGTGCAGTGATCGATAACAAGCACCCGGCCACAAGAATACCTGTCTTTTTCAATAAAAGACCCGATCCCCGGAAGAGCGTGTTCGCGTATACGCTCTTTCCATTTTTCGTAAAGCCTGGCGGTATTTTCTTTCTGATAAGATTTAACCCCGCCGGACGTGTCTTTCCCGCATGTAACGCCTTCAAAATGAACGACCCGCGAAAGAGGCTGGTAGATGACCCTTCGCCCCGCCTCCCTGACCCTGAAAGCAAGATCCGAATCCTCCCCATAGGCCGGAGAAAAACTTTCGTCAAAACCGCCAAGGCTGTCAAAAAGTTCCTTCTCTATCATGATCGACGCGCCGGAACAGTAATCCACATCCCTCATGTAGTTATACTCGGGACTTTCCGGGTCCTGCATCCTGCCGTAATTGCACCCCGAACCGTCCTGCCAAATGATCCCACCGGCCTCCTGCAGACGTCCGTCAGGATAGACCAGCTTTGATCCGACGAGTCCCGCGGAAGGGACACAGTTAAACGTCTCGACAAGCTCGTCAAGCCATCCGGGCCGGACTATCGTATCATTGTTGAGCATAACAAGAAGACGCCCCTTCGCGGCGCGAGCACCGGCGTTGCAGGATCTGACAAAACCCTCATTGCGGTCATTGCGGATCACCCTTATCCCTCCTATAGAGTTCAGCATTTCACGGGTAATATCCGAAGACGCATCGTCGACAACTATGACCTCAAAACTATAACCGGTCATGTGCGACATTAGGGACCTCAGGCACTGGTATGTATACTCGGCTTTACCGAAAACCGGGATAATTACAGAAACTAAGGGTTTTTCCGGAAGAATAAGATCGAAAGGCTCTCCCGGTATGCCGGGAGAGCTGAATTTTTCAGGCAGGAATGATCCGTAAAAAAAATAGGCCCCTGCCTGGCCATACTGTCCGGCCTCAGCGAAAAGACCGGGGAAAAGACCGTGAAGCTTCCTCTTTATCGCATGTCTGATCGGAGGAGAGAACGGAATAGCTTTATAAACAGCCTTCCCCAATAGCCGCAAGGATCCACCTGTTATCCGCGGAACAGAACGACACGTCTCCCCACAGTTACATAAAAACCGAGCCAGACGCCATGACCTGGAATTTAAAAGACTATTAAATTCCTCTCTAACTCCAAAAATCTCTTCTTTTGCCATTTCTAATTGACCGGTTGTCTCGGATAAAAGATCAGATATCCTTTTGTTTTCCGATTTAAGCGCTTCCGACGCGGAACGCTCGTCGGACAATACTTTTTCCATAATACCGAATGACGCTGCGTTACCCAGAACCTTGTAAGAATCTCTTATTTTCCCGGCGGTCGCGGCATCTAAAGAGAAAAGGTCCGGCAGATCCCTGGCAGCGTTTCTACCCACGGCCAGAACACCCAAACCGCTTGAGTGATAAAATTCAAAACTCGGATATTCCGTTTTAAGCTTTGACCAGTATTCCCTGACACCAAAACCTGCCTTGTCCTCCGCTGTATCATGAAATAGCACTATACCTCGGGCGCTAAGTTTAGGCTTCCAGGTCTCAAAGTCATGACTGACAGCCTCAATGGTGTGCAGTCCGTCAATATGAAGAAGATCTATGGATCCGTCCTGGAATTCCGTTGCGGCGGCATCGAACGTCGTCCTCATAAGCCTGGAAAAGCTGCCGTAAGGAACATCATGGCGGCGCATCAGGTCCTCAAATACCTCCTCCCCGTAATGACCGGAATGCTCATCCCCCTTCCATGTATCGACCGCGTAACATTTTGCCTCAAGGCCGTTCCTCTTTACTGCTTCGCAAAATGCCAGGTACGAGTCTCCCGCATAAGTACCCAGCTCAACAAAACACCGGGGATTGAATATCTTTATAAGGGAAAAAGCGAACGGGATATGCCCCTGCCATGACATTATCCTGCCGGGATCAACCTTCAAGTATTTCGTAAGATCCGAAAATGATATATCGAGAAACCTGTTCATCCCCTATTTGATCCCTCTCGTCAAAACAGCATTCTGCACTTTCAGCTTTACCGTATCCATAAAGTTACCTACTATTCCCCTGTCTGGCTTTCTCGCTACAAGCACTGAATCATGCCACCAATCGCTCCCGTCAGAATAACCTTTATCATCCCAGAAAGTCACGGCCTCTATGACCTCGAGCCCCGCGAAATCCGCCATAGCCCTCATTCCATCCGGGTAGAACCTCCAGCAATCTACCGGGTAACGATGTTCCGGACCGCTTGAAGGCGCTATGATACAAACAAACCCCCCTGGCCTCAAAACCCTGGCGATTTCGGCCATGGTTATCCAAAAATAACGTATATGCTCGAAAGCCTGTCCCGAAACTACCACATCAACCGAGCTCGACGCTATGCTCCGCCAGGAATAAGGGTCAGAAAGCACTACATCCACATTCTTCCCGGAAGCCATATCGACCCCTGTATAGTTCCACTTCTCCCGTGCCAAAATATCACGATAGCTGCCGTTAACATCCTGACTGCCAAGATCAAATATGCTAAGACGTCGTCCTGCCATAGGCGCCAGGTAACGATCTCTGAACAATATCATTTTCTCGATTGAACTTCTATGCATGATCACCCCTTACCCCGGACCTGACATCCGGATATATCCCTCCGGACGAAAGCGTCCATCCCCGGCACATCATAAGTGAAATACGAGGGAAGTCCGTTCGCCATACAAAGCTTGCACACCGCGCTCGACTTTCTCTTCCGCTGGATCTCATCGAGAGCATCATCAAGATAATTCCCTATGACGAACTTACTTTCATCATAAACAGCGCAGCACAAGAGCGCATCTCCTCTGCAATTTAAAGTTATCTGTTCATCAAGGAGCCTGCACCGCGATATGGCTTTTCCTCTCATCTCGGCAACCGCTTTTTTCGGAGGCATGATAAGGTCTCCCACCAGACGCTCATCCTCTTCGGTAATTTCAGACAACGGCAATATACCGCAGATGGCCATAACCTTTTCCAACGGCAGGAATAGCGCGTCCACAGTCTGTAAAAGCACCTCATTCTCGCGACAATATTCCGCTATTACAGCCTCATCGGCAACATTAGAACGATAGCGGTGAAACGCCACCGATATCCTGGTCGAAGGACATATGCCAGTTTTTTCCTTCAAAAGAAAATCCAGATTATCCCTCAAAAGCCCCAGATCTCCGCCCCTGTGAGTCCTTTCGTATGTTTCTTTCCTGAACCCTGACAACGAGACGCGTAAAATATCGGGACCCGCTGCGATAAGTTTTTTCAGAACATTCTTAGGAACGTTCAGATTAGTGCTTATGGAACATTTTATCCCGCAGGATCTCACTACCCTTACCATATCATCTATCTCGGGATGAAGAAGCGGTTCCGACCAGTTAAAAAGCCCTACCCCGGTAATTTTACATTCCTTTGCGGCTTTGGCAAGTATCCGATGAAGAGTATCCGGAGACATCATCCCTTTAGCGTTATCGCCACGCTGGCTGTTCCCTGACGGACATGAGGGGCACCGTAGATTACATCCTGAAACGACATCGACATAAAAGTGCATTTTGGGTTTTTCAGCAACCATTACCACCCCGCGTCAGGCCCGCGTTATCCAGGCATCGGGCCAATATGTCAGCTCTTCGACAACAAACGCCTCCCCGTACATAGCACCGGGGCGCTCTATTTTAAATTCAGGATGTGTACGGACAAATTCACGCGCCGCTTCAGCCGGATTATCCGATAGCCACTCTTTCCTGCCGTTCGGCGTATCCGCCAGGCGTTCCATTATCCCATCTGCGGCCACAATGTATGATCCGGAGCCTACAAGTGTAGCGTAGATCTCCAGCTCTTTCGACACATGATTCCTGGAATGGTCGCTGTCCAGGAAAACAAAGACCTTTTCGCCGGCCGAGATGTTTTCCTTCACTTTCCTTACGGTATCATCTGACACAGAAGAACCCTCAATAAGTGTGATAAGATCAGAGAATGGGCTCTTCCCTATGCTGCGGCGCACTTCCTGAGGTATAGTGATATCAATAGAAATAACTTTCCCCTTCCCCATAAGACGACAAATCGAAGCAAAAAAAACGGCGCTTCCTCCCCGACTCACCCCGGTCTCAATAATAACATCAGGTTTTATAGTGAACACAGATTCCTGGAGCCTCATAAGATCCTCGGGAAACTGCCATATCGGAAAACCACACCAGGAAAACGACTGCCAATGCAAACTGTTCCACTCCTGTTTTATCCACAGGTCTGACAATGATCTAAAACCCTCAGGAGAATATAACCCGAACCTTTTCTCTTCCCCGCTCGAGCTCACTGTTGTTACCGTTTTGTCCGCATCGTCTATAATAATTCTCATAAGCACCCGCCCCCCTAACGCGTCGCCACTAAAGTGAATAGTTCTATCTTTTTGTTCATCGGCACAAAAAAGTGTTTAGAAACTGAGAGATCGAACTTGTTAAACCCTCTGAGCTCCAACAAGTTCTCAAACACCTTAGGCCCTATCCACCACCATGTCCATGCCCCAAAACTTTTGGCCCTTTCTCTTTTGGGCATGAATTCCATCAGTGGCCGCTTCAGATCCATATCTGGAGGCAGTCGGTCAGTGATTATTATCGCTTCCTTAGCCCTGTCGGCAGCGAATTGGATAGCGCCCACGGGATTACGTGTGTGCAGAAGCACGGAACCGAACGTAACAACATCGAAATCGCCCAGCTCTTCCGGAATATCGTATATCGATCCGAAACTGAGTTCGAGTTTTGACCCTAAACGGTTACGGCAATAATACCACCCATTATTAAGCCTGCCCATGGTCGAACGCATAGTCCTTTCGACTTCGCGATAATCCTGATCCGAGGTCGGCATAATATCCCAGCTATGAGACGGAGAAAGATCATAGGGAGTAACTACTGCCCCTTCCTTTTCCATCCAGAAAGCATGACTACCCGTGGCCGTTCCGATCTCAAGAACAGTCTTTCCCTTAAAATCAAAACTGCCATGGTATTCGCGTTCAGTATATCTGAAATCCCATTGCCCTGGGGTAGGCTCCTCTCCGGGAAGATCTATAACATGAAAAAACGCACATTCTTCTCTTTTTGGATCCTGATCCACCTTTTGATAACCGACCTTATCCATACTCCCCCTTAAAATAATATGTGCGCGACAGCTACGATCATTTCCAATCGATCCCCCAGGATCCCGGATCGCTATTGCGCAATTCTTCTATTTCCCTGAGGCCTTTAAACTCCGGTTCCGCGAAAAATCTTTCCATATCACTTTTCCACCTATCAGGATCATATAAGAAAGGCTTATCCGAAAAGAACGTCATGGGGAAATCCCCGACCATCGCCTTAAGATCCCGATTGTATTTTACATGATCTTTCCTTATCCGGTTTGAAAAGTCTTCCGAAATATAAAAAGCTCCTCTAAACCGGCTATCCGACAATGCAAGCCTTTTCAAGGCTGCGTAGTACTCCCTTTTATGGGAAGTAACCCTGTTAAGCGCTAACTTAAAGACCAAAAGATTCCCCGAAATTGTCGGATTACTGTCCGTAGGATTTTCGTCAGGAGCAAGATCCAACCCGAGCCTCTCGATAAAATCTCCAACAACTCCGCTTTTCTTTTCCCTCGCGTTCTCATAGCTGATAAACTCCGTCTCGTCCGCGAACTTCTCCCAGAATTTTATGAACGCCTCAAGACCCACCCGTCGGAAAATAGAGCAATATTCCGCGAAGGAACAGAAAGTCCCGGTGGCCTGAATTTTTTGGGCCCATGCGCTCCGTGTTGAATCTAGAAATTCGCGCAGATAACAGATAACTTTAATATTGTACGGCTCCCTTGAGAAAATTTTTGCTAGACGAGGAGCTTTACCAAAAAATCTTCTAAGTCTGTCAGCTTTTGTAAGGTTCTGAAATCCTTCCGAGCTGACTATAATGCGCCGGAAAGCCGCAACCTCTTCATCGAACCTCGCTTTCAGATCCGATATCTCCTCCTCACTGATGGAACTTTTTTGGTGACAGGCTGCAGATATCTCTCCTTGCTGAGGAGAAAATAACCTTGTCCCTGTCCTTGGGTAACATACACCCTGGCGCGCCAGAACTTCGCGGTTTCCAGTAAGAAAAGCCTGTATAGCGCTTGAGCCTGTTTTAGCTCTGCCAATATGAAGATATAACAACTTTTTAGACATGTCCAAACCCATGTTGAAACAAACAAAGAACAGCGCCCGAACTAACTTGTGAATTACCGATCATCCGTTTACCTGTTTTTCATAATTCAGAAAATGAGCCTCCAGTTCACGCAATGCCGTCAAGTCGACTTCGCCCGGGAAGTGATCTTTGATCGAATTATAATACGCCGCCGCTTCACGGATATTTTTCGACCCTGAAAAACTTTTACAGGCACCCTTAACTCCAGAGCTGTTTATTTTTTCCTTGAGTGGCAAAAGACAATCAGAAGAAAATACCTCCCCCAGAAAGTCCAGACAATCTTTGAGCGTTTTTTCCGGAGACGCTATCAGATCATCGTATTTTATCCTCATCACCCTCCCCCGACCAAGCGCTCGCTCCCCCTTAACCGCATAACTCACTGACCGCATCCATCGCGCACAAGCATCATCACTTTTGATGTCCTTTCCGGCACCCCCTGCTCCCGAGAATCCGGTGAAAGAACTCACGACAGCCACGGGGTCTCGTAGCAGGTGTATAAACTTCGCTTCCGGAAAAAGTTTTGCAAGCGCATACATATAGAAAGTATTCTCCGGGCCGCCGTCCACCCATCGTTTTTTCGAATCATCCGGAGACCGGACTACCTGATAATTCCCGGCCGAAACCACACCCGGATCAGGACTCAATAAACCGTTCCGTTCCATACTCTTTATGTTTTCTTCGGGAACAATGTGATTTGAAACTGACAACTTCCGTATAAATCTGAGACGGGGTTCTCGCGTATCAGTTATAAACTGATCGACTGCCTTCCCGAAAGCAGCGTAAAAATCGTTTTCATCCCAATCAAGCGCGCTTAAGTGGGAATATCTTCCGTGTACTGTTCCGAACCTGTAAAGTTCTTTCATCCTGACAGCCAATCTTGCTATCCAATGCGTTTCCGGGAGCGGCAGTATATTCGGATGCTGACCAAGGCACCATGTTAGGACACTGGTCCCTGATCTGCCCGATCCGACTATAAATATCGGTTTGTTATCAGACTGCATATTCTCACCGTCCCCAGATTTCCGATAAACTTCTTAAAAAAGATCCCGTCGTGCGAATAAGCCCGGCTTTCGCCAAACGCAAACAGTTTATCCATTGACATTGTTCTTCTCTAGACGCAGACAAAAATCTTTTTTCTAAAACACAGAGTGCCCCAAAATCCGGTTCCGCTGGAGGAAACGTATGCATGATCTCACGATACAATATGTTCGCGCGCCTGCCTTCAGGGGATGCGGGATCCGGCTCGTTCAGATCAGCGCCAGATGTCCTGGAACTGTTCATCCTTTCATTTAACGGCAAAAGACAGTCCTGACAAAATGGCTCTCCCAGAAAAGACAGGCATCTCCTTACAACACTTTCCGGATCCGTCTCCAATTCAGAATAATTTATTCTCAGAACTTTACCCGCCCCCAGCGCTTTTTCCGCCGTCACAACATCGCTAGTCGCCTTTACCCATACCCGGTAAGCATCCTTTTGGCTGTAATCCGCCGTTTTCTTATTAGCCTTGGAAAAATTCATGAGGGAACGTGCCACCGCATCTGGTTCCCTTAAAATATGTATGAATTTCGCCCCGGGGAAAAGCAGTGATAAACCGTAAATGTGCCTACTGTTCCCCGGAGCCCCGTCAACCCATCTTCTCTTGGGATCGCTGGGGCTTCTCTCTACACAACAACTCCTTCTCGTGTTACTAAGAGAAGACCGCAAGCCAGGCATATCGGTTCGAACTTTACCGTTCCTTATAAAACTCAGACGAGGCTCGCGTGTATCCACCACAAACCTGTATATGGCATGCCCCAACTCGGAGTAAAAATCATTCTCAGACCATCCGAGTGCCCCTATGTGGGAATAATGTCCGTTGGCCGTGCCCGCTTCATAAAGCTCTTTCATCATGGTCGTAAGCCTGAAAAGCCAGTTCGTTTCGGGAAGAGGCAATATATTAGGATGCTGTCCGAGACACCAGGTCATAACACTACTGCCGGACCTTCCGGACCCTACAATAAAGATCGGGTTATCCGTCACTTCCCCTCCGGTATTGTCAGAAAAATCTCTGTTCATTCCAGTACCTGTAAAATTTACCTTTCTTATCAAGAAGCTCCGATAACGCGCCCTGTTCAGCCACGGTTCCATCTTCCAGGACCACTATCTTGTCGGCACCTCGTATCGTGAAAAACCTGTGCGCCGCCACAATGGCCGTTCGGCCCGAAACTGCGTCGCTAATGGCCTCCTGTATGAGTTTCTCTGTACTCGAATCGAGCGAGCTAGTAGCTTCATCAAGTATAATTATCTCCGCATCTCTGAGAAGCGCCCTGGCAATGGACAAACGCTGCTTCTCTCCTCCGGATAGTTGCGCGCCCCTTTCTCCTATAACCGTATCAAACCCATCGGGAAGACGCTTTATCAGCATATCTATCCGGGCTTTTACGGACGCTTCCATAAGCTCCTCTTCACTCACTTCCCGGTCGAGCCCATACGTCATATTCATCCTAATGGTGTCGTTAAAGAAAAAAGCATCCTGGCTCACGTAAGCTATCTTATCGAGAAGCGACTGTATCTTAAGATCTCGGATATCCGTACCGTCGAGTAATATTGTCCCCGCCGGACAATCGTAAAACCGCATAATAAGGTGTATTAGTGTCGTCTTACCCGACCCCGTGGCGCCGACAATAGCCGTCATCTGCCCTTTATTAAAAACCAGGGAAATGCCTTTCAATACCATATTCCTGCCGTCATAGGAAAAATCCAATCCCCTCACCTCTATACCGCTCCCTATGCCGGTAAACTCCCGAGTACCATCGGATAGAATGAACTTTTTTTCATCATCAAGCACTTCCAGTATCTTTTCTATCCGGGCACTGGATATGTTGAGATTTACCCTGAACTGATTTATGGCGTTAAAACCGGGAAGAGAAAGTCTGGCAATGTAGAAAAAAACCAGATACGACGAAATGTTCCCTTTTCCCGAAGGCAAAAGGAACGCGACAGCCGAAGCCAGGGCAATAAACGCGACCGTCATACACAGTTCCTGTATGTGCGGAATGAGCCTTCCCTTCCTGTCGAGGCGGAACGATAATCGCGCCTCCTCTCTATTGGCTTCCTGGAACAGAGACTTTTCCCAATGTTCCATATTGTGAGCCTTTACCAGAGGCATCGCCATAAGAACGCTGAATATCCGGTCATCCAGGTCTTCCTCCGCCTTGACCTGTGCCCTCGAGATATTTCGTATACTGGCAGTGACCCACTGTGCCAGAAGAACAAAAAATGGGAATATGCACAACATAAGAGATGTTAATTCCCATGAAATATACAGCATTATCCCCAAATACGCGGCAAGCGACAAAACCTGGCTGATAAGTTTCTGAATGTTATTAAGCTGCGCCGAGGTAGAAGAGGAAAATTTCATAATAACGGTATTTATCCTGCCGAGACTCGCCTTGTCGAAAAAGGATTTCCCGAACTTAAGATACCGTTCGAACATAAGCGACCTCAAACTGCCGGTCGCCCGCCGAACCAGGTAAGTCACGCCAATGTCCGACATGTACTGCAAAGTAAGTTTCGCCAGGGTTACAGCAAAAATCGACGTTACAAGTACCAAGAAAACCGCCTCGAACTGTCCTGTCCCGGAAATAAAGGGACCAACTATGTTCTTCAGGACCGGCACACTGCCGACAAAACCGTAATCCCGGGTTATCATCACCCTTAAGGCCGCCATCAAAAGCTGGAGATTAAGCACCTGGAAAAGTATCGTCACGGAAGAAAGAAGTATCGTCAGGACAAAATAGCCCCGGTTCACACCCATTGTTTCCATGAACCGTATCAGGCGTATAGTTTCGGATGCCACCCCTAAATTTCTGTGATCATGATAATTCTTTTTCATAGAAAACTTGAATATCGCCGGCGTAATGCCAGACGGCCGGATGGCCCTTTCAATAAAGCTTTGGAAGGGCTGGTTCCGCTGAGATCTTATTGACGCTACCTAAAGTCTTCTCTATAACTTTCTTCGAAAGCAGCATGTACAGATAGGAGTCCCCGGTCCTTCTTCCAAATAACTTAAGTAATACAACTGAAAATAAATGCCTGAAAAAATGGAACCCGTATTTGATAAAAAGAAATACGCGGATCGCCGCTTCGCCGTACCATTTATAGTATTTCCCGGCAAAATATATCTCGCTTTTCCGGTATTCCGTCATAGCGAGCATCAGGTTCTTTTTAGCGGAATAACCCCCGTAATGCACGATGGTTGTCTCGGGGAAATATCTTACGGCCCATCCCTTGGCGGCAAAACGCGCGCAAAGGTCTATGTCCTCAAAATACATGAAAAAGTTCTCATCCAGAAGCCCAGTATCAAAAAGCGCGGTACGTCGCATCATCATGCATGAACCCGACACCCAGTCGACATCGCTGCGCTCGCTGTGACGGGCATCAAGGTAGTCCCTGAAACTGTAATCTTTAAGAGAAAGACGGTAATGACATATCTTACGGCCCAGTTCTGTAAAAAAAGTCGGGAATGCCCCGCATGACATCTTGAAATTGCGTCTCTCATCCACCTGGCGCGGTCCCAGAACGCCTACCTTCCGGTTCTTTTCGTTGTCCATGTACAAAAGCATCCTGTCGAAAGTATTCTCAAAAATACATGTATCGCTGTTCAGAAGAACGATAAAATCACCGTAAGAGTTGTAGATACCGATATTGTTAGCCTTGCTGAACCCTTCATTACTTCCCATACGGATAAGACGCACTTCAGGAAAAGCCGAAAGTTCCACAGGGTCGATCTCGCCGGAACTATTATCGATGAGGACTATCTCAAAACTGCACCTCGGCCTGAAATCATATATGGACCTGATACAATCTCTTGTAAGGTTCCAGGTGCCATAATTGACTATTATTACGCTAAGCTTAACTTTGCAAGATCCTTCCCTGTCCACACCTTCTCCGTTCTGTTTACCTCTTTTCCTCAATTTCGACCGACAAACCTCTATCCCGCCCGGTGATATAACTCAAGGGTTTCCTTTGCGGCCTTTGCCCAGGAGAATTCCCGGGCCCGTTCCATCCCCTTTTCCACGAAACCGTCCGAAAGTTCCCTGTTCATGAGGATGTTGTATATGACGTCGGCGGATTTTTTGACATCGGTAGGCGGCACCATAAAGGCAGCGTCCCCCGCTACCTCGGGGAGAGAGGAACCTTCAGAACACACTACCGGCGTCCCGCACTGCATGGCCTCAAGAACCGTAAGCCCGAACCCCTCGTAAAGTGAGAGGTGAACCAGCACACTGGCGATACTGTAAAGCACCGCAAGATCCCTGGAAGGGACTTCCCCAAGATACCTGATATACCTGCCTTTAAGAATGTCTTTAAGCTCATCTTCTTTTTTATCCCATCTCCCGCAAACTACGAGCTGATGGGGAATACCCCAAGACCTCAAAAGCTCGAAAACCTTGAGAAGATTCCCCACGTTCTTATGGGGCTTTATACTTCCGACGTAAAGCACTATATCTTTGTCCAGCCGGTACCTGCTCCGTACGTCCGCTATCCTGGTCTTATCGTCTATCCGGTGAAAATCTTTTCCTCCTGCCTCATACACAACATCTATTTTAGAGGCAAAATCTTTGCCGAATATCCTCAGAAGATCCTGCTCCGTATGCCGGGATACCGAGATCACTTTTTCCGCTGTTCCCAGCGCCCGGCCTATCATGAAAGAAGCGTAGATCCTGGCTAAAGGTGACGGCACAGATTCTGGGAACAAAAGATATATGAGGTCATGTATCGTGACCACCATTCTACCCTTGTAAAGAAGCGGGATGTTGAAATGCGGAACGTGCAGCACGTCTAGTTTTGCCGACTCATATGGCGTGAAAAACTGTTCCCTTCCTGAATATATCGGCGCCTCCCATTCTACTATGCGGACTTTTTCCCTGGGGAGCGTCTCTTCAAGAACACCCGTTTTTCCAAAAACAACGAACTCGTCATCTTTGGATTGCCTTACCATCTCCGGCAAAAGGCTTTTTATGTAGCTGCCTATCCCCGGATGGCTTATCATCCTCGCGTCAAAACCTATTCTCATAACCGTCCTTCTTGCCCTTACCTCTTAACCTCAACCTTTAACCTGAACCCTAGATTTGGCCAAAATACAGTATGTATTTTGTTCTTATAGGTCAACTCACAGCCAAATCTACACCTTACTCCTTTCTCCTTCCCTCTTTCTCCTTATATCTTCTCGAATATTATAACCCCCGGAGCTTCCCTATCCGTCCGGAATCTATGGAACCCCATATCATCAGGTCTATTCTCCCACTTTATATCCGGGTAATCAAGCACATGTTTCTTATATTTACCGCTCACCTCCCTGAAATATGGGCTGTCAAGAGACTCCTTCCAGTCTTTCCTGAAAACTATCCATTCCGGCATATGATCGCTGTCATATATCCCGTAATTATCCACTTTCAGGTCGGTATAGAACATGACAGCCATATCACCGTATATTATTTTTACCTCGTCTCCGGTTTTAGCGTTCTTATTCAAAAATTTCACTATCCCCTCTACCGGACCGTCATAGTCATGCGTGATCTCATAAAGATAC
This sequence comes from uncultured Planctomycetia bacterium, assembly GCA_964421015.1. GTDB lineage: Bacteria > Omnitrophota > Gorgyraeia > Tantalellales > Tantalellaceae > SLID01. Next base: position 319,417 of record CAYQUS010000001.1, read on the forward strand.
TTCGGAAGATAACACTCAAAACGCCCCATATTGAACACCCCGGTCAGGATAGAAAGTCCCAAAAAACAACCGAAGAGCGCTCTATTGAACTTAAAAAGCCTGAAAAGTATCATTCCTTCAACAATAGCCAGAAGCGGTATAAAATATACCAGGTACCTGAAGTTCCTCTCCTCGGCAAAAAGAAAAGCAGCCATACTGAGAAGAAGCACCGGCAGAATAAGCCAAACTGCCCTGGCCTCTTCGGTGGAAAGCTTTATTTTCCAGCGCCTCTTCCATATCAGCCTGAAGGCGTAGGCCCCCAAAAAGAAAAAGACCGGCATAATGAACTTATTTATCATCCGGATCTGGAACTCAAAATTTTTCCATAATCTTTTAGCGCTTATGGCCGCTACATGAGCCCCGCTATTGGAGTATAAGAACCATGGAGCTACGCTCCCTGCCGTAAATATGATAAATAAGCCGAAAACGGGAAAAGTTTTCCGCTGAAAAGAAAAAACGAAATAATGCAGGCAGATCGCGGCGAAAACCGGAAGGAACATACCATGTACCGTGTAACCGAGAGCGGTAAGCGAGATATAAACCCCTAAAATGTCGGACCATTTTCGTTTTTCCAGATATCGGGAGTAAAAGATAAGTGCAACAATCACCAGAAACACCGCCGGGGCATAGTACCTGGCCTGACGCATTAAAAGAAGATAATTTACCGAAAAAGCCGTAAGCACAGAGGCCGTCAATGCCGTAAAACTCTCCCGGGTCAAACGAAGCGCCAGTATGTATAAGAGAGGGATGTTTAAAAGCCCCAACAAGGCAAAAAATACACGCGCCGAAAAATTACTTTCGCCGAAGAGCCGGAAAGCCGCCGCCGTTATGTAGAACTGTCCCCAGGGGTGATATCTCCAGCCGTAATCTTCCGAGAATGACGTTCTTATGGTGGGATTGACGAGATTCTTACCGTCATAAGCCTTTGGATAGCCATATTCAAGCGTGCGCCTGGCAAGAATGGCAGTCTCCGCCTCGTCCTGCCAGAGATACTGGTTTCCCAGGTTAGCAAAAAGCAGGATCCCCGCCAGGACAGTAAGGATGGCTATAGAATAGTACTGGTTAAGTTTCTTTATCATTACCCCCCTCTCCTTGACATAAAAAACCCTTTCTTAGCAAAAATCCGACAAGGTACTCCGCGCAGTCGCAAACCGTGGTCTCTTCTGACCTTAAAACTATATCCGGTTTTTTGGGGGGTTCATATGGCGCGTTTACTCCGGTGAACTCCGTAACGATCCCCAGTCGAGCCTTCTCATACAGGTTTTTAGGATCCCTTTTTTCACAGGTTTCTAAAGATGTATCGATAAAAACCTCTACAAAATTGTCTTCACCCACAACCCTCCTGGCTTGGGCCCGGTCTTCTCGGTAAGGAGAGATAAAAGCGGCAATGACAATAACACCGGCATCATTCATAAGCCGCGCCACTTCAGCGACACGTCTTATGTTTTCCGTTCTGTCCTGCGGGGAAAAACCCAAGTCCCTGTTTAGCCCATGCCGAACATTATCCCCGTCCAGGACATAACACAAGTGGCCCCTGGAAATAAGTTGTTTTTCGGTCTCATACGCAATGGTGGATTTCCCGGAGCCGCTTAAACCCGTGAACCAGAAAGTAACGGGCCGCTGTTTCAGGATATTCTCCCGGGCTCTTTTCAGATCTTCCCCCTCCTGAGGATATAGATTGACTCTGTCAGGATTTGCCGTGTTCTCCGGGCGTGCCATCGAAGGAAGCCGGCCTCTTTCTATTATCATCCCAGCGGCCACCGTGGCATGGGTCGCGGTATCTATAAGTATAAAACTTCCGGTCTGACGATTCCTTGTATATTCGTCACAAAAAACAGACTTGAAACACTGGACAGTTACTCGGCCTATCTCATTCAGTTTCAGGAAAGAAGCTTCCTGCCTGTTCAATGTCGAAGGATCTATGCTGAACTGGATATTGGTTAGTGAACACTTGATAAGCTGTGTCGTATGTTTAAGCCAGTATACCTTCCCCAATTCCAGCGGAGAATTATCCATCCAAACGAGGATGGTCTCGATCTCTCTGCTTATTTTCGGTAAATTTGAAACATGCACGATCATGTCACCGCGGGCTATATCCAGCTCATCTTCGGTTGTCACGATTACAGATTGCGGAGCAAATGCGTACGGGACTTCTCCCCGGGGACTCACGATAGACCGTACGCACGTTTTTTTCTGCGACGGAAGCACCATTATCTCGTCGCCTTTATGTATCACCCCCGAAGCTAACTGCCCGGAATATCCCCTGAAATCCATATTGGGCCTTATGACATACTGTACCGGGAATCGAAGATCTATAAGATTCCTGGAACTGTGAATATGTATGTTTTCAAGATAACCTAAAAGCGGGAATCCCTTATACCATGGCATACGCTTGCTTTTTTTGACTATATTGTCGCCTTTTAATGCGCTGATCGGTATGTACTCTATATTGGATATTTGAAGTTTCCCGGAAAAATCTTCAAAGTCCCTGACTATGCGGTTGAACGTCTCCTGCGAATACTTCACCAGGTCCATTTTGTTGACTGCCACAACTATGTTCTTTATGCCTAAAAGCGAAACAATAAAAGCATGCCTCTTAGATTGGACCAAAAGCCCCTTTCTCGCGTCAACGAGAATAACGGCAAGATCAGACGTAGACGCTCCCGTAGCCATGTTACGGGTGTATTGTTCATGCCCCGGGGTATCCGCTATGATAAAATGCCTTTTGGGTGTTGAAAAATATCTGTACGCTACATCTATTGTTATTCCCTGTTCCCTCTCGGATTTAAGACCGTCCATCGCAAGTGACAGATCAAGTTTTGGGCGTTTTAACCTTTTCGAATCTTTCCTGACGTTCGCCAGCTGATCCCCGTAAAGCCCGTTGGCTTCGAACAGAAGCCGCCCTATCATCGTGGATTTACCGTCATCCACGCTTCCGGCCGTTGATATCCTCAATAGATCAGCTTTCCGGCTTTGCTTTACCACCTCATGGCTTTCCTCTCGTAAAGTCGTCATTTAAAAATACCCTTCTTTCTTCTTCTGTTCCATTGATGAGTCCCGGTCATGGTCTATAAGGCGGGTTATTCTCTCTGAATCTGTAGCGGTCATTATCTCCTTTATGATTTCCGGGACAGTAGACGCCTTTGACAGTATCGCTCCCGTGCATGGGTAACAACCAAGTGTCCGGAACCGGCAAACGACCTTTTTGGGTCTTTCTCCTTTCTTCAGAGGAACCGGGCCGTCTAAAGGTATCAGCCGCCCTTCCCTCACTATCATCTCCCTTTTCTTAGCAAAATACATCGGCACTACGGGTATCTTTTCCGCATATATGTATTCCCAAACGTCAAGTTCTGTCCAGTTGGAAAGCGGGAAAACCCTTATGCTCTGTCCTTTGTCAAGCATGGTATTGTACACATTCCACAACTCAGGGCGCTGGTTTTTAGGATCCCACTGTCCGAATTCATCGCGGAAAGAAAAGACCCTTTCCTTAGCCCTGGATTTTTCTTCCTCACGCCTTGCCCCTCCGAATGCCGCGTCATGCTTACCTTCTTTCAGCGCGGCCAGTAGGGCTTGTGTCTTCAGGATCTCACAGCACTTTACGGTGCCTAATTCCCAGGGGTTCACTTGCCCCCCGGAAATTTGGGGAGGCAAATAAACTTTAAGCTCAACACCCGACTTTTTTACAAATTTATCACGGAAACGGTACATTTCCTTAAACTTCATGGAGGTATCAACATGCAGGAGCGGGAAAGGTATTTTACCGGGGTAAAAAGCCTTCTGAGCTAGACGTACCATTACAGAGGAATCCTTACCGACAGAATAAAGCATAACGGGCCGCTCGAAGGATGCCGCCACTTCTCGAATTATCTGTATGCTTTCCGCTTCAAGTAACTCTAGATTATTGATCCTGTACTTTTGCATAATTGTTCTCTTATCGGCTATCGGGTCTCCTCAGATTTCCGCTCGCCTTCCCGCTTAGTTTAAAGAAAGCCTATCTCCCTGATAATATCTTCCGCCTCGAATCTATCGAGGTTTTCTCCCTCCCCGGGGTAAATCACCCTGACATTCTCACCTCTCGGTGCCCACCGGGCGGGATCATTGACACCGCTGAAAAGTATTATCGTCTGCACTCCTGAAACAGCCGCAATGTGCGCCGGAGCGGAATCAAGCCCGATGAAGATCTCCGCATTTTTCATAAGAGGCCCCAGAACGTTAAGATTTACTTTACCTGATAGATCGATCACTTTTTGCGGAGTTTTTCGCGCGACTCCTTTAATGTAAACACTGTCTTCTTTACTCCCGACTATCACAGGTAAAAGCTTCTTTTGCGTTTGAAGATAGTCAATGACCCCGGCGAACCCTTCAGGGGTCCAGTTCTTTTCCTTCCTTCCGGAAACCATATGAAGCACTGCGTACGGCCTGTCGATACCCTCTTTTTTTCTTATATTTTCGGCTTCCAGATCGCTTTCCTTTGATGAAACAAGCCTAACCTGGGCCTCCTCGCACCTTATACCCAAAGGCCCAAGGAGCGCCGCGTTTTTGTCGATTTCGTGGGCATTTTCATCATACGGCACTTCGTGCGTCAGTAAAAAACCCAGGCCTGTTATACCATAACTTATTCTGTATTTAACTCCCGCCAGAAATGAGGCGAGTATATGCCTTGCGTCCCCCCTGAGATCTACTACCGCGTCATATTCTCCCCTCTTAATAATGCGGACCATATCTAAAAAACCACGTATCCCATACCATAGTCCGCGTCTTTCACGCCTGAACCACGGCGCGTCAAAAACCTTTAAACCGCTGATAGATGCTTCGTCTGACAATAAGCACTGTGCCCACGAAGGAACCATAAGATCTATCCTTGCTTGGGGAAAGGCCTTCCTAAGCGGAGCCAGCACGGACGTCGCCATGACCACATCCCCAATATGATCTATCCTTATCACAAGTAAACTTTCGGGGGGATGTATCATCTTTGCAGGTACACTTTTTAATATCCGCCTGACGATTTCCCCGGCGGAATCCAACATAGCGAATAGAACCGTATACAGCCCCTTCTTGTAAACATACTTCATTCTATGTCCCGCCTGTCCGTCATATACTCGAATTGCTTTTCCAAGGATGTTGTGTTATAGTTTTGCTATTGTGAACCTATTCCGGTCAAAAAACAACCTGAATTTGCCTAGTAGCGCTCTCTTTCTGTCTGGCTTTCTGCTTTTATGGATAGCTTTGCCGCTTTTCTCCTGGTTACGGCCTCTTTTCGGGGACTATAACTATCCACCACTCAACCCAGGCTTCCGGTACATTATCCTGGCTTATATATCCTTGCTATACATCCTGTACCTGTGCGCGTCGGAAAGTTTCAAAGAAAAATTTAGCGTTCCCAGACCCTTTATATTTTGTATCCTGCTCGTTCTTACGTACTGTTCTTTCGCCCCACCGGTATTCTCGATAGACCTTTACGAATATGTAATAAGAGGACGTATGTCCGCTATCTACGGGCTTAACCCCTTTGTACATACGCCGCAAAGCGCCTCGCAGGACCCCCTATACAACGTGATATTCTGGAAATCCACAGTCACTACCTACGGACCGCTTTGGAACATCATAGCCGACCTTCTTGTCAGGCTTTCGGGGACGGGTGTAAAGGCAAATATCGTCTCCTTCAAGTCATTGCTCTTTCTCTTTCACCTCGCGTCCGGCTATTTCGTTTACCTCCTCGCGGACAGTGAAAACAAGCGCGGAAGCTTCCGCATAACTTTTCTTTTTCTGCTTAACCCCTACATAGTGGTGATGAATCTCATGGAAAACCACAACGATATCGTCATGGTGGCTTTCTTTATTCTTTCTCTATACCTGCTCAAGAAGGAAAAATACCTTCTATCTACAATGCTGCTGACTCTTTCCGCGGGAACTAAATACCTTACCGCGATTTTCTTTCCCCTCTTCATCATATATGCCGTAAAAAAAACCGATCCTGTCGGCAAAAAAGTTTCTTTTCTCGTCAAGGCAGCGGCCGCAAACTCTGTCCTTGCCGCCCTGATGTGGTCTCCTTTCGGGATGGGACCTTCTTCTGTCATGAATGCCATACAGGACATTAAAACCCGCCTTGACACTAACAGTATCCCCTACCTTACATACAGCATTTTTACCCGTCTCTTTTCAGAGCTTTCCGTAACAGACTTCAGAAAAATATCCGACATCGTCTTTTTAGTTCTGATTTTTTCCTCATACGCAATGTTTATATTTTCCAGGAATAATTCCATAAAAACTCTCGTAAATATGTGCGTAGTAATACTTATCGGGTATTTTTCTCTGGTATCTTTTCAGTTCGGAAGCTGGTACATCCTCTGGCTATCGCCTCTCATTATTTTTTCAGGCCTGCCGAAAAAGAACATGTTTTTCGTGCTTCTCACTTTCGCCGCGCTTATCTCGTTCTGGAAACGAATATCGTTTCTCCTTATAGCTGTGTCCCTGATCTACGCCATAAGTTTTCTTTTGGACACCCGTAAACACTTAAAAGAAAAGTCCGGGTTTTTATCCCGATAATCCCGTTCATTTAAATTTTCCCAGTTTTATCATGAGAAGAGTATTAACGGCTTCAAGACCGTCTTTCCACCCTATTTTCTTGCCTTCATCGTAACTTCTCCCCCTGTAGGACACAGGAACTTCAACTATCTTCGCCTTTCTCATCAAAAGCTTGGCCGTCACCTCAGGTTCGAATTCGAAACGGCTGGCTTTTATATCCAGCGATCTCATAACTTCGGTACGAACCATTTTATAGCAGGTTTCCATGTCCGTAAGGCTGCCCCCGAAAAGCACGTTCGTGAGTGAAGTAAGAAATCGGTTTATCATATAGTGAGGAAAAGAAGTGCTCTTCCAGGTCTTAAGGAACCTGGAGCCGTATACGGCCTCCGGAGCGGATTCTCCGGCCACGGCAGCCATACCCACCATATCGCTCGGGGAATATTCAAGGTCAGCGTCCTGCACAATAACATAGTCGCCCTTTGCGTTTGAAAGAGCTGTTCGTATCGCGGATCCTTTCCCCTGGTTCCTGTCGTGATAAAAAACCTTTACTTCACCCTTTCCCGTGCCAAAGGTACGCTCCAGAAGCTCTCTTGTTCCGTCGCTGGAACAGTCGTCCACAAGAATTATCTCTTTATCGAGATCGACGTTCCTTACAAGCTCAAGAAGGTCGAGAATGGTCTTGTTTTCGTTGTAAACCGGTATGAGTATACTGAGCTTCATTTATCTCCTCCATAATTTTTTCTGCATATAAAAACAACCCCCGGCGCGGAAAGCCACGGCATAAGTTTTTTGCACCATTTTGTCGCCGCGACACATAGTCTGCTGGGGCCGTCATAAGTGCTTTTGTCCCTAAAAATCCCTGAAAAGACCATAAGAGCATGTTCCTGATCCACAGGAATTATTTTTTCCACGGAGAAACCGGATCTCTCAAGGACGGATCTAAGCTCCCCGACAGAGAACCTCTGCTCCCAATAATGTTCTTCGGGAGGAGTTTTTCCTAAAATCTTTCGGACAAACCTGTTATTTTTTATCACAGTAACAGGCAAGGACACCATTTCAAATATCGTGGTCCTGGGAACCTTGACTATAAAAACCCCTCCGGGTTCGAGTACCCTGAACGCTTCCAGAACAGCCTTCTGGGGACCTTCCGTAAAATGCTCTATGACACCCAGGGAAAGATATCCTCCGAAATGACCGTCAGGAAAAGGCAGTTTTTCCACATTTCCGCATCTAAGGTCTATTCCAGGTTCGAACTCTCTGGCTTTTCTTAGAGGCTCCTCATTATAATCAACACCTATTACGTCATACCCCATGCGCCTCAGGTATATCACATACGGCGCAAGACCGCATCCGCCCTCCAGTATTCTTTTTCCACGTGGCAGGAATGATAGGAATATCCCGATATTTTCTTTTACCCTGGGGTATTCGAAGATCTCCATTATCCGCGCAAGGCCCACCCCCTGCCAGTTCTCTTCCCATGCTTTTTTTGTGCTCAGATCTATGCGCTCGTCTTTTTGGGATCTCATTTCTACCTTTTGGTTTTGATCTCCGCTCTTCCCGACCGTTTAGCGGAATTTTTTAATATCTCCGCTATTCTTTTCGAGGCTTTACCATCGCCGTAGGGATTCCTGGCTTTGGACATTTTCATGTAAAGTTCCTTATTCTCGATCAGTTTTATGACCCCCTTCACAATATCCTCTGTCCCTGTGCCCAAAAGCATCGCGCACCCTGCCCGAACCCCCTCCGGCCTTTCGGTCACCTGCCTCATTACAAGAACCGGTTTATTCAACGCCGGAGCTTCTTCCTGGATCCCCCCGGAATCAGTCAATATCAGGTAGGACATTTTCATGAGCCTGACGAACGGCTCATACTCCATCGGCTCTGTAAGATTGACCCGCGGTACTTTCCTTAATATGCGGGATACCTGCGAGCGCACATTGGGATTAAGATGGACCGGGTAGATTATCTCGACGTCGGGCCTCATCTCAGCGATCTTCTTTATAGCCTTAAACATGTTCTCCATGTCCCGCCCGAAACTCTCTCTTCTGTGAGCCGTAACCAGTATTATTTTTTTTCCGGCATCCGGATCGAGCGGAAATTTTCCGTCTATTTTCTGATTTTCGCCTTTAATTTTTCTGCCTGTTATCCCCAACAAGGCGTCTACAACGGTGTTTCCGGTAATGAAAATGGAATTTTTATCTATGTTTTCCTTCCTGAGGTTTTCCGCGGCAGCGGGAGTGGGGGCGAAATGGAAATCCGCCAGGTGGCTTAAAAGCCTTCTCTGCACTTCTTCGGGATAAGGTTTGAACTTATCGTAGCTTCTTAGTCCGGCCTCCACATGGGCCACTTTTATTTTTCGAAGGAACGCCGAAAGGGCCGCTGCGAAAGCCGTGGTCGTATCCCCCTGGACCACCACAATGTCCGGTTTGACCTTGTCAAAAACTTTCCCAAGCCCCTTGATAACCCCGCTTATGATCTCTTCGACCGACTGGTCATGTTTCATCACATCGAGATCATGATCGGGAATTATCCCGAAAAGTTCCAGAACCTGATCAAGCATACGGCGATGCTGTCCCGTGACGCAGACAAAACATTCTATCCCTCTGGTTTTTTCCAGCTCTCTTACCACAGGAGCGAGTTTTATAGCTTCGGGCCTTGTCCCGAAAACAGCAAGAACTCTCATGGTTTTCCCTCTTCTTCCTTCTTATTTTTACTTCCCGATAACCCTTCGATAAGCTTCGGCGGTCTTTTCAGCCACTTTTTCCCATGTGAAATTCTTAAGTATGTGTTCTTTAAGTTCCACGGTTCTATCCGAGGAATAAGCTTTGTCAACTGAGGCCCTTATGGAAAAAATGTCTTCAGGTTTGGCGTAAAAGGCCATGTCACCGAAATACTCCCTGGTACTTCCTTCCTCCGTAATGACCACTTTGGAACCCGACAAACCCGCTTCCAAAGCGGCAAGACCTGGCGTCTCGAACCAGCTGGTAAGAGCGAATATGCCGGAGGCCGCGTACGCGGAAGAGAGTAATGTGGACTCATGCTCCACCCGCCCTATGAAAAAGGTATTTTCAGAGGCCTCTTTTCTGCATTGTTCGTAATAGTCCGTATAATCCGAAACAGGCTCTCCGGCAAAAACAACCGTGCGTCCTGTCCCCTTCATGGCCCTTATGAAATTAAGCTGGTTTTTCCTGGGCTCTATACGTCCCGCATACAGGATAAAATCCTTTTTACCGTACCTTTCTATAAATTCAGCCGCATCGGCTTCCCTGAACCTGAGGTCAACCCCGTTGGGAACTACAGACATCTTCCTCCTGGAAATCCCGAAAAGCTTGGTTATCTGTTCGGCTTCCATAATGGAATTGGGAAGCATTATATCCGAAAGCTCCATGGTCTCTCTTCGCCCTGAAGGGAAATAAGGGAAAACCCGTTTTACGGCGTGCCGGACCAAAAGTCCGGTTTTTTTGAGAATATCTCCCTCTTCCCTTAGAGCCCGTTTAAGACCGGACCAGAAGATCGGGGACAAAACCACTTTAACTCCCCTATTACGCGCCGCGGCCATAAGACCCGTACAGTCTTTGACCGAACCGAAAACATGCAGTATATCAAAATCTTCCAGTTTGTCTTTCCACTGGTCAAAAAGCTTAACTTCCACCCCCGCTTTTCTCAGATATTCCCCTGTCTTTATAAGCTGTACCTCACCGCCCCCCGGATTCTGGAACGCGGATGGGTAAGAATAAAAAGCCGCTCTCATCCGATCCCTCCTTCACGCAACAACCCGAAATATTTCCTGTATTTTAAATAGTCGTAATACGCGCAAAGCGAATAAAAATCAAAACCTTCCTTACCGTCCAAAAAACCCATCTGGATAAAATACCTCTTTAAAAAAGTCCATGCGGGTTTAAGAAAAAGCCGGTACGGTTTAACGACCTGTCCTCTATCACGCATATTGAAAGCTTCCAGATCGGTATAAAGATCCAGCTTCTTAATATACTCTTCTTTTGATGCCGTCGAGTAATGGAGTATCGGGTTAGTTAAACATCCGGCACAACCCTTTATTTCTACTTTTTCATGAACGAGGCCCGTAAAAGCTCCTTTTTCTTTCCTGAATATCCTCAAGTGCCTGTCGTTCTGATGCCCCCCATAACGCATTTCTCTGCCGAAAATAATGTTGCTCCTGGGGATAAAATATCCGTCATACTTATCTGAGGACAAGGCTCTTTTTATCTCTGCCGCGAGAGCTTCAGTGACAATTTCATCGGCATCCAGTGAAAATATCCATTCCCCAACGGCCTGTTTAACGGCAAAATTCTTCTGTGACGAAAAATCGTCGAATTCCCGGGAAAAAGTCTTTGCTCCTCCGGATCTTGCGACTTCGATTGTTCTGTCCGAAGACCCTGAATCCACGACAATAACCTCATCCGCCCAAGCCACCGATCTCAGACACTCCTGAAGTTTCTTTTCCTCATTAAGAGCTATTATTACGGCACTTATACCCATACTCTTTCTTCCTCTGTGTCACTTGAAAATTCCAAAAACATCCCTGTCCGTTGGCCCTGCCTCACCATAGGCCCGGGCACATCTCTTTCTGACGGCCTCCGGGAATCTTTTTAAAGCCTGAAAAAATCCCTTTACAGCGGCAATATCCCCCCGCCAGACCCACCAAAGCAGTCGGATAGGTATAAAAATAAGGTGCGTTATCCAGTATCCTGGATAGGAAATATTTTTCCAGAAAAAAAAGGCGCTGTTGCGGCTGTCTATCGCGGAGACACCCTTTTTGCCGAACTTCTTCCCGAAACTCGCCCCTCCCATGTGGTATACGACGGATCCGGGCTCATAACGGCACTTCCACCCTCTTTTCCATGCGCGGAAACATATATCGGAATCCTCCAGCCTTCCGGGAAGATAAAGATCGTCATATCCTCCCAGCTCAAGGAACATATCTCTCCTTACTGCCCCGAACCCTGTCTGAAAGGTATTCCCGCTCGTGTCAACTTCCTTTTCCCACCCATCATACCTGGCCTTAGCGCCGAACCAGCCGTATTTTATAAAACCCTTGGACCTGCCCCCCTCAAGCTCTTCACCGGTAAAATTGAAACATTTCGGAGCTACCATAAAAATATCACTGCTATTTTCAAGGGTCTTTACCATAGGATCAAGAAAATCCTCTTTAACCTTCATATCGTTATTGAGAAGCACCGCTATCTCTTCGCTCTGGTCACGCACGACCTTGTTATACGAACAGAATACCCTGTTATCCATGGGCACGACCGTTATGTCTCCGGAAAAAGCTTCAAGCGCCGTAAGGCTGGCATCTGTACTCTGATTATCTATTACGGTGATCCTGGCCTCCCGGGAGGACATGTTTTTTGCCTTAATGATCGAAGGCATGCACTCGGGGATGAATTTTTCACCGTTGTAGTTAAGCACTATAATATTAACTTTCATGTCCTCTCCGAATGATCTCACTTTATCCTGTAAATAGAATACTCCACTCCCCTGGCGTTCCCGGAAACAGGCTTGTTGCGATAAACAAGTTCAAGAAAATCCTCCCGAAAACCGCTGTCCCTGATCAAACCTGTAAGCCTTCTTCTGTCCTGAAACTCAGGGGTCTTATTTTCGTAATCCGCGTAAAGAATATGAGAAAACCCCTCTGACTTAAGCTTGTTTATTACCTCGGCCCCGCCGCCGAGATATTTATCGTACCTATCGAATATCCACCAGTAGATTTCACGCCTGTAGGGTTTATCTATGAAAAAAGTGTTGCTTTCGTTAACTACCATTATTTTCACGTTTTCATCAGTGATACCGTTTATATACATCGAAACATCAAAAGACCTTTCATTATCCGACAGGTAATCCTCTTCGCTTGTTATACCAAAAACCACTTTGCCTCTGTCTATATTTCTGTAAATGTTTAAGGACAGGTGAATAACTAAAAACGCCGATACGGTGAACATCAGCAGTCTTTTCAGGGTTCTACTGTTCCACTCTGAGGCAAGCACCCACGCTGATAGCACACTAAGAAAAGGTATGGCCGGAAGAAAAAACCTCATATGCTGATATTGGAAGAACCAGAAAAGCGTGTACAGAAGTGAAAAGCCCATTACGTATTTCAGTATACGCGTGAGTTTCCCCGTTAAAAGAAGACCCGGGATAAGCGCCAGAAAAAGCGCCCCGAGCCTTTCCCCTCCGAACTCTTCCGGGCGCATGGCTGTTCTCCACGGCAGACTTAAAAAACTTCCCAACCCCGTAGACATTCCGTGCGAAACTCTTATCGACCTTTCCGATACAAGCTTCAACACCTCATTATCCAACCCACCTCCCCCGAAAATATCCGAAAAAAACGGGAATAATGGAGTGCCTCTTACCACATACTGCCTCAGATACCAAACAGACGAAAATAGAGCCGCAGCCAGCATAAAAGATAGAATCGCTTTGCCTTCCATCTTAAGCTCCGTAGGCTTTTTGAAAAAAGCTGCCGCGAAAAAACATACAAGAAGTATGATCGGCACCACCGCGAAAAAATATTTTACCGAAAGCCCGAACCCGCACATAACCCCTGAAAACAACGCCCATCTAAAATCTTTATTCTCCTGATACAGAACAAAGGCATAAAAAGCCAGAAAGGCGTATAAAACGGAGCCAAGATCCACATAGGTATGCGTAGCCTCGGAAAATACCGCGGGGGTCAGAAAAAAAATCGTGGAGGCAAACACTCCGGTTTTTACCGAAAAGAACCTTTTTGAGAAGGCGTAAACCGCCGCGGCCGAAAAAACAGCCAGAGAAAAATGGAAAAGACCGGTTAAAGGGAAAAGCCCTAAAACGAGAGCCATGGTGTAATACATCTCAACAAGGTACGGCCACAAACAGTTAGTACTGTTAAAAGGTATAAGTCCGACCGTCCCAGCCCCGGCGAAATATTTGGCGTCAGTGAGATGGTAAACCATCGAATCGTTGCTAAAAGACGGCGCCATGGCTCCAACCATGGTTACCGCCATGCCCGTTAATAGCAGGCACAAAAAGAACCCGGTAAAAGCTTCTCTCCCCGCTTTTGACATTACGGAAAATGCCACGGGAATATCCCTGAGGCACATTCTTATTTCCGGCAATACCAGAATAGCGATGGCCATGATAACCCCAGCGGTAACTAGAGGATAGAGTATTCTAAGGATACCTAAAAAGAGGATAACGCAGGATAGCGTTCCAAAACCCATGGCGAAGGAAAAGACCATATTTTCGGAGACAGAAATGGTCTTTAGACCCGCTGCGCCAAGCAGCTTTCTCCCGAGAGCCCATAGAACCAGCACTAAAACAAAAAAAACAGATATGCTTATAAAATAATCCATCTCAGAGCTTTTCCTTAAGGTCGTATATCACATAGCCCAAAGACCGCCTCTCAAGTTTTTTCCTGTACCCGTCCGCTCTCGAACCGGACAGCGCCAGAATTTCCCACAAGAACCTGTCAAAAGTACCTTTTTCAGGTTCCTCGTAAACCCTTTCCCCGGCTTCAACAAGCCTGTAATTATTTTCCAGATATTCTTTGAAAGCCTGGTCTGAATCAAACTCATCAAGGTTTCCACATACAAAATAGTCTGCCCCTTCCTCTCTTCTTTTCTCGAGAAGATCTATATTGCCTTTCATAGCCGGCAGATATTGCGACCACCCCTTTCTCCCGCAGTAGTAAAGAAGCATCGCGTCAGGCCCGAAAGATGTGAGAATAAGATCTTTTTCCCCAGTAATATGGTTTACCCTGGCGCCAAGCTCCTCCTGGAACTCGAATACCGGTTTGTATTTTATTTTTGGGAACACAATAACGAATATACTTACGGTTACAAGAGCCCAGAAAAACAACTTAACTGTCTTTTTAAGAAAACCACCCCTAATTCGGCCGAAGACCGAATAATACCCCAAAGCCGCCAGTATCGCTCCGGGAGGGAGAAAATGTATCTTGTAATAGTCCTGCACGGAAGCCATCGGGACAAGGAAGATAAAAGCCGCTGCCGCAAAGATCCATGAGAACAGTACCCATTTCAGCGTTTCCTCTTTTTTAGAAAAACATCCAAGAATAGCCAGGATAAAGATACCCGGGGAGAATATTACCCAGGAAACCTGCTTAAGGATAACCCTCCAGAATTCAATTGAAAAAGAATTTTCTATTATCTGCGATATGAGGAATTTCGGTCCGAAAATGGCCTCCCCCTCCACCAGAGTATACTCTGTGGGAAAGGCGGCACGCACCGAACCGGAATGTATCACCCACCACCAAGCGTTAACAGCAAGCACAAACGTGAGCGGTATTAAAAACAATGGGATAAGCCTAGTTTTTCTGAAGATCAGAAATAACGCCGCGATAAAAACAAGTATGTACAGATTGGTAAGTTTTAGAAGTATGAAAAGCGTGAGCGCCAAAGATGCCGTAACAAGATCTACCACCCTCTCATCCCTCAACCACTTTATGGCATGGTAAATCAAAACGAACATGGCAAGAAGCATAAAACTTTCCGCCTGAAATACTCTGCTCATAAGTATGGAAATGGGAGCTATACAGTAAAACACCAAGGCTGTCAAAGCAGTCCTGTCGCCCGATATCAGAAAACATAGCCTGAAAAAATAAAAAGCCGACAGGCCGAATAGAATTATCACCGGTAACCTGAACACCCAGTTGTGGTCACCAGCCGCCCTTATGATAAAAGAAACGGAGTAAGGTAAAACAGGAAGCTCGAACATGAAATATCCGGGAGAAGCTCCGTCATTATCGACCCTGGGCAATAAAAAACTCGAAGCAGGGTCCTGGGCATAGTTTCGTGCTATGGCCGTTCCCATAGCCTGACGGAGAGGATTAAAGTCAAATAAGGCGCCGTTTATGTTGTAGAACCTGATGCCGATAGCCGCTAATATTATCGCAGCGGCTATAATATTCCTTCGGCTTACTGAAAAAACACCGGTCATTTTTCTCCCCCGGACCTTCCCGCGCACATATACTGTGCCCCGGCCGGCAGCCACCCCAGGGAAGGCTCCATGCGCCGTAACATCCTTAAAAACCCCGGGAAAAATACAATGTACCTTTTTCTGTAAGTTTCAAGGCCCGCCCCATGAATAAGTTTTTCTGCGTCATTGAGTGTTAAAAGCGAGGTGTTTTTGTCAAGAACCGAAAATTTTACGGTCAATCGCGTAAGTGGGTTATACGGGTTATGCTCAAAAATTATGACCACTCCTTCTTTCGCCAGAAAATCCGATATTTTTTTAAGGAAAGAACCCCTGTCTTCGGGACTCACATGATGCAGTACGTTAGCCATGATAACGGCTTGAAATTTATTGCCTGCCATATCGTTTATATCGTCCAGGAACCTTACCCCTCTTACATTATTTGCCGCTTCTTTTACGGACGCGCTTGAGATGTCGTACCCGGTTATTCCAACCTTGTTCTTTTCAAAATGTTCACGTAAAAATCGGCTCACAAGCCCTACCCCGCATCCGTAATCCAATATGTTACCTCTAAAATTTTCCCCAAGAAGCTCTTTAACACATTCCGCCTTGTAATTCGCGAAATACTCCGGTCCCTCTCCCGAGAATCTCACGTCGCGGTTGAGTATACTGCTGTAATCCCGTCCGAATTTGTCGAACTCGGCCCCGCTTTGTTGCGCAGAGAAATATTCTTCTATGCTCTTAGGGGCGTAGCCAAGATCGGAGGCGGCTTCGGAAATGTCGTAAGATTTCTCCGAAAACAGCCTGGGTATCTGATCCATAGCGAACCCTCTTCCTCTTGTCGCTAAAACCACCGCCCTGGCACCTATGGCTAAAAGCGGCATCGGGATGTGTACTTTTACTTTTGAAATTTTTTTAAAACCAAGCAATTTTTCTACAAAGACGTTGTACTCCAGGCTTTCTGGACCGGCTATCGTGTAGATCTTGCATCGCAGGTATTCCTTTTCGATGCAGGTTAAAAGCACCGAAATAAGATCCGACACATGTACGGGGGAAACAGTGTACTTTCCATTTCCGGGAACAGGAATGAACGGCAGAGAATCTACCTTGTCGATAAGCATGTTTATACCGCTTTTGTCCGATATACCGTAAACCTCCGAAGGCCGTAAAATGACCCAGTCCATTATCGACTTTTTAACATGCTCTTCTCCCCGGAGTTTTGAAACGCTGTATTCCCCGCCCAAAACCGAAATAGCCTGTGTGCTGACATATATGAACCTTTTAACGCCGTTTTCCTCGCACGCTTTTACAAGCAGTCTTGTCCCTTCGGTGTTGACCCTGAAATAAAGACCGGCATCGTTGGTATGGGTAACGGCCGCCATGTGTACGACCGTATCTACACCCTTAAGAAAAGAACCGTAAGAATCCGGATCCAGGATATTTCCGGTAACTCTTTCTACTTCCGGATAAAGAAGCTCCGGGTCTCCCGGAAGACAAAGCGATCGTATCCTGTATCTTGATCTTATAAGCTCTTTCAGGAGAAAATTACCAATTTTCCCGGACGCTCCGGTTATAAAAACCCTTTTTCCTGTCATTTCGCTGAGAACTCCCTGATCCTGGCTTTGAGCATATTTCTGAGGAACTCGAGTATAGTGCCGTACTTGACAAATGAATTTCTGTAATTGCATTTATAGAATTTGGAAGGTATGGAAGCTACCGAAAGCTTAAGCCTCCTGGCCTGTATCATTATCTCCGCGTCAAGGAACCAGTCGTCGGAAGAAAGGTCCATTTTTTCGTAAGCTTCCCGTCTTATCACTTTAGGTTTAGAGTTCACATCTACGGCATTTATACCGGGGAACATGATAAAAAATAATATGTTGTAAACTACCGAAATTATCCTTCTGACAATGCCGTCGTGCCGCACCACCCTGTAGGTTTTAACAAGGTCGAGGTTATCCTTCTTGATCTTGCGATAAACCCTCACTATGTCCCTGTAAGGCATCTGTTCATCCCCGTCAATAAGGCATACATAATTCCCTTCCGCCATTTTAAGTCCGCTTCTGGCGTCCCACCCCATCATCCCTTCCTTGGGCATGGCCACGTACTTTATATTTTCATGCCGCGAAGCTATGTCTTTCACGATAAAGGGAGTTTCGTCCCCCTTGCCTTCGAAATAATTCCCCACAAGAACTATCTCCCAGGACGGCAGAAACCTGTCCACAAGCTTAACGACCTTTTCGACAAAATCATACGCCCTGCCGCCGGCCGCGTAACAAAGTATTACTACCGACAACTCTGCCCGCATAAGATATCTCCCGTTTTTTAAAGACCTTATAGCGTTCTTATTACCTTGTTCCCGTCAAGATTGTAGCGCTTAGCGCACTTTGCGCATTCCGAGGACCCGTTTTCGAACTCCAGCTTTTCACCGCACTCACACATCCAGCCTTTTATACGGGCGGGATTACCGTAGACAAGAGCATAGTCTGGAATATCCTTTGTCACGACGGATCCGGCTCCTACAAAAACTGACCTGCCGATAGTATTACCGCATACTATGGTAGCGTTGGCCCCCACGCTGGCTCCTCTTTTAAGGACTGTTTTTAAAAACTCCTTTTCCCTGTCTCTCGGATATTCGGACCTTGGATTAAAAACATTGGTAAAAACACAGGAAGGACCGCAAAAAACATAATCCTCAAGAACTATCTTGTCATAAATAGAAACATTGTTTTGAATTTTTACACCGTTGCCTATCACAACGTCTCCCCCTATAAAAACATTCTGCCCTATCTGGCACTTCTCCCCTATGACAGCCCCTTTAGACACATGAGAAAAATGCCAGATCTTGGTTCCCGTGCCTATTTTAGCTCCGTCATCCACGTAACTTGATTCGTGCACAAAATAATTTTTTTCTTCCATGTCGTCTCCTAGTATGCATTTTAGATTTTTACGGGAACTCCGTTATTACTCAACGATTCCTGCGCCTTTTCCAGTATCTTTACTACCTCAAGCCCGTTACGCCCGTCTGTAAGAGGTTTCTTCTTATTTTTAATGCACTCAAGAAAATGCAGACATTCCAGCCTGAGGGGCTCAGACATATCCACCCTCGGAAGATATATGTCCCCTGTTCTCAGCGTAAGATAATCCCCATAGGAATCAAAACCGGATTTTTCTCCCTTGTCGAAACCTTTATTGTATATCTTAATTTTCTCGACGCTCTGCACATCGTCAAACACAAGCATTTTTTTACTGCCCACTATGGTCAGTTTTCGCTCTTTATGGGGATCGAGCCAGGATATCTGCACCTGGGCCATTTTCTTGTCCTTAAAGTACATGGAAAGGAAAACTACATCCTCGAGGCCCTTCTGCAGGTAACACTGGCCTCTTGCTGACACATTCTCGACTTCCGAACCAAAAAGATAAAGCAGCATCGATATGTCATGGGGCGCGAAGCTCCAAAGAGAATTCTCATCTTTCCTTATCGTTCCCAGATTGACCCGCAGAGAATAGGCGTAATAAACGTCGCCGAGGTCCCCTGAATCTATGTACCCTTTAATCTGCCGAAGCGCTGGGTGATAAAGCATAAGATGCCCGACCATAAGGGGTATGTTCTTCCGTTCCGATATAGCGACAATCTCCTTGCAATGCTCTTCCTTGAGAGCCATTGGTTTTTCCACATATGTAGCCTTGCCTGCCTCGAGAGCGGCCTTGGCAAGACGGTAATGGTCCACGGCAGGAGCGGCTATTACCACGCCATCAATTTTTGGATCCGACAATATGAGATCAAAATCATCGGTAGCCACCGGGAGGTTGAACGCCTTTTTAGCGGACTCTAATTTCTTTTTATCCACGTCACAACAGGCATACAGAACCCCGAGATCATAATAGTTCCTGACCAGATGTTTCCCCCAGCTTCCGGTTCCGACAACAGCTATCTTAAGATCTTTCATTTATTCCCCCGTTAGTTACTTTTTTAAAACATTCAGACCCGCCGGACAACCCGGCAGCTACAATAACACAAAGGGCTAAGAAAATCATCCTCGACACGAGCATAACACCGCCCCATCTTACCGAAAATCCGTGCATTATATCCGGCAATCCCGGAAGATTTCCGAAAAAAGAAGGATCAACAGGCATAAGAAGCCCTGTGGTCGTTCCGGGAGAATTCAGATTATAAATAAAAAGAGTGGAAACCTGCGCCCAGTATATTCTTTCAGATAAATCCTTCCTGCACACGGCCAGGATAAGCAGCGGCGTAACCCAAATAAAATAGTGCACGGGCACATAGAAAACAGTGTAAACCAGCATCAGCGAAGAGATCCCTGTTAAAACAATGTCCTGTTCTCTTCCCCGTTTCTTCAAGACCAGACAATTCGCGATAAAAACCGGGTACAAAACAAGAAATATAATTTTTTCAAAGGCAAAACCGGAATCCAACCTTATCCCGGAATAGAATTTTGGGAAAATTGAACCAATAACATCTTCTCCCGATAACACATAAAAAGGTAAAAGCACGAAGACAACTGGCATGAGAACGGCCGCAATGCTCTTAAGCAAACTTTTTTTTGAATCTGTTGCGACTATAAGCAATGGCAATATCATGAAGATCGTGAACGTTTTAAAAAGCGCTGCGAGACTCAGAATAAAAAAGGCCTGCCATATCCGTTTTTTTTCCATGACCAGGAGAGAAAAAACCGTGAGGGACGCCGGAATGATATCGAACTGCCCGAACATATACGCGCCATAAAGCACAACGGGGCTTAAACACCAGAGCTTCAAAGCTTTTTGGGACGTTTCCCAGGATTTTAAAAAATTCATGATGCAGAACAAGCAAAGTCCGTCAAAAATGAGGTACGGGCTCTTCATTATGATAAGATATCTGAATACCGAGAGAGAAGTCCCATTGGTCAACAGCCATTCCCTCAAACCTGAGCTAAAAACATCCTGTATCCAGGGATAAAACCCCGGGTTAACCGGTTTAAAGATCATCTGGCAAACCCCGAAAAAAACATAGGTGAGCGGAGGATAATAGTTCCATGATCTTCCGGGCGGAAAATTTTCCGCTATATACCCGTATACATCCAGGATACCAGAATAAGCCAGTTTGCTTGGGAAAAAGTTTATGAATATTATGTCGTTATGCGCTGCCGCGAACATCATCACAGCTCTCAGCGCAAGACCGGCTGTTATCCAAACGGTAAAATTTCGCCAGTTTTTTTTTATCTCTTGGGCAGCCATAAGACAAAAACCTCTCTAAAGATCAGTTTCATATACGACAGGGTGGTTTTAAAGATCTTCATCTTGCTCTTCCCTTTCCTCCTGTCACATTTCAAAACCATTGAAACTTCTTCCATCCTCGCTCCCAGCCTTTTGAGCTTGAGAAATATCTCTACCGCGCAGACAAAACCCTTCTCTGTTATAAACCCATCTCCGTATATCTCATATGCCCTATTCAGGACATCATAGCTATAGCACCTGTAGAAAGAACTGAACGTTCTTATGCCCGTGCTGCCGGACACCAGGCTTATCAGAAAATTGGCTCCCTGGCTCAGCATTTTTCTAAAAAATGTTGTCCCCTGAACTCCCCCATTTTTAGCGTAACATGACGCGAGCGCTACGTCGCATCCGGATCTCACCTTTTCCAGCATATCTTCCAGAACCCCAAGGTCGCTGGTATTATCGGCTTCCATCGTCACGATCACATCGCCTTTTCCTGAAGATCTGAGCGCTGCCCTGAAACCCAGATCAAAAGCCGACCCTGGGCCCATGTTAACGGGATTCTTTACGACCTCCAGGGGGAAATCCTTTCTCATCGACTCAGCTATAGACACCGTTGAATCCGAAGAACCGTCATCGGATAGTACAACTCTATAGTCCCACCTTTTGGATAGGGCCGCCCGCGACAGATTATGAAGCAATGCTCCTATGTTTTTTTCCTCGTTGTATACAGGAAAAACAAATACTATCATCTGGTCACGCCCTTTTGCCATTCTATGGTTCTTGGGAGACCTTCCTCAAGGCTGACCTTAGCCCTGTATCCAAGAACCTTTTCCGTCTTCGAAAGATCCGGCACCCTGCGCATTACATCCTGATACCCTTTTGAAAGGCTGTCATAAGGGATAAACTTGATCTTGGTCTTCTTCCCTGGCCTTACCATTCCCCAGATCATATCGGCGAGTTTCTTTATCGTTATCTCCCGGTCGTTACCTATGTTAAGTATCTCTCCATTCGCCTGTGGTCTTTCCATGGCTCGGACTATCCCCTCTACAGTGTCCTCTACATAAGTGAAAGACCTTGTCTGACTGCCGTCACCGTGAAGAGGTATAGCCTTATTTTTAAGAGCGCAATCTATAAAAACAGACTGCGGCCCTCCCCACCAGCTGGTGTTCTGATTGGGACCATATCCCCCGAAAAACCTTAATACAGAAACCATTATGCCGTATTTTTCCTCATAGGCAAAACATAAATGCTCGTCGAATATCTTGGACGCGGCGTATGCCCACCTTTTGACGTTTGAAGGCCCTATCACCAGGTTCTTATGTTCAGAAAAAGGAATGTCCGGATTTCGTCCGTAAACGTCGGATGTAGAAGAAAAAACGATTTTTGCGTTTTTTACCCTGGCTACTTCCAGCATTGATTCAGTGCCTTTAGCGTTTACCATAAGGGTATCGTAAGAGTTACCGTATCGGGGGATTTTGAACGCTGCCAGGTGAATTATGTAATCCAGGGATTTACCTTTCAAAATTTTTAATATCTTTCCGTTTTCCCTGACATCGCCCTTTATAAAACTGAATGCCTTATCTGCCATCACGGGTTTTATGTTCCTGTATAGCCCCTGAGACAGATTATCCAGCCCTATGACATTATACCCTCTGGATAAAAGCTCTCCGGCGAGGTTAGATCCTATAAAACCGGCCACACCCGTTATCAGAACCCTTTTATTCTTTTTTATTTTTGCCATAACGTTTTACCCCTTCCTTCAGGATCTTTGTTATTCTGGAACTTGTGTCCTTATCGCCGTAATGGTTTACATGCCTCCCTGGACGAAAATCTGAAGAAACCTCGGAAGCTATACGTCTGAAATCTGCGTCTACCAGCTTGTTCCAACCGTTCTCCGTGGTTTCGGTCCATTCTGTGCGGTCTCTGACGGTGACACACGGTACTTTGAAGAAATAAGCCTCTTTCTGCACCCCGCCTGAATCTGTCACTATCTTTCTGGCGTTCCTCTCAAGATTCACCATGTCGAGATATCCGGCGGGAGGAATGATCCTTAGATTCCTGTTTTTTTCAAGTTTTTTAAGTAGATCGAATTTTTCCAGCATTTTCCTTGTCCTGGGATGCAGAGGAAATACAATTGTGTCCTTAATTCCCGATATCCCTCTTACTATGGACGTCAGTCTTGCGGGGAAATCGGTATTTTCAGCTCTATGTACCGTGACCAGAACATATCTTCCCGCCCTCACTTCCAATTCGTCAAGTATCGCTGATTTTCGTGAAGCCACATCAGCCATTTTCATAGAAAGTTCATACATTATGTCACCCACATTGTGTACTCCGCCTGATATCCCTTCCTTCTTCAGGTTCCTGACAGCCCCGATCGTCGGACAGAAAAGCGTTGATGACACTCTGTCTGTAAGTATCCTATTGATCTCCTCCTGCATATTCCAGTCAAAACTCCTAAGTCCCGCCTCCACATGAGCCAGGTCTATTTTCATCTTGGTTGCGGCAAGGGCGCCAGCCAGGGTCGAATTAGTATCTCCGTAAACAAGGATAACGTCAGGCTTTTCTTTGATTATTATAGGCACCAGTTTCATCATCATGGTAGAAACCTGTTCAACCTGGTTCATAGAGCCTATCCCCAGATCGTAGGTAGGGTCATCCATATCAAGGTCCTCGAACATTTTCCGCGACATTTCATAGTCGTAATGCTGCCCCGTGTTGACAAGCACCTCTCTGATCCCGGCCTTTTTCATGGCTCTGGAAACAAGAGCGGCTTTTATGAACTGGGGCCTGGCCCCGACTACCGTTATTATTTTCAATTTAAACAACCTCCGATCGTACAAAAAGCGGTAATAGCTCTGTAATTCTCAACGCCCTCCTACTTTGCTCCGGGCATCATTTTCAGAGTGTTTATATCCTTCAGCGCAGGGGTCGGAAAGAATTTTGACGCCTTGGAGTCATTGTCAAACAAAAATATACCGCAATCCATTGATATATTGTTCGATACACCCTGCATACGGTCAAAGTATCTGTGCAGGCTCTGCGCGACATAGTAGTAGCTCCCGTCGAAATCCAAACCGCGGACAAACCCGTTGAAATGGGAAGCCGTCTTGTGGGAACTGATGTGAAGATCTCCTCTCATGGAATCAAGGTAACACAATCCGCCATCCAGGATCCTGACGCTGTGAGGCTGCCAAAGCCCGCTCTCGACCACACCGTTGACCTTCCCCCTGAAAAGATCATATTCCATTATCCCACCGTCAAAACAATTCTTCTGTACGTTCCCCGTCAAAGAAAACATGGACATAAAGAGGGAGCCGCCATCGACACAAATATCGTTTATATGGTGGTTATATTCCCCTGTCCTTTCAAATTTATCGCTTATGGATATGGTCTCCAGCATTTTATTGGTACTGAGATCGTAAACCCCTATCTTGTCCAGCAGACAGAGTACAACATATATAACCTTACGCGAAGCATCTACAGCTATTCCGTGGGGAATGCTCCTGTCCGGGAGCGGAAAAAAATCGATCTCTTTGTATGCCCGATCAAATATCCTCACTCCTTTTAGCGCATCGACCACATATAGGTGATCACCATACCAGTCAAAACCACGCGTGATCCCGGAAATTTCCTTTTTCATTCTCCCGGAAGGGATGCTGTAACTGTAGATCCCCCCGCCTTTCACTCTGCTCCTGTCACTCGTATCTGAGCTTGATATAAGAAGATCCGCATTATGAGAACAGATATCGTCTATGACTTTAAAATTACGTAAAAGCGGCGAAACCGAAAAATTTTTACCGGGATGATAACCGTAACTCTCCAGCTGTGCTATCACTTCGTAAAAAGCGGTGGTAGTTATTATCACATAAACGCTGTTTTTGTCTTTTATGTTCTCGAGGCAACTGGGATCTAGCACATCGTATCCCCTGTAAGCTCCCGGTCCCTGTTGATTTTTTGAAATATCAACGATGTATTTGACCTTCTTTCCTAAAAGCTTATGTGTTTTGTCAAACCAGCCTGCGCTACCCCAGTAAATTACATCTTTCCCTGAAACAGCTCTGCTTAATTCCTTTAAGTCCAGCCATGCGGTCTTGGATATCATTTTCCTCCTTAACTCGTGCCTCTCCTTAAAAATACCCTATTTAATACCCTGGTTTTCCTATTAAGATACCAAAGCACGGGTATATATGCTATACAAAAAAATAACATTCCCAGTATCCCCCTTAGAAGCGGGGGCATATCGACAGTTATTCTCTCGATACTAAAAACAACCGCCAAGGAATATAAGAACGGTAGCATAACGCTACTGAGAAAAACCAACACTTTGGACCACCTTTCGGAATGCCTGACGCAATATATAAGAAGCACGGCAAAGTAAACATAATAGGTCAAGGATGTCCCCCAGGCAACCCCGCATATACCGTACCCTCCCTTTATGGCCATATAATTTACAGCTACACCGACAAAACAGACCAGGATGGTCATAGGAATAAGGACCATCTGTTTGCTTATGGTGACCACAAAACTGCTGGACATGGGTGTCAGTGACAGAAAAAAACATCCCGCAAGAAGTATTTTCATGCTGCTCACACCGGGCAGATACTGCGGCAGAAAGAACGTCACCAGCACCGGAATGACAAAATACGCGCTAGCCAGCAACACCGGAAAAAGGTACGCCATGACAAAAGTGGTTTGTTTCACGTACTGCACTATGTGCCCCCGCGAGTCCGTCCTTCCGAAAGCCTCCTGCATATCCGGCGCGACTACAATACCGAATAATTTAGGAAGAGTGTTGGTATAGGTAAGGGCAAGAACAGCTATGGAATAAAATCCCATCGGTTCCGCTCCCAACATCCTTATTATCATTATTTTGTCCAGGCTTATTAGAACGGTATACGCTATACCCGAAAGCAGTATGGGAAGCCCGAACTTGGACAAAGCGAATATCCTCCCGACGTCTATCCTGAACCTTAAGGAGTAATCGGTTTTAAGCATAATGAACAGCCAGCTCAAAAAAGTAGCCGCTAAGGTGGCCATAAAAATACCCGAAAGTCCGAAGTATTTTGTCAACAGTATGATAAAAAACAAAGAACTCAAAGAATTGAATAGAACATTGCCGGATAGCAAAGAAAAATTCTTGTCGGCTCGCAGCATTTCCTGAAAAAGATTATAGAAAAGCGTGACAGAGATTATAAAGGGGATCATCCTTATTCCGGCTATGATATACCCTGGAGTACCCGTCGGCATGACAAAAGAAACGGAAATAAAAACCAGAATTACCAGAAACGACATCAACGTCGCTATCGAAAAGGCCGAATCCCTCATGGCCTGGACTTCCCCTACGTCTCCCTTGCCCCGGAAATATGGTATCTTAACGGTTATCGCTGTAAAAACACCAAAATGAACGAAAAGAGAATAATTAAGCACGACAAGAAATCCCGACCATATTCCCATCATTTCCGGGTCGAGAAATTTACGCGTCATAATACTTGTAAAAACCCCTATGACCTGTGCCGCCAGGGTGAACGCCGCGAAACGGGAGCTCTCTCTTATGACCTTACCTACATATTTCATGGCAAAAAATCCCTCTCCAAAACAACCTTTTCATATTTTTCGGTTTTTCATAGCCGCCAGAGCGTTAAACGCCCTGTCTCTCCGGAAGGGTATATCCACGATATAGTCCTCCGCGGGCGCCTCCAGAAAATCCTCTACCTTGGCTATAGCCTCGGAAAAACTCCCGAACTTCTGCAATGACCTCCCGAAGAGACGTTTCCCTCTCTCTCCCACTTCGACACACGGCGAATAAAGAGACATGACCGGGAGCCCGGCCACGGCGGCCTCATGGAAACTTGTAGAGGGATAATCAAGAATGACCCGGTTTAAGCCTCCCAGGCACTCGGATACGCGTTTCTCTTCTATGGAAATATTGCTTTTACCATGGTCCAAAATGTACCTGACTATTGACATCCTTGACCATTCCTGGCCCGGAGCGTACTTGAAGATGAACCTTGTGTTTTTCTTTGAGAAAAAATGATCCACAAGTCTCTTCTGGAACTCATAGTACCAGGTTATGGGATACAGATATCCGTTGATACCTCTGAACCCAAGAAAAAGTTTAGTCGGTATGTACATAACAGGCCCGTCATCACGCCTTTTCCGCGCCCATTTCCTTTTCACGGCCTCAAGCTGTCCGGCATCCTGGAACACGCTGCACCCAGAAAGATAACCGTAATTCAGGGCTTCTTTAAGCCTTTTCTCCTCGGAAGAGTTAATGGAAAAATATATGTCAAAATGGTCCATTTCACTTATGAGGTCCCTGCCCCCGTCGGCAACGCTGCATGAATGCTGAAAACAAACCCTTTTACCTTTTTTAGCCGCGGCTAATATAGAACTTATAGAATCCTTTTCCGAACTGGATCTGGCCACGACATAGTCTATTTTTTCTTCTTCTATAAACCTCTCCAAAACAGTCATTTCGGAGAGGTTCCTGTAAAAAACATCGCCTATAAGGTCTCTCATGTACGGGATAAAAAACCTTGATACGTCCGCGCCGCATTGTTCATTAAGCCAGCCTGTTATCTTTGTCTCGAGAGGAAACCTCTCTGCGGCCGCGCCGCAAGATGCCTTGATATCATCTTGCCCTTTTATCTTATACGGCACTGAAAGATCCAGACATACTTCATGGAAAAGACCGTGTACCGAGAATATAGACTCCGGCCCGGTCTTAAGAAAAACCTTTCCCCGGTTCCTTATGGTCTCAGCTATAAACCTGTCTATCGCGTAACATCCGGCATGAAGAGACATGACGTTCAATCTTTTTTTAACCCGGGAAGGCAAAACTTTCATGAACTTCCTGAACCTGAAAAAATAAAAAATCGACCTGGCGGCACACCTAAAAGAACATATCCCGGGAAACTTAAAATGCCGCTGCTCTAATCTCTTCGGAACGCCTCCTCCCGATACCCAGCGGGAAAAAGCCACACCCCTCTGCTTTGATATTTCCTCTATAAGACCGGAAACTATTTTGCCCTGTTCGGGAAAAGGTCTATAGAGACTGGCGCCCTCCATATAAGCGCCATCTCTCCCGCAATAAGTCACAGAATCGGGGCGTACCGCCTCCAGAAATTTTATCACCGCCCTGGAAACAAGGACCAGAGAATCCATAAGACACTTGACCCTGAAATAATGAGCCCTTACAAGACCCAGGTTTTTCGGAATATCTGCCCGTAGATTTTTCCGGAGAAAATGGTCAAGCTCATCCATTACGGAAAGCTGTTCCGTAAAGTACATTCCCTGGTCCGGCAAAAGGCTCTCTTCCTCATAGTAGTCCTCAAGGATGGAATAATTAATGCCTTTTTTGCCAAGCAGATACGAAACTGCGGGGCTAAGCGAAACAAGATTTTTTCCTGAAAGATCCGTTTCGTGAACAATATCCTCTACTAGATACCAGTCCCCATGCATATTTTTGAAATCGCGTAACATTATTTATCTCCCGGGCAAAAATACCGTGTGGGGCAACTTTTGCCAACAGAATCAAATGAGCTCATCTACATTGTCACAGACTTTTCGGAACGCCTCCACCACGTCATCAATATCCCTTTTTTTCATATCAGAATGCATAAGTTCGTGGGTTATTACTATCTTTTCGTGCATTTTCTCGGCAATCGGACAGAGCCCTTTACCGTAGCTGATTTCACCCTTGTACTTTTCACATTTCCAGGGACAACCGGTCTTACCATAAGCTATCCTTTCCCTGAAAATAGGCTGAAGGTAAAGCGGCCTAACATAACCCGCCCCCACTTTTATCCCCTCCGTCTCTCTGCGGGTCGTAAATTCGAGCTCAGCCTTGACCGCCTCCACAAATCTGTCACGCCCTACGGGAGAAGCTTCCGGATTGTATTTCAAAACATGTAGATAAAAAACATGTTTTGAAAAAGGCCTTGTGGGGGCTGCTTCCAGCAGACTCGATCCGGACAGACCTTTACAAATACGTTCCACATTCTCTATTCTTCTGCCCACAAGGCGCTCTAGTTTCTTAAGCTGCTCCCGGGCCATCGCCGCCTCGATCTCTGTCATCCTGAAGTTATACCCTATCATATTAACCAGGGACTTAACACCCTTAGCCTCAGTCACAGCCTCCGCGTGGTTCCTTATTAAACGGAGTTTTTCAGCCAGATCATCTGAATCCGTGACGATAACCCCCCCCTCTCCCGTGTGAATATGTTTATGGTAATTCAAAGAATAAATCCCCATATCCCCCAGTGTGCCGGCATATTTTCCTTTGTATTTTGCTCCCGGCGCCTGAGCCGCGTCCTCTATCACAATTAGGCCGTGTTTTTCCGCGAGAGCTTTAACGGCATCGGCATCGTATGGCTGTCCGAAGATATCCACCGCTATTATGGCCCTGGTCCTTGGTGTTATTTTCTCTTCAATAGACCTTGCCGAGATACAGAAATGATCCTCCTCTATGTCCGCGAAAACCGGGATAGCGTTAAAAATGAGAGGCGCCACCGCCGATGCCGACATCGTGTAAGGTGAAACGATTACCTCGTCCCCGGGCCCTAATCCGGCGGCTCCGACAGCGCAGTAAAGGCCGGAAGTGGCTGAATTTACTGCTACGGCGTGTTTTACCCCGAAATATTCCGCCCATTCTTCCTCAAGAGCCCTTACCTCAGACCCTCCGTAAAAATCCTCATGCCATGCGCCCAGGAATTTGGAAAGTACTTTCGATCTTAAAACTCTCAGCGCCGCCTTTTCCTCTTCCCTGCCTACGGGAGAGTACGCCGGGAATTTAACATTCCTAACCTTAGAGCCTCCGTTAATAGCTAACTTCGCCATATGTTTTCCTCCACCAGAGAAACTATCCTTTCCGCCGCGTCCTTAATGAAATCAAAATCGCACCCCACTGTGTTATTCCCCGTCAAAACCGAATTTATCCGCCTTTCCAGCTCGTTATATTCCGTAACCGTACTCAACGAACCTCTTTTAGACAATATAAATGGGTCGGGACAGGACAGTCCTATTTGAACGCTTATTACCGGTTTTTTTAATATAGCCGCCTCGATAAGAAGCATAGAGGACATCCCTACCACAAGATCGGAAGAAGAAGCAAGGGTAAGAGAACTCGACGAACGGTCTACCTCAAACCTTAACTTTCCGACCTTTTTGCCGGCAATATCCGACCATTTTTCTTCTTTTTCCCTGGGGTGGGGTCTGACAACAATAATAAAATTTCCGGGAAATCCACGGGAAACAACTTCCAGGGACTTTTCTACCTCTGAAAATATTGTCATTTCATCATAACCGAGCGTGTTGCCTTTTTCAGCCTTGCCGTAATCCTGCGATATGGGTTCTGAGACAAACACTATGACCTTGTCTTTTTCTCCCGCCCCCATAGAATCTCTTAAATAATATATTTCACCTTGGGACAAGCGCTCCGCCTTCTCAAGGACCGTCTTAAAATGCGGCTGTCCGGTAACAACTATGGCCTCGGGGTCGACACCCTCGGAGACAGCCTCTTCTCTGGCTTTCTCATCCATGACAAGAACCTTAGAGGGGACATAATCCAGTTTCTTATTGTTTTTATAATCCCTCATGCCGGAGACCCCGTACTTGGAAAATCTTATCCCGTAATTAAGCCACTGGTCCAGTATAGCCATACTGAAAATACCAAGACCGCTGGCCTCTTTCCACATGTACCTTTCCGTCATGTCTTCAGCGCTGGTTCCTGTGATCAGGATATCCGGGGAAAGATCCGACAAAAAATCCCTTATCGATCCAGGGCTTATCACGGTAACCTCCGCGGCTATATCTTTGCCCTCGAGACCGTATCTTTTATACACTTCCATCGCTGTATCCTTGCCGTAAAGAAACACCTCGTATCCTTTCGCTCTGAGCGGTCCGGCCAAAGGCACAACGGTATTGGCACCTCCCGGATCTCTTGAAAAAAGCAGTATCTTAGGCATTTTTACCCTTTTTTATTTTTTCACAGGACGCGAGAGACAAAGAGGCTTCCCTGCCGCTGCACAAAGGCTCAGCTGCTCCTTTAAGGCAATCGTAAATATTCTTAGCGGCGTACAATAGACCTTTTCCAAGATCCGTTTCGATACAACTGGATAATCCAAGGATCTTGTATCCCTTAAAAACCGGGCTTGTTTTAACATCGTATTTTTCTATTCTGAACCCGGACTCCGTTATCCGTATCCTGGATTTTTGAAAAAAAAGATCAATTTCAAATACCGTATAATTGCCGCATGGTGCCGGAGCAAGGTAGAAATCCCCGCCGCTTATGCGTAAAAAAGCGGAAACCGACGGGTCCTGATCATAATAATCCTCTGTCTTTCCCAGGGAAACAGGAGTCCTTACTTCACCTAAAAGAAATCTCAGAAGATCAACCATGTGTGACCCATTGTGAAAAAGACCCTTTCCGTAATGACCTGTTCCCGTCACAAATTTGCCATACTTCCCGGAAGAGATATCTTTCCTTAACGCGTTAAACTCTGGAACAAACCTTCGGGTATAATTAACTATAAGCAGTATTTTTTTTCTAAAATAAAGTTCGGATATCTCACGACAGTGCCTCACAGATAAAGCAAGCGGTTTTTCACAAAAAACAAGCTTTATGGGGTATCTTGATATTTTCCTAAGTACTTCATAGTGCCCGCTATCAGGCACGGCCACCGAAACTACGTCCACCTTGCCGCTGGAAAAAGCTTCCTCTATAGACGCAAAAGCCTTGCCTCCCCAGGATCTGGAAGCCTTAATGGACCTTTTAACGTCGCTATCCACAAACCCGGCTAACTTAAATCCCGGGCAAGCGGTATACGCGTGGGCATGGGTAAGGATTTTCTTGTCCGAAGGCCTGTCAAAAGAGGCTCCTATATTCCCCGCCCCGACAATAAGAACATTGTACCTCACACTTTCCTTACCCATTCGCCTTCTCTCCCCTTAAAACCCGGTATTTGTACTCGGCCATCTTCCAATCTTCCTCATTATCGATATCCTGCACTTCCGACTCGGGTATTTCTATGCCCACGGTATTATCCGTAAAAAGGGTTTTTTTGCGAATAAAACTCTCGGTTCTCAGCCAGTAAAATTGACCGGCATCGTGATAGGCGGGCATAAGGTCCTGCGATCTTTTATCCCTGTTTTCCGGCCATATCATCGAAACCTTACCGGACTCTAACTTAAATGCCCTCTGTATGGGAAAACTGAACCTGACTACGGGAACCGCTGAATCAGCACTGCTATCTTCCAGAAGTTCGAGACTGCGTCTTATTTTATCCGGGGATATCAGAGGCGCTGTGGGGTATATACAGCATGCATACTTAAAGTCCCTCCCCCTTGCCGAATAATCATTTAATACCTCCAGCATGACCTCGGCCGTGGTTGAGTAGTCCCCGGAAGTGCCCCTTGACCGCAGAAAGGGAACTTTGGCTCCATATTTCCTGGCTATAGACGCTATATTTTCGTCCTCGGTGGACACCATGACCTCATCAAAACACCCAGAAGCAAAGGCGGCGTCAATAGAATACTTTATTATCGGATTACCGAGAAAATTCCTTATATTCTTGCCGGGGATACGCTTAGATCCTCCCCTCGCCGTTATTACGGCTACAGTGTTTTCCGCCATAAATCCTCCATCACCCGGGCACACCCCGCTTCCCGCGGGCTATGCCCGGGATTTCAACGCTCCCTTTATGTCACTCTTTCAGGACAGTTATGCCGACTTTTTCTTTTTCGTCGTCTTCGCTGCCAGTTTATAAGCCAGCTTGTAGACGTCTATCTTCTTTTTCGGCGGTTCCTGTTCCCATATGGGGGACTTTAGTTTCCACCTTTCTTTTCCGACTCGCTCCCACATGTCCCCCCTGAAACCATCGGCCACACGCCAGAATTCCTTTACGCTTATGCCTATATAGTCACAGAAGGCTTTCACATATTTCGCGGAGCACTTCCCATCGAAGGCTTTAACAAGAGCAATAGCCTCATCTCTTGTTATCCTCCCGCTCCTTATATCGTAGCATGCGTGGTCGGTACACTGTCCGAAACCGAACTTTATATACTTCAGCATCTGATTCACCTGGACAAGATCGGAATCCAGCTGATAAAAGTTGCCGTATGTACCTATGTCTTTAGGGTCGTGATCTGCCGGCCTCACCTTCAACCCGTTGGCCATGGAGAACCTGACATTGTTGTACTGCGACCACTCCTTAGCGTAATACTGGAGCCACACCCCCCTTATACCCTTACTTTCCAGGCCTTCCCTGTCGTAGTGAAAAAGAAAAAGATCTTTCTCGGAAATACCGTCTCCGACATACTTTTTCCAATCCTCCGAAAGGGTATTTAGTTTATTCGCGTTAAGAGCGTTATCGTTGGTTCCCACGCCGGTATTTCTTACACCAAGGGTCAACCCGGCATTCTCTCCCTGTATTATAAGCGGAATACCGAACCGCTCTGCCGCAATATATGTCGAAGCCCAGAGCGAGTATTCCGTGACCTTCACAGGATTGAGAAATTTGTAAAAATCCCTCTTTACCACTTTTTTCATGATCTTCGGATTCGGCCTCAACTTTATAGTGTCAAACCCGAGGTTTATTATATTCTCTATGTTCTTTGACCCGATAGCCGTTATCCCTTCAGGCTCGCTGTTCACAAGAAGGACACGAAGCCCTAGCCTGTCTCTCGCGTACAAGGCCTGAAAAGTAGAATCTTTACCACCACTTATCCCGACCGCGCAATCGTAGGGAGCCTTTGTGGTCTTCTTTGCCCACTCGGCTATATCGTGGAGTTCTTTCTCCCGCTTAACCCAATCGATCTGGCGATCTGATTCCTCCTCGTAGAGGCATGCCCCGCAGACTCCTTCTTCGTTGAAGTAGATCCCGGGTCTCGTATCCGGCTGAACACATCTTTTGCAATACTTCATTTTGATACCTCCGTTATTTTACGAGATCCAGTTTAATAGGAGTTCCTTTTGTAACGCCTCTTTTGGCTTTTTTGCCGGCAATTCGTTTAAAATACCTCGGCTCAAGCCCGAAACATGGCCGGATAGACCGAACGTTCTCCTCGTTTATCACCTCCCCCTTTTTAATATCCTTAACGGCAAATAAAGACCGTCGGAATACCCTGCTGGTTTTTTCCTTCTTTGTTGTGCCGTAACTTGCTTGTCCTAGAGCTTTCTCGACCACACGTATGTCCCTGACCAGCGCTTCAAGCTCAGAAGGTTCTATGGAGAAAAAACTGTCAGGAGTTTGTATTTTACGGTCAAGGGTGAAATGTTTTTCCACCATTACCGCTCCCAAGGCCGCCGCGGCTACCGAAGCGGCCGTATCAAGGGTGTGATCCGATATCCCGACCCGCGCGCCGAACCTTCTAGCCATATCCGGAATAGTTCTAAGGTTCATCTCGGAGGGATCGGCAGGATAACTCGAAACACATTTCAAGAGGACCACTTCTCCTGCGCCGGCTCTTCTGGCGGCCATTACAGCCCGTTTTATCTCTCCGAGATCAGCCATTCCGGTCGAGAGAACCAAAGGCTTACCGGTTTTTGCGGCGTACTCGATAAGGGGTATATCCACAATCTCAAAAGACGCTATCTTGTGGAAAGGCACACCGATCCCCTCCAGAAAATCCACAGAACTTTTATCGTAGGCCGTTGAAAAAAAAGTTATTTTTTCATCGTCCGCTGTTTTTTTCAGCAACGGGAACCATTCCCAGGGGGTGAACGCCTTGGAATAAAGTTGATAAAGCGTCTGTCCACCCCACTTGGGGTGCCGTAACCTGAAAAACCTCTTATCCGAATCTATCGTAAGGGTGTCGGGAGTATAGGTCTGGAATTTTACGGCGTCAGCCCCGCATTCTTTGGCCTTTTTTATCATGGCTACAGCCCTGGTAAGGTCCTGTCCGTGATTTGCGGAAACCTCGGCAGCAATGAAACAGCCTCTCTTATCGAACAGATTTTTTACGGCCATTGGTCCTCCGCCATATTTTAAAAAGCGCTGACAGAAGGGCGCTCGCGTAATAGGGATACAGTCTGTTGTACGCCTCCTCCGGGGTAGATACTCCCCTAATATCTACGAATTCCTCAACGATAACCTTCCCGGCGTCAACTTCCTCGGTCATTAAGTGAACTCCCACACTTGCCTTAAAATTCTCCTCAGAAAGAGCTTTCCCCACAGGATCGGCACCTTTGTATTTGTAAAGATACGGATGAACATTTATCGCTCCTACACGGGGTAGCGATATAATGTCATTTCCGGCTATTTCCCGCCCGTGAACACTGACAAGAAGATCTGATTTTTTTAGAAAATTCCTGAATGATTTCGTTTTTATGCTTCGGAATACAGGTATACCCAGCAACTTCAAGATCCTGTCGGTATCCTCGCTATAACTTACAGCGGCTACTATGCCGCTTCCCGAGGCAAGGATAGTCATAACACCTAAAACACCGGCTTGTCTGCCTCCCATAAAACATGTCCTCATTTTGGTGTTAGGCCTCACGGCGCAACCTCCCCACAATACTGTCCGCAACTCGCATAGCCCCTTTCCCGTCTACCAGGGCATTCCCTGACAAGCTCATGGAAAGCCTGGTATTTTCATCTGACAGTTCCATAATAAGCTTTTCCAGATTCTCCAGCGCGCCCGGATCATAACAATAGCCCGCATTTTTGATAAAACCGGCCTTTTCCCAGCCGTATATGTTATTGCTCTGATTCTCGGCGACGGCAAATGTTATGGTGGGGACTCCCGTTCTGGCCAGTTCATAAAGTGTCTGGCCTCCGGCCGAAACGGCAAGATCAGCATCAAGCATGAGTTCTCTCATTGCCCCGTCGTCGGGATAGAATACGTACTTGATCTTTTCCCCTTCTCCGGGATTTGCAAGGAACTCTCCCTTAAAACCCTTTCCGACTACCACCGCAAGTTCAATTTCAGTAAATTTTTTCCTGAAAAGATCCACCACCTTATGTGTCATCCCGGCGGGGTCTTCCCCGCCAAAAGTAACCATTACTTTCCTGACGGACTTTCTTATATGTTTACGAGACTCTTGCCAGAACGCCTTGCGTAAAGGTATGTACTGTGTGCCCAGAAGATACCTCATTCCCACTGGACGAGGGTATGGCATGCTCTCCGCTCCGACGGAACCATTGATAACAACCCCTTTCGGGTATTCAATGCGCATCGTATCGTCAATGTATGCGGGAACCCCCGCTATTCTTGACACTTCGCTATAGAAACTAAAATCTGCATCATATGAATCAACTATAACAATGTCATCGCCTTTTATGTTTTTGAGTGCCGTCCGGCTGTGTTCTATCCAGTTTATGAGCTCATATTGGACCCCCGACAAAATATCTCCGGCGCTGCCATCCCCGTCCAGATAAAAAACTGCCTGGATCCCCCTTTCCTTAAAGGCCTGGGCGATAGAAAGACACCGTGTAACATGTCCCGCCCCTCTTCCCTTTCCGCCTTCTGTAAAAAAATAAGCTCTCATTTCACTCTTTGTTCTTTGTGTTGGATTTAGCGTATTTCACTATATCGAGATATTCTCCGTCCTTTAAAAAAACTTTTTTTTCTATACCCTCAAACAACATCCCGTTCTTTTCAGCAACCCTTATCATCGCTTTATTACGTGACGTCATCCCCGAAAAAACCCTGTTAAGCCCAAGCGTCTCGAAAGCGTATTCTGTCACAAGTCTGTACGCCTCAAGACCTATCCCCCTGCCCCAGACATCTTTCTCGCCGATAATTATGGATATTTCTCCGGAATTGTTCTCCCACGATATGGACAGACTTATATTACCAACGTGCCGGCCGTCGGCCATGTTTATTATGGCAAATACCGCCTTGTCGCCGGACCTGTCCACCTCTTCCACATACCTGGCCGTTTTTTCTAAAGTGTTATCTCCCTGTCCGTGCCGATTGTCCCTGCAGACCTCTTTGTCGTTGAACCAGTCCGTGTAACGCTGGCTTACGTGCTTCAGAGAAAGCCCCTCGAGCCGGATAGTATCGCCGTTCAGCTCTGGCTCATCTATGACTTTTTTCATTCGTTCCCTGAATTTTTCCATAAAACTATTTCCGTATGAGGTAAAACTTGTCGACATTATCGCTGCCTATGTACTTAACCAGCCTATGCTTGATGATACGGCATTCGGGGAAACTCTCCTTGAACATCCCGGCAAAGTCCCCCTTCCACATCATATTGTTCCTGCCCCTGTAGGTTATTTCATGATATTCCGGTGAATAATACTCGTATCCCCATATGTACCGCGAACTTGTCCTGTAAATTTCAGAAAGAGCCTTACTTATATCCTTCGGACTTATGTGTATCAAAACTCCCGCCGTGAACACAAGATCAAAAAACCCATCTTTAAATGGAATATCGAAGGCTGAGCCGCATATCACATCTATCCCTTTCAGTCTCTTCTTGGCTTTTTCCACGGCATACCGGTTTATTTCTACCCCATAAAGATTTTTAAATCCCAACTTTTGAAACAAGGCCAGCTGGTTGCCGACATTCGAACCCACCTCGAGTATCCTCATGTCCTTATCCAGCTTACCGAGAAAGTCTCTAGTTATGCTGCTGGCCGTAATACCGTACATTTTTTTGTAAACCGCGTCTAATTTGCCGGGGGAAAAGGTGTTTCTCCCGACATATTTTCTGCCGAACTCACCGGTCCATTTCTCCAGCTGTTTTGTCATAATTTCCATTATTTTCCCCTTCTTTTAAAAATGTCCATGACTGTTTTTATTACCCTTGCCGTTTCAGTTTTTTTCATAAGAGGATATATCGGCAAGCTTATCTCCCCTGCATAAAACCTCTCGGCATTCGGACAAAGACCCGGTTTGTACCCAAGCCCCCTGTAATAAGGGTGAAGGTAGACAGGGATATAGTGTACTTGAACGCCTATACCTCTTGAGCGCAGTTCTTCAAAAACTTCTTTTCTCGATCCCGCATGAGCATCACTCATTCTTATAGGATACAGGTGCCAGGCTGACCTCTTCCTATGATCCCGTACCGGGATATCAAAGTAAGGGTTAGAAGCGAACTTTCGCGAATATTCTTCAGCGATAACCCTTCTTTTTGAAATAAATCCGTCGAGTTTTCCTAGCTGCGCAATGCCAAGAGCGCACTGGAAATCCGTTATCCTATAGTTCAGGCCGAGGGACTGCATCTCGGCATACCACCCTCCGTTACTATTTCCTCCGCATATTAATTTCTTCTCATCCCGGGTTATCCCATGCGTTCTTAACTCCAGAAGTTTCTCGTAAAACTTACGGCTGTTTGTAAGAACAGCTCCCCCTTCCCCGGTAGTTATGGATTTTACCGGATGAAAGCTGAATACGGTCATATCCGAGTGTTCGCAACTTCCCACCTTTACCCACCTGTCCCGTTCCCTGTACTCAGCCCCTAAAGCATGGCACCCATCCTGGATGACCGCAAGTTTATTCTTTTTGGCTATCTTAAATATTTCGGCGATATCGCATGGCACACCGGCGTAATCCACGGGAAGTATGGCTTTAGTTCTCTTTGTTATCTTCCTCTTGATGTCATCGATCGATATATTGGCCGTCGCCGGATCCACGTCGGCAAAAACGGGCTTAGCTCCGGAATAAAGGATGGAATTGGCTGTCGCGGCGAAAGTCATTGGGGTCGTTATAGCTTCGTCCCCCCTGCCCAGACCCGAGGCAATACAGGCGATATGGAGAGCCGCGGTACCGTTGGAAACCGCTACCGCGTACTTGCTGCCGCAATAAGCAGCCAGAGCTTTTTCGAACTCTGCTACCGTGGGCCCCTGGGTCAGCCAGTCACTTTTCAAGACCTCTATGACGGCTCTGATATCGTTTATATCTATTGTTTGCCTGCCATATGGAATGCTCTTAAGCATTTTTCCGTCCTTCGCTTTTATCAACGGCATTAAGAATCTTTAACCATCCTCTTAAGATCACTCAAGGTATACCAGCTTTTATTATTGTCACTTCTGTACCCTTCGAAATTGAAATCCAAGGCCCTTCCCCCGTCCTTCTTTTCCCTGCCGCGCACAACGTAATGATAAGTAATGTACCTGTCCTTATATTCATTGGTGTAGATCCCGTCATCCGCCGACACGAGTGTCTCATGCAGTTTTTCCCCTTCCCTTACGCCCACTATTTTATGCCGGCAATTTGGGCAGACCGCCTGGGCAAGCTCAACTATCTTAATACTCGGCATCTTGGGTATGAATATCTCTCCCCCTTTCATGTCATTAAGAGACCTTAAAACAAAATCTACTCCCTGGTCCAGGGTTATCCAGAACCTGGTCATTCTCGGATCCGTTATGGGTACCACGCCTTTTGCCCTGCACTCCTTAAAAAAAGGTACGACGCTCCCCCTGGAACCAAAAACATTTCCGTACCTGACCACGCTGAACTCTGTCTTTCCTGAGGAATAGTTATTAGCGGCAACGAACATTTTTTCCGAACAAAGTTTAGTCGCCCCGTAAAGGTTTATAGGATTCGCGGCTTTATCGGTACTTAAGGCTATCACCTTCTTAACTCCATTGTCGATAGCCATATTTATTACGTTTTCAGCCCCTATAACGTTGGTCTTGACAGCTTCAAAAGGGTTATATTCGGCTGTCGGAACTATCTTTATGGCCGCCGCGTGCACAACGACATCCACGCCGTTAAAAGCCCTGTGAAGCCTGTCGGCGTCTCTCACATCTCCCAGGAAATAACGTATGTTAGGGTATTTCGCCACGCTGAATTTTTTCGCCATCTCCCACTGCTTCATTTCATCACGGCTGAAAATTATAAGTTTTTTGGGAGAGTATTTCTCAAGCACGGTTTCGGTGAATTTATTCCCGAAAGATCCTGTCCCGCCCGTTATAAGCACTGTTTTATTTTTGAATATCTTCTCCATTTTTCCCCCTGAAAGTTGCGTAAATTGAAAATAGAAAATATACCGGCGCTCTTTTATTCCTCTCCCTCATGCAGCCAGTTACGGGCCTTATTGTAGGCTTTCCCTACCTTGTCTTCTACCTTGGGAGAAACCACTCTTAAAAGTTCCTTACCCAGGATTCGATACTGTTTGCCCACTTTGGCGGTCCTTATTATTCCTTTCTTAATTAACCTCATCATGGTACTTGTAGATACCTTGAGTAAAGCCTCGGCTTCTTTTACCGTATAGACCGTGTTATCGTTTATCTCCATTTTACCCCCAATGACTTTTTGTTTCCCAGCTACGGCTTAGATGTGGCTTGAAATTCAAACAGGTGCAGAATACCATAAACATCTTTACACGTCAATACTATTCATTGATATTCAATAGTATTCATGATACCGCGAGCATCTTTATTGTAAGTCTTTTATTTTTGGGAGGATACTAAGGAATATGTAACATATAAGAACCGCTGAGACCCAAAGCAGGAAGATCATTCCCCCTACTGATCTGTAATATGTTCTCATCTCTCACCTTTGCCCTTTTTACCGTATCTCCGAGACTCTTAAATACTCTTTTTCCAATATTTTAGAGGCGACAGAGTGCCCCCTTCGAGTCCAGTGGGGATCTATGTCGAAGTACAGTCTCTTCCCACTAATATTGCTTTCTTTGACCATTTCCGGTAAAAGATCAATACAGGCTATACCGTTTCTTTCAAGCATATCAGACAAAACTTCATTTGGCCTGTCAACATTGTATCCCGGGAACTTATTCAGCTCCTCACGGCAGTATATCTGCTCCCTTAGCGGTATAAGAACAACTGCAAAATCTATACCTTTCTCCTTCGCCTCGCGGGACATTTTAACAAGTATCTTTTCAGCTTCATTACAGGAATTTTTCAAAGCATCGGTGTATTCCTCAAGAAAAATATCGCGCTTGTTGTTTATCCCGGAAGCCAGCATCAGGTTCCTTATCGACGGAAATGTTATGTAAAGCCTGTCTCTCACCATTGTGACCAGGTGTAAACGGTTTATGAACTCCCTTACGTGAAAAGCTAGATCCTTTTTTTCTATCCTGACCCCTTCTTTTACTTCCCCTGCGGAGCCCTTGAGCGGTGTTATGTTAAGGTCGTTTTCCAGGCAAAAACCAAGAAAAATGACGTCCGGAGAATATTTCAAGACCCTTTTAAAAACTTCCGTGTACTGCACTATATCGTATCCATACACAGCCGCGTTAATTATAGTTACCTTGCCCGCCGGATTTAATTTTTTAAGGGCCTTACCGAAAAGAAAAGGATAGGCTTCTTCATCCTCCACACCCCAACCGAAAGTAAAAGAATCCCCTATGAAAGCTGCTCTGAACTCTCCCTGGACTTTTTCATGGGAAATATTTTCTTTCCCTCTGAACCCTGAGGAATTTATGTTCATTCCCACATCAAACTGGTTTTTTAAAACCATTCTCCCGCTGTAAGAAGGCCTGGGAACATATGGAAGGATCTCGTCATCGGCTCTCCATTCATAATTTATTTTAAGTTCCAGTATCTGCGGATAGAAAGCTCTCAGGAAAATTTCCACAAAAAATAAACACACAAAAACCGAAAACAGCATCAGGATAACGTTCGCCGCTTTGCTTAAGACCTTCATGTACACACCCCTATTTTTTCCGCATGTCGTAAATCAGTATCGACCCGCCGGCTGTGGCTGAGACTTTCTCATGTTTTGTCCACCCGAGAGATTCCAGATACTGGGCGCTTACGGCATACACGGCCTCTTGAGGAAACTCTCTCTCTTCCTCGTTAACATCAATATGCTTCACTCCGTAGTATGAAGGATCGGCTGTACCGAAATAAACTAGCCTGACTTCCTTTATACCGTTTTTATCCATGTAGCTCTTAAGAGCCGGGAGATCCTGCCCCCAATCCAGATTAGAATCCCTAAGGTACAAATAACCGTTCTCAGTACCGCCCACAAGTTCGTTGAAATAGCTCAGGTAATCGGGCCACACGAAAAAATGCAGAACCGCTGTCCAGACCACAAGGCCAGCTCCGAGAAAATTTAAGATCTTCCCCCCTTTTAAAAGGGTACCCATTCCCAAAGCGGCTATAACAAAGATCATGGGATATGCCGGCAGTACGTATCTCAGTCCCAGCTGAAGGTTGGAACGCGACGCCGCTACAAAGAACATAACTGCGAAAAATAAAAGATACAGGTTTAGATCTCTTTTTTCCCGTTTTGTGAATACAAGCACCGTCCCGGTAAAAAAAGCTATCACGACCGGGATAGGTGTTTTTATAATGAACGCCGCGGCGTAATAAATGGGGTTACCCATGGCGCTCCAGGAACCCATAAAAAAGTTCCTGGTACCCTCCGCGCTATGCCTCGCTATTCCGGCTATCCCAACCCAAAAAGAACTTAAAGGAACGGGAACAGAATAAAGGAACTTTCTCGCAAGATCCGTTAGTCCGGTTCCCGCTGAAGGGAATATTTTATTTAGAAATTCCAGAAAAAACCCCTCTTTTTGAGAAGCCCTCATGGCTCCCTCAAGGAGAGGCCTCAATTCAAAGAGATACCCCGCCCACAGGATAAAAAAAGCCGCCGGAAAAACTACAAATAGCATGGTACGCATAGCCTTCCCGAAGCGCGACCTTTCCTCTTCCCGGTATTTAAAAAAAAGACCGAAAGAGACAAGGATATAGGCGGGTAAAAGAAAAACCGCGGTAAACTTGCTGAGAAGGGCCAGACCCAGCGTCACGCCGGAAACCAGGGCGCGTTCCGTACGGGGATTTTCGAGAAAATCCCACATACAGAATACTGACAGCATTATGAATACAGTTGCCGTCATGTCTGTGGTAGCAAGGCTGGAATGCGCGATCATGTTCGGGCATAAAAAGTACATAAAAGCCGCAAGCACGGCCGTCAGGTCCCCGTAATGCCTTCTTGTCCAGAAAAAAAGGAAAAATCCCCCAAAAAGCCCGATAACTACGATGGGTAACCTCGAGAAAAGAACTATCTTATCCGCCTTTTCCCTATTTAGGCCATATATGAATTCTCTGGAGAATTCGCCTCTGTCCTCCCTGGCCCAGAAAGACCTTTCATCCGGAAGTTCAAGCTCGAGAGCCAGTAGCGGCAAAGCCATAATGTACCGAGAAAGCGGCGGAACCTCGGTGGAAAAAGAAAAATCGCCTTTTGTCAGAAAAATATACCCTGACGCTATATGGTGCCCGGTCTCATCACAGGTAGGCGACTTTCTGACAAGACTTGTAACGGAAAGCGCGGTGAACGCTATTGACAGGATGAACAATATAAAAACCGGAGTATTCTTGCGAAAACATCCCTGGCTCATTGCTCACATCTCCGTATTTGAAGCCAAACCTGAAAAGGCGCTGTATTTGAATTCAACAACATTTTTCCCCACGCTCAGACTGACGGCCTGTATCACCGAAAATGGTTCTATTCGGGAGGTCTTTCCGTTAACTTTAACATTCCACCCGGGATACCTGTTCTCCGAGAACACCAGGAACCCCGCATACGGCATTTCAAGCTCAAATACAGCGTACCCCGGAGAATACCGCACTACCGCTACGGGAATAGACCTGTCTATCCCCTCAAAACTCAGCTGTTTTGCGGCGAAAGCCCTGGGAAGAGTTTCCTTAAGCCTGTACAATGATATCTCCCCCTCCGAAACAACAAGATCCAGCCAGGGCTCATTAAGTTTTTCCGGGCTTATGACATACTTAACGTTAAGCGCTTCAATAAGAGACCGGTTTTCCCCTAATGAACCTTCTTGCGGAGCCTTGAGGCCCAGA
The DNA here is from genome assembly GCA_964421015.1 of uncultured Planctomycetia bacterium. Lineage (GTDB taxonomy): Bacteria > Omnitrophota > Gorgyraeia > Tantalellales > Tantalellaceae > SLID01. Next base: position 362,844 of record CAYQUS010000001.1, read on the forward strand.
GCGTTATCTACCACTTCCAGCTCCTCAAGTTCTTTTCTGTAATACTCGTTCGCCAGCGGGGTGTACAGGGCTATACTGTCTATCCCGTATATCGAATTTAAGCTCGGCACTGTCCAGTTCGGTAATTTCGCGGACGCCACATTGTACGGAAAAATGCGAAAAAGGGTCTTATCCTTCTTGATGACTTTGAATATTTCGCTGTAAGCCGGATCTACAAAATCAAAGTTCCTTATGTTACCCCTGAAACCTGTTCCGTAAGAACTGAAAACGGCAAGATCTATAAATATTAGCGCGGCAGCGGCCGAACGCGTAAAAACAATGATTTTCTTCTTACCCGTTAACACGTAAAAACAAACCGCTATCAGCCCCGCGCACAGAAGCACCGAAAAAAGATTGGGCCAGAGAGACAAAGAGGAACTTGCTACCATGGAGTCGTAAAAACCCTTCACTTTCTTAAGGTATATTGAAAGGTCATGCCTGTGAAAGGGCTGGCCGTAGATGTCTCGGGTAACAAGATATTCCCCGAGAGATATGATCCTGTCCTTGAAGATAACAAGAACCGCCTTTGAGGCCAGGAAAACCACCAGCATAAAAGAGAGAAATCCCGAAAATATCCGCAAATAAAACTGTCGGTCTTTTCCCTTCTCAAAAAACACTGTAAAACCTATCCCCGAAAGCACAGACATAGAAAAAATAGTGAAGAGTATGGCTTTGGACGGCCCCCTGAAATCATATATCCTGAAAAACCTTATCATCGCGGCGAAAAGCGGATTGTATTTACCAAGAGCTACAAATACGGAAACCGCCAATACGGCAAATATCGGATATATCGTCCTGGCCTTCAGATTTTTCCGGACAGCCGTCATGAGGAACAAAACGCTCAAAAGACCTATGTAGACCCTGGCTCCACCGGGAACGGGATACGGGAAAACGACGCTTATAAAAGCCAGCGGAGAAAATGACCCGGATAAAGCGAAATCCAGATTTGCCCCGGACCTCCATGATAAGCCGGCCAGGACTTTGGTTAAAACGAACTGCGGAAGAAAAATACCCGCTGCTATGGCCATTGTCATGGACATCCAGGCAATGTCCGAAAATCTCACCTTGCCCCTGACGCCGAGACCGGTTAAAAAGTACACCAGGCACAAAAAAGCGCTGTATAACGCGGCCTGGGGAGCCCCGGAAAGAAGCTGAAGCCCCGTAGCGACTCCGGCAAATGCCAATATAGCGGGCTTGCGAGATTCAAAATATTTCTCATAAAGAAAAAGAACCAGAGGAAGCCACGTCAGGGCTTTGAGCGTAGCCGTATTTATCATGCACCCGGCATATGCCCCGCCGAAACAGAAAATAAAGGCCGCGAGGGCGCTTCCCCACTCGCATCCCCCCATTTTTTTTGTGTAGATGTAAGTAAATATACCTGCAAGAGCGAAATGTATCACCGTGAGGTAGTTATACGCGAATCTGAAAGGGAAAAGAAAGTAAAAGATCATGTGCGGCGGATAGAACCCCCCTATCTGTCCTTCCGCCATGACCGGAAAGCCGCTTTGAACATATCTCGTCCAAAAAGGTAAAACCAGGTTTTTTATGTTCCCGGCGTATATCATGCTCCACGGGTAGAACTGATCGGAATAGTCCCCGTAGAGGAACCCGCCTTTCATGCTGATAAGCTCCCGGAGAAAGAGTAAAAGGGCTGAAGCGAAAAGGATAATGAAAACTGAATGTTTTTTCATTTTTCAAGCGCTCTTTGGTATATCCTTATGGCAGGCCCGGGGGACACTCTTGTAAAAACATCCTCGTCCTTGACAGCCATGTAAGTCGACGCTATGAGGTCGAGCGTGGGTCTAAAAACACCGTCACGATAAGGGCTAACGTCTTTATATATCTTCCACTCCGGACCCAATTTCTTAACGAATATTTCCTTTTTAGGACTTGTGACCTGATTATTTACGGTTACATACTCTATCCCGGCAGCGTTCAGCTCATCAACTTCATATGGCATCGCCGGAAGAGTGCTGAGGAACTGCCCCTGACTGGAAGGATCTTCGTAGAGAAAGTAAAGCGGGTAACCCGTCTCGGCGGGATCTGAAACACTTATCATGAGTTCCAACTTGATATCCGAAACGCTGGAATTTTCTTTATACCCTCTTTTTTTCAGGCGTTTTTCCACAAGCTGAGAATAAGGCTGGCTTAAGGCGGGCCTGAAACTGGTGCTGTCGCAGGCTATCCTTGAACCTTGCTTCACGTTATCTTTTATCCACTGCGCCGCTATTACGCGAGTATCCAGAGAACTGAAAAGAATATCGGCCTTGACCGATTTAACTGTGGTAGGGACTAAAAACAAAAATGCCATCATGATCGCCGCTCTTCTGGCTTTCAGGCCGGATCCCAAAAACCCTAACCGGTCAAACAAAAGATATCCTGCCCCTATGGCCAGAAAAGGCACAAGAAAGATGACATATCTTGAAAAATGCTGGCTTTTAAAGACAAGAACAGCGTATAACGCGACCGGGAATACCGCTACGATCTTGTGCCATCCGTCATTACTAAAAGCGAAAAAAAATATCCCAAGCCCGCCCATTAGAGCTATAGGAACTGAGATGCCCTGAAAAAGAGAGTATGTCAAATGATGCGTCCAGCCAGTATAACAGAAGGCTCCGCTCTGGCTCAAAGATGACCTCATAAAACCATCGAGATCAATTACGGCAAAAGGGTTTACCATAATAAATGCCGCGGCGATAAGGAGAAAACCCAACCACAATTTCGCTGAAAAGAATATTTCCCCAAGGGACTTCCGTGACGACATAAAATGGGCCAGAAGATAAGGCGCCAGCATCACTACCCCGTTATATTTTACCCCTATGCAAAGACCGATGAAAATACCTGACAGGCAGTAATTTTTAAAATTCGGAGCCTTAAAAAGGAAAAACAACCTCTCGTAAGCAAGCAGTATAAGCGCCGTAAGAAGCATATCGGTGTATATGTAATGCGAATTGACGACGTTCAAGAAGCTGAACGACATTACGGCCGCGGCGAAAAGCGCGGCGTTTTTCGTCAGAGATCTTTCAGCTAACTTGTATGTAAGAAAAATGGACGCTGTTCCCGGGAGAACCCCTATGAAAAATCTTCCGACGAGGTAAAATATCGTGGGATCCCTGAAAAATGAAACAGCAAAATCCTGAGTCCCCTGCCAGGCGCCCATGACCTTTCCGACAAGGAACATGAGCCCGTATAGAGAGAAGAGAATATACGAAGTGAGCGGCGGGATAGCGAAGAACCCGGGGTTAAGATCCCCCGTACCGTAGGCAAGAGCATGGTTCACCACAATAGGCTCATCCTGATGGAATTGATAAGGAAGCCCGAAACTTATTCCCCACACGCGAAGTAAAAACCCGGCCAACAGGATACCTAAAAGCGTTAACCGCGTTTTTTCAGGCAAAACTACCCGTGACATTTTTTTATCCTGAATAGGTCCATGAACATGTTAAGGGAACTGTTCAAAACCGTTACTTTACTTTCGGGAGAATTCTCCCACACGACCCCTGTTTCTTTTATCCTGTAACCCTTCTTTTGGGCCAGATATACCATTTCCACATCAAAACAAAATCCGTCGATCTTCATCTCAAGAGCTATTTCTCTCGCCGCTTCTCCTTTTATAAGTTTGAACCCGCACTGCGTGTCGTTATACTCACTGAAGAAAAGCGCTTTCACGAAAACATTGAAGATCCTTCCCATCGTCTGGCGATACCATGGCTGCGGCACCTTGAGCTTAGACCCTTTTACGCTTCGTGAAGCCATCACAAGATCGTACCCCTGTGCCATGACATCAAGTAGCGTATCGAATTCAGCAATTGGAGTGGAAAGATCTGCGTCCGAGAAAAGAACATATTCTCCCTTAGAGGCCAAAATGCCGGTTCTGACGGAAAACCCTTTACCTCTGTTCTTAGCGTTGGAGAGTATTCTGAGTTTTCCTTCGGCCTCGAGTAGGCTCTTCCTTGAAACTTTCACCGTCCCGTCAACACTTCCGTCATCAACCAGTATTACCTCATACTTAATGTTACGCCCCTCAAAATAGGCGTGTATTTTGTCAAGTGACGCGGCTATGCGTTTTTCCTCGTTATAGGCCGGGATAATTATTGAAAGATACATGTTATTCATTTTTTTTAGATCCTTCGGTCGGCCTTGCGGCCTCTCTCAGGATGACTGCTGCTGCTTTCTAGTTTGGTGACAGGCACCGGTGGTGCCTGTCACCAATATCAGTTGTATTTTCCAGCAAGGTCGTTCACCCTTATTTTTGCAAGGCTCAAAAAACTTTTGATGCCGTCCCTTAAAGGTCTGACCTTTGACGTGTACTTATGTTTCCATTCCACGGGTATTTCTTTTATCTTGTAGCCGTATTTTTTAGCTATAAAAAGATCTTCCGCGTCAAAGCTCCAATCGTTCATTATCTGTTTTCTGAAAACATCCCGGGAGGACTTTTTGTCGTATACCTTGAACCCACAGTTGATATCACTTACGCAAAGCCCCAAAAGCATCCTTGCGAAAAGTATGTACACAAGACCCAGTACGCGCCGTAATACCGGCACCTTCACATCCGCGCCCGACATGCGCCTTGAAGCTATGTAAATAGAATTTTCGGAGCCGAATTCCGAATAAAACTTCTCAAGCTCTTTTATGGAAGTGGAATTATCGGCGTCCATAAAAAGAACGTACTCTCCCCTTGCCTCAAGCATGGCCTTTTTAACAACGTAACCCTTTCCATGATTGGGTTTGCTTTCTATTATCCTGAAATTGACAATTCGCCCTTCAAATCCTCGGGCTTTGGTGACTGTCCGGTCTGTCGACCCATCATCGGCTAGTATTAGTTCTGAAAGAAAATCTTTTTTGGACAGATAGCTCTCTATCTCGGATAGAGTACCCTCTATATTCTTTTCTTCGTTGTAAGCAGGGATAATGACAGATAGATACATAGTTTTGTCTTATTTTTATGCGCCTTACATGGAGACACTTTGGTGCCTGGCACTAATAGTGCCAGGCACCGAGTCCCGGACTAGAACGCCAATACGGTATCTATCACGTACTGTATCATTTCTTCCGTAAGTTCAGGATATACGGGCAGGGACAGAACGCTTTTCGCGGCCTTCTCGGAAACCGGGAAATCCCCTTCTTTGTGGCCAAGGTTCTTGTAACATGGCTGAAGATGCATCGGCACAGGATAGTACACCCTTGAGCCTATACCTTTTTCCTCGAGATACTTCAGCATGCCGTCCCTGTCGGGAACCGCTATAGTATACTGGTGATAAGTGTGGACATTACCCTCCCCTGTTTTAGGAGCGATTATCTTACCCGAGTTCGAGAATGCCTTATTGTATTCCGCGGCTATCTTTCTGCGTTTTTCAAGCCAGGTATCAAGTTTTTTAAGCTTAACCCTGAGTATGGCGGCCTGCAGGCTGTCAAGACGGGAATTGTACCCTATAAGATCGTGAACATACTGTTTGCTGCTTCCATGAACCCTGAGCTTTTTGACAAGCGCGATAAATGCTTCGCTCGAAGAAAGGACCATTCCTCCGTCACCGAACCCGCCCAGATTCTTGCTGGGGAAAAAGCTAAATGCCCCGGCAAGTCCGAAACTCCCGGCTTTCTTACCCTTGTAGACCGCTCCCATAGCCTGGGCACAGTCCTCTATTATCGTAAGCCCATATTTCTCAGCGATAGCCATGATAGGATCCATATCTGCGCACTGGCCATAAAGGTGGACTGGGATAATAGCTTTTATCGTTCTGAGTTCTGCGTTATTGCGTTTTTGCGTTTCGATTAAAAGTTCCTCGACTTTTCTGGGGTCGATGTTGTATGTGTCGGGATCGATATCGACAAATACCGGTACAGCGCCAAGAACGGATATTGACTCGGCTGTAGCGAAAAATGTGAAAGGTGTCGTTATTACCCTGTCACCCTCGCCTATACCGGCTGCTTTAAGAGCGAGAATTATGGCGTCGGTACCAGAAGCTACACCGACACCGTGAGAAACGCCGGTGTACGCTGCTACTTCCTTTTCAAGAAACGAAACTTCGGGGGAAAGTATAAAATGTTGATTTTCAAGGACACCGGCTATAGCCGCGTCTATTTCTTTTTTTATTCCCAGATACTGGCCTTTCAGATCCAAAAGCGATACTTTCATTATAATGCCTCTCCTTTTTTTCAACCTCTACCTTAACCTGTCCCTTCTTTTGACCCCTTAGTGACAGGCACTACAACTCGGAAAATACGATCTGTGCCAGTCACTTCGACCTTAACCTGAACCTCAACCTCTTTCTGCTTCCCCCTTCTTACTTCCTACCCCTTGGCTAAATACTCGTAATCCGACTTCACCATCTCGTTAACCAGATCTTCGAACGAGAGCTTATATTCCCAGTCCAGTTCTTTTCTGGCTTTAGACGGATCCGCCACAAGAAGATCCACTTCCGCCGGACGGAAAAAATTCTTGTCTATTTCGACATATTTTTCGTAGTTGAGCCCGAGGTATTTAAAAGCGAGTTCGGCGAACTCCCTAACCGAGTGGGTTTCGCCCGTTCCTATGACATAATCCTCCGGTCTGTTCCTCTGGAGCATCGAATGCATCGCCTTAACATATTCCCCGGCGTGTCCCCAGTCCCTTTTCGCCTCCAGATTTCCAAGATACAGTTTCTTTTCTCTTCCAAGTTTTATCCTGGCCGCGGCGGAAGTGATCTTTCTTGTCACAAACTCGTATCCTCTTCTCGGGGACTCATGGTTAAAAAGTATCCCGCTCACCGCGAACATATCGTACGCCTCCCGGTAATTTCGCGTAAGGTCGAATCCTGCAACCTTGGATATGCCGTAGACGGACCGCGGGTGGAACCTGGTCTTCTCACTTTGCGGGACTTCCTCTACCCTGCCGAACATCTCGCTGGATGCGGCGAAATAGAACCTGCAATCCGGGACTACGCTCTGGAGAGCCGATAATATGTAATGCGTGCCGTTTATATTGGCGTTAAGCGTAGAGAACTCGTCTTCGAAAGAATACGTAACAAAACTTTGGGCGGCGAGATGATAACATTCGTCAGGCTTGATCCTCTGCACTATCTTAAATAAACTCGGATAACTTTCCAGTGACCCTGAATGAAAAACTATCCTGTCGGCTATGTGGTTTATCCTCCACATCCTGTGTTTCTGGTCCTCGAGAGCCACTCTCCGGACAACACCGTGAACCTCGTATCCCAGTCCCAAAAGATATTCGGCAAGATAACTCCCGTCCTGCCCCGTTATCCCAGTTATTAAAGCTTTCTTGGCCGGCATAGTGCTCCTTTTATTTTAAAGATCCTTTAGCCCACTCGATAGTTTTGCTGATCCCTTCCTCCAGACTGACCCTGGGTTCCCAGCCAAGCTCTTTCCTGGCTTTTGTTATATCCGGACGCCTTACCTTGGGATCGTTGACCGGGAGCGGCTTAAAGATTATATCGCTTTTTGTTCCCGTAAGTCTTTTTATGATTTTGGCGAAATCAAGAACACTCAACTCTTCCGGGTTGCCGATATTCACAGGTTCATTTAGCTTTGAGTTCATAAGACGTATTATTCCCTCAACAAGATCGGAAACATAGCAGAAACTTCTGGTCTGGGATCCGTCGCCGTAGACTGTCAGCGGCTCTCCCTTAAGGGACTGATCTATAAAATTCGGCACCACTCTGCCGTCATTATGGCGCATTCTTTCCCCGTAGGTGTTGAATATCCGCACGATCTTAGTGTCAATACCATGGGTCCTGTGATAAGCCAGGGTTATAGCCTCGGCGAACCTTTTCGCTTCGTCATAACATCCCCTTGGGCCTATGGGATTCACATTTCCCCAGTATGTCTCCGGCTGTGGATTCACAAGCGGGTCACCGTAAACCTCGGAAGTCGAGGCCAGGAGAAATTTAGCCTCGTGTTCTTTCGCTACCCCAAGAGCGTTATGTGTGCCGAGAGACCCCACCTTAAGCGTCTTTATCGGATGCTGCAGATAATCCTCAGGGCTGGCCGGAGAAGCGAAATGCAGCACATAATCTATCTTTTCGTCGAGTATTATGAACTTTGAGACATCATGCTTTATGAACTCGAAATTCTCATTGGACGCCAGGCGAGAAATATTATCCGTACTTCCGGTTATCAAATTGTCCATACAGACAACTTTGTGCCCGTCCTTGAGCAACCTCTCCGATAAATGTGATCCAAGAAACCCGGCGCCGCCTGTAAGTAATATCCGCATATTAGTCCTTTTTTGTTCCTTTTGTTCTGTTAAATCAACCTCAACCTTAACCTGAAGCTCAATCTTAGCTCTTTACCCTAACTACTTTAACTCAAAATAACGTGTATATGAACGGCGCCACGGCCGATGATTCCGTAAAAAGGACCAGGAGCCCCAGAAGAATAAGAATAACAACTATCGGGAGAAGCCACCATTTTTTTCTTACCTTCATGAAATCCCAAAGCTCTCTAAAAAGCTCCATTTTTCCCATTTTTTCTCCTCATGTTACTTCGAGTAAATCTTTCCTGTCTTGCAATGTCAAGCAGGCTCGTCAATACTGCTTCTCAAGACTTTCTCTATCTGCCGATATAACCGCTCTTTTTCTCCAGTAAGTATCTGAGGGCCTGTTGAAATTTTTGTCTAGAATATCCTTGCCCAGAAACCTCATAACAAGTCCGATAGGCGTGAGGATAAGGTAATAAACCGCTATAAGTATGACCCTCGTGTTAAACCACCCTATAGCGTGGGCCACCCTTAGAAATATCCTGAAAACAGGAGAAAGAAGGACCGGAAAGATAAGCGCCGATATAAGAGCCGCGCCTGAAAACCCGGCAAACCACATAAACAGGTTCTCATTGCCTTTTCTGAAATGCAAAAAGGACAGTATGGCAAGAATAAGCGCCAAGACCGTTCCGAATTCCCTTAAATCTTTTTTTCCCCAATCGTTTTTCATCTTTGTATGGCCTTAATCAAGTTCAAATTCGAACACTTCCTCCAGCCTGAGCCTGGCAGGATCCTGCTGTTTTTTATCTATGACGAAACTACCCATTACCAGATAATCCATATTGGTTCTCATGAAACAACGGTAAGCGTCATCCGGAGTGCAAACAATAGGTTCACCCCTTACGTTAAATGACGTATTGATAACAAGCGGACATCCATGAAGCTCTGAAAATTTTTCGATAAGAGCGTAATAATCCGGATTATCTTCCCTTTTTACTGTCTGCACCCTGGCGGAATAGTCTACATGCGTTATGGCGGGAACTTCCGAGCGCTTTTCTTTAAGTTTTTCCATACCCCGCGATAAAGAGTCATTTTTCATCGGGACCCTCTTCTCTTCGGCAACGGGCGAGACGATCAGCATGTAAGGGCTTTCTGAATCAAGCCCGAAATATTCTTTGGCGTTCTCCGCGAGGATACTCGGAGCGAAGGGTCTGAAAGACTCCCTGAACTTTATTTTCCTGTTTATTACAGACTGCATTTTTTCGGATCGGGGATCCCCAAGGATACTTCTTGAGCCGAGAGCCCTGGGACCGAATTCCATCCTTCCCTGAAACCACCCTATCACGTTTTCCGCCGCGATCAGGCTTGCCACCCGGGAATAAAGATCCTCTTTTCCCATACGCGTGTAAGGAATACCGTTCTCCTTAAGATATCTTTCCACTTCTTCATCCGAAAAATCAGGCCCCAGGAGACTCGCCTTTTGTGAATCGCGTGTTTTAGTGGCGTGCCGAACATTACCCAGGTATTCATGCCAGGCAACAAGAGCCGCGCCAAGAGCTCCGCCGGCATCCGAAGAAGCGGGTTGTATCCAGATCTTTTCAAAGGGACCTTCTCTTAAGACCTTTCCGTTAGACACACAGTTAAGAGCTACCCCTCCGGCCATGCAAAGATTTCTACAGGATGTCGTATCGTAAAGGTGACGCGCCATCTTCATTACCACGGATTCCGTTACGACCTGCACGGATCTGGCAAGGTCCATATGTCTCTGTTCGACTTCAGCCTCTTTTTTTCGCGGCGGACCGCCGAAAAGCTTATGAAACTTTCGGTTTGTCATGGTAAGTCCGGCGCAGTAGTTAAAATACTTCATATTGAGCTTAAAAGAACCGTCCGGTTTGAGATCGATGAGCTCATCAAGAATGATCTGAGCGTATACAGGTTCACCGTAAGGCGCCAGGCCCATAAGCTTGTATTCTCCGGAATTAACCTTAAAACCGCAATAGTAAGTAAAAGCCGAGTATAAAAGCCCCAGAGAATGAGGGAACCTTATCTCCTCAAAAAGTTCTATTCTGTTTCCCCTGCCCTTCCCGAGGGTTACCGTAGCCCATTCTCCCACGCCATCCACCGTAAGAATCGCCGCCTCTTCGAATGGAGAGGGGTAAAAAGCGCTGGCCGCGTGAGAATGATGGTGTTCCGGAAAAATGATCCTCCCCTGGTACCCAAGCTCCGACTTTATGTGTTCTTTCATGAAAAGTTTCTTTTTTATCCAGGGCGGCATAGCTTGAATAAAAGACCGTATTCCGGAAGGGGCATAAGCAAGATAGGTCTCAAGAAGACGTTCGAATTTAACAAACGGCTTATCATAAAAGGCCACTACATCCAGATCTCCCGGCTCTACTCCCGCCTCTTTAAGACAGTATTCCACAGCCTTTGACGGAAAAGAAGGATCATGTTTCTTCCTCGTGAACCTTTCCTCCTGAGCAGCGGCGATAATATTACCGTTCTCCAAAAGCGCGGCGGCGGAATCGTGATAATAAGCGGAAATTCCAAGTATGTATGTTTTGTTATTTTTCATTCTTTAAGCCGCATTCGTGCCAGTCACTTAAACTAAACCTTGACCTCAACCTTAGCCTGTCTCCAGACACTTACACTCAACCTTAACCTTGCCCCTTTACTTCCCTCTTACTCCTTACATCTTGCTACTTGCTCTTAACAAACCACTTAACAGTTCTCTCTAACCCTTCGTGAAAACCCACTGACGGAGTAACCCCCAGCTTTTCCTTAAGCGCCGTTATATCAGCGTATGTTTTAAGAACATCTCCCCTTCTTTTCTCACCATATACGGGTGGAATATTTTTCCCCATTATCTTAGCTATCGTTTTGGCTGTTTCGTTCACCGAATAACTTTCCCCGCAGGCCACATTAAAGACCATGCCCGCTACACCCTTTGCGTGACAAGAAGCTATGTTAGCGTCCACAACGTTCTTTACATAAGTAAAATCCCGAGACTGTTCGCCTGTTCCGTCTATTATACACGGCTGGTCTTTCATAAGCCTGTCAATAAAAGCCGGGATAACCGCCGAATACTTTGACTCGGGATTCTGTCTGGGGCCGAAAACGTTGAAATATCTTAGACTTACGGTCTCAAGGCCCATTGTGTAAGTAAACATCCTGGCATAAAGCTCTCCCGCCAGTTTACTGACGGCATAAGGCGAAATGGGATTGGGGCAAAGACCCTCATGTTCCGGGAAAACCTCACAGTCGCCGTACGCTGAACTGCTCGAAGCATAAACAAATCTTTTTACTTTGTGTTCGGCCGATATAAGCAGCATATTAAGAGTGCCCCAAACGTTGACGTCGTTCGTGGGTACGGGCGCTTCAACGCTTTTAGCTACACTTCTTAAGGCCGCCTGGTGTATAACGTAATCCATTCCGGACACGGCCTTTTTTACGTCTTCTTCCTTACGAACATCCCCCTTAAGAAATTCTATCTTATCCATAAAGGGCTTTAAATGAGCTTCGAACCCGGTAGAGAGGTTGTCCAGTACGCGGACGGTCTCGCCTTTAGAAACAAGTTCCTCTACAATGTTGGAGCCTATGAAACCGGCTCCGCCTGTTACCAGGTATTTAGACATGTTTTTACTCCTTGTAGACACGTTAGTGCCAGGCACCATTACAAACACACGTTGGTTCCCCCTCGCTACAGTTCAGCTATGCAGTTTCAGTTTTCTCTGCTCATAAAACTGCAGCTTCACTGGCTCGGGACAGTTCGACCAGGCACCGTCTCGTTATTGCGTTTTTGCGTTACGCGTTATTGCGTCATAACCTTAACTTGACTATAGATTCTTCGCTTCGCTCATAATGACGTCTCTCAGCCTGGACCTTAACCTAAACCTCAGCCTTAACCTACCCGTTTCCCCTTTCTACTTTCTACTTTCTACTTACAACTTAACTATATTCTCTCCCTTTATCCCCAGTTTCCCGGTAATATTACGGGTATCGAATATTTTTTTAGCGTTCCTCGCCACCAGTTTGTAATCCACATCGGAATGGTCGGTAAGGACAATTACGAGGTCCTGTTCCTTGATGAGTTCCGGCAGGATCTTCACGCTCCTGGACTTAAGACCGTGTATGTCAAGGTACGGTATATAGCTGTCGTTATATATCCAGGCGGATTTCTTTTTATCCAGGATCTTTATAACGTCCAGAGCCGGTGACTCGCGAAGATCGTTTATGTCCTTTTTGTACGCCACACCCAGAACAAGTATTTTGGCGCCCTTAAGTTTTTTGCCGGCCGCCTTGAGGAGTTCCTCCACCCTGTCTGCCACGTGCCTGGGGGCGTTGATATTGACCCTGGCGGCAAGATCTATCATCTTTGTCTCAAACCCTACTTTACGGGCTTTCCAGGAAAGATACATCGGATCCGCCGGTATGCAGTGTCCTCCAACTCCCGGACCGGGATAGAAAGGCATGAAACCGAAAGGTTTAGTTTTAGCCGCCTCAACGACCTCCCACACGTCTATACCAAGCTTATGACAGAGATGGGCAAACTCGTTTATAAGGCCGATATTGACTATCCGGAAAGAGTTTTCCAGAAGTTTCGTGACCTCGGCGGTCTCAGGAGATGTCAGCCCTATGACCTTAGCTGTAACCTGCTCATAAAGCAGCTTAGCCAGTTCCGTGCACCTGTCTGTTATCCCGCCGACCAGTTTGGGTATGTTTGAAAAGTCGTATTTGGGGTTTCCCGGATCTATCCTTTCCGGGGAGAACGCGAGAAAGAAATCCTCTCCCGCCAGGAAAGTCTTTCCGGAAATCGTGGGAAGAAGAATGTCCCTCGTAGTTCCCGGGTAGGTTGTGCTTTCAAGTACCACAAGCTGGCCTTTTCTGAAATTCTCTTTTACCGTTTTAGCCGCTGAAAGTATATATGAGATATCCGGTTTAAGGGCCTTGTTTATCGGTGTGGGCACGCAAATTATAATGACGTCACATTTGGAAAGAGCTTTATTGTTGGCCGTAACAGAGAACTTACCGGTTGAAGAGGCTTCGGCTATATCCTCGTCTTTCATGTCTCCTATGTAGGATTCCCCTTTCTTAAGGCGGGCTATCCTTTTCTTGCTGGAGTCAAGCCCGATGACATTAAAACCTTTCCGTGAAAATTGTATGGCCATCGGAAGCCCGACATAACCGAGACCTATAACCCCGACAACGGCTGTTTTGTCTAGAATTTTCTTTTCAAGATTTGTGTATGTATTCATGTTTTTATATCCTTCGTCTTAGAACACATGGGTGACAGGCGCTCTGAAAAAGTAATGAGTGCGCCGGTCACCTTGATATATATTCCCGAAGAGCCTCTTCCCATTTTCTAAGTTCCATTCCGGTATACGCCGTGAACTTACCGGTATCCATAACCGAAAAAGCGGGCCTCGCGGCCGGCCTTCCCAGACTGTCCGAAGAAACCGGGACTATCGACGTATCAGACATTTGGGGAACAAAACTTTTTATCTTCACCGCGAATTCATACCAGGAACACTGTCCGGAGTTACACACGTGATATATCTCACGCCCGTTTACGCCTTTCGCGATAAGCTCCTTCAAAGCCAGCGCAAGATCCTTTGTATATGTCGGAGAGCCCACCTGATCGTTAACCACCTTTAGACTCTTTTCCGCGGATGATTTTGATATTATCGTATCGACAAAATTTTTCCCGCCAGGCCCGAAAAGCCAGCTTGTACGCACTATGGCAAAATCTCCGGCCTGTTTTTTGACGGTTTCTTCCCCCAGGACCTTGGTCCTGGCGTACTCTCCTAAAGGTCCGAGCTCATCGGTTTCTTTGTAAGGAAAGTTCTTCCTGCCGTCAAAAACAAAATCCGTGCTGATAAAGACCAGTTTGGTCCCGATCGCCCCCGAAACCGATGCCACGTTGATCGTGCCTTCAATGTTTATCCTGCGGGCCCTGTCCTTGTCCAGTTCGCACCCGTCCACGTCTGTCCATGCCGCCGCATGGATGACAACATCGGGCCTTTCTGTTTCTAAAGCCTTCCTGACCCGGCCGGCGTCCGATATATCGGCTTCGTAAAATTTATCCAAAGATGGATACCTCGTACCGGGCTCTCTTATGTCCATTCCGGACAACTCTGCCCCGCTCTTTGAAAGAACACCGCAAAGTTCCTGCCCGAGCATGCCGCTTGAGCCAGTTATCAATATTTTCATAGACCCGCTATCCCGGGAAACGCGAGATCCTCACCACTTTATGATCTCGGCTTTTTCCCTGAGTTTTCTCCACCAAAGTTCATTACCCTTGTACCAGCGCACCGTCTTGTCTATATCTCCCGAAAAATCCGAAGAGGGTTTCCACCCCAAATCTTTCATTTTAGAAGAATCAAGAGCGTACCTTCTGTCATGCCCCGGCCTGTCCTTCACATACTCGATAAGATCTTTTCCCTTCCCCATCGAGGATAGTATGGCGTTTGTAAGGTCAAGGTTGGAGACGTGGTTGCCGCCGCCTATATTGTATATTTCTCCGCTCTTTCCTTTACGCATTACTATATCCAGGCCTCTGCAGTTGTCCTCCACAAAAATCCAGTCCCTTACGTTACCGCCGTCCCCGTAAAGCGGGACTTTTTTACCATCGATAAGGTTGGTTATAAAAAGAGGTATTACCTTCTCGGGGAACTGATACGGTCCGAAATTGTTAGAACTCCTCGTGACTATTACAGGCAGACCGTATGTGGTGAAATACGAAAGGGCCAGAAGGTCGGCCGCGGCCTTGGTGGCCGAGTAGGGACTATTAGGCTTAAGGGGATCTTCTTCCGATGAAAGCCCCTTGGCCACGCTGCCGTAAACCTCATCCGTACCTATCTGTATGAATCTGGACACCCCTTTTTTTCGGGCCGCTTCGAGAAGCGTCTTTGTGCCGTAGACATTAGTTACGATAAAGTCGTCGGGGTATTTTATAGACCTGTCCACATGGGTTTCCGCCGCGAAATTCACCACAACGTCAGACGCCCCCACGAGAGACTCCACAAGTTCCTTGTCGCATATATCACCTTTAACGAAAGAATAACGGGCGTCAGACGATATATCGTCGAGACTCTCCGGGTTACCGCAATACGTGAGCTTGTCGAGGTTAGTTATCCTTATATCCTTGTACTCCCGGAGCAAAAGCCTTATAAAATTCGACCCTATAAAGCCGCACCCTCCCGTCACCAGAAGCCTCATTCGGCGCCCTCCCCTGAAAACTTTTTCTCTTCTTTTTCGGCCACCAGATTGGTAGCTCTCCGAAGCGACCTGAAAGTTCCGGCATCGGTCCACCAGCCGTCAAGCATGGAGTATTCCAGCTGGCCTTTTTTGATATACATATTGTTAACGTCGGTGATCTCAAGCTCTCCCCTGTCAGAGGGATCAAGTCCCTTTATAAAATCAAAAACCTGCGGATCGTACATATACACGCCGGTAACTATGTAATTCGTAGGCGGATTTTTGGGCTTTTCTATTATCCTTTTTATCTTCTTGCCGTCAAATTCCACGACGCCGAACCTTTCGGGGTTGGAGGACTCCTTTATCATTATACGAGCGCCTTTTTTCTGCGCGGCGAACTTCTCGACTTCGCTTTTTATGCTTTTTTCAATTATGTTGTCTCCAAGAATAACGACACATTTGTCGTTATCGGCAAAGTATTCGGCAAGGCCCAGGGCCTCGGCTATGCCACCCTCTTTTTCCTGATAGGCGTAATTTATCCCTTTGAGGCCGAATTCCGTTCCGTTACCGAGAAGCCGGAGAAAACTTCCAGCGTGGCTGCCGCCCGTAACTACCATTATCTCGGTTATTCCGGCGTCCACAAGGGTCTGTATGGGATAATAGATCATGGGTTTATCGTAAACAGGAAGAAGATGCTTGTTGGTTATCTTTGTCAGGGGGAAAAGCCTGCTGCCAAGACCGCCCGCTAGTACTATACCTTTCATGAATCCACCTTTTTATTTAGATCCTTCGGTCGCTTCGCTTCCTCAGGATGACGTTCGCCTCGTTATTTCTTCCAGTCAAACGGTATATCGTTGTCAAAAGCATCTACACGGTACTCGTCAGGATCGTTCTTATCGTAGGGCCGGGTTACCGTATTTATGACCACAGCCTCCTCATCGCTCACACACTTGAACCCGTGGTACACTTCGGCCGGGATCTGTACGAGAAGAGGGTTCTCGAGGCTGATAGTGTACTCTTCCGTTTTACCGTAAGTCGGGGAAGTTTTCCGGGCGTCATAAAGACCCAGTCGCATCTTCCCTCTTATGCATGTAAAGTTATCAGTCTGCTTTTTATGATAATGCCATGCTTTCACCACTCCGGGAAAAGCCGTTGTCATGTAAACCTGCCCGAAAACCTGGAAAATATCATCGTCGTTCCGTAATATTTCCATCAAACGTCCGCGGTCATCCGGTATGAGCCTTAGTTTTTTCACTTTGACGCCCTCTATCATTGTTGCTCCTTTCTATACATATTGGTGCCCCCTCACTGCCAGGCACCAAAACCCTCAGCTCGACGCCCGGCCTATCCCCTCATATGTAAAACCCATCTTGGCCATCTTTTTCGGGTCGTATATGTTGCGGCCGTCCAGTACCGCGGGCTCGGCCATCTCTTTCTTTATTCTCGCCCAATCAACCTCTTTAAATTCGTTCCATTCCGTCATAACGGCCACGCAATCGGCTCCGGAGGCGGCCTCGTAGACGCTCGAACAGAATTCTATTTTGCCCGAGTCCGCCAGTTCCCTCTCGGCGTTTACCGCAGCCACGGGATCATAAGCTTTTATTTTAGCTCCCTGGGAAAGCAAACGCCTTATTATGTCGATAGCCGGCGCCGAACGTATATCGTCGGTATCAGGCTTAAAAGCAAGGCCCCATACGGCAATGACCTTACCGGAGATGTTCCACATCATCTTACGTATCTTTTCGACCACCATTTCTTTCTGGCGCTCGTTTATCTTTTCCACCTCTTTAAGAAGCCCGAAATCATACCCCATATTCTCGCAGATATGTATGAAGGCCTTGAGGTCTTTCGGAAAACACGACCCTCCGAACCCTACGCCGGCCCTCAAAAAGTGGCGATTTATCCTGGAGTCCAGCCCTATGCCCTCGGCTACCTGCTCAACGTCCGCCCCGGTTTTCTCGCATATATTGCTGAGCGCGTTGATGAACGATATCTTTGTAGCCAGGAACGAGTTAGCCGCGTGTTTTATTATCTCCGCGCCTTTTATGTTAGTTACCACTATCTTAGTGTTCAGCGGCTCATAAAGCTCTCTCAAAAGTTTCTCGGCTCGCTGTGACTCCACGCCTATCACTACCCTATCCGGGTTCATAAAGTCTTTTATAGCCGATCCTTCCCTCAGGAATTCAGGATTGGACGCTATCTCGAATTCACTGCCGCTTTTATTGAACTTACTTATCGTGCGTCTCACCCATTCCCCTGTTTCCACCGGAACAGTGCTCTTTTCCACTATAAGTTTGTACGAATCAACATGTTCCGCTATATCCTTGGACACCTTCTCTATACCCGTGAGGTCAGCGCTACCGTCATCTCTGGGAGGGGTACCCACACAAATAAAAACTACCTCTGACCCGGAAACCGCTTTTTTGATGTCGGTTGTAAAGCTTAACCTGCCGCCTTTAACGTTCTTCTTTATGAGCTCGTCAAGCCCCGGCTCATATATGGGAACGCCCCCTTTTTTGAGAGTATCTATCTTAACGGGGTCGCTGTCGGCGCATATTACCTGGTTACCCAGATCCGAGAAACAGGTTCCCGTTACAAGACCCACATAACCGCTGCCGACTATAGTTATTTTCATAATACGCCTTTCTCCTGTTAAGGGAGAAGAAAACACATATTCACAGGAGCTTAAAAAATGAATATTCCCTTATAATAATAAAGGTCACATCCCTGTTTAACAAATACTGTAAAACATCAAAAAACAGCGCCCCAAAAAGCGAAAAACTAAGTTGAAATTATAGCATACCCCTATAAAGGCCGCAATAAAATATGGGTTAGAAGTTGTAGGGGGAAACCCGCGGGGAGAGTGTATCCGAGCACCACAAACGATCCGCCGCCCGGAAGGGATAAAAATAAGGACACCCCCTGAAGAATCTACTCCTGAAGTATAAAGATAGCAGGCTGATCTTGAGGAGCGCAGGATACGCTCTCCCTTAGGTAATCGGTTAGTTCAAGCCGGCACAACCAGATATTACTGCTCCGGTGCCGCGGCGGGCGGAGAAACCTGTGAAAGTGCTCCCGGGGGCGTCTTGTCATATGCCCTTGAAAGCCCTATCGGAAGCTCGGGGAAGGCCTTAAGCCTGAAGGCCATCCAGAACGTGAAATCATCCTCGAAAATATTGCTGCCGTCGATGTCATATACCATATCCACAGCCCAGCAGTGAAGGTCTCTTGTAACGGTAAGCTGCTGCTCTTCTATGTCCAGTTTCTCAATATCATACCTCTGGTAAAGCCCCACACTCCATTTGGGGTTTATTATCCAGCTGGTATCGAAAGTGAACTGGTTACGCGATTCCTCATCCGGCCTTTTCTCGTATCTGTATCCCAAAGCTGCCTGGAAGGTCTTCCATGGCTGGAGCACAGCTTCCACGCTGTTGGTCTTTACGGCAAAATTTTCGGTCTCAACTTCCATCCTGTTGTCGAAGTAAAGCCAACTGTACGGCCTGACCTCGAGTTCGGAAGATAACATTGTAAGGCGCGGGCCTTCTTCTTTCTCCCTGAAAGAGTAGTCCGCCGTCACTATGCTTCGAAGAAGATCAACCGATGCCATTTCCCCGGGAAGCCCTCTTTTTGTCTGAAATTTATTTTCAAAAGAAAGCTCTATGCCGTTCTGGTGTTCAAGCGCGTCTATCGCGTCCATCTGGTAGAAATGCTCCTTGCTCATGCTGGGCCGGTAGGTGTAGTAATACTGAGCTTTAGGCACGACTATGTGCCTGAGGCCGTTTATGTCAAGCCCCAGGTAGTCGGTCTTAACATCGTAAACGCGATGGAACCTTATAAAATTATCTACGCCCCCTCCGAAAGTCCCCCTTGCCGCCGGCTGACTCTGGTTCTTAGTTTTACTGTAGGCAGTCCCCTCAACGGTACCGTACGGCACAATACTCAAAGGCCCGATACCCGTAGCGTAAGATAGTTTCTGATAGGTGTCGGCTCTCCCCACTTTCTCCGGAGGAGACGAAAGAAACTCGTACTCTTTCTCGAAATAGGTCACGGACGAAGTAGATCCGTAATAGAACGGTGTATTCCACAACCTCTGGTCGAAGATATCTATCTTGGCCTCCGGCAGACGCTGAGTCACCGTGTAAAAATCGTTAAACCTTTTATTAGCCTCAAGGCTGAAGGAATAGTTCGGTTTGGAATTAATGATCGAGATGTAGTTCGCAGGTACGGGATTGTTTTCCTCGTACTCGTTATAGAAATAGTCCCGTAGAACGTGCTCATCGCTGAGCTTATTGAATTCCATCATACCCACGGTCTCATCGTCAAAATCAAGACGGTGTTTCCACTGTATACGCCTTCTCCACTCCTGTTTGGTTCCCTCATCCCTGAACTCCGACGGGTCGTATGTGGCGAAACCGTTCTGGTCTATGAAGTATCCTCTGAGAAGTCCTTTGCCAAGCCCCTCTATCCCGGTGTCGTCAAGGTCGTAGTATAGGTTCCCGCCGAAAGCAAAACCTTTCTTTGTCCTGTAGTCGAGAAGAAGATCGGCCTTGGTCTCGCCTTTTATGTGCATACGCCAGGCGGAAAGGAGAAAATATCCCCAGTCCGAAGTGACTCCCGGGATGAACTGTACCTTGGCTTTCAAGTCTATGTTGGGCTGATAGTAGTAAGGTATCCACAAAACCGGAACATCCCCAAGGTAATAGACCACGTTCTTGGCTATCACTTTTTCATTCGGAAAAACCCTTATTTCTTTGGCTTTCAGATGATAATGCGGTTTGTCATGGTCACAGGTGGTGATGTATCCGTTCTTAAGAACATATTCGTTGGGCCCCACCTTGCCGGTTTCTTCGGCTGTTGCGAACCACGGGAAGGCCTTGAGATCGGCTCCGGCTATTTCGCCTTCCTTGTTGGCCAGGTCGTACCTTATGTAATCCCCTTCCAGCACGCCTTTGGGATGCTGTATACGCACGTTACCCTCGCATAGGGCTATCTTAGCCTTGGTATCTATGGATATTTTGTCGCATTTAAGTATCACGTCGCCGTATTGTATGGCAACGTTACCCTCTGCCGAAATAGTGCCTTTCTCCTGCAGATACTCTACCTTATCCCCATCCACAACGATCGAATGCCCTGACCCGGCGAGAAGATCCAGCTCGGCGTCCTCTCTTCTTTCAAAAGCGCTCGAAATTTCCTGTTCGTCGACAGATGTTTCTTTTGCGCTTTCCTCCGTCAATACGGCTTTTTCCTCCGCCAAGCTCTCCGCGGGCGCCGCCTCTTCTTCCTTCTCCCTCAAAGCGTCTTTCTCTTTTTTCTTCTCAAGTTCGGCCGCTTCCTTTTCGGATCTTTTCCTGTCGGCTTCCTCTTTTTTACGCGCCTTTAAGGCCTGCTTCTGCGTCAAAGCCTCTTTCTTCTGCTTTATTTTAAGATCTTTCAGATCTGCCTGGTATTTCTTCCACCTCTGTTCGGCGTCGTCAAGATGCTCTAAAAAGGCTTTGGCCACGGGGCTATCCGGGCTCAGTTTCAGAGCCTTTTCTCCGTACGCCCTTGCTTTGGAATAGTTGTTTACTCCTCTTTCCGCCCTGGCTTTCTCCAGAACCTTGTATATCTCAAGGTTCTTTTTCTGGACTTTCTGGAACTCGGGATCAGCGGAGGATTTACCTGCTCCCCAGAAAGCCTCGGAAGGAGCGGCCCAGCCAAGAACCATGGAAAGGCAAAGCAGAACCGAGCATAATTTAGCGAATTTCCCGGTGGTGATGATATTTTTCATCAAATCTTCCTTCTTGTTTTTTACCGCCAGCAGTATACCACTTTGAAAATCAAAAATCTACCGCGGTTTTAAGGAATATGCCTACACGGTGCACACTTTGTTACGCCCCCTGCGCTTGGCCTTATAAAGGGCTGTGTCGGCCTTTTCCAGAAGCGTTTCTATTCTTGTGCCGTCCTCGGGATAGGTGGCTATTCCCACGCTGACCGTCATCTTGAGTTCTTCGTCAAAGGCCTTTATGTCTTCCTCTTCCACGCCTTTTCTTATACGTTCGCCTACCGATACAGCCAGGTCCTTTGTTGTTTCAGGCAGCACCAGACAGAATTCCTCCCCGCCGTACCGGGCTATCATGTCGACTTCCCGAACGGACTTTTTAAGCCTTGAAGCTATCTTATTAAGCACCGCGTCTCCCACAAGATGCCCGTACTTATCGTTGCAGTTCTTAAAATGGTCGACATCCACCATCCCTATGGAAAAGGTGAGTTTAAGCCTTTCCGCTCGGTCTACCTCCTCGGTAAGACGCTCCATGAGATGCCGTCTCAGATAAACTTCGGTAAGCCCGTCCATTATGGAAAGTTCCTGTACCTTTTCATAAAGCTGCACTTTCCGGAATTCAAGAGCTATCTGCGGAATAAGTATCCTGAACCTTCCGTACATCGCCCTTTGCGCCCCCTCTATGGCAAGTATCGCGCATATCTCTCCGGCCACGCTTATGGGGAACACGGTAAAAGTGTCAGAAACGACGCCCATTTCCTCGAACAGTTCCTCTGATTCTTCGCGCGTCATAAAGAACGACCCGGTATCATGTGCGGCGGAACACTCTATTACTTTCCCGCAGTTAATGGAGTCTTCGGCGCGAGAAACCCCGTCCGGCTTCTCCACTCTTTTTGAAACGCATTTCACGAATTCCATACCCGGGCACACTAAAAGATGCGCCGCCGTGAGGCTGAAATTCTCTTCCAGAAAATCAAAAAGTTCATCAAGAAGGTTCTCGAACGTAAGCGCCGGGGCGAGTTTCTTTGTTATCTCATACAGCCTGGATATCCTGGAAAGCTCCGTCTCTATCTTCTTCCCTCTCCTGTCGATAGACTCAAGTTCGGAAACAAGGCTGTTATACTTTCTCTGGGCCCCTCCCGCCTCATCAAGATAAAGTTCCTCGAACATTCCGTAAAGGGCCGAAGCCACATAACTTGCCAGAGCCACCAAAAAGAACAGCGACATAAAAACGACTATATCAATGACGTTAAGAGCGCCCAGGGTCTTGTAAAATACGAGAAAAACAAAGTTCATCACGGTTATGACGGCGGCCTGCCGGGGCGAAAAAACGAAGGGCATCATCGCGTAAACTATAGGAACGGCGAAAAGAAAAAGGTATTCGTCTCCGTGCGGGAACACGTATGCCGCCCAGCTGGCCGCCAAAAGAAGAGCGTTAAGCGCAAAGAGCATGAAAGGCTTCATTTTGAGCATACTCTGTTCTTTCCCTTGTTTTTAGCCCTGTATAAAGCGCGGTCGGCCTCCATTATTATGTCGTCCTTAAGCCTGGCATCCTCGGGAAAAACGCTCACGCCTATGGATACGGTAACTGAACATTTCTTTCTCCTGACTGTTACCGGCGTCTCCTGCACCCTGGCCCTTATTTCTTCCGCTATCTTCACGGCCGATTCCCTATCGGCATTCAAAGCCAGAAAAGCGAACTCCTCGCCGCCGTACCTGGCGACGGTGTCTCCGGCAGAGGCCTTGCTCTTCAGTATGCTGCCGATATTGTGAAGTATAACGTCTCCCGTCATGTGTCCGTACTCGTCATTGAACGTCTTAAAATTATCTATATCCAGCATCAAAAGCGCGAAGGAGCTTCCGCTTCTCAAGGCTCTTTTGACTTCCTCATCGAGCCTTTCCATGAAGTACCTGTGCACATATAGGCCGGTCAGGCTGTCCCTTATTGCCAGGTCCTCGGTTTTTCGGTACAGCCTGGCGTTCTCCATGGCCACAGCCGCCAGGTCCCCTATAATATCCAGCATTCTCAGCTCATGCGCCGTGAAGTCGTCCTCTTTGGGAGAATCGACCCGCAAGACCCCGAGAACACGTCCTTCCATTATGAGGGGTTTTACCATAAGAGAAACAGCGTCGTCTTTCTCCTCTTTTCCCTTCACAGAGAACCTGAAGTCTTCCTTGACGTCTCTGACCAGAAGGCTCTTGGTGTTCTTTATGGCCCAACCGTCGAATATGCCTCCTTTTTTGCTCTCGAAAGCCTTTCTACCCGGGCCCTTCAGTGTACAGCAAAGATTAAGCCCCCCGGACTCGGGATTGACGGTAAAAAGTAGAACACGGTTGTCCCCCTTGAATATCTCGAAGGTCTCATGCGCGACGGTGTTAAGTATCTCCTCTTCCCTTAAAGTTATCCCTATCTTGTCGGCTACGCCTTTAAGTTTCAAAAGCCCGTCTATCTTGGTCCCCATCGCGGAAACTTCTCTCTCCCTGTTCTTCATGTGGTCGCTTATGAGATTGTTGTCCTCCGAGATCTTCTCCATAGTGACCTTGTGGTTCTGACGGGACCTGTGGTATTTCCTGTTAAGGTGATACCCTTCGAATATAAAAACAAAGAAAACCACTATCAGAGAAGCGTAATATTGCGGATCCGTGGATGTCAGGGGCCGATGCAGGAATATCATGGTAAGAAGAAAAGAAATAAGCCCTGACACTACCCCAAGAGCGCTCCAAAGGAACATCATTAAGGCGCCCGTAAGAATTACCGAACTGAGTATTATGAACTCGACATGCTGCACTTTCCCGGAAAGAAAAGGTCCTATGGAATTTATGTTGCGTAAAAGAAGAAGGAAAAGCAACAGAGAAAAACCGGCAAGAACGTTTTTTCTTACAGTTGGCGTAATGAAGTTGGCCATAAAAAGCCTAAACAATGGTTTTTTCGGTCACCTTATCGAAAAAGTGCACCTTGCTCATATCGAAAACAACGTCCATGTCCAGGTTTATCTGAGGGTTGGCGTCCCCGGGAACTTTGGCTATTAAAACATGTTTTCCCGTATTGAGATGCACATACGCTTCCGAGCCCAAATGTTCCACGACTTCGCATGTCATGGTAACAATATTTTCCGGGGGGACCTCCGAAACCGAAAGTTTGTCGTAAATATTCTCGCTCCTTATACCCATAAGAAGCCTCTTGTCCGTATAGCTGTCCAGAACGTCGTACATACCCTCGACAAGTTTTATACGGAAGTTCCCCTCGTCGAAATACAGCTTTTTGTCCTTTTTCACTATCTTGCCCTCCATGAAATTCATGGGAGGCGCGCCTATAAAACTTGCCACGAATTTATTGACAGGCCTGTTATACACAGCTGTGGGGGTATCTATCTGCTGTATGACCCCGTCCTTCATTACTACTATCCTGTCCCCCAGTGTCATGGCCTCGGTCTGATCATGCGTCACGTATATCATGGTGGACTGTAGCCTTATATGAAGCCTTCTTAATTCGATCCGCATCTGGGCCCTGAGCTTGGCGTCGAGGTTGCTCAGAGGTTCGTCGAAAAGAAAAACAAGAGGTTTTCTCACTATGGCTCTTCCCACAGCCACCCTCTGTCTCTGCCCGCCTGAAAGTTCACGTGGCTTACGGCTGAGCAGGTTCTCAAGCCCCAGTATGCCCGCGGCTTCCTTTACACGGGTATCTATCTCTTCCTGCGGATATTTTTTGAGTTTAAGGCCGAAAGCCATATTCTCATATACCGTCATATGAGGATACAAAGCATAGTTCTGAAAGACCATCGCTATATCACGGTCTTTTGGAGGAAGGCCGTTCACCTTGCGTTCGCCGATGAATATCTCCCCGGCGGAGACGTTCTCGAGCCCGGCTATAAGGCGGAGCGTAGTGGTCTTGCCGCACCCGGAAGGCCCTACTATCACCATGAATTCCTTGTTGTCAACCCCGAAACTAACGTCGTTGACAGCTTTTATTCCGCCTTGGAACTCTTTAACAACGCTTCTTAGACTGACTTGTGCCATTTTATCACTTTTTTTATTTTCAGGAAAATCTTCTTCCCTAAACTATATACAACAGTCTGACAGCCATTGTCAACGCAATTCAGGCCGTTCCCGGGCCCGTCAAGCCTCGGAAGTGTAGTCTATGAGCGAACCTATTTTTTTTCTTATGTCGTTGCGGTGGACTATCATATCTATGAGACCATGCTCAAGAAGGAACTCCGAGCTCTGGAACCCTTCCGGAAGGTCCTGCTTTATGGTCTGCTGTATTACCCTCGGGCCGGTAAACCCTATGAGTGCCCTGGGTTCTGCCATTATTATGTCGCCGAGCGACGCGAAACTCGCCATTACCCCCGCCATTGTCGGGTTAGTAAGAAGGGATATGAAAAATCCCCCGTTCCGGTTGAACCTGTCCAGCGCCGCGCTGGTTTTAGCCATCTGCATAAGAGAGAACATCCCCTCGTACATCCTGGCGCCTCCGCCCGAACCCGACACTATTATTAGCGGTAATTTCTCCGCGTCGGCAAACTCTATAAGCCTCGTTATTTTCTCCCCAACGACCGATCCCATGGAGCCCATTATGAACCTCGAGTCCGTGGCTCCGATGGCCACCCTTCTTGAATCTATGTATCCTTCTCCCACGACAGCCGCTTCTTTAAGACCTGTTGCCTTCTGATCGTTCTTGATCTTTATCGGGTAGCCGGTCGGCCCCTTGAACTTAAGGGGATCCTTGCTTTCCATGTCCTTGAACATTTCAGAGAAAGTCCCGGGATCCACCATGTTTTCTATTCTTTCATAAGCCCCAAGCCTGAAATGGTAATCACATTTCGAGCATACGCTTGAAGACTCTTTCAGCTTCTTGTTGTACAAAAGCTCGCCGCACCCGGGACATTTGGTCCAAAGTCCGCCGGGCATATCTCTTTTTTTCTTTTTACCGAAAATCGGTTTTCTGGAGAAAAATGACATCTTTTTTCCTTATTTTGTTATGATATGCAGCTTTTGCCGGCTTTTTCCTTCTGGTCCTCGAACCTGTTTATAACAAGCCCCGTGAGCAGCTTCGGATAGAAATAGGTGGATTTCTGCGGCATCATTTCCCCGTCCTCAGCTACCGCCTTAAGCTGCCCTATTTTTGTGGGATTGAGGAAAAAAGCGGCTTTACCCTCGCCTTTCAGGACCATTTCGCGAGCCTCTTCCGGGTCTTTAAAATAGACTATATCCCCCTCTTCGGCCTTTATTCCAAGTACCTTATCAAAAACTGAGGAATGCAGAACGCTAACGTCTAGACCTTTCCAGGATTCTGGTTTGCCTTTTATAAAATCCCTGAGCGCGATGGGATCTATCGGTTCAAGGAGCGTGTACCCTTCTGTATCGAACAAGCCGTAAACATAACTTTTCTGCCTGCGCCTGTCCATCTGGTCTATAAGCTCATCCAGACCGTTAAACTTTGTAAGATTGAAATATTCGCCGAGACGGGAACGTATATCTCTTACGGATGTACCCTTAAAGCCTTTTATCACCCTGTGCGTGGCAAGTACCGTAAGGTTCTCCGGATCGGACATGTCCGTAAGGTACATAAGCACATGATCCGCTCTGCCGTCGTACCCCTGTTTCTCCCGGCACATATCCCTGTAGGCTCTCGCCACAGCGTACCGGTGATGCCCGTCGGCTATGAAGATTTTTCTGCCTGCCATCGCTCCCGTTATTTCCGATATCTCTCCGTCGTCGTGAAGTCTCCACAGCATGTGTCTCACGCCGTCGATCTCTATATCTATGATGGGCTTCTCGGATGATGCCTGCCGCTTAAGAACACCGGATATCCTGCCACCATCGCCGCCGTAAAGACCGAATATAGGACTCAAGTTGCTCTCAACCTCTTTTATGAGCTTCATGCGGTCTTCTTTGGGTTTGGAAAGGGTATGTTCGTGAGGAAGAACGACCTCTGTTCCCTCGACCTTCATAAGACAGAGAAAACCCAAACGTCTGAAAATTTCGCCGCGCAGCTCATATTCCTGCTGGTATACGTAAAAGGCCTCTTCCTGATCCGTACGTAGAACGCCTGAACGTATCCATTCCGACATAGCTATTCTGGCGCGCGAATACTTGTTGTTTTTTTCGTCATCGCCGGGATTGTCCTTGCCAAGGATCAGCTTTACAACGTTATATTCGCTTTTCCGGTAAAGTTCTTCCCTCATTTCCGGAGATATTACGTCGTAAGGCGGAGCCATGACTTCCGCCATGTCCCGCAGAAACTCAAAATTATAAAGTAACCCTTTGAATGGCTTTACTTCCGCCATAACACCAACCTTCCGAAATATAGTCCTGCAGCAGCTCCTCCGGAGTTAAAAAGAGCGTCATACAGACAGGTCTCTCTTCCCGGCACAAAGCTCTGGAACAGTTCAATTAAGATACCATAACCTATTATTAATATCAACGCAAATGCTGTATTTTTGAAGGAAGGAATTACCCCTGAAGATTTAATGCCCAATGCCGACAGAAAAGCCAGAGAACCATACGCGGCGAAGTGTAACACTTTATCAAAATGATCTGGCTGGAGATCCGCCTTTAATTTATAAGGAAGCAGGGAGAAAAAAAGTATACCGAAAGCCAGCATGCCCGCGGGCGCCCAGGGGAAAAAACGCTTTTTTGCCTCGTCCCGGCTTAAAAATGCCATCTTACCCCGAACAGGAGTCGCAGCAGCCTTTAGCCCCGCAGGAAGGTTTTTCGGGACTTTTATCTTTTCCGCAAGAGGGTTTATAATCAGTCTGGTAAAAACCTTTACCTTTAAAGATCACTCCGGCACCCGTGCTTATCATTCGTTCCAC
Source organism: uncultured Planctomycetia bacterium (assembly GCA_964421015.1). Taxonomy (GTDB): domain Bacteria; phylum Omnitrophota; class Gorgyraeia; order Tantalellales; family Tantalellaceae; genus SLID01. The sequence continues at coordinate 390,847 of CAYQUS010000001.1, forward strand.
GTCGCCTTTGCATTGCGGGCATTCTTTTACCGGACTTTCCGTCATGCTCTGGAACTTCTCGAATTTGTGGCCGCATTTCTTACACTGATATTCATAAGTGGGCATTCTGTCTCCTTTTATGTGAAAATATCCTTTACCTTGTTGACGATATTCTTTTTCCCGGCGGTTTTCTTCCCTCCAAGGCTCTCGTTAAACTCAGATAAAAGTTCTTTCTGCCTGGCATTAAGATTCGCAGGAATAATAACGCTGACCTTCACAAGCTGGTCGCCGGAACCTCTGCCGTCGAGCCTTTTTATTCCTTTGCCTTTTAGCCTGAAAACATGCCCCGAAGATGTTCCCGCGGGAATCGCCAGTTTTACGGATCCATCTATTCCGGGAACATCTATTTCATCGCCCATGACAAGCTGATAAAAAGAAACGTCTGCGGAATACAGAAGATCGTACTCTCGCCTTGAAAAGAACTTATGTTCTCTTACGCTTATCCTGACGTACAGGTCGCCGCACGGACCCCCGTTCTCCCCCGGCTCCCCTTCCCTGGATATCCTGAGCTTAACCCCGGTATCCACACCTGCCGGCACTTTAACCGATATCTTCTTGGAAACCTCGACCCTGCCGCGTCCCGAGCAGGAGGTACAAGGATCTTTTATGGTCTCTCCCGTACCGCCGCAAACATCACATGTAGTTGCTATGCTGAAAAAACCGGCGGACCTGGCAACCTGTCCCGTACCGCCGCAGCGTTCACACCTTGCTTTCGATGTCCCCGGCTTAGCCCCGGACCCATCGCATGGCGCGCAAACATCCTGTTTTCGTATTTTTATTTCTTTTGTTACCCCTTTTACCGCTTCCATGAAGTCTATAGTGAGCGAATACTCAAGGCTTGCTCCCCTGGACGCTCTCCTGGGACCGCCGCCCCCGAAACCGAACATACCGTCGAACATCCCCCCGAAAGCCCCGCCGAAAACCTCCCTGAATATCTCGCTTGGGTCATGGAACCCGAACCCGGAAGATCCCCCGCCCTGGAAAGCCGCTTCCCCAAAACGATCGTACCTTTCTCTTTTTCCGGGATCGCTCAGCACCTCGTAGGCGTGGGATATCTCCTTGAACTTCTCTTCGGCTTCCTTGTTCCCCGGGTTTTTGTCGGGATGGTATTTGAGCGCGAGTTTCCTGTAGGCTTTTTTCAGTTCTTCGCCTGAAACTCCGCGCTCAACACCCAGAATATCGTAATAATCACCCATACTTTCCTTTAAAGCCTCCCCAAAAGCGCCAAGGCCTGTCAGTTTTTATCTTTATCGTCGTCAACTTTGTAATCGGCGTCAACGACATCTTCCTCTTTCTTTCCCTGGCTTTGTTCCTGGCCCGCGGCGGATTCCTGCTTGGACTGCGCCGCCTTGTATACTTCCTCTGAAAGCTTGTGGCTCGCTTTCTGGAGAGCCTCCTGGGCTTTTTTCATCTCGGACACGTCCTCGGAAGAAAGCGTTTTCCTGGCATCTTCCACCGCCGAGGCTATCTTCTTCTTCTCGTCGTCGGAAACCTTATCGCCGTAATCTTTAACCGCTTTCTCCGTAGCGTATATCAGGTTATCCAGCTGGTTCCTGACCTCAACCAGTTCCCTCTTCCTCTTGTCGTCGCTTTCGTGGGCCTTAGCATCGGCCTTCATTTTTTCTATCTCGTCCTTGGAAAGACCGCTGGAAGATTCTATCCTTATGGACTGCTCTTTTCCCGTAGCCTTGTCTTTCGCCGAAACGTGCACTATACCGTTGGCGTCTATGTCGAAGGTCACCTCTATCTGGGGGATACCCCTGGGAGCGGGCGGTATTCCCACAAGATCAAAACGCCCGAGCGTCCTGTTGTCGCTTGACATCTCCCTTTCACCCTGAAGGACCAGTATGGACACCGCCGTCTGGTTATCGGCCGCGGTCGAAAATACCTGGCTTTTCTTGGTAGGGATAGTGGTATTCCTCTCTATGAGTTTTGTCATTACTCCGCCCAGGGTCTCTATACCCAGCGATAGAGGTGTAACATCAAGCAGCACGACATCCGAAAGACCTTCCGCGCCGCTTAGAACGCCGCCCTGTATTGCCGCGCCTATGGCCACAACTTCATCCGGATTTACCCCTTTGTGCGGCTCTTTTCCGAAAATCTCCTTTACCACCTGCTGAACCTTAGGCATACGGGTCTGGCCGCCTACCAGTATGACCTCGTCGATATCCGAGGGTGAATATCCCGAATCTTTGAGGGCCTTGTAGCACGGCGCCTTTGTCCTTTCCACCAGATCGTCCACAAGCTGTTCCAGCTTGGACCTTGTAAGCGTCATTGTAAGGTGTTTCGGCCCGGAAGCGTCGGCCGTTATGAACGGAAGGTTTATCTCCGTTTCAAGATTCGAAGAAAGCTCGCATTTGGCTTTTTCAGCGGCTTCCTTCAGCCTTTGCAGAGCCATCTTATCTTTCCTGAGGTCTATCCCGTTCGATTTTTTGAACTCTTCGGCTATCCAGTTCATAACCGTCTGGTCGAAGTTATCTCCCCCGAGATGTGTGTCTCCGTTAGTGGATTTTACCTCAAAAACACCGTCACCCACGTCAAGAATGGAGATATCGAAAGTTCCTCCGCCAAGGTCGAATACGGCTATTTTTTCGTTTTTCTTGCTGTCCAGCCCATATGCCAGGCTGGCGGCGGTAGGCTCGTTTATTATCCTCAAGACTTTAAGACCGGCTATTTCTCCGGCGTCCTTGGTAGCCTGCCTCTGAGAATCGTTGAAGTAGGCCGGTACGGTTATGACCGCTTCGGTTACCTTTTCTCCAAGATAATCTTCCGCCGTCTGCTTCATTTTTTGGAGTATCATCGCCGACACTTCGGGCGGTGTATATTTTTTGCCGTGACAGGCTACGACCACGTTACCCTTAGCGTCGTCCTCTACCTTGTACGGCACCAGCTTTTCCTCTTCCATAACTTCGGAATGCTGTCTGCCCATGAACCTTTTTATGCTGAAAATAGTGTTGTCGGAGTTGGTCACAGCCTGTCGTTTCGCCGGCTGGCCGACAAGTTTTTCGCCTGTTTTGGTGAACGCCACCACGCTCGGCGTCGTGCGGGCGCCCTCGGCGTTAGTAATTACCTTAGGCTCCTTGCCTTCCATCACCGCCACGCAAGAATTAGTTGTTCCAAGATCTATACCGATTACTTTTCCCATAGTTATCCTCCTTATTCCATTTCCCCGGCTATTTCATCTAAACTGTTCTTCGCCACTTTCACCTGAGCGGCGCGCAGTAATCTGTCATTGAACACGTACCCCGGCCTTACCTCCTCAACTATCTCACCGTCAGGGACATCGCCGGTCTCAACCGCCATGACGGCCTCATGCAGATTGGGATCGAACTGTTTTCCAACCGTTTCTATTTTTTTAACTCCCGAATCCTCAAGCACACGGTGAAACTCCTTCTGCACGAGCTTTATGCCTTCAAGCATAGCGCCTTTATCCTCGGCCTTTTCCATTGCCGCGAAAGCCATATCAAAATTATCCATGATCGGGAAAAGCCTCGATATTATCCCTTCGTTCGCGAACCTTATATGCTCGTATTTCTCTTTCTCCAGCCTTTTTTTGGTATTCTCATACTCGGCGTGCACATTGAGCCATTTGTTGTAGTACTCGTCCCTTTCGGCAGCCTTTTTCCTCAGGTCCTCTGCTTCCGGGGGGAACGATTGCCCTGCGTCCTGTGACTCATCATCCCGGACATCCCGGGAAGCGGCGTCATCTTTGTGTTTTTTGTCCCTGTGCATGGTTATCCGTCTATCTCCTCAAGTTTCGCGCTTATAAGGCTGGAAAGGCACCTTACTGTCCTTAGCGCCCTGTCATAATCCATCCTGGTAGGCCCCACAACTCCCATTCTCCCGGCGGCCTTACCCCTGAAAAAATAACCGCAGGTAACTATACTGCAGTCTTTTAGTATCTCGCTGCCGCACTCCTCGCCGATGTAAACCCTTACGTCTCCCGAAGAGAGATCTCTGGTGAGTATACCGGCAAGCTCGCTCTTCCTGTCCGAAAAAACGTGAAAAACCTTGCGTATGACGTTTATGTCCGAAAATTCCGGCTCATTCATGAAGTTGTCTATGCCTTCCATGTATATCTCGCTGTCCGCGTTATCGCTTACAATACCGTCCAGTACCTTCAGCGCCGTAAGAGCCGTTTCTCTGGCCTCTCCCCTGAGCTCACCGGAAACTTTATCCATGGCTGTCTTTATGTTCTCAGATATCCCCGATACAGGTTTTTCGGCGTGATTTTCGTTTATGTACCTCGCCACCCTGCCAAGCTCATCCGAACTCATCTCTCTATCCAGCCTTATCAGGTGGTTTTTAACGGCATTGGTCATAGTAACAAGCACCGCCAGGGCCATCTGAGAACTCAATTTAATAAGTTCAAGATGCTTGAGGTAGAGATTGTCCACTCCGGGCCAAACCATCACTCCGGCATTGTGAAGTTCCCTGCTTATAAGATACGTCGTCTTCTCTATGACGTCTTTTATGGTCTCTATCTTTCTCGTATACTCCTGCGCCAGCCGTTCAGCCTCTCTTTTGCGGTAGCTTATGTTCTCGGTCTTCATCGAGACATAACGCCTGTACCCTGCGGTTGTCGGGACACGTCCCGCCGAAGTATGCGGCTGCTCTATGAACCCCTGATGCTCGAGCTCTCCCATAACGTTCCTGATGGTAGCGCTTGAGACATTCCCTCCCATTTTCTCGGCCACTGTCTTAGAGCTCACCGGTACTGCGCTCGAAACATAAGCCTCAACAATATGGGCTAGAACGATGTCTTTTCTGTGGTCTTTACGCAAATTGTCCACTTTTATCTGACCTCACTACTTGAAAATCTTTTAGCACTCTTTTAGTTCGAGTGCCAAAATTATATCATTGTCGATGTTTTTGTCAAGAGGAAGGTTCGAGGCAGTGAGGGGATGAGGTTGGAAACACAGACACTTTGGTGACAGGCACCAATGGTGCCTGTCACCTAGGTATCGGGTATCGTTGAGAACAACCGCGGAGAGAGTGTATTCGAGCACCGAAAACGATCCGCCGCCCTATTCGGCTTTTTGTTATTGGCGTGATGGATAGATATCGGCGTACAAAACCCTTTCGGAACCATTTTTAGCAGAGAAAAAGCAGGAAGCTGAAATGAGGAAGTTAGGTAAAATTTACTTCTTGAGCGTCTTGAATATCTGGTTTTTGACCTTCTTGGGGACACGGGCTTTTATGTAAAGACCGTCTTCACGGTAAAGTTCCGAAAGCACCTCTCCCCTTTCCCGTATTATCGCCGCGGCCGAATAATGTTTATGGGGAAGCACTATCTCCATTTCTTCCATATCCTTTCGCATATAGTCCGTCAAAAGATCGTCTATGGCCGAGAGACCCTCTTTTTTAAGAGCCGATACAACAATGGGCCTATCGAACTTCCGTTTTATCCTTTCCTTGCCGGGCCCGTCCGGCACAAGATCCGACTTATTAAGGACCGTGAACGAAGGCTTATCCGCGACTCCTATGTCGTTAAGGACCTGTATCACCGCTCCGGTCTTCTCATCCATGCGTTCATCATTCATATCAACCACGTGAAAAAGCACATCAGCTTCCACCACTTCTTCCAGCGTGGCCTTGAAACTCTCTATTAGGTGATGCGGAAGATCGTTCAAAAAACCCACGGTATCGGAAAAAAGGACTATCTGATTATTGGAAAGCACCTTCTTTCTCACCGTAGGATCGAGCGTGCTGAAAAACTGATCTTTTGTTTTGACCTCAGCCGATGTAATCGCGTTAAAAAGAGTGGATTTCCCGGAATTGGTATATCCTACCAAAGCCGCGGAAAGCATGGAAAACTTTTCCCTTCTGGACCTTCTGAGCTGCCTCTGCGAGGTTATCTCCTTGAGTTCTTTTTTAAGCCGGGATATCCGTTCCCTTACTTTCCTGCGGTCCTCTTCAAGCTGCTGTTCTCCCGGGCCTTTTGTTCCTATACCTCCGGCCTGTTTGGAAAAATGCAGCCAAAGCCTGCTTAACCTCGGAAGAAGGTACATAAGCTGAGCAAGCTCAACCTGTACCTTGCCTTCAAGAGAAGTGGCCCTTCTCGCGAATACATCCAGTATTAGCTGCGTACGGTCTATGGTCTTTGCGTTGAACTTTTCGCTGAGATTCTTCTGCTGGGACGGTGACAGATCGTTGTTGAATATTACGGTACCGGCTTTAAGTTCGGCCACCTTTAAAGCTATCTCTTCAGCTTTGCCTTTGCCTATAAAAAGGTCGGGTTTTACCTCTTTTATCCTGCATATCTCGCTTCCCGCTATCACCGCGCCGCACGACGAGGCAAGCGTTTTAAACTCTTCTATCCTGCCGTCAAGATCGGGTTCATCTTTTCCGAACTGCGTGACGGTGACAAGTATGGCCCTTTCTCTTTCTTTCGACACAGGCTTGGTCTGGTACATTTTAACATCCTTTTAAGGGGCCTTAAGGCTTAAAACCCGCCTTTAAGGCTATATCCTGGGCTATCTTCTCCGTCGGCCGCTCGGCATCTATCCATTCTATCCCGTCTACAGACCTCAGCCATGTCATCTGGCGCTTGGCGTATTGCCGGGTCTTTATCTTCAATTCTTCCTTGGCTTGTTCAATGCTTATCTCTCCGAGAACATACTGTAAAACTTCACTGATCCCCAGGGCTTTCGACGCCGTTAAACTTACATCCCTTCCCATCAGGCTTTCTACTTCTTCGATAAGCCCGCCCGCGAACATCTCCTCCACTCTTTTGTCTATCCGCCCGACAAGAACGTCTCTATTCACCTTCAAAGCGAAAAGTTTAACGTCATACTTGTCCGTAAGACCCTTGGTCTCGGTTTTCTTTTCCGAAAATGTTTTTCCTGTGAGTTTGAACACCTCGAGCGCCCTGATAACCCGGCGAATATTTTGAGGATCTATCTTCAAAGCGGCTTCCGGGTCTATTCTTTTAAGTTGTTCATAGATGAACATATACCCTTTTTCGGCGGCCTGTCTCTCCAACTGCGCGCGGAAGTCGCTGTCTTTGGGCGGCGACGGAAAAAGACCGTCTATCAGGGCCTTGGCGTAAAGCCCTGTACCTCCCGAAATAACCGGCGTCTTTCCCTCGAGTATAAGCCGGTCCACTATCCCGATGGCGGACTCGGCGAAAGATGCCGCGCTGAACTCCTCCAAGAGAGAGATGACACCCACAAGATGATGCCTTACCCTCTTCATAAGCTCAGGAGACGGAGCCTGGGTAAGTATTTCCATGCCGCTGTAAACCTGCATGGAATCACAGGATATTATCTCTCCGCCGGCTATCTCGGCAAAACGTACGGCAGTTTCGCTTTTCCCGCTGGCCGTCGGACCGAGTATAAAAATAACGGTGCGCGATGTCATATATGTTTTTCCTTGCTGGGGGCAAGAAGGGACACGGCATGCCGTTCCCCCACTTCCCCCCATTTAACAGGGTTATTCATGATATATTCACGAATTCGTGCAAGATCGGATCCGTCCCGGATAATATGTTCGTAATAATTGCGTTGCCAAAGGCACGTTCCGGATGTATTTTGGATTTCGTTTATTCGTTTTGTCACCGCGGATTTAAATGAACGCATGACCGTTGATAATGATCCGGATACCGGTTTCCCGAAACGTTCGATTTTTTCGTTACGACTTCCGTCCGATGTAGGGGCACTTCCGTCCGATGTAGGGGCACGGCATGCCGTGCCCCTACATGCATCATCAACACCATCGTTGGACAATTGATCGCCGCATCCACCGATCATTATTATTCCATGTATGTGATCGGGCATGACAACATATTCGTCCAATTTGATATTTGAAAAATGTTCGGGAATTGCGCTCCAACATTGTTTGATGATATTACCATACACATTTAACACCATTTTGCCGTTGTTAACATCACCGAATATGCATTTGCCGTTGGCACACACCGTCACATAATACGCTCCTTCCCGGGTGTAATCGTATCCTTTTAAACGTATTGACCTGCGGCTACCCGTCATTACGATACAACTTCCCCCTTAAACGTATTCGGACTTGCGCCCGTGACTTGAACATTCACGATTTTCCCGATAAGATCTTCCCCTCCCGGAAAAACACAAGTAACGTTGCTTCTCGTCCTTCCCATCATCTCTTCTCCGGACATCCGGCTTTTGCCCTCGACCAGGACTTCCACCGTCCTTCCGATAAACTCTTTGTTTTTCTTAAGGGATATACTCCTCTGAAGGGCCAAAAGCTCGGTGTTACGCCTCTTTTTTTCCTCTTCCGGCACGTCATCCGCAAGACATGCCGACATTGCGGGGGGTCTTGGGGAATACTTGAATATAAAAGCGGCGTTATATCCTATTTCCTCGACCGCTTTTCTCGTAGCTTCGTAATCTCTTTCCTTTTCGGAAGGGAACCCCACTATGATATCGGTGCTAAGGCCGCCTTCCGGAACGGTCTTACGGTAACTTTCCACTTTTTTTAGATAATCTTCATACTTATATTTCCTGTTCATAAGATCGAGTATCTTGTCTGACCCGGACTGAAGCGGAAGATGCAGGCTTTCGCATACCTTTCCGAGGTCTCTCATAGCCCTGAAAAGCGGCATACCGGCGTCCTTGGGGTGGCTCGTAACAAAACGTATGCGCTCTATGCCCCTAACCTTGTTGGCCGCCTCAAGTATATCCGGAAAAGTGGTATCGCTATTGAGCCTTTTACCGTAAGAGTTAACGTTCTGTCCCAAAAGAGTGACTTCTTTGCATCCCCTGTCCGCGAGAGCCCATATTTCCTCGAGTATGTCGCGTTTCGTGCGTGACACCTCCCTGCCCCTTACATGCGGCACAATGCAGTAGGAACAAAAATTGTCACAGCCGTACATAATGTTGACAAAAGCCGAGAGCTCCCCTTTTGTATGCCCCGCTGAATCACCCTTGGCGGACTTGCGCTTACCTCCGAGAGCGGCCGAACGCTCTCCGGCAATGGACTTCTCTATAAGTTCGGGAATGTCGTAAATATTTCCCGGCCCGCAGATAATATCCACCATGGGGTATTCTTTAAGCAGCATTTCCTTATGCCTCTCGGCCATGCATCCTACTACGCCTATCCTGAAATCCGGATCTTTCTTTCTACGGGAAGCCAGCTTGTGCAGGTTCCCCGTCACCCTGTCTTCGGCATGCTGACGGACACTGCACGTATTGAACAGCACAACACCGGCCTCATCCTCGTTATAGGTAAACTCATATCCCTTCCCGGCCAGAACTCCCGTAATTATTTCTGAATCCCTGAAGTTCATTTGACATCCGAAGGTGCGCAAAAGTATACGCTTTCCATGACCCGGCTTGCCCTCGGATTTGCCTGTATTGGTGTCGTTTCGCTCTTTTTCTGCCATTTTAACCCCTCTTCATAACACATTTTCCAAGGTTCGTTGATCTCGACCTTGACGATCTCTTTGTTTTGAATGTAAATGCCCTTAAAGATGATCCTCATGAACGTTTTGACGAGGTAATCCATCTTTTCACTGCTCGGATTGCTCCGTAGGCAAAGCAAAAAGTCCTGCGTTGCCTTGACCAGATTCACCGCATTACGCTTTTCAAGGATCTTGATTTGAATCGACTTCACATCCTGACGAAGCTTCTTCTCCTCGTTTCTCAAAAGCTCGGCCCGATCCTTGTAGATATCAATATTGATCTTGTCCTCCGAGAAAACCTCGTAAAGTCCTTTTTGCTTCTCGATATTTCTGGCGAGATCCTTCTCTTTGCCTTCCAACTCTTCAATAATCTTATGCTCCGGCTCGGTCGCGCTAAGTTTAATGACGTCGCTCAATTCTTCGATAACATGCAAGTTTTTGCTGATGGTGTCAATGATGTCCCAAACTTGCTTAGTGAGAACGTCGGCGCGAACCGCCTTATTCGAGCAATTGACATACGACACGCCAAGCGCCGAGCACGCATACCACGGCCGCCTCATCTTTGTGCGATGATTGCATGTGATCATGAGCCCGCGGTAATTGCGGCCGCATTCATTGCATTTGACCACACCGGACAAGTGATACACATTATTCCGGAAACGGACAACCGCATTCGTGCGGTTACGCGCTAAAAGCTTCTGCGCGGCATCGTACATCTCTTGCGTAACAATCGGCTCGTGGGCGTTGGGAACTTCGATCACCTTTGACGGATCATTATTGACGTAGCAATACCCTTTGCCCTCGCCATTTTTTGTCTTGCGTTTCTTATCATAATGCCGCCGGTTCCACGTGATCGTGCCCAAGTAGACCTTGCTATGCAAAATATCTGAAATAAACTTGCCGTAAAACCTGCCACCTTGCCTCGCCGAAACTCCAAGATGATAATAATGCCCGGCGATCTGCGCGGTGCTCTTACCGCCTAAATATTGATCGTAAATATCTCTGACAATCTTTGCCTCTTCCGGATGAATCTCGAGCTTCTTGGTTTCTTTATTGTGACGATAACCATACGGAGCAAAGCGAGCGCCTTGCCAATGCCCGCGCTTAACACCCATGACCATACCCGGGAATACGCGCTCAACCAGACGATTGCGCTCAAACTCCGCGCAACTTCCAAGCATCTGGATAGCCATCTTACCTGCGCTGGATGTTGTGTCAAACGGCTCAGTCGCTGACTTATAGCCAATGCCAAGCGTCTCAAATTCTTCCAGCAAGCCCAACAGGTCCTTGAGCCGCCTGCTCAAACGATCCTGTTTATACACCAAGACCAGATCGAACATCTTAATCCGCGCATCAAAAAGAAGCTTCTTGAGCGCCGGTCTGTCCATATTGCCGCCCGAGAAACCATCATCCATGTAAACATCCCGGCCGGACATACTGCAAACAACATCCCAGCCGAAGTTCTTCGCGTACTGCAACAGATAATTCCTCTGCACCTCCAGCGAAAAACCTTCCCGGGCTTGATCCTCTGTACTGACTCTCGTATATAGTGCGACTTTCACTATTCTTCCTTTAGCGTCTCACGCCACTCTTTAATCTTGGCGATACACTCGTCCGTAAACACCGGCCAATCTTTGTAATCGCGCTTTGGCTTAACCCAGCCCTTGCGGATCCAATTGATCATGGTCTGCCGGTGAACGCCCAACATCTTTGCCGTCTCTGTCATGGTGTAAGTTTTCATTTTGGCATCCTCTAATGGTGCCCAGTATACCGTATTATACAACCCTATACAAGCTATTTTATCTTCTCCACGTCATAGCAATTGATGAACATCCTCGACAATAGCTCAATCCCCTCATCAAACGATTTATGCGCCTCTTGGATTTCAGCACAAGACAAACCACGGCTTTTGAGCTTTATTTCTAAAGCCTCCCAGCCCCGCAGGGTAACCGCCTGATCCTTATTTGTGCTTGCATCCTTGTCCATTTTTCCTACTGCCCAATAGGACATTCGGACATTTCAAATGTCCGGTTGTGTCCGGTTTTACTGACACACTGACATGACTCGTGTCAGTGAATGTCAGTCAAAACACCCTCCAAAACCCATCAAATACCCAATAATTGACGCTTTTTCCGCAAAAAACGCCTATTTTGCGCCTTCTTGACCTCATTCTGACGCTCTCCCGATAACCCCATATGACATGACATCGCTTTTTGAAATTTTGTATCACTGACAGAGCGCGCCTCGCCCGACCCTCGGCCGACACCCCCTTCCAAGGACCCGCGAACCGGCATCGAGCAACCAGTGACAACAATGACATTTTTTCTCACGGTTATCTTCTTACTTTCCACACTCAACCCCTTTGCTCCTTACTCTTAACCTACGAACACAATTAATGAAAATTCCTGTCATAATCGTCATAGCCGTCACTAAAACGGCCGCTCCGAATAATCGACCTCACCCTCCCTGCGGACGCGTATGCCGTCCCACCGGCGAGACGCGCCACAACGCCCCTTGTTAACCGAAGGATATTGACGCAACAACTCCCGGCCAAACATGATCTTGCTAAGCGGCCGGTACTCACTCTCAAGACACCAGTCCCGATAAGCCACATACAAGGCGTCACTGCCCACATCCGCTTGAGCGTCTAAAACACATTGCTCCTCAACGAAAATAATGACGTTATTGTTCTCCTTGCGATAGGCGTCCTTCACGGTCTGCATGGACGCGCTCTCCTCAAAATACCCGCGCTTCCTTAATCGCGTAAGACCGTTAAGCGACCACAAGAAGATCCCGTCCAGCTCGCTGGCCACAATCTTGTGCTTTAGCTTGGGATCACGTTCCTCTATGGAAAACTGCCGATTAAACGGAAGGATTAAAAGACGCCGGTAATACCCCTCGGTCTTATCCCCGACGCGCGGCATGTTATTGGTTGAGAAAAGAAGCTTGCAGTAAGGTTTGAATTGAAACGGTTGGCCGTATTTTTCGTCAGCGGAGATCGTATCGCCGGTCACGATCGCCTTAAACATATTGTCATAGACATTGGTCTTGGCATTGGTTTCAAGGCTGATATTGACTAATTTGTCCCGAAGCCGGGCGATGTAATGGGAATCGTTAAACTTCTCAAGCGGGATGGATGAACAATTGTCCTTGCCAATAAGCTCCTCAAGCACATACAAAACAACGCTCTTGCCGTTGGCCCCCTCGCCAAAGAGAAAAAGCGCCTTTTCATAATCATTGTCCCGGGTCAGGCAATAGCCGAAATACTCCTGCAAGAGCATGATCCGGGCCGCGTCGCTCTCAAAGATCTGATCCAGACTTTTCTGCCACAACAAACATTCGGCGTTCTCGCGGTATGTCACATTTAGCTGATTAATGGAATAGACATCCGCCGAATGCGGCAAGAGCTTCATCTTGTCGATGTCATAAAGCCCGTTTTTGACATTAAAGAGCGTGATGCCATTGATGATGTCCGGCTTAACAAAAGTCTCTGTCTTAAGCGCGACAAGAACATTGCGAAGCCTGCTTGCTGAAAAACCAGCCCCGCACGCGTCCTTGATCCACTTCTGCACCTCCTCGACAAACAGCGGCCGGTAACATCCGCCTTTGTATTCATAATAGGTATCAGCGAAGTTGATCAGCCGGTGATGCTTGAGAATCTCGTCAGCGATTTCATTGGCATTAACTTTTCGTGCGATAAGCAGACTTGGCCGCGACGGCGCATAGACTTCCCGGCAATCATTGACCGCTTTTTCGATGACAGATTGTCCATATGTCCGGCCATCGCCAAAATGCTTCTCGTCCCACTTGGGCCGCATGAGTCCGGACTGGCGAAAGAGCGAATCCATCTGCCCGGCGTCCTTGCCCGTCCAGAAGGCCAGCTTATTGCATAACGCCAGATCCGCTTCGCTTTGAGAGGGATAATCGTTCTGCCACTGGCCGGAATAGAGCCGCTGAAACCTCTCCGCGTCTTTGCTTTTGGCGATCAAGGAAAGAATGTCGTCCGCGGGCACTTTATCTACATACCGGCCGAATATCTCTTTAAGCGCTTCGGTGCATTCATTAAGCTCAGCCGGATAATTTTCAAGACGGTTGCCGGTAACGGTAAAGAATCGACCCTTCGTATAAATCTCCAAGCCGATCTTTGAAATCTTGCAGGCCCGGGCGATCTTGCCTTTACAAAGGATATGAACACCTGTGCCGCTTGGCGAATACTCGGAATATGAATTAAGCGCGCTTAAAATTTCTACCGCATACGGCGCGATCGCTCCGTCCTTGACGCAGTGGTCGATATCCACACCTACATACGGCGGCTGAAATACAAAGCCCACCCCCGCATACCCGCGCTGAAACGCAAGGTCGCTTGCAGTCGTATAATCCGTCCATGTCCTTGGATCGTTTGTTTTGGCAGGACGTCCGGTCAGGACGTTCATCGGGACCTTGTCGGTGCGGTCTTTATTTCGCCTGAGTTGATAACCAACCCAACAAGGCAATTTGAGCAATTCCTGAGGAATGACCTCTTCGATCTTTCTCTTCTCTTTTCTTCTCTCGTCTTCCATCGTTACACTCCGTTTTGAAATAGATAATCTTTAACCCTTCGATAACAATCGAACAGCTTGCGCGCCTCTGAATCGGCATAAAAGTCCTCGCAGGCTTTATGAACAGCCTGGATGTCATCAAACAAGACCCGTTTAAGCCTCCCCGAGCCCTCAATCCCCCGCATGGCAAACCCGCAATACAGTAAGTAGGTAGCCAGATAGAGATTCCCTGCCTCAAAATGCTTGTTTTTCATGGTTTCAATGCCTCCTACTAGCTACATACGCAATGTTTTGGGAAACTGACGAAAATATTTTCATTTTTTTGACCCTCTACTAGCTACATACGACGTTTTTGGTAAACCTGCCGGAAATATTTTCACTTTCTTCACTAATTTCACTCCCCTAAGCGTATATTCCGGATTTTTCCGGGAAGTGTCGGAACTTTCTGCCCCCTCATAGGTGATTACGCAAAATTTCCAAAGTGTCGATGCTTTTGGCCAACTATTTTTGCCTTCCATAGGTGAAGACGATATTTTTCTCAAAGTGTCGGGGCCCTCTACCATAGGTATTACGTTTTCGGGTCCAAAATTTCGCATAATCCTTCAACTTTCCTTCCCCAAGACGTATATACGACCTTTTTTGCCAAAGTGTCCCACCCCTCACCTATTAACACGCAAAAAATCGAAAAGTGTAACACCCCTCATGCCCTCCCATAGATGATTACAGGAAAAATCCGAAAGTGTCGGGGCTAAAAATAAAAAAAACCATTCCCGGCCAATTGACTGGAAATGGCTTTTCCCGCACAGGCGGAACAGTGATCAGCTGTCCCGTAAGTCTATATTGATTTTATAACAGCGCGAATCTTTCTTTAGCCCAAATAATGACAGCGAAGCTGGCATTATTTGCCCGAAGGGTCGGCCGATAAAATCGCCAGATTTTATCGAAGCCGAGGCAATCCCGAAAAATGCACTATCTATATTTTAATCCAGCCATTTTTCGGGGCAAGGGGGTCGTTACTACAAATTGGTAATAATTCGGAGAGGGCTAAAAACGGAGATTTTGAAGCTTAATCTTCATGCTCAAGAGGCTTGTCCGGGATCATGTCATAAACCATAGTCTGAATCTCATATTCAAACCAGTCCTGAAACACCTTCCAAGACCTGTCTTTGGGCCACATTTCAGGATCCGTATACCAGCCGCCAAGCTCGTGCTCAAATATTTCTACGCAATGCTTCTTCAGAAACTTTGCGTACTTCTCGTTTTCCTCATAAGCCGGGATCAGATACACATGCTTTGAATCAAAACCTTCGGTTTCAACCTCATCCGGCTTCATCTCATGCTCAGGCCCGTCATATTCCTTGCTGGTGTAGACCAGCCAGTCAATGAACGGCTTCTTGAGCTTGACGATCAAAGCGGCGCGATTGATATCAGGAAATTCTTCTAACATAATACCCTCATTCTAAGCGTAAGAAGGCTGAAACTGTGCCGTCAGCATTTAAATCCCAGAAACGTGGCATGCGAGGTTTTAGCTTGCCATCGGGAGTTATATCTGCGCCAAAGATTTCACCTTCAATTATTGCTAACCGTTTAAGATTATCTTGAGCCAGTGAAGAAAAATCAATGCCGCTAACTTTTGGACTCATGTGATGGACGTCATTGCGGTAACTACCATATATGCCCCTTGCGGAATCAGCGCATGATTTTGATATTGTTTCATTTTGCTCTAACTCGTTAATCAGTTCTTCTATTGATTTCGCTCCGCCGTCACCCATATTTTTATTCAACCCGATTCGGCCTGCAATAAACACGATAATACCCTCATTAATGCTATGGCTCATCATTACTGCGGCAATAAAATGACCGTCGCGGTACAAATTAATACACTCTGCTGATGCCGCGGCGAAATGATGATTACCAATTATCCATTGATGTCCAATCTCTATGTATCTGTCGACTCGCTGATTGACTGAAGAATTAAAATCAGAGATTATCGCTTCTTTGACTTGTTGCATTTTTATTGCTTTCTGAATATCTGAATTTTGCATATTAATTACATAAATTTATATCACTAAATACCTGACACCCGCCCCTGCACACCGAGAAATGCAAACAGGTTTTGCATTTTTCGGAAGCCAGCTTATTCCGCATATTAAGAAATATCGCGCTATTCTGCCAAGCATTCACAATCGATGACCGCTTAAGATCAACACCCTTGACTTTACGCTCCATAAATGAACATGGATACAGCATTAAATCTTCAGAAATAAAAGCAGAAAAACATCCCGCTTCACAAGCTTCCACCGAAACAGGATTGTACTCAAGATGCGTAACGATACCTGGAACACAACAACTATCAAAGCCAATCTTTATCTTGGAATTGTTGACTAGTGAAAAGAAAAAGTCAACTTCGGGAGACATTTTTAGCATATCTGAACAGCTACCTTTACCAGCAGGTTTGAATAATAAGAATATCAAAGCATTGACTCCTGCAATTTTCTTGACATCGGCTGTCAGAAGTCTTATTGCAGACTCAATCGAATTAGCAGATAACACAAAATGAATATTTGTTTTAATTCCGGAGTTTATTAATTTGTGAAGATTGAAATAGAATTGGCTTTCCGGCTCATAAAAACTGATCGCCACTGCTCCGCAATATTTCTTGGAAGCGAGAATGATATTTTCTGTTAAGCCGTCGCCATTCGTGGTATATGAAGGAACAATATTGTACTTATCGCGGGTTACCTCAAGAATCTTTTCAAAGCTTGAATGCTGATTCGGGTTCCCGCCACCAAGAGCTATTTGTAGGACACCGCAGTCCTTCGCCTGTCTCAAAATATATTCATAATCAGCAAATGGCATCTCTTTCCCGGCTTTTGACGACGCCCTATAGCAGAAAGAACAGCTTCTTTCACAATAGTTTGTTATCGATACATCAAGAAGCTCGGGACCATGAGCTGAGTATATTGGTTCTGATGAATTGCTATCTTCAACGCGCGCAAAAAACCCGGTATTTTGGTTAAAAATTACGGAATATTTTTGCTCGTCATATCTCTTAAGCAATAAAGAGTTCATGCTTACCAGCTTGAATTTGTAGCATCAATATAAATATTTTTTCCTTCAATCTTAAAAGAGTCACAACAAACAAATGTTTCTAATGCATTTACATCTGAAGATAAAGTTCCGAAATACAAGGAATCGCCATGCGCTTTAGCACACTTTATTTTTCCGACTAAGTCTGCAGAAAAAACATCAGCAATAAAAACATCCCATTGCCTGCCCTTGTTCCAGCGATGAGAAGCAACTGCCGCATCGAACGGCTCCATATTTGAAGCGAACATTTTAAACAACTCTAAAAACATGGGATAAACCGGAGATTTCTTATTGATGCCAACGCATTTCATGAATTGATCCTCTGTAAATTCCTGACCTTTTTTCAGGACCACAACAAAACATGTAGATGAGCTATTTGTAACGAAATCAAACTTTATTTTCATCACGCACTCCTAGCACAGAATTTAATATATTCAGGGCGCCATCGGAACTCATGGTGAACATTTCTAAATTGTAATCCCCTGTAACGTGCTCTTTGCGCCACAGCAACACAGTATTCTTGTGTTTTAATAATTTTTCCGCTCCGGCTACCGCCACATCGTCCGGAAGACAATACTTTTTTTGAAGGAATTCACTAAATGACCCGTATTCACGACTGTGATAATTTCTATACTCATCACGCAAATCGACCGTTTCCGAAAAAAAGCAGTCATAGACTCTGCTTAATAGCCTTCCCGCAAAACTGTTGCGCCCAACCCGCATTGCTCTTAAGAATCTCCCCTTGCTGATATTCTTTACAACATGAAAAATATACGCCTTGTTATGGTCTTTCTTGTATTCGTAATGAATCATCAAACACCACCATGCATTAACTTGACTTCGTTTATCAAAGTATCGGCTCGATTTTTATAATACTCATTGTTGCATTTCTGATATTTCTCGAATATCGCCAAGGCAGTCACTTGGGAATCCCTATACAATAAAGACAGTATATTTTTTGCCGTAGCAGAGCCAGCCTTTTCAGCAGATGCAATGAAGAATAAAAATTCTAAGGCAGGGTTATTTACATCACCGGCTTTAATAACCTCATTTATATATTCAAAATAATGCTCCAAGCGTATCTCGTCATCTCTACCGCCATAAGTGCTTAAAAGCCTCTTAATCAAAAACGCCTCAAATTTCTCCTGGCGATCAACGTCTTGCATTGCGACCAATAAAGAAAAAAGCATTGTAATATTTAATTTTTTGTATGTCTCCGGATCATAACGATAATAAATCAACATTTTTAGAATAAACTCGGCCTTTTCCTTAGAAGACAAATATTCTCTCTTTACCTGCTCGACATCTTGATCTGTTAGATCGGCGTCATTTGTTTCGAATAAATAATGAAGATATTTCTCTTTCCACCATCCCGTTCTCGCTAATATTTGATCAAGTTTCTGTTTACTCCGGTCTTTTTTCGAAATAAAAAATAAATATTTACTGACCCCTTCGAACAAAGGTTTCTGCGGCAAAACCTCATCAGCGATAAATTGGGTGAATTTTTGTTCATCTTCGGGCAACAATACATTGGCCAAATAATCGGCGATTAGAAAGTCTCGGATTTCATCAAATGTAAAGCTTATAACTTCCCCATCCAACAAAACGCCAGTTTTATCAACCACATCCCTTCTAAAGAAGATGTTTTCATCTATCAGCTTAAGTATCACATTTTTATCAATCGCAGTCTTGTCGATAACAACCTGCATTGGAACATCTTTGTGTAGCCTGGAATCAACCATGTGTTTTACGATTTCACGAATAACTTTCTGAATGGAATCATTCCCATTAGTTTTACCTTTGATCCCATCTCGAATCTGCCTATAGTATTCTTGGAAAAGGTCAAGCATGTAAACGTTCAGAATTGAACCGATGCTTCGTCCTTGATGCGCTTCGCAAAAAATACGCAATAACAAGAAATTACTGACCAGCTTCTCATAAACTCGCCCGGCAAAAGACTTCCATTCAATTTCAAAAAACGAAAGATACTTTCGGAATAACTTATCCTTCTCATGCTCCTCAAGTTTTGAATTTATGCCCTTAATCTTTTGTATTTCTGAAGCAAAAGACGCAGTCTGGATACCCTTAAAATTTAAATCATAATATTCTGTTCTGCATGTCAGAATTATTCGGACAAACGGGTTTGAAAGCATATCTCCAATAAAAACATTCAATGCGTTGGGAAAATTTGCATCACTCGATTCATTTAAAGCATCGATAATTACAATGAAATTTGTTTTTCTTCGCCCACATTCATGCTCAATGAATTTATTTAAGGTATCAAAATCTGTTCCGCCGGTTATTCTTTCTGTGACAAAAGCTCTCATTGAGCTGTTATTCAGTCCGTAAAAATCACCCCCGTAGAATAAGGCAACAGGTATTTCCAGCTTTAATAAAAATTCTTTTGTAAGATCGCATATTAGATTTGTTTTCCCTTGCCCTGCATCATCTAACAGCACAAGAACTCGCGACTTCAATACATTAAACTTTGCAATGGTCTCATCCATTTTCCAGCGGGCTTGCCAAGGAAAATCATTGCTCTTCTCCGGCATGTTATTTAAAACAACGGCATTTCGTGCAATTGAAAGGTTCAATTCTTCAAGTTTAGCTTCAAGCGTTTTCAAGGAAGGGCGTGCGAGCTTCCGAAAAACCTTAAATGCAATTTTTTGTTGAATCTCCTTGTTGAGGACAGCATTTGTGTATGTAAAATCGCGTCTGTTTATATGGTCGATAAATTTATTACAGAACAAAAAAGGATGACAAAAATATCTGAGCTCCTCTTTAACTTGATTGATTTCTATATAGGAATCTGGCAGGTATTTTTTTGAATTGATTTGTTTTTGAATTTGATCCTGCGTAAATGACAATAGTTTCTTCTGAATGGCTATATTCTGCTTTCTACGCTTAAGGCACTCTCGAATATAATTAAACGGCCATTTAACAAACCCCTTCAAGAAAGGCACCACAAGTAAAGTAATAATAAGGCCGACCACAATTGCGACGGAATTCTGCGAAATATATTGTTTTACCGCTGGCCAATCCATCAATAATACTCCCTTATATACCCATACGCCCGGTCGAAGAGGTCTTGGTCAGTGTGGAGATTATATTTGAGCAGGGTTTTGCGGAGGGCTTTTTTGACTTCGCGCTCACCGGCGGCAGTGGACTGCCAACCCGGGAATCGCACAACCTTAACAATTTCATCTATGTCATTGACTATGCGTTCCACGATGGCAGGCGTCTGATCTGTGCGGACTTCCAAGAATAACTCGGTTAGCGCCGACTTCGCGCCACGACGCTCTTCCTGAGTCTCTTCTTCCTTTTCAGCCTGAACGACTTCCTTGGCCAGCTCGATCAAATGCTTGAGGAAATCAACGCTATTAATGAGCCCGCGCTCAACCTTATCGCGCAACTCCTCAAGTCGCTGGCCAAGTTCTTCAAATTTCGGATTCCCCTTATGCTTCCGTAGGCGATTAACAATCTCGATCTCGATTAACTTGGTCTTTTTGGCATCCTTTGTTTTCATGAGATCTTCGACCACATCCGCATCGAGTATGATCTTCTCCAAGTCATCGCTGATCTTCTCGACATGGATATGCTCATGAATTAGCTTCATCGTCTGGGCACCCAAAGCATGCCACAATAGCCTGCCGGTATCACTGGACGGCGGCTTCACTGATTCGTACACCTTGGTCAACCAGCGGTAATCCTTCTCATAAACGTTCAGAATTGAATCCGGCGACAGTGCCTCCCAGAGAAGCGACAAATAACTGTAATCATTTGCAAAGGCATCCCGCTTGGTATTCGTATTCACACATTCCTGCGCGAGTAAAAGCCCTTCATATCCCTCAATACTTCTATCCACATTGGGAAAGTGCGCCAGACATAGGGCTATTGCCTGCTTCAGCTTGTCTTTAAGCGTCCCAATATTCGTAATGACTTGCCGCACGGATGCCTCGTCAAATTCCAGAGCCCGGGCCACGTTATCAAAAACACCGTAATAATCCACGATCAATCCATGCGTCTTGTCTTTATAAACACGGTTTGTCCGGCAGATAGCCTGAAGCAGATTGTGATCCTTCATGGCTTTGTCGAGATACATGGCCTGAAGAATCGGCGCGTCAAAACCAGTTAAAAGCTTGGCTGTTACGATGACAAATTTGAGCGGGTCCACAGGATCACGGAATCGGTCTAACAGTTTCTCCTGCTCATCACGCTCCATTCGATACTTCTTCTTGAAGGCTTCATCGTCTGAATGGTTGGTCGAGATGACAACCACACTCTCTTCTGGCGGGATTAGCTTGTCCAACTCTTCCTTGTAAAGTTCGCACGCAAAACGATCCGGACAGACGATCTGCGCCTTGAACCCTTGCGGCTCAATCTTTTCATGGAAGTGCTGAACAATATCAGCGGCAATCTTCCGAATGCGATCCGGTGACTTCAGGAAAGCCGACATTTGTGCCGCTTTCTGAACAAGCAATGCCTTCTGCTCTCCCGACAATGTCTCTGTCATCTGGGCAAATTCGGCATCAATGAGCTCTTTATCTACGTGGATATCCAGCAACCTCGGCTCAAAATGAAGCGGAAGTGTGGCTTTATCCCGTAACGACTCCTCAAAAGAATATCGGGACAAGTAACCGGATAAATCTTCTTCCGCGCTAAACGTTCTAAATGTATTCCTGTCTCGCTGGTTAATTGGTGTGCCGGTAAGCCCAAAGAAAAACGCATTAGGCAAGGCATTGCGCATTTTCCGGCCCAAATCACCCTCTTGTGTTCGATGCGCCTCATCAACCAGAGCAATAATATTCTCCCGATCATTCAAAAGGCCGTCTGCCTCAGCGAATTTATGCATGGTCGTTATAATGATCTTGCGCGTGTCCTGTTTTAACAACCGTTGTAATTCTTCCCGGCTATCTGTCGCCACAATATTGGGAACATCACAGGCATTAAACGTAGCCGTAATCTGAGTATCTAAGTCCACACGATCAACCACAATAAGCACTGTAGGACTTTTAAGCTCCGGCATCTGGCGCATCTTCTGCGCGGCAAAGACCATTAAAAGTGATTTGCCTGAACCCTGAAAATGCCAAATAAGCCCTTTCTTGACCGCGCCCTCTTTGACGCGCTGGACGATTAGGTTTGCACCCTCATACTGCTGATACCGAGCGATGATCTTAATTCTTCGGTTCTTCCGGTCAGTTGCAAAGATCGTGAAGTGCTCCAGCAGATCCAGAATCACCGCTGGTTTGAACATTGACTCAAGCGCAACCTCGATCTCTTTCAAGCCGATCAGTTCCTTTAAGGCAACATCTTTATTTGACTCATCCCGCCACGGCCCCCAGATTTCAAGCGGCATGCGAATAGAACCATAGCGGAATGTTTTCCCTTCCGAGGCGAATGAAAAAATATTCGGCACAAATAGCTCTGGAACAGTATTCTCATAATCGTCATGAATCTGGACAGCGCCATCCAACCAAGAAATAGACGGCCGCACCGGCGTCTTAAATTCTCCGACTACAATCGGAATGCCGTTTATAAGCAAGACCATGTCCGGAATCTTGGTAACACCCCTGATAATCTTGTACTGATTGGTTGCTATGAAAACATTGTTTGAGAGCTTATCGAAGTCAATCAACCGCACCGGGACGTGCTGGTTATTTTCGCCAAAGGGCATCGTCTTCTCGCCCTGAAGCCACTTTGTGAATTCCTCGTTGGCTTTAACAAGACCGACGTCATTGACCGATAACAAAATGGCCCGAAGCTTGTAGATGACCTCGTCCGCCCGCTCCGGTATGGCGCGAATCTCGGCATTGATCCGAATAAGGGCATCTTTGAGCATCTTCTCAACCACAACCTCGCCTTCATCACGGCCAAGCTGATCGGCTGATAGATATTTCCACTGCACTGTCTCGGCATACTCTGGACGCGCACTATCTCCAACGCCGCCAGATCCTTGACCGGTTAACTTAGATATTACATATTGCTCGATAGTATTTTGTTCGTTAAATGTCATGTTTTGCTCACGAATAATTGATTAATAATCTTATTTTGAATTTCGATTGTTCTATCGATAAAAGCCTCTATTGATTTCTTTTGCTTTACAATTCTATCTAACTCTTTGACTATCCTATTTTGTTCTTTTAATTCGGGAACAGGCACTTCCACAGACCTAAAAACATTGGCATTCATTTTAAAATTAACTTGTTGAGCGACATCTTTAGTAAAGTATTCTGTCCTACGTAAAAAATTAAACAAATAGAACCCATATTCCGGCAAAAATAGTTCTCTATTAGACCTAATTCGCAAAACAAAGGATGCGTAGGTATAACTGCCATCTAAATCAAATATGGCCGTTTTCCCGACATGAGCTGGCGATCCAGATCGCCAATTAAGTAATAGATCTCCCTTCTTTAAAAAGAATTGGTCTTTTTTGGGTGGTTCAATGTAAACCTTCTTAGACATCTCAATATCGCCTTCAAGTGAAATGTTGGCTCCTGTTATGATCGGCCAACCAATTTTAGAATCTTTGTTATCTGCTACAGATTCTGAAATTCCATAATCAACCTGAGCAATTTCTTCGATTCTGCCAACTTTCCATTTTCGCTTCTTAAAAATATCCCATTCTAAGGATTGCCTTAATTGCCCAAGACGCAATGATATCTTTGAATATGCCTCTATTGCGGAATTAATGCTCCATAGCAAGCTGGCAATATTTTCTTGTTCTTTTAAAGGCGGCACCAATAAAGTATACTTTGCTAAATCTCTCCATTTTACTCGTTTTGACATCGTGCCAGCAGCATGAGAATTTGCATATTGCCACAATGGTTCTCCATTAAAAATAAAAGCCAAAAAACCAGGAACAATCGCTTCTTTATTCTCCCTAATAACAAAAGCATCTCCTGAACAAATACCATCGAAGTCGACCATTGACGCACGTTTAAGGTATGCATTTCTACGAGCAAAGAGGATATCGCCTTTTTTAAAAAGTTTCATCGCGGATACTAAATTTTCAGTTGAACCCCATTTCTTAATTTTCAAATCCCCAGAAACAAAATGTTCAAGCCCAACAAAACGTTCATACCCTGACTTAGACGGATTATCAATGCGCTCAGATATTTCTGTGGCAATCTCACCCAAACATATCTTTTGCCATTTTTCGACATTAATCATTAGACAATGCCTCTATTAAATTTAGCATTTCAACCTTTACTACATCTGATTTCAAGTCCCAATTAGTTATGGCAGCTTTTAAATCACCACTCTGCGTACTTTCAGAGATGTGCCGCTGAACATAAAGTTGAACACTAAGATTTCCATTGTTCTTTAAAATATCTTTGGTTGATACAATTTTGCAAAATCGCTCAATATTCTTATGCCCCCTATACGCAGTTAAAATATTTTGTATGTTTTCCTTCTCCAAATAACTCATTGTTTTTTCTTTTCTTATCTCATCAACCGCGTCAATGAAAATAACTTTATGGCGAATTTCCTTTTTCTTGTTACAAATCACAATACAAGAAACCATTGATGAGTTATAAAAGAGATTGGGACCCATCCCAATAACAGCCTCAACGACATCAGATTCAATCATTTTCTTTCGCATCTCAATTTCAGAATCCCGAAACAGTATCCCATGTGGCCAAAGAACTGCACACCGGCCATTTTTATCATCAAGACTTTTAATAATGTGCTGCTGAAACGCGTAATCCGCGCACCCTTGCGGCGGCGTGCCGTAGATATTTCGGCCGTAAGGATCTTTTTCAAATTCCGTCCTGTTCCATGACTTGATCGAATACGGCGGATTAGCGAGGATGATATTAAATTGCTTGAGCTTATCCTTTTCCAAAAATGCCGGATGTTTTAAGGTATCCCCGCGTGCAATCTTGAAATCCTCAATGCCGTGTAAGAACATATTCATCCGCGCGATAGCCGACGTCATCAGGTTAAGTTCTTGTCCATAGAGCTTAAGCGACCGATATTCTTTCTTATCAGCCTTAAGTTTATTCACACAAGAAAGTAGCATGCCGCCTGATCCGCACGTGGGGTCATAAATCGACTCGCCCGGCTTTGGATCCATGATCAGCGTCATTAAGTGGACAACCGTGCGGTTGGTATAAAACTCCGCGGCCGTATGGCCACTGTCGTCCGCAAATTGCTTGATAAGAAATTCATAGCCCTGTCCAAGTTCATCATTGGGAACATTCTTAATAGATAATGTCTCTGATGAAAAATGCTCCATCAGGTTAATAAGCGTCTCATCGCTCAACCGATCTTTATTCGTCCACTGCGCATCACCAAATATGCCAAAAAGCGTATCCGGGTTGGCTTTTTCAATCTGGCGCATGGCCTTCTCGATCGCCATGCCGACATTCTTTGTATTCTCGCGGGTATGCTTCCAATGCGCCCCCTTGGGTATCTGGAAACGGTGATTCTCGGCAAATTCGGCAAACTTCAAGTCCCCGCGTGATTCTTTAAGCGCGTTCTGATACTCTTCATCGTAAACATCACAAATACGCTTATAGAAAAGAAGCGGGAATATGTATTGTTTGTAATCTCCGGCATCAATCAGGCCACGCAACAGCGTTGCCGCTCCCCAGAGATATTTTTCTAATGCCTGTTGTGTCATCATTTTAGTAATCCAAATTCCTTCAACTGTTCTTTCATTTTCTCTTCCGCTTTGACTGCTTCATTAAATGCCGCTTTAAGGTCCTTGAGCGCCTCTTTAACGCTGGGCAAATTGTCCTCAATCTTTTTTTCGACATAGAGCGGAATGTTCAAATTAAAATCATTGGCTTCAATATCCGATAGCGTCGCCACTTTGACATGATCTTGGACGTCTTCATAGCCGCGATACCAGTCATAAATACATTTTATATGCTCTTCTTCGAGATAATTTTGCGCTCGCCCAATTCTGATCTGATCTGAAGCATCAATAAAAAGAACCTTATCTCGCCTATCCTTCTTTTTCATTGCACGAAAGACTAAAATACAAGCCGCTAATTGTGTTCCATAAAATATGTTTTGTCCTAGTCCAATAATTGCTTCTAAAATATCCATCTTCAATAACTGCCTACGTATGTTGCCGTCTTTGTCCATCCGAGCCAATGTCCCCTGTGGCAAAACAACAGCTATCCGACCATTTGGATATTCCATCGACTTCACCATATGCTGAACCCAGGCCAAATCACCATTACTATCCGAGGGAACTCCTACAATATTGCGTCCATATGGATCTTTTTCCCACAGGTCAGCGCCCCATTTCTTTAATGAAAACGGCGGATTGGCTATCACGCAATCAAATGTGGCAAGGTTATCCCCATTAAAGAAAGCCGGATTGCGGAGAGTGTCATCGCGGACAATGGTAAAGTCCTCTACCCCATGCAAAAACATATTCATACGAGCAATTGTTGAGGTGGTAAGGTTCTTCTCTTGGCCAAAAATCTTGAGCGTCCGGCAATCCTGCTTCTTTTCTTTGAGATGGTTGATACATTCCAAAAGCATGCCGCCGGTACCGCAAGCCGGGTCATAAATTGACTCTCCGGGCTTGGCATCGATAATCCGCCCCATTAGATTGACTACGGAACGCGGCGTATAAAACTCCCCCGCTTTCTTATTCGTTAAGTCAGCAAAGTGCTTGATCAAATATTCATACGCCTGACCAAGAATATCCGGTTCAATGTGGCCGTTAGCCAGATAGTATTGAGAGAAATGTTCAATGAGATTAATGAGAAGCTCGTCCGAAAGCCGGTCTTTATTCGTCCACTGGGCGTCGCCAAAGATGCCGTAAAGAAACTTCTGGTTAGCTTTCTCAATCTCGCGGAAAGCATATTGAAGCGCCTGCCCAACATTCTTTGTAACCTGCCGCACATCATTCCAGTGACAGTTCTCCGGGATAATGAACCGATGAAATTCCGGCAAGCTCGCATATTCCACATCTCCGCCCGACTCTTCTAAGGCTTGTTTGTATTCATCGTCATAGACGTCTGAAATGCGTTTGAAGAACAGAAGCGGGAATATATAAACCTTGAAGTCAGCCGCATCTACCGGGCCCTTGAGTATCCAAGCGGCTTTGGAGAGATATTGTTCGAGTTGCGAGAGGGTTATTTTGCCGTTGTTCATAGCCCTCCCTGATCGGCAAAGCTGAAATGCTTGTCGCCTGCGATAATAATGTGATCCAGAAGCTTTATATCCAAGAGCTTCCCGGCATTGGACAAGTCTTGAGTGAATTTCTTGTCTTGCGTGCTAGGCGAGCATTCCGAGCTGGGATGGTTATGAACACAAACAATCGACTTGGCGAATTTCTGTAGCGCGGCGTGGATTATCTCACGGACAATCGGGAATGCCTGATCAACGGTCCCAACGGCAGTATCCACGATATCGATAATGCGGTTATTACTATCAAGATAGACAACCTTAAAAACCTCTGTCTTAAGGTCGCGAAGCTGGGGCATGATGATATCCACAACATCCTTGGCAGAGGCGATCTTCTGCTTCCCGGTGGACACATCATCCTCGCGATAGCGCCGCCCGATTTCAAGCGCGGCCTGAATATGGGCAATCTTGGCCCCGCCCAAGCCTTTGAACTCTTTCCAGTCCCGGGCGTCGGTGTGGGCCATGTTGCGGAATGTGCTGAATTTTTTAAGAATCTTGCGGGCGAGGTCAATGGCGCTGGTGCCCTGCGTGCCGGTGCGAAGAAGAATAGCCAGAAGCTCTGAATTACTCAAAGCCCCTGCACCCTTCTTGAGGAGTTTCTCTCTCGGCCTGTCATCGGCAGGCCATGATTTTATCCCTGCTATTTTCTTCTCGTTTACCATTCTCTTCTCTATTCTTCTCTTCTCTCGAATTAACCCGTAATCAAACTGTCCTACGGAAGTACAAAGTGGCGACACTTAATACGAATCTCTTTAAGCTCCTTCAGCACTGCCGCCAAATCAAACGATTCACCGCGAAACGTCAA
The DNA here is from genome assembly GCA_964421015.1 of uncultured Planctomycetia bacterium. GTDB lineage: Bacteria > Omnitrophota > Gorgyraeia > Tantalellales > Tantalellaceae > SLID01. Next base: position 418,850 of record CAYQUS010000001.1, read on the forward strand.
AGCCTGCGCTAAAGGATCATACGCCCTATGATGATTGGTAGGGACGTTTCCAAAGATTGACTTAAATGGATCCACTGCCAAATCGCTGTAAACCGCTGAAGATTGCTTTTTGAACCAATCTTCTATTCGCTCGTCATAGTGCTCGAAATGATTGCGGAATTTGCGATCAGAAAGAATGTTTCTCTCTGAAATTTTAAGTAACTCCCGCAATTTTTCGCCGCGTTCTTCATATCCCTTAGATGGCCATAAAATCTTCGATACGTTTCCAGCGGCCACGAGAATCGATTGAATTGAACTCCAAACTTCAATCTGATCGAAATTGTCCTTGATCGCCGATAAACGTTTAGAAGCCAATTCTGCAATCTTTGATTGCGTTACAATCTCACCTATAAAAACCGTTTCAGCAAGGGCCTGCATCTTTATTCCCCCCGCACTTCTTCTCTTCCTTCAAGAATGTTGCAATTACGGAACTGATCTGTTTAAACGCAACCGGATAATAGTCCCAGACCTCGACACAAAGATTCACGATTATTGAATTCTCGTTCAATCGTTTGATCTTATATTTTTCATGAACGTGGCCGCAGAAATTCCACGGCACGTTTGGGTCCGCATCCTCGGCCCGGTGCGTCATGCAGATATCCTTTGAGCCGTAGTGAATATAGACCTTCGAAATGATCGTGTTGAGGCTGTTGTGCCGGTCATGATTGCCCTTGATGAAAATGAATTTACCGTTCAGCCTCTTTTCGAAATGCCTGTATTTCTCCTCGCCGCCTTCTTTGCCGCCCTTGAATATAAAGTCTCCGAGGAAAAAGACAGTATCTTCCGGCTTCACCCGCTCATTATGCTTGCGGATGATCGTCTCGTTCATTTCCTCGACCGTCTCAAACGGCCGGTTGCAATACCGAATGATATTGGCATGCGAAAAGTGATAATCTGATGTCCACCAGTAGTTCATAATGCCCTGTATTTGCGAGTCTTAGCCCGACTCATTTTTCTTCTTCCCCTCAAGACGTTTTATCTCACGGTCAAAATCAGAAATGTAATCCTTATCTTGTTTCAATCGATAGACGCCATATTCAGCTTCGGCTTTAAGCCTTGCTTCCAGCATACTTACTTTACCCTTATCCTTTAAGATCGGATAATCCGATAATTTTAAAAAACGGTCTAGAAATTCTTTCCAATCAGACATCATAGTCAATTGCTGTCTTTTTGCTCGAGTTTCGGCTAAATCCAAATACGCTGATATGATCCTATTCAACTCTTCTATATGCGCTTTGTTTAAATAGTTTTTAGCCACTGTCACATCGGACTTTAGTATCTTTCCATCCGGGGCATTCTTCCAAGTTGTAAGCCCCATGTATATTTTTTTCGCATCTGCGGTTGAATAAATAATCTCTGCCGCAGTCTTACCTGTAATCGCCCAATGGAGCTTGTTTTGTGTTTCAGCATAAAAATCCTTAGTCAACAACGCATTTTTATCGTAATCCGCTGAAAGAGCATAGATATCAGTAATTTTCTGATAAAATCTGCGTTCACTGGCGCGAATCTCCCTAATACGTTCGAGCAACTCATCAAAATAGTCTTTACCGAACCTCTTACCTTGTTTGAGCCGCTGGTCATCCAACACAAAGCCCTTGATCATAAATTCTTTGAGTGTTTTTGTAGCCCATATTCTAAACTGTGTTGCTCTAACGCTATTGACCCGATACCCAACTGCAATGACAGCGTCAAGATTATAAAATGTTGTCTGATACTTCTTGCCATCTGCGGCAGTTATTTCCATTTTGGAAACAACTGAAGACTCTTGTAATTCACCGCTATCAAAAATATTCTTTAGATGTTTACTAACAGCTGGTACGGCCACACCAAAAAGCTCAGCCATTTTCTTCTGAGTAAGCCAAAAAGTTTCGGCATTGTACACCACCTCAATCTGAACATTACCCTGGGGAGAGTTATAAAAAATAATATTGGATTCGCGCATACGTCTCCTATCTAATATCCTTTTGCTCTAACTTCTTTATTGTTTTCTCCATCCACGCCGGGGCATAACGAAGATCGCTCATCAGCTGTTTTTTATCCTCGACCGATAATCTTCTTTTAAGTTTATTAATAATCTTGTCGTCGATGTTCTCCTGCTTTATATAACGCAAGGCTTGAATAACCAAGCCGCTCACGCGACCGGCAGTCGCCATATTCTTTGGCGATGTCTTCTTAAACATAATATGCCAGTTACCAACTTGAACCACCCGGGTAGAGCCATCTGTTAATAAAGCAATCTTTGCCGGTACTTGGTCGGATAAGCCCAGCAAGTTGGCCGCGTATGCTCCGGAAGGTTGAATCTTAAGATTATCTTTTTCAGCAAGCGCGGCGGTAAGACGCTCAACGCTTGGCGGCATCTCTCCAAAATCCGGATGCTTTCGTGGATAATCATAAAGCCCGCGCGCTAATCGGCGAATCTCACCAGATCGAACTAACCGGCTCAACGCCTGATCTACAGCGGCCCGATTGCCAAGATCAAGAAAATGACTAGGAGCAAACACCCAGCCTTTTTTCTTGCCGATAATCCGACGAAAAATCTTGCTCTCAATAGATTCAGTCATATTTAACTCTTTTTGATGTCAGAAATAATATATCGCACTTCTGACATAAAGTAAAGCTATTTCTACGCTCCACGGGCATAATTAACCCCGAAATGTCCACCGGCCGGGAATGTCCACTATTTACGAGATATTTCGATTTAATGGACATTTGCATGTCCATCCATGTCCATCAAAACGCCCTTTTTGGGCCCTCCCGAACACCCGCAGGATACCCCTAAAATCGCCTGTTTTCCGACGCTGGACGCTTATTTTAGCCGGTTTGACCACTTATGCCCAAACCCCAAAAGTGATGGACATGGACATCAATTTGTCTGACCGCTATCACTGGCTCCCCGCGCCTCGCCCGACCCTCACCCAAGCCCCATTCCAAGGACCCTGAACCGCTTCCAAGCATAAAAAATCCCCATGGCCACGCCTCTCCAGCTCTACCACAGGGACTTGAGTTGCTGATCGATGTTGATCCTTACAACGCCCCGACAACCGCCGCCGCCAAGCTTGCCATCGCATTACTATAAATCTGCCACCGGCCAGCCGAAAGTCTTTATAAAGACTTTCGGCTGGCACATCGTTTCTTTCGTACACTCCGTATCCGACACTACTTCTGAATCCCGTCGTTCTAAGCCCGAAGCAAACTTATCTTCCATATTCCACACCTCTTTTTTTCTCAAGTTGCAGCGGCAAGAATATCGATTTTCTCGCCAGGGCCTCTTTGAGCGGCTGCTCGACTTTATTTACAAGTTTTAGCGCGGCACTCACCTTTTCATCCCAGAACCTCTGGAGTTCTTTTGGAACAGGATGCTTGAAATCAACCACCTTGCAGCAATTACTCTCACCGCAGAAACACGGCATTTTTACATCATCATAAAAATCCCTGTAGTCGTAAGTAGCCTCTTCACCCTTCTTTATGTCTCTTACCACGATATCAAACCCGTATTCGGCCCCCAGGATGTTAGCGTTACACGAATGGTTAAGATATCTCGTCTCGTCGCAAGGCAAAACAAATGTTCCGTCCTTTTTGCGGTAAGCGTAATCCAAAAGCGCCATTTTTTCTTTATCCGACATCCTGTAATACCCTAGCTCTTCCGCGGACCGCGTCCGGCATTTATCACACTCAAAACAGACTATTGTTCCTTTGGGTACGACCTCTTTCGCGAAAAGCCCCTTACCTTTATTCTTGGTTTCTTTGACCTCAAATAATCTCGCTATCATCCGGTCCCCCCATTTTCATTTACCAGCTCTTCTTTCTGTTTTCGGGTAAGTTTTTTGATCCTTTTCTCTTCCAGGAACGCCTTCTTGAAATACTTGTACTCCCTGTGCCACACGAGTTTAACGGGACGCCTGTCTCTTGTATACTTGGCCCCCTTGCCGTCGTTATGGACTTTAATACGCTTCTCGAGATCCGGGGTATACCCCGTGTAATAGGTCTTATCCGCACATTCGACAATGTACGTGAAAAACCTGCCTGTTCGCTTTATCCTGCCCGTCATGGGACGTATCTTAACATGAAAGCTATCTTGTAACAACCGCCGCGGGGCAAACTCTAACCCGCCTTGACGAAATATTCATAGGATAGGCAGGAGATCTCAACCTATAAAAGCTTTTTGGATCTAAAAACTTCCCTGACTATCTCTTTCGCCGTAATACCGTAAGGTTCTTCACCGCCGGTAATATTACAAGCAAAAACATATGTCGTATCGCCATGCTCGAGAAAACCTACGAACCAGCCCAGGTTCCATTCACCGTCCGGCCCCATACCGGATCCTGTCTTACCGTAAAGCGTGCCTTTATCGGTCTTCTCTACCAGCATGATATCACGCAGAATAGCGATATTCTTTCCGGAGAACGGAAGTTTGCCGTCCAAGAGCCTGTTCAAAAGAGCTACTTGCTCATACGCGGTGATCTTTATGGAAGTTGAATCCTGACGCGGAAGCCAAAAAATATCGACCCCTGCCGAAATATCCCTTGAACCATACCCGATCCTTTCAATATACTCCATCATCCTTTCTTCGCCTATCTCCCGCGCCAGGGCCTGGTACGCAGGCACGGCCGACACCCGAAACGCCTCGCGCAGCGTTAGGTCCCGATTCCAACCCTCTATATCGCGCTTCACCCCATCCCATTTATACCAAGGCTTATCGGCTCCGTTTATAAGCCCGAGTTCAAGACCGATAAGGGTGTTGTAAATTTTGAATGTAGAGCATGGGGCAAGCTGCCGGGAGCTAAGCACCGGATCGATATCGGCCGTATCCCCCGACATCCGGTCATGTATAACTAAAGCCGCTTCATATCCGTTCAAAAGGGATCTATCTATCTGCTGAGAGAACGAAACCGGACTTATTAAAAAAATGAAAAGAAATGGTGTTATCTTGCCTATTTTCATTTCTCCGCCACTACAAGCATCTCGAAGTCTTCCGTGGTCAGCTTGTCGTTCCTCGAAAAGGCCCCGAGCTTGGCGCCGAAAATGTCTATTTTCTTAAATCCCAGGGTTTTTAAAAGCCATGAGATCTCGCTTGGCACATAGTATCGCTCGTTACAGGCCAATTCCTTTTTAGTTCCCGCGTCGTCCTCGAACACGACGGTGTTATGGTCCCGGAACGTCATAAGGTCAAAAGAACAATTCTTGCACGCCGAATTGCCTTCCTTGGCCGCGGACTCATAAAATTCCTTAACGGAATGAAAAAGCGGAAATAACCCGTTCAATGTCGTAAAGATGAACTTGCCTTTATCTTTTAAGGCTTTCGCGGCGTTCTTTAATATTTCAAAATTCATCTCATCTGTTTCCATTAAAGAAAACCCGCCCTCACAAAGCATGATAGCGAGGTCGAATTCACATCGGAAAGGAAGACTGCGGGCGTCCTGTACCTGAAAATCCACGGTAAGACCGTTTTCGAGAGCCTTTTCCCTCGCTCTTTTGATCTGGCTGGCGGAAAGATCGACACCGGTAACGCTATACCCTCTTCGCGACAGTTCTATGGCATGACGCCCTGTGCCGCATCCTATATCGATGATCTTTGTAGGGCCACAGCACACTGTGCCCCTACGTATCTCATCTTCTATAAAATCGCACTCGCCCAGGGTTCCATGGACAAAACACTCATTGTCGTATTTACGGGCGTAATTCTCAAAAAGTTCCTCATACCATTGCTTCATATAAAGATCGCCTTTCCCTCACCGTCCTTTTTCAGGGACAACGCGCCGGGTGTAAGATGCCGCGGCAAGATCGTATACCTCGAATTCCGCCGGAGAATCGGTGAACCTCACGTAACGTTCGACGTCATAGGAAAGATTATTTTCGAACTTTTCAGACCAGACTTTCTCACCGGAAGGATCGAGAAGCACAAACTCCATATCATACGACTTATCCCCACGGGTAGCCGCAAGGACATATCTGCCGTCAGGAGAAAGCGTTATCGCCACCATATCGGGTAAACCCGCGGAGCGGTACCAGACCTCATCCCCGGTAGAAGCATCGAACAGCGTCACAGTCGCGCTTTCGGAGCCGTTACCGCCCACGGCGAAATATTTGCCGTCGGCAGATACGCTTGTAGCCCTGACCCATCTCAAGGTTTCCTGGCTCATTGAAGTGCCCCTGAAAAGAACTTTCCTCGCGAATTCCCCTTTCCCGTCAAAGATCACCACCCCGCTCGAAGCCCCCTCGTCTCTCCAGCCCCAAAGTGTCAGTATTATGGTCTCGCCGTTATCCGAAACAACAACGGGTCCCGGTTCTTCGGTAAGAGGTTTCGACCATACTTCGATCCCGTCCTCTTTAAGGCTCCATGAAGGGAACCCTTCTCCGTACTTTATGGATACCTCGTATCGTCCGTTCTCCGAAGTGTATGTATCTACTGACCCCGGTTCGACGGGCATCATTTCCGCCGAGAGCCCCGCCGAAAAAAGGCACAGAATGATCGCCAAACATGTAAAAACCTTCATAGAACCTTCCTTTTTTGATCCTAAAAGATAAATTATCCGGAAGTTATTATTCTGTATCTACCGGAACGGCTTCGGGCTCTGGAATAGAAACTTCGACATCGGTGAAATCTATATCCATCCCGGACCTTCTGCCGTCACTGCCGTCAAAAGACACCCCTGTATTCTCCATATCCTGAAGCTGGTCCATCGCCTCGCCCGCCATGAGCTGAGAAGCCGATAAGAGAACAAGGCATAACATAGTAATAACGCTTGCCACCGTAAATTTTTTCATCACATTCTCCTTTTTTTATCGTATCATTCTGAAAGAATCCGCTATTTTCTGGAATACCGAAAGGAACTCTTCATACACGCTCTCAGGCGCGGAATACTCCAGAACAAAAAAGCCTTCGCCGTCGGCAGCGGGAATTACGTATATCTTTTCTTTTATCAGGACCTTGGTATCGTCCTTCGAGTTAGGAAAAAGGAACCGACTCCTTTCCCTTTCAAACACGATAGCCCTTGCGCCGCCGAGATTTGTTTCTTCGGGCACCGCCATAACTTCACCCAGGATATCAACGGTGTTACGGCTCACAAAATCCTCATGACCGTCGAAATCACCGTTACCCGGCCCGAAAAAAGAAAGGTATATAAGCACGGGGGCATTATCTGTCCTGGGGCCCGAAAGCTCCATCATGTATGTCATATCGTCGCCGTAATAGGGATCGTTATCTTCCCTCTGCCAATCTCCCGGGATAAAACACGTAAAATACCCTCCTTCTATGCCGAGTTTTTCGGTTTCCGGGGCCGCCTCCCCTACATCGGAGACAGTTTCGTCTCCAAAGACCATAGAAGCGGTCTGCCAGGCCATAAGCGATAAAAAAAGAAAAACACGCGCGTAAACCTTCATTACATGGTCTTTTACCATCTCACTCCCTCCAAAAAAATTATTTTTCGATCTTGCCGGAACCGCCGCACGCCGGGCACGGGAACTTCCAGTTCTTTCCGCAGGCGCCGTTACACATCGAGCATGTTTCCTGGCCCGAAGAACCGCATCTCCCGCATGACACATTTCCCATTCCGTCGCAGTTATTGCAGGTTTCCTCGACCTTGCCGCTACCTCCGCACATCCCGCACCTTTCCTCTCCTATCTGTCCGGAACCCCCGCAATCAGGACATGGGACGTTAACACTTCCGCTCCCCATGCATATACCGCAACGTTCGGTGCCGGTGCCGTTACACCTCATGCATGATACATTCCCGGAACCGCCGCACTTCACGCAATCTCTCCATTCTTCGATACTGCCGGTACCGGAACAATCGTCGCAAGTCACGGTTTCAGCGGCCGAATAGCCGGCAAATGAGTAACAGGCAAACAAAAAAAACGCCGCGATAACGGTAAGCGCCTTTAACTTCAACATATTTCCTCCTTTTCAATTAACCTTGACTGTCCGGTAGAGTTACCGGGCATATACCTTAAAAACTACTTTTTTACCTGTGTTTCTCCGTCATCTTTTATTTCCGCCACCTCTAAATTGCCTTTCTTCATGAGCCGCATGGCTTTAAACCCGAGATATATCATGGCAAGACACCCCACGGTCCATATGAGAGAGAACACCGCGACAAAAGGCCTCGCCTCTCCCTCCGCCGCCATTAGGAACAATATCCCGAGCGGTAGAAAAAGAATACCCAGAATGGTCTGGGCTTTCACCGCAAGAGCCGCCTCCCCGGGAAGGTTTAAATAAATTTTTTTAGACATCTTTTCTCCTCCGCATTTTAAAGCGCATTATACACTCATCTGTCGCTGATATAAATATGTATCGATCCCCGCTATCCCCTGCGTATCAGAAAAACAAGGTAACCCGCGTAAAGAAAAAGAAAAACCAGTCCCTCCCACCTGTCTATCATCCTTTTTTTACCCGTGAACATGCTGAAAAAAAGGATGAGGCTCGCGAAAATTACTACCGCGATGTCAGTGTTCATCTCCGGCGAAAACGGGATAGGCCGTATTATCGAACTCAGTCCCAGAACAAAGAAAATATTGAATATGTTGGACCCCACAATGTTCCCCACGGCTATATCCGGGTTTCTTTTATACGCCGCTACGGCCGACGTGGCAAGTTCCGGCAGTGAAGTGCCTATGGCGACTACGGTAAGACCTATGAAAGACTCGCTCAGGCCCATGATCTTAGCAAGATATACGGCTCCCTCAACCACCCATACCGACCCCAGCCAGACACCGGCAAGTCCCCCCAAAATAAGGCTCGATATCCTTGCCGGCCCTATTTCTCCGGGTACATCTCCAGCCGAAATATCCTTGTTTTCACCTGCCATACGGTAAATGTAATACAGAAAAACGCAGAAAAGCGCTACCAAAACCGCGCCGTCAAAACCACTGAGGATGGTATCTACGCTTCCCCGCCAGGTATCGTTGACCATTAGTCCGACAATTATTATTGCGGCCAAAGCCATGGGTATCTCTTTCCATACCGTACCTTTAGCGACGGAAAGCGGGAAAATGACCGCTGATATGCCCAGTATCAGAAAGATATTAGCCGCGTTACTCCCCAACACATTTCCGATAGCTATATCCGTGTTACCTTTTACGCTCGCGATTATATTAACCGAAAGTTCGGGCAGAGACGTCCCGAAAGCTATGACCGTAAGTCCGATAGCAAGATCCGACACCCTTAGCCTGCGGGCGAGTACCCTCGCTCCATCTACCAGAAAATCCGCCGACTTAATTAAAACTACAAAACCCGCTACAAGAAGAATTATTTCCCGCATCCCTCACCCGTTATTTTTTTAAATAGACTTTCTCTCCCGCGAGTCATTGTCCCGGAGCCCCTGCAGGTTTGCCCTTAAGCGCCCTGAAAACGTTTTTCAGGAACCGGAACATGATCTTAAGGAACCATATGGAAATGAGCACAAAAATAAACACCAGAACAGCGGCTATTACGGGATGGCGTATCACAAGCCATAGAACAGCCACAACAAGACCGTCTTCGGTGAAACTGGCTATGGAATTTGTAAAAGGCTCCGGGGAAGTGTTTATCGCCGCCCTCGTTGTGGCCTTTGTAAGATGTGTGTCCATGGCCAGCGTCCCGCCCATTATTGCCGAAGATAACTGCAAAGCGGGAGCCGCGTCCGAAAGCCCCATATACGCTATCAGAGCTCCCCCCACGGGACGTATAAAAGTATGTACGGAATCCCAGGCTGAATCGACAAAAGGTATCTTGTCGGCGAAAAATTCCACGACCGTCATGAATAGGGCCGCCGCTATCACAAGAGGATGGGACAGTATATCAAGATTTCCCGGGAGATCTATCACGCCAATCCTGTTAATTATGCCAAGACCGGCCACTGTAAGGTAAAGATTTAACCCGGAGGCCCAGGTGCCTCCCATGAGCACTCCCAGTGTACTTAGCGCGTCCATCCCCTCCCTCCCGAATTTTGTTGCTTTTCGAACCCGGTTTTCTCAATAGCTGCCCCGGCGGCGATATTTATAGGAAGCATTCTCCGGCCAAGATCCGTTCCGGAGCTCATAACTCTTATTGAATAGTCCGTCATATTGGAGGGATGCCGGATATCGGATAGTACGCTGAGAGCTTTTTTGTACTTTTCGGGATAATGTTCCTTGATCACCTTGCAGCTTCCGTAGACATATTTCCCGTTCTTGTCCTTCACGGTAAAAAAACCGAACAACCTGCAAATAAGGGGCCTGTACCGGTAAACCACGCATCTTCCGTTACCTTCAGCGTCCGGGTCCTCTTGAAAAAAAACACATTTCCCCGCGCCGGTACTGTTTATCCGGTCAAGCCACTTTTCCGCCTCGCCTTTCTTCCAAAGTTCCTCAGCAAGTGGCATCATCTCCATTGCCGTCGTCTCAACTGCCGATGAGGCGCAGCATTTACCGCACTTTTCCGGGCAGGAAATCCCGGTCATTGCCACAAATTCAGCCGACCTCGCGTCCACCTCGGAAAAAAGCTCCATTATTCCCGTCACTATCGCTCTTGAGTTCTCCGAAAGAAAATCTTCCGTTTTATCCTTATCGTTGTCCGTTTTCAAAAACTCCTCCTGAAAGCGAATTCTATCTAAGAAGCATGTCCCCGAGAACGGCTCCGGGATGACGGTATCTTTTTTTGCCCGCGGTGTTTTTCCCGAACTCTATCGCTTCCCGCGGACACCATTGGAAACAGGCAAAACAGAGCTCACAGCGATGTTTCCATACCGGGCGTGAAAGCTCAAATTTTATATTATCGACCGGGCACACCCTGGAGCATATGCCGCAGGCATCACATTTTTCGCTGGTAAAGAAATTCCTGTCCTCGCTATTCATCATCTTTCCCCCGAGAAAACCTACGGGTTCTCCGACAAGCCATCTTAAAAGAAAAGATCCCGTCTCGGGAGGATACTCAAGTCCGCTTCGCACTTTACTCGCTATCTCCTTTATCTTTTCCCCGGCTCGCCTGAAAAGTATCTCGCGCTTTTCACCGCAGGCGGCCTCACCGAAAGGGGTGTAATTGTTCGGCATGACCATACCGAACCCGGCCTTTGGCGAAAGACCTTTTCTCTTTAAAGATCTGTGCATCCTGCTTATCCCCGCCCCCTGGACTTTCGCGTAATTAGCCACTGTAAAAAGATACTGGTCTTTAGCCAGGTCCAGTTTTGAGATGAACCTTTCGACGATAAGAGGCACCCCGAAAGCGTATACGGGATGGACTATGCCCACGATCTGGGCTTTTGGGGATATTTTTTCTTCGCTGGCAAGACGGGCGATGGAAACGGCTTCCCCTCCCAGCTCTCCGGCTATCCCTCTGGCTATAAAAAGAGAGTTCCCTGTACCCGAAAAGTAATAGATAACGGCAGTCAAGTCGGCACCTCCGTTTTTGAACGTTATTTTCAGATCATATTATATCATGGTGTGAAGCTTTCCCGGGCGAAAAATGGAGGAAGCCGTTTACCGGCCGTATATCATTTTTACCGCTATCCCAAGAAGAAAAACACCGAATATCCTTCTTAAAATATGGTCTGGCACAGGCGAAACAAGGTACGCCCCCAGTAGACCACCCACTATGAAACCTGTACATATCAGAGCCGCTATCCTTACATCCACATTACCGTCCCTGTAATATTTGATGGCAGCCAGAAGTCCTATGGGCGGTATCATGAGAGCCAGGGTCGTGCCCTGGGCCTGGTGCTGGGTCAGGCCGAAAAAATAAACAAGTATGGGGATTATCACTACTCCCCCGCCTATACCCAAAAACCCGCTGGCTATTCCCGCTATGAGTCCTACGACAATATAAGACACTATATCCATTTTGTTCCTCTAGGTTCCTTTCTGCTTTTTCGCGCAGCCCCTGCAAGCGGAGCTCTTACCTGTCCAGCAGTACGTACAGAGTTTCTCCTCCGGCAAGCCTATGGCTTTGACCATATCCTCGAGAGTCTGATATCTGAGCGTGGTCACATTTATGTCCTTGCGGATCCACTCCACCATCATGGAGTATTTCCTTGAGCTTTCGTTTATGTACTCCGAAACGTCGTCCAGATCTCTGCCCTCGACGCTTTTTATGGCTTTACGAGCGGCAAGTTCGTTAACGGAACGGGTGGAAAGGCAGAATTTGCAGGGGAACATAAGCGGAGGACATGCCGCCCTGACATGCACTTCCTTCGCCCCGGAATCCCACAGTTTTTTTACCGTAAAATTCTTTAGCTGTGTGCCCCGCACTATGGAATCCTCGCATACTACTATCCTGTTCCCCTCTATAACCTCTTTAATAGGGATAAGCTTCATGGTGGCCACCAGATCCCTTGTGGCCTGCGATGGAGGAGTATAGCTCCTACCGTAGCCGGGGGTATATTTTACAAGAGGCCTTCTCAAAGGTTTGCCTGACTCCATGGCATACCCCAGGGCATGGCCTATCCCGGAGTCGGGTATACCCGAGACAAGGTCCGCCTTTATGTCAGAATCCCGTTTTGCCAGAGCCTTCCCGCATCGCTCCCTCACTGTCTCGGAATTTATACCCTCATAACTTGAGGCGGGAAAGCCTGTGTATATCCACAAAAAAGAACATACCTGTTCCCTGTCGCCCGACTTTTTTTGCGTCGCCATGCCCTTTTCGTTTATGAGCACTATTTCGCCGGGACCAAGGTATTTGACTGTCTCGAAACCGTTATTCGGAAAAGCGCTGGTCTCGGAAGTTACAGCCCACGCGCCTTCTTTTTTCCCTACTACCAGGGAAGTGTAACCCGACCTGTCCCGCGCGGCATAGACCCCGTCGGAATTAAGTATCAGCATCGAGCATGACCCTTCTATCCTCTCAAAAACTTCGTTTATGCCGTCTATGAGGTCCTTTCCCGTACATATTATCTTGGCGACAAGTTCCGTTATGTTTATCGACGTGGAGCTCATTTCACTGAAGGATACGCCTTTTTCCATAAGCTCTCCGGCCAGGGCTTCCGCGTTCTCGATAAGCCCGCTTGTGACTATGCAAAAAGGCCCGAACCGCGAGTTAAGGTACATGGGCTGTTCGTTGCTGTCGCTGATCACCCCTATTCCCCTGGTGCCTTTCATCTTCGCGGCGTCCTCGAAAAACTTGGATTTGAACTGGCTGTGACTTATGTTGTGTATCTGTCTGTGGAATTTTTCCCCGAGAACGGCCATCCCACCGTACTCTGTGCCCATATGAGAGTGGTAATCCGTGCCGTACATCAAAAGTTCAGCGCAATTTTCCCTGGAAACAACCCCAAAAATACCGCTCACTTTTACCTCCAGAATTTTATAAAACCGGCCAGGCCGTTAAGATCTCCCGTGATAATTCTATCATGCCTTCGGAAAACTCCAAAGAGAAGGAAATGTCACTACCCGGCCAACCGCTCCCCCAGCCGGAAAGCCTTCTCAAGAACGTCCTTGCGTGAAAGAGCGTCATGCCCGCTCTCAAGGCCTCCGAGAAAAAGCTCTTCATCGCAGGAAATATTCAGCGTGGCGAAAAAATGCCTCACCACCGCGGATGAGTTCCTGAAAAAATCTTCCCTCTCCTGAGCCTGCACAGAGATGAAAGCCCCTTTCTTCCTGTCGGGAAAGATGTCCCTGCCTCTTATGTTTTTTTCCATCCAGGCAAACTGAAAGCGGTCTATCATCATTTTCAGCTGCCCCGTGACGCTCCCGAAAAAAACAGGCGATGCTATTATCACCGCGTCGGAAGCCGAAATAACGTTTATTATGGAGCTAAGATCGTCGGAAACATCGTTCATTACAGAATCGAATGTCGCCTCGTAATCCTGTTCTGTAATGGGGCGTATCCTCATGTCGGGAAGATCTATACGCTGCACCATCGCGCCCCGGGACGCGGCGCCTTCAAGGGCTTTTGCGACCACAAAAGACGTGTTGCCTCTTTTTCTGGGGCTTGAGTTTATAGCTAAGACCTTCATATTACCGTACCGGGTTCTACCACGGCGTTCTTGGGGATAACGGTTATTCCTTCCCTGATATAATAATTGGGGCCGTCGGCGTTCTCTATGTTCTTTTCGTTGAGTATCCTCACGCCGTCGCCTATGCGGACGTTCTTGTCTATGATCGCCTTTCGTATGTGGCAGTTCCTGCCGACACCAAGCCGAGGCAATCCCGAAAAAGTATCGGAGGCTATCTGCTCGGCGGTCTGGTAGTAGTCACAGCCCATTACGACCGTGTCTTCTATTATAGTGCCAGGCTCCACCCTGAAGCGCAGCCCTATGACGGATCGCTCTATCCTCGAGGAAAGTATGATAGCCCCCTCGGCCACTATGCTCTGCACCACCGAACAGTTCTCGAATTTAGCCGGTGAGAGGTACCTGGTGCGGGTGAATATCTGCCATTTCTCATCGAACATGTCAATAGGAGGCAGAGGTTCGGTAAGAGCGAGGTTCTCGGAATAAAAACTTTTTATTGTCCCTATGTCCCGCCAATATCCTTCAAAAAGATACGCGAAGGTATTCTTTTTCTGTATGGCCTGGGGTATTATCTCTCTGCCGAAATCAACTTCCTTACCCTTAACAAGAAGGTCCACCAGAGCCTTTTTCCTGAAAAGGTATATCCCCATGGATCCCAGGAAATCCTTGCCTCCCAGGGCTTTCGGAAGAGCCATGTCCTTTATCTCGTCCAGGACCTTGGGTTTCTCCTTGAACCGGGTTATACGGCTTTCCTTATCTACTCCCATTATGCCAAGACCAGAAACTTCGCTTTCATGCACGTAGTTGCATGCGACCGTCAGGTCAGCCCCTTTCTCAAGATGCCTCTGATACATTTCCCCGAGGTCCATTTTATACAGCTGATCTCCGGAAAGAACGAATATGTGCTGTATCGCCGGATCGTTGAAGTGTTTCAGGCATCGCCGCACGGCGTCAGCGGTACCCTGGAACCAGTGGGTGTCCTCCATTGACTGTTCCGCGGCCATAACCTCGATGAACCCCTTGGAGAAGGTATCCATCTTGTAAGTTCGGCTTATGTGCTTGTTCAGGGACTCTGAAAGGAACTGGGTGAGAACGTATATACGGTTAAAACCGGAATTCAGGCAATTGCTTACGGGAATATCGATAAGCCTGTACTTACCCAGAAGAGGAACAGCCGGCTTACACCTCTCTTTTGTAAGAGGAAAAAGCCGGGTTCCCTGTCCTCCGCCTAATATTACCGATAAAACCTGTTTCATCCCTATTTTCCCTTCCGGCGGCAACTCCGTCTTCCAGGTGCCGCTCTCAACAAAGACCAAGTTTTACCGGATATCCCGCTTGTATGGACCCTAATCGCTGTTTACGCGAGTTACATTTTGTACTTTGCTCTGACGTACTGTTCCGCCCTGAACCAGTCGGAATGGTCATCGCCGTGGCTCCCGCCTCTTTCAAGGTAGAACTCATAAGCTTTCTTGGCTATAAGACCGTTAAGCTCTTCGTTGCTCAGCTTTTTGAGCGATACAGAGGATGATTTTTTAGCTGCCGATGTTGTTGACATCGTCCTCTTGACAGTTTTTTTGACTTCTTTCTTTACCATGTTACTCCGCCTCCTTGAATTTTGTAACAGTTCTTATTTTTTCTGGCTTCCCCATCCTGAACGCTCCCGATCAGGCAATATCCTCTTTTCCTGTCATCGGAAAAGTCGTTCCGGAAGGGAACCTCTTTTTCTACCTGGCATAAACACTGTAATCTATATCCCGGAACACCGAGAGTTTTCTCTCGGCTTCCTCTATCATCCCTATGTCCAGCCTGCCCTCTCTCAGCTGCTGATGTATAGCGAGGAATCTGCCGATATGGTCCCTTGTACGATTAACGGCGTATTCCACAAAAGTACCGGTTTTCATTATAAAAGCCCAGTCGCTTGACTGCGCCAATAGAAGCTCCCTGGCCATCTGGTTCAGAGCTCGCCTTTCGGCGGGAGTAGGCGTTCTGTAAGCTCTGGCGTCATCCGTCATTATCTCGGCCATCTTATGCAGATGTTTGTATATCCAGTCGTTACAACCGTCAAGCCAGACTTCGTTGTAACCTTTGTAACCCCATGTACTGGCCGATGGCTCCATGACCGGGAACCTGTCGTAAAGCTTGAGGAATTCTCCCGGCGTTATGCTCTTTATGTTGTCCTGGTCAAAGTGCATCTTTCTGAAAAGATACCCCAGCCACTCCGGGCCTTCGAACCACCAGTGCCCGAAAAGCTCGGCGTCATACGGAGAAACTATTATCGGTTTTCTGTCCATCATCCCGGAAAGATACTCAACCTGCTTTTCCCTGTTGAACATAAAATTCCCGGCGTGGTCGGCGGCCCTTGACATAGCCTCGGAACGGTTGTAAAGATCTTTATAGTCAGAGTCACCCGTTATCCGATGGTATTTTATCCCGGTATTTATCCTTGTTCCGCAGCTGTTGATAAAGGGCTTTATATAATCGTAGTCCAGATCGAAACCTATATCCCTGTAGTACTCTCTGTAATGATAATCTCCGGGGTATCCTTCTTTGGAGCTCCATACGGCTTTTGAGCTCTCCATATCCCGGCCGAACACGGCCACTCCGGATTTACAAAGGTAAGGGCTGTGTACCCCGTACTTCGGCCTGGGAGACCCGAAAAGCACACCGTGCGTCTCCACGAAAAAGTACCCTATTCCGAATTCCTTGAGTATCTCGTCATGGCCCGGGTGGTACGCGCATTCCGGAAGCCATATCCCTTTGGGATTTGAATTAAAATACTTCCTGTAGGTATTGACGGCTATCTCTACCTGAGCTCTTACAGCCGGGCGATAAAGGTCCATAAGCGGCAGAAAACCGTGTGTGGCGCAGCAAGTTATAACCTCTACTTTTCCCAGATCCTGGAACTTCTTAAAAGCCGACACTAGATCGTGAGAGTATTTGTCGCAAAAAACAGTTTTGGCTGTCCTGAACCTGTCCAAATACATTACAGCCAGGTCGTTGACCCTTTTATCCGAACGTGTACGCTCCACCTCGAGCTGAGCCAGAGTGATCAATTTGTCGAGATGGCGAAGGTACCTGGCTACAAGAAGATCGTCCTTGAGCATCTCTATGAGCGTGGGGCTCAGAGAAACAGTTATGTGGAAATCCACACCGTCGGAAACCAGCCCGTCAAAAACGTTTATGAGGGGTATATAGGTGTCCGTGATAGCCTCGAAAAGCCAGTTCTCCTCGAGAAAACTCTCATGTTCCGGGTGTCTTATGAACGGGAGATGGGCATGCAGAACAAGTGCCAGATAACCTTTTGCCATGACTACCTTTTCTTCCTGATTAGATCGGGACTGGAAAACATCCCGGAGGTAACGCCCCCCGAGGAGAGCCATTTCTTCAGATACCTTTCCATCACTTCCCTTAGTTCAAGGGAGCTCCTTCCTACCTCTGCGCCTCCGGAAACGGCGAACATCTTGTAGTAAAGCTCTTCCGGGCACATCCATTCGCCTTCGCTTGTTTCGGACATGTAATTTGCCGGGGTCTTCACCCTGTTTGACCTTGCAAGCCTGAAGAACTCTCCGTTATCCGCTATTATTCCTATGTCTACCAGCCACTCTCTTCCAGGCTGGTCAACATGTATGTACCAGCTTGTAACCCATCCCCTTAGCTCGAACTCGCTTACAGCGGTAAGATAGGGTTCGTTATCGTTTCCTGAAGCCTGGTAAAGCCTGATGACGCTCTTGACGGGATTCAGCCCTTTTTCCCTTATCGCAGCCTTTACTCTGTCTTCAACATCGTTACGGATCTCCCAGTACGAAAAAACCGTCCATGGGTCTCTTGTCATAAGAACTATTTTGTTGTCGCCATAGTGGTGGGGTATATCGAAAGCCCTTTCTGTATAACGGTATGAATCTACGGGGGTTCGCTGGTCTTTCATTTCTATCTCCGTTTGGCGCTTTCGTCGCCTGATCGGCTTTATGCGTTTAAGGGATTTAAACGCAATTTCCTAACTCGAATGGATTTTAGCTCTAAGATGCGTCTTTGTCAACTATAAATATTTGAGAGTCAAGAAGTTAAGCTCCGAGGCTTACCTCCATGAATATTTCCTGTTTCTCTCCGGGCTTGAGCGAAACTCTCCACCTGGGGACAAGCGATGTTCCCTGATAATTAAGTTCATACGCCTTTTCGGACTGAGAAACAGTTTTTACAGGAAAAGACCATAAATTACAACTTGTTTTAAATGAAATATTTACGGATTCTTCGGTGTCCAGGTCGCATATGGAGACCTTTTCTTTACAAGGAGAATCCAGCGATTCCGAAAGGCTGAAAGTCTTTTTTTCTCCCGTAAAAAGTTGGTATCTAGGGGAATCCGCGTAACGCATGGTGAAGTTGAATTCAACGGCAAAAATAAAATCCAGAGGGCTTTTGCTCTTATTTTGAAAAACATAATCCGCCCTTATGCAACACCCTTTCTTTAAAAGGGTTATATTTTTTTCTACCAAGGCCTTCTTGCCGGAAATATCTCCTTCTTTTGACATGAGCAGGCTGACCCCATTAACGTCCTTTCTCTGTTTAACCGAAAATATCCCCATCGGAAAGCTTGAGAGATCCTCATACCGGGATGCCGCAAAAGACGCCGCGTCTATCGAAACCGGAAGATAGTGGTCTAAAAAACAATGTCGCGGGTATTTGTCGTACGACATATTGTCCTTGAGGGCGGCATCGGCCGTCTGTATACCGTCATGTATCGTCCTGACTCCCCCGCTGGACGCTGTCTGATTTTTTATTTTTTCCAGTATTGTCCTGTGATACGCCTCCTTCTTTCTCGAAAGAGTGTTAACATAGTTCTGGCACATGGTTTTGGAATCTATTTCCTTTATTGTGCCACCCTTGGACGGACTTACGATAACGGATATACCCCTGTTCTCAAGAACAAAATCCTTATTCCCTTCCGCGTCCATATCTGTTTCGTACGCGTCGCAGAAATTCTTTTTACCGTGCCGTACCTGGTCCGCCAAAGCCTCCGCCCGTATCAGGTGTTCGTATATGGCGTTCCTGAGGTGGTACAGGTACAGCCCGCCGAAAACCCCGTGCCAGTAAGCGCAGTTACATTGCCCTCTTAAAAGCTCCGTTTCAGCCTCTCTGAAAACGGGAGACTTCGCGGCTTCCGGGTTTTCCCGCCTAAGGTTCTCGAGTTTCCCCGAAACATGCACCATCTTCTTGTTCATATGGTTAGACTCGGGGTATTTAGTAAAGAAATTCCTCCAGAAACCACCTCTGATAAAAGGTTTGTAGTAATCTTCCTTTCCCATCCCGCGTATCTCGTTAACAACATTCTGCATGTATTCCTGAGTATCAGCCGGCAAGGACCACTCCAGCATCTCCTCATACGAAGATGTCGGCAGGTAGATCCTCCCCTCACTTTTTCTTAAGTCCAGACAATCCGAAAGTTTAGCCGTAGAAAGCCAGTCGGAGTTCCTCTCCAGTTCGTTGAAAAAGTTCTCAAGCCATTTTTCCTCGAATACCCATTTGTAAGTGCCGGGCCATTCGCCGAATTTTTCTCCGTCGTCCCCGTAAACAAGAAGGGCATCATCTTTCTTAGAAGCCACATACCTTATATACGACATGCACTCGGAGGGAAGCTTATACGGTATATGGTACCTCAGTGTCTTGTCCGACGGGAAAACGGCTACCGTTTTTCCGTTATCTTCGGTAAGGTAGTGGCCGTGAATGGAATCCCTGGAAAGACCGGCGTACAGAAAATGAGTGTCATCAAGCACTATGTATTCCACTCCAGCTTCCTTGAAAGTTCCGGCAAGGGCCGGTTCCCATACCCTTTCCGCCACCCAGGCCCCTCTGGCGTTGTATGAGAATTTGTTCTTCACATACTCCGAGAGCATATTTATCTGCCGTATCCTGTCTTTTTCCGGGATAGAGACCAGTATGGGCTCGTAAAAACCTCCTGTCATGACTTCTATCTGCCCGGAGGAGGCCATTTCCTTGACAAGTTTGATTATTTCCGGACGTTTCTCCTCCGCCCATTCCAATAGACAACCCGTAAAATGGAGCGTCATCTTAATGGAAGGATATGCCTTGAGCGCCCTGAGAAAAGGCACGTAGCACCTGTCGCAGGCCCCGTCGATCACGCTGTCGAAATTACCCACCGGCTGGTGGAAATGAAGCGCCATCGCTAAAGTAGCTTTCATCGCTTTCTCCTGTTTTTATCCGCAATCCACTATTTTACTTAAAAATCCCGAGCAATCCGTCAAAAACCTCAGCCCGCTATGTTGCGGTACAGAGAGACATATTTTTCCGCGGAACGCGTCCAAGAAAAATCGCATTCCATGGCGTTTTCCACCACTTTTTCCCACAATTCTCTCCTGTGGTAAAGCTCTATGGCTCTTTTAAGAGCCCTGAAAAGCGCTTCAGGAGTGGCCGGCCCGAACTTGAACCCGTTACCGTTATCCCTGTCGGCGTCGAAATCCGTTATAACGTCGTCAAGCCCGCCCGTGGCCCTGACTACAGGTATCGTCCCGTATTTCAGGCTGTACATCTGGTTAAGCCCGCAAGGTTCGTACCTTGAAGGCATAACGAAAATATCGGCGCCCGCCTCTATCTTGTGGGCGAGTTCATCGTTGAAATCAAGACACACATACACGTTCCTTGGATAACGCTCCGCGAGAGACGAGAACATGCGGTTATAATCTTCGCGGCCCGAGCCCAGTATGACCACACCCGCCCCCAGAGTTATGACCTTATCCATTACCGCCGCGAAAAGGTCCATACCTTTCTGTTCCACAAGCCTTGTCACACATCCCAAAAGAGGCATGTCCGGAAGTATATCCAGCCCCGCGTATTCGATAAGGTCGTTCTTGCAGTGTAGCTTTCCTTTAAGGTTTTCCGGGGTGTAATTGCGCTTTATTTTTTCATCGGTCATGGGGTTCCATATGGAATAGTCGGCCCCGTTGGGTATCCCGTAAAGAAAATCTCTTCTTGACCGTATGAGCCCGTCCAAACCCGAACCGTATTCCGGGGTCATTATCTCTTCCGCGTACCTGTGGCTTACGGTGCTGACAGCGTCGGAATACAAAATTCCTGATTTCATGAAGTTTATCTTGCCGTAGAACTCAAGGTCGTTCATGTTGAAAAAACTTTCCGGTATGCCGAGCCTTTTCATCACGCTCTTGTCGAATATGCCCTGGTAAGCCAGGTTATGCACGGTGAAAAGCGTCTTAATACCGGTAAAGAAACCTTTGCCCGACAACCTGTACCTCAGGTAAAAAGGTATAAGCGCCGACTGCCAGTCGTTACAATGTATTATGTCAGGCTTGAAGTTAACGGCCTCTATCGCGGCCAGAGCGGCCTTTGAGAAAAGGCCAAACCTGAGATGATTGTCTTTGTAATCCCCTTTTGGCTTGCCGTAGAGATAGTCACGTCCGTAATAGTTGTCGTTGGCCACGAAATAGGTAGTAAGGCCTGAGGAGCGGTAGGAGTTAAGGGCAAACCCGGGCATCTTTTCACTGAAAGGGCAAGCCAGGGTCTTGGCTTCCTTCCTGACTTTCAGTTTAAGGTCCTTCACGCACCGGTAATAAGGCATTATCACCCTGACGTCGCAGCCGAGCGACAGAAGTTCTTTGGGAAGACTCTCCGAAACATCGGCCAGCCCCCCTGTCTTGGCGAAAGGCGACGATTCAGCCGTAACAAAAAGCACTTTGAGCGCCCGGGCCATTTCCCCCGGGGTGGCTATTTCCGGAAGTTTTTTCGAAAGTATGGATTCCGGCATGGGCTCCTCAAGGTAATGCGGCGCGGGTCGCCCAATAAGAGCGTATATGTTGGAAAGGTGCAAACGAAAAAGCTCGTCAAAAACAAAATTAAGTTCCGTTCCGAACTCGTCGTACCACCAGAACCAGTCGCTTCCCTCCGCTATGTAAAGCTCCTCTAAGGCCTCAGCGGGAGGGTTCTTCACGGAAAAGAGCTCTTTTCTGGCTTTGGCCAGGTATTCCCACGCCCTGTCCTTCTGAGCCGAACCCATCCATTTCCTGAAATTACGGTCTATCCAGGAACCGGAATAGAGCTCGGGTATATGGGTCCGTTCCGACGAAGACTCAAGAGCCTCCGAGAAAGTGACGGTCTTAATGTCCTTCATGCCCGAAAGACATCTGTATGTCTCCCTGAGAAACTCCCTTCCGCCGTCGGAATAATAAGGCCAGGGATTTTCTCCGTCAAGGATAACGGAAAGCATCCTGAAGCTTTTTGCCGGCAGCATCGCCTTCTGTATCCCCTGTATGTCAGAAACAAGGTCCTGAGCGGCCCGGTGAGAATGCATCCTGGAATACCTGAAACTTATGGCGTTGGATATATTTACGTCGCGGAACACAATATCGATCTTCGCGTTTTCTTTGCCTGCCGTAAAGACCCTGTAAACAAGATCGTCCCTTGAGATCCCCTGTCCCCTGAAAGACTCGATTACTATGCCCTCGTCCGTGGCGATCCATTCTATACCGGCCTTCCTGAGAAGAGGTATTATCTCGGGGCTTACGCTGCCCTCGGAAGGCCACATGCCTCTGGGAGGCCGCCCGAAAACTTCGGTGTAAAGCCTAACCGCCTTGTTCAGGTGTACCGCCACATCCTCCTTCACATCCAGGTCCTTTCTCCCCCTTCCGCAAAGTATAGGCATTATGGGATGATAGTATGGCGTGGTTGATATCTCTATCCTGCCTTCATCCTGCATCTTTTTGTACAAAGGAAGAATAGAACATACCACTTCATGTTGTTTCTTCAAAAGAAGGGTCTTGTCTTCCTCCGAGAAAAAAGCCCCTTTGGAAACAAGGTTCTTCACAAGCTGATCTTCGTTCCGCAGAGTGAAACCGCACCAGGCAAGATTAAAAAGCACCTGCAGGTCCCTGTATTCGTCCTGGGAGAAAAGGCCTGACTTCTCAAGAAGCGTGTCCCTGGAAAGATCGTCACCCCTCTTTTCCAGTATCTCCCTGTACCGTTTAAAAGGATCTATGGCCGTGGCCCGGTCGCAGGAAAAAAAATTCTTAAGGATGAAAACCCTGTCCTCATCGGTAAGTTCTTCGGCGGGTTTAGCGGAAAGTTTAAGGTATACGTCATCGATACTTTCATTCCCGGAAATGTCCCTGAGCTGCCATATCAGGGAAGGTGTAAGGTTAAACGTACACTTTATCCCCGGAAAATCCCTGAGCACGGAGACCATGTCAAGGTAGGAATATGTCGAATGGAGCCTTACCCAGGGAAGATGGTACTTGCCCGTAAGAAGGTCCTTATAAAGAGGCTGGTGCATGTGCCACAAAAAACCTACGGAAAGGGTCTTAGCCATATGATATTTATAGTGGTTCCGGACCCGGGAGTCAAGTTAAATCGGAACCGTTTTCCGCGCTTCCCCGGCCCCTTATACCGATCTTTTTCTTAAAATGCGTGCTCTGGATGGATTAAAATACCCGTGCATAAGCTCCGGGAAATCTTTTTTGACGGAGTTTATAAGCTCCTTTATACCGATCATCTTCCCGGGGGGCACTCTCCCCCCTATCTGCTGAAAATAAGCCAGCGGGTCATAGTTAAGATTTCGCCACTGGACCATGTCAACTCGAGAGGAAGAAAGAAAACGCCTGAAAGCCGAGACTTCCGGGGCGGAATCCGTAAACCCTGGCATCACAAGATAGTTCACCGAGACAAATCCTCCGGCTTTTTTGGCCCGGCGGATAGAACTTACCACGTCCCTGAAAGAATATCCCCTGGGCCTGTAATAACGCCTGTAAAAGTCTTCCCGTACGCTATTGACGCTTACCCTCATTGAATCCAGCCCGGCGCCGAAAAGTTCAGACACAAGCTCGGGCTTACTGGCGTTGGTGTTGAGATTTATCATTCCTTTGGAAGTCTTTGAACGTATAAGCCTGACCGCGTCGACGAGGACTTTTCCCGACATAAGCGGTTCTCCTTCACAGCCCTGCCCGAAACTCACCACCGGGTCCCTTACCCCGTCTATGTGAAAGAGCGCCACTTCCGCCACCTCCTCTGGTGTCGGAGTAAAAGTTATTCGGGGCTGTGTCACGGGTATCCCGGTTCCAGGCTGAAAAGATATACAGCCCCTGCAGAAGGCGTTGCATGAAGTGGATGTGGGAAGAGGAGCCTCGTAACGCCTCAGGAAAAAGTTCCTTCCGGCGGGACAGCAATATTTTAGAGCGCAAGTCTCAAGATGTTCAACAAGTCTGTTCGACGGGAACAGCGAACGTATCTTTTTAACGTTCTTTCTCAGAAGCTCCATATCCATGCCGGAAAGTTCCTGGCGCTTTTCCCTGTCGACCTTTAAGGCGGCGGCGTAAAATTTCCCTTTGTAAAACACAGCGGCGGCGTAACTGAATAGAGGCAGTATCCCGTAGTCCTTTCCCTGAACAAAAGCCGGCGAGAACGTGGCAGTGTAACCCGGCGCGACGAAAGCCGCTACAGTAAAACGATCTCCCCCGGCCTGGCGTACCTTATCCCCGGATACAAGATTGAAACTTCCCGAAAGCGGGTCAAAGCCCACAGGAATTGTGCCGGGGAGCAGAAAAAGTTCGCTGTCGGGGTGCAGCTCTACCAGATCTTCGGGGTCTAAACGGAAATAATGTCCGGCTTTCATTCCGGCCGGAAGCATTCCGGGAACATCGTAAATATTTCCTTTTCCGTCCGCGGCTAGAAGTCTTGGATGGTCCTTTTCACGGATTAACAGTCTCATTTTATCTCTATCCCCACAGGGCAATGATCGCTTCCCTCCACATCGCTCATTATAAAGGCATCCTTCAGCCTGGGAAGCATCTTTTCCGTAACAAAAAAATAATCTATGCGCCAGCCCACGTTCTTTTCCCTGGAACGGGTCTTATAATCCCACCAGGAATACTGGCCCGGTCCTTTGTTAAAGTGCCGGAAAGTATCGACATACCCCCGGGAAATGAATTTGTCCATCCAGGCCCTTTCTTCCGGAAGAAAACCCGAGACCGTTTCGTTCTGTTTGGGTCTGGCAAGATCTATCTCTTTATGGGCCGTATTTACGTCGCCGCATATCACGATGTTCCTGTTATCCAGGCTGTCCACGTACTTTAAGAACCTTTCGTAAAAATCCATCTTGTACCTGAGCCGTTCGGGGCTTCTGCCGCCGTTCGGGAAATACACGTTTATGAGGAGAAAATCATTTATTTTAAGGGCGATAACCCTGCCCTCGGAGTCGAAACCTTTCTCAAAACCGGAGATTTTTACGGGATCGGCCTTTCGTTTGGAAAAAACCGAAACACCGGCATACCCTTTTTTCTCGGGGTTGTTCCAGAAAGAAACGTATCCGGCGGGTTCTCTCAGATCCGTATCAAGCTGTTCGGGATGGGCCTTTGTTTCCTGAAGACACAGCACGTCCGGAGACTCTTTCCGCATCCATTCCAGAAATCCCTTGCGGCTTACCGCCCTTATACCGTTAACATTCCAAGACAATATCCTCATGGATCCGCCTTTAAGATCTCCTGACGAGCTCCCCCAGGACCTCTATATGCCCCGTCCTGGGAAACATGTCGAAAGGTTTTATCCTGCCTAGGCGCCATTTGCCGCCCTGTGTCATCGTTTTAACGTCCCTGGCCATGCACGCGGGATCGCAGGATATGTAGTATACGAGATCCACGCCCGAAGACTCTCTTATTTTTTCGAGAAAAACTTTTCCGACCCCTTTACGCGGCGGGTCAAGCAGGAAAATGTTGTTTTTCTTTTTCTCCCTTTCGAAAATATCGAACACTCCCTCATCGGCGTCCTGCCTGTAAAATTTTATGTTCTTCTCCCCGGCTGTTTTAACTGTGTTCTTGGCGCAGTCTATGGACACCCGGCTCTCGTCCACGCCGATTCGCGACGCGAAAGGCGCTCCAACGGTAAAACTGAAAAAACCGGACCCGCAGTATATGTCGAAAAAGGCCGCCCCTGAAGCCCTGGGAGAGACCCATTCCTCAACCGTCCTGGATATCTGTTCAGAAATGTACCTGTTGCACTGGGAAAAAGCCTTGGGCGAGAAATAGATGTCTTTGCCTCTGTACCTGTCGATAAAGAATCTTTCACCCGGGCGGCATGACGACCAGACTTTCCCGTTATGGTCGGCCTTGAGGGTTATTTCGTCCTTATCTTCCCCGCGCGTAAGAGCCTGCACGTTATCTCCTATTGCCGGCACAGCCACGGGACACATCCGGACTTCCACCACATCATGGCTCGACTCCCTGAAGTAACCGTATCCTTTTTTACCTTTGTGCAATGTCACGCTCGTACGATAAGCGTATTCGCTTGGAGAACCGGCTATACCTTGATATCCTTCCTCCAGTTCTATTCCGGCTATCCTCTTAAAAAGTTCCCTTACCTGGGAATCCTTATGATAAAGCTCTTTTTCGTAAGATATATGCTGCAGCTGGCATCCTCCGCATACCCCGAAATGCGGGCACAAGGGAAGCGTTCTCTCGGGAGATCTCTTAAGAATATCCAAAGCCGTCCCCTCTGAATATTTAGGGGTCTGTCTGTTTATTTTAACCAGGGCTTCTTCTCCGGGAAGAGCCCCGCTGACAAAACATACTTTCCCTCCTGACCTGGCGACGCCCCTTCCGCCGTAAGCCATGGAATCTATCATCATTTTTACCGTGTCAGACATAAAACCCCTCATTAAAAAACCGGGGGGCCTTCTCACTCATGGCGGAAAAGGTCCCCCGACTTTCGTTAATTCCAGTTGTATCAGTAACCGCTCTGTCCTTCCTGTAAACCTTCCCTGTACCCTTCCGTATATCCGGCTTTGTAAGCATTGGCATACCCCGCCTGGTATCCGTCGGAATAGGCGTTCTGGGAGTTCATGTTGTCGACGTTCCTTGTGTCCTCCACTTTCTGACCGCTTATGGAATCAAGAAGAGCTCCTCCGACAACGTTCACTCCAGCCCCGGCAAGAGCTCCTTTCCACAGATCCCCGCCCTTGGCGCCGGAAGCGGCTCCGCCCACGGCTCCGGACCCGGCACCGAGAAGACCCTGCTTGAGTATATCCGAAGAACTGGAGTTAGCCATGCCGCTGCAACAGAACAATAGCGTCGACACAACGACCGCAAAGGCGGAAAAACCAAAATACTTTATTTTCATAAACATCTCCCTGTTTTTATCTGCCCAAAGTCCCTTCCCTGAGACCGTCTTTGTATCCCTGGGTATAACCCGCTTTGTACCCGTTCTGGTACCCGTCCTGATATCCCTGCGAATAAGCGTCCCTTGATGTCGAACTGTCCACGCTCTGCGTGTTGCTGACTTTTTCTCCGCTAAGGGAGTCAAGAAGAGCGCCTCCGACTATGTTCACACCTGCTCCGGCAAGAGCTCCCTTCCATATGTCCCCGCCTTTCGCCCCGGAAGCGGCGCCACCCACGGCTCCCGACCCGGCACCGAGAAGCCCCTGCTTGAGTATGTCGGAAGAACTCGAATTAGCGGCGGCGTAATCCGCGGAAAAGAGCGCCAATACTGCCATTATCATTATTACAGCAAAAACTTTGGTCTTCATATTATACCTCCCGCTTGTTTTTGTTTTGTACCCTCTCTCCACGTACTTTTTGACACGCCTATATTAGCATAAGTTCCCGTTTTCCCGAAATAAAAATTAACCGCCTGAAACCGCTGTTAAGTGGCATGGTTACGCAAATTATACCCCTGAAAGGTACCTCTCCTCCCGAACTCCTTTTCTATGATGTTGATGGCCTTAAGTTTATCATTTATCCACTTCGGGGCCACAAGGTTCTCTTCCCTGGCATCTGAAACGAGCCTCAATATCACGGTATCCGGCGGTATATTCTCCAGAAAATCGCAGGCCGCCGAGGCATATTCCTCCGCCGTAAAAAGTTTCAACCCTCCTGAAAAGTAAGTTTGTTCCAGAGGAGTGCCTTTGAGGACATGTAAGACATGCAGTTTTACTCCCCACGCGCCGAGAAGCGAAACCTGTTTTGCCGTGTTTATCATGTCCTCCGCGCTCTCTCCCGGAAGGCCCAGTATGACGTGAAAAGCCGTCTTTATTCCCCTCTTACGTGTTTTTTCGGCCGCCGCCGCGGCATCCTCGAAAGTGTGGCCTCTAGCTATAAGTTCCAGCGTGCGGTTATTTGCGCTCTGGAGACCGTACTCTATCCACACGTCATAAGACTTCATGTATCCGGCTATAAGGTCCAGCACCTCGTCGTTAACACAATCCGGCCTTGTGGAAACGCTGATAGCCACAACGGACGGAAAGGCCTTTACGGCATCCAGCATTTTTTTGATATCCGCCACCGGGGCATTTGTCGGAGTAGAGCCCTGAAAATAGGCTATATGCTTCTTAACGCCTCCGGCAATAGCCCTTTCTATGCCCAGAGCCAGCTGGCGCTCTACGGACCCGCCTGGCAGCGCCGAACCGCTGAAAGCGGAATTGTCGCAGTATATGCATCCGCCCTCTCCTGAGGCTCCTTTCTTATTCGGACACGGGAAAGCGGGGTCAAGGCTGACCCTCCGGACCTTCTCTCCGAAACGCCGGCGCAGATATTCGCTGAAAGAAAAATATTTTCTCATGCAATAAAAGACCTCTTAAGACTCTCCTTTAAAACGGCTTTAATACCCGCTTTCACCGGCAATGTTATTTACCGGCGCGTTTTTTCAGCGAAGCAAGTTTTACCATGAGTATGGATATAGCGGCGGGCGTCACTCCGGAAACCCTTGATGCCTGCGCCAGTGAAACCGGCCTTATTCTTTCGAGTTTTTCCTTTATCTCGGAAGAAAGACCGGGAACTCCGGAATAGTCGAAATTCCCCGGAATGGCTATCTGCTCAAGGGAAGACATTTTCTTCACCCTGGCCAATTCTCTTTCGATATAACCGGCGTATTTTATCTCCACCTCAAGCTCGACCTTTTCATAGTAGTCCAGCTCCTCTACTCCGGTAAAATTCCCCGCAAGGTCGTCGTAAGACACCCCTGGGCGTTTTAAAAGTTCCGACAACCTGACCGAACCCGGGCCAAGGTCTATCCCCTTGGCCTCAAAAAAACCTTCATGCCCCTCACCCGCCCTCGTTCTTAGCGAAGATATCTTATCGAGGGCAAGTTTCACTTTTTCGTGTTTTTTACGTATCTTTTCCGTTGCCTCTTTGCCGCAAAGCCCCAGCTTTAAGGCCTTATCGGCGAGCCGTTCCAAAGCGTTATCCTCTCTCACAAGTATCCGGTACTCTACGCGTGAAGTGAACATGCGGTATGGCTCTTTTGTCCCTTTTGTCACAAGATCATCTATGAGCACACCTATGTACGACCTTGACCTCTCAAGGACAAGTTTGTCGAGGCCCATGGCCTTAGAGGCGGCGTTTATTCCGGCGATCAGGCCGAGCGAAGCCGCTTCCTCATAGCCTGTGGTACCGTTTATCTGCCCGGCCAGGAAAATGCCCTCGATGTGTTTGGCCTCAAGCGTATGTCCGAGCTGAGTGGGATCGACATAATCGTATTCTATACCGTAAGCGGGTTGCACTATCTTTACGTTCTCAAGACCCCGTATGCTGCGGTACATCTTTTCCTGAACATCCGCGGGAAGGCTTGTTGACACCCCGTTCGGATACACAAGCTGTGTGTCAAGACCTTCGGGTTCGAGGAAAACTATGTGGGAATCCCTTTCCGGGAACCTTACCACCTTATCCTCTATGGATGGGCAATACCTGACCCCCGTGGAACGTATCTTCCCCGAATAAAGCGGAGACCTGTCCAGCGCTGAACGTATTATCTCATGCGTTCTCTCGGACGTTCGTGTCATGTAGCAAGGTACCTGCGGCAGAATGACTCTTTCCGTAGAAAAAGAGAACGGTATTACGGGCACATCCCCAGACTGCTTTGCCAGACCCGATACATCTATGCTTCCCCCGTCGAGCCTGGCCGGGGTACCGGTCTTGAGGCTTCCGACATTGAACCCGAGAGAAGACAGGTTAGCCGAAAGGCCTCTGGAAGGCTCTTCCCCGAGGCGCCCTCCCGAAAAATGCTCCAGCCCTATGTGTATTGTTCCGTTCAGAAAAGTACCGGCTGTTATTACCACGTTCGGCGCGTGATACTCTTTCCCCGACGCCGTAAGAACACCCCGGCATACTCCGGAACGGACGATAACTTCCGTAACTTCGTCCTCGGCCACGTCCAGCCCGGGCGATGACAATATCTTTCCCAGCATGTAGGAATTGTACAGTTTACGGTCTATCTGCATCCGGGAAGACCTGGCGGCGTATCCTTTAGAACTATTGAGCATACGGTACTGTATACAGCTGGCGTCAGCGGCTTTTGCCATTTCCCCGCCGAGAGCGTCTATCTCCTTTACTATCTGGCCTTTTCCAGTGCCTCCTATAGCCGGATTACATGAGGTGTAGCCTATGGCGCTTTTTTTCATAGTGATAAGCAGCGTGCGCGCTCCCATCCTCGATGCGGCCAGAGCCGCCTCGCATCCGGCATGTCCGCCGCCCGCCACTATGACCGCGTAATCTTTTTCACAAGCCATTTTACCTATCCATCAAATATGTTCGATCTTCCGCGAGTCTATTGTCAATTCAAACCGCGCGGTCTTAAAAACATGATTTTCATAAGAACGGGGTTCTCAGTATTCGGCTTTATCGCAATGCACTATAATTGCCGTCGTGCTTTGCTCCGGAACCATCTGATATCCTGAAGTCAGGGAAACTCCTATTCTCTCCGTAACTTCGAGTATCCTGAAAAGTTTTTCCTGGTCTTTGAGGTCGGGCCAGAGCGGGTAACCCGGGCTGTACCTTTTTCCCCGATCTCCCCTGAGCCCCAGTTCCTTGAGTATCCTGGAATGAACGTACTGGGCAAGAGCCTCGGCAAGATTGACACCGAAACCATGCAGATAATACGCTCTTGCGCTAAAACCTTTATCTGACAGATTACCTACGGCCTGGGTAAGTTTCCCGCCTATGGTCACCGCCTGAAATATAGCCAGGTCTTCCTCGGCGAAATATGAGTATATCCCGTTTGAGGAACTTTCGGATCTAAAATCGAAACTGGCTATCTCTTCCCCGCTCTCCCCGAGTACCGACATCTCTGTTCCCTTCACCCGGCACCTGAAATATCCGTACACGGCCTTAAGGTCCAGCCAGTTATTCCTCAGAGCCTCCTCTTTTATCTCCTCAAGAGCAGGCTCATATTCCTCCCTGATGAGTTTCTCGCGTCCCTGGGGAGACTTTTTCCCCGTTCCCCATGAAACCTCAAAAAGAAACTTTTTATTCAGGTACATCATTACCTCATCTGCCGGTATGCGGTCAATGGCCCTTACCCCGTAAAAAGGCGGGAATGGCACACCGCAGACTTTTCTCCTTGAAATATCGTTTCCTGATCCGGATCGTGTCTTTATACCCCCGGCATTCTCCACCGGAGCTGTTGTTGAAAGATACTTCCGCATCATTCCGGACTTTTCGTTTTTATCGACAAGCGCCTTGATTATGCCAAGGCCCATAAAAGCGTCTTTTGCGTAAAAAACCCCTCCCTTGTAAAGGCTACCGTTCCCCGCGAATGATATGTCCCTGGCGAAACGTTCGTTTACCGGAGAGCCTCCCACGATTATCGGATATTCCAGTCCGGCGTCATGCATCGCGCCCACGCAGGTCCTCATATGCCTTGACGTGGAAACAAGAAGAGCGCTCAAACCCACGGCATCGGGTTTTTCTCTTTTGGTCGCCTCTATTATCCTCTCAACGCTCACCTGCTTGCCCAGATCTATTACCGTAAAACCGTTATTGGCAAGCAGCATCTTGACCAGATTCTTGCCTATGTCATGAACGTCGCCTTCGACCGTGGCCAGTATGACCTTGCCCCGGGAAACGGATCTGTCGCCTGAAAGTTTTCCCTCAAGATGCTCTATGGCCTTTTTCATAACTTCCGCCGCCTGTAAAACATAAGGAAGCACCATCTCTCCTTTATCCAGTTTCTCTCCGGCAAGTTTCATGGTGCCCATAAGTATCTCGGTAATTATGACGTCAGCCGTGTATTTTTTTAAAGCCTCATCCATAAGTGGCAGTATTGCGGAACTGTCTCTGGATAAAACGCATCTTGTTATTCTCTCTTCTATAGAAAGGTTTTCCGCGGGTTTATCCTGAGGCGCCCGTGCACCGGCTTTCCCTTGCGACGCGAAATGTTCTATAAAATCCTGCAGCGCTCCGTCATGACTGTTGAAAATAAGATCTTCAGCCAGCTTTCTCTCCCTTTCCGGGAGATCATCGGCTTTCATGTACTCGGCGGGGTTGACTATCGCCATATCCAGCCCGGACTTCGCGGCCGCTCCCAAAAATGCCATGTTAAGGGTTTTCCGCGACGGCCCCGAAAAACCAAACGATACGTTGCTTACCCCGAGAACGGCAAGGACCAAAGGATGTTTTTCCTTGAGTTTCCCCACGGCTTTGATGGTATCGACAGCAGAGCACCTGTATTCGCTCTCCCCCGTGCTCAAGGCAAAGGTCAAAAGATCGAAAATAAGTCGTCCGGGGCTTATACCGGCTCCCTCGACGGCCAGACCGTATATTCTATCAGCCACCTCGAGCTTTCTTTCCACGGTCCCGGCCATGCCCTTTTCGTCTATCGCCAGGCATACCACAAAACTGCCGTGCTCCCTGGCAAGTTCAAGGATCCTTAAAGCTTTTTTGCCCCCGTCTTCCAGATTTATTGAGTTTATGAAAGCCGTACCGGGATAGTTTTCTAAAGCCCTTTCCACCACTTCCGGATCGGTGGAGTCTATCATTACAGGCACCTCGACGCTCTGCGCCAGGCGTTTTACAAGTATAGCGGCATCTTCTTTTTCTGTGGAGCGTTCGGTAAGCGCTACGCATAGGTCCAGGATATCAGCTCCTTGTCTTTCCTGTGTCTTACCAAGTTCGACAATGCTGTCATAATCCCTGCGGGTAAGCATTTCTTTCATGCCCCTGGATCCCTGCGTGTTCATCCGCTCGCCTACCTTTATCGGCCGTGGCATCGTTTTGATGTCAAAACCGCGGTAAGAACTGGCGGAAAAATACCTTCCGGTAACATGTTTCTTCCCGGCCGTTCCAAGGACCTTTCTCATGGCCCTTATGTGCTCCGGGCATGTCCCGCAGCATCCGCCCACAACGTCGATCCGGTATTTTTTCAGAAAACCCGACATTATCTCCGCCATCTCCTCAGGGGACATGGGAAACACCGTTTTACCGTTTCTCTCAAAAGGAAGTCCAGCGTTTGGGACGCATGAAACGTAACAGGGAGCGTTATTACCCAGAAAACTGACCGCCCCTTCCATTTCAGCCGGCCCCGTGCTGCAGTTAATTCCCACGACGTCCGTTCCTATAGCCGTCATTACGGCCATAAAGGCCGAAACCTCCGTGCCGAGAAGCATCCTTCCGTTATTGGCCAGTGTCGCGTGAGCCATAAGAACTATATCTTTTTTCTTTGCGGATATGGCTTTCTTCGCGCCGTTAACGGCAGCTTTCATCTCAAGAATATCCTGCCCGGTCTCGACAAGTATAGCGTCTACACCTCCGTCTATAAGAGCCGCCGCCTGCTCGGAAAAAATATCCCTGAGCTCCGCGTAACCTATATCCCCCAGCTGAGGGTCCGGAGATGAAGGAAGTTTACCCGTGGGGCCCATGGTACCTACCACATACCTGGGCCATTTGTCCGTAGAGAACCTGTCCGCCTCTCTGCGGGCAAGTCTTGCCGACTCAAGATTTATCGAGTATACCTCTTTGGAAAGACCGTATTCGGCGAGTTTAAGGCGGTTACCGCCGAAACTGTTGGTTTCAACGGCGTCCGCTCCGGCGTCAAAGTAATCGGCATGTATCCCGGATATCACACCCGGAGAAAAAGAAGACAGCTCTTCCATGCTCCCGCTTGGGGACTGCGCCCGTCCGCCGGATTCTTTGGAAGCGATATAAGTGCCGAAAGCCCCGTCAAGAAGAAGAATATTCTTTGATATTTTTTCCCGCAGCGTCACCTTTTTAAATCCTTTCTATGTCGGAAAGTTTCACCCACCCTACCATGCCGTCAGAGCGCCTCACCCTGCACCATGGAGATTTAGTCTCGAGCACGATGACACCGTTGCCTTCGTGGAGAGTGAAGAACTTTGTGGCTGAATCGAACGGCGCGAAAAGAGCGTCCGCCTCCGGGGATACCGTAACGGCGTACGATCCGCTCAGTTTAACCTTGTGAAATATAACAGCTAAGTTTACTGTGACCCCCACCGCCAGGACCGCGCACAAAAGAAGTAACCTCGCCCTCATATTCTCGTAGACGGCCGCGGCGGCGAGAGCGATAAAGAACATAAAGAAAAGCGCCGAGGCGATAAGGGATATCTCATTGGTCGTAAAGAACCTTGAATACACCCGTACCGGCCGCCACGCGAAAAACCCTCTGCGCTGGGCCTCCTTACCGGTGACCATGCTCCGGGCGAAACTTTGGTTGGACGCTATATCAGGGTCCCTGGGCGCTATGATCGCCGCCCTCTGGTAATTGAGTATGGCCCGGCCCAGATCCCCGGACTTCAGATAAGCCCCGGCAAGATTGTAGTAAAGCGCCGCGCTGACCTCTCCGGAAAGCCTGGCTTTTTCATACTCGGCTATCGCCACGGGGTAATCGCCCTGCTCATAAAATTTATTGCCGGAGTCGAAACCCTCCCGGAAATCCGACGCCTCGGCCCTGGCCGAGAACACGGCAAGCGATACAAACACCCAAATAGCGGCGACGTACGTTTTGGCCGATCTCATCAGCCCCCCCATATATCCGAAATGATCAAAGCTTTTCGACATGATCTATTATTCTCCTCGTGTCGTCCAGTATCTTCACCAGGTCCGCGCTTTCCGGCGCGGAAGACGCGTAGCGCGCCATTTCGCATACCGACAGAACATCGTTCAGCTTCCGTATTATTTCGTCCTGCGCCCCTGACGAAACAAGCTTGGCCGATATCTCATGCGGAGTGACGCTTCCCTTGGGCATGTCGAACTTATTGCCGAGATATTCTTCGAGCGTTTTCTGTATGGCCCCGTAAAAAGCTCCGGAGTCTCCCTTGTCGATAAAGACCTTAGCCTTGCGCATACCGGCCCTGGCCTTTCTGGGAGCCCTCAATAACCTGGCGTATCCCCTGTCGGTCTTTATCCGCTCTCGTCTTCTGTGCCAGAAGTATATGGCCAGGAACATCACAGGAGCAAGAACCTGCGCGGAAAGGAAATACCCATTCCTTACAAGCATATATTCGGACGGAAGGGTTTTCCCGGCGTCGTATTTTATGTGAAGTATATCTTTTCCTATTTCCTCTTTCGGCTTGAATATATGTTCTCCCGAAGGCATCGCAACCATTTTTAGCGGCTGGGAAGATTCAGGAGCCTCGGATACTTTTATAGGGAAAGGCCCTTTGGATCTGGTCTCGTACTTTCCTGTCATGGGGTTCAGATAACTGAAAGAAACCCCGGGGATCTCTTTTGCCTTGCTTGTCCTCGGGATAAGGACCTGTTCATAGGTCTTGGTATTGCCTTTTTTGGAAACTACAGGCTCGTACACGCGGAAAAGGTCGTTTTCTTTTATCTCCGGAGCCGTCACGGTATCAAGATTGCCATGCCCGGTCACGCTCATCTTTACGGTTATTGGGTCTCCCACTTTCACTTCAGCAGGGCTCACCGAAGCGTCAAAAGAAAAAACGCCCACGGCGCCCTTAAAATCGGCCGGTTTGTCCTTCTCGGGGAAAGGAAGGACCTCAACTTCTATCTGATTGGACCTGAGTTCTATGGGATATGTCTCATATCCCGTGCTGAAAGGATCGTCCATAAATACGCTTACCCCGAAAATAGACGATCTTCTCGATGTCCTCTGGGAACGCGACATCATCTTGCATCTTATGGTAGCCGGCCCTATGACGTAATATCCCTCCTTAAAAGCCGACAGGTCCTGCCGGAATTCGAGTGTATCGTAAACAGTTCCCCTGTAGCTTTCTCTTTTTCTTTCGGGTTTTATGAACTCTCCCGAAGAAAAACCCTCGTGCGGATAGGCCGGGTACTCTATGTCCTTGAGCCCGACGTTATCCACAAGAAGTTTTATGGTGACAGGCACGACCTCGTTAACGTATATCCTGGTCTTATCGATCTCCGTGACAAGAAAAATGTCGTTGCCTGAATAAAAAACCGCATTGTCATCCGAAGATGAAGGCAAAGGAGACGGTGGAACCGCGCTTTTCCTCGGAGATGTGGGGACCGGAGAAGCCGTGGGTGTTCCCTGTGGTGATCCGTCAACCGTAAGCGTTACAGCGTCGGCCCTGTAGGTCTGTCCGCCGAAAACAGCGGCGAACGGCCCGATATCATAAACACCAGGTTTTAACGGCATTATGAGGTAGCTGTAAGTTATGGATTGCGCCACCACGCCGTTCACCACTGACATTTGAGTGGAAGACCCCACCTGCCTTATGTTAAGACCGTCCACGGGGGCGACCTCAGGTTGCCTGACGTTTGAAGACCCCGTGAACACGAGATAAAGGTACACCGGGTTGCCCGGATATACCCTCTCGAGCTCAAGCGAGGCTTCCAGTTTGTTTTCGGCCGAAAAAGCCGCGGTCGCCGAGAAAAAAACCAGCAGCGCCGTCATTGTCATAGCCAATAACCTCATAAACTGATCACCAATCCATCAGTACAGGGGGCCTTGAATCCTGTCTCTCTTTTTTCTGCTGGCCCCTCACCCTGTTCTCTTCCTCTTCCTGCTGTTCGAGTATCATTTCGGCCTGCTGCCTGGACATGCCGCCTTGTTCCCAATCTTCCTCGCTTTCATCCTGCGACTGCCCTCCGGCGGGACTCTCATTACCATCACCCTGAGAGCCTTGAGACTGCTCCTTGGGAGGCTCCTGTTTCGGCTTGTCACTTTTTTCGGATTTATCCTCGTTCTTTTCCGGCGTCTTTTCGGAAGATTCTTTTTCCTGTTCTTTGTCCTGAGACTGGTTCTGGTCTTGCTTGTCTTTGTCTTCCTGTTTGTCTTTGTCCTCGGACTCTTGGTTCTGATCGGGTTGCGGTTTATCCTTGTCCTTCTGGTCCTCTCCGCCCTTATCGTCCTTATTTTCCTGGTTGTCTTTCTGGTCCTGATTGTTCTCCTGGTCTTTCTGTTTTTCCTGATCCTGCTGGTCCTGCTGATCCTGCTTTTCGTTCTTCTCCTGATCCTGGCTCTGGTCTTCTTTTTTCTCCTCTTCCCGTTTCAAAAGTTCCTCGATCTTCCTGTCGAGAAATTCGTAGTTATACTTCGCGTCAATGTCGGACCTATCAAGTTCTATAGCCCTTCTGTAATACTCAAGGGCTTCCCTGTATTTTGATATAGCCCTTTGCGGATCCGCCTCCTCCATGCCCTGACCTACGCGGTACTTGGCGTTACCGGCGTTATAAGCGGATTTCTTTTCCAGCTCTTTATCTCCCAATATGGCCGACTTTACAAAAGCCTCCTCGGAAGGCGCGAAATCGCTTTTTCTGTAAAGCACTACCGCTCTATTATACCCCAGAGCGGGATCATCCGGTTGTTTTTCGAGAGCCTTATCGTATATCGCGAGAGCCTCATCGTACTTTTCTTTTTTGTACGATCTTTCGGCTCTGGCGTCTTCCATTAAGCAGAAAGCCTCGGTTGCGGGCCACATTATCGCGGA
This sequence comes from uncultured Planctomycetia bacterium, assembly GCA_964421015.1. Classification (GTDB taxonomy): domain Bacteria; phylum Omnitrophota; class Gorgyraeia; order Tantalellales; family Tantalellaceae; genus SLID01. The sequence goes on from CAYQUS010000001.1 coordinate 456,434, forward strand.
TACCGCCAAGATCACCGCTATGTATATTCGATTTCTTTTCATTTTAACTTTTTCTCACAAAACCCGCTTTTCTTTCTTTTTTCTGTCCCCGATAAAAGGTTCTATGGCCAAAAGCGCCAGAGCCGCCGCCAGCGGGAACTGAAACCTTTCCGTATACCTTTTTTCCTTTTCGGACTTGAATTCATGTTTCTGCAGTTTTGAAAGCTCCTCCTGATAGATAAGATCAAGCCCGAACTGGGCGCCCGTGGCCCTTACGTACATTCCTCCCGTTTCCATGGATATCCTCTCAAGCATGGATTCGTTGAGCCTTGTCCTTACCACATTCCCCTCGGCATCCTTTAGAAACCCTTTTTTTCCCTTATCCCCGGGAATGGGTATGAGCTCCCCTTCGGGAGAACCTATCCCCAGGCAGAATATCCTCACCTTTTTAGCCTTTGCCTGGGCTATAACAGCGTCTATGCCCCCCTCATGATCCTCGCCGTCGCTTACCACTATAAGTATCTTCTCGTCTCCCGCAGTACCCTCGAAAGTCTCTATGGCCTTACGTATCGCGTTGGATATGGATGTCCCCCCTATGGGGATCGAGACAACATCCACGTCGTCAAGAGCCAGCATAAAACCGTTATAATCCAGAGTGAGAGGGCATTGCAGGAACGCCGTGCCGCTGAAAGCTATAAGCCCTATCCTGTCTCCCTTTAGTTTCCTCACCAGATCCTTTATCGCCATCTTTGACCGTTCTATCCTGTTCGGTTTTATGTCTTCCGCAAGCATACTGTTAGATACATCAAGCGCCACGACTATGTCCAGCCCCATCTTTTTTACTTCCTGCCACTGGAAACCCCACTGTGGTCTCATAAGTCCCAGTATCATAAGGGCCAGCGCCGCCGTCAATACCGCGCCGCGCAGTTTTATCCTCCCGTCGCCTGAAGACGAGGATATCTCCGCCAGTATGGGTTCCGAAGCGAATTTTTTAAGAGCGCGTCTTCTGGCCGACAAAGAAAAATGAAGGAACACGACAAGGGCCGGTACGAGCCATAAAAAAACCGCGAGGGCCGGATAACCGAATCTCATCAGGGTATCCTCCTTAGAACAGTGTTGGCCAGAACTATCTCAAGAAGCAGTATCAGGATTCCCGGGACCAGAAAATAGAAGAAAAGTTCCTTGTAGATGTTGTAGCCGGTTTCCTCTATCGGGGTCCTCTCCAGCCTGTCTATCTCGTTGTATATCCTCTCGAGAGACTCTGTGTCGTCACCGCTGAAGTAAACTCCTCCCGTGGTATCCGCTATCTCCTTCATCAGTTTTTCGTCTATAGATATCTCTACCGGCTGGAGCACCACGTTACCGAACATATCCTTGAAAGGGTATGGTGCCATTCCCTTTGTTCCCATGGCGATAGTGTGTATGGTCACCTTCATGGCCTTGGCGGTCTGGGCGGCCACAAGAGGCGATATCCTCCCGGCGTTGTTGCGCCCGTCAGTGAGAAGTATTATGACCTTCTCCTTGGAGGCGGTACCCTTAAGCCTGTTAAGCGAGGCTATTATCGCCGTTCCTACGGCCGTTCCGTCCTCTACCATCCCTATCTCCACCCTGTCAAGATTGCTTTCGAGCCAGTCATGATCGAGCGTTAGAGGGCAGGCGGTATATGCTACCCCGGCGAATGCCACAAGGGCCATCCGGTCGGAAACGCGTTTACGTATGAAACTTTTCACCACATGTTTAAGAGCCTCAAGCCTGTCCACCCTTCTTCCCTTAAGCTCAAAGTCCATGGCTTTCATGCTTGTTGAAACGTCTACCGCCAGCACTATGTCTATTCCTTCCACATGACGTTTGGTTTCCTCGAGCATGGACTGCGGCCTGGCCAGCGCCAGTATCAGAAGTAAAAGCGCCATAGCCCTGGCGTAAATGAGCTTATCCCTCATCCTTACTCTCCAGGAGGGACGTATCCCGGAAATAAGGTCCTTATTGGAAAACCGTATGGAGCTTGCGTAAAAAGGCTCCAGTTTCCTGAACGCCGCTATAAAAAGCGGTATAAAAAGCGCCGCTATGAGGACAAGGGGTTCGGCAAAACGCAGGCTCATTGATCCTCCCCTTCTTCTTCCGGACGGGTCTGATCCACCAGTCTTTCCGCAGAACTGAAACTGTCCAGCGCCTCAAGCGGAGTAGGGCCGTATTTGGCGAATTTCACCATATCGCACTGGGAAAGAAAATCCCTGAGAAGCTGTTTGTGCTCAGTTTTCAGTTTCGGGGACCCTCTGAGGCTGTCAAGAAACTCCTCGGTGGTCATCTCCGGCGCCCTGAAGGAAAACCTGTCCTCCAGATAGTAACGCACTATTTCCGAAAGCCTTATGTAATACTCCTTTATAAAACCCTTTTCCGCCAGGCGCATGGCTTTAAGTTCCGCCAGTTTCTCATAAGCCACCTCATGGGCCGGCTTGGGCTTGGCTCCTGCCGAAAGGGCTTTCTTCCCTTTTATCGCGAGCCACACGAGCGCGGATACAAGCGCCGCGAAAGAAAAAAAAGTGATCAGGAAGTACAGTATCCTGCTGGAACGGCTGAAAACACCTCTTATGTCCTTTATATCGTCAGAGGATCCATCAAGAAGACTCGCCACTTCCACCGGGACCTGAGCGCTGAGAACGCTTTTCCATTCGGTTTCGTTTTTAGCCCTGTAAAGCACCTTGATCGGAGGAATAACGTGAGTCCCGCTCTTGTATATGCTGAATACGTATTCCCGGCCTTCCCTGGAACGGCCGGCAAAACCGCGCCTGAAACTTTTTGAGGATATAAAAGAAAATTCACCGGCATCTTCCGGCGTTTCCGGAAAGATCAACTCCAGGTCCTTATTGGCCGCGGCCGAAACCGCTATCGTTATCCTGTCGCCTATTCGGGACTCCGCGTTACCGGGTTCTGTTCTTAATTCCGGCACCCCGGCCGCCGCTCCCGGGCATACTGAAGGCAAAATGACGAAAGCGGCAAAAACCGCGGCGAGAAGAAAAATCCGCGGTTGCCTGATAAGAGAGCAAATACTTGTTCCTCTGTTGCCTTCCAAAGATCCTACCTCGCCGTTATGCGTTTTCTTCGCTTCTTGAAAAACCTTATAAGAGGTTCCACGTAAGACGTATCCGTGCGGAGCTCTATACTGTCAACTCCGGCCTCCTTGAAAATGTCAGACCTTTTTTTTATGAACTCTTCCGCTGCCTTGCCGTATAGCCCGGAAGCCTGCGATGAGGATGTGTCGACGGTGAAGAACGTTCCCGTTTCGGCGTCGCGAAACCTTACCATCCCCGAAGACGGCAGTTTTATCTCCGAAGGATCAGTGACCGCCACGGCTATTACGTCGTGCCTTTTGTTGGTTATGGCAAGCGTCCTCGCGTAATCTTCGTCTATAAAGTCAGAAACAAGAAAGGTTATGGTGCGTCGTGTAGAGACCCTGTTAAGATGCTCAAGCACTTTCTTTATGTTCGTGCCAGTACCCTCGGGCTCGTTGTAAAGCCCCTCTCTTATGACCCTTAGCACATGACGCAGGCCCTTTCTTGGCGGGATAAAACGTTCTATCCTGTCGGTGAAAGTTATCATTCCCACTTTATCGTTATTCTTCGTGGCAGAAAAGGCTATTACAGAACAGAATTCGGCCGCGAGCTCGCTTTTAAGGCTGCCGGCCGTACCGTATTTTTTCGACATGGAAACATCGAGCAGTATCATGATGGTGAGCTCCCTCTCTTCCACGAATTTCTTGACGAAAGGGTGTCCCATTCTCGCCGTGACGTTCCAGTCGATGGACCGTATCTCGTCTCCGGGGTTATAGTTCCTCACCTCGTCGAACTCCATACCAGCGCCTTTGAACACGCTCTGATACTTCCCGGCGAACACGTCGGTTACCTTGCGGGAAGTGGTTATCTGTATGCGTCTTATCTTTCTTATGACTTCTTTGGGTATCATGATCCATCTCCGTTATGTTACGGGACTTCTACTTCCTCGAATACCCTTTTGACTATGTCCTCGGAGGTTTTATCTTCGGCTTCCGCCTCGTAGCTGGGGATGACCCTGTGCCGCAACACGTCCATACCAACGGACTTGACGTCCTGCGGGGTGACATACCCCCTTCTTTTCAGAAAAGCGTAAGCTTTAGCGGCGACAGCCAGATAAATACTGGCCCTTGGGGAAGCTCCGTACTCTATAAGGCCGTTCAGGTCCTTTATCCCGTACGAGGCCGGCTCACGTGTGGCGAAAACTATGTCTATGATATACTTCTCTATTTTCTCGTCTATGTATATCTCGTTCACTATCTTTCTCGCGTCCATTATCCTCGAGGGATCCACCACGGCCTTTACGTCAAGTTTCTTATCGGTGACAGCCATGGAACGGAGTATCCTGAGCTCTTCTTCCCTGTTCGGGTAGCCTATGTTTATCTTGAGCATGAACCTGTCCACCTGTGCCTCCGGCAGAGGATAAGTACCCTCCTGTTCCACGGGGTTCTGCGTGGCGAGGACCAGGAACGGTTCGGGCAGTTTGAAAGTATTTTCGCCTATGGTCACCTGCCGTTCCTGCATGGCCTCCAGAAGCGCGCTTTGAACCTTGGCCGGAGCCCTGTTGATCTCGTCGGCGAGTATTATGTTGGAGAATATGGGCCCCTTCTTGGTCGTGAACGCTCCGTCCTTGGGATTATATACAAGGGTTCCCACAAGGTCGGCCGGCAGAAGGTCCGGTGTGAACTGGAGCCTCTGGAACCCGGTATTTATGGCGGCCGAGATCACCTTTACCGACATTGTCTTGGCAAGACCCGGAACACCCTCTATTAGAACGTGCCCGTTTGCAAGAAGACCTACGAGAAGACGCTCTATCAGATAGTCCTGGCCCACTATTACCTTGTGTATTTCAGAGATCAGATCTCCTACGAACGCGCTTTCACGCTGTACCTTTTCATTGATAGCGGTTATACCCTCGCCCATATCGTACCCCCCCTTATGATTTAACGTATTATACGTATGTGTCCTCTGGAGTAATATACAACAACGCCTCCAGGATTTCAAGACGGCGCCCCTGCACCCCGAACGCAGGCCTAAAAGCTTCTTTTCACAAAAGGGTTTACCTGGGAAAAAAACTTCTTATGTCCTCGATATCCCCGGTAATCTCGCATTTCGGAAGGTATTCCAGGAATTTCCTGCCGTATTCCTTAGTCCGTATCCTCGGGTCTAGAACGGCAAAAACCCCCCTGTCGGAATGGCTTCTTATCAGCCGCCCAAAACCCTGCTTGAACATTATCAGCGCCTGGGGGAGCTGGTATTCGGTGAAAGGGTTCCTCCCTGAATTTCTCATATCCCTTATACGCGCCGAATTTACGGGATCTGTGGGGACCCCGAACGGAAACCTTGTAACTATCACGCATTCCAGGGAACTTCCCGGGACATCTACCCCCTGCCAGAAAGTGGACGTACCCATAAGCATCCCGGTCCTGTTCTTCCTGAAAACATCCAGAAGGACATATCTTGGCATATCGCCCTGTTTCAGAACGTATATGTCGGGACGATCCTCGGCTATGGAAGAAGCCACGGCGTTAAGCATCTCATAACTTGTGAAAAGGGCGAATATCCTCCCGCCCATTACGTCGTATATCCCGGTTATGTGCCTTACAAGATCGTTCTTGAACTCTGCCTTGTCTGTCACAGGATCGCTTATGTCGGGAGGTATGTAAAAAAGCACCTTTTCCCCGTAAAAGTAGGGAGAGTCGACCGCAACCTCAAGGGGATCGTCAAGCCCGATCCTTTCCTTAAAGAAGGTAAAATCGCCTTTTCTGGAAGAAGCCGAGATAGTGGCCGAGGTAAGAACTACCCTGGATATCCTCTCAAAGATATTCTCCCTCATATGGGAACTGATGTCTATGGGAGAAGCGTTGAAAGACACGTGACTGCCCGGCCTTGTTCCGCGTCCCGATGCCCAGAAAACATAACCTTCGGGCCTTATGCCGAAAATAAGGTCAGATGAGGCCGCCAGGCCGTCGGCTCTCTCCGCGTAAACCGCCGAAAGATCTGATATGTCAGTATCCCCGGTTTCTCCGCCAAGACCGATAAGTCTTGTCCTAAGCTCCGCAAGAGCGCCTTTTATGTCTCGGCAATCTATTTCGCCGGGGTCAAACTCCGCCGGAACCTCTTTGACTCCGCACGACACCGCCGCTTCCGAAAAAAACCTTTCGGAAACCGCCCTGAGCCGGGTTATACTTTCAGCCAGCCTGTCCAGCGCCTCTTTGTCCTTTCCGGTTTTAGAGAATTCCGCCGAAGCGAGTTTAAGAAGTTCTTCCGTCCGGGCCAATAAATGCGCCGCGGCGTAAGACGAAAATTCCGCTCCGAAATGGCCTGTGGCCACGTCTTCCAGAGTATGAGCCTCGTCTATGACAAGCCCGTCAAAGTCCGGAAGAACGTTGGCTCCTTTGCGTAAAGCCGAAAAAAGAAGAGCGTGATTGGTTATGAGTATGTGGGCGGAGGATTGTTCTTTTTTAGCGTTCATAAAAAAACAGCTCCCGTAATATCGGCAGCGTTTTCCCGAACACAGGTCCGCTTCCCTGCGGAACTTTTCCCAATACCGGGATTCCGGAACGAAATCCATATCGGTTACAAGGCCGGTCGGAGTGGTCTTGATCCACTGTATTATCCTGTCGAGACTACCGGAATGTCCCGTCCCCTGAAAAAGATCCTCTTTGCTCAACAGGTCCGCCCTTCTCAGGCAAACATAGTTTTCCGACCCCATGCACAGCGCATACCTGACCTCCCGACCGAGAATGTCCCTAAGAAGAGGCAGATCCTTGACGAAAAGCTGGTTCTGCAGCGCTTTTGTATAGGTCGATACCACTACCTTTCGGTCGGCCTCAAGAGCCCAGTTCATGAACGGCACAAGATAAGCCATGCTTTTACCCACACCTGGGCCGGCCTCCGCCAGAAGAGGCTTGTCGGCCTCTATGGCTTCTTCCACCGCCATGGCCACATTGAGCTGTTCGGGCCTAAACTCGTAAAATTCGAGTTTTTCCGAAAGGATACCGTTTTCGCTGAAAAATTCTTTGGCTGAGAGCATGGTTTAGATATCGCGGTCTTTTGTTAGGGCCCGGTCACAATTTCATCCGGCCTTGGTCTTTAATGGACGATCCCGGCGTTTTGGCGGGTCCCATGATTATACACTTATGCCCGAAAGGTTTACAAGATATGTTTGGAAGTTATATCAAAAGATTAATAACGTCCCGGCATCGTAAAGGGGGAGGTCTTTCATGCGCTCGTAACCTTTTGAATGGCGGGCTATAAAAGCGTTGATCGCTCCGCCGTCGGGATGGGACTCCGGGTCGCCCAGCATTACTATTTCTCCTCCGGGAGACATTCCGCCCGTACCTCCTATAAACCCGTACCTCTCTCCGGGAAGTTCGATATGCCCCGGCGTTATCTCCAAAACATCCAGCCCCGACCTTCTTCCGGCGGCGGCGAGGCTGGCGTCAGACGTTATAAAAGCTTCTTCACCCGCGCGAAACACCGAACACCTGGAATACCCCTGGGAAACATGCTCCGCGATAAGTCCCCTGTCTTTTATAGCCTTCATAACGGAAAGATCGGCGCAGCCGGTATTAAGAAAAACCCTGTTCCTCACGCGCGCGGCATTATACAGCGCCGTGGAAGGATATTTTTTCCCGGGGGACCTCTCCCCCGGTATCATTTTTATTCCCAGTAAAGTCAGTTCTTCGATGATATTAACGGGTATCCCCGGGGAATACAGAAGGGTGTCCGCGTCAACCTGAAAAAAGTATATGTCGGGATGGCAGGAAATAGATCCGTATACCTCTGTGTCCAAAGGCTCGAACGGTATAAGAACCGAATGGGGAAAAATATCCTGAAGACATTTTTTGTAAGCGTCAGGAAGTCTCGCGTCGTGTAAAACCCCTTTAGCCCGCACTTTCAGCCGCCTTCTTCGCCTTTTCCCTGGCGAAATGCCCGAAAGCGGGATGAAACGGCCCCGCCAGTAACTGCCCGCCCGAAAGAAGCCCCTCCGAAGCGTGAAGCCCGCATCTAATTACTTTTACCCCGGCCTCTTCGAGAAAACAAATGAGCCGCGCCGCCCTATCAAGGGCCTCGTCCATGCCAAGAGGCTCGTATTCCCCCCTTTTCCACATGGCCGCAAGCTCCGTGCCTTTAACGACTACAACAGGATATATTCTTGCCTCGGTGGCCCCCAGATCAACCGCTTTACGCGCGGTCAAGAGCTCCTTCTCATATGTGCTGCGCTGAAGCCCCAGCATTATCTGATGCGTAAGGGCCAACCCGCTTCGGATTATTAGGCGCGACGAAAATTCCACATCTTCCGGGGAATGCCCCCTGCGGGCAGCCTCAAGAACATCCCCGTCCATCGATTGTACACCAAGTTCCACCCGCGTCACTCCCCCGGAAAGAAGTATGTCGAGCTTTTCCCCGTCTATGAGGTCCGGCCGAGTTGAAAGCCTTATCCCCTTTATCTTCCCTGACCTCATGAACTCCCCCGCCGAAGCGAGCAGAGATCTCTGCTCGGCATAAGGTATCCCGGTAAAACTCCCTCCGAAAAACCCCACCTCTACATGGGACGACTCCCACGGTATAGTCGCAAGATAAGTCTTTATCTTCGCGGCTACCTCTTCGGGGGAAGTACCCTCTGCCGCGTTTTCCCCCGTTATGCTCCTCTGATCGCAGAAAACGCACTTGTGGGGACAACCCCTGTGGGGTATAAAAAAAGGTATTGTGTAATGTTTCATTTCTCCGGCTGACCGCTCATATGATCCGATATCTCAAGGCCCAAGTCCCTAAAAAGCTCGGCTAGCCGTCTCATCGGCAAGCCCAGTATGTTGAAGTAAGATCCGCGTATATCGTCGAATATTACGGACCCGGCTCCTTCTATGGAAAAACCCCCGGCTTTGTCATGCGGGCCCAGTAGTTTAAAATATCTTTCTATCTCTTCTTCGCTTATTTTTTTCACAAGAACGTCGCTCTTTTCTATTCCGCAGGATATCTTTCCGGTAACGCCGTCAATTACGCAAAGACCGGTGTAAACCTCTATTGTGTTTCCGGAAAATCTTTTCAGAAGCTCTCTGGCTTCCTCGTATCCGGCAGGTTTTCCTATCACGGCATCATCGTGAAAAACAAGGGTATCAGCGCCTATGACCACGGCGTCAGGGTTTTTCAGTGCCACTGCCTCGGCTTTCTTGAGAGCGTGATGCGCGACTATGTCCCAGACCTTCTCTCCGGAGAAATGGTCCTCGGGATATCCGCTCACCTCGACAGTATGGGCTATCCCGCATTCGGAAAGTATCCTGGACCTTCTTACCGACGCGGAAGCCAGAACGATTTTTCTCATAAGTATTTTCCTTTTTTGTTTAACACTCCGGCTTTTACCCTAGAAACTCTATATGGTCAGCCTTCTTCCGTCCAGCCCTATATTAAGCAGAAATCCGTTAAAAGAAACGGAATCTTTAACAGCGCGGTAAGCTTCCATCACGGAGTTGAGGTTTTTGTATTTTTTTAGATACCACGTGACATGCTTGTACATCCTTTTGACCGCCAGAACCTTACCGTACCTTTCCTCGGCCATGAGAAAATGTTCGGCCATAACTTCCTTGATGCGCTGAAGTCCCGGTTCCTCGGCCGGATCCTCCCCGTTCAAGGCCCTGGAAATATCATCGAATATCCATGGTCTTGAAAGAGCTCCCCTCGCGACGAACACCCCGTCGCACCCCGTGGTGTTCATAACATCCATAGCGTCGGAAACAGAAAATATATTGCCGCTGGCGAAAACAGGTATACTTACCGCCTGTTTTACCTCAAGAGTGGGCGTATGGGAAATGCTGTTCCCCCTGTACATCTGGGTCCTTGTCCTGGGATGCACGCATATGGCGCTTGCGCCTTCGGATTCGGCTATCCTGGCGACTTCGAGATAATTGACGCTCTCATCGTCCCACCCTGACCTTATCTTCACGGTTATCCGGGCCTTGACATGCGACGTAAGTAGACCTATTATCCTGCCGAGGCTCCTTGGATCCCTGAGCAGAGCCGATCCCTTCCCCCCTTTAACGACTTTTTTCGCGGGGCATCCCGCGTTTATGTCTATGACACCGAACCCTTTATCCTCGCACACCCTGGCCGCCTCGAGCAGTTTTTTCTCATCTTCTCCCACTATCTGGGCCCCAAGCGGAAAATCCCCCGGCACCATATCCAGATACTTCATCGTTTTCAGATTTCTATACGCTATCCCGCTTACATCCACCATTTCCGTGAAAGCGAAGCGGCATGAGAACTTTCGGCATATCATGCGGAAAGGGATGTCCGTGACCCCGGCCATGGGAGAAAGAACGGCTCTTGCCTTCACCATCGCCTCAACGCCGTTCCCGCTCGCCGTGGACTCCGAAGTGCCGCCGTTCTCCCGGACAGACGTTATTTTCCCGCGTTCCGCCATCTTCACAACCCCAGCTCTCTTCTGTATTCCCTGGTTATTTTTTCTTTTATGTCCGGGGGTATCTCTTTCCGGTCCGGCCCCTGAGAAGAAGATCTTTCTCTCTGGCGGCTTTTCTTCTTTATGCCGGAAAGTTCTTCGGAATCCATTATGGAAGCTCCGTACCCGCGCGCGTTATTCCTCACGTAATTGTCGTTGGAAGCCACTATCAGCTTTACTCCCGGCCTTGAAGAATACTGCCTTATTGTCTCTATTATCTTTTCGTCCCCTTCTCCGGTGCCGGAAAAGGACTGTTTCGAGCTTGCCGGCACGTAAAGCCTTTCCAGGTGGCGATACCTGTCCTGCCCGTCGAAAACCACGCAGAAATCAGAGATGTATCCGCTGGAGCGGACGTATTCCTGGACAAGCATTATTATCCTGCTTCGCGCGGAAAGGAGATTATCCTTGAGAAGTTTCTGCGTGTCTTTAATGGCGTTTATGGCGTTGTATCCATCGACTATAAGTACTGTTTTCATGGCCCCACAATGATAACACAGCCGGCGGATAAATGGAAGTAAGTCCCTGTCGAGCTTACGGATAAGGGCTCCCAGGGCGGGGAGCTATTTTTTAACTATCTTTATCTTCATTCTTCGCGAGAAATCCCCGAAGACGTCCACCACCACGTCCTGCCTGGCGTAGTAGTAGATATTTTTCCCCTCTTTACGGTAACCTACAAGCTTGCAGTTCCTGAGTATCTGCAGATGATGTGAAACCGTAGGCTGTGATACCCCGAACTCGGAACATATATCAGTGACATTCATCTCCTCCCCAACCAGAAGCTCAAGTATATCCTGCCTGGTCTTATCGGCAAGGGCCTTGAATATCCTTACAAAATCATTCCCGTCCATGATCCCTCCCGAAAGGTCCTGCTAAAAATATCATTTGACCTTCACCGTAACTATTATGTCACCCCTGTGCCTGCAGCACGGGCATTCCTCGCCTTGAGCGCGCAGCCGCATTTTCTGGCCGTCCTTTGTGCCTGCCGGGATCTTAACGGTCAGGTTCTTCCCGTTCGAAAGCCTGAACTTGGCCTCCCCTCCCTTTTCGGCAAGCCTCGAGGGTACCGGCAGAGAAATCCTCACGTCCGTATCTTTTTCTTCCGGGGAAAAACCCTGGGAAGAACCCGGGCCTCTCATGCCCCCTCCGGAGGAATAGTAGTAAGTAGCCCCACCGTGGCGCTTGCTTCCGCCTCCCCCGGAGAATATGTCGCCGAAAATATCTCCGAAAGACGAATACCCTCCGCCCGGAGACCCTCCCGAAAAATTCTTTATAAAGTCTGAAAAATCGAACCCCTGCGCCTCCGAAAAATCTCCGGTATAGGCGCCCATTTTTCTGAGATTGTCATATTCCTTTCGCCTTTTAACGTCTCCAAGCGCGTAGTAGGCTTCCGATATCTCCTTGAACTTTTCCTCGGCTTTTTTGTCCCCGGGATTCTTGTCGGGGTGGTACTTGAGCGCCAGCTTACGGTAAGAACTTTTGATCTCCGCCTCACTCGCGTCCTCTGCCACCCCAAGTATCGCGTAGTAGTCTTTTTTATGCATCTTTATCCTCTTCTTTTATTTTTTTATCCTGAACTCCAGAAGGTCTTCGCCGCCTCCCGCGTCCATAACTACCTTGCTCCCGGGTTTGATATTGCCCTTAAGTATCTCCACGGCAAGCTTGTCCTGAACCTCCCTCTGTATAAGCCTTTTAAGGGGTCTTGCGCCGTAATCAGGATCAAACCCTCTTTCAGCAAGCTCTCTTTTGGCCTTTTCGGTGACTTCTGCCTCTATATCCTTGTCCTTCAGCCTTTCCATTACGTTCGCCAGCTCCAGGTCCACTATCTTCAACATATCTTTTTCGGAAAGCTTGCTGAAAACTATGACCTCGTCCAGCCTGTTCAGTAGCTCAGGCCTGAAATATTTTTTCACCTCTTCACCGGCCAGTCTGGCCACTTCTTCGGAGCTTCTCGAGCTGTCTGAAAAATACTGGCTTCCTATGTTCGAGGTCATTATTACTATGGTGTTCTTAAAATCCACCACATGCCCCTGATTGTCGGTAAGCCTGCCCTCGTCCAGTATCTGCAAAAGTATGTTAAAAACATCGGGATGCGCCTTTTCTATTTCATCGAGGAGCACAACGCTGTAAGGCCTTCTTCTGACCTTCTCGGTAAGCTGCCCGCCCTCGTCGTAACCAACGTATCCCGGCGGAGCCCCTATAAGCCTTGAAACGGCGTGCCGTTCCATATACTCCGACATATCTATCCTGACCATTGCGTCCGGATCGTTAAAAAGGAACCAGGCCACAGTCCTTGCCATATGAGTCTTCCCGACACCGGTGGGCCCGAGGAACAGAAAAGACCCTATGGGCCTTCGGGGATCCCCCATCCCGCTCCGGGACCTTCTCACGGCATCGGATATCTTACGTACCGCCTCGTCCTGGCCGGCTATCCTCGTGCTTAAGACATCTTCCATCTTTATGAGCTTCTCTATCTCCGATTCCATGAGTTTCGTCATCGGTATACCTGTCCACTGCGACACTATCCTGGCAATATCCTCGTCATCCACTTCCTCTTTCAGCATTTTCTCGGAACTCTGTATCTTCGAGAGTTCGGAAGCGGACTTATCCAGTTCTTTTTTCAGGTCCACTATCCTGCCGTACCGTATTTCAGAGACCTTTGCGAGATTCCCCTCTTTCTCGGCGTTACTTTCCTCTATACGGGCCTTATCCATGTCCTCTTTTATGCGCTGTATCCTTGAGATCATGTCCTTTTCCTTTTCCCAGTGCCGTTTCATGGTCTTAAGCTCTTCTCGAAGATCTTCCAGCTCGTCGTCCACTTCTTTCAACTTGACGCTTCCCGAAGAGGTATCTTTCTCCTTTTTAAGAGCCTGTTTCTCTATCTCAAGCTGCATTATCTTGCGTTGAACACGGTCTATACCGGTGGGAACGCTGTCTATTTCCATCCTGAGTTTTGACGCCGCCTCATCCACGAGATCTATCGCCTTGTCCGGCAGAAAACGCGCCGTTATGTACCTGTCGGACAACGTGGCCGCAGCGACTATTGCGGAATCCGATATCCTGACGCCATGGTGCACCTCGTACTTTTCCTTGAGGCCGCGCAATATGGTTATGGTATTCTCGACGGTAGGTTCGCCTATGAATATCTGCTGGAACCTTCTCTCCAGCGCCTTATCTTTCTCGATATATTTCCGGTACTCGTCAAGGGTTGTGGCTCCTATGCACCTGAGCTCCCCCCTGGCAAGAGCCGGCTTCAGAAGATTGGAAGCGTCTACCGCCCCCTCGGCGGCTCCGGCGCCGACTATAGTATGAAGTTCGTCTATAAAGAGTATGACCCCGCCGTCTTTTTCTTTTATTTCACGTAGCACGGCTTTAAGCCTGTCCTCGAACTCCCCTCTGAATTTGGCGCCCGCTATCAGCGCGCCGAGGTCCAGAGCTATAAGCCTTTTATCCTTGAGCCTCGCCGGGACGTCCCCGGAAGATATCCTCTGGGCCAGGGCCTCCACCACGGCGGTCTTACCCGTGCCCGGGTCCCCTATAAGCACCGGATTGTTTTTTGTGCGTCTTGAAAGAACGTGTATGAGCCTCCTTATTTCCTCATCGCGTCCTATGACAGGATCGAGTTTTCCCATGTCGGCCATTTCCACAAGGTCCCTGCCGTATTTCTTTAGAGCCTGTATCTTTCCCTCAGGGTCCTCGTCCGTCACGCGATGCGCCCCTCTCACCTGGCTCATGCCCCTCAAAAAACCTTCCGCCGTAAGAGCGCTTTCCTTGAGTATCTCCCAGACCGTTCCGGAAGTCTCCCTCAGCATGGCCAATAAGATATGCTCCACGCTCACATATTCATCCTTCAGCGCGGCGGCCTCTTTTCCGGCCCTGGAAATTATCCGTGTAAGTTCAGGGGACATGTAAGGCTCGAGAGTTTCGCCCTTTATCCTTGGTCTTTTTGAAAAACACTCTTCTATCCTGCTTTTCAAGGAGGCAATATCCGTTCCTATCTTTTTCAGCACCTCATGGCATACCCCGTCCCGTTCCGATACAAGGGCATAAAGCATGTGCTCGCCTGATACTTCCTGATGCCCCCGGTCCACGGCTTCTTTGAAAGCCTGCCTTATGGCCTCCTGGCTTTTAACTGTGAATTTATCGTTCATATTCCCTCACCTTTTCCTTGTAAACCCTGAAACATATAGACGTATTGACATTCATCTATATGATACACTAAAAAAACCGCCGTGTCAAGTCCCCTCCGGCGGAAATCTTACCGGGCATGCCACGGCGGGTTAAATTATCTTTTTTTCTTTTTAGCTGTCGGTTTTTTTCCGCTTTTGCGTCCGGTTTTGTCGATTTTTTGGGAATATTCCTTAAGCTTTTTGTCCACGAGGAAATTTATTGTGCCGGCGGGATATCCGCCCTTCCCATCCTTAATGCCGGCTTTTTTCCCGGTCAATATCTCTATCCCTTCGTCTATGGTCTTCACGGCCCATATGTGGAATTTCTTCTTTTCCACGGCCTCGATAACCTCATCGCTCAGCATAAGGTGTTTAACGTTGGCCTCGGGGATCATCACTCCCTGTTCTCCGCTGAGCCCCTTAAGCTTGCATACGTGGTAGTATCCTTCTATCTTTTCATTGACGCCGCCTATAGGCTGGACCATCCCATGCTGGTTCATTGAACCCGTAACGGCGATCGCCTGTTTTATGGGAACGCCTGACAGTGACGACAAAAGCCCGTAAGCTTCTGTGCTTGAAGCGCTGTCCCCGTCGACCCCCTCGTAAGACTGTTCAAAACATATGTTAGCTGAAAGGCTCAGCGGCCTTTCCTGAGCGAACTTTTCCCCTATGTACCCGCTGAGAATAAGCATTCCTTTGGAATGTATCGCCCCGCCCATCTTTACCTGTCTTTCTATATCCACCACCCCGCTTTTTCCCATGTACGTGGTCACGGTTATGCGTGAAGGCTTACCGAACATGTAGCCCCCAAGATCCAGAACGGCAAGTCCGTTCACCTGTCCGGCGGCGCGCCCCTCTACGTCTATCATTATCACGTTCTTCCCGATATACTCTCTTATCTTTTCCTCTATCATGCTCGAACGGTAAACCTTTTCCCTCAGAGCCTTTTCCACATGATTCTCTCTTACGTATTCGGAATTATCTTTTCCGGCCCAATAGTCTGCCTCCCTGAGAACATCTGCCACATACATGAACTTGACGCTCAGCTTGTCCTGGTCCTCTGTCATCCTGGACCCGTACTCTATGACCTTGGCGACCGCTTCTCTCTCGAAATGCCTTAGGCCTTCCTCTTCGCACCTCACCTTTATAAAAGCGGCGTACTTGTCTATCATGGCCTTGTCACGGTCAGCTTCAACCTCGAAATCCGCCTTGACCTTAAACATCTTCCTGAAATCCTCGTCGAATTTATAAAGGATGTGATAAAGCCAGGCCGGGCCTATCATAACCACCTTCACGTTGCAAGCTATGGCTTTGGGTTTTAGACTTGAGGTGCTGATAAGCCTGAACTGCTCGTTGATGTCCTCTACCTTTATCTCATGGTTCTTTATCACCCTCTTAAGAGCGTCCCAAGCCATGAAACTGGAAAGAACATCCATGGCCTGCAATATCAGATATCCTCCGTTGGCCTTATGCAGGGCTCCCGGAGCTATCATTGTAAAGTCCGTGGTCATGGATCCCAGCTGCGCCACATACTCTATTCTGCCAACAAGGTTGTAGTAGTTCGGGTTGACCTCTCTTATTACGGGAGCCCCCTTGGAATGCCTTCTGTCCACAAGAAGGTTCACCTCGTACTTTTTCAGCATGCTCTGCTTCGAGGGCCCTCTCCCCCCCAGTAAAATGGCCTGAGCCTCTTCTTCCTCTTCTCTGAAAAGTCCGATATTCGCCACCACGTCATGCTGAAGGTGGTTGAGATGCTCCACTACATCCTCGAATTCCCTGTATTTAAAACGGAGTTCATCTATTATGTGCTTCACGGAAAAAAGCACCACTTCCTGTTCCAGTTCCTTTATCTTGTTCTTGGCGCCCTTCTCCATCGTCCTGACCTCTCCCAGCGCCTGTTCTATCCTGATGTGAAGATTGTGCTTTTTCCTTTCTATTTCCTCTTTCTCCTCGTCGGAGAGGTTCTCAAAATCCTCGGCCGTCATGGGGTTCTCGTCTCTTGCCGGAACAAGGATAACCCCGGTAGCGGACTGCTTCAGCACAAAACCTTCGCCTATAGCCTCATCTTCCACCTTCTGCAGGGTTTCATCCCTTTTTTTCTTGTATTCCTTAAGAAGCCCCTGCCGTCTCGATTCGTAGTCCTCGCTTTCGAAGGCCTTGGGTATCTCCTCTTTAAGTTCCGTAATAAGCTCTTCCATATCTTTCTTGAATATTATCCCTCTGCCTGCCGGAAGGCTTATGGCTATAGGCTCGTCTTCGGTTATGAAATTGTTGACGTACACCCAGTCCCCGGGAACCGGTTCCCGCGCCGCTATCTCGTTGACGGCGTTATTTACCTGCGTGTTCCTCCCCGTACCGGCCGCGCCGCAAACGAATAAGTTGAACCCTTCGGCCTTTATGTTAAGCCCGAAATCTATGGCGCTTGTGCCCCTCTCCTGATGGGCCGGTTCCGTATCGAACTCATAATCTTCCGTGGTCTTGAAAGGGAACATGGACGGGTCGCATTTTTTCTTAAGCTCTCCCGGAGCGAGTTCTCTCATATGTCGCTTCTCCTTTTATGTTTAATATGTCCCTTGAAATATCTCGAATACCTGTCATGGCCCCATAAAAAACCCGATAAAGGGATCATCGAACTTCCGGGTTTTTTCTCTCAGCCTGTACCATACCAGAAGCGTCATTCCCCCCGCCCCCACTAGAAGAGCGGCCACTATCATGGAGAGAAGAGGAGGATATAACGCTATGAGAAGCCCAGAAATTATAAGAATTATACCCATGAACATGTGTATCCTCCTTAAACGGTAAAGCTTTCTTTTAAGACGACAATACCCTATGCCGGCTCAAGAGTCAAGAAAAGACGGCTATTGAGAACCCGAGATGAGCCTGAAAACCCCCAGCCAGAAAGGAATGGTAAAAATAGAGGCTATGTGTGAATAAAATATAACACTGCTGAGATAGCTGTTATTGGCGCGGGAATAACTTCCGACTATAACAAGCGTTACGGCCGAAGGCATTATTGCCTCGACAAAAAGGAAAAATCTGTATGCCTCGGACATGGGCACCAAAAGGAGAACCGCCAGTATCATCGCGGGAAAAATTGCGAGTTTTACGGCCAGAGCCGCCGCAACGAACCTTTTTTTATCAGGCATATGGGCCCTGTACCTGGACAGGTTGGCTCCCAGAACTATCATGGCCAACGGGAATGCCGCATGGCCAAGCTGCCCCATGGGATCTGAAATAATAGCGGGAATACTTCCCTGCCCAAAGACCCTGACCCACAAAAGAGAAATCGCCGTTGCGACCACCGGGGGGTTCAGCACCGATACCAATTTTATATCGCTTCCTCCTCTTCTCTGGAAGAAAACAGGCAGGAAAGACCATATAAGAAGGTTAAATCCGGTGAGAAAGAGAAAAGTATAAACAAGAAGCCTGTCCCCGGTAAGCCCGGAAAAAGCGAAAAGTATTATGTTCATGGGAAGATACCCTGAATTCTGAAAACCGCAGGATGCGACAAATTCTCTTTTTGTCTCGCCGAGATGGTCTTTCTCCCCCGGCGGCACTTCTTTCTTCGGGAAAAACGAGAAGACCGTTCGGCCCAGGACCATACCCGCCACTGAAAATGCCACAGCCGCGGCCGGAAGTATCCACCAGAACGGAAAATCAGCAAAACTGAAATTGGAGACCGTCTTGTAGATTATAAGGGCTGGAAAGACCAGTCTTACCAGGACTTCGCTTAAAGCGTCAACGAACTTATCGTCGATCATCCTGCGGTGCCTTAGAACGTATCCGGCCAGAACAAGCATAAAGAGCTTGGCTATCGCCGAAACAATATCGCCGAAACTGAATTGTATTTCCATAAACCCCGTTTCCCCGAGCCTCCTGTTACGCGCCGGGTTTACCGAGAAGCCTGAACATCTCTTTTTTGTAGGCCTCTACTCCGGGCTGGTCGAAGGGATTGACGCCTGAGATATAGGCTGAAACAGCGGCAGCTGTCTCGAGAAAATAAAAAAGTTTACCCATGCAGTAAGCCGATCTTTCGTCTATAAAAATAGTTGAGTTTGGTACCCCTCCCGCATAGTGAGCTCTCGCCGTTGCCTCGTAAGCCTTTCTATTTATCTCGTCGACTTTTTTGCCGGCGAGATAGTTGAGCCCGTCGGAATCGTCTTTAAGAAATGGGACCGCGCACCCGGAGACCTCTTTTTCGACTATGAGAAAAGTCTCAAAAATATTCCTCTCGCCGTCCTGTATGAGCTGGCCTACCGCGTGAAGGTCCTTGGAAAAATTACATTCCGACGGAAAAATACCCCTGCCGGACTTACCCTCGCTCTCCCCGAAAAGTTGTTTCCACCACTCGGCGGTATGGCTTAAGAGGCTTTCGAATACCGAAAATAACTCTATGGCCTTACCCTTCCTGTAAAGCGCGTTCCTCGAGGCCGCGTAGATATACGCCGGGTTTTCAGTTACCCCCATGACCGACATTTCAAGTTTCTGGTCCCGGGCGCCTTTCATGAGGCTCAGTATGTCCACTCCGGCCGCCGCCGCGGGAAAAAGACCCACGGCGCTAAGAACGGAAAACCTGCCCCCGACGTCGCGCGGCACGTCAAAGCTCTTATAGCCTTTTTCCCTGGCTATTTCTCTTAAAGCGCCGTTATCCCTGTCAGTAGTGCAGACTATCCTTTCCGAAGCCCCTTTAAGACCGTATTTCTCTACGACCAGACTCTCAATAAGCCGGAAGGCTATCGCAGGCTCGGTAGTGGTGCCGGACTTGGAAATTACATTGACGCTGAAATCTTTACGTTTTAATTCCGAGAGCAGAGACTCGAGCTCAGCCCCGGAAAGATTATATCCGGAGAAAACTGTCCTCCCCTTCATTTCGGGACTGGAAACCGCCTCTATGAGCGCTCTGGAACCCAGATAGGAACCGCCTATCCCTATTATTACGGTAAGATCAGATTTTTCCGCCAGGTTCGTCGCGGTCTTTTGAATTTCCAGAAGAGAACTTTCATCATATCTTTCCGGCAGGTCCATCCAGCCCAGAAAATCCTTACCCGGGCCGTTGCGTTTTTCAAGAAAGTCATGAGCCTTTCTTATTTCGCTTTCCATCGCCCTTATTTCCGCGGGGCCGACAAAACCGGAAAGATTGGAGCTATCGTACGACAGTTTACCTGACATTTATCCCCCTCTTTTTGTCACTCGGGAGATTTCGCTTTCCTGAAAAGATTATAAAAACCGGAAAGCTTCGCCCGAAAGTGGAAAGGCTTATTCATGTCGGAATCGGTCACCTTTATCCGTTTAAGCTCGTATACATCCCCGTTGTACCGGTCAAATCCCCTGTTTGTGGTACAGGCCCCCTTGTATCCGGCCATTTTAACGGCGGATTTAACCTTATCGTTGAATCCTCCGAGAGGGTAGGCTAAATATCTGGGGCTCTTCCCCGTAGCCGCTTCGATCGCTTTCCTGCTTTCGGAAACTTCATTCCACAGAACGGCTGTATCTTTTTCGGAGGGCAGATACACATGGTTTATCGTGTGGGACCCGAAATCTATGCCGTGTTCCATCATGACCCTTATCTGGTCCCATGTAAGATATCCTTCCTTGCCCACAAAACCGGTAGGTATGAACACTGTGGCCGGAAAACCGTTCCTGGCCAGCACCGGAAAGGCGCTAACATAGTTGTCACGGAAACCGTCGTCAAAAGTTATAACCACCGTTCCTGGGCGGGGCTTGGTTCCCTTCTCGGTAGCGTCCACAAGTTCGTTAAGGGTAATCACGTAATAACCGTTTTTCTTTAAAAAATCCATCTGGCGCTCGAAATTGCCCGGGGTAACATACATGGAGGAATCTCCTCCTTCCCTGACGCCATGATACATGAGTATCGGCACGACCCTCTTGGGGGCGATGTAAAGCGCGGAAGCGGCCAGCACAAGGACCAGAGCCGCCGCCGTATAAACAAATATCCTCTTAACTAAAGTCATCTATCCCCCGGGATCTTTCCGGCGCCGCGCCCCTCTGCGTGCCCTGCGCGCGAAAGAGGCGATGCGCCGTAAATTTTTTATCGCGAACTTGTTTAAGACACCGTTATGGCGCTCACCGGGCACTGGTCTGCCCCGTTTTTCGCCTGTTCCAGGGCTTCTCCCGAAAGGTCTCCGGAAACAGCCACAGCTTTATCTCCGTCCATACTGTAAACATCCGGGGCCACCTGAGCGCAAAGACCGCAGCCTATGCAAGAACTCTGATCCACTACCGCTTTCATATACAGCACCTCTCTTTCCGTTTTGAAGTTTAGATTTTAGCGCCGCCACTTACTAACACGCCGCGAGCCGCTTTCCCGTAAGGCTCTCGGCAAAACCGCATACTAGACATCCCATACCGACCATGCTCCGCCGCCTATAAGGATCAGGGGCATGCAGGCGGCTATCACAAGTATGTTATATTCCGCTCCGCCGTCATGTATAAAAAAACCGTACATCAGGTTTATCTTCCACATCCTGATCGCCATGGTAAGTACTATAGAGGCCGCGGAGACCCTCACCAGTATACCCAGCATGAGAAAAACCCCTCCGAGGAACTCTATGCATC
Organism: uncultured Planctomycetia bacterium; assembly: GCA_964421015.1. Taxonomy (GTDB): domain Bacteria; phylum Omnitrophota; class Gorgyraeia; order Tantalellales; family Tantalellaceae; genus SLID01. Next base: position 477,661 of record CAYQUS010000001.1, read on the forward strand.
CCCATATCCCCGCCATAAGGTAAGGATTCGGGAACCCCAGCCCCTCGACTATCCTGGCCGTACCCTCCAGTCCTATGCCGTTGAATGTCCCGAAAAGTTTCTGGGACCCGTGGGCTATGAACACCCCTCCGATGATAACGCGCAAAAGCAGCATAGACAGGTTAACAAGATTTTCCTTTTTCATGTGCCTCCCGGCCTATGAACGCATGATCTCCAGGAAAAAACCACGGCAAAAAGACGGCATCTGACATTTTAACCCATAGAAACATAAAATCAAGGCAAATAAGCTCTTTTTCCCGAAAAATCTTCTCTCCGGTCCTTATCAGAAAATATATGAAAGATTTTCAACCTGAAATACGTCTATATAATGCTAGCCTTTTAGCCACATAGGAGGAAAAAATGATCATCTCTATCGCTCTCAGACACGCTCTTAATGTTGTATCTCCGTCGCTATGCGCCTCGTGCGGAAAGAAACCGGCCTCTTATCCTTTTCCCATATGTCTCGATTGCGCCTCAGAAGTGCTTTCTTCCGCTTCTCCCTTGGCCGCCCAGGCTGGAGCGGCCATAAAAGTACATTCTTGCCTTGAATACACCCCTCCCGTAAGGGCTTGCCTCAAGAGCTTTAAATTCAACGGCAACTCTTCCCTTGCGGACTTTTTCCATAGAATAATACGTTCCTACATACTGCACTCGGGACTGAGAAAAGAAAAATTCGATCTCATAATTCCCGTGCCGCTTCACGTCTCGCGAAAGAGGAAAAGAGGGTACAATCAGTCGGATCTCATCGCCGCCGGGGCGGCGTCCTCTCTGTCAGCGCCCCTTAAAAGCGGCCTTCTGGTAAAGACCAGGAATACTCCTCCCCAATCCGGCCTGGGTAAAAAAGAAAGAAGCGAAAACCTTAGAGGCTCCTTTGCCGTTTCAGACCCTAGCCTTGTAAAGGGGCGGACGATCCTGCTCGTGGACGATATTATGACCACGGGAGCCACAGTAGAAGAATGTTCGTCCACACTCGAGCGTTGCGGATCTTCCATGATCTCGGCGCTCACGCTGGCTCGGGTTTTTTAAAGTGTCTTTCCCTGCCCTCTAAGAACTGGCGCGGACGAAAGATATGATATAGAATATTGAAATGGCAGAAAATATTTTCTTTTCCGTTATCATCCCGACTTTCAACAGAAAAAGTTTCCTGGAAAGAGCAGTTGACTCCGTGCTCTCCCAGACCTGGAAAGACCTGGAGCTTATAGTAACGGATGACGGCTCCACAGACGATACCGGAAGTTTCATGGAGACAGTCAGGGATGACAGGGTCCGTTATCTCAAGCTCCCTCATCTCGGGGTATCCAGCGCCAGGAATTCAGGGATAAGAGCCGCCTCGGGCGACAACCTGGCTTTCCTAGATTCAGACGACTACTGGGTCCCGGAAAAACTGGAACGCACCGCCTGGTACATGTCGCGCTTTCCGGAAATATCGATCTTCCATACCGAAGAAACATGGCTCAGGAGAGGCAAGATCCTTTCTCAGAAAAAGAAACATGCCAAACCCGAGGGAAGGGTCTTCCGTCAGGCGCTACCACTCTGCTGCATAGGCATGTCCACGGCGGTAGTAAAAAGAAAGGTCTTTAACGCCATAGGTCTTTTCGACGAAACCTTTGAGGCTTGCGAAGATTACGACCTCTGGCTCAGGGCTGCCAACCTGTACGATGTAAAACTTATACCGGAACCACTTACCGTAAAAAACGGAGGCAGGCCCGACCAGCTGTCGGTAAAAACATGGGGACTTGACAGGTTCAGGATAAAAGCCCTTGAAAAGATGCTTATGTCCGGCGAACTTACCGAAGAGGACAGGGCCGCAACACTTACGGAACTGAGTTTAAAGTGCGGGATATTTGCCCTGGGGTGCGAGAAAAGATCGAGATCTTCCGAAGCTGAATACTACCGTGGACTTCCGCTATCTTATCTCCGGTGACAGGACTTTTTCGCGACCCGCCACCGGAGATAAAAATGTTTCTCATCCCTTCCCGGCGCTGCCGAGAACGTTAATATTCTTGTGCTTATACATCTTTATAAGCTCGTCTCGAGCCGGTCCGAGATATTTCCTGGGGTCAAATTCTTTCGGCTTGGTGGCAAGCACTTCCCTTATCTTGGCGGTCATCGCCAGTCTGCCGTCGGAATCTATGTTTATCTTGCAGACAGCCGAAGCAGCGGCTTTCCTGAGCTGTTCCTCGGGCACGCCGACGGCGTTTTCCATCGCGCCGCCGTATTTATTTATCATCTCAACATATTCCGGCATTACCGAGCTTGCTCCGTGAAGCACTATCGGGAAACCCGGTATCCTTCTCTCAACTTCCTCGAGTATGTCGAACCTTAAAGGCGGTACCTTCTCTCCCGGTTTTAACTTGAACTTATAGGCTCCATGAGACGTTCCGATGGAAATGGCCAGAGAATCCACTCCCGTTTTTTTGACGAATTCCTCCACTTCTTCGGGTTTGGTGTAATGGGTGGTCTCGTGGCTTACCTCGTCCTCGATCCCGGCAAGAACCCCGAGTTCACCTTCAACGGAAACCCCGTGCTTGTGAGCGTATTCGACTACTTTCCTTGTAAGAGCCACATTGTCTTCGAAAGAGTGAGCCGAACCGTCTATCATCACCGAAGAGAACCCGGTCTCTATGCATGATACGCAAAGTTCATACGTATCGCCGTGATCCAGATGCAGGGCCACCGGTATGGTAGAACCCGCTTCCTTTACAAGGTCCATGGCCCCTCTGGCCAGATGCCTGAGAAGGGTCTGGTTGGCGTACTTTCTGGCCCCCGAAGATACCTGCAATATGACAGGAGACTTCGTTTCTATGCATGCCGCCATTATCGCCTGCAGCTGCTCCAGGTTGTTGAAATTATACCCGGGAACGGCGTATTTGCCGTCAACCGCTTTTACGTACATATCCTTTGTTGGTGTAAGACCAAGCTCTTTGTAACTATGCATATCCCCCATCCTCCCTTTTATTTTCGTATTACTTCGAACAACAATTAAGAACGTATTTTATGCGCTTTTAACTTATATGACAAGGTCAAAATTCGTCCGGCTTCCCTCTTTCTACTTCCCTCTTACTACTTTCTCCTTCCTTCCCCTCAACCTCAACCTTGACCTAATTCTTCCCTCTTTCTCCTTCCCTCTTGCTACTTTTTACTTCCTCCCCCCGGTCGTCATTATAACGTCGAAATCCTCAAGAAGAGCCTGCAGGTCCTCCTCATGCTCAACTTCGTCCTGGAGTATCTGGACGACCATATTGTAGGTCACGGGATCCTTGTCCTTTGTTATTCCCAGCATCTTGTTGTAAGTGGTTATCGCGCATTGTTCCCCTTTTATATTCTGCTGAAGAACAGGTTTAACGAAAGGATCCACCGGAGCGTCATATCCGCAATTTGTAAGTTTGTACCAGTCTTCCGGCCTTATCGGAGGAGTCCCCCCAAGCTGTATTATCCTGGTAGTAAGCATTTCGGAATGCCTTAGTTCGTCGGCAGCGTGCTGGACAAGCTCCGCTATTACGGCTTCTTTCATGGGCCCTTTTACCACTTTGGATCCTATCCAGTACTGGTAGTACGCCAGCCACTCATCCGAAAAAGCCTTGTTGAGGAGTGTTATAAGCTCATTGACGTCTATTCCTATTATTGACTGTCCTTTTGTTCCCATTTTACCCTCCCTTTTTATCTTTATTTTGTTGGTTTTTCCTTCCTGACGACGGGACCACCGACCTTGCCGGCCCCTGCGCTTACCGCTCGCCGAAACCATTGCATTCCGGACCCTACCTCAATAGTGACATGTTCAAAAGAGGCTATTACAGAATATTACTCCAAATACCGGAATTATACAATAGTTACATCATCCAGAAAAATGTATCATCCCGTGTACGACGTATCTTCCCCAAAATACCTTTTTTTTAGAAAATCGTTCCACATTTTCTCGAATTCCGTGAGCGATGTGTAGAATCTCTCGTCGAAAGCGTTAGCGAAATGCCCGGCCTCCCTTATTCCTTCCAATAGTTCTTTTAGTCCCCCTATACCCCATTCGTCCAATATGAAAAGAACGGCGGAATACGCGGCCTCGTACGCCAGGGCCAGGGAATCATAATCTTCTTCAGAACCAAAAGATCCCTCTACCTCCGACAAAGTGAACAGCTGGCCGTTTTTAACCGCCTCTTTCAATCTGGCCGTGCCTGGCTCGAGGTATCTGGACTGCTCATAGAGGGCCACACCCTCATGAAGCCAAACGGGGCTCCTGTTCTCCGTAAGGGCTGAGACAGCGGCATGCGCGTACTCATGCGCCAAAATAACTTTTTGGCTGGCTCCGGAGGCGTCCTCAGGCAAAGCTATCCTGATGCTCCCGTCGTAAAAACCTCTTATTATCCCTGATTTTTGGAAGACCTCCCTGAAATCCTTTTCCTCATATATCACTATCCTCGTCCCGGGCCGAGGAAAATACCCAAGGCTATCCCCGGTGTTTTTGTATATCTCCTGGAGAGTATTCTCAAAAAGCTCCTCATCTCCTATTTCCGCTCCGTAAACGACAATATCAAAATCCGGAGTGCTGAAAGTTTCCATCTTACCGGCCAGAGACATCTCTTTCTCTGTTTTCTCAAGGTTTCTTCTCACCTCTTCCGATTCAGGCTTTATGGCCAGGGCCTCTTTCCAGTAAAGGGCCGCCTGGTCAAGGTCACCTTCGTCATAGAAGGACATCCCGAGAAAAACTATGGTCTCGAAACTCGGCCGGAGATTATATGACGCTTCAAGACAGAACATAAGGGCTTCTGTGTTCTTGATGTCCCTGGCGTTTATAGCCTGGTTAAAAAGATAATTTGCCGCGTTGGTCCTCACGAAGCCCGATCCATCAGCAAGGATGGAAACTATCTCGAGGTCTTCCCCGGCTGACTGAAAATCCCCCTGGAACGCCCTTTCGGCGGCCCTGACGCTGAGATAATAAGACAGATCGTTTATGACCGGAAGACTTAACGGGGTCATCTCGTAGGCCGTAGCGGCCTTTTCGATCGCAAGCTCCAGTTGCCCCTCGGATTTAAGATGGCGAGCGTACTCAAGATACCCTTCTGCCAATCTTTCTCCTATAGCGACACTCTCGGGTGCCTCTTCGTAGGCTTTGTGAAGACAGAACAGGCCTTTTTCATATCTGCCGGCTTTTATGTGCTTTTCTCCCTCACGTATATGTTCGTAGAGGCCGGGTTTAGCCGCCGGCCCCAATTGCACGAAAAATGAAGCGACTGCCGCGGCCACAGTGACACCGGCAATAAGAAAATTTCTTCTGCTATCCAGTACGGTCATTACTTTCCCCTGGCTCTGTTTTTTGGTTTGGTTCCGGATGGAACCATAAGGTCCCCTCTAAGCGCGGTACTTGTCGGAGGGAGCTATTGATCTTGTTATGGACTTCAAATACCTTCCTTCCCCGTCCCTTTCCGCGATATCGGCCACATACGGATCGTCTATCTTTCCCCCTGAACTCGCGTACAGTATCTCGACCCGCGGCCTTTCCTGATCCAGCCTGTTCTCCTTTACCACTATACCTATTTCCCCTGTATCAAGCTCCACAAGGGTTCCGGGAGGATACACACCTATCACCCTGAAAAAATTCTCAAGAAGCCCGGGATGGAAAAGCTTTCCGGAAAGTTTCATCATCTCTTCATGGACCTTTTCCGGAGAAGCTCCCTCATGATACGACCTTTCGCTTCTCAGAGCGTCGTAAAAATCGGCTATGGCCACCATCATTGTGATAATGTTTGTTCCCTTGCCGTAAATCTTTTTGGGATACCCCGTCATATCATATCTCATGTGATGTTCGAACGCGGCTATGGCCGCCTGCACCCCTACCCCCTGGGTTTCCAAAAGTATCTTTGCCCCGTTCAAAGGGTGGGTGCTCATTTCAGCCATATCTGTCTCGTCAAGTTTGCCTTCTTTCCTTATTATGTCTCCCGTAACGGCAAGCTTTCCGGCATCATGTAACAGCGAAGCTACCCCTATATCGTTTATACTTCCATCCTCCATCCCCAGAGACTCAGCCTGTATCATGGTGAAAATAGCCACATTCACCTCGTGCACGAAAGTCCCCTCGTCGTGGCTTTTTGTCGAGGCCATCACCCTGAGAAGATCCCTGTTCCTTAGAAGCGACCCCATTATCCCGCCTACTATCTGCCTCGCGGAACCGGCGTCTATGGCGCGCTTATTCCTGATGTCCTCCGCGGTTCTCTTGAGAAAATCCGTTCCCCCTTCATAAGCCTGGCCTATTGCCTCATCAAGATCCTTTTCGGGTATTTCTGTGTCTTCCTCCTCTCCTTTTCCTATTTTCCCGGATAAAATGTGGCTTAATTTCCCCTCGGCCGACACCCTTTTAACATCGTCAGCGGTAGACCTTCTTCCTATGACCGATATAAAGACCGCCACCTCTTCCCTTCCCAGACCTTTTAAAAACGTCAGTTTTTCTATCTCAAGTTTCCTAAGCCTGTCGACAAGCCCTTTTATCTTTTTACTTGTGTCGTAGAACGGATGCCTTTCATACGCCATCTCATCCCCGATTATCCCTATGGTAAAACCCCCGCCTTGCTCTAAAATAGAAACTAAAACCGAATAGAGCTGATCCTCCGAATCGGAAACCATCTTGTGTCCGGCCCCGTACATGTCAACGGCGTTCATCGCCGCCGCTAGAAGTTTTATGACGCTCTCGACCTTATCCCTCATAGCCCTCTCCGGAAATTCCGCCTTTTGCGGGACTTTCTTCCTTTTTTCCCTTGAGATTCAAAATAACATCACATATGTCTTTCACGGCCTTTGGAGCCTTCGAGGCCGACCTTTTCAAAGTTTCGATCGCCTCAGGACTCTGTATACGTCCCAGAGCCACAGCAGCGGCGGTTTTTATCTTCTCGTTCCTGCCGAGAATATCCCTTTTTTCTATTATCCTGCCCAGATGTCCCACCGACGCGCCCGATCCTATTTCACCGGAAACATCTATGATCTCCTCCAGAAGACCGCCTGGAGCCAGAGCCCCGGAGGCGTAAGAGAATATTTCCCCGACAACACGGGGATCTCCTCCGGAAAGAACAGCCATCACCGCTTTTCTTACAAGGAACGGATCTTTCTCTTTCCTGAGCATTGTCATTAGAGCCGCGAACTCTTCTTCCGTTCCGGGAACGAAACCGTCCAGTATATGTCGCTTAAGGGCTATATCGCCTATGGAAGCTATGTCCACAACCAGTTTCCTGGCTCTCTCCGGGCAAGCTTCTCTCATCAATCCGTAGAGCTCCCCGGAGTTCCTGGGATCTGCCGATTTGACGCGTTCCGCGAGAACATCTGTCTCAACCTCCGAAAGATCCTTTAAAGCGAGCGACAGGTTGTTCCTTCTCCCGGGTTTTCCCTCCCTGCAGAACTCATCGAGAAGCATACCGAACGAGTACTGATTTCTTATCATGTTAAAAACAAATGCGGCGGTTTGGGCGCCCATTTCGTCGCTTGAGGCCAGAAAAGACAATGTCTGCTTTATAACGCTCTCTCCATTTAAAAAAGCCGTAACCCTGTCATTCTCTTCCTTTATCCCTGGCATAGTCCTGTTTCCGGGACCGTCAGCTCCCAGGAAAAACATAAAAATATCCTTAACCGCGTCTATATCCCTTATCCTGAAAAGTTCGGGAACTATCCCTGTTATCCTTGAGCATAACCTTGAATAATCGGCCGGGTCATTCTCGTACCACATAAGATTAAGCACAAGTTCGGATTCCTGCTTCTTGAAATTCTCCTCTGATCTGGATCTGGCGTAGGATTCAACCATGGCGACAAGTTCTTTGGGCAGGTCCATGGCCGCGGCTTTTCTGTCGACAAAAGTATCGACCGTAAGATTGTACATTTGAGACATAAAAGAGCTTTCGGGGTTGGCCGCGAAAACTTCTTTTATGGACATCTGTATCTCCGCCAGAGCCGCATTATCCACGGCCTGAGCTTCGGCGAAACGCCCGGCCACCATCGAAACTATCCTGCCTTCCCTGGCTCCGCCGGGAGAAAGCCTCTCGAATACTTTAAGGAGGTTCTCATTGAACCCTCCGCTTGATTTTATAAGTGATTCTATGAACCCGGCCACGAACTCGTCCGGGACATCCTTCATCATTTCTCCGGCCAGATCGAAATCCCTGTTGTCCACCCTGGCGGGTGAAAATAGCCTCATTACGAACTCAGGATCCAATCGGGATACTATCTTTCCTATGTCCTCGCGGGCCGTCGAAGAGACCCCGTCAGGATTCCTTGATATATAGTCATATATGCGCGCTATTGACTCCCGGGTACGGGTCACGGCATCGTCCCCTTCCATCCTGGAAACAGCGTCCCTGTATATCCTGTTAAGAACGGACGCGGAGGACCTGGAATCGCCGAGAAACTGCCTTATGAACTCCTCTCTTTCTCTGGGAAGCCTCCCCTGAAGTGATTCCTGCGACACATTCGTGAGAGATTTCCAAAGTTCCTCATCGCTTTTTGAGACGGCCCCGCCCGTTCCCTCAAGAAGAGTACTGTAATCCACCGTTCCTATAAGGATATGTTCCAATACAGGCACTATCTCCCCGGGATCCCCTCCCTCTCTGATAAGTTTGGCGTCCTTTTTAAGGAACCTGAACATCTCGGTAAGCTCGGAAGTGGCAAGCCCCTTTTTAAAACACAGCGACGATATCCCATGAGAATGCAGATGAGAAGCTACTTCCCTGTATAGCTCGTTTTTCTTATCGACGAACTCGCCGGATAAAAGAACGCTATCCTGCGAAATACCGACATCAAGAACGTCGCTTGCCAAAAACCATTTATCAAGCGATGCCTTGAAATTTTTTATGGAGATCTCAGATATGGGGTGGGAAACCGGGTAAAGAACGCTGTTTTTTATCACAGTACCCAGGTTCTGGATTATAAGACCGAATAGTTTATGCTCGTCTTTTTGTTTGTCGTCCGGCATGGAAGACAGTATACCATACACTTGCGCGGCTATCAAAAACCTTAATATAAAAAAGGGAGGCTCCACTTTATTTCCTTGGGAGCCTCCCTGTTATGCCTGTATTACCGCACTCTTATTTCATTGCCTGTGGAATATTCCACTCTTTCTTCCCTTCCTGGGCTTTTTTAACTCTGGCAGCGCGGGCGGAAGACTTCAAGTCCCTTAATTGCGCCATGAGGGACTCGTGCTGCTGTCTGTAGGATTCAACTATCTTCTGTTTGTCCTGCTTCTTGCTGTCGCACAAACTGGCCCTCGCGGCCTCGTCTCCCGGCTCTATGGCCTTGGCTTTCTCGGAATACTGTTTCCTTAGAGCCCTCAAATCCTCTTTATGCTTCTCCCTTGCCTCTTTTATCTTGGCGTTCAACCCCGCCTTGTCCTGGGCGTACTTTCCCAGCTCTTCGTTGGTAGAAGCGGCATACCCGGAGTGCGCGAAACACGACAAAACAAAAAGAACCGCTACAAGAGAACAAAAAAATCTTTTCAAGACCCTCACCTCCTGATTATTAGATCTCACCTTTAAGACCCCACACTGGGACCGGAATAGAGCAAATATGCCTTATAAAGGCTAAAAAGACAAGCCTTTAACCTTTTTTGACAGATCAAGCGTGGAAGACCCCGAGTTTTTGCTATATTCAGATATTCCTGCCGAGAAGAACCTTGTCGAATTCCGGATCGGATTCGACTCCAAGTTCCCTGGCTTTTTCAAGACTGGATGCCGCCAAAGCCACCTCACCGGTATGGTAGCTGGCTATGGCCAGAGTATAGTAGGCGGACGCGTTGTTTTTATCCAACTCTATGGCTTTCTCTGCCTGGAGCCTGGCAAGCTCAAAACTGCCTTCTTCACAAAGCGCCGCCGCGAGATTGGACATAGCAGGAACATAAGAAGGATCTACGGAAAGCGCGTTCCTGTAGCAACCTATTTCCAGGGTTTTTATCCCTTTCTCGTTGTAGGCTATACCCATGTTATAGTGGGCCTCTTTCATCGCAGGGTCTATGGAAAGCGCCGCCTTGTAGGCCTCTATCTCCTCGTCACGCAGACCAAGGCTACCGTAAGCTATGCCCAGATCATAGAACGCTCTTGAGTGACGCGGATCAGCCTTGACAGCCTTCCTGTAATTGACCGCCGCCTCTTCATAATGCCCTGTCTTCAGGTACGCTGAACCAAGATGATAGTAGACATCCGCGTTACCCGGAGATAATTCGGACGCCTTTTTCATTTCCGCTATCTCTTTCTCATAAAGCCCTGCCGTCCTGTAAGCGGCCGCGAGATTGTACCTCGCGCTAAAATTGTCAGGCTCGATCTCAATGGCTCGCCTGTAACACATTATCTCTTTTTTATTTTCCCCTTTCCTGCTGAAAGCCTCGCCGAGATTTATGTACGACTTGACATGCATGGGATCTATGTCAAGCGCCTTGAGATATGACGATATCTCCTCCTCGAGCATTCCTCCCGCCGCGTAGGCCAAAGCGAGATGGTAATAGGCATCGGCATTCCCCGGATACATGCGTGTTACCGCGACGAATTCCTCTATGGCCCGCCGGTATATGCCAGATGATATGTACACCACTCCTAAAGCCATGCGTGCCTTAAGGTAAGAAGGATCGGCATCCAGAGCCTTCATGAAGCTCCTCACTGCCTTACCCCTTTCTCCCGAGTAAGAATAGGACACACCAAGATTGTATAGGGCCTCTTTGTTCAAAGGATAGACATCAACAACCTTAAGGTAGTGTTCTATGGCCGCGCCGTGTTCGCCTTTTTGAGAATAGGTCAAGGCCAGATTATATGAGGCGTTAACAAAATCCCCCTTAATGGACAAAGCCTTGCGAAAACTTGTTATTGCCGCGTCATACTGCTGCCGGGAGACCTGAAGCATTCCCAGGTTGTAATACGCGCCGTGAAATTCCGGGGCGATTGAGATAGACAGTGTGTAACACTTTTCTTCCTCGGCCTGCATACCAGCCATGCCGTAAAGAAGCCCCAGGTTGTTGTAAGCCCTGAATGAGGACGGGTCCAATTGTATGCATTTTACATATGAGTCTACCTCGCTGACGTAATCCTCTTTGGCCCCGTAAGCTACTCCCATGTTGTACAGAACGTCAGCGTACCCCGGGTCAACCTCGATGGCCTTCTTGTATACTGATATAGCTTCATCGTACATTCCTTTCAATCCGTAAAAAACACCGAGATAGTTCAGCGTAGACGCCGAAGAAGGATCGGCCTCGGCAGCCTTTTTGAGGCTGTCGATAGCGGCGTCATATTTACCTACGATGCCGTAAGTAACCCCGGCATTATGGTATGCTTCGGCGAAATCATTATTTAACTTTAAAGCTGTCTCGAATTCTGATATCGCCAGGTCATAATCCCCTGCTGCGGCGTACTGAACCCCCTTCAGGTTATGTCCTGAAGCGATATCTCCGCCAGGAGTTATTTCCTTAAAAATAAAAGTTTCACGCGGCAAAGAAATATCGCCGAGATCTCTGTCAGGCAAAGACATCTCTGCGGGTGTATTTTTTATCTTTGTCTTGAGGGTGTCCAGGGAAGCTGCTATTTCAAAACCCAAAGCTGAAGATGAGGCGAAAACCGGCGCGGCACAGCATAAAACGGCTACAAGCACAGGAAAAATCCTGACCGAAACTGCTTTTTTCATGCTAACCTCTCCTGATTAAGTCTTTGATTTCACTGTCTTTCGCGACATACTTTCTGTTTTTTTTCTTAACATAAGTATACCACAAAACACCAAAATGTCAATCAAAAACACGTATATCAAACTATTTATACAGCTAACAAAAGAGAGATCAAAGAGCCAGAGCCTTACATATTTCTTCCGAAGAACAAATGGAAACAACTGAAAGAGAGGGATCTATCTTTTTTAAGAGGCCCGCTAAAACATTGCCGGGGCCCAGCTCAAGAAAGTCCTTAACGCCCAGCGAGGAAGCCTTAAGAACTGAGTCAGACCATAGCGTCCTTGAGTCCAACTGATCAGCCAGGTTCTTACGTATCTTTTCCGGGTCCGTGGTGACTTCCGCGTCCAGGTTGCTTATAAAATCTATTGAAGGAGCCCGAAACTCCATACCGGCCAGAACGACCTTAAGTTTTTCTTTCGCTTCGGCCATAAGCTCCGAATGAAAAGCTCCGCTGACCTTAAGCATTATAACTCGTTTCGCTCCTGCGTTTTTAGCCAGGTCGGCCAAAAGCTCTATTTTCCCGGCATGTCCCGAAACAACTATCTGCCCCGGACAGTTCAGGTTGGCTATCTGGCAACCTATCCCTACGCAAAGCTCCTCCACCTTTTCTATCTCAAGGCCGAGTATGGAAGCCATCTTACCTTCATTTTTCCTTGAAGCCTCTTCCATGAACTCTCCCCTCTGTACCACGAACCTAAGAGCATCCTCAAAACTAAGAACACCGGCGGCGACAAGCGAAGTGGGCTCCCCCAGGCTAAGCCCCATCGCCAGCGACGCGAATCTCGAAATGTCTTCCCCGGAAAAGAACTCCCTCTCTTCGCTTCCCACAGGAGAACCTTTTATTTTTTCCGCAAGCACGTTCAGAACAGCCATACTGGTAGTGAATATGGCTGGCTGGCTGTTGATCGTAGTGGAAAGTTCATCCATGTCGCCTTCAAAGCAAAGACGTTTTATTCCTTTACCGGTTATCTCATCGGCTCTGTCATATACCCACCTGGCAGCTCGCTCAAGCTCGTAAAGATCCTTGCCCATACCGGTTTTCTGTGAACCCTGTCCGGGAAATATCAATCCAAACTTCTTTGTCATATCCTCCGCCTGTTCTTGTTATGCTTCATTATGCCGTAAAACCATTACCACTCTATTACCAGAGCGCCCCAGGTCAGGCCTCCTCCAAAGGCGTCCATCAATATTTTGTCGCCTTTCTTTATCCTGCCCGACTCGACCGCTTCCACAAGGGCCACAGCGCTTGAAGCAGCCGACATGTTGCCGTACTTTTCGATATTGAGGTACACTTTCTTATCCGGATCCACTCCCATCCTCTTGGCCAGGGCGTTGAGTATCCTTATGTTGGCCTGATGGGGGATTATGATGTCTATGTCGTCGCCTGTCATACCCAGAGGTTCCGTCACGGCCAGGGCCGCGTCGGCCATTATCTTAACGGCATGTTTAAAAAGAATGTTGCCTTCCATTTTTATGGTATGAAGTTTATTTTCCACTGTCTTGAAAGACGCCGGCATTCTGGATCCTCCGGCCGGGAGTCTTAAAAGATCTCCTTTACTCCCGTCGGAACCGAGATGGGCCCCCATTATGCCGCCCTTATCAACCTGCCCCAGTATGGCCGCGCCGGCTCCATCCCCGAAAAGCACGCATGTAGAACGGTCTTCCCAATCCGTCACCGCCGAGAGCTTCTCAGATGCAATCACAAGAGCGTGTTTGTAAAGCCCTCCCCGAACGAACTGGTCCGCTATGGCCAAACCGTACACAAAACCGGAACAGGCCACGGACACGTCAAAAGCCGGAACGTTTCCCGCTCCAAGCTTATACTGAACCTGGCAGGCGGTCGACGGAAAGAACATATCAGGCGTTATCGTGGCTACGATTATTACGTCTATGTCGGACGGCTGCATTCCCGCGTCGGCCAGGGCGTTCCTGGCGGCTTTTACGGCCATATCGCTCGTAGCCTCGTTGTCGGCCGCTATACGCCTCTCTTTTATCCCGGTACGGGTCGTTATCCACTCATCCGTTGTGTCAACCATCTTCTCCAGGTCAGCGTTCGTCAGGACGTTCTCCGGAAGATATTTACCCAAACCTAATATACCTGTTCTCTTCAACTTGACTCCTTTCGAAAACACGGCTGTCCCATTAAGGGCGCCGGTACTTCAGAAATTCTGTAATTCCTCCACCACATGCGAATTGACCTTCTGCTCGATATTCTCGGCAGCAGCCCGTATAGCGTTCTTTATGGCCTTGCCGTTAGAGGAACCGTGGGCTATTATCACGCTTCCATCCACTCCCATAAGAGGGGCTCCGCCGTACTCGGAAGCGTCTATCTTCTTCTTTATGGCGCTGAAAGCCGGAAGAACGAGAAGCGCTCCGAACTTGGTAATAAGGTTACTTCTCTTGAGTTCTCTTTTGAGGAGCAAAGCCGCGGCTTCGGAGAAACCCTCTGTCACCTTAAGAAAAACATTGCCCACGAACCCGTCGCATACGACTATATCGGCTTTCCCCCGGTAAACCTCCTTTGGCTCCACGTTACCGATGAAATTAAGCTCGCTTTCAGACAACATCGTATGGGCTTCTTTTACAAAATCTGTGCCCTTGCTGGACTCCTCCCCTATGTTTAGAAGCCCCACCGTGGGATTTGTCTTTTTGAGTATGTGCTTTGAATAGGCGTCACCCATTATACCGTATTGCAGAAGATGGAACGGTTTGGGGTCAATATTGGCCCCTACGTCTATGACCATGCAGGGTTTATCGAGTGTGGGGAATATTATGGCTATTCCGGGTCGGTCCACCCCCGGCAGAAGCCTGAGGCTCAAAGTAGCGGCGCAAACGACTGCTCCCGTATTACCGGCGCTGACAAAAGCGTCAAACTTCTTTTCCTTCAAAAGCGCCGCTCCCACAACTATCGACGAATCCCTTTTTTTCCTCACTGACAGTGCCGCGGGTTCGTCCATGGAGATAACCTGCGAAGCGCCGATTATTTCTATCTTTTCTTTCGGGTACGACCTGCCGGAAAGCTCTTTTTTTATAAGGCTTTCCTCTCCTATAAGCGCCACATTGTAGCCGTATTCCTCAACGGCCATGATGGCCCCTTCGATATTGACCCCGGGAGCCCTGTCTCCTCCCATAGCGTCTAAACCTATCTTCATGTTCCCTCCGTGGAAACTTATAACGCCCTTAAAAAGGATCTAAGACTGACCGCGCTTGCGAACAATTCTTTCTTACGGCTGCTTTCTTTTAGCGTCGCGCCGTTCCTTGCGCTCGTCCAGTGTCTCTATTTTCTTAACCTGGACACCCTTGAAATACCCGCAGTAAGGGCATACCTGGGAAGGTTTTTTCATCTTCCCGCAGTTGGAACACTTCACCCCGGCCGGAGCGACGGCTTTGTAATGTGTCCTTCGCTTGCGACCGCGGGCTTTGGAATGTCTATGTTTTACTTTTGGCATGTTCTCTCCTGAGATTTTTGTTTTTTGTTTTTAACTACCACATTAAACGTGTCTTTCGCTATCAGTAATTCCTCGTCAGTAGCCACCGTGAGAAACGCCGTTCTTTCCCCCAGAAGTCCGCTGAGCCTTTCTTTCACACGGTCTTTGACTTCCGGGACATTCTGTCCTATTCCTCCCGTGAAGACAACAGCGTCAACCCTTCCCAGAACAGCGGAATAAGCCCCCGCGTATTTTATGACCCTGTACACGAAGATCTCAAAGGCCAGCCTGGCTCTCTTGTCACCTTTTTCCATGGCAGAGAGAATGTCACGCATATCGTTGCTTATTCCGGAAACACCTAAAAGGCCGCTCTTTTTGTTGAGCACCGAATTTATATCCCCTGGCGACATCTTCTCTTTTTCCATGAGGTAAAGAACAGCCGCGGGATCTATATCCCCGGAACGCGTGCCCATAAGGAGCCCCTCCAGAGGAGTGAACCCCATCGAAGTATCAACGCTCTTTCCTTTTTCCACGGCCGTTATGCTGCATCCGTTCCCGAGATGCGCCGTTATAAGGTTAAGTTCCGATAACGGCCTTTCCAGTATCTCCGCGGTCTTCTGGGCCACATAACGGTGGCTCGTGCCGTGGAACCCGTATCGCCTGATACCGTGCTTAAGGTAATACTCATGCGGCACACCATACGAGAACGCTTTTTCCGGCATGGTCTGGTGAAAAGCCGTGTCGAAGACAGCTACCTGCGGCGCGCCGGAAAAAATTTTCATGCACCCTTTTATCCCGGCCAATGAAGGCGGGTTGTGTAGCGGAGCAAGAGCCGAAAATTTCTCTATGCTGGAAAGCACATTATCGTCGACAAGAACGCTCGAGGTAAATTCCTCTCCGCCATGCACCACTCTGTGACCGACCCCGCCCACCTCCGATACATCCTTCAGCACTCCGTTATCCCTGTCGGTAAGAACGTCCCTCACAAGCTCAATTGCTCTGTGATGATCGGGGCAACTCTCCTTTTTTTCCGGATGCTTCCGCGAGGAAGTTTCCATGGTCAGGGTCGAAACATCAGCCCCTATGCGGTCCACTATTCCCCTGGCTACGGGCTTTTCTTTTTCTATGTCAAAAAGCTCGAACTTCACAGAGGACGATCCGCAATTTACCACAAGTATAAGCATTACCCCTAAACCCCTAAGTTTAAGTTCCCTGCGCCTTTATGGCGCATACCACGGCTGTATCCACTACGTCTTCCCAGCTGCATCCCCTGGAAAGATCGCTGCAGGGCTTATTCACTCCCTGTATTATGGGACCGACGGCTCTGGCGTTGCCAAGCCTTTGGCTGAGCTTGTATGATATATTGCCCGCGTCCAGATTGGGAAAAATAAGCACGTTGGCTTTACCCGCGACGTCGCTGCCGGGACACTTTATCTCGGCAACCTCCGGGACTATCGCCGCGTCAAGCTGCAGCTCCCCGTCTATAAGTATCCCGGGCCTCTTGGCCTTTATTTTCTCTATGGCCTCTCTTATCATTTCGACCGACTCTCCGCCCGCTGAACCTTTGGTGGAATAGCTCAGCATTGCCACCCTCGGCTCTATATCAAAAAGTTTTTTCATCTGGTCGCTTGTAGCTATGGCTATACCCACAAGCTGCTTCGCGGAAGGATAAGGTATTATGCCGCAGTCGCCGTAGACAAAAAGACCGTCCTCTCCGAAAGGACAGTTCTCAAGTTCCATTATGAAGGAGCTTGATACCGTACCCACTTCCCTGTCCATGTCGAGGCACTGTATGGCGGCTCTTGCCACCGTTGAAGTGGTGTTGGCCGCTCCGGCCACAAATCCGTCGGCAAGGCCAAGACGCGTCATCATGGCGCCGAAATACACAAGGTTCTCTCTTACGGTCTTTTCTGCCTCGGCTAGATCTATGCCTTTGTGTTTCCGTTTTTCGTAATACTCCGAAACTATGCGCCCGGTCTGGCTGTAAGTGTCCGGGTCCACTATCTGAACGCCCTTGAGGGAGAGCCCCTTCGAAGCCGCCAGATTTTCTACCTCTTTAGTCTTTCCCAAGAGAAGAACGTCCGCCAGGGCGTTGGCCGCCAGGTACGACGCGCCCTCCACCACACGGATGTCATTCCCTTCGGGCAGTACCACCTTCCTGCGTTCTTTTTTCGCCTTTTCCCTTAGAGCAAGTATCCTGTTCATTTTTCCATCGCCTTTTTCAATTTATTCACAACATTAGCCGGCACGAAAGCGGAAACATCCGCCCCGAGACGCGCAACCTCTTTTATCAGTCTGCTGGAAAGATAAGAAAAATCCTCGTTCGGCATCATAAAAACTGTTTCAATCGCCGGATTGAGTTTTCTGTTGGTAAGAGCCATCTGGAACTCATACTCAAAGTCCGATATCATCCTGAGCCCTCTGACCACGACCCTTGAGGATCTCGCCCTGGCATATTCCACCGCGAGCCCGTCAAAACCCTCTACCTGCACATTCCCCAGATCCGCCACCGCCTCTTTTATCATACCTATCCTGTCTTCCACTGAAAAAAGCGGGGATTTCTCCTCGCTTCTGGCCACAGCCACAAAGACTTTATCGTAAATAGAGGACACCCTGCGGATAACGTCAATATGCCCGAAGGTCACTGGATCAAATGTTCCGGGGTAAACAGCGGTTCTTGTCATTTTTTTAAAAACACGGAGATAGAAGTTATTCCGTAACTCTTTTGTTTATATACAGAAACGTCTCCGACTTGTTCGGGGACGTCTTCTTTGCCGTCATGCTCTATTATAAGTATTCCGAAGGGACTCAATATATCATAACGTTCCGCCATAATCAAGACATTTCTGGACATACCAAGGCCGTAGGGAGCGTCAGAAAACACTATATCGAACTTCTCGCCCCGCTTGCCTATTTCCTCAAGATATCTGTACACGTCCAGGACCTCGATCGAGGCCCTTTCTCTTACTTTCAGCTTTTCAATATTCCGGGAAATAACACCGGCGCATTCCGGATTATTTTCGACAAATACGCAACTCGCGGCTCCTCTGCTCAACGCCTCAAGACCGTAGGCCCCGCTTCCGGCAAAAAGGTCGAGCGCCCGCGAACCTGCGATTCTGGGAGAAATTATGTTAAAAACAGATTCGCGTACCCTGTCTTTTGTGGGCCGGGCCGCACCGGAAGAAGGGCTTTCTATCTTTCTGGACCTGAATTCCCCACCTATTATCCTCATCATGTCTTTATCCTGTCGGCTAGAAGTTCCCTTATCCTTGACCTGACGGCAAAATTACGCTCCAGAGACAGGTCCGGATCTTCTTCTATGGTTTCAAAAGCGTCGCTCCTGGCCTCTTCCATAATTGAAAAATCCCTGGCTATGTCCCCGAATTTAAGATCGCCAAGACCGCTTTGACGCGTACCCAGGAACTCTCCCGGGCCCCTTATGTCGAGGTCTTTCTCCGCTATCAAAAACCCGTCGTCCATGGAAGTTATGGCTTCCAGCCTCTCTATGGAACTCTCGCTTTCGTCTTCACAGATCAGCACGCAGTAGGACTCGTGTTTTCCCCTTCCTATGCGCCCCCTGAGCTGGTGCAGCTGTGAAAGTCCGTACATTTCAGCGTGTTCCACCAGCATCACGCTGACATTCGGAACGTCAACTCCAACCTCTATCATCGTCGTAGCGACAAGAATATCGTATTTCCCGGAAACAAAATCCTTCATTATCCCGTCTTTCTCTTTGGCCGACATCTGTCCGTGAAGCATGGTCACCTTCAACCCAGGGAACACATCATCTTTCAATCTCGAATATACCTCTTCCGCGGAAAAAGACACTGTCCCAGCCTTCTGGTTTTTTATCCTGGGACAGACCACGAACGCCTGACGGCCGGAAGCGACCTGTTCCCGGATGAGACCGTATACCGCCTGTCTGTTATCTGCGGCCGTCCAGTATGTAGTCACTTTTTGTCTCCCGGAAGGTTTATCCGTCAGACAGGATATGTCCATATCCCCGAAAATGGCCATGACAAGGCTCCTGGGAATAGGCGTGGCCGTCATTACAAGCGTATCCGGATTCGCGCCCTTTTTCACAAGCTCTTTTCTCTGTTCCACCCCGAACTTGTGCTGTTCATCTATTACCACCAGAGCCATATCTTTGAATTCCACTTTTTGCTGGAGAAGCGAATGTGTGCCTATGACTATGTCGGCCTCGCCCGAGGACACCTCCTCAAGCACCCTGAGCCTGTCCTCTTCCGGCATCCCACCGACAAGAAGCCTGACGTTTATTCCCTGGGGCATAAGTATCTTGCTGATATTGACGTAATGCTGTCTCGCGAGTATCTCGGTGGGAGCCATCATGACCCCCTGGTGGCCGTTCTCACACGTAAGAAGAAGCGCGAAAATTGCCACAACTGTTTTTCCGCTGCCTACGTCTCCCTGGAGAAGCCTGTACATGGGCTTAGCACCAGACATATCTTTCTCCACCTCGGCGATACACTTTTTCTGGGCTGCGGTAAGCTCAAACGGGAAAAGCTTCGCAAAGTCGTCAAGGAATCTTCCGGAAGATACATGCGCCGTACCTTTCTTCTGGGAAAGTTTCCTTTTCATGGCCATCACTACCTGCAGCATGTAAAATTCCTCGAAGATAAGCCTCCTGTGGGCTTTCGAGAGGTTATCGAAAGAATGAGGGAAATGTATGTTCTCTACGGCGAACTTTATATCGACGAGCTGCCTTCTGGCGCGTATTCTTGTGGGTAAGGGGTCTTCAATGAAAGACAGACAGGACTTTATGGCCCTGTGCGCGGTCTTTCTCACGTCCCTGTGGGTAAGTTTTTCGGTAAGGGGATAGAACGGAACGATCCTTCCTATCTCCAGTGATTCCTCTTTACTCTCTCCGGTTATTATCTCAAAAGCAGGGTGTGTTATCTGAAGTCTTCCGGCGGCCTCTACCTCTCCGTACAGAACAACTTCCTGCCCGGGTGAAAACACTTTTGAAATAAACGGCTGATTGTACCATACGCCGAAGACCCTGCCCTTGCCGTCTCCCACAGATACCTCAACTATACCGGTTCCTGTCCTTGCCCTGAAAACCGAGCATTTAATTACCTTACCCCTCACCGCCTGGGCTTCTCCCGGCTTTGCCTGGGATGGCGCTACCACAAGCGTCCTGTCCTCATATCTCCTCGGGAGAAAGTAAAAAAGGTCTGAAACGGTCTTTACACCGAGTTTTTCGAAGAGCAGGGCCTTCGCCGGCCCCACCCCCTTAATGTACCTTATGGACATCCCCCTAACGTCTTTTTTCGCTTGCATAAAATTTGTCATTGTGCTATTATCCGTACCGTTTAGACGCTTGTCGCGCCAAAAAGACATAATAAAACCGGCGTATCCTGCTAAAGGCGGGAAACTTCACTACGCCATTATAAAAGAAAGGGTTTTCCATGGCAAGAGAATGCTACATATGCGGCAAAAAACCTGTCGCCGGCCGAACAATAAGCCGCAGAGGTATGGCTAAGAGCAAAGGCGGAGTGGGACAGAGGATCACCGGTGTTTCCAAACGCAGATTTCTTCCAAATCTTCAGCCTGTAAAAGCTTTGATCAACGGAAAAACTATGAGGATCCAGGCCTGCGCGAAATGCATAAAAGCAGGTAAGGTCAAAAAGAGCGCCTGAAGCCGATCTCTCCCCTTTCTCTCTAAAGATATCCGACTAAACCCTGTCGGCTCGGGTCATAGATAGTTCTCTTTTTTTATTCCCGTTAAGAAGGCCTGATGTCCCTGATGTTCAGCTGAAGAGATTCTACCCCGTTATAACTGTTTATGGAAGGTGTATAAGCCAGGTCTACCGACTCCCCCTGGGAGGGCCTGTAAAAGAAGTTTTTCCTGAAAGTAATAGCTTCCGCGCTTATCCGGCCGTCCGTCACAAGGAACTTGACCCCGCTTTTCCCTATTTCCCTCGGCCTGTTTTTTACTACAAGCTTCCTCGCTGCCAGAACCGGCTCCGGATTTCCCTGGCCATAAGGCATCAGAAGCCCTATTTCCTTTATGAGTTTTACTCCAAGAGACGAAAGAGGCATTTCCGCGTCCACAGATATCTCCCGTACCGATTCTTCCCCGCCGGAAAAACATTCCTCCGCCACGCTGTTAAGCTTTTCCCTGAAATCGTCTACGCTGTCTCTCTTGATCCTAATTCCGCAGGCCGCCTCATGTCCGCCGAAACTCAAAAGATGCTCATCAGCTCCGCTTACCGCCTTAAAAAGATTAAAACCGTTTCCGGCCCTGCCTGAACCCTTGCCCTCATCTCCGTTCAAAGATATCAGTATGGCAGGCCTCAGGAATTCCTCGGATATCCTGGAAGCTACTATCCCTATAACTCCGGGATGCCACGACCCGTCCGCGAGAACTATCACCTTATCCTTATCCAGATCTACATCGCTCCTGGCCTTTTCAATGGCGCTTTTAAGAATGTCTTTCTCTATGGCCTGACGGTTCCTGTTCTCTCTGTCCAGTGCCGAAGCCAGCTCGGCGGCGCGGGATGTGTCCTTTGTCGTAAAGAGCTCAAGCGAAAGATCCGCTGAACCGACTCTGCCCATGGCGTTTATTCTGGGAGCCAGAGCGAAGGCTATGTTCCGGCATGTCAGATCTCTCTGCTCAATGCCGGATATATTCGAAAGAGCCTTTATCCCCGGACGAGCCGTCACGCGGAGCTTTTCCAATCCGGCCTTGGCGAGTATGCGGTTCTCGCCGTTAAGAGGCGCGACATCCGCTATGGTCCCAAGCGCCACAAGATCAAGATGCTCGTCGGCCTTCCAGGATTCTTCGGACATTAGCGCCCGGGCAAGCTTGTACGCTATACCCACCCCGGCCAGGTCTTTGAAAGCGTAACCGCAGTCCTCCCTTTTAGGGTCTACTACAGCCTTGGCCGCGGGCAGAATATTCCCCCTTATCTCGTGATGATCTGTTATAACAACATCTATTCCCAGATCCCTTGCCAGATCCACTTCCGCGAAAGAGTTCACACCGCAGTCTACCGTCACTATGAGCGAAACTCCGTCTTTTTTCGCCAGATTTACCGCGTCTTCGTTGAGCCCGTACCCGTCGTCTATACGGTTGGGGATAAAGCTTTCGTAGCGGGCCCCGAGTTCACGCAGGGTCTCGGATAAAAGGGCCGTTGATGTGACACCGTCCACGTCATAGTCCCCGTAAACAAGTATCTTTTCCCCTGCCGATATCGCCTCTCTCACTCTTTTTACCGCAAGGTCCATATCCTTTAAGCTGTATGGATCGTGGCAGGAGGAAATATCCCCGAAAAGAAAATCCCTCGCGTCATCCACGGTCCGAATACCTCTATTGATAAGTATCTGAGCGAAATACGGAGAAACCGAGAGCCCGTCTATCAATATCTTCTGGACCCTTAAATTCGCCTCGGGCTGTTTCCATATCATTTTTTCCGGCATAAATTTTCCTCTGGGCCTAGACTGGTTCGACGTGGACCATAACACCCTTAACATTCAGAACCTTGTTCATAACGGCTCTCTTGACCCTTATCGTTATGGTGTGACCTTCCCTCACGGTCATCGTCCCGTCGACACCTATTGTTATCTCCAGGAACATCTCTATACCTGTTTTCCTGGCCATTACCTTTTTGACCTCCCTAACTCCTTCAACGGTGAGAGCCGATAAAATTATGTCTTCCTTTACGTTCTCAGGCGGGGCCGCGTCCATAAGCTCGTCATAGGCTTTGTGAAAAGCGTCCACACCGGCCTTAACGATGAAACCTGCCACGATTATGCCGGCCATCGGGTCCATATAGAACTTCCCGGCTTTCGCGCCGACTATCCCGATAACAGCCGCGATAGACGAAAGGGCGTCGCTTCTGTGATGCCAGGCGTCGGCCTCGAGTGAAGAGCTCCCGACATCCCGGGCGGTCCTGACTACCTTCCTGTAAAGTATTTCCTTAACCAGAATGGAAACCAGAGCGGCCGCAAGGGCCACATTACCGGGTTTACCGGCGGAAGGTGAGATAAGCGCTCCGGCGGACCTGAAAGCCACGCCGACCCCCACCCCGATAAGGACTATGGCCATGAGCTTTCCCATTATTGATTCGGCTCGGCCGTGTCCGAAAGGATGATGTTCGTCGGGAGGCTGTTGAGCCATCTTAAAACCGAGAAAAACCCCTACTGATGTAAAAGCGTCGCTGGCGGTATGAAAAGCGTCCGCCACCATAGCCTGCGACTTTCCGGCTATACCCGCCAGTATCTTAAAGGCAAAAAGAAGGATATTCGTCCATATCCCAAGCCACGCGCCCTTCTCCGCCGCCCTGTAACTTTCCTGGGGTTTACGCGCCATAACCTCGTTAGCGGCCGGATCTCTCCCCCGCTCAGTTTACCTTTTAACCCTGACCGTCCTTTTCCCGGGCCAATCCAGAAGAAGAGGGCAGGCAATAAAAATGGAAGAATATGTACCCACAATTACGCCTACGAGCAGAACGAACGCGAAATCGTTTATGACCTTCCCGCCGAAAACATAAAGACAAATGACCACAAGAAGGGTAGTAAGCGATGTCAGGACCGTCCTTGAAAGCGTCTGGTTTATGCTGACGTTGACTATTTCCGACATGCTGGACTTCCTCATGAACTTCCTGTCCTCGCGTATCCTGTCAAAAAGAACTATAGTGTCGTTTATGGAATAACCCACTATCGTAAGTAGCGCCGCTATTACCGGAAGCGATATTTCCCTCCCCGTCAAAGCCACCATTCCCACGGAAACAAGGACGTCGTGTATAAGAGCTACTATAGCCGTTATCGCGAACCTGAACTCGAATCTGAGAGATATGTACACGCATATCCCTATCATCGCGTAAATAAGCGCCATAAAAGCGGCTTTTCTAAGATCCTCTCCCACAGCCGGCCCTACGCTCTCTACTCTCATTACATCAAATTTATCCTTGCCGAACTTTTCGGAGAGCGCCTCTATTATGTCTTCCGACCTGTCGCTAACCGACCTTATTACAAAATCTCTGCCCTCGCCGAACTGCTGTATAACGGAATCCCCGAGACCTATCCCCGACAAAACTCTCCTGACTGCTCCCACTTCTACGGATTCCTTGAACTCGAATTGCTGCAGCGTTCCACCGGTAAAATCTATGCCGTAATTCTCCGCGCCTTTTCTGATAAATGAGGACATCCCAACCACGATAACTACCAGGGATAAAATGTATGCCGCTTTCCGTATCTTAACGAAAGGTATATTAGGGCTGTTGAAGAACTGGAGCATTTTCAGGTTCTTAAGCCCTTTACTGCCTGAAGTTATTATGTCCATTATGAGCCTTGTCACAAAAAGCGCGGTGAACATACTGGCCAGTATACCAACGCTCAACGTAGTGGCAAACCCTCGCACGGGTCCGGTTCCGAACTGGAACAGGATAAGCGCTACGATAAGCGTGGTCACGTTCGAGTCGAGAATTGTCCAGAAAGCCTTGTCATACCCGGCGTGTATGGCAGCCCTTATGGCTTTCCCCAGTTTCAATTCTTCCCTTATCCTCTCGAAAATAAGAACATTCGCGTCGACAGACATACCTATGGTAAGAACAAGACCCGCTATACCCGGAAGCGTAAGCGTGGCCTTAAAATATGCCAGGACTCCGGCTATTATCAGTATGTTAAGCACAAGAGCAAGATCGGCCACGGCACCGGCGACGAGGTAATACACGAGCATGAACACAAGCACCGATATCCCACCCATCAATATGGACCTTATACCCTTTTCTACGGAATCTTTTCCCAGAGCCGGGCCCACGGTCCTTTCCTCTATTATCTTTACCGGAGCCGGGAGAGCGCCTGCTCTAAGGACCAGAGCTATATCCTTGGCTTCCTGAATGGAAAAATTGCCTGATATCTGAGCCCTGCCGGAAGGTATCCTTTCCCTTATAACGGGAGCCGTGTACACCTCTCCGTCAAGCACTATGGCTAATCTTCTGCCGACGTTTATCCCGGTAGTGTCGGCGAATATCTGAGCCCCTTTCTCGTTTAGCTCCAGGGAAACATAAGGCTGACCGAACCCTTCCTGGCTGAATTCCGTTGTGGCATCCACAAGAAGATCTCCGGTCATAACGGCTTCTTTCTCAACAAGAAGCGTCTCTTTCCTCCCGTCGCGTCCTTCCAGGGTTTTTATCTCATACCCTTCAGGCGCTTCCTTGTCCATAGCGGACTTAACAAGCTCCGGATTGTCGCTTACAAGGCGGAACTCAAGATGAGCCGTCTTTCCTATTATGTCTTTTGCCCTGTCCCTGTCAGTGATCCCGGGAAGCTGTATGAGTATGCGGTTCTCTCCCTGCAGGTGTATCACCGGCTCAAGCACTCCGAACTGGTCTATTCTGTTGCGGATAACCTCTATGGCCCTCTGTGGGGCGTCCTTAGCGGCATTGGGTTCGAGTTTAGAAACATCCACTTCGAGTACAAGATGCATTCCTCCCTGAAGATCCAGTCCCAGGTTTATCTTACCCTCTTTGGTTACTTTCCCCTCGCCATCGCGCACGTCAAAAGGCGGATAGGCGAACCATACCGCTGCCGCCGCCACGACGGCTACAAGGACACTCTTGATCTTAAGATTTTTCCACATTTCAGGTTATCTCCTTCATATTTAAGGATAGACCGGACTGATCCCACGATCCGGCAGTTATAGATCTTCCCTACTCAGACTTCTTTTTTAGCCTTGCCACGGCCGATTTCTGGACCTTTATCCGGGTGTTCTCATCCACCCTTAAAACTACAGTGTCATCCTGGAGATTAACTATGGTCCCGTATATACCTCCGGAAGTGACCACCTCATCGTTCTTTTTGAGCTCAGAAAGCATCTTGGCATGTTCCTGCTGCTGCTTTTTCTGAGGCTTTATGAGAAGAAAATAAAAAACCACGAAGATAAGTGCCACCGGCGCTAACCCCATAAGAGGGCTCTGCTGTGCCTGCTGCACCTGCGCGGCTTCCTGCGCGAAAGCTAAAGTTAACATAAAAACTCCTTTCAGTTTGCGCTGTGAGTT
This sequence comes from uncultured Planctomycetia bacterium, assembly GCA_964421015.1. Lineage (GTDB taxonomy): Bacteria > Omnitrophota > Gorgyraeia > Tantalellales > Tantalellaceae > SLID01. The sequence continues at coordinate 503,817 of CAYQUS010000001.1, forward strand.
TGATTCCCGAGCATAACTCACTCAATTATACCCATTATGGAGCTAAAATCAATCGTAATGTGGGCAGCGCGCAGTATAGTTGCGGGGATCGATCATCGTGTTGGTGACAGGCACCAGTGGTTCCTGTCACCTGGCCCTTCCATGATCGGACAGACCAGTGTGTTTTCGAAGCCTCTTTAACCCAGCAAAAGTTCGCTCCCGCCAGAAAGCTCGGTTAGGGAGACAACTTTTGCGGCATGGTTAAAGCACAGCGAGAAAACACGCTGGACTGTTCGATCAACGCTCAGAACAAAACACTTTGGTGACAGGCACCAGTGGTTCCTGTCACCTCGCCCTTCCATTATCGGACAGGCCAGTGTGTTTTCGAAGCCTCTTTAACCCAGCAAAAGTTCGCTCCCGCTAGAAAGCTCGGTTAGGGAGACAACTTTTGCGGCATGGTTAAAGCACAGCGAGAAAACACGCTGGACTGTTCGATCAACGCTCAGAACAAAACACTTTGGTGACAGGCACCAGTGGTTCCTGTCACCTCGCCCTTCCATTATCGGACAGGCCAGTGTGTTTTCGAAGCCTCTTTAACCCAGCAAATGTACTTCCGTATTTCAGCTCTCGCGGGACGACGCTGCGGAATTGAACTTTTCTATGAATTCTTTCTTGAACGAGGCAAATCTTCCTTCTTTTATGGCCTGCCGCGAAAGCTCCATGAGGGATATGTAAAAATGAACATTGTGCATCGACACAAGCCTGGGCCCGTTCATCTCCCCTGTGTTGAAAAGATGCCTTATGAAAGCCCGGCTGTGGGACCGGCAGGCCGCGCAGCCGCATCCCTCTTCTATCGGTCTTGAATCCTCTTTATAAGAAGCGTTCTTTATGTTGAGTTCCCCGGAAGAAGTAAAGGCCTGTCCGTTCCTTCCGTTGCGCGTAGGAAGGACACAGTCGAACATGTCTATCCCTGAAGCTATTGCCTCAAGGATATCCGGCGGGGTTCCCACGCCCATAAGGTACCGAACTTTGTTGTAAGGCAAAAGACCCGCGGTGTATCCTGCCATTTCCCTTAAAAGTTCAGTAGGCTCTCCCACCGCCATCCCCCCTATCGAATAGCCGTCCATGTCCATTTCCGCGGTGGCTTCGGCGGATATCTTCCTTAGATCTCTGAAAGTCCCGCCCTGAACTATACCGAAAAGCGCGGAACTTGTGGTTTTTGTCGTTAAAAGGTCCCGGGACCTTTTCAGCCATCTCAGCGTCATGCCCACAGAAGCTTCCACATAACTTTTCCCGGAGGGATATTTCACACACTCGTCAAGCGGCATCATTATGTCGCTTCCCAGAACAAGCTGGAACTCCAGAACGCTTTCAGGGGTAAAAAAGTGGCGGGATCCGTCAATATGGGACTGGAACTCCACTCCCTCCTCCCGGATTTTATTGAGTTCAGCGAGACTGAAAACCTGGAACCCCCCGCTGTCCGTGCTTATGGCCCTGTCCCACCCCATGAAACGGTGCAGCCCCCCGGCAAGACCTATTACATCGGCCCCGGGGCGCATATACAGGTGATACGCGTTCGATATCGTCATATCGACGCCGATGTCTTTAAGGTCCTTAGCGTCAAGCCCCTTAACCGTTCCCTGTGTAGCCACCGGCATAAATACAGGCGTCGGTAAAGCGTGATGAGAAGTCTTTAAGATCCCGCTTCTCGCGCTTGTCGTGGTATCTCTGTGCTCTATTAGGAATTCCATAAATATTGTCCGTTAAAAACCCCGCGGCAGCTTAAAACATCGTCATATCCCGTCATCAAGGACACTAACAGGGAAACGATATTCCGCCGCTAAACTAAAAACTCTTCCACAGCGTCTATCAGGGTTTTGATCTTGGCGCCTTTAAGGACGAACCGGTCGGCCGTTCGGGCATAAACGCTCTTTTCGAATTCATGATGCCCGGTGTAGATTATGATCCTGGAAAAAGGAGAAAGCTCTTTCACCGAAGACAATATGGAAATGCCTGATTTTTCGGGCATCATAAGATCAAGTATTATCACTCCCGGAGTATTTTTTTCAAGATAGGAAATAAGCTCGTACCCGTTATGCACAGCGTCCATGGAATACCCCATCCCCTTGAATATCTCCCCTAAAAGCTCGCATACTTCAAGGTTGTCGTCCGCTATCACTATTTTTTTGCTGTGCGGCATCCCAGGACCTCCTGTTATTGACTCTAAGACGCTTCCCCTATAATGTCTCTCACGCAGCTTACAACATACTCCGGGGGGAACGGCTTGGTTATATATTTTTCCACGCCGCACGCCCTTGCGGTCATACGCTCTATGTCATCGTCAAGGCATGTTACGAATATCTTAGGTATTTCCCTGTAAGACTTGTTCCTGCTGAAATCTTCAAGAAGGTTGAATCCGGATCTACCGGGCATGAAAATGTCTATTATCATCAGGACCGGCTCATACCGGTCTATATACTCCTCTGCCAGGGACGGGTTATTCAGAGGTACCGCCTCATACCCCTCGGCGTCGAGTATATCCTTAAGCGTTCTAAGAAGGTTATCATCGTCGTCTATAAGAAGAACAACCTTGCCCATGAACCCCTCCTTTCGGAACTCCTCCCGTAAACTCATTTTACCACCCGGAAAACCTGACTGTAAAGCCCTTTACGGGTGTAATATACACCCTCCATTACGGTCACGCTTTCTTCTTCTTTTTCCCCACGTAATCCCCGTAAAACTTTTCCATGCAGTCCGGACAAAGTCCGTGAGTAAAGCTGGCCTCTGTTCTGTCGGATATGTATTTTTCTATATTCACCCACGAATCCATTTTTTTCGGGTCTCCCCCGGATTTCATTATTTTCTTACAGCTGGAGCATATGGGAACCAGTCCCTCCAGCCTTTTTATGTGTCCTAAAGCCGTGTTAAGTTCGGTTATCTTGTGTTCAAGAGCCTTGTTTGTAGAGTCCAGAAGATCCCTCTGCTTCTCGAGTTCCTGCTCCTTCTCTTTTAGATCGGTGAGATCCAGAAAGGACACCACACTTGAACCCGTGCCGGGTATCATCGCTACCGTAACATAAGTATCTCTCTGTTTAGAATCCCGGTCCTTCATCCTGACCTCGTATTTTGCCGGGATAGATTCCGGATCTATTCTCATCAGTCTGTGGTAATTTATTACCCTTTCCCTGTCTTCCTCACAAACCAGTTCATCCAACCTTTTTCGAATATCTGAAGCCTGTGGGTTAAACCCGAAAAACCTCTCGAATTCGCTATTGACCATGGAAAAATACATATCATCTTCCACTATGGCGGTTATGGTACCTGTATTTTCGAATATTGTCCTGTACTTGCGTTCGGAATCCTTAAGTTCGCTTTCAAGACGCATCCTTTCCGTTATATCCCTCGCCACAGCCACCACATAACCCTTACTCTCAAGCTCGACAAATTTCATGTTTATTTCCACGGGAAAGACCTCGCCGTTCTTCCTCTGATGTTCCCCCCTGAAAACAAGACCTTCTGTGCGCTTAAGGTCCTCGAACTGCCTGTCAAGCTCCTCCTGCGTAAAAAGAAGCCTCTCTATGTCAAGAACTCCCATCCCTAAAAGTTCTTCCCTCGAATACCCGAGCGAAAAACAGGCCTGATCATTAACGTCAAGAAACCTCCCCTTATTATCGGTGAGAAACAGCGAATCCCCCGACTGATCCATAAGGTCCTTGAACAGTTTTAATTTAGCCTCCATCTCTCTTCGCTCTGTAATATCCGCGTATATACCAAGTATGCCGGTGACATTCCCCTCCTCGTCCTTAAGGGGAACCTTACTGGTAAGTATATCGGCTCTTCTGCCATCGGCCTGGAGCTGCGTTTCCTCTATGTTGAGCATAGGCTCGCCCTTATCCATGACCTCTTTATCTATCTTCCGGTAAAAATCCGCCTCAGACCTTTCCCAGGCCAGATCATAATCGGTCTTTCCGATAATGTCCTCCGGTCTTTCTATCCCCGCTACCCTGGTAAAAGCCCTGTTACAGCCCATATATTCCGAATTCCTGTTCTTCCAAAAAACAAAAAAAGGTATATTGTCCACAAGATTGTTCAATATGCCCCACTGGCGGTATATTTCTCTCTCGTGCTCCCTCAGTGAATCCTCTATCCTCTTTCTCTCGGTTACGTCCTCGGATATGCCAAGCAGAAAAACCGCTTCACCTTTATCATTTTGTATAGGCACTTTTTTGGTATGAAGAACCCGCTTGCCTTTTTCCCGTGTGTCTATAACTTCTTCCGCGATGTCCAGCGGCTCTCTGCCTGAAAGCGCCTGTCTGTCTTTTTCTATAAAAAAATCCGCCTGTTCTTTAGGAAAAAGGTCATAATCGTTCTTGCCGAGGAGCTCTTCCTTTTTGTACCCCAGAAGCTCCTCTCCGGCCTTGTTGAATTTGACAAACCTTAGTTCTTTTGAGTCTTTCAGGAATATCATGTTCGGAATGTTCTCGATTATGAGGTCCAGAAAAGCGTTGATTTCCCTCATCTCGTTTTCCATCTTCTTGCGCCCGGTTATGTCAACGTTCACCTCGGCGAGAAGCCAGTTGCCGTCGGCATCCTGAAAAGGTATTGTCGTTACCTGAATGGCCCTGTTGCCTTCCTTCTTGAGGACCTCCTCTGTTACTACAGATTTCTTGCTCTCAAGTGCCTTTAGAAGACCGCAACCTTCACACGCCTCGCTTCTGTCCATAAAATACTCATAGCACTTCTTTCCGGAAGGATCCCCGTACAATTCTTGCCAACCTTTATCCACGTAGCGTATATTGAATTCGGGGTCTATTATGTCAAGATTGGTTTTTGTCGCCGCCATTATGAATTCAATCTGCTTGAGGAGAAGATCTCCCCCATGAGGTAAGATCTTCCCGGGAACAGGAAAAACCCCGCCCGGATAACTACCTGAAGGAAGTACAGACGATACAACAAGAACTGACCCTGAACGGTTCCCTGAAGTGGATGACAGAAAAATAAGATTATCCGTGAAATAAATTTTACCGTCGATCGTTACGGCAGCTTGGAAACCGGCTCTTCCCGGGGAAGAAATAGACTTCTCATCAATGGCGAAGAATTTTTCAGCCCACTCTCCCTGAAAAACTTCTTTAACGTTACGGCCGGCAAAACTTTCCTCCGGTATTCCGAAAGACCGGGCAGCGGCTTTATTCACCGAGAGTATCTCACCGTCCCGGCGTACTGCCAGGACCGGTTCATCGAGGCCTTCGGCAATATCTCCAAAAAAGACAGAACTTTGGGACATCTACGCGCCTCCCTTGTGAAAACTACTGTTTTTTCACGGTACCGCTCTCAAGATAGAACGTTCCCCCCAACACTATGCTGTATTCGTAAAAATTCTCGCCTATCACAAGGACCTCTATATCCCCCAGATACCCTTCACGAACGGCCGTATATATCTTCTGCCCTTTCCTCGCTGGCGAAACGGTAAAAGCGGATAATCCCTCGCTTTTCATGGAATTTATTATTTCGTACGAGAGCCCGTCCTCTATGCGGCCTTCTCTGTCGCTGTGTATTACCTTCTCAAGCACAATACGGTTCTCATTTTCCCGTATGCTGTATATACCCTGAAAACTGTCCTCTCTCGGAGTGAATTCCCCTCCCTCATATACACCGCTTTTTTCCGACGTAACTTCCACGTTCATGGCCGAGGCTGTAAAAGCGGCCGAGAAAACACAAACAAGAACCGTCATTACCCTGATCTTCTTAAACATCTCTCCCCCTTTTCCTGTATTTTTAACCAACGCGAAAACGCCGGCTGTCACATTATCAGCATAGCGTCGCCATACGAAAAAAACCTGTACCTTTCCCCTATCGCCCTCATGTACGCCTTCATCACAAGTTCCTTCCCGGCGAAGGCCGAAACCATCATAATGAGGGTGGACTCGGGAAGATGAAAATTCGTCACCATCCCGTCCATTATTTTAAACCTATATCCCGGATAAATAAAGAGTTTACTTTTCCCAGACCCGCCGGACACGACGCCGTCTCCCGAGGCGCATGTCTCCATTGTTCTCGCCGAAGTGGTCCCGACCGCTATCACCCTGCCTCCCGACCTTTTTACGCTGTTTATCACATCAGCGCATCTCTCGGTCATCTCATAGCTCTCTGCATGCATGACATGGTCCTCAACATGCTCTGTTTTTACCGGAGAGAATGTTCCGTATCCGGTGTGAAGAGTAAGGGTCGCCGTCCTGACCCCCTTAAGGGACAGTTCCTCGAGAAGTTCCTCGGTAAAGTGAAGTCCCGCTGTCGGCGCGGCTGTAGCCCCGTCCCGGGAAGAATACACGGTCTGATAATTTTCTCTGTCACAAATATCGTCCGGCCTTTCGACATAAGGAGGGAGCGGAACATGTCCTCCCTTCAGCACGGTCTCTACAGGAGAATCGAACTTTACATACCTTCCGGCCTCAGCCTCACCAAGCACCGTTACCCAGGAACCGTCATCAAGTTCCACCCTCTCCCCCTCTGATATTTTTTTTGACGGCTTTACAAGAGCTATTGGAACTTGCGCGTAAGGCTCTATCAGAAAGATCTCAACTCTTCCGCCTGTTTTTCTGCGCCCGTATAGCCGGGCGGGAATGACACGCGTATCGTTGAGCACAAGACAATCTCCCGGCATAAGGTACTTTCCTATTCCGCTGAATACGTCTTCTTTTATTTCTCCTGTCGCCCTCGAAATTACCATGAGCCTTGCCGAATCTCTTTCATCAAGAGGTCTCTGAGCTATAAGTTCTCGGGGCAGGTCGTAATAAAAATCTTTTACCTTCATTGGATCGATCGTCCCAGCTGTGAAACCGTGGCCCCCGGGTAAAAAAAACCAAGTATCTTCAAGTAGTCCCATCCTCTAAGAGCCATCCCAAAAGAGCACCATTGACACATGCCCACCCCGTGTCCCCAACCATAACCGTCAAAATCATAGAAAAGGGGATATTTGCGTATCCTGAAATTGGAACTTTTAAGGGTCGACCTCCCGATGGAAGAGGTAAAATCCTTTATCGGGACTTCAAACCACCTGTTCCCGGACTTTATCCTCACGTACTCAACACGGCCGGAACCATCAACTTTCCCGGGACGCATGTAGTCTATCCTGTCAAACCCGTATCCGTATCGCCTTAGCTTTTCAAGTATTTCTCCTGTCGGTATCCTTGCCCTCCATCTGAAACACGGAGACCATCTGCAGCTTCTGGATCTTACCCCCATGAATGGCTCAATGTCACGACCGTTCCACACACTGGATATGGTCGTGGTATGTCCTCCGCATGAAGAATGAAAATACCCTGGAATTACTTCGCCCTCATACTTAAGCACTTCGCCGCTTGTCATGACAACCGCTTTAGTTGTCCGTGACCTTTCCGCGGTTTTCCCTCCATAGACCTGGGTATAGGTGTCTGACGTAAGATCATACTGAAGATTTTTCCTTCTGGCCGCCTCAAAGGCCGCATAGCTCCTTGAAGCCACCGCCTGAGCCTTAAGAGCCGACATCGGCCAGAAACCGTGTACCTCCCTGGGCACCACTCCTTTAAGATAATCTTCCATCTGCACCCTGTTGATCGCGCTGAAAACTTCTCCGGAGGCCAGGATATCAAGCTCTCCCCGGTATTCCACTCCGTCAAAAAAGAAACCTCCGCCGGTTCCGGGCGACAATCTTATATTTTTATCCCTGAAACTCTCCTTGCCGATCACTATTTTCCCGGAAAAGACCTTTATCCCGGAACTTTCCGGGAAACTCACCTTTCTTTTCAAAATTTCTCCCGTAAGAGGGTTCGTTATATCGCATGGCGCCGGGGAATAAAATTTTCCCGAAGCGGCGTCCCGGGATATCCTAACGCGTAAAAGCGGACCTTTGCCGTGCTGGCGCGATTTTTTGACGGGGTGTTCGGAAAAAAACAGGAAAAAAGCGAGAAGAGTAAGAAGGATAACACCCGAAACCAGAAACAGGTTCTTTCTCATTTTACCGTGATTATACCGTATACTTTAACAGGATGAATATTTTATCTCTGGACCTAACTTAAACCCTCAGGCTCAAACAAAAAGGTCTCCCCTGCCATTTAAGCCGCTCTTCCCTATGAACTTAAGGGCCTTTTCAGTAAGCTCCCTGCCGCGTGAAGTCCTTCTCAGAAAACCTATGTTGAGAAGGTAGGGTTCTATGACATCCTCTATGGTATCGGTTTCCTCGTTAAGGGAAGATGAAATCGCTTCTATCCCCACGGGACCGCCTTTGTAAACATTGTACATTATGTCCAGAAGCCTTCTGTCTATCCTGTCCAGGCCGCTGCTATCTATACCATGCTCCGCCAGCGCCGTGGAGGCTGACTCACGGTTTATCTTTCCGTCAGATTTCACCTGTACCCAGTCCCTTACACGCCTTAGAAGGCGATTAGCTATCCTGGGGGTGCCTCGTGAACGCATAGCTATTTCAGAAGCTCCTCCGTCGTCTATAAATATACCCAGAAGTCCGGCAGACCTCTTAATTATCCTCTCCAGATCTTCCTGGGAATAAAATTCCATATGAAAGAACATCCCGAACCTGTCCCTCAGCGGAGAACTCAAAAGTCCGGAACGGGTTGTGGCCCCTATAAGAGTGAACCGTTTCAGATTGAACTTAATTGTCTTGGCGTAAGGCCCCTTATCCACAAGAAAATCTATCTGAAAATTCTCCATCGCGGGATAAATGAACTCTTCGACAACCTTGGATAGCCTGTGTATCTCGTCTATAAAAAGAATGTCTCCCGATGAAAGGTTGGTAAGTATGCCGATAAGGTCTCCCGCCCTCTCTATCGCCGGGCCGCTTGTCGCTGTTATTTTAGCCCCTTTTTCCCTGGCGATCACATGCGCGAGCGATGTTTTGCCAAGACCCGGTGGGCCCGCGAAAAGCATATGCTCCATAGGCTCCGACCTTCTTTTAGACGCCTCAAGAGCTATCTTGAGAGAATCGGTGAGCGGCTCCTGCCCTATGAATTCATCCAATCCCCCCGGCCGCAGAGAAAGACCGGCGACAACATCGTCGTCTGTTTCTGTCTGGCGTATAAGATCGTCGCCTCCGTCAGTGAACCTTATCCTTTTCTCTTCGGTCATAAGAGCCTCCCCGTCATGGCGTTTTTAATCCGGTTTCCTTTGTCTATACACCTCGTTCAGGAGCTCTTCACTTGTGGTTATGCCTTCGGCCCTTGTCATTGCCCGCCTTACCATCTCTTCCGCTTCAAGAGGCCTGTACTGCAGCTGCTTCAGTATCTCTATGGCCTCTTTTCTGATATCCTCGCCCACCGGAAAATCCGTGCGTGTTTTTTCCTCGACGCCACCGGACGTCCTTATAAGGCAGAATTTACCCACTTTACCCTTGAGTTTGGCTATTATTTCGGCGGCTTTCCTTGCCCCTATTCCCGGCAGGGATCTGAGAACGGACTCGTTGCCTTCATCTATAGCGGACGCTATCTTTGAGAAATCTTGAGCCAATGCCCGGCACGCCGCTCTTGGCCCTATTCCGGAAACAGATATGAACTTCTCAAAAAACTCTTTCTCAATGTCATTCCTGAACCCTATTAGCACAGGAACTCCCGAAGACTGGCTCATCTGAAAATAGTGATACGTAACAAGGCTTATCTCATCGCTCACGGCGCCATCGTTATCTATGGACCTCATGACAGCCGAAGGTATAAGCACCTCATATCTGAGCGCGCCGCTCTCAATTACCACAGCCCCGTTTTTTCTGTCCACTATTTTCCCGGTTATTCCGTATATCATTTGTTTATCCTTTTTTCCCGGCCGACACTCTCCTCCGCCCCTAAGCTCAACCTGAACCTTCGTTCCAACTTCCGCGTGTACAGATCGATATTCGATACTCGTAGTACTCAACCTTAGCCTTGACCTGAACCTTCCTACTTTCCACTTCCTACTTCCCCCTACTCAACCCCTCAATATACACGTAGCTTATCGCCATCGCCAAAGCATCACTGACATCAAGAGGCTCAGGAGAGGTTTTAAGGTTCAATATGTTCTTCACCATTCCGTTAACCTGATGTTTCCCGGCGTGTCCGTTGCCGGTAACAGCTTTTTTTATCCTGGTAGAGGCATAGTTGACCAGTTTGACTCCGCTGATCCCGGCCGCCAGACAGATAACCCCCCTGGCATGCCCCATTAAAATGGATGTGGTAGGGTGCTTGTAATGTGAGTACAGCTTTTCAAGCACAAGGACAGACGGCGAGCTTTCCTTTATCACATCTACTATGTTACGGTATATATCTAGCGTTCTCAGGGATATCCCGTCTCCCGGAGAAGTTTTTATTACCCCGGCCTCGACCATCTTTATCCCGCCCGGGCCGGCTTCAACCACCCCATAACCTGTTCTCTGCAACCCGGGATCAACCCCCATTATCCGCATAGAGTGTCTTCCTGTAACATAGACCGGCATATTTAAAAACTAGGCCTCGTCCTCTATCTGCTTTATTATTTCATCGGGTATATCGAAATTAGTATAAACGTTCTGAACGTCGTCGTTATCTTCCAGGTCATCCACTAAAGCCAGTATTTTCCGCGCAAGGTTTATATCATCCACCTTTATAGTGTTCTTGGGGACCATACTCAGCTCCCCTGACTCTATCTTTATGCTCTTGGAGGAAAGCGCGGTCCTTACTTTATCAAAATCCTGTACGGCGCACACCACTTCGAAAAATTCTCCCTCAGATGTCATATCCTCGGCCCCGGCCTCTAGTACAATCTCGAGCAGATGCTCTTCTGTCATGTCGCCTTTTTTAACAGTAAAAACTCCTTTCTTGTCGAACTGAAAAGCCACGGACCCGGCACCGGCCATGTTGCCGCCCCTCTTGGTAAAAGCTGCCCTTACCGAACTGGTAGCGCGGTTCCTGTTGTCCGTAAGAACATCAACTATTACCGCCACGCCGCCAACGGCATACCCTTCGAATGATATGTTCTCGTAAGAGACGCCCTCAAGCTCACCCGTGCCCTTTTTTATCCCTCTTTCTATGTTATCCGCCGGCATATTCGCGTCTTTCGCTTTCTGTACGGCAAGCCTCAGCCTTGGATTTGAAGATACGTCACCGCCTCCTTCCCTGGCCGCAACTGTTATCTCCCTTATCAGTTTGGTGAAAAGTTTTCCCCTCTTGGCGTCAAGAGCGCCTTTTTTGTGTTTTATACTGGCCCACTTAGAATGTCCTGACATATACTCTCCTGTTTTTATCTTTTTTTACCGCCCGCCGGGCTTTCCCGGAGAGCGCGCTCATCATGATTCCCCATGATGCGGTTCTTTTTTATTTTCTGCTATTATTTTCTGGGACAAGTTTGACGGCACAGCCTCGTAATGGGCGAAAGCCATTGTGTATGTAGCCCTTCCGGCAGTAAGAGCCTTAAGCTCATTGACGTACTTGTACATCTCCTCGAGGGGTATCTGAGCCCGCAATGTCTGCATCCCGGACTCCGAATCCATTCCCTGAACCCTGCCTCTTCTCGAGCTCAGCGACCCTGTAACGTCTCCCATATTTTCTTCCGGTATAGTAAGCTCCACATTCATAACTGGTTCCAGGATTACCGGTTTGGCCTTGTTGCACGCCTCCCTGAACCCGTGCGCGGCAGCTATCTGAAAGGCTATATCTTTGGAATCCACGGGGTGGGTCTTCCCGTCGTAAACCGTGACCCTTACGTCTATCACGGGAAACCCGGCCACAGAGCCTTCTTTCATGGCATTAAGTATCCCTTTCTCGCAGCTTCCTATGAACTGCCTGGGTATGGCGCCTCCGACAACTTCATCCACGAACTGGAACCCTTCCCCTCTGGCCAGAGGTTCTACCTTAAGCCATACTTCGGCGAACTGCCCGGCGCCTCCGGACTGTTTTTTGTGTCTGTACTGCGCGTCGCCCTTGCCGGTTATGGTTTCCTTGTAGGCTATCTTAGGTGTTCCGATTTCAACATCAACCCCGTAACGTTGTTTCATACGGGATATCATCGTCTTGAGGTGAAGGTCCCCCATCCCGGAAACTATCATTTCATGTGTCTGTGGATCCAGTTCCCATTTGAATACGGGGTCCTCGGCCGCAAGCTTGGTAAGAACACCCGATATCTTATCCTCATCGGACCGGCTCTTGGGTTTGACCGAAAAACTTACCGCGGGCTCCGGGAAACTTATCTTCCCGAAAACCACCGGGTGTTTCTCGTCGCAAAGAGTATCGCTTGTATGTGTATCCTTAAGTTTCGCGACAGCGGCTATATCTCCGCTTATGACCGTATCGGCGTGTACCTGTTCCTTCCCTCTCAGAAAAAACAACTGACCTAATTTTTCGGAACTTCCCCTGGACGAGTTCCTGATGCTCTGATTACTGGCTACCTTTCCCGACCTCACCCTGAAAATAGATATCTGCCCGGCATAGGGATCTGAAATGGTCTTAAATACCTGCGCTGAAAAATGCTGGTCTTCCCTGGGCTCTATTTCCACATTTACGGGATCGCCATGCGCTTCGGTCATAGATGCTTTAACCGCCGGCATTTCATCGGGAGACGGAAAATAATTCTCTATCACAGACATTATCTCCTCCACGCCTATACCCTTTTCGACCGAAACCGGTATGACCGGGATGACCTTCCCTGAAATAACCCCTTTTCTGAAAGCCGACTTTATCTCTTCCGGGGACAGTTCTCCTTTATCGAGATATTTCTCAAGGAGCGCGTCGTCCGACTCCGCCACTCCTTCCGTCATATTGGCCGACATCTCCTCGGCCTTCTTTTTATCCTCTGCCTGCAGGTTTTCCATTCCCTTCTTTGTAAGAAGATCCGCTATCGCCGAAAAACCCGCCCCTTTGCCGCTCGGATAACAAAGGGCTACGCACCCCTTGCCCAACAGCGTTTTGAGACTCGCGATAACCTTGTCAAAATTAGCGTTATCCTTGTCCATCTTGCCTACAACGACAAGCGCGGGCAGCTTAAGTTCCTGGGCCATTTTCCAGAACTTTAACGTGCCCACCTGTATCCCGCTTACCGCGTCAACTATCAATATAACGGCATCCGCGGCATTTACGCCCGCGGCGACCTCTCCGGCGTAATCCAGGTATCCCGGCGTATCGAGAAGATTGACCTTAAGCCCGTTCCTCTCGTAAAACGCCGTTGAAAGATTTATAGAATTTTTCCTCTCTTTTTCGTCATCCGAGTAATCGCATACCGTGGTACCGGCGTCTATGGTCCCGGGTTTTGATATCGCCCCGCCCTTGCAAAGGATGTTCTCTATCAAAGTGGTCTTACCTGCTCCGGAATGAGCCACAAGAGCAACGTTGCGTATCTTATCAGTTGAAACAGCCACCTTATACCTCCTTCTGCTTGTTGGATCCAAAAGGAGCGGCGCCACCCGGATTCACTCGAAAGACCGTCTGACGGCCGCGCAGTTTTCCGTAAAAGTCCGACCCAAGAACTCTTTCCGCCGAATTATCAGTCAACGTTGAGGAATTCAGGATCGGATAGTATCGCCTCGTAATTTTCAGGCAGAGGCACGGGGAAAGTAGCCACTTCCCAGACACCTGCCAAAGCCCTTTTAACGGTATTAAGCGCGCCTTCCACCATTCCTAAGGTCATACCCGAAAGTGCGCCGTCCGCTTTGCTCTTTCTCATCATGGTCCCGGGTATTTCCACCACGGAATCGGCAAGGTTTGCCGCGCCGCGCAAAAGCTTTTCTTTAGATCCCTCCAAAGAAAAACCGGTCTTAAGCCCCTCCGCGCCGGCCTGAAAGGAAAACGCCAAAACCGTAAGGACCGCAGCTACTGCCAGAAATATTTTTTTCATATCGACTCTTCTCCCTTCCTTGTTTTTCGATCGGATAAGTCCCAGGATCTCTTTCTCCCCTGCCTATTCTGAAACCTCGACGTCTATTTCTTCCTCTTCCACGCCTTCTATCTCAAGCAAGATACTGCTCACCGTCATATCGCCCCCGTCGGCCGGGGAGTATTCTATGGTCACATCATCCCCCGGCATAAGATCATAAAGTTCTATGACCTCTCCCTCAAGGACAACAACCGCGTTTTCCGGCACGTCCAGGGTCATTTCCTCATCCCGCCCGCTATCCGGTCTTCCGGCCGTTCTCACTGTCAGGATCCTGTCAGCCGGATCCACTGATATCACCTGGGCTCTCATGGTAAGAGCGCTGTTTTTTAGTTCCTGGGAAAAACAAAAGGGACTCAGCGAACACACTATCGCCGTAAAAAAGGAGATAAGAATAGCGTATATTCTCATTTGCTTCTTCCTCGATACACTTTTTACCGACGCTCCAAGGGAATAGCCTGATAAGCCTGAACAACGCAGATAGTATACAACACAGGCAAAAATATGTCGAGATTAACTCGAGGCTCTGCGGGGAATTGTCTCTCCCTGTACTATCGGCGAAAGCGGAGAAGTATCTATACGGATACCCCCGTCATGCTCTATTTTCAGGGTATATAGTATCCCGGGAACAAATACCGTGCCGGGAGCCTCTATCTGGGCGTTCTTTATACCTGCCTTTTCCCTGCCCTCCGGGCTAAGAGCGTATTTCCAGAAATTTTCCCATATTGTCTTTTCAAGCCCGCCCCCGTAAGGAACGGCATATCCCTCAGGAACAGAGTTAATGGCCGTTATTATGTGTTCAGTGGTCCTTGGTCCGTCAAGCACAAAAACCTTCCAGAAAAGGTACACGCTTTTACCTCGGAACCTGTCGGCCCTCTCTACGTGTTCGTCCCTGAACCTCACGACAAGCGACTGAAACTGTATAAGATTTCCTGAGAAAGTGAAATATCTGGGTTCGAGCGGCTCTCCGGTCACGCTGTACTCAAGGAATTTTATTGTAGTATTGGTTTTTCCGGAAAGCTCGTCATAGTTCACTCCTGTGACAAGGACTTCCGCTATACGGGTATCGGCGCTCAGTCTCTTAACCATCTGCCGAAGGACCATATTCTCGCGGGCCACCCTGCTTATCACTCCGTAAGAGAAAAACCCCACAAGAAAAATGGCGGTAAAAACAAAAGTTCTCCGTAAGAATATCTTCATACCGCATCACCCGCCCGGTTTTTTTAGTTGGTCTTTGTATCCTTCCCCTGTACTAATTATAAAAAAAACCGGTCCTTTTTCAAGGACCGGTTTTTCGGTTCATCGGCTAAAAGCCGAGATGGCCTATTGGTTACACTTTAGTCACGTTAGCCGCTTCAGAACCCTTGGGTCCCTGGCGGATTTCGAATTCTACAGCCTGTCCTTCATCGAGGGACTTGTAGCCGTCACCCTGGATCGCGCTGAAATGTACGAATACATCGCTGCCCGACTCAGGAGTTATAAAACCGTAACCCTTCTGGTTGTTAAACCACTTTACTGTTCCTCTTGCCATTTGTAACTTCCTCCTTGTAGATTTTTCACAACAGCAAACGGGACTAAAACAAAAAACCACAAGGGGAAATTTTTCCAGCCTTGTGGTAAACTTCTACTCCCTATTTGCCATTAAACGCGCAAAAGTCCTATACCTTGCGCATGGTGAGTATAGCATAACTCCGTATAATGTCAACACTTTTCTTTAGATTTGGCCAAAAGACAGAATGTGGTTGTTCTTTACCGCATGCTGTCTTTTGTTCTTGTTGGCCTCCGGATAGCCAAATCTATAAAACACCTGCCTATCCGCCTAGTTATAGATTTGGCCAAATCTATAAATCTTCGGCCCAAACCTTATCCCTTCACTGCGTCAGGGACAGTTCGACTAGGCAGTTTCATTTCACTTTGCTCATGAAACTGCAGTCTCACTGCCTTAACCTGCACTTACTACTTACTCCTTACTCCTTGTTCCTTACCCTATACCCCGTCTTCCCCGCTTCCCTCTTCCGCCTTCTTTCCCCCGATCTCCTCCACAAAAAAAGCCTTCTGTCCGAATATCTGCGAATTAGCCATCACCCTGAATTCGTACTTTCCCGGAGAATCAAACTTAAGACCATTTAGATTAAAAACAAGCTCATGTGTGGCCAGAGGATCGTGTATCGCGATCGTTCTGGTTATTTCTGCTTTATTAACCACGACGTCCTTTTGGAGATCTACAAGGTCCAAACTAAAAACATACTCGCCCATGGCATTGGTCAGCTTGACATAAACCGCCAGGAAGTAATGCATGCAGGGAAACTTTGTGGACCCTATTTTTTCAAAGATACCTATAAGGCTTTTCTTCTTGGTCCCTTCCTCGGTTATGACCTTGTCGCAAATCAATACTGCGTTAGCCACTGGTTTAAGTGCCACGATATACCTCCTGAAAAACTCAGATTATCTCAATAAAAAAGCCCGCGAAGGGGTTTCCAACGCGGGCTTAAATTAGTCGAGCGCCGTTCTACTCTCCCATACCGTTGCCAGTACAGTACCATCGACCACGAGGGGCTTAACTTCCGTATTCGGAATGGGAACGGGTGTATCCCCCTCTGTATGGGCACTCTTAAAAAATTGCACAGATGTGAGTAAAAAAGATATCTAAAGAGAACATTATTGGTCAAGCCGATCGACAATTAGTATTCCTTAGCTGAAACCCTTACGGGTCTTACACTTGGAACCTATCAACCTTGTAGTCTTCAAGGTGTCTGATTGGGATATCCATTCTTGAGGGGGGCTTGGCGCTTAGATGCTTTCAGCGCTTATCCTTCCCGAACTTAGCTACCCAGCTAATGCCCTTGGCAGGACAACTGGAACACCAGAGGTTCGTCAATCCCGGTCCTCTCGTACTAGGGATTGATCCCCGCAAATATCCTACGCCCACAGTGGATAGAGACCGAACTGTCTCGCGACGTTCTGAACCCAGCTCACGTACCGCTTTAACCGGCGAACAGCCGGACCCTTGGGACCTTCTCCAGCCCCAGGATGCGATGAGCCGACATCGAGGTGCCAAACCTCCCCGTCGATATGAACTCTTGGGAGAGATAAGCCTGTTATCCCCGGAGTACCTTTTATCCGTTGAGCGACGGCCCTTCCACACAGAACCGCCGGATCACTAAGCCCTGCTTTCGCATCTGTTCGACTTGTAGGTCTCACAGTTAAGCTCTCTTATGCCTTTACACTCGACGCGCGATTGCCGACCGCGCTGAGAGAACCTTTGGACTCCTCCGTTACTCTTCAGGAGGAAACCGCCCCAGTCAAACTGCCCGGCTGGCACTGTTCCTGATGTTGATTCAAACATACAGGTTAGAACTCTAACACAACAAGGGTGGTATTTCACTGACGGCTCCATCCAGACTAGCGTCCAGACTTCAAAGCCTCCCACCTATCCTACACATGCAGAATCAAAGTTCAATACCAGCGTACAGTAAAGGTTCCGGGGTCTTTTCGTCCAACTGCGGGTAACCGGTATCTTCACCGATACTCCAATTTCACCGAACCTCTCATTGAGACAGTGCCCATATCGTTACACCATTCGTGCAGGTCGGAACTTACCCGACAAGGAATTTCGCTACCTTAGGACCGTTATAGTTACGGCCGCCGTTTACTGGGGCTTCAAACCGCAGCTCACACCGAAGTGATCACCGAAGTTATTAACCTTCCAGCACCGGGCAGGTGTCAGTCCCTATACATCCTCTTACGAGTTAGCAGAGACATGTGTTTTTGCTAAACAGTCGCATGGGCCTCTTTAATGTTGCCCCCTCGCGCTCCACGGGCGAACCGCTTTACGCTAACGAGGCACCCCTTCTTCCGAAGTTACGGGGCCAATTTGCCGAGTTCCTTAACGAGAGTTATTTCGAGCGCCTTGGCATTTTCTGCCTGTCTACCTGTGTCGGATTACGGTACGGTCACCCCTATGACTGGTTACAAGAGATTTTCTTGGAAGCCTAGCCTCAATCAGTTCGCCTTCTCCGTAGATCCGGCTCCCCATAACCTCTCATAACCGCTTGCGCGGAAACTACAGGTTTGGACGCACACATCCAATCGTGCGCTGATCTAGCTTTCTCCGTCATCTTGCACTCCTAACGCCATAAAGGTGGTTCCGGAATATTTAACCGGATGTCCATCGCCTACGCTTCTCAGCCTCGGCTTAGGCCCGACTAACCCTGAGCGGATTAACCTTCCTCAGGAAACCTTAGACTTACGGCGAATCCGTTTCTCACGGATTTTTTCGCTACTCATACCGGCATAATCACTTCCATTTCGTCCAGATGTCCTTACGGTCATCCTTCACTCTACAATGGAACGCTCCCCTACCAACCCAGCTCACCGTAGTGAGCTGAACTCCATGGCTTCGGTAATATGCTTTAGTCCCGATCATTTTCGGCGCGGAATCACAATTGACCAGTGAGCTGTTACGCTTTCTTTAAATGATGGCTGCTTCTAAGCCAACATCCTGGTTGTCTAAGCGACTCCACATCCTTTACCACTTAGCATATATTTTGGGACCTTAGCCGATGGTCTGGGCTGTTTCCCTTTTGAGCATGGAGCTTATCCCCCACACTCTGACTCCCATAGCATGGTACGACGGTATTCGGAGTTTGATTGGGTTCAGTAAGCTGGTAAGCCCCCTAGCCCATTCAGTACTCTACCCCCGTCGCCATCTACTATAAGGCTAGCCCTAAAGCTATTTCGGGGAGAACCAGCTATCTCCAAGTTTGATTAGCCTTTCACTCCGACCCACAGCTCATCCCTGCACTTTTCAACGTACTAGAGTTCGGACCTCCGCTCAATTTTACTTAAGCTTCATCCTGACCATGGGTAGATCACTTGGTTTCGGGTCTACTCAATCCAACTAAATCGCCCTTTTAAGACTCGCTCTCGCTACGGCTTCTCCGCAGATACGGATTAACCTTGCTGGATAAAGTAACTCGCCGGTTCATTAATCAAAAGGCACGCAGTCAGGCATTCCCTGACTAAATCAGGGCATAGCCCTCCTACCGCTTGTAAGCTCGTGATTTCAGGTACTATTTCACTCCCCTCACCGGGGTACTTTTCAACTTTCATTCACATTACTTGTGCACTATCGGTCACGGATTAGTATTTAGCCTTGCCAAGTGGTCTTGGCAGATTCCCACGGGGTTCCTCGTGTCCCGTGGTACTTGGGAAAAGATCCCAGCCGGACTGCACTATTTCACCTACATGACTATCACATTCTATGGTTAACCTTTCCAGGTTATTCGGCTATAGTACAGTCTGAAGCCGACCGGTCAGCATCCCGGTCCGGATCTTCCCCACTACCACCCGCAAATAACGCATGCCAGCTATCACATTTGCGGATTTTAGGCTCATCCCGGTTCGCTCGCCGCTACTGAGGGAATACCTTAATTGGTTTCTCTTCCTCGAGTTACTAAGATGGTTCAATTCTCTCGGTGTAGCTTCCCTTTCGGGATAACCAGATATTACTCTGGCTGGGTTCCCCCATTCGGAAATCTCCGGATCAAAGTCTGTTTGCGACTCCCCGAAGCATATCGCTGCTTACCGCGTCCTTCATCGCCTCTCCGTGCCAAGTCATCCATCACAAGCCCTTTGTAGCTTGACCACATAAAACTATAATAAAGTCGTTATGTGGCGATACTTCTCTCGAAGTATCTATAGAACACTTACATTCTCGGTTTAGATACCTTTTTTTACTCACATCTGTCAAAGAACACGTGATCGGTTTTTATTCGTTCTGTTCTTTTGTCGGCTCAGAACGAAAAAGCGATCTAAAAAATCGTTATTACAGCCAAAAATTTACTTTGGCGAAATTTTATGGTGGAGATGAGGGGGCTCGAACCCCTGACATCCTGCTTGCAAAGCAGGCGCTCTTCCAGCTGAGCTACATCCCCAAAAACATCCATCCGCTAATCCCTATTTTCCGAATATCAAGTACAGAAATTAGAAAATAGAAGATAGAATTCATTTTTGCCCTTCGCTTCTCTGAAAAACCCCTCCTATCGTCGGAATTTTTCAGTTCGCTCAGGACCAATTTCTGCTGTTCGCAAAAACTGGTGGGCCCATCTGGGATCGAACCAGAGACCTCCGCGTTATCAGCACGGCGCTCTATCCAACTGAGCTACGGGCCCTCCTTAGATTCTCGTCGCTAGTGCGCAGGCCGACTTATGCCGCCTGCTCCCAACCCGAGTAAGCATAGGGAACTTTTAGAGGGTTGCCGGCTTTTTCCCGATAGCGAGGAGCCGTCTCTTAATTCTCATCTCATCACATCAAACAGCCAGAAATATACGGATCGTTTTTTTGGGTTTTACCTATTTCCTTTTTTCCGGGAATTGCTCCCCGGATAAAGGGCCTTTCTCCTTAGAAAGGAGGTGATCCAGACGCACCTTCCGGTACGACTACCTTGTTATGACTTAGTCCTCCTCGCCAAGCACACCTTCAACGTCGCCCTCCCGTGAGGGTTAGGCAAACGTTTTCGGGTGCACTCAACTCAGGTGACTTGACAGGCGGTGTGTACAAGACCCGGGAACGTATTCACCGCAGCATGGCTGATCTGCGGTTACTAGCGATTCCAGCTTCACGGAGGCGAATTGCAGCCTCCGATCCGAACTGAGGCCGGCTTTTTGAGATTAGCTCCATCTCGCGATTTGGCAACCCATTGTACCGACCATTGTAGCACGTGTGTAGCCCTGGGCGTAAGGGCCATACTGACTTGACGTCATCTCCTCCTTCCTCCAGTTAAAAACTGGCAGTCTCCCTAGAGTGCGCTCACCGAAGTGAGTTTGCAACAAGGGACGATGGTTGCGCTCGTTGCGGGACTTAACCCAACATCTCACGACACGAGCTGACGACA
>CAYQUS010000002.1:0-232579 GCA_964421015.1 uncultured Planctomycetia bacterium
TCCACGTAGTCGACGCTCCGGGCGCCGTCAGCGTTAACGCGCCTTTTACCCTGAATACGGCGCTTTCAACATATGTTCCCGCTGTGCCGTCCTTTTCATACTCGGCATCTTCGACCAATATCCTGTATGTCGCGTTTATGGGCGTTTCCGGTACTGTCCACTGCGTGGCCAGGACCTGGGTCTGAGCGTTATTATCGGTAAATGTCCTGCCAAGAACTATATCTACTGGATAGGTAGCCCCTGAATTCGTGGAATATCTGACGTTAACGGCGTTTATCCGCCCGTATCGGCGCCACTCTATCTGCTGAAGCGCGCCGGCATTTAGTCCCCCTGATAAATCCGCCGGTTGAACTATGATCAAGCTACCTTTCACCAAGAATCCCGCTGAGTCACTGGTTACAAAAGTGCTGAATATCGGATCGGCGTCCATAACCCTCACCTTAGATGCCTTATCGTCGGTGTCAAACCTGGTTATAAAATCCCCGGCTGAAGGCTCGGTTGGAAGCGTCCAGGTATATGACCCGAAATTCGCGGTCGAACTGCTGGAATTATCCGTGTCGTATTCGGCGTTGTAGCTGGGAACTATAGTGGCCCACGCACCAGTCCCGCCTCTCGTGTAATCTATCCTCACGTTATCCACTTTACCGAAAACATCCCATGATATAACCTTGCCACCACCGTCGGCATACCAAACCGTGGCATCCGTGGGTTCTGTAACGGTGAGCTCTCCGCATATAGTGAACGCTGCCGACTCAAGCGGCGGGTATCCCGCCGGCTGTGGGGGCTCGCTGGCGCTTATACGCAGCTTAACCGCGGTAGAGGCAATATCCACAGGTAACGGTCCGGGTGAGTTAGTATCCCAGTTGTACTGGTTCACAGTCACTCCGTCACCGACATTCGTTATGTCTGTCTTTATTACTGTCCAGTCTCCTGTCCCCACTCTGTACTCAAGCTTGACCTCGGTTATACCGCTTCCCGTAGCCAGCCACTGCACGGCCAGGGGAGACGGGGAAGCATCGTCGTTTATATGATGTGTCTGGCCCGAAAGCGGCGCCTGGAAAGTGAATCCACCTACTATGCTGAACGCTTCAGATGTTTTGGTTACGTCATCTCCGGCGTCGGCTATACGTATTTTCACATTGTTGCCTACATGGTCGCCTATACCCGTCACACCCGGGTCGGGGTCTTCCCAGGTCCAGCTGTAATACTTATCCTGCCCGCCGGTATGAGTTATGGTGGCCAGTTCCTCGTCGTCTTCACCGTCTCCGTCGTAATCAGCGAATATCTTCATGTCACCTATGTCACCTTTAACGTTCCATTCGACAAGCCGGTTGGTTTCTCCGACTTTCCAGTTCTCAACGGAAGAATCGGGCTTCGATATGGTTATTTCACCGGTTATTACAAAAGGACCGGAATACCCTAAAACATAACCTGCCGAATGGTCCCTCACCATGAACCTCGCGCTCGAGGCAAGCGTAGTTGGCAGTTTAGCCGCGGTCGTATGCCCCGCGGCGCCGTTACCCACGGGAACTCCCGAACCGCCGCCGTCATCCAGAAGCACCGCGTCGGACCATTCAAGGTCCCCGTTAATGTCAACGTATACGTCAACATTTGTAGTTTTTGTCGGAGCGCTGCAGGTCCAGGTAACGGTAGGGTTTGTATAAGCTATAAGATCCGCCGACGGCGTCGTAACGTTTATCCTCGGCTTGAATGTAAAAGCCGAAGATTCAAGAACTATGTCGGTGTTCTGATTCGAGGTTATTCTCACCTTGGCCGCGTCGGTTTTCTGAAGCTGAAGAGCGCTGCCCGTGTAAGTCCACGTATAAGTATTGAGCCCCGGGTTAAGCCCTGTTCCCCCCGGTCCGGCATAAGCGCTTTCTATCTCCTGCCATCCGCCTATGGGCTCGTAAAGCTCTATTTTGACAGACGACATGCTTCCCACCGCTTCCCATCTTATCTTATTGCTGTCGCCGACATACCATGTAGCTGTCGGAGCCCCGTCCGGATCGGCCGGACTCACGCTGCTTATTCCGCCCTTTATCATAAAAGTGGATGAGCTTTGGCTTGTAAGCTCTGGATATGTGGCATCCTTTGTGGTCACCCTTATCTTGCACTGGCCGTATATCTTGTCCGGAACTGTCCAGTTAGGAACAAGCGAAACACCGGATTCCCCGGAAGCGCCCGAGGCGTACTCGTCCGGCAGATTGGATCCGCCGGCATTACTGAGCCAGTTCCACTGTCCGCCCGAATAATAACCGAGCTCGAACTTAAGAAGACCGATATCTCCGTACTTTTTCCATTTTACCTGCACGCTCTGGCCGACGGTGAATTCGTTGGGAGTTTCGGGAAGAAGAAGCTCCAAAAGACCCCTTACCTCATTGCCCTCATCAGAAGGCGTTTGCACGTAAACTGTGTTGGGCTGCTGGGCATCCTCTATCCTGAAAAATATCTTGTTGGAACCATCCAGCTTTGTGATGTGAGAGTCGAGCGGAGTATAATGCGTGTCGGCATTTGTATTCGAGGGTGATCCCGTTATGTACCCCGTTCCCGAGTCCATCCACGACCCCGTGCCGACCTTGTATTTGACGTTAACACCGTCAAAAGTTCCTACGAGTGACCAGTCCAGCTGATGCGGGACATCGCTTGTTCCCATCTCTATAGCGTCGGCGCCGGTGAGCCCGCGGGTTGAATAATATCCCGGGGGATCGTCAGGTTTATCGAGGAATATACTCCCAAGAAACTTATGCGTCGGGGTAACAGATATCTCCATATCTGGCCCGTAAACCAGAAGTTCATGCCCTTCCTCGCACACCCTTATCTTCACTTCCGCCGCAGTAGTTTCCGGTATCGCAAACTCATAGGGAGTTCCGGGGGTGTTGGTGCAATAATCCGCCGCTATGCCGGTAGCTCCGGTAAAAGAAAGCCAGCTCCCATCCGGGTACGAAGGTGAATCCATATTGTACATGACGGTAACATCCCCCACGTCACCGTCTATGCTCCAGTCTATTTCCCCTGTGCCCAGAACGTTGTAAGACTGGTTTGTCGTGGGAGCCACGATGCTTATTTTTCCCTTTATTGTGAAGAGAGAGGACTCCGCCTCTACATCCGTATCTTCCACCCAGTTGGGGTCCTGCCAGACGACCTTTACAAGCTTTACCGCCGCCCCGTAATGCGACACCGTATCCGCCGTGGGTATGCTTGGCCATATGTAGGACTTATTTACCGCGGCGATAACGACCGGCGAAGCGCCCTGGTACCACGTGGATCCGGAGTCGTTGGACCACTTGAGTTTAACGTTGTCTATTTTGCCGTCGTAGTCCCACGTGAACTGGCCGCTGGCCTTTGTGACCGTCCATACCGTCGCCGCGCTTATCTCCGGGAAAGCGTTCTTAAAAACAGGCTTAACGTAAAAATCGTAATCCGACTGGTCATAGGTGGTGTCGTCATACTTTATCCTTACGCGGCACTTGTCAGAAGTTATGGTCACCTTGTCTCCCGAAGCGAGAGACGGAATGTCCCATTCGTATATTCCTGAGAGCCCGTCGGCGTCGTTAGCTATCATAAATTCGTCATAATCCAGGTTCCCGCTCGGCAGCCCGTCAGTGTCGAGCCATATGTCCACAGAGGGGATATTACCCGTCTGGTTCCAGGTTATGTACTGCTTGGCGTCGACGAACCATTTCTCTATATTCTGGTCGTCCATCCCCGGAGAAGTGAGGGTGACCGAACCTTTCATCTTGAAGTTTCCCAGAGAGTTCGCGTAGACGTACTGGCCTTCCGTCGGGTCATTCGACATTACCTTGAACTTGAATGTGTCACCCGGCGCCGCAGGTCCGCCGCTCCACGGAGTCGTGTACGTATAGTGGCATACTCCTACTCCCAGAACGTCTTCATTGTTATCGTGGGGGACTGTGATAAGAGTGTTAGGATAGGTAACTCCGTCGGTGCCCCATTTAAGGGCCACTGTACCGACATTTCCTTTGTATTTCCACTTTATGTTTATGTCGTCAAGCTCTATGGCGTAGGTCTCTCCTCCGTTTGGCTCGATAAGCTGCCTGTCGGTGGGGCTTGTTTGGTATATGGCTCCCCTTATATGGAACGGCGCCGTAGTATCCCTCACCAGGGTAGCGTCGCCGTTCTGTTCGAGCCTAAGGCGCGATCCCAAAGAAGGCAGTGTCGCGGGGTTCGGAACGGGAAGATCATAGTAGCTATTAACGTCGCTTGCGTCTATCGTGCTTGATACGACGGTGTTCCAGTCGCTTCCGTCCGGGGAATACCTTAGGGTCAAAGTCCCCAGATCGTAATTACCCTCTTTCCCTACGCCTCCGTTAACGCTCCATGTAACGCGGGTCGTTGTATCGGCTATAAGCGATTTCTCGTTCACGCAATCCGCCGGAGCGTTAACCTGGTCGAGCGTAAGTATATTGAGTTTTCCCTTTACCGTGACTTCGCTGGACTCCACATAAATATCGTTGGGGTGATGCGAGCTCTCGACCCTGAAAACAATATTGTTTGCGGGGCTTCCTGAAGGCGCCGTCAAAGGACATGTCACCTTTTCCCAAAGATTGTACGCGTCCACGTTGGAAAGGTCAGTTATGACCTCTCCGTTGAACCCGCCCGTACCGCCCGCCGTGTCGTACTTTATGTTGACGTTCGGCACGTCACCCCTCGTAAGCCAGGTTATGGGTAGGTTCTCGGTACCCACGTATATCGTTCCTCCGCTGGGAGAAATATTTCTCAATCTGGATTTCACGGTAACAGGCTGCTGGGAGAAGGCCTTAACGTCCGTGGGAAAATCGTCGTTCACTATCTTTATCTTTATGGTATCGTTCTTACCGTTGTCCGCCGGGCTTGACTTGAATATGTCTTCATCGAAAGGTATCGCCCATGCGTATGTCTTGTCGGCGGCGTTCTTTCCGGTAACTATGGGATTAGTGGCTGTATCGGGATCGTTGTCTTTGGAATAGTAAATGCTGACCGTGTCCATGCTTCCGGTGTAGTCCCAATCTATTGTTGGGGTCGTTTCTCCGCCGATAACCCACGTAAGTCTGGGATCAGCCGGGTTTTCGGAAGGAGTAACAAGCGAAATGCTTCCGTATATTTTGGTGTTGGGCGTGGTATTTGTCCTCACCTGGCTTGTCGGGTCGGTGGCAAGGCGCACCTGGAATTTTATGGCATCTCCCAGACAGTTATCGTCTGTCATCGTCCACTCGTAGGCCCCCACCGAAGCGTCGAGCGTGTGGAACACGTTTGCATACCCGTCGAGGCCTCCGTTCTTGTCATATCTTAGCTCTACAGTTCCGAGAGCCGCCTCGCCCGAAGGGTAGGCTGTCCATGCGAAATTAAGCTTGTCGCCGTAATTGTATGTTCCTCCCCCTCCCTGCCCGCCGATAGTAAAGTTGGAAAGGTTTCCCCTAAAAGTGAATATCTTTGAGAGTCCCACAGTACCGTCCACATTGTTCTCATCTCCTACCATTGCTATCTTGAAACGAGATGTTTCATTCCCGAGATTTGAAGTGTCCGGGGTCGTCCATTCGTATTCCTGGTCGCCTATTTCAAAATCCAGATTCTGGGTAGTCGCAACGGTAATATCGTAACTGGTTCCGCTGTTCTTCGAATAACGGATGTAGTAATCGTTCGAGTCTGACAGGCTGCCCTTATTTATCCACCGCATCCAGCAGCTGCCACTCGTATCGATAACCGTTCCTTCCACGGGCTGATATACGTCCATCCACCCCTTTATTTCAAACTGGGCTTTTGTAGGCGGCCCGCCGCCTCCCGACCAGTCGTATATCGTATTGGGGTTCGCCGTATCCTGGACCATTACTCCTACATCATCGCTGATATCGTCGGGAATTATCCAATCATATCCTTCCGCGCCCACAGATGCCGGTATATTGGCCCCGGCGCCAAGGTTAACGATTTCCCAGCCCGCGTCGTCCGGACCTGTCGCTGCGGAAAAATTATTGTGGTACTTAATGTTAACGGTGGATACCGCCGAACCTCCTCCTATGGTCCAGTATACCTGCCGTGTAGTCCCTACTTTCCATATTTCCGTCCCGGAGCTGGGAGAATCTACCATTATAGACGGAGTAAGCTTGAAATTGACCGAACCAGATGTCAGAGAGTCCCCTGTTATTTCGACTTTTATAACGGCAAGGTTGCTTATCTCGGAAAGAGGCGGTGTCCATGCATACGACCCTTTCCCCGGCCCCGGATCGTAATTTTGCTCGTTGTCGGCATCTTCCGCCGTCGCCACGACATCCCATGTACCGCCGTTATCAAGAGAGTACCAGATATCCACGGTAGTCGACTCGCTAGCTCCGCAACTCAATGTCCACTCTACATTCTTTTCGTATCCGGTAGGCCATTCTTCATTGGTAACAGGTTTTGTAACGGTTATGCTTCCCTGTATGGAAAGAGGGGCATCACTTTCGTCTTTTACTGTCGCGTTATTTTGGGATATTATGCGGATCTTGGCATTGGCGCCGCCGGCGCCAAGCGGGATATTCTGCCACTGGTACGCACATATGTTACCTGACCCTCCTGTTTCTCCAAGCTTGTAATTAACATCAGCTATGTCTACCCAGTTTACCTCGGCGTAACCAGGATAATCCACCGAATACTGCAGTGTGCAGTTATCAGTGGACGGGTTGTCAAAATTACCCCATCTTTTCCACTTAAGATCTTTCGTATTTCCGACAAACCATGATTCGCCGCCGTTAGGAGTGTCCATAAGAAGCCTGCTCTCTGTAACAAAGTTTGCGTTAGAAACGTCATATATCGTGGGAACTGCAGGATCGCCACTCCAGCTACTGACATCCGAAACCCTAACAAGACAGGTTGTAACTCTCTCGGAAGACGGAAATATTTCGTTTGGAGGATCCGCGCTGTCGTATCCTACGGTCCAAGTATAGGATCTGGTAGAAGCGGCAATTGGATCTGTGTAGGGCACTATAGTCTGCCAACTGGCTCCATTGTCATACGAACAGTCTATGGCCACATTAGACACCCCCGCGGCCGCGCGCCAGGTTATATCGTACTCTTCTCCTACTGACAATGTTTCACCGCCATCCGGTGTCACGACCTTAAGCGCCGGGAACTGGACAACGCTGTATTCGGCGGTAGCGGTTCCTAGGGTTCCGTATCTCATTGATGTGAAACTTGTGGCACCCGGTGGTGTCCCGTCGGTGTTTATAACCCCGACAGTTGGGACATTAAACCTGGAGGCTGTATCCAAAGCAGTCGTCGAAGTCCCCGACATCCTGGAAAAACACCTGTCTTTGTAAAGTTCTGGGCTCCAGGCAGTACAAGTGCTTGAGGTACCCGTGTAAACAAGCTGACCGTGAGTTACCGACGTAGTGTCGGTGAACTCCACAAGAAACCATGGTACAGTGACAGTCGAAGTATGTGAAGATGCTCTTGAAAAGGTCAAAGTCGGTGGGGTGCCTGTCGCAAGCGCTGCCCTGACAAAAATGTACGCATCCACACCGTCTACATCGTTTGAAGGATACGACGAAAAAAATACCACTGATTTCGAAATGTCGGTCGTGCTGTCCAGGCTGACCTGGATACTGCTGGTATTAGTCGCTATTACAGCCTCTCCGCTTTGAACTTGCACATCCGTAGCGAACTCGACGACCTGGTAGCGTATAGCAACCCCTACATTCGCGCCGTCTTCAGACAGGGTCTGTGTCCTTTCAAACTCCAACTCGGCAGGACTGCTCTCATCCCCGTAATCAGTTATCCTGGCGCCAACTTCCCATATCTCGTCAACACGTCCTATCTTTGCGACAGCGCTCGCGTTTCCAGACCTGAAATATTTTGATACGTTCCGGCCGTTTATGATAACCACCGACCTGTCAGGATCAAGCGATATTGGCAGTGTCAGTGATTTTGTTAAATAGTTTTTCACAATGGATGTTGTTCCATGAAGGACATTTACACCGTCGTCAAACTCTATTACCTGCCAGTACACTCGAAAGCTCGCTCCGTATTCAGTAGATATTCCGCGTTGTATGACAATATCCGTAGCAGAGTCAAAACTTCCCATAAAGAGACATTCTCCCGGAAAGTTATGCGTAATTTTTCCGCCCGGATCAATAGTTACAGGCTCCACTATTATTATCGATTTATTCGGATCTACCGTTCCACCTATACTCACAAGGTATTCGTTCTCTTCGATCGCGAAATCCACATATCCCCTGTAAACCTTTTTTATTTGCGTGTTCCCCGTGGCCTCGGCAAAAGATTCTACCTCTTGCAACACCTCGGCTACTTTTTGCAGCGTAGCCGGGACATATTCCGGGATGGGCAGAGGAACCCCCATAAAGGACATGTAGAAAGAGACAAGGTACACTACTATCTTGTACGGAAGGCTTTTCCGTATGCAGTGCCCTTTGCTGGCTATTCCTTTTTTAAGAGTAGTCTTCATGTCAATCCTCCCCCCACTCCATCTCAGGAGGTGTTAGCGGGGCCGCTTTTACGAATTTTATTTTGCTAGCCCTGCGTTTCATTTTTTTGTTTTTAGTACCGGCTTCCTCTTCGGTACCCTGATCGTAACTTATCGTGACGGTATCCCCTATGACTAGATCCTTGATATTGTTCTTGTGCTCTACGGTAACATCACCGTCTATCGGAAGCAAAACTTCGTATTCGGCGTGCTTTTCTTCATCCCTGGCGTATACTACGGCGATATACTTATCGTCCATATGACTTATCTCTCCCGTTACTTCCCCTGTCCCGGTCCATGTAACTGCTGCTTTTTCGCCGGTTTTTGCTTTGGTCTTTTCCTCTTTATCATCTTTCGCGGCAAAAGCATAAAAACTAAGGATCAGGGCGGCCGCAACCATGAGTGCGCCCATCAATATCGTCTTTTTATTCAGCATCGTCATAATAGACCTCCTGTTTCCTTAGATTCCGCGTATATGTAGCGATCTCTTCGGATTTCTTCCGCAGAGATCTTTACTCTTTGCTACCTGACCGACGACCCAGCAAAACTGTAATTCACCGTCTTGCCTCTGCCGTTATTGACGGAGAGCATTCCGCTCATCATCCCGTCAGGGACGATGTCTCCTCTCCACGAGGCCATTGCCCCGCCTCCCGCGGCCTGAGTCGTTTCCCAGGTAAAGTTCCCATTTTCTTCCAGCCTTAAGCTGTAGCTTGTAGGCGCAAATCCCTGGTTCATCATGTTCCTGGAAGACACCTGCCCGGAATAGAAACTTACAACATCGGTCTCGTTTTTGCCGCCGTCCAGGGGTCTCATCTCAACAAGCCATTCTGTCCCCTCAAGTTCGGCTCTTTTCTGAGATAGGATTTCGTCTATATCAATTGTTTCCGCTTTGGCAAAGCTTGGGAGTAACAGGGAGAACACAACAAGCGCACAAAGGACAACCTTTTTCATGGAGGCACCTCTCGTGTTTTTGGAAGCAGCACTTAAAGAAACGCGGAATTTGTCTTCTCCGCCTATTATATACAATTTATTTTTACAGTAATTATACATGACACTTCCCTCACTGTCTAATTTTCGGCTCAATAAGTTTTCTCCAGACATCTTTACCGGAATAACTTACGCTTACAAAGGAAAAGTCCCTGTTCTCAAGACCCTTCTGCCTGAGAGTAAGAGTTCCCCTCATTTCTCCGCTATCGGAAACTTCCCCGTACCAGGAAGCCATATCTTCTCCCCTTTTCATCTTTGCCGTGTACACCACTTCTCCTGTATCGTTAACCAGAAGCGAATACTCTACCGGGAAAAATCCCCTAAAAACAAGATTATCCGATGAAAAAACCCCGTCGTAGAACTCTATGGTATCCATCTGCACTTTTCCCCCGGTCACCGGCACCATCCTTATCTGCCACTCGGAACCCTCAAGCCTTTTCATTATGTTCTGCAGCTGCTCGGGCAGGCTGTATTCCACAAAAGCGGGGTTTTTGGGAGCCTCTTCTCTTGTTCCGGGAGAGAAGATCCTGAAAACCGCATAAACCAGGATCAACCCGGCCACAAAAACAGCTATTTTTACCGGATTTTTCCGTTTCCCGGGCGCTTTTGGGTCTTTTTCTTCATCCCTCGGAGCCCCGGAAACCTCTTCCATTTCCTTTTTGACCATGTCTTCAAAACCTTTGGATCCGAGCATTCCCCTTTTCTGTAGCCTCTTGTGCAGGTTCAGGTTCCCGGCAGAGAGCAGTTCTCCGGCAGCCTGTGTGTAACCTTTTCCCGCCAGCAGGTTTTCCACCTCTTCTTTTTCCTTCTGCATGAGCCCATTGGAGAAATCTAGCCCCCCGGAATACATGGTACAGCTTGTGTAGGGGTATTCCGTGGGACTTGTGACAATCTTGATTCTTTTAGGGTTCTGATGGGTATAAACTATCGCGGGGAAAAGATACCCCTCCTTTTCAACAAGGGCGGATCTGTATCTCTGCTTGAAAAGATGCCCTGTCCTTGAGTGAACACGATTGAAATATTTGGTGTACGATGAGTTTATGTCTCTCATTACTTCCGAAATGGCGGGTGTAGTTTCTTTTTCCTGTCCCGGAAGTTCAACCAAAAGGTGGAAATGATCCGGAAGCAGCGCATACGCGTACATCCGGAATTTGTACTGCTCTTTGTATTTCGCAAGAATACCCATAAAACTCCTGTGATCCTCTTCCGTCACAAATATTCGTCCCCGCTGATTACCCTCGCAGGTTACGTAGTACAGAGCCCCTTCGATCTGTACACGCGGAAGTCTTGGCATCTTAGTTTCCTTTTCGTTAAATTTCTGCCTTTTTTTGCCATTAATGCCTGGCACTTTTCTTTGGTGCCTGGCACTTTTTGCTTTGGACATAAAAAAAACCCAGGCTACTTACTCCTGGGCTTAATAAAAATCATCGAGTCCTTCGGTAACCTGCCGATCCTTTACTCTATTTCAAGGACGCACGGTTTTGCGCACCCGCCAATGCGGGATTGCCTTTTTCGGAACTTCGCGCAGTATTTTTCTACTTTAAGTATGCCACATAGGGTGGCGCTTTTCAAGTGAACCAAAGTAAAGCTGGCTTTCCCCAAGCCTATACCCTCCTCTCTTGGCTCTAAAACCCTTAAAAACAAAGAACTTTTAAAAAAATCCATTTTTTTTGAAAAAAATTTAAGGGAATAAAAAATTTAAGAAAATTGTGTTCTCACAGATACATAGAAAAGCGAAGGTTCAGGTTGAGGTCAAGGTGCCTGGCAGTGAGACTGGTGTTTCATAGATTTGGCTATAGGTAAACTTAAGTACGCGAGACAGTATTTTTAAAATCCTGTCTCGCGGCCAAATCGATGAAACACCATAGTCGAACTGTCCCCGAGATAGTGAAGCTGCGGTTTCATGAGCAAAGAGAAATGAAACCGCACAGCTGAACTGCAGCGAAGGGGCACCAACGTGTCTTGGAGTAAAGGAGAAAGTAGTAAGGAGAAAAATATCAGATCAAGGTTGAGGTTCAGGTTTAGGTTGAATTTGCCGGCAGATGCCGATGTTCCCGGAAGGGCGTTGGTCGACCGAGCGGGCACGGATCCCGAGGGCAGTGAGGCTGGTGTTTCATGATGGAATGAAACACCATGGCCGAACTGTCCCGAGGGAGAGCGAGGGAGAGCATCGAGCGAGATTTCCACGCCGGGGAAATCGAGCGTCCCTGAAGGGAATATTGGCATCTGCCGGCAGATGCCGATGTTCCCGGAAGGGCGTTGACAGGCCGAGGGTACGCGCAAGACCGCGGAGAGAGTGTGTTCGAGACTGGAATAATTCGCCGCCCGAAAGGGATAAAAATAAGGACACCCCCCTGAAGAGTCTGCTCCTGAAATATTAAATTAACAGGCGGATTATGAAGAGCGCAGAATACACTCTCTTCGCGGAGAGCGGGTATCAAGATGCAAAATAAAAGCGGGAACACGCATCAAATTTACGCGTCCCCGCTTTTCTCTCAACCTCAACCTTCTATTTTCCTCTTGCTCCTTAAAACCACATTGGTGACAGGCACTTCAACTCGGGGAAATACACTCCGTGCCAGTCACCTCAACCTTTTTCTTACTCCTTACTCCTTACTACTTGCTACTTTCTACTTCCCTTCCCCTTCCCTCTTATTCCTTACATCCAGCTTCTCTTTGCCTTCTTTTCCGGTTTTTCAGCCTTGACCGGAACAACTTCAACAGCCTCTTCCTCAATAAGCTCCTCTCCGGAGGGGGTCTCGACAACTTCCTCTACGACCTCTTCCACTACAAGAGCTTCTCCGGCAGGGGTCTCAACAACCGCGGCCTCTTCTACTACAACTTCTTCCACTACCGCGCCTTTGCCTCTGCTCGCGAAGGTGTAGTTTTTAACTGTGCCCGCTTTGTCGTTCTTGTGTATGCTTAATACCCCGGTCATCGTTTCACTAAGGACGCCCGTTTCGGGATCTCTTCTCATGTCGCCTCTCCAGAAAGCCTGCTGGCCGTCTTCTGTGACCTGCATGGTCTCCCATGTAGCGCTGTTCTCTCTCCTTATCCTCAAGGTCAGGTTCGACGCCCCAAAACCCTGCTCCATCAGCATCGCCGATTCCACCCTGCCCATATTCGTGAACTTTATAGTGTCGTCCACAACCTCTTTTTTGGCGTTATCCGTGCTTTCTGTTAGGGTTATTTCCCAGAGCGTGTCATTTATCTGCTTTTTGGCCGCTTCCACCATGAGAGCCCTCTTAACCGCCTCCTCCTCCGTTTCCTGAGCCATTAAGATGCTGGCCGAAAAACAAAACAAGGCCGAAGCCATTACAACTTTCACTACCTTCATCGCTTCTCTAGAGAACATGTCCATACCCCCTTTTTTATGATAAATCCCTTTTAAAAACCTTCCCTATTTACCTAAGTTCCTTTATTTTAGGTATTAATTATCCCATATTTTAAACTGTTTTGCAACAATGCCAGGTTATTGCGCTAATACGCTCCACCTTCCCGCACGATACCCTATCCGCGCCTCACTCAACCTTAACCCTTACTCCTTCCCTCTTTCTTCCTGCTCCACCCATATTCGACATATCCCGCTCGGAAAAAGTTCCATAAAAACACATTGGTGCCCCCTCAGCACATCGGTCTTGGAAAACCGCGGGGAGAGTGTGTCGAGACTGGAATAATTCGCCGCCCGAAAGGGATAAAATTAAGGACACTCCCCTGAAGAGTCTGCTCCTGAAGTATTACATTAACAGGCGGATTGTGAAGAGCGCAGAATACACTCTCTCCGCGGAAAGCGACCGTTCTAGATTCTTCGCCTTCGGCTCAGAATGACAATATTTATTCCTTCCGAACTTCCTACTTTACGCCTCTCTACGCTCTCAATCTATTCCGCGACTACCGCCGCTTCAACTATCAGCACATCTTCCTTGGGCTTGTCGGAACTATCTGTCTCTACGATACTTATAGCATTAACAACGTCCATACCCCATATAACTTTTCCGAAAACGGTGTGCCTTCCGTAAAGATGTTTGGCCGGAGCTACGGTTATGAAAAACTGGCTTTTATTGGAATCCGGTCCGGAATTCGCCATGGCGAGTACCCCGGGTTCGTCGAAATTCAGACCTTCCTTTATTTCATCCACAAAAGGGCTCTCCCCCCAGAAAGATTCTCCCCCCGCTCCGGTGCCGCTGGGATCTCCCGCCTGAACCATAAAATCCTTTATTACTCTATGGAACTTTATGCCGTTATAGTATCCCTTCTCCACAAGACCGATAAAATTCTCGGCGGCCAGAGGCGCCGATTCCGGGAAAAGCCTCAGAGCTACGTCCCCTTTAGAGGTTTTAAGGACTATAAGCGACTTTTTCTTCATACTTTCCACCTTTTCCTGCTGTCTCTTTTCCTCGACATAATCACGGAAACTGGCTCTAGAGAGAAGGTCATCGAAATATTCCTTAACGATTTTCTGTTTTTTGCCTCTTGTGAGCATTTCGCGGTAATATTCTTTTTTCTGGTCGTCATACTGCGCCATGTCGGCCCGGCGCGTATTAAGAAGCCTGACAACAACGGGGCCGTAATAGTTGTGGGCCGCCATAAAGGTTCCTGGTTCGCTCTCGACTATAGTGTACGCCTCGTCTTTTGGTATTTTCCACAGGTCGATAAGGGCCTCGAGCGTCATGCTGTTTATCCACGAAGCCCCTTTCTGCCCCAGGTCTTTCTTCGCCTCATAAGTGTCCCACCAGAGGCGCGGGTTATCACGCACTTTATCCTGAAACTCCCTCGCGGCCTCGTCAGTCGCAAAAAGTATGTACTCGCTCTCGAAAGAATTGTACTGGTTGAGGAATTTCTGCAGCATCTCGTCTTCCGTGACTACGACCTCGGGATTGGCCTTTATGCTGAGGAACTTATTGACCGTAAGAAGGTCCTTTATCCGCCCCTCAAAAACTTCCGCGCTTTCGTTGAAAGTTTTCGGCACCCATTCCTTGTACTCGGCTGAACCGTACTCCAACCCCTGTTCTTTAACAAGCCTCTTAAGCTCCGTCTCCAGTTCTTCGCGGGTTATCTCTATTCCTATAGCCTTGGCCTCTATCCCGTATATAAGGTTCTGCCATGCCTCTATTCTTCTGGCATCCTCTCTGAGCTGCTCATTAAGCCCCTCCACTTCTTTTGCCATTCTTGTGAACATCGAAGCAGTTTTATACTGGTAAAGAAATTCCTGCGGTGTGACCGGGCGGTGAAAAACCTCTCCCACGGCCCCGGGCATCATGGGGCCCGGCGTTACCTTGGCCTCATCTTTAGGTTCGTCTGATCCCTCCTCGGCGGAACTTGTTTTTTCCTGGGCCTTTGATGCCTCTGCCGATTTTTGTTCGGCGGTAACTTCCTTAGTTTCCTGGGATACCTTAGAAGCCTCACGGGCGCATCCGTACGGCGCGCATGTTAT
Organism: uncultured Planctomycetia bacterium; assembly: GCA_964421015.1. Classification (GTDB taxonomy): domain Bacteria; phylum Omnitrophota; class Gorgyraeia; order Tantalellales; family Tantalellaceae; genus SLID01. Next base: position 14,874 of record CAYQUS010000002.1, read on the forward strand.
CATCATTACGGCCAAGAGATATCCTAAAAATTTTTTCATTTCACCCTCCTAAAGACACATTGGTGACAGGCACTTCAATTCGGGAAATACGATCTGTGCCAGTCACCTAAACCTGCATCGATGACAGGCACTTCAACTCGGGAAATACGATCTGTGCCAGTCACCTCGACCTTAACCTGAACCTGCGGTCTTGCTACCTCATTCCGGAGACTTGATCTCGAACACCACGGGCTCTGCGGCTATGGGCCCTTTGACCGTATCCAGCCCTATCTCTTCGCCATACATGTTCTCATAAACCGCTTTTACCGTGTACTTTCCGGGTTTTTCTATATCAAAATACCCCTTGAGATTGCGGGGTCTCTCGGTTTTTGCGCTCTCGCCTTTTTCAAGCTTTTTGAAATTCCCGGTCCTTGGAAGCCCCGGGGTGTATGTGAATTTACAGGGCAGACTCTCCCCTTCCGGGGATATAAGCTCGACGGTCACATCCCTGTCCCTGGCCTGGGAATCTTTCCCCATCGCGTAAAAGCGCTGATTGACATAAACAGCTTCCTCTCCATTATTTTCAAGAACGAAATCTATGTTCACGGCGTCACCCGTGGCATACTCCGCTTTATCAAGTTCTGCGGTGAATCTTACATCAGAGGAGCCGGCGGCCGCGCAGGAATAAGTCAAACCCGACGCCGCGACAAGAACGGCAGCCATCATTCTGAATTTTGCCATTTATCTACCTCCCTTTTTTCAGGGTTCCTTACAAAATATTTTTACCGGTTTTCAGCGCATGGGAGAAGTACCCTCAAAGGCTTCCCATGTGAGGACGTACCTTTTAACCCAGTCGATATCGGGGTCGTCGCCTTTTGAGAGCCTTAGAAAATCCCTGAAATGCTCCAGGGCTTTCTTACGGTCAACAACGTGTTCCGCGTATATGTAACCAAGGTTAAAATGCGCGTATGGCTCGTCTGGAGCCACTTCCAGGGCCTTTTCGAACTCCACGGCCGCCCTCTTATACTCTTTGTTCTTGGTGTAGAACACTCCCAGGTTATAATGCGTTTTTGCCGTCTGCTTTATGAGTTTCGCGTTCTCTTTGGCCAGTTCCGAGAACTTCTTGGGCAGGTCCCTCATTTCCCTCTCCATTTCCCGGTTGGTCTTGACGGCATGTTCGTATTTTTTCTTGTACCCGGTTATCTCGTGGGAAAGTTTATTTTTATCGGTTTCTATCTTCTCTTTTTCTTTAGCTGTCTTTTCTAAAAGCCCCTGCAGTTTTTTCACTTCACCCTCGAGAGCTCTTTTCTCCTGTTTAAGCTGGGATGTCTCGTTCTTGAGGTCCTTTAAAGCTCCTTCGGAAGTGGCTCTTTCATAAGAATCCAGCGCCTCATCCCTTTCCCTGGCGATATTAGAAGCCTGTGATTCCAGGTCCCTTATAACTCCCGCCAGAGACTCGTTTTTATCCGTAAGCTCCGCTTTCTCAGCCTCAAGAGCCTCTATCCTCTGTTGGGCCTCTTCCATAACCTCCAGAACCTCGGTGGCTTTATTTCTCTCGTTCAAAAGTATCTTCACCTGGGCGAGAATATTATCCCTGTCTCTGCGCAGCGCCGAGTTCTCGATGCGAAGGTCGTCTATGCCCATAGCCATACCTTCGGGCCCCACCTCGCTTAACTGATCTATCCTTGCAAGGAGACTTTCTTTTTCTTTCTGCAAAAGGTCGTTCTGTTTTTTAAGAGCCTGGTTTTCCTGGCTGAAGTCCTTCTGCGGTTCGGACTTCTCAGGACGGGCTTTTACCTGCTCGAGAAGGCTTTCCCTTTCCTCCACTATCTTCTCGTTCCTCCGCAGAAGGTCCTCGTTCTCCCGTTTAAGCTTGGAGACATCGTAAAAAACATAAGTCCCTCCTGCCGCCAGGGCGAAAAGCGACGCCGACAAGAAACTTATGATTATGCTTGTAGTTTTCATTTTTGCCTTCGGGTATTACCCGCCTCACATATACGGCTTTATCCTTACTTCGGGCTCGCTTACGGCGCCTGTAACTTCTTCCGGCTCCTTAGCGGCATCCGCCAAAGACCCGCCATCACCGTCTTTTTTGCTTCTTATGGGAGCGTAATCTTCATAGTCCTTCCCTATCTTATCGAACTCCCTTTCGTTGCCTGTATCCAGAGTGTCGTCATACGCCACATGAGGAGTCATCATGACAAGTAGTTCGGTCCTTTCCGTCTTGTCGCCGCCTTCCTTAAAAAGGAAACCCAGAACCGGTATTTTGCTGAGATATGGGATGCCTTCCGAGTCCGAGCTCTTCTCTTCTTTTCTAAGCCCGCCTATTATCACGGTATGCCCGTCTTTCACCATTACCGTAGTTTCCGCCATTGATGTGTCGATTATGGGTATCTTGTTATTGGTCGGAGTTATAAGATACGAGACAACACTCGAGATCTCGGGCTTTATCCTCATTGTGATGTAGCCTTCCTCGTTAATGGTAGGCGTCACCGCTATCTGTATCCCGACATCGACGAACTGCACATCTTCGGCGATGGTGCTTGTCGCCTGTCCGGTAGTGGTGGTGGTCGTTACATACGCCTGGCGTTCACCCACGTGTATCTTGGCCTCGTGATTATTCACTACCGAAAGCTTGGGATTGGAAAGTATCTGTGTTCTCCCGAGCGTCTGGAGATATTTTACCAGAACATCATAGTCCCTTTTCCCGGTAACTGAACCGATATGCATGGTGCCTGGCGAGATCTTTCCTGCCGTGGGAGGCGTCTGCGGATAAGCTCCTATGTCCGAAGGCATAAAGCCTTCCCTGAACTGGTTGCGGGAAGCCCATGTCCCGGTCCAGTCCGCCACGGCGGTTGCCCCTTTCATCACGCTGAAGGGTACGGACCCGAAATACATCATGCCGAACTGCGACCCTATATCAACGAGCCCTTCCCACTCTATTCCCTGGGTCATCTGATCGGAAAGTTTGACCTTTATTATCTTGACGTCTATAAGAACCCTTTTCGTTTTCTGGTCGAGTGCTTTTATCAGAGTCTCTATTTCGGCCATCCTCTCGGGAAGAGCCTGAATTATGACCTGGTTGGACCTTTCGTCAGCTCTTATGGAACCTACCTTTTTGGCGTCAAGCTGTTCCTTGAGTTGCTCCGTAACCTCTGTGGCGTTGGCGTATTCCAGGTTAAAGACCTTCACCGTATTCCTCTGCTCGAGCGACGCCATGGCCTTTTCCATCTCCTTTATCGTTTCCGGAGTGTCCATAACTACCGCGGTCCCGGAATCCGGCTCCACCAGCACCCTTCCTATTTCGCTTTTAAGGGTATCCAGAAGAGAAAACACCTGCTCCGGGATGGCGTATTGTATCCGGAACATCTTGACTTCCCTGATATCGTCGAACCTTTTACCGAAAAGAGCGCGGTACTCGGCCTCGGTCATTATGTTGTATATCTCGCCGGGCTTTGAATACGCCAAGCCGTTGGACCTCAGCATGACGTCGAATATGTCCTTTACCGGAACGTTCTCCACCCTCAAGGAAACTCGCCCCGTAACGTTCTTGGTCATTACAAGGTTCATGCTCGCTCTCTGCGAGAGATACTGAAGAGCGTCTACCACCTCTATGTTCCTCAGGTCAAGCGATATCCTCGCGTCCATTCCGCCGGCAAGAGGCTCAAGATTGTTGACAGACTCCTCGGTTATGCCCGACGGTGTCTGGGTAGAAAGGGTCTCCTCTCCCGTAAGGCCCTGCCCCCCCACGGAAAGCGCGACAGAAAAAAGAAACACGAATAAAAATAGTCCTGTCCTCTTCACTTAAGCTCCACGGTGTCTTCCCCGTACCGCAATACCACCCTGTCTTTCAGTATCTGCTCGACCTTTACCTCTCCTATCATCTGTCCTTCTCTTACGAAAAAAGTCCTGAACGCTTTTGAGTCCTCTATCAGCGCGTCGGGCTTTTCCGACCAGGATATGCCTACAAGCCTGAGGTCCTGCGTCATCTCGGTTATGGCCGGTACCGGGCTGTATCTGGTCTCCCTTTCCACCGGAACCTCGGGTTCGGGTTCCGGGGCCTTGTATCCCATGCGGAAAATGTTCCGTTCCGCGGTCTTTTTCAGATAGTATTCCTCTCCTTTGTCGTCCGAAAAAGGTTTTGCGGAGAAATCAAACCCGCTTTTCTCGTACCGCCTGGCCTCCAGATCCTCCATCCTGTCCGAATAGTTCAAAAGATAAGAAAAATCTGCGATAGCGTAAGAGGCCGCCAGAAGCGCCCCGAAAAAAAGAAACCTGTTTATCAGGTTCTTTTCCGCGAGCCGCTTAAGCCCCGCGGGGCTGAAAACCTTCTTAAGGTTCCCCGTTAAAAAAAAAAACCTTTCCCTCAGGACGGCCGCCGAAAAAAGCGGCGACGAGCCCCTCCGGACCGCTCTAGCCCTCATTTTTAACTCATTCGGCCCTTCCGGGTTCTCTATAAGGCTTAACAGCTGTTTTTCTGAGGTAATAGGCTTTCTCTGTACCATCCCGATTGTTTCTCCTCGTCTATAAGTTCGCGTATCAGCTCGGCATCCACCGCCATCTTGCTTGTCAGTATCAGCCTCTTAAGGGCCTTGTGGCAAAGCATTATTATCCTGCGGGGATATCCCTTTGAGTATTGATGTATCTCCCTTACCGCCTCCTCCAGAAATATGCGCATGCTCGAGGTATACCCTCCCTGCCTTACCCGGAACTCTATTATCTCCCGCGTTTCCTCGAGGTCAAGCGGGTTAAGAGTGTATTTGAAACTTATTCTGTCCAGGAAATTCGGTATATCGACTATTTTAGCGTGCAGTTCGAGCTGCCCCATCAGCACTATCTGCAAAAGCTTGAACTTATTTGTCTCGAAATTCAGGAAGACCCTCAGGACCTCGAGCGAACTTTCGCTGAGTTTCTGAGCCTCGTCTATTATCAGCGTCACCGTTTTGTTTTCCGTAACCCCTTTTTTAAAAAGGAACTTCTCGAGGGATTCCCTCATATCCATTACCGTGGGCTCTGCGCCCGCGGGCCAGGTTTCGCATTCTATGTCCAGATTCCTCAAAAGCGATCTCAGGAAGGACTTCTCGTCTTCGAAAGAAGGATCGAGTATAAAGTGAAAAATAAAATCCTCGCGCATTTTAAGTTCCTGGATAAGTTTCCGGGAAAGGGTTGTTTTTCCCGTCCCCACATCGCCCAGGATCACCGAAAGCCCTCTTTTAAGCCTCAGGTCTATGAGCACATTATTGAGCGCGGCCTCGTGTTCCTTTGAAAGATAAAAGAACTCCGGGTCGGGACTTGTCGAAAAAGGCTCTTTTTCAAAACCCAGTATCTTGTAGTAGCTCATACCCCGTCCAGTTTTTTTCTTATAAGGCTAAGGGGATATCCTTCCTTTATCATGCCCAGTATACGCTCTATCCTGGCTATAACCGTCTGCTCGTCATACACGCGTTTATTACCCGACCTGGAAAGGACGGGCAGCAAACCTATCATTGTGTAATAATTCACCGTATGGTACGGCAGATTGAATTTTTTCGATATCTCTTTAGCGTTCAATGTCTTAGGATTCATGAAATCTCTTCCGAGTAAATGAAGTATGTACTTTAACTCTGATATTTACAGCAAGTATACTGACTTTTTACTCGCTGTCAAGCATCAGGTAAAAAATTGATCACTCCATTGTGCCGTCATATGTTCCGAAGTGTGTTTTAAGAGCGGCTGGCATTCCATCATTTCCTTCAGGGACGCTCGATTTGCCCAGCGTGGAAATCTTCACTCGGTGCTCTCCCTCGCTTTATCACGCGGCTGGCGTACGCCTTGACTCCGAGCTTCGGGGCATGGTACACTTCCGTGAAAGGCGGTGTTCATGGCTATTTTAGAAGACCTTGTAGCGTCCGGCAGATTTTTACACTCCCATTCTCTTGTTATCGGGTCGGGCGGGAATATAAGCGCTCGCGAAAGCGGTGACATTTATATTAAAAAAAGAGGAGTCGATATGTCTTCGGCCGCTGAAAAGGACTATCTCAAGCTCGAGCTTTCGGGAACGTCCGTAACACCTGCGGGCAGGGAACTGAGTTCCGAGACACCACTTCATATTTCAATTTACAAGTCCCGAGCGGACATCTTCGCCGTAGCTCATACCCACTCCCCTTACGCTATCGCCTTTGCCGAAAAGTTCTCCGTCCTTGAAAGCCCGTCATACGAATTTGACTGCATGATAGGCAAGAGCTCTCTAGTACTGCCATATATACTGCCGGGAAGCCCTCAACTGGCCGAAGCCGTCGCGGGGACTTTTTCTTCGGGGCATAACGCTGTCCTTTTAAGGCGTCATGGCGTGGTCTCTTCGGGGAAGGACATTTTTGAGGCATGCCTCAGGGCTCTCGCTGTTGAAAGAGCGGCCATGGTCCTTCTTTTGTCCTGACAAGCCGGCATTAAACCCCTGATTGACTTAGCCATTCACGGTTGTTATAATGTGTGGGGTTTTATCCGGGATTTTACAGAAAAACCGGCAATCAGGACCGGGAAGTAGCGCAGCCTGGCTAGCGCACCTGCTTTGGGAGCAGGGAGTCGTGGGTTCGAATCCCACCTTCCCGACCAGTTTTTATTTATCCGCCAAGTTACTCGAGTTTTTTGCTTGTTTTTTTGTTTGCTTGCGTTTCAGCGGGCGTGGCGGAATTGGCAGACGCGCTAGCCTTAGGAGCTAGTGGTTTTACCGTGGGGGTTCGAGTCCCTTCGCCCGCACCATTTTTTGCCCGGGCTCTTTTCCGGGTTGAAATGCGCTGTGTTTTATGTTTTACTGTTTTTGTTTTTAGGGTTTTTGGGTAAGATCGTGTTCTTTAAAAAGTTGCGCCCGTAGCTCACTTGGATAGAGCATCTGCCTTCTAAGCAGAGGGTAGCAGGTTCGAATCCTGCCGGGCGCGCCATGATCTGAATTTCGCTATCGCGAAATTCACCCGAAGGACCGATTGTTCGAGGTCGAGGTGACTGGCAACACCATCGCTTTTTAATTGTAAGGTGGTGCCTGTCACCAAAGTGTCTGTATCTGTAGATGTACATCGGTGGTGGGCGTAGCTCAGCTGGTAGAGCGCCTGACTGTGGCTCAGGTTGCCGCGGGTTCAAATCCCGTCGCTCACCCCATTTTTTTAAACTCGGATCAAGCCGGCCATCAGCGGAAGCTGTCTTCTTTAATGAGTGAGGTATAGATCATGGGGTTCTTTTCGGTCGTAAGCCTTTGGAAGCTTTTTGCCGGCACCGTGCTCATATCGGTCTTGTTCTATGAGATAGGCTTTAAGTTCGGGAAATTCAGATGTTCTGTTTCCCGCGATACAAAAGACGCTCACATCGGCACTATGATAGGCTCGACATTCGGACTTCTGGCCTTTCTTCTGGCCTTTACTTTCGGCATAGCATCGTCCCATTTTGACGCGAGAAAAACAGCTTTCCTCGAAGACACCAATTCCATAAGATCGGTCTACCTCAAATCCAGGCTGCTGCCTGAACCAGCAAGAACAAAGATCAAAGAACTTTTGAAAGATTACATCGATATACGCCTCAGGATGGCCCATACAACTTCCCCAAAAGAGCTCCGGGAGCTGCTTTCCGATTCCGAAAAGATCCACGACCAGTTATGGTCCGAAGCGGTGTCGGCGGAAATAAATGCCACAGGGGCCAGCTCTTCCTGGCTTTTCACCGACAAATTAGATGAGATGATCGCCAAGCATTTTACACGTATCGCGGTCGCCTTAAGACCCCGCATTCCGGGCACTATCTGGATAGTTCTCTACGTTGTCGCGTTGCTGAGCATGTCGGCGGCCGGTTACCAGTCCGGCCTTAGCGGCGCGCGCGGCTCTTTTGTTTTCCTGATATCCTGTGTGGCGTTTTCTCTTATTCTTGTTCTGATCGCGGATCTCGACCGGCCTAAACAGGGTTTATTCAAGGTCAATCAGCAGCAGCTAGCTGATCTCAGGAACAGGATCGCATCTTGACCGCAGCGATAGTTTTTTCTTTCACCGATCAATACAAAAGTGCGGGGGTTTAAGGTATACTTGGTAATGGCTGTTTGGCCCGTAAGAACGTTCCGCCTTTTACATTTGTCGCCATAGCTCCGGCCGGTGGTATAATATGCAAAAAAGGATGTTATCATGAATATCAGGAAAGCCTCGTGTTTTATCGTTATTCTGGCTTTAGCGTTTATGATCCAGGGTCCCATCGCTCTGGCCGCGGATCCTTTTGAACTGACGATCCAGTTATTCTACGAACACGGGGAAGATAAGAACATATATTACGAGTCCATAAATCCGGTTATAGAGATCGGGGGCGGCCCTGTACGCCCTTTCAAAGTGGTTTTAAAAAATACTTCCTCGAGCCCCCGGCAAAACCAAGGAATTCGAGATAATCCTGACTGAACGAGAATGGAACAACGCCTTCAAGCTTATCAAACAAGGCTCCTCGAAAGTGCGCGCGCGAGCCTCCTACAAAAACGGCTCCAAAATGATATATTCGGATTATTATACTCTTGTCCTTAAAACATAATCTCTCGCCGGACAAACCTATCCTTTCTCTTGCCTTTTGTTAGGTTATAAAAAAGCTAAAATGCCACCTATTGCTTTCCTTCCGCCTTTGAGGTAGACTAATTAGATATTTAGGACAAAAAAAAGGTTGTTATCGCATGACTGTACATTTCCTCTGCCGATCAGCGCGCGCAAGTTTTAACCGCTTGAAAAAAGCTGTTTCACTATCATTGGCTTTTTGCCTGCTTTGTCCCGGCCTTTCTCTGGGGAAAGACCAATATCCCGTTCCAAGCTCAGATCGCGCTGTCCATGATACCGCAAACTTGTCCGCGGCAAACACTATAGAAATTCCTTACGGACTCGGTTTTATAACCGACAGATGGGACGGCGGAGCTGATCCCTCGGGATATACAGTGATCCACATACAGGATGCTCACTGTAATTACGACGCGCAAAAGGCTGTAGCCGGAATAATATCGTACCTAAGCAAGCGTTACGGCGCATATGTCGTTAATCTGGAGGGAGGCGAGGGTCCTTATGATACGTCCCTTTTCTCTCACCTTGGTTCCGGAGACCTCGCTCAAAAAGCCGCCGACATCTTGCTTGAAAAGGGGCTTTTGAACGGCGCCGAGTACGCCGCTGTGTCAGAAGGCGGAGTTTTCCTCTGGGGGATCGAAGACCCCTTTCTTTACTCAAAAAACCTTTCGGCGTACAGGGAATCGGTTTCGGCAAAAGAAGAATCCGGCAGACTGCTTAGCGTGTTAAATGACGAGGTTTCCAAAGCCCAAAAAAGTGTTTTTTCGGAAAAACTTCTTGAGATCGAAAAATTCAAGGTCGGTTATCGCTCGGGGACCCTGGAACTAAAGGACTATTTCACCTATCTCTGGTCTTTAGCCGAAGTTTCCGGCATAGACGTGTCTCTGTATCCCCTTTCTCAAAAAATGGCCGGAATACTGGAAAAGGAACGCGGTATAGATTTCGAAAAAGCCGGAACGGAGAGAACAATGCTTGTGGAGCTTCTTGGAGAACATCTCCCCGGGGAAGATGTTCTATCCATAGCCCAGGCGGCTGAAAATTTTCGTCTCGGGAAGATCTCCGAAGCGTCTTTCCATGGATATCTTTACGCCAGGTCAGCCATACTGGGAGAGAGATTTGAAGATTTCCGGGAACTCTCAAAATACATCTCTTATTCCGCGGACCACGGCGCTATCGACGACACATTTCTCACGGAAGAACTCCCGTCCCTTGAAAACTCTATTCTGGACCTTTTCGCGAGCACGCCTGAGGAGAAAGAACTTTTATTCTTTGCGCGGCTTCTTGAAACAGCGGGCAGAATACTTTCTTTTACCGTAACCGAAAAAGATTTCAATTTTTACAGAACCCACTCTTCCCGCTTACAGGACCTGGGCAGTTTTGTGGAAAACTTTATTCCCTGCGGCTCCACGTCAGAGGGGGCTGGAAGCGCGGCCCGCGATCTTTCCGGGTACACGGCAAAAGCGGCCTTGTTCTATGAATACTCCTTACTTCGCGACGAAGCCTTTCTTGGGAATATGATATCGTCCCCCCTGTCACGGACGGCCGTTCTTGTTACCGGAGGGTTCCACACAAAAAACCTTGCCCGCGTCTTCCGGGAAAAAGGTATAGCATACGTAACGGTAATGCCTTCTTTCAGGAACGCGGAGGGATACGCCTCTCCGTATTTCAGCGTTCTGGAAGGCAGCAACGGCTTTTTCCCCATATCCGCAGCTCCCGGAGCCTATTCGCTGCAGGTGCCGAGCGCTCTGGCGCCGATAAAAGATGCCCTGACAGAGGCTGATCTGGAAGAATACGAAGTCAACGCCTATGTAACCGGGGAAATAGCGCGCGGAAAAAAACTGATAATATCCATGGACGGCGGTAAGACCTTGGAAATAGGCTCGGGAACAACTGAACGTCTCTCGCTGGACGAACTTCTTCACAGGGTCCACGAGGTGTACATAGACCGCATAATGGCCCGGGGCGATTTTACGGAAGTTTCGGACGAAGACCGCGACGACGCCTGCGGCATCGCCCTTGAGGTCACACAAGACCATTCTATCCAACGCCAGATAATAGATCTTCACCGCGGCGAAAATGCCGAAGGCAAGAAGCTGCACATGCAGTTCTCCTCGGGGCTCGGCAGAACCAAAATACTGGAACACTCAGGAGGCATGGGAGTATCCATAAGCTCCGGGCTTTACACAATAGAAGAAGTGCGCCGGGCTCTGGTGCATGGTATTATCTCGGGATTCCTTGACGACCACCGCATGGCGGACCTTATAACCGAAGCTCTTCTTAAAGACGACATTTCCCTCGCCTCTCGGATGTTTTCCTCGGCCATGAAAGGCAAACCGGCTATAGCCGTGTGGGAGAGATCCGACCTTGTCCGTCGGTCCGGAAAACGAGACTATGCCGACAGGCTCAGCGATCTTCAGGCTCTTATGAGTTCCCACAGCCTTATTCGCACGGAAAAAGGCACCTGGTATGAGTCTCAGGGACTCCGCTTTTACCGGGGCCTGTGGCAGAAAAACCATCAGATAGCCCAGGGCATAAAAGTCCACATAGACGCTACTGACGACACGGGGAAAATAGATATCGATCTTCTTTCCGGCGCGGTGTCGCTTCTTGAAAAATGGGGGTTCCCTTTCAAAATATCCGAACCTTTCGGCCAAAAGCTGGTCCGGACACACGAAGACTCCTCTTCTTACGACCAGGAAGGCAAGACGGTTGTGATCTGGCTTGTCGACATCGAGGGGGCCCCATTGAAGGATTGGAACAAGATAGAAGATTTCCTATCTTCGCTGGAGTCATATCTGTCAAAAAGCCCGAAAACAAAAACACATTTTTCGCATGACGGCACAACCAACGATCAGCTTTACGGCGACTCCGGGAGGCTTGGATACCGTTTCGGGTCTTACAACTCCGGGGTTGTCATAGTGCCCTCAGAAAAAGGCCTGGAGCAGATACGCCCGGACGACCATCACAAACACGACAGCGAACTTATCCGACATACCGGCCTCTACGGCAGCGTTCCCGAGGAACCTTTCGAGGTGCAAGCCGCTAAAAAAATGTCGCTCACTCCCGTTAAAAAAGAAACAAATGTAGTGGCCTTTTTAAACAGGATAATAAGACTGGCCGGACAGAAAACGACCATAACGGACAACACTAATTTCCGCACCGCCATAAGAGGACGCTCGGACCAGATCTTCGGGATAAAGCTCGAAAGCGACTCCAAGAAAGACGATATTCCCTTACACGGAAACTGGCTTGCGGGAATGAACTTCTCGCGGCTGGAAACCTACGATCCCGAAAGCCCATCGGACTGGGTCATAAAGTTCGGTCAGTTCGCCGATGGAACTTCGGCAATAGCAAGCTGGCTCAAAGAGTGGAAAATAAACTCTCTCGGCATGAAGGAGCTGTGCGCCCATGACCCTGTCAGTTTCCTCTCTTCTATAGGTCACGAGGACCAGGCCAAAAAACTGGAAAAGGCCTGGCTCGAGGGAGACCATGGAACAGTGAACAATATCATCAATACGTTTTTCTGCGTAAAGGATAAAGGCCTTTTTACGGCAGCCCCCATGGTGAAAGGCGGGTTCACCCTCAATAAGATCCTGCATGTTCTCTATCCCGAGATCCACGCCGGGCCGGATGTTAAGACCCCGGAAGAAGCCGAACGTTTTCAGGCGGAATGCGCCGAGATAAAGCGCCAGCTTGACGCGCTGTTCGCCCGAAAAACACCCGACCAGAGAAAAGAAATACTTTCGTCCTGGGCTCAGAGAATACATTCCATAGCCGGCAAACTTCACCGGAACGGCATAGTCCACCGGGACCTTAAACCCGATAACATCCTTATAAACATAGAAAAACAGGACATACGGATAATAGATTTTGAGACCGCGATATTCACCGAAAAAAGAGGAGAAAATATAATCATCCCGGAAGTAAAAAAAGCCGCGACTCCCGGATACGCGCATTTTTATCAGTTCAATGAGGACATCTACACGGCACTTAGAAGCGTCGGGGAAAAAGCGCTCTGGGCATACCTGAAAGCTCAGGACGTATTCGCCCTCGAAGTCATATCGGACGAGCTGGTCAACGGAGACACTCCTTTTGACGCGGCGGAATGGGAGACTTTTTCGTCTAAAGGGATGGCCCATCGGATGATAAAGAACGGGCATGACCTTATCCTGGCCAGGAACATGGTAGACCTAGCCAGAGCGCATCAGACAGGTAATTATGAAAAACTGCTCGCCCAAAAAAGAAAAGAATACCAGTCTTTTTCCACCGGACCGCTTCTGGGAGCATACGAGGAAGCCTCCCGCCTTAAATATGACCTTCAGGCCCTTAGAAAAAAAGTGGAACTCTCCAATTCGCTGAAAAATCAGGCCGAGGAAAAAGAATACTCTTCCTGGGACGCTCTTGAGACTTTGCGGGAGGAGCTTTCCGCCGTAAGCGCGAGGGAAAAGTTCCTTTCCGAGAAGATAAACCAGCTTGAAATACGCAAAAGGTCTGGCTCCGATCTTTCTTCTTTGCGCGCGGAATTTTCCGAGATCAGGCATAAAAGAAGTGTTATCGCCTCGAGGGCTCAGGCCGCCGAGGAAAAATACTTCGCGTCTAAAGAAGAGGCCGATGCCGCCCGGAAAAACTCGCAGGCCGCCCGGCTGGAGTACGATGTTCTTGCCGGGAAATATGCTTCCTCCCAGTCTTTGCTGAGCCAGATGGAGAGGAGAAAGAACAACCTGGAACGCTTTCTTTCTCTGGTAGAATGGCTGTCGGAAGAAAAACCCGAAATGACCTCTCCTCTCTTGCCCGACGGGAACATCTCTCTTCTCGGCGGGGGGATCTCGTGGGTAGGCGGGGATAATTTTACGGGGGGAACGCCGATGGTTAGTTCTCAGGACCTTGACCCTGTGTTCATCGGCGCGGAAAAAACGCTGTCCCTTTTAAGCAAAAGGGATGACGGGCTCCCTGAACTTCCCGTCGGCATCAGCTCTGAAGGAAAAGTTTTCCAGACTCTGGATTTTATTGACCTTGAGGGAAAACGGATAAACATAAGGCCGCTTAACGGATCTGTCCTGGCTTCGATTTCGGAAGACGGCAAAACCGCGGCCGTGAACTGGAACCTCATAAACGTCTTGCTCGCCCTTGCCGAGACCCCGGATTCCCCTGAAAAGATAACGGGAATGAAAAAGATCCTTTCAGACGCTCTTCTCCCCGCCGATATAGGAGAAAAGATCTATTCCGATTTTTCGAAAGTTTCGGGTCTTTCCTCAGCCGAAAAATACATGATAGCCGGCCGCGTTCTTCTTCATGAGATAACGGAAGCTTACCTCATACAATCCCAGCTGGAAGACGCTCAAGGTGCGGCTGAAAACCCCGTCGACAGGTCCAGGGCGCATTTCTCGGCCATGGTCGCGGAACTTTACGCGGGAAATACTTTAAAAATAAGGTCTGTCCTGGGGCCCATCCTGGCTTCGCGCGACCTTAACGAGGCCCGCGGGGTGATCTCATCGCGCGTATCCTCCGGGAAAAAGGATTTTCCGGCCGCGTCCCGGGAAGATTTTAAAGAAACTGCCGAAAAAATTTCCGGGAAATGTTATCAGGACCTCTTTTTCGGGAAAAACTCTTACATCTTCGTTTTGGGAGCCGAGCCATCCGTCTCTGAGGGTACTCTTCAGGAGGCTATGTCTCTAGGGCCATCAGTTTCTTCGTCCGCCGGCGCGGCGCGAAGTTTCGCGGCAAAGCAGAATTTCGGAAAGGTCTCCATATCCCATCATACCGGTAAAGACCAGGCGCTATCCGCCCTTGTTTCCATGGCCTCTCTCCCGGCCGGAAAAAACCGCGTGCATTGCTCTATAAGCCGGACCCTGCTTTCGGAGATGGACGCTGATCCCTCCGTACTCGCGGCGATTAACGCCTCTTCCGGAGCTAAAACATATTCCTCTGTTTCGGGATTTCTCTCTTCTTCCGCCATAACCGACATCATAGACGACAGGATTGAGCCGCACGGCGGAGACACGGCCAAAGTACTGCCCATGCCTTACAATGAGGCTTCTCTCCATGGCATAGCCCGTCTTAACCTTTCGCATCTGCTTTCCGAATTCCGCGACGAGGACCTTGACGCCGCGAACCCCGATTTCATGAGGGCGGTGAACATGGTGGCGCTTACAGTCGCCCTCATGTCCGGGAGAAATGACGTGGATTCCATAGCTTTTTCCCTTCTCTCTCTGGCCGGGAATAATCCCAGGGAATTCTTTGTGAGCGGGAACCTCAGCATTTTCCTCCCGCCCGCGGTTCCGAGGAATCACGAAGAAATACGGGAGGATTATCTTTCAAAGGCAGCTTTGCTCCGATATCTGTAAAACCGTCTGGATCCTTATTTAAGATACTTTTTAATGGCGGGTTTCATTTTCTTCAGAGCCTGGGCTCGGTGGCTTATTTTATTTTTTTCTTCAGCTTCCATCTCCGCGAAAGTCTTGTTCTTGCCGCGGGGCAGAAAAAGCGGATCATAACCGAACCCGTTGTCCCCTCTTGGCTGCTCAAGTATGGCTCCCTCGACAACACCTTCGAAACTTTCCAGAAGATGTCCGTCGGAAGCCAGCGCCAAGTGGCATACAAACCTGGCCGAGCGGTTCTTCTCCGGGATAAGGCTTAGGAGTTTAAGGACTTTCTCATTATTCTCTTCGTCGGTGGCCTTTGATCTGGCGAACCTGGCCGATCTCACGCCGGGCTTCCCTCCCAGCGCCTCTACCTCAAGGCCGGAATCGTCAGCCAGAACAAGTCCGTCGAAAAACCTGGAAAGAGTGAGGGCCTTTTTCACCGCGTTCTGCCTGAAAGTCCTGCCGTCCTCGACCACCACCGGGACTTCTATCTTCAGATCGTCCAATATCATGACCTTCACCGTCTTCGACCCGCCGAGTATGGTTTTAAGCTCATCTCTTTTTTTCCTGTTATGCGTGGCTAAAAGAAGTTTCATATGACCCCCGCTGATTTAAGAGCTTCTTTCTGTTTTTCCACTATTTTCATTATTCCCTTTTTCGCCAGGTCAAGCATTTCATCCAGATCTTCTTTTCCGAACGGCTCTTTTTCCGCCGTTCCCTGCACCTCGACGAATTTCCCGCCATCGGTCATCACCACGTTCATATCTACTTCGGCGGCTGAATCCTCCTCATACGTAAGATCCAGAAAAGGGGTTCCCCCTACCATTCCGGCGCTCACCGCGGCGATAAAACTGTTGATGGGTATTTCTTTCAGCGCATTATCTTTTTTAAGCCGCCCCAACGCCAGGTAAAGAGCTATAAAACTGCCGTTTATGCTGGCGCATCTGGTTCCGCCGTCCGCCTGGATCACGTCGCAGTCCATCCATATCGTCCTTTCTCCCAGCGCTTCCATGTTTACCACCCCGCGCATGGACCTTCCTATGAGACGCTGTATCTCATGAGTCCGCCCGCCTTGCTTTCCTTTTGAGGATTCTCTCTGCACTCTTTTCTGACAGGACCTTGGAAGCATGGAGTATTCAGAGGTTATCCAGCCCGTTCCTTTTCCCCGCAGAAAAAGCGGCACCCCTTCCTCCACGCTGGCGGTGCATACCACTTTTGTTTTCCCCGCTTCAAAAAGGCAGGACCCTTCCGCGTAATCTATATAGTCCGTTGTGATGTTTATCTTTCTCATGCCGTTAGGCATTCTTCCGTCCTGTCTCATATTATGAACTCCCTCTTTTGCGATCTTTTTTGCCCGATACGATAGAATATATGTCTTTTCCGCGAGAGTCTATTCCCACTATTAGAGGGAAGTCCTTCACCTCGAGCCTGTATACCGCTTCGGGACCGAGATCTTTAAAAGCCACTACCCGTGAACTTTTGACTTTTTCCGAAAGGTAGGCTCCCGCCCCGGCCGGAGCCAAAAAATAGACAGCGCCGGCTTTTTTTACGGCGGCCCTCACATTTTCGGACCTCCTCCCCTTTCCTATAAGCCCCTTTGCCCCCAGACCAAGAACATCAGGAGTGAACCCGTCCATCCGGCTTGACGTTGTAGGCCCGCAGGAACCTATTACGCGTTTTCCTCTGGGCGTGGGCCCGGCGTAGAACAACACATTGCCCCTAAGCGTGAAAGGAGGTTTTTTGCCGCTTTTTATCCCTTCTGACAACCTGAGATGAGCCTGATCCCTGGCGGTATACACCGTTCCCGAAAGAAATACCATTTCCCCGGCCTTGAGAGACCGGATCTCTTTTTCCGATAATGGCGCAAAGATCCTTTTCATATTTTTCAAAACCTATATCACCCCTGAGGCTGACCGCAGTGAATGACAGGAGAGCGCCACCGATACCGGAAGGCCGGCTATGTGAGTGGGCCCTGTTTCCACATTTACGGCCAGAGCCGTTGTCCTGCCTCCGAGACCCATTACCCCTATCCCGAGAGCGTTCACCTTTTTGAGTATTTTTTTCTCAAGCGCGCTTGTCCTTGCCGTAGCGCGCCTCCCGGAAACAGGGCCAAGCAGAGCTTTCTTGGCCATTAAAGCGCATGAATCCATTGTCCCGCCTATCCCTACTCCCAGCACATAAGGAGGACAGGCATCCGGTCCGGCCAAGGCCACGGTCTTTACGCAAAAATCCACTATCGCGTCTTCTCCTGCCGTGGGGTTCAGCATGGTTATTCTTCCCTTATTCTCGCTTCCGAAACCTTTCGGCATTACCGTTATCTTTATCTCCCGGCCCTTCACTATGTCCACATGCTTAACGGCCGGAGAGTTGGTATTCTTGTATTTCCTCGTGATCGGGTCTGTAACCAGCGATTTCCTGAAGTTGTATTCCGTGTACGCTTTTTCCACTCCGCTGTCGATAGCCCCGGAAAAACTTCCTCCGACTATCTTTACATCCTGCCCCAATTCAATAAAGACAGCGGCGAGGCCCGTATCCTGGCATAGCGGCAGTTTCTCTTTTTCCGCTATACCGGCATTCTCGATGAGGATCTTTATCATGCTCCTTGAAACAGGGGAAGTCTCGACGCGGAGAGCCGTCTTAAGAGCTTTCAGGATGTCGGGACGCATCACGACATTAGCCTTGTAACACAGCTCTTTGACCTTTTTCTCTATGTCCAGGATGTGGACCCGCCGGGTCGTCATAGAACCGCCTTTTTTACATCCACGTTCTCTTTGAGGAACATTCCTGATATTTTCTTGAATTTTTCGGGAGCGTCGCTGACGTAACACCTCATTTTTCCCTTTCTTCCGCGTCTTTCGGCCGAAAGGCCGTTTGATCGAAGGACCATTTTAAGTTCCTCCGCCACGGCGCGGGATGAATCCACAAGACTTACGCCCTTCATTACGGAAGATATGACCTTCTTCAGCATGGGATAATGGGTACATCCGAGGATCAGGGTATCAATTCCTCTTTTTCTAAGAGAAAACAGATATTTTTCGGCTATTTTCTCTGTTATTTCCCCGGAAATCATCCTGTTTTCTACAAGGGGCACAAAAAGAGGGCAGCTTTCCGAGAACAGCCTGAAATCACCCTTCTGTGTTTTTTCAAGCTCTCTGTCGTAGGCCCCGCTTGCCACGGTAGCCTCTGTGCCTATAACCCCTATTCTGCGGTTCTTAGATATGCCGACGGCCTTTCTTATGCCGGGGCCTATAACCCCGACTACGGGCATATCGTAATTTTTCTGAAGGAAAGCTCTGCTGAAACTCGACGCCGTATTGCAGGCAATAACAACCGCTTTGACCTTTTTACCCGCCAAAAAGTCCACTATTTCTTTCGAGAACCTGTTTATGGTATCCCTGGATTTGTTCCCGTACGGTACACGGGCCGTATCCCCGAAGTATATTATGTCCTCCATGGGAAGCATTTCCCGTATGCTTCTCGCCACGGTAAGCCCCCCTACCCCGGAGTCAAAAACCCCTATAGGTCTGTTGTTTGGCCTCTCCATGAGCCACATTATAACGGATATGTCCTTCGAGGTAAAGAATTTACGTCCTCCTGCAGACAGAAAAACACCCCGAAACCTCTATTTCACGGGGTTACGGGGTGTTTTTTCTTTAAATGCTCTTATTACTTAGTTCCCTGAACTGTCTTACCGGTGTTGACTGTGGCGTCATAAACCGTCTTGCCGCTCTTTTCTATCGGATCGGTCACTACGTTACGAGCCTTGCCTTTTCCTTTGAACCATCTGCCTATCGCCTGGAAAGGACTTACAGCAACTTCGCCTGTGCCCTTTACCGCTTCGCCGACCGTATTCACTGAACCCTTGACCACATTCTCGGAATACTGTGTCGTCTTCTTCGCGGCATCCATTGCCGGGCCCGTAGCTTCCTCAGCCATGACCTGACCGACGAACGCAAACACCATAACCATAACCACCATTACAGAAACAAGCTTCCTCATCTTATTCCCCCTTTTTTGAGAACCGCTATGAGGGAATTATACATTAATCCCCTCAGCTTCGCAAGATTATTTAGGCGCGTAAGAGCCTATTTCCTCACTATTTCCCTCAAAACTTCCACCATTTTCACATGCGACCCCTCGTCCCTCATGAGCCACTCCAGAACCGTCCTTACGGCGCCGTCCTCCACTCTGTCAAGACACCGGGCATATACGTCCCTCATGTCGCGTTCCACTTTTTCTATCTGGTCGATATACTCAAGGTAATCTTCTTTAGTAAGCATCCCTGTCTCCGGTTTTAACGTCCCTTACAAGCCCCATGACCGCGGCCTTATGCCTTTCCGATTCGGAAAGAAGCACTTTGAGTATTTTCTTTACTTTTTCGGCGTCAGAAGTCCCCATCCCGGTCCAGAATACCGCTGTTTCAAGATGCCTGGCATAGATAGATATGGAACTTTCTTCCGCTATAAGGGCCTTTTCCAGTATTGTCAGCAGTTCCTTCTTGCTTATCATTTTATTCCTCATCCTTGAAATAACCGCTTTTCAGGCTTTTCCCGAAACTTGCGGCGCCTTCCGTGCCCGGCTTAAAACTCCAGTCAACTTCCTTGTCTACGTTAAAAAGGATAAAACCTTTTACTTTTTTCCAGGACCTGATATTTTTCATGGCCTCGCGTATCCAAACGGCTTTATTTCCTCCCTGTCCCGAAGAGCCGAACTCGCTTATTATGACCGGCTTGCCGAATTCTTTCACGGCTCTCGTGTAGGCGGGGAGAAATATCTCCCTGAAACTACGCCATCTGCTCCATTCGCGCGTATTCCCCCAATTATAACCGTCTATACCTACATAATCAACGTACCCGTCTCCGGGATAGTATTCCGCGAAATCATTCCACGGTTCATCCGGGACATTTTCCCAGTTAAAGGAAAAGACCCATTTCACATTGGCGGCTCCCTCAGCGCTGAAAACATCCTTAACATGCCTGTACATCTTCTTGTAGTTTTCGCTTCCTATAATGCTTCCGGACCAGGGATACCAGTCCCCGTTCATTTCATGAGCGAAACGTATAAGTATTTCGCGGTCGAACCCTGAGATCCGGGAAGCGAAGTTTCGTATATACTCATCGTACTCGCCTGCCAGAAGTTTCTCCGGGTCCACTCCCTCGGAATGGTTTTTCCATGGCTCCCACGTTATAACAGGACGGCAGCCGTTCGCCAGTATGTCCCTTATCGTGTTATCTGGAGGGAACCTTTCCCAATCGGTAAAAACAAGAACATAGTATGGCTTTTTCCCGTAGGCTTTCTCGAAGGCTTTGATGTCCGCGTTCCCGGGATGATCCGTCAGAAAAGCCCCCGTGAAACATCCTCTGTGCTCTGACCAGATACTTGACCTGGTAACGATGTACACCGAGACCCCGGCTATGATCAGAGTGAAAAATATCGCTAGTGCCTTATGCCCCGGGTTCATTGTTCTCCGGGATGAATTCTCTTATTTTCGCCAATAATTCCGCATATTGGAAAGGCTTAAGGATAAAACCATCGTGGGAACATCCCTCAAAATCCTTTTTCCTTATGCCGGCGCTTGCCGTAAGAAGGATTATGGGGATATTTCTGAAATTTTGGTCGCCTTTAAGCTCTCCGCATACCTCAAACCCGTCCTTCCCGGGGAGCCTCAGGTCCAGCAGTATAATATCGGGCCTTTGTTTCTTGGCCATTTCAACGCCTTCCTCGCCGTCGTCCGCCGTAAAAACCTCGTAACCGGCTTTTTCGAGTATGAACTTTACGGATTTAAGTATATCCGGCTCGTCGTCCACGATAAGTATTCTTTTAGGCACGACCCGACCCCCTTCTTTCTTGAATGGGAATCACAAAGGAAAAACGCGACCATTTGCCGTATTCCGATTCCGCCCAGATCCTCCCGCCGTGGTAGGAAACCAGTTTTTTGCATATGGCAAGCCCCAGCCCTGTTCCGCCGGTTTTCCTGTCCTTGCCCTTGTCGAGCTGAACATATTCGTCAAAAAGCCTTGAAAGGTCCTCCTCTCTTATTCCGGCGCCAGTGTCTTCCACGGAAACCATGACCACATTTTCTTCTGTTTTAGCCTTGGTGAATATCGTAACCCCGCCTTTTTCGGTGAACTTAAAGGCGTTACTGAGAAGATTAACAAGCACCCTTGTTATAGCGTCGCTATCGAAAACAACTTGCGGAACATCTTCCCCGAGAGAAAGCGAAAACTCCAGACCTCTTTTTTCGGCTTCCGCGAGCATATCCCTGTACGTGCTCTCTACAAGTTTGTTTATATCGCCTTTTTCCATCACGAATTTTTCCTTGCCGGATTTAAGCCTCTGAAAATCCAGGACGTCGTTTATAAGCCTTCCAAGCCTGTCCACATTTCGCGTGACGGTCTCGAGGAAATCTTTCTGCTCTTTGTTGATATCCCCGGCTATACCGTCAAGCACTATGGAAACTCCCGCTTTTATTGTAGTAAGGGGGGTCCTCAGCTCGTGGGAAACAGTAGATGTGAATTCTGTCTGCATATCCATGGCTTTCTCAAGCTCCGCCTCGGCTCTTTTCTGAAGGCTCAGGTCCACTATTACTCCGTCCAGCCATACCGCTTTTCCTTCGTCGTCAAAAATACACTTGCCTTTATCTTTTACCCATACCATTTTCCCGTCACAACAGCGCAGCCTGTACTCCACGTCATAAGCGCGCCTTGCGGCTACGGCTTCTCCTATCTCCTTATTGACACTTTCTCTGTCCTCTTCCTCTATAATGGAAGAAAAGGACCTTACCCGGTTCATTATGAAATCCGTCACCGGGTACCCCGTAAGTCTCTGTATCTCATCGCTTATGAAATACATGGTCCAATCGGCGTCTTTTGCGCATCTATAGACTATGCCGGGCATGTTCTCTACCAGGGTCCTGTACTTCTCCTCGCTTTCCCCTATTGCCCTCTGTGCCTTTTTAAGCTCGGAGATATCCGCGAAAGTCTCGAGAATGACCCTTTCTCCGCTTATCTCTATTTCTCTCACGTTCTTTATTATAGGAAGCTCTTCTCCGTCTGTTCTAAGAAGAGCGCTTTCAAAATTGACCATTTCTCCGCCGGACCCCTCTGACGGGCAGGAACATGAACCATCAGCCTTGAAAAACCTTCCGCAATCGCTGCCCTCGGCGTCAAGCCTGGAAGAACCGCTCATTTTAAGGGCCATCTCGTTCATCCAAAGGATGGTCTTTTTGCTGTTCAGGATGGCTACGCCGAAAGGCGCTCTTTCAAGTATCTCTCTCACCTCATCGTGAGCCTTCTGAAGTTCTGCCTCGAACCTTTTCCTTTCGGTGATATCTTCCTTGACCGCTACGAAATGTGTTACCTTGCCGTCAATGCCGCGTATGGCCGATATAGAAGCGCTTTCCCAGTAAAACTCTCCGTTCTTTTTTTTGTTGTAAAACTCGCCCCGCCACTCGCCTCCTGCCGAAATCGTGTCCCATAGGTTTTTATATACAAGGGCCGACTGCGCTCCGGACTTCAGTATTCTCGGGTTTTTGCCGAGACACTCTTCCCTTGTGTAGCCGGTGATCTCGGAGAATTTAGGATTAACGTATTCTATTCTCCCGGAGGTATCGGTTATTACCACGCATGCGGGACTTTGTTCCACCGCCGCCGATAAATAACGCAGACGCCGCTCCCTTTGGTTCCTTTCGGTTACATCCCAAAAAACAAGTATAGCTCCGATCATTTTCTGATTCCTTATATTCCTTATCGGAGACGCGCTGCATTCTATCGCGAGTGTTTTTCCTTTCATCCCGGCAAAGACCATGTCCCCGGACAATTTCACGGTATTACCGGAGGCGATCGCCGCAAGAACGGGATTATCCAGCTTTTTCCCGGTAACTCTTTCCTTTATGGCAAAAATGTCATCTATTCGGCCTTCCGTTGACTCGGCGGACTCCCACCCTATCATTTCGCGGGCCACCCGGTTTATGGTCGCTATCCTTCCTTTTACATCCGTAAGAACTACTCCTTCCGCTATGCTCTCAAGGGCGGCGGAAAACCATTCCCGGCTTGTAGTGGTGCCCTGGAGTTCCATGGTCATTTTGTCGAAAGCCCTAGAAAGCTCGCCGACCTCATCGTTTGTCGTTATGTTTATCCTGTGCTTCAGGTCTCCCGCTCCTATTACCTCGGCTCCCTTCCTGAGAGCGGCCAGTGACGATGTTATTCTCCTTGAAACGATATTGCCGACCACAAAAAAAAGCATCACAGACAAAACAAATATCGCCCCGAGCCATAGTATGGTTTTTCTGGCTTCCTCATACGCCTCTTCCTCGTCCACCTTGGCGACAAGGGCCAGATTGGCCGTTCTGGCGTATCCCGTAGCCGCTATTACCTTTCTTCCCCTGTAATCCTCTACCCCGAACATCACTCTTATTTTCCCGGAGAGAGCCTCACGGGTAGAAACGGGAATGCTCCCTTCCTGTCCTCTCCATATGGCTTCTTCTTCAAAACGTCTCTTTATGGGCAAATTTATCTTCCCGGAACTGTCGCGGAAGACCACCAGTACTTCCCCCGTTTTCCCTCTACCGGCTATGCCGGTGATAATATCGGTGAGAACTCCTGTTTTGAGCACCATGACGCCTACTCCCGTAACTCCGCCCGACGTCAAAAGGGGCCCGGACACAAAGATCTTATACTCCCCGTTCTCTTGGAAAAAGTGGATAGTCTCTTCTCTGGAGAAAAATCCTTCCCTTGAAATATCCTTCCCGATAAAATCTTCATCGGTAGAGACCATTACCCTTCCTGAAACATCCGCCAGCATTATCCTCTCTATATCCGCCGCCGCGTCTTCCGCTGTTTCCATCATTTTCTGTATACCTTCGAGATATTCCGCTTTACCGCTTTCAATGTATCCATCCCAAAACTCCCTAAGCCTTATCCTCCCGAGTATGAGCCTCAGCCCCATCATGCTTTTACCAAGGTAAGTTTCTATGTGATCGGCGGTGGAATCCGCCATGACCTCAAGCCGGCTCACCTCACGTTCCAGGACAGCCGCGTAAAAAAAACTTCCTATCACGGCGAAAACGAGCAGAAGAACGGAAACGAATACCGCCAAGAAAGTTAAGCTTATCTTCGTCCCTATCCTTAGCCCCTTTTTCATCCTAGCCCCTCTTTTGGGTAACGGTTTCTATCTTGTTTATAAGAAGCCCCAGGTCGAATGGTTTTATGAAATACGCGTCGGCGCCGGTTTCGAAAGCTTTTTCCCTGTCTTTCTGGCGGTCCAGCGCCGAAAGGACTATTATGGGGATATCTTTGTATCTCTCGTCGAATTTAAGCATCCGGCAGACCTCGAACCCGCTGATCTTCGGCATCATGAGGTCCAGTATGATAACGTCGGGCGGGGATTTTTTCACTATATCCATCGTCTCTTCTCCGTCTCTCGCCTGCATGACGCTGTACCCCGCTACCTCAAGGCGCATAGAGAGTATTTTCCTGATATCGTCATTGTCCTCGCTTAAAAGAACTTTTATATTCCCGCTCATTCGTTACCGTCCTTCGTTTGACGTCAGACGAACTTTTCTTTTTGAGATCTTATGTACCTGTACGAATCCATGCTTTCGGACGCCAGGGGTTCTATTTTGCTTTTTATGGAGCTGTCAGAAAGTTCATTGAGTAGGTCCGTGTACACCACTACCGCTTCCCTTATGAGATCTTCTATTTCGTTCATGTACTCCGCGTAATCCTCTTTAGTAAACATTAGTTTCCCCGTTTTTTATCTCTTCCATTATGGACTCCAGCGCCGCGAAATGTTTGGTATGCGTCACCGCCATCTCCTGGAACTTCTCCAGCATCTTCTCCTTTTGCTCTCCCCCGAGAGAGCCGTGCGTCACGGCGGAGGCTATATGCCTGTTGAGGTGGAGAACCAGCCTCTTCTGTATTTCCATGGCCTTTTCCACGCCTTCTATGAGCTTCTTTTTCCCTATCACCTTAACATCTCCTTTTCCAGGGTTTCCCTGTCTGACTGAGTTATGGTTATAACTCCTATCCTCGCGGGGTATCCGCTCTTTTCTTTTTTTGCGCAGATCTCCACCACGCTCCCGTCGAATATTATGGTTTTCCCGTTTTTTTGCTCAAGCCTGCACATTATCACGGTCCCCGGCTCGGCCTTCTCTTTTAATCTCCCCTCAAAACAGACCTGCCATGTCTGGGGAGAGAGCTTAACGAGTTCCGGCCTGGAATCTACCGTCCTGTAAGCGAATATTACATTCTTTCTCAGCTTTTTGCAAACACCTTCCTCGATACCCTTACGGTTAAAATAGAATACGGAAGAAAGAACAAAACAGTGATATGCCGCCCAGAAACAGTTCACTATTATCGCGGGTTCCCTTTCATACAGAAACCTGTTGAAACCCCAGACCATTGAGATATAACTTATCGCCAGCATCCCAAGCTGCGGCCATAGCCTTACGTAGGGTATCACCGCCCCTTTTGTTTTTTCGGTTATCCCGAAGGTCGTTTTTATCCCGAAAAGCGAGCTGACGGCGGCTCTCACGTATACAGTGAACGTTATGCTCCCGAGAAGCTGGCCGGTAAAGAGGTCCTTCACTGTATAGTGCCTGTCCCCGAGAACGGTGTAGAATACCGTCATGGTAAGCATTATGTACGGCAGGAACGTGAGAAGGTATATGTCAGGATTAATGAAGAACGACGGCACTCTAAAAAGAAGGTAAAGCGCGGGGAATATCATAAGGATAAAAAAGGCGAAACCTACCAGATAGTACGACCCCGACAGAAAATATTCCCACCACTGGCGGAGTTTCAGCGAAAAAGGATCCGAGACCATCCCGAGAAGCACTCTTTTCAATACCGCTATCGTCCCGTTAGCCCACCTGTACTGCTGTTTAAGGTAACCTGTAAGGTTTTCCGGGGCCATACCGAAGGCGTAAGTGTGGTTGTAATACAGAGATCTCCATTTTCTTTTGTGGAGCTTGAGCGACGTGGCGAAATCCTCGGTCACCGTGGATTCATCCAGCCCTCCCACATCCATAAGAGCCTCTCTCCTGAAAATTATGTTGGTGCCGCAGCAGAACATGGCTTCCTGGGAACTTTTGCCCTCGCAGATATACTCATAAAAAACAGCCTGCTGGAAAGCCGCCGCCTTGGCCACCCGGCTTTCCTCGGTGTTAGTATAGAACTGGGGTGTCTGAACAAAGGCCAGCCTGTCATCCTCCTCCATTATGGAAACCACCCTGTTGAGGAACTCCGGAAGGGGGCACTGGTCCGCGTCGAAGACCGCGACATATTTGTGGTCTATTGTCCCGAGAAAATCGTTTATTATGCCGGCCTTGGCTCCGTGCCTTTTTTCTCTCCTGAAAAGCCTTACGCCCAGCGCCGACGTTATTTCATCCGCTTCTTTCTTGTATTTTTCGTCGGAACTGTCGTCGAGAAAGAACACTTCCTTGTTGGTGTAATTAAGATTCACAAGGCTTATTAAGGTGTCTTCCAGAACCTCTTTGGGTTCATGTCTCGCGGCCACTATCACGGCTACCGTGGGTTCATGCTCGACTTTAACATGCGCCGTCTTATCCGCTCTCTCCTGTAGTTTCTTGGTATTGTACGCTCTGGCCACGTTCATCACATATCCTATCCCGTGGAGAATTATGAAAAATTCCCCGAAAAGCAGGAACATCGAGGCTATCTTATCGGCGCCGGAATAGTTGGCATACCCGAAAAAAACGGACCTGACTACGACATAGACAATGATCGCCATCACCGACATAAGGACCAGAGAATCAATGAGAGTTCTTTTTTTCACGAAAATCCCTGTTTTTTACCGACATAACGTTCGCTTTTAAAAGTAATACTTTATTCCTGCCACGAACTCGCTTTCCTCATAAACCCCCGCGCTTGAACCCATGAACCCGCCTCGCACGTTCAGATTGAACCTTTTTGTGATATCCCACCCCGCTTCCCATGAGAACTTGTTGCCGGCTATGTACTGGGAATCCACGATGAGCTCATATTTGACGTCGTAGTATATGTCGTTGGCCCCGAAAAATCTCTCTTCCTTATTAAGATAGTGCCTCCAGTTGACAAGGAAGGTGTTGGACGAGAACCCTTTCGGGGAAAAATACTCCCCCACCTTGTTCTTGAACTCCCTGTAGGAGTATCTGTACCCCGCGGTCAGAAGTCTCGGCTCAAAGGATAACCTGTAAAGAACATCGACCGAAGGCTCATTGAGGACATTCCCGTCGGAATAGGCCGCCGCCGTGTAATCCGCTCCGGCTCTCAAACGGTTTGTGATATCGAAATAAACGCTGTTCCGGAACCTGTTACGGGTAAAGTTCCTTCGTATGACCTCGCTGTTATTCTCAAGCTTCTCCCTGTCATAGGTAAAAAGAAATTCTCCCAAGTCGAATATCCTGCGGGAAAAACTTGCGCCGAATAAATGCGTAAATTCATCGATGCCTCCGGCATATCCCATAACTCCGTAATATCCCGAAGCTCTCCAGTCCGGGCCATTGAGCCAGGTAAACTTGAATCTTCCCTCGTTCTCGGTAGTATCCCGGAAATCCCGATACTGCCTTCCCCTGAGAGCGTATTCAACATCCATGAAAAACCTGCCGGACAGGGGGAACCTCACTCCGCTGAGAAGCTCATGTATCCTCATATCCATGTCCCTTCCCGCAGAATCTCCTTCGAAATACCTGTACCTCGCCGATGAAAGCGGATGTTTTGAGATGAGAAGGGCCTTTTCTTTTCCTTCCTTCGCCCTGAAGTGCGCAGGGTTTTTCTCCAAAATCCCTTCGTATTCGCTCAGCGCGTCGTCCCACATTGATTGGTACGCGTAGATCTGGCTGAGGTCGAACATGGCTTCCGTGTTTTCCGGCTCAAGTTTTATAAGCTCTGAATAGAGTTTTATGGCTTTTTTGACCCTTCCCGACCAGTACGCCTTTTTAGCCCCGCCTTCGAGCCTGGCCGCAGAGCTTTCGCTTTTTGCTGCCAGGGACTCGTACTCTTTTTCAGCCTCAGAATATCTTCTGTCCCATCCCATAACTCTCGCCTTCTGCCTGTGGACCTTTTCGTCGTATTTTGCGGACAGGATCTCGTCGTATAGATTAAGGGCTTTTTCGTACTGTTTGTCCCAACTGAGAACATCGGCCAGTTTTATCTTAACTTCGTCGTTTGGTTTATCCTTAAGGATCTCGCCGTAAAGCTTCTCGGCTTCCGCGAACCTCCGGCTGTAGGCATATGTATCGGCCAAAAGGGCCTTAGCCTCAATGTTATCTTTGTCCCCTGCCAGGATACTTTTAAGGACCTCTTCGGCTAGGGCTGGCTTACCTGAATACAAGAACGCTTTTGCCTTAAGCATCCCCGCCCTCGGCTCTTTCGCCGAGCCCGACTCTTCTATAAAGCGCAGGGCTTCGTCATATTCCCCCTTCCAGATAAGTATCTCGGCGAACCTCAAAAGAACATCTTCGTTTTTATCTCCCGAAGAAACAAGCTTCTTGTATTCTTCTTTCGCGCTGTCTATATCGCCTCTCCAGACATATACCTCCGCCAGATCTTTCATCGCTTCCCTGTTTGAAGGGTCGATCTTAAGTATTTCCCGGTATTCCGTTACGGCCTCGCCGTACCTTTTCTCCCAGCTCAAAAGTTTAGCCAGCGACATCCTCGCCTTGATATCGTCCGGCTTGTCTTTTACTATCAGGGAATAAGCTGCGATTGCCTTTTCGTTCTGTCCGCTGGCAAGATACGTTTCCGCGAGAAGAGCGGAAATCTTGTCTTTGTCGGCCGAAAGAGCATTCTTCCCGGAGAGAAAGAATAGGGATGCGCACAAAAGAGAAAAAACAACCCTGGCGAGATTATTTTTCATTGCTCTCCTTCAGCATTCTTTCAAGAACACTCGACGCTTCAAGGCTGTTCCCCGAGTAGTAGAGCGCTTTGCCCATCATAAAAAGAGCATCCATGTCCCGGGGGTCCCTTTCAAGTATAGGCCCCAGCATATTCTCCGCCTTGTCGTATTTACCGCTCCAGAGATAAAGTTCGGCAAGCTTCTTTTTAACCGTTATATTTCCGGTTTCCAGCAGTTTTTCCCTTAATATCGCTACCGCCTCGTCATATTGCCTGTTCCATGAATAGGCATCCGCGAGAGCGCATGGTATTTTTTTATCATCGGGAAAATCCGCTTCGGCCTTTAAAAGAAAAGGTATGGCTTCTCCGGGTCTTCCTGTCCAGAGATAGGAGTATCCCAGTTCAAGCTCGGCTTCTTTGTTCCCGGGGGAAAGTTCCAGGCTTTTTTCAAGGAACGGGGCCGCCTGCAGGTATTTCCCTGAAAGAAAAAGCCGGTGTCCCTGATAAAAATTAATGCTGGGTTTTTGTGTGGAGTGGTATAGCAGGGAAATAACGAACGCCGCCGCGGCAAGGGCTAATACAGCTATGACCCTTCTCATTTCAATGGCTCCTGGTTGTTTTTTTACCCGCAAATGGCCGCGTTTTTCTCTTTTTGCCGAACCTTAAAGCCGTGTACCCGTCTATTTCCGCCACAGACCTGAAAACATGCCTGTGCCCGAATTCATTTGAGATCCCCTCACAGTCGTCTGCCGGATGGTCCCGGCATATAAGAGGCCTGTCTTCGTATATGGCGCATTCGCCACGCCTCGTAAGAAAAGAGCAGTCGCTGAAAACCTGCAGGAACCATTTGCGCTTATCCACGAACACAACCACTTTTTTGTGCGCGAGGTACCACCTTATTTCGTCGAAATCCTCCAGGGTCCTCGGCGTATCTATCTCTAAAGCGAAATAACGGCAGCATTTTGCCCCGCATCTCTCGCAGTCCGCCTGTTTCTTTTTAGAAAGATCTCTCTTGCCCCTGCCGGCCATATCAATGCCCTTTCTCCGTCGGCCTTACCTTCTGGGCGTTCATCTCTTTCTGTTTACCGTCTATCCTTTTTCCCCTGGAAAGATAGTTCGTATGCAAAAGCTTGTGGCTCAAAGCCCCGCACGGCCCTTCGGTGAAAAATTCCTCGTATATTTTTTTCACTATCGGATTGTCATGTGATTTCCTGTATTCAAGCGTCTTATCCTCGGCGTAAATGGCCTTTGCCCTGGCCTCTCTTATGGCCGGCGTAGTGGGAACGGGCTGGCCGCCTCCTCCTATGCATCCTCCGGGGCAGGCCATGATCTCTATGAAGTGGTAATCCTTGAGCTCACCGGCGGAAAGCATTTCGAGTATTTTTTTGGCGTTAGCTGTTCCGTGCCCTACCATTACCTTGAGTACGACCCCTTCCAGGAATTTCCACTCCGGAAGGGCCCTTTTTATCGGGAGCTCCGCCTTTCTTATGCCTTCCATTCCCCTCAGGGGCTCTATGCAAAGATCCTTGAACGGCACGGGTTCACCGGTAACTATCTCGTACGCTGTCCTTATGGCGGCTTCCATTACGCCTCCCGTGGCCCCGAAAATAAGGGCGGCCCCGGAACCTATCCCCAAGGGGTCGTCGAACTCCGACTCCGGCAGATTCGGCAGGTCCAGCCCGGCTTCCTTTATCATCTTGGCCAGCTCCCTTGTTGTAAGCGCATAGTCCACGTCCTTGTAGCCGGAACTTTCCATTTCGGGGCGCTCACACTCGAATTTTTTAGCCGTGCACGGCATAAGGGAAATACTTACCAGTTTGGACGGATCTATATTGTTCCGTTTAGTATACCATGTTTTTACAACCGCCCCGAACATCTGCTGCGGGCTTTTAGCCGTGGAGACATGGGCGAGTTTTTCGGGATAAAAATGTTCTATGAACTTTACCCATCCTGGAGAACAGGAAGTCATAAGCGGCAGGGCCACGGAAGCGTCCTTTTCAACTATCGCTTTTTTGAGGCGGAGCAAAAGTTCCGTCCCCTCTTCCATTATGGTAAGGTCAGCGGTAAAGTTGGTGTCGAAAACCTTATCGAATCCCATCCTCTTTAGA
Source organism: uncultured Planctomycetia bacterium (assembly GCA_964421015.1). Classification (GTDB taxonomy): domain Bacteria; phylum Omnitrophota; class Gorgyraeia; order Tantalellales; family Tantalellaceae; genus SLID01. Next base: position 45,698 of record CAYQUS010000002.1, read on the forward strand.
GCGGTATTAAGTTTTTTCGTAACGCATGTTCCGGGCGGAAGCCCGAACTCCTCGCCTATTGCGGCCCTTGGAGAAGGAGCTGTCTGTATTACAACGTGCTTCCCGGGATCGTCTATCGCTTCCCAGACCACGTCGGTATCGTCGTTCTCTCTAAGAGCCCCGGTGGGGCATCTGTTGATGCACTGCCCGCAATTTATACACACAACATCCGACATGGGCTCGTCCCTGAAGGTGGTTATTTTTGTCTTCGCTCCCCTGTACGACGCCTCCAGCACTCCCACTTCCTGAAGATCTATGCAGCTTCTCACGCACCTCTTACACAATATGCACTTATCCATGTCCCTGACCACAGAATAGCTGGACTCGTCCACCTTATATCTTGGTTTTTCTATGTGCCCGAACTTGTATTCCGTAACTCCGTATTCTTCGGCAAGATCCTGCAGCTCGCAGTTGCCGTTCTTCTTGCACGAGTAACATTCCCCGTAATGGTTTCTCAAAAGGAGCTGTATTATGTTCCTTCTCGCCCTGCGGACCCTCGGTGAAGAGGTTTTTACAACAGTGGTGTCGAAGAGCGGGTAGGAACATGCGGCCTGAAGGGTGCGCTGCCCCTCGACTTCCACTACGCAAACCCTGCATACCCCGGCCAGGCACAGATCCTCATGATGGCACAAAGTCGGTATCCGCACGCCGGCCAGCCTAGCCCCTTCAAGTATGGTTGTTCCCATCGGGACCCTGACGTTCTCGTCGTCGACAGTAAGCTTTACGGTGCCGCCAAGTGAAGCCGCGTTAATATCCTCGACCTTGCGTGTTCTCTGGCTCACAGGAGCTCTTGACGTGTCCGAGCTGAACGGTTTTTTTTCTTCCATAAGGTTCTCCCTTTTCGTTTCAGCTGAAATTTTTGAGTATGGAAAGGAACGCGTTAGCGCTTGTCTGCCCGAGCCCGCACTTCGAGGCAAGCTGCATTGTCTCCGCGAGAGAGTAAAGATCGTTCCTGTCTTTTTCGGAAAGCTTACCCTCTCTGGCCTTATCCCAGAAATCAAGAAGCACCGGGATCCCCTCTCTGCACGGAGTGCATTGCCCGCATGACTCTTCCTCGAAAAATTTAAGGAAATTACGGGCCATATCCATCATGTTACGCCCTTTACCGAATATTATGACCGCCCCCCCGGTGGGTATATCCTCGAAAGATATGTTCCGAGAGAACTCTTTTTGGCCTACGCATATGCCGGAAGCTCCTCCTATCTGAACAGCCTGCGTATCCGATGCTTCGGCCATTTCCAGTATGTCTTTTATCGCGGTTCCGAAAGGGATCTCGTAAACTCCGGGTTTACGGCAGTCTCCGGAAACGCTTATAAGTTTGGTTCCAGAGGATTTTTCTGTTCCGTGTTCCCTGAACCAGTCGGACCCTTTGGATATTATGTGCACCGCCGCCAGGCATGTCTCTACGTTATTGACGACTGTCGGGTCCCCCATATACCCTGTATTCACCGGAAAAGGCGGCCTGTTCCTGGGTTCTCCCCGGTTACCTTCAAGCGATTCTATGAGCGCCGTCTCCTCTCCGCATACATAGGCTCCGCTTCCCAGCCTTATTTCTATGTCAAAATCAAAACCCCTCCCGAATATATCCTTGCCCAACGCCCTGTCTTTCCGCATTTCCGCGAGAGTGGACTCTAGATAACCCAGGAAAGAAGCGTACTCACCTCTCATATAGAGCACGCCCTTTTTAGCCCCTATGGCGAAGGCGGCTATAGTCATCCCTTCAAAAACAGTCCTTGCGTATTCGCTTAAAAGGACCCTGTCCTTGAATGTTCCCGGTTCCCCTTCATCGGCATTACAGACAACATATTTGTTTTCGGCTTGCGCGGCCGCCGCCAGATTCCATTTAACCCCTGTCGGGAAACCGGCGCCGCCTCTTCCTTTTATGCCGGAGGATCTTATCTCTTCCAGAACAGCGACCCTTCCCATATCGAGTGCCTTTTTGAGGGCTTCGTGGGGTCGGGTCTCTGAAAGAAGAACGTCCTTTCTCTTCACGGAAGACCCGGGTTCATACTCTCCAGTGAGCGCGCTCTTGCCTTTTCTGCATTCTTCCGCGATAGCCCTGACTTTCTCCGCTGTCAGATTCCCCACAAGACGTGTTCCCACCATTGCGGCGGGAGCGCTGTCACACATGCCTATGCAACTCGAGTATTCAAGCGAAAAAAGTCCGTCAGGGGACACCTCCCCTTCTTTTACGGAGAGTTCCTTTTCAAAGGCTCTCATTATCTCCCTGCTCCCGGAGCATTCACAACTGGGGCATGTGGACACTCTTATGTGGTTTTTTCCCTGTTTTTTTGTCTTAAGGAAGGAATAGAACGTGACCACCGAATAGACTTCCACGGGATGTATACCGAACTTATCGGCAAGGTCCTGCATGTCAGGGTCCGATATAAACCCTTTTTCTTCCTGTATTTTCTGCAGGGCGGGAAGGAGCCCGGAACGGCTCTCGTCGCAGACAAGGGCCTCTTTCCCTCCATCAAGGACCCTTTTGTGGACAGAACAGTTTTTAGCCATAGATAGCCCCCTCGCTTTTGGCGCGGTTATCTGTTCAGGATCTTGTCTATTTTGTCGAGAAATATCTCCGGAGATACCGGCTTTTCGATAAATTCGTCACAGGGGAGAACTGAATCGCACTTTCCGTAGGTATATCCTGTTACCTTGCCGACCCCGCTCAGCATTACTATGGGTGTCTTTATTCCTTGTTTTCTCAGTTTATTGGCCAGCGCTATTCCGTCGTCGGGGCTTGCCATCATTATGTCCAGCAGGATGAGGTCGGGTTTCTCTGTTTTTATTTTCTTTTCACCTTCTTCCGGATCGTTAGCGGTAACTACCGTATGTCCTTTTCTTAAAAGAATCGACGTAGCGGCTTCTAAAAAATCCTGATCATCGTCTACCATCAGTATCTTTGCCATAACCCTCCCCCTTTTCCCGGCCGTTCAGGAATTCCGCTTCGCGGGGTCTGGTAACACGCCCCTTCGCGAGGGGAATGCGCATGATCTTAAAAGTCACCGGGCAAGACATTCCCGCACGCTCAAGAACATATTATATATCACGATCTGCTCATGTCAACCCGCCCCTTAGCCCGCCTCTTTATCTATTGCCTTACTTCGGGTTTCATTATATAATCGTCGTGTCCTTAAAAACCCCAAATTCCGGGAGAGAAAACAAATGCCTCTTAAAAGATCTAAAAAACTCACCTGCTGCGAAAAATGCCAGAACTACTGGACATGTGAGACAAAGTGGTATCGCGGCGAGCACAACAAGACCAACGTCTGCTGCTCGCTGTGTTCTTTCTACACAGACTGCTGGGAACCTCTTCTCCCCGGGTCTAAATGCGGGCGATCTAAACGGGCTTAGTCGGTTTGCCGTTCCTGTCTTCTCCTGACCATAAAGATCCCAATGATAGCCGACGCGGAAAACATTATCCCCCCCCAGAACAGGATATCGAATGTCGAGAAAACTCTGGCAGCCAGAGCAGATATACCCATAAAAAGTATGAACCCCAGGTGCATTATGGATTCCATAGAGCTAAAAACCCTTCCTCTTGCCTCATCCGGAACGGATATATGCGCGATGTAGTTCGCGCAGCTGGCTATCGGCCCGGCGAAAAATCCCGTTAAAAAAAGAGCCAGCCACCTGAGCGCATGCTCACCCGTGAACATTTCGTTGGCCGCGAAAAAACTTAACGATATCCCGGTCAAGGCAGAAGCGGCAAGCATAGACTTTACTTTATTGAACCTTCCCCAGAATTTACCGTATACCAAAGCTCCGAAAAGAAGCCCTACTCCGCAAAAAGCTCCCATTACGCCCAGCTCTCTGGTGCTCCCCTTCATTATCTCCTGAACAAATACGATGAGAACGCAAAAGATGAAACCCGCCCCCGACATGACAAAAAAAAGCGCAAGGGACATTTCTCTCATTTTCCCGGGCTTTGTCATGAACGAAAGTCCCTCTATCATCTCTTTAAAGAGGTTTTTCCTGACAACGGCCTTTATTAACTCGCTCGTGACAGGCGAAGAAAAAGTACGCGACTTCTCGCCCGGGAGAGCCCTCATCGCGATGGTGAATATCAGCGCGGCTGAGATAAAATACGTAAGCCCGTCTATATAAAATCCCCAGGAATACCCGAGCCATTTGACAAGGAACCCGGATACCACAAAACCCAGCGCCGAAGCTATAACGCGGGTCGTACTGGTAAGCGCGTTAGCCTCTAGAAGATCCTCTTCGGGGACAACACACGGTATTATCGCCATTTTGGAAGGAAGAAAGAACCTGGTGCCGGAGAATATCAGGAAAATAAGGACATACACAGCCGGCATAAAGCCCCGTAAGACAAAAAAGGGGATCATCGCCGCCATTACTCCCCTGGAAACATCAGCTATGATCATTATTTTTTTACGGCTCCACCTGTCGGCCAAAGCCCCGGCTACGGGTCCCACGATAAAAACCGGTATTACCGTAAAAAAAACCAGCTTGGCCATGGCGCTTACCGATCCCGGGGCTTTGGAATACACCAGAGCCACAAGCGCCATCTGATTGAGCCTGTCGCCGAATTCAGAGATTATCTGGCTTGACCATAAGGTGAAAAAACCGCGTCTGAAAAGTGTCTTTCGCAGGTTGCTCATAAAGAAAGGGATAAAAAAGAATGGAGCCCGCAAGTGGACTCGAACCACCGACCTAAGCATTACGAATGCTTTGCTCTACCAGCTGAGCTACGCGGGCCCCGGCATCAAAAGACCGTCCGAGATCTTACTTGGTCTGATCCTTGAATCCTGAAGTAGATTCCAGTATAGGCCTGTATCCGTTGGGCCAGGGTATCAGAAAGGTGCCTACCTCGACTATACCCGTGGCTCCTTTTACAATGAACCTTGAGACTCCCTCAAGGAACCCGTGGGAAGTCCCGGCAAGAAGACCTGTCCCTGTTCTGTTTTCCTTAACCGAATAAAGCATCTCCCCGGGAGACGAAAGAATGTTCCACAAGCCGGTGTTAAGTTTTTCTATAGGACCCGGCTCGGATCCCGCGAACGCGCATGCCCCGGACATAACGGAAAAAACCACGGCTAGAACTACGAGCTTTTTCATTTTCCCTCCCTTGTTCCGTGCCCACTAAAACTAAAGAAGAATAACGACATAGATTTTATACGTTCGCGCTTTTTTTAGCAAGATTTTCCTGTTGCCAGGACCTCATACGGAAGCCCCCACGGCCCTGGACTCGGTAGACTCGAACTCTGCCGTATCTCCGGGTCCGGCGGAAGGAAGAAGAAACTTCACAAGCTCCCCCAAAACATCTTTTTCCGTGACAAAGTCGCCGAAAGAACTCATATTGCTGCCGCTCTGCTCGAAACAGTCTATCTTAGGACCTGTCGGCGTGATCGGTCTTTCGGGAAAGGCCGGAATGATCGTGCCCGCTTGCTCGGGGAAATGGACCAGGACGAAAAGCGCCAGAAAAAGGGATCTTTTCATGTTTTCCTCCTTGCGGCAAAATCCGAACTTTATCCGGATCCGCTGCTTTCCTCATTATACATAGCCGGGCCGGAATATGGAAGAGCTTTCAGGTGGGAAGAAAGCGATTTATTGAAGTGGTGCCGCGGGACGGAATTGAACCGCCGACACAAGGATTTTCAGTCCTCTGCTCTACCGGCTGAGCTACCGCGGCACCGGCTTAGGAGATTATAACATAGACCTAAATTATGGCAAGGGGAAATTCCGGCAGGTTTTTAATGCGCTTGAGCTCTCAGAAAGACCTTCTCTTCTGGTATTCTATAGAGGCTACCCTGAAATCTATCTCTCTCTCTCGTCCCTTATCGGACTTCCGGATCTGTTCTATATCTTCGAGTTCCGTTTCCAGCTGTTCCCTGAAATCTCCGGGAAGATCCGTGAAGATCGCGCCTATCCTGTTGGTTTTTTCGGCTATTTCCCGGGCATACCTTACGATCGCCCCGATAGTGAACATCCTTTTTTTAAGGAACACCTTAAGACAGAAAGCCTCATCTTTCTTAAGGGCCTGCGTGGTTTTAAAGGCCGCCCCGCCCGCGCTTATGTCCTCAAGACTTACTATCTTCCCTCCGGACCTGGCGCAAGCTTCCGCGGCGTACGCCGCCTGGTATCTGGTGGATGTTCTTCGTTCCTTCATGACTCATTTATTTTATCACAGTTTAGGGTTTTCAGGAAGTAAGATTTTAAAAAGTAAGTTTCGTAGCGCCTATTTCAGGAGTTTCGAGGCTTCACGGAGGAATTTTTCCATCTCTTCAGGGGAATTCTTTATAACACATCCCGCCACGTCGGAATGTCCTCCGCCTCCATATTCTTTGGCCAGAGTCCCTACATTTATGTCCTTCCTGGACCTTAAGCTCACCCTTAACTTATTACGGGATTTTTCCCGGAAAAAAACCGTGATCTCGACTCCCTGTATGGCTCTTATCTCGTCGGGAATAACGTCGACGTCTCTGTCTTTTCCCCCGGTTAGCTTAAAATCCTTTCTTCTCACTACTGTCCATGCGAGTTTCCCGCCGCGTCGAAAACGGCATCTTGACAGACAAAGCCCCCCGAGAATAACGGCATTCTTATTTTTTTTCCAAAAAACATCCTCGACAAGACCGTTAAAATCCAGCCCTGTCCTGATAAGGTCCGAGGATATCTGAAAAGTTTCGGCTCGCACGGAAGGAAGCCTGAAAGAGCTTGTCTCAACTATTATGGAAGTAAGTATACTGCGGGCCATAGAACGGTCGATCTTCACTTTAAGTTCCCCGAGAAGAATATAGACCATCTCCCCTACCGCCGCCGCGTCCGGGGAGATGAACGCCATATCTTCATAGGGCTCTCTTATGATGTGATGGTCTATGGCGAGTATCTCCCGGGACCTTTCTCTTATTTCCCTGAACCCGGGTCCGATCATTTCCGAGGAATTACAATCAACCGTCACCGCCAGATCCACATCCGAATCAAGCTCTCTTCTGGTTTTCGCGGCTCCGGCAAGTCCGGCGTACCGCGCGGGTATGCCGTCGTAGCTTACTCTTACGCATTTCTTGCCCATCTTCTCAAGCGCGAGAGCCAGGGACAGCATAGAACCTACCGTGTCCCCGTCCGGGTTTATATGGCAGATCACCGCTGTTTTTTTTGCGCGGTTTATGGCTTTTGCCGCTGCGGAAAGCCCTTCCATGCGCCTTACATTTCCTTGAAGACTTCCTGCATGAGAGGGATAACGGCTTCGGCTTCTTCTCTCGTGAGCCTGCCGAGCTTGGCGAATCTGTATTCCCCGTCCATGTTCCTGTTTTCCCTGGATATCTGCATTTTTTTCTGGCCGTTGTTGTAAGAATATATGCTCACCGTTATACGGTCGGGGCCGTTTTCCCATACTTTTTTAGCTAAACACGCGTCAAGACTGCTGTCATAAGGCATATTTTCCTCCTTTTGCCGTTACTTTTGTGTTTTTATTTCGTTTTCGTAAGTTTCTGTGAATTTGATTATTTTATCCATCATCGTTACGGCTTCCACCGGGAACGCTCCGGCGGCCGTTTCTCCCGAAAGCATCACAAAATCCGTTCCGTCAAGAATGGCGTTGGCGACATCTGTTACCTCGGCCCTGGTCGGCCTTGAGTGTTCCGTCATATGCTCAAGCATCTGCGTGGCTGTTATTACTGGCTTGCCGGCAATATTGCATTTTCTTATTATCATTTTCTGTATCACCGGGACGGTATACATCGGAACGGCTATTCCCATGTCCCCTCTTGCTATCATGATCCCGTCCGATACTTTTATGATGGAATCTATGTTATTTATGGCCTCCCTGGACTCTATTTTAGCTATTACCCCGCAACAGGGTAGCCTGTCAGATACGACGGACTTTATCTTTTCCACATCCCGGGCTGTCCTTACAAAGGACTGCGCCACGTAATCAAACTTATGTTTTATGCCGAACTCAAGGTCCCTGATATCTTTTTCGGTTACGCCCGAAAAAGGTATCTTGACCCCGGGCATGTTGACTCCCTTTCGTTCCTTGAGAATGCCTCCTTCTACAACTACCGCATCCAGCTGCTTGGCGGAAGACCTAAGCACTTTAAGGATTATGTTTCCGTCATCTATGTACACTATGGTCCCGGAAGTTATCTTTCGAAAGTCTCCGCGGTAGTCCATGGGTATTACAAGCGGGTCTTTCTGGTCCTCCCCGGAAACTATGCGCACTTTAGCGTGTTTCTTAAGCGCCTTGACTCCCTTGCCGCTAAACCGCGAGATCCTTATTCTGTAGCCCTCCAGGTCCTGGAGCAGCTTGACGTTCCTTCGGTATTTTCTGTTTATCTCCCTGACCAGCCTTATTTTCCCCAGATGCTCGGCATGCGTTCCGTGAGAAAAGTTTATCCTCGCCATGTCGAGCCCCGCTGAAACCATTTTCCTGAGAACTGCGTAAGTCTCGCTGGAAGGACCCAGTGTCGCTATTATCCTGGTCCTTGCTCTTCGGTTTATTTCTCTTTTTTTTATTTTCATAAGCTTACGCTCTGGCCGGAATGGCCGCATTTTTTATCGCGCTTTTTATCCGGGGGAAATTCCCTCTGTCAGGCTAGATTATATACCATCACCCTTAAAACACAAAACATCCGCGAACAAAAACTTTCTTTCAAAGCCCCAGGCTCTTTTCCGCTTCCCGGACGACTTCTTCGATCAGCTCCTTCACGGGAACTATCTTCTTTATCTCCGAAACCCTCGACCCGGCGAAAACAAGAGCGTTATCCATGTCTCCTTCCGCGGCGTTTATGAGGGCCTTGGCTATACAGAACTGGACCTCGTTCGGGTCGCAAGTCCTTAGGCACCTGTAAGCGCATCTTATGGGTTTTCTCTCCCCCTTAAGCACGTCATCTATGAATTTTGTCCTGAGAACTTTAGCCGGCATCCCTACCGGGCTTTGTATGAAAACTATGGAGCTTGCGTCCGAATTCACATAAAGGTCCTTATACGCCTGGGCCACCGAACACTCCAGGGTCGCCACGAACCTTGTCCCCATCTGCACGCCGGAAGCTCCCATGGCCATGAATCTGGCCATATCCCGTCCGTCAAAAATACCCCCCGCCGCCATTACCGGTATCTTCTTCTTTTTTACTTTCTCATATTCCCCCACGGCTTTTAAGACCTCCGTGAAGTTATCTTCAAGTTTTCTCAGCCTTCCGGCTTTCAGGTCCTCTATGGTGTGTCCTCCGATATGCCCGCCCGATAGGGGCCCTTCCACTATGACCGCGTCCGGAAGAACGTTGTACCTTCTTTTCCAAGTCCTGGCTACCACTTCCAGCCCCCTGGCCGAAGAGATAAGGGGGATGAGCTTGATCTGTGAACCTTCCGTATACTCGGGAAGCCTTAATGGCAGACCGGCCCCGGAAATTATATAGTCGGCTTTTTCCTCGACCGTAGTCCGCACAATGTCTTCGTAATTACTGAGAGCTACCATCACGTTCACGCCTATAACCCCGGATGACATCTTTCGGGCAAGCCTTATCTCTTTACGCAGATGTTCGCGGCAGGACTTGGGCACATCGGCCCTGTTCTCTTCGGTATCGGGAGCCAAACCGACGCTGGCTATGGTCCCGGCCGCCCCGCAATCGGCTACCGCCGCGGCCAGGCTGGAAGTGGAAACTCTTACCCCCATGCCCCCCTGTATTATCGGGACCTTTATTACAAGCTCCCCCATATCTATCGGTCTAAGTTTTGTGTCCACCCTATGTCCTTTTATGCCGTAAATATCCGGTCATCGTCGTATTCTTCTTCTCATTCCTTCGTGAACTTTTCGCTTCCCGGGGCGGAAAGCTCTTCTTCCGGCGCCTCTTCCCGGAGAAGCCGTTATGAACTTCTCGTCGGGGAGTTCTGGATGCCTCAATATCGGGATGGGAGTCTTTATGAGCTTCTCGATATTCCTTACGTCGTTTCCCTGTTCGGGTGTCGCGAAAGATATTGCTCTCCCCTCCTGCCCCGCCCTTCCGGTCCTTCCTATCCTGTGAACGTAATTTTCCGTGTCATCGGGAAGGTCATGGTTTATAACAAGCTCTATTCCGGAAACGTCTATTCCCCTTGAAGCTATGTCCGTAGCCACCAGTATCCGGTACCTTCCGTTCTTGAATCCTTCCAAAGCTTCTTTTCTCTGTCCCAGGGTCCTGTCGGAATGGATCTCGGCTGCCCGGTGCCCCATGTTCCTGATCATGGATGTTATTTTTCTTGCCCCGATCTTGGTCCTGGAAAAAATAAGCACGGAACCCTTGTATTGATCGAGTATTTTTCCAAGGATACGTTTCTTGTCCTCTTTCTTGACTATGAAAAGTTCCTGCGCGACCTTTTCCGCAGCCGTTCCGGAAGGCGCGACCTCTATATGTACCGGGAGCTTCATCTCCGTGGCCGCGATCTTTAGAACATCCTCCGGTATGGTCGCGGAAAAAAGCATGGTCTGTCTGTCCTTCGGAATAAGCCCCAGGATCCTTTTTATGTCCGGGAGAAAACCCATATCAAGCATCCTGTCGGCCTCGTCTATGACAAGTATCTCTATATCCGAAAGCCGGAGGGTTTTTTGCGTAACATGGTCCATTAGCCTGCCGGGAGTAGCGATTATCACCCTGGGCCTTCTTTTAAGATCGGCTATTTGCCTGGTCATCGAGGCTCCGCCTATTATAACGACCGTTTTTACCCCAAAAGCGGGAGAGAGCTTCCTGAAAGTCTCGTCCACCTGTACAGCCAGCTCCCTGGTAGGGACGAGAACAAGGCACCTTCCCTTTTTCTGCAAAAGTCCCTGCAGGCTCGGTATGGCGAAAGCCAGGGTCTTTCCCGTCCCCGTCTGAGCGACACCTATAACATCCGTTCCTTCTATAGCCGCCGGTATGGCCTTTTTTTGTATCGGAGTGGGTACTTTGAACTTCATCCGGTCAAGAAGGTCCAGTATTTTAGGGGCTATCCCCAAATGGTAAAAAGACGCGCCTGTGTCTGTTAGTCCTGTCATATTTCCCTTTTTCTCCTGCCCGCCTCTTGCGGGACCTTTTTATTTTAAAGCTCTCATCGCTGACGCGAATACCACGGCCGAAAAACCCACAAGTAATACTCCCGAGATCCTGTTGAAAACTCTCAGCGCCGAGAAACGGAACCTCGGCCTTAATATATCCACTATTCCGCTTAAAACGAACCAGCAGAGGGCGGATCCGGCGATAACGCCTCCGACTATGGCGGTGGAATGACTGACCCCCGTTCCGCTTTGACCTAATCCCAAAGCGGCGAAAACAGCCCCGAAAACCACTACAGTCACGGGATTCGTGGCAGTTATGGCTGCCGCGGAGACATAATTTTCCGCCAGACTTCCGGCTTCCCTCTTTTCTTCCGGAGCCGCGGGCTTGGTTAAAAGAAGCCTGCTTCCTATAAGCGCCAGAAAAAAGCTTCCTGCAAGAGAAAACCAAACGCTGTTCGCTGACATGAAAGAAGTTATAACGCTTATCCCGTACGCGGCCACAGCCGCGTAAAAACCGTCTCCGGTGACGGCTCCCATTCCCGAAACAAAACCGGCAAGCCTGCCCCGGGTAAGAGTGCGGTTAACACAAAGCACCCCTACCGGCCCTACCGGAGCGGCTATAAGAACACCTATAATAAGCCCTTTTAAAAAAAATACGTATTCCATGTCCGCACGCCGGATAAAAAACCCTCCTGCCGGCAAAAAGATCGGGTAACGGGGGATTTACCTCGAAAAGTCCTCTACAAACTACCACTTAATCCAACGGGGGTCAATGTTTTTCGGCTTTATACACCGGTGTCTCAAATGAGGGATACAGCCACGCTGAGGGCGGTAGAAATAAGCTGGGCGGCCACGCGCCAGGCCTGGCGCGTGTTCTCTCTTTTTTCCAGTTCATTGACCAGGCTCTGCATCCCCACAAGATAAATTATCTTTTTGGCGTTTTGCTCTTCCGAGATCTCCTTAAGGCCCTGGAAAGCGGTGAACCTGCCGCGAAGCTCGTTATATACGCTCAAGAGGTCCTCCTCGGACCATATCTTAAGATCTATCTTTTCGAATTTTATTTTCTCGAAAACCCCGGAGGCTTTGATGTATTCTGTTCTTCTCTTTTCTAAAAGCTCCATCTGGACCTGCAGCGTAAGCGCCTTTGCCGTTTCCTCCGGGCCGGGTTCGACCGGGACGTTGTACGTCATGACCACGGCCTTAAGAGCGGCCTCATCGTCAAGGCTTTTAAAATCCCTGTACTCTTTGCCCTCGAGCCTGTATGTATGCGGGAACTTCGTGGTCGCGCAGCCGGAGAGAAAAAACAAAAAAACCACGGCTAGCGTGAGAACGGGCAGTTTCATGGTCGGCTTTTTCTTCGGGTAAAAATTATGTTTTCTCACTTTTTAAGAAGCGCGGCTATTCCCATTCCCAGAACGCCGAAAGCAAGGCATGAGACAGCCGGAGATCTCATTATGGGGCATCCGCCGGAAAGACACGCCCCGGATAAAGACAATCCCAGTCCAAGCAGCGCCCCGGCAAGTCCGCCTAAGAGTACCTTCATGCCGAGTGCCTCCCTGAGGAGGCCATGGGATTGAAGAAAACAACTACATCACAGTTCGGCAGATGCTCTCCGACCTCCTTTTCGAACTCAACGGCAAGTTCCCACATCCTCTCTGCCGTAAGGTCCGGCAGCACATCAAACCTGACATCGACAAAAAACCTTTCACCGGCCTTTCTTATCCTCACCCGGTGCCTCCCGAGCCCGCCGGGACTGTATTTTTCGACCGTCCTTTTTATCCTGTCCCTGACATCTTTGCTCGGCGACGCGTCCAATAGATCGCCGGAGCTTTTAAAAAGAGCCGCCAAAGGCTCTTTTACAAGATACCCCGCCAGGATTATGGTCATAACAGGGTCCAGGTAATGCGTGTATTTTGTTTGCCCGGCGGCCGTAAGAACAATCCCCAGAGTGAACCCCAGGAATAAGCCGAACTCAAGAACCGCCTCGGTGAACCAGTGTACGCTGGCCATTCTTAAAAGGCCCGACCCGGTGATCTCAGCTTCGCGCCTCATATGCAAAAAAACCGCCGTTCCGGTAAAACCGGCAAGAGCCGTCGCGGCGGCCGGAACCCAGTAATTTTTTATGTCTTCGGGGTGGATTATGTCCTGTACGGCGAACTTTATTCCCATGACACATGTCGCCACTATAAGAAAACCTTGTCCGGCGACGGTAAAGGGTTCGTATTTATGGTATCCGAAATTAAAAAACTCGTCCGGGGGGCGGTGTATCTTGCCTATGGCGTGGAACATGAGAAGTCCCGTCAGCACCATTATGAGGCTTGTCGCAGCGTCTACCATCATCGTTATGGAATCCACCGCCAGGCCCGCGGCGGCCGTTATGATCATGATGAAACCCGCCGCACCGACGGAGATCTTGGAAGCCCTGTCCTGCCTTATTCTGCGAGCCTCTCCCGTTACTGCCATCGCCCCAGAGATCATTTTCCCTCCACCGTCAGATCCTGTCCAGAAGCTGTTTTTTCTTGGACGAGAACTCTTCCTCAGATATGATCCCTCTATTCCTGAGGGCCTGAACCCTTTCTATCTTCTCGTATATGTCTATCGCTGTTTCCTCTTTTATTTCCGTTCTTTCTTTTTCCCGGATGGATGTTTTCTCCTCAAAAGCGCGGTCTTCCTCTTTTCTCCTGTCCTTTTCCGGCGCATTTTCCGGGCTTGCCTTTTTGCTTTTTCTTCCCACGCCCCCCAGGATCTTTGTCAGCATAAAAGTCACTACCGCCGTGATGACGACCGCCAGTACCAGATGCGCCCTGGGAACATTCCCGGTCATATCGAATTTGTCTTTCTCTCCGGAAGAAGCGGCGGTTTGCGGTTCGGCCTTAACAGCCTTCTGCGTATACGCCGGAGCCGCCCCGAGCCCCATATCTCTCCTTACGCTTGCCCTTATGTCTGCCTGGAGATCCTCTAAACTTCTTGATTGCGCCCGGGCAGTGCCGTAAATACCCCCGACAGGGAGAGCGACTGCCGCCAACAGAAAAATAACATAGTATACCCTTTTAGCCATGCGCTACCCTCCCTTCATAAAGACCATTTTCACTGTTATCCTTTCCCCGTCCTGCCAGGGCCACAGCATTATCATCATGGCCCCGGAATCGTTCCTTCTTACGTACAGCGTCTGCGTTTTTTCTATCCCGCCGTATTCCTCCGTTATCATCACCTGTTCCGCCGTGGCTTTGCTGCCGGAGGGCTTTACCGCGGCTCCCATGACTTCACGGAAAATATTTTCCCACAGGTTAAGGTCCCTGGAGTATATCACCATTTCGTGATACTCGGGCTCTTCAGTCCTTGTCTCATGGACCTCAAGACCCAAAGCTCTTTCCAGTATCTCTTTTATCATGACAGCCTGTTTCCTTTCAGGGTCTCAGGTTGGATCTTTTCCCTTTTCTGAAGATGTCCCGATTAAGCATCTTTTTCCCGCGCTCATACATCATGTCGTAGCTTTTTTCCTCGGGCATGCCTTTTCTTTTAAGAGTGACCAGCGTTTCCTTATCAAGAAGGACCTGTCCTGACGCGGCGTCGCATATCTGATAATCTATTATCTTTCGCGCGTAATTTTTCCCGGATCTGGTGGCTAGGTCCATAGCCAGGGCTCCCGCGCCGTATATGTCCGTTACTGGAGCTTTCTCCATCCATACATATTCTTTTACCTCTCCCTTGAACACTATATCGGCGTTCTCCTTAAGTTCCACTACCTCGAACTTGGGAGATATTCTCGAGGCGAAAACGCTCTTCACCACATCTGTTGACCTTTCCTCGCTGATCTTCGGGTTACCTGTAGCGTTCACCATTCTCTCGACGTGCACCTTGACTATGTCCCGGGAAGAGAGAACATCCTCCCACTTCTTATATTCCCTGGCCTCGGACAGGCATGAAAAAGCCAGCAACGCGCACACAGCTATCAAGAACATCTTTGTCGGTCTCATTTTTCCCCCTCTTTTGTTTTTTCGTCGGATCTCTCATCCCATTCCTCGCCGTCTTTTGTAAAAAGATAAGGCTCTATTATTACCTTAAGGTCCTCCCAGAATTTTATCCTCTTTTCCGAGGCGGGTTCGGAGCGTGCCGGGAACTCAAGGAACGGAACTTCTATACCAGATGTTTTCATCTCTTCCGAAATGATCTCCGCCATTATTCCCTTAAGAGCCGGCCCTTCCCCCGCGTCTTCTTCCGCCGGATTCGGGGATTCCGTCCTGAATTTATTCACCTTGTGCTTGCCCCACTTGACGGCGCATGTCGGGCTGTTCTCAAGCCCTATGAAACACGTCAGGGTATATCCGTTCTTAAGGAACTCCCTGACCATGAGCATCGGCACTTTTAAAAGTTCCTTGCAGTGGCTCCTGAAGAACACGCTGTCGTACTGCTGCCTGCCCTGCGGGTTGCGCATAAGCCCCATTGCGGTGGTCTCGGGGCACGGATACTGTATGACCCCGACCCTCCTATCCATAAGATATGTCATAAGCTCGCTGGATAAGCGGAAATTCTGCCCGAGCATATGCACCCGGCAATAAGGGTTCACCAGGCACTGCGCTATAAGTATTATTTTCCGTTCTTTTTTGCCCATACCGTCTCTCTCGTATAACTAGAACAGGAATATGGCCGCCGCCACCACGGTCGTATAGTCGCCTTCGGAACCTATTACGGCGGTCTGGGTTATGTTCGTTGTCTTAACTATCTTGTCGCTCAGCTGGTATATGGCCCTGTTCTCGTCCCAGGATTTCTGTTCGTCGAATTCAAGCCCCAGCGTCGAGGCCAGCATCGCCGCGGCTATGTCCTCGGCGAAATCCCCCGCTGTTTTTTCGTTCTGGCCGTATGAGTGATGCTCGCTCAGATACCCGTAAGCGTTGGGGTCGGCCGGGACCGCGCACCCCACGCTTGCCGCTACGAGACGATGCGCCTCGTTCGAGGAACACCTGGCCATTACGGTGAAAGTCACCATCCCGGGGGAAAGTTCCTTAATGCCTTCGTTCTTGGATATTACCTGGCAGGATGGCGGCAGTATGCTGGAAACGGAAACGAGGTTGCATTTTTCTATACCGGCGTCCCTGAGCGCAAGTTCGAAACTCCTGAGTTCGGCTTTCTGGGTTCCGACCCCTTTTGTGAAAAAAACTTTTCTGGGAACCATCTGTTTTGTGTGAAGGAACATTCCGGCACCTCCCGTTGTTTTTCAAAAGAACTTGTCTCGTCTATTGTACACTCTCGGCGCTAATGTGTAAACGCATGCCTTCCCGCGGGATATTTCACTCCGCTATTTTCCTGACCGTGACAGCGGGCAGGACCCTTGGTCTTTTTTTAAAATAGAACGCCACAGCCGCGTATGCCGCCGCCATGGCAGACACAGCCCCGAAAAAACTCAGGACGGGCGATGCCCATACCTTGTAAAAGATCGATAGAAATAACAGAAAAACGGCCAGAGGCGCGGCGTAGATCAAAAAGTATATCCTCATCATCGAAGAATTGCTGACCTCTATATCAAGGAGGTCCCCCGGGGAAACCCCTCCCGCCTCCTCAATGTTTATCTTGAAAGTTTTTGTTCTCGAAGCGGAACAGGAACAGCATTTAGAACATTTTTCGTCGGGAATGGTCCGTACAAGCGCTTCCTTGCCTTCGATGCTGATCACGATTGTTTTTTCTTTCACCGCTGTTTTCCTTTTCCCCGCAGAAAATCCATTCTTTCTTTTATTTTTTTCTCGAACCCTTCGTCGGAGGGAGTGTAATATTCTCTTTTCTCGCTCATGTACTCCTGGTCCACGTAATGCCCTTCATATTCATGCGCGTACTTATACCCCACTCCCCTTCCCAGGGCCTCCGCTCCCTTGTACCCCGAGGATTTCAGATGGTCCGGGACCTCCTGTGTTCTCCGGTTCTTGACGTCATCCATGGCCTTTTCTATGGCTTCGTAAGCGGAATTGCTTTTAGGGGCGCACGCTACATATATCGTGGCCTGGGCCAGCGGTATTCTCGCCTCCGGCAGGCCTATGAATTCGGCCGCCTGCAAAGCCGAATTGGCTATAACAAGCGCCTGCGGATCGGCGTTCCCCACATCTTCGGAAGCGCAGATGACAAGCCTTCTGGCCACGAACCTTGGATCCTCTCCGGCGGTTATCATTTTAGCCAGCCAGTAAAGCGCCGCGTCCGGGTCAGAACCTCGCATGCTCTTTATGTAGGCGCTGGCGGCGTCATAATGCCCGTCGCCGGTTTTGTCGTAAACTATGCTTTTTTTCTGGATAGAGTCTTCCGCCGCCTCCAGCGTGACATTCACCGTACCGTCTGGACCGGCCTCTGTCGTAAGAACGGCGATCTCAAGAGCTCCGAGGGCCTTACGCGCGTCCCCGTCGGACGTTCTGGCGATATGTTCCAGGGCTTTTTCGTCAACCGAGGTCTTTATCCTTCCGAAACCCCTTTCCTCGTCCTTAAGGGCTTTTTTCAAAAGACCGATTATTCCCTCGTCAGTGAGTTTTTTGAACTCAAATACCTGGCTCCTTGAAAGAAGCGCCGAATTCACATAAAAAAAGGGGTTCTCCGTGGTCGTGCCTATGAGTATTATGCCGCCTCGCTCTATCTCGGGCAAAAGAACGTCCTGCTGGGATTTACTGAACCTGTGTATCTCGTCAAGGAGAAGTATGGTTTTTCTGCCGCTAAGGTTTTTTTTGCTCCAGGCGGCCTCTATGACGGATCTGATCTCCGCTACATTGCTGGAAACGGCGTTCTTTCTTACAAAATCCGCTCCGGTCTTTCTTGAAATGACCTCGGCAAGAGCTGTTTTCCCGACCCCGGGGGGACCGTAAAAGATAACCGAGGCCACCCTGTCCGACTCTATGGCCCTTTTTAAAAGTTTTCCCTCGCCCAGGATATGTTCCTGGCAGGCTATATCATCAAGCTCCCGGGGACACATCCTCGCGGCCAGGGGCAAGCGTGTTTTATTTTCTGGAAGGCTCTCGAAAAGATCCATTTTTGATCTCGGCTATAGGTCTTTCGGGTTAAAAACGCGCCGCCGCGCGAAAAACAGGGGCCGGAACGAGTCCGGCCCCCGGACCATCGTGCCGTCCGCAAGAAAGAGAATTTTAGACCTGGTAATCCAGGTGGGTGCCCTCCCGCATGCCTCGAAAGGCGAGCGAAGTTAGGCTCCCGGGTCGTAAGTGTTGGTCAAATTCTCTGTTCCAGGTCACGCGCACAACAGAGCATTAATGACTGTGTTATCTATCTTCCGGACAAAATACCGTCCCGGATAGACCGTTCTTTACCTAAAACTTACGGCAAGTTTTACGGAAAGTTCGCTTTTTACCGCCGAATGGGCCGCCTCTACTTCCTGGTCGGTAAGCGTCCTGTCGGCAACCCCGTAAGTTATCCTGAAACTCACGCTTTTCTTCCCGTCCGGGATCTGTTTGCCCTCGTACATATCAGTTATTTCAACTTCTCTGGCAAGCCCTTTCGCGCTTTCCGTTATAACTTCCTTTATGTCCGCGGCCCTGGTCTTTTTTTCGCACAATACGGAAACATCCCTTGAAGAGAAGGGGAACCTGGGCACGGGAGAATAGGCTCCTTTTAAAACGGCTTTGCCTAGAAATTCCGTAAGCTCTATTTCCGCGACGAACACTCTCTGGTTTATTCCGTAAACGCCGAGTTTCTCCGCGGCGACTTCGCCGATAAATCCTGTTTGTGTCCCTTGGGCAAGAATGGCGGCCGCGTTGGTAAATCCGTCAGTTTCTCTGGGCTCAAAACAAATGCCGACCCTGAGATGTTCCGCCAGGTTCTCGATAACTCCCTTAAGCCTGTATATGTCGGCTTTTCTCTCTCCTTCCGCCCAGCTCCTGGAAGCAAGCCCTGTCATTCCCACGCAAAGCACCGGTTTTTCCGCAAAACCCGTACCGTCCTGGTTTCTTGTGTATCTCTTGCCGGATTCGAACAGCATAAGGTCCCGGTTGCCTCTATTGAGGTTCCACACCATTGCCTTCATCATGCCGTCAACAAGATGCGGTGTAAGCATCTCCTGTTCCGCGGATAGGGGATTTTTTATTCTGACCTCGTTCTTTACAAGCTCCGGGAAATTATAAGCCGCTTTCTGGCTTATCATACTGTAGGTCATTATCTCATTAAGCCCCATCGCCGCAAGAAGCCTTTTGACCTTTTCCAAAGCCATCCTGTCCCGGGTTTTTCTCTCTCTCCACGGCGCCGGCACCGGTACCGTCTCGGATATACGATGGTAACCGTATATCCTGGCTATCTCTTCTATAATGTCTATCTCCCTGGAAACGTCTTCTCTGAAACTCGGCACCTTCACTTTCATTTTGCCGCCCGACAGAACGGACACTCCCATTCCAAGGCTTTCAAGTATCCTCTTAGCCGTCTCTCCGTCAAGCGGAAGGCCGAGTACTGCGGCGGCCCTCGCCGTGTCGATTTCTATTTCTTTTTCGTCTCCGCCGTAAGACCCAGAATCATAGATCTCTCCAGGGATCCCTCCCGCGTGCTCAAGTATAAGACCTGCCGCCCTCGCGGAAGCCTTTATGACCCATCCCTTGTCCACTCCTCTTTCGAAACGGTAGCTGGAATCCGTCGAGATCCCGAGGGCTCTGGAAGTCCTGCGGACAGAAACGGGATCGAAATAGGCGCTTTCGAGAAGGATATTTCTGGTGTTCCCGGTCACCTCGGTATCTTTCCCTCCCATGACCCCCGCTACGGCGATGGGTCTTTCCGCGTCGGCAATGACCAGCATATTTTCCGCCAGCTCTCTTTCTTCCCCGTCGATCGTGACGATCTTTTCGCCTTTACGGGCCGTCCTTACTTCTACTCTTGCGCCTTTTATCTTGTCGAGATCAAAAGCGTGGAGAGGCTGTCCCGTCTCCATGAGACAGAAATTGGTTATATCGACCACGTTGTTTACTTTCCTCATCCCCAAGGCCTCTAATCTGTCGGATATTTTACCGGCAATATCCTTCACATTCACTCCCTCGATTATCCTGGCGGTATATCTCGGGCAAAGTTCCGGAGCCTTTATATCGCACCTTACCGAAAGCCTCGCTTTTCCCTCTTTCGGAAGATCTTTCGGGAAGGGTATCGAGATTTTAGCTCCGGCAACAGCCGCCGCTTCCCGCGCGAGGCCTATCATGTTAAGGCAGTCGGGACGGTTTGACGTTATCTCTAGCTCCATTACCGTATCGCCTTTCACCTTAGAGCATGAGCCGACCTCGGATCCGCTCATGGTAAGTTTCTCGGCAAGAGCTTCCGGCCCCTCTTTTATATCCGCGTAGTCCTTTATCCAGTTATAACTGAGTTTCATCTTATCCGCCTAAATGAACTGCCTTAAGAACCTGATATCATTGTCGTAAAAAAACCTTATGTCTTCCACTCCGTAAAGAAGCATCGCTATTCTCTCCACTCCCATCCCGAAAGCAAAACCTGTATATTCTTTTTCGCCGTACCCTACCGCCTCGAAAACCTTCGGGTCCACCATCCCGGACCCCAGTATTTCCAGCCACCCGCTGTTCTTGCATACCCTGCACCCTCTTCCGCCGCATATTATGCAGGTTATATCCACCTCGGCGCTTGGTTCCGTGAACGGGAAAAAATGAGGCCTTAATCGCGTTTTGGTCGATTCTCCGAACATGGCCCTGCAAAACCCTCCGAGTACCCCCTTAAGGTCAGAGAACCTGATATCTTTATCCACCATAAGCCCCTCCACCTGGTGGAACATAAAACAATGCGAGGCGTCCACCGCGTCCGGCCTGTAAACCCTGCCCGGCATTATGACCTGCAGCGGCGGCTTTTCTTTCTGCATTACGTGTATCTGTACGTTTGAAGTATGGCTTCTGAGAAGCGTCTCCCCTTCTATATAAAACGTGTCGAACGCGTCCCTTGAGGGGTGATCGAGCGGGATATTAAGCGCCTCAAAATTATAGAATTCCGTCTCTATCTCCGGACCTTCCGCTATGGAAAACCCCATGGAGATAAAAATATCGTTTATTCTGTCCATGACCTGCGTAAGGGGGTGCAGGGCTCCCGGAGAAAGGGCCGATCCGGGCATGGTTATATCTAGACCTCCATCCTCGTCCCGACCGGCTCCGGCTAGTTCTTTTTTTCTTTCTTCCAGCCGCGAGGTTATTTTTCCCCGGAGCTCGTTCGCCGCCTTGCCCGCCTCTTTTTTCTCTTCCGGGGCAAGTTCCGCCAGAGACCTTAGAACACCGGTAAGATCGGCTTTCCTTCCGAGAAATCTGACCTTGAGGTTTTCAAGCCCGTTTTCGTCCCGGCAAGAAGCGAGATCTTTATCGAAAAGTTCCTCTATTTCTTTTATCCTCTTTAAAATGCTCATTCTACCTTTCCGCCTCTGCGGACTTGAACATATCTCTCAAAGTTTCGATCTTTTCGTTGGAACCAAGAAGCACCAGTATGTCCCTTTTGCTGACTATATCGTCCGCCTGCGGGTTCACGTTTATATTCTCTTCGGGAATGGGCGCGCCTTGGGCCGTCTCTTCTCCCTTTCTTTTAACAGCTATGACATTGACTCCGAAGGTCGCCCTTATATCGAGATCTCTCAGGCTTTTCCCTATGAACTCCCTGGGAGGGACGAACTCTATTATGCTGGCCCCTCCGGCCAGCCCTATCCGGTCGAGCACGGTCTCTGAAAGCGACACCAGCGTCTCGGCCACGCGCTCTCCCGTGTCCTTTTCCGGCAGAATGACCTTCGTCGCCCCGACTTTCTCAAGGACCTTCTTGTGGGCTTTACTCGTCGCCTTGCATATTACTACCGGTATCCCCAGTTCTTTGAGGAGCAGGGTTATCAATATGCTCGATTCCATGTCGGTCCCTACCCCGCATATCGCCACATCCACGTTATGCAGCCCCACGGACCTGGCGGCTTTTTCGTCAACGGCATCAAGGCATACCGCCTTGGTAACATTGTCCATTATGTCATGCACGAGTTCCTCGTTCTTGTCTATTGCCAGCACCTGCTGCCCTTTTTCCGCCAGTGTAAGCGCGACGCTGGAACCGAACCTGCCAAGACCTATAACCGCGTACTGTTTCATCTTGCCCTCCCGAAGGTCACCCGACCATTATGTTCTCTTCCGGATAAAAATATCTCTCGGACTTATCTTTGAAAGCCACCGCCAGCGCCAGTGTAAGCGGCCCTATCCTGCCGGCGAACATTGTAGCGATAATACAGAGTTTTCCGCCCCAGCTCAGGCTCGAGGTGATCCCCGTGGAAAGCCCTACGGTCCCGAAAGCGGAAACCACCTCAAAAAAAACATTCATGAAGTTCCCCCCTACCGCGGGGTTATTCCTCTCAAGAAAGGCCAGCAAAGTCGTGGCCGCGAACACCCACGCAAGGGCGAGAAATATTATCACCGTGGCTTCTCTTACTATCTGAGAGGTAATGGATCTTCCCAAAAGAGACGTCTTTTTCCTGTCCTTAAGTATGCAGTACACGCTCGCCGCTATTACCGCCAGAGTGCACGTCTTTATCCCACCCCCGGTAGAACCGGGAGAAGCGCCCACGAACATAAGGAACATAATGACCATCTGTGTCGGCATTGACATGCTTGAAACAGGAAGAGTGTTGAACCCGGCCGTTCTTGCCGCCACCGAATGGAACGCCGAGGCCATAAGCCCCTCTCCCGTTCCCAGATTTTTAAGCGTATTGCCTTTTTCAAGAAAGAAGATAAGCAAGGCGCCCGCCGCTATCAGTATCGCCGAAGTGGTTATGGCTATTTTGGATTGAAGGCTGAGCCGGCGCGCCGGATGTTTTTTCACAAAAAGCCCGGCTATCTCCATAAGCACGACAAACCCCAGTCCCCCCAGCACTATGAGGCTCATCATGGTAAAGTTCACGACCGGGTCGGCCCTGTAACCCGTCAGCGAATCCTTAAAAAGCGAAAACCCTGCGTTGCAGAACCCTGAAACGGAATGGAACAACGCCTGGCGCAAGCTTTCCCCTGCCGTCCACGATGAAACAGCTTTCCATCTGAAAAATAGGGCCGCGGTCCCGGCCGCCTCAATGGCTATAGTAAGCCCGAGGATGTAGTACAGCAGCCTCTCAAGGCCGTATACGCTGTTGCGGTCCATGGACCCTTTTATGGTGTCGGTCTCGCTGAAGCCTATTTTGCGTCCCATGAGCACGGCGAAAAACGTGGAGAATGTCATTATCCCAAGTCCTCCGGCCTGAAAAAGGAGAAGTATCACCCATTCTCCCAAACCCGAGAACGTTCCGCCCGTATCGACAACGGTCAGCCCGGTAACGCATATAGCGCTGGTTGATGTGAACAGGCTGTCGATAAGGGGAAGTCTGGATCCGCTGGCTGAAGCCGCCGGCAGGGAAAGAACCACCGCCCCGATGAGGATGAACAAAAGAAAACTCCCAGCAAATATCCGCGGTGGTTTCAGTTTAAGCATAATTGAGTCTTACGCTTTTACCTTGTCCAAAAGCTCCCTGAATGCCTTGGGGTCGTTAGCGGCAAGATCCGCCAGCATTTTTCTGTTAAGGGTGATCTCCGCCTTTTTCAATCCGTTCATGAACTTGCTGTAAGAGGTCCCGGCAGCCTTGCACGCGGCCGTTATCCTCGTTATCCACAGCGCCCGGAAATCTCCCTTTTTATCTTTTCTGCCTATGTAGTTGGCTATAAGGCTTTTTCTGACAGCCTCTTTCGCCGTTTTCAGCAGCTTCGATCTTGTCCCTACCTGCCCTTTAACCGTTCTGAAGATCTTTTTTTTCCGCCTTAGAGAACTCGCGGCGTGTTTTACTTTGGTCATTTCTTCTCCTTATTCTTTGTCTCTTCTATTTTTACAATCAGCTTTTTAGCCGTACGGCAGAAGTTTTTTCATCTTCTTCTCGAAGGTCTTGTCTACCGTTGTAGCGGCCCTGAGTCGCCTTTTTCTTTTTCTGCTCTTTTTGGTGAGAATGTGCCTGCCCCCCTCTCTCATCCTTTTTACTTTTCCCTTCTTCGTCAGTCTGAGCCTTTTTTTCGCGCCTTTATTTGTCTTTAGTTTCGGCATTGTTTTCCCCTTCTTATTTTGTTTTTCTTTCCTTATCCCTGGGCTTCGCCTTTAGGGACTATGGTCATTGTCATCGTCTTTCCTAAGGTCTGCGGGGAACCATCCATCTCCCCGAGAGCAGATACGTCCGATGCTATCTTATCTAAAAGCGCCTTCCCCAGGTCCTTGTGCGCGTTCTCTCTTCCCCTGAACCTTAGAGACACCCTTACCTTATCTTTCGCCCCCAGAAACTCCTTTATATGCTTTAGTTTGACCTGATAGTCATGGTCTTCTATCTGGGGCTTAAATCTTACTTCCTTAAGATGCGTAACATGCTGTTTTTTCTTTGCCAGTTTCTGTCTTTTTTTCTGCTCATACTTGTACTTGCTGTAATCCATTATCCTGCATACCGGAGGATCGACATTCGGCGCTACCTCGACAAGATCAAGCCCTCTGTCCTGAGCTTTTAATATGCCTTCGGAAACGCTCACAACCCCCAGCTGGTTGCCCTCATCATCGACCAGTCTTATTTTAGGAGCTCTTATCTGCTGGTTTATCCTGGTCGTGTCCTGTACCCTGGCGAATTTCTTACCGTAGCTTTTGTTGTCGAATGCGCTAATAGTTCCCCTCCTGGTTTATTTTTATCGACATCACCATTTCAGCTCCCCTAAAAGAGCTGTTCTATGCCTTTGCCTTCGTGCTTACTTCCTTGGACAAATTCTCGGCCAGCTGTTCCACCGTTACCGTCCCCAGATTCCCGTCTTTCCGGCTTCGGAGAGAAACACTCGCCGTTTCCATCTCCCTTGAACCCACGACCGCCATATACGGCACTTTTTCCATTTCGGCATCGCGTATCTTTCTCTGCATCTTCTCGTCGCGTTCGTCGGTCCTTACCCTGAGCCCCACCGCCTTAAGCGCGGCTTCGACCTCTCTTGCGTATTCGTTGTGCGCCGCGGCTATTGGTATTATCCTGACCTGGTCGGGCGCCAGCCACAGGGGAAAATCCCCTCCGTAATGTTCTATGAGGGCCCCCATGAAACGTTCGAGGCTTCCCAGGATGACCCTGTGCAGCATCACGGGCCGCCTCTCCGAACCGTCGCGGTCGGTATATTTAAGATCAAATCTCTCGGGCAAAGCGAAATCGCATTGTATAGTAGCGCATTGCCAGGACCTTCCTATTGCATCCTTAAGCTTTATGTCTATTTTGGGGCCGTAGAAAGCTCCGTCGCCCTCGTTTATATCGTATCTGATCCCTTTTGTCTTTAGAGCGTTCTCAAGGGCTCTGGTGGCTTCTTCCCATGCCTCGCCGGTGCCTATATGTTTTTCGGGCATAGTGCTGAGCTCCACTTCTATCTCTTTGAACCCGAAAACTTCCAGCGTCTCGTTAACGAACTCTATTACCTTGAGGACCTCTTCTTCCACCTGTTCTCTAAGACAGAATATGTGGGCGTCGTCCTGGGTGAAACCCCTCACTCTTAAAAGCCCGTGAAGAACCCCTGACTTTTCATGTCTGTAAACGTTCCCAAGCTCGAAATATCTTATGGGCAGGTCCCTGTAACTTCTCATCTTCGAGGAGTAAACTATTATGTGCCCGGGGCAGTTCATCGGCTTAACGGCGTATTCCTGTTTCTCGCTTTCAAAGATGTACATGTTGTCTTTATAATAATCGTAGTGCCCCGACCTCATCCATATATCGCTTTTCAGTATCTGCGGGCTTGTTATGAGCTCGTAGCCTTTCTCTATGTGCCTGGCTGTTATGTAATCGGATATTATCCTTCTAAGCATCGCTCCTTTAGGATGGTATATTACAAGACCCGCCCCGGCCATATCGTTGAAACTGAAAAGATCCATCTCCTTGCCCAGTTTGCGGTGATCTCGCTTAAGGGCTTCTTCTCTGAGGCGCAAAAAATCCTCGAGCTCCGCTTTTGTCCTGAACGCGGTAGCGTATATGCGCTGCAGCATGGTATTCTCTTCGCTGCCCTTCCAGTATGCTCCGGCTACCGAAAGCAGTTTAAACTCGCCTACCTGGGAAGTCCTTTCCACATGAGGCCCCTTGCAAAGATCCTTAAAGTCGCCGTGGCTGTAAACGCTCACCGTCTTCTCGCCGGCCAGGTCCTTGAGTATCTCCGTCTTATAGATCTCCCCGTCTGCTGAAAAGAGTTTTTCCGCCTCGGCCAAGGACATGTCCCTTCTCTCGAACGGCATATCCATCCCTGCGATCTTTTTCATCTCTTCCTCTATCCTGGGGAGGTCTTCAGGGGTTATTACCGCCGCTTCCGCTCCTTTTTTGCCGGAGGGACACAAAGAACATGAAGAAAAATCAAAATCGTAATAAAAACCGTCCTCTATGGCGGGGCCCATACCGAGCTTCACTCCCGGATAAAGCCTTTTGACCGCGTCGGCCATAACATGCGCCGCCGAATGCCTTATTTTCTGAAGATCCTCGTCTTTCTTTCTTGCCATTTTGCCTTTCCTCTGACTTCCCGGGGCCTGACTCCGTCAGGCTCTCTTAAAATAAGTATGGTGGGCGGTACTGGGATCGAACCGGTGACCTCCACGATGTCAACGTGGCGCTCTAACCATCTGAGCTAACCGCCCACTATATCTATTTTTACCTCATTGTTACATTATATACAAAACATTTCATTCAGTATACCGCAATCTGCCCTGCGCCGCTCTGCGCCTGAATGGTGGGCGAGGAGGGACTTGAACCCTCACAAGCTTGCGCCCGAGGGATTTTAAGTCCCTTGCGTCTGCCGATTCCGCCACTCGCCCACTGGTCGCTTCCGCATTATTTTCCCTGGACCCCGCAAAGCTGTTACCTATATATTGGAGGCGCGGACCGGAGTCGCACCGGTGTACACGGTTTTGCAGACCGCTGCCTAACTGCTCGGCCACCGCGCCATTATGCTTATAACGCTTTTATTGGACACATGTTACCCTCAACGAACAAGAGAACTCCCTTCCGGGAATCCCCCTGACGGGCTGTGATTTTATCATATATCGGGTGTTTTGAGAAGGATTTATTGTCCGGGATATCCCTGGGACAAGGGATATAAACATAACACTATTCCCTAAAGGGGGTTACGTTAAACCTTTTGGATTTTTCTCCGCCCTTATTTTTTTCGTATCTTTGTTATCTTGGCTCCTTCGAGAGTAAGGTTGTACATAAGCCCTTTCTGCCCGAAAACGACTCCGACTATGGGTTCATTGAGACTCGCTGAATCTATGGCCCCGCCGGCGCCTATGGCTATGACCGCCACTGAAGCATCAGCACCTATCTTCCACCCGGAACTTTCACGAAACCGCCTTAGAGCGTTTTCGTCAAGAAACGCTATTATTATTGTTTTTTTCTGCCCCCCAAGCTGAAATCCTATGGACGCGGCGGCGGTGTTATAGTAATCTACGGTCTTTCCGTTTATTCTCAGGGCTCCCTCTCCGAATTCCCCTCCTATTCCCAATCCCGCCTTGAGGACTATAGGGAACACCAGTATTCCCTTCGCTTTTGTCAGAACATTGTCAGCCCCCTTTATATCCTTGAAAATCTCTATTGCTCTGTCAACGTCAGCGTCGATAGCTTCGGCGGTAGCGGCCAGGGACTTTTCAACGGGAAAAACGAATATGGACGCGGCAATGACCGCGGCCGTTAAAACTTTTATCAGTTCCCTTCTCATTTCACTTCTCCTTTTTTGTTCGGAAAGTTTTATCGCCCTTATTACCGGCAACCTACTCCTGCCAGACTATCTCCCCGTCAAGGAAAAGAACGTTCCTTCCCGGGGCAACATGGTTTCCTTCCTTGTCATAGACCATAGGCATATTTTCCGAAGTTTTCACCGAGAGGTCCGGCACATAAACATAATCCGGATCGTCTATCGTCCCTACGGGTCTGGACGCCGGACAGTTCATTATGTTCTTGTCGGACAGATATTTTTCCTCATAAAGCGTTTTAAGCGACGGCGGGAACCTGCCGTCATTCCTGTTGGCATACATGTAGAGCGCTACCCCTATCTTCTTGAGATTACTGTCGCATTCCACTCTCATGTGCCTTTGATTTACATGCCTTATCACGGGCGCGAAGACCATTATAAGCACCGCGGCCACGGCCAGAACAACAGCCAGTTCTCCGATAGTGAACCCTTTTTCTCCCAGACCTGTTTTATCCCGCATCATATCGCTTCTCTCCCAGAAGACCGGCGGTTTTTCTGAATATGATACCAGCTATCTTTCTTTTGCCGGCTCCTCTCACCTCTTGCCTGTCTCCGTTCTTCCCGATGAGTATGTAGTCGGTCACTGTTTCCCCGAACGGGAGATCCCCTTTACCGGCGCTATTTAGCACCACAAGGTCCAGCGACTTGTTTTTAAGCTTCTTCACGGCATTTTCTTCGTTAAGCCCTGTCTCCAGAGCGAACCCTACTTTCACTAAACCGCGGGAGCGCCCCAGTTCCTTGAGTATATCGGGGTTTTTCACGACCTTTATCGCCGCCACCCGGTCTTTTTTTATTTTTTCCTTCGAGACATCTACGGGCCTGAAATCACAAACCGCGGCGGCCATTACAAGACACCTGGCGCCCCTTATTCTTTTTTTCAATTCCCGGAGCATCTCCCGGGCGGTGGTAACGTTGATGACTTCGGCTCCCATTGGGGTACGGATCCCCACGGGTCCCGTTATCAGACATACTTCATACCCGGCAGAAAGGAATTCCCTGGCTATTGAATATCCCATGACCCCGGTGGACCGGTTGCTTATGTACCTTACAGGATCAAGGTATTCCACCGTGGGCCCGGCGGTAATAAGGACTTTCCCCGTCTTTTTGCGCGGCGCTGTTTCCGCTCTCACGTTATTTTTCTTTTTTTTGTTTTTTTTGAAGAAGTTTTTCCGCTATCTCGGCTATATTCTCCACCGGGGCTAGATGCCCCAGCCCGGATCGTCCGCAGGCCAGACGCCCTTCAACGGGATCGGCAAAAAAATACCCTTTGCTTCGGAGATATTCGATCTTGTCCTGTATTATGGGGTTAAGGAACATTCTCGTGTTCATTGCCGGAGCTATCAGGACCGGGCACGAGCAGGCCGCGACCGTGCAGGTAAGAATGTCATCGCATATTCCTGAGGCTATTTTTCCTATTACGTCCGCGGTGGCCGGGGCTATGACGATAAGATCCGCTTCGTCGGATATGGAGATGTGCTCCGGCGTCATTTTCTCCGGCCTTTTGAACATATCAGAAACGACTTTCTCGCCGCTCAGTGTTTCTAGGGTGGTCCTGGTAACGAACCATTTGGCATCCCTGGACATGAGGCACTTCACGGAATGTCCCTTTTTCCTTAAGACACCGATGAGGTCGCAGGCCTTGTAGGCCGCTATGCTGGCGGTCACTCCCAGTACTATTTTTTTTGACATTGTTCCCCGGTTCCGGGTTCAGTTTACTTGCTTTTCTTCAGAGAGACCACGTCCGCGGCTATCTCCCTTATCGCCGTAGTCGTAACTTTTTCTTTCGGATCCGAATCCAGCAGTTTGCGCGCGCCGCTATTGAGCTCCATAGCCCTTACGGCTGCCATGTTGCAGAGTTTATAGATACTTCCTGTTTTCGCGAAGAGCTCGTCCATTGATATATTTTTCATCTTTCCGCCTTTTTGTTTATTTTTTTGCGGTTGTCCCTTTCTTTCTCAATTACCTGCCTCACCTCGTCCACCGCTTCCTCTATCCGGTTGTTCACCACCAGAAAATCGTACTCGTCGGAAGCCGCCACTTCTTTTTTTGATTCCCTGAGCCTTATCGCCACCTGGTTCTCGGCGTCGGTCTTCCGTTTTCTGAGGCGTGACTCCAGCTCCTGCATCGATGGGGGCATAACAAAAACACTTATGCTTTCCGGGAACTCTTTTTTTGCCTTCCTGGCTCCTTTCACGTCTATGCTCATCACTACGTCGCGCCCGGAATCGAGAAGTTTTTCCACCTGCTCGCGGCTGGTCCCGTAAAAATTCCCGAAATTCTCCTCCCACTCGAGAAACTCCCCGTTATCCCTCATCTTATCGAAAACCTCTCTGGAAACGAAGATGTAATCCTCACCGTTCTTTTCGCCGTCCCGGGGCGGCCTTGTAGTGTAGGAGATGGACCTTGATATATTGTCCATGCTTTCCATGAGCCGCGATACTATCGTCGTCTTCCCGCTTCCCGATGGAGCGGAAAGTATCACAACTATGGACTCTCTTCTTTTATCCGTCATGGATCCCCCGGGAATATCCCGTCACTCTATGTTCTTTATCTGTTCCCTCATTTTCTCTATCTCGCTCTTTATCTCTATCACGGCCCGGGACATCCTTATGTCCGCCGATTTCGACCCTATGGTGTTCGCCTCGCGCTGCATTTCCTGAGCTATGAAATCAAGTTTTTTCCCGGCCTCTTCTTCCTCCGCCTTCATGGCCTCCATGTAAGACGCTATGTGCCCTCCGAGACGGGTCACTTCTTCCGTCACATCCGTGTTCCTGGCGAAAAGGGCAACTTCTGTCTCTATCCTGCCGCGGTCATGGTCCGCGCCGTTCTTTATCTGAGAAACTGTTTCCGTAAGCTTTTTCCGGAATTCCTCTGAGCTTTCCAGGCTATACTTCGCTATCTCGCCGTTAAGTTTCTTAAGTTTGGCGAGCCTTGCCATAAAATCTTTCGCCAACCTTCTGCCCTCGGCCTTGCGGAAACGGACCAGTCTGTCGACAGCCTTTACAAGAGCTTTTTCCATGTAAGGCCATATTTTGTCCTCGCTCTCCTCGGAGGCCGTCTCTACTATTCCCGGAAGCGCGAGAAGTTCCTTTATGCCTATTTCCCCTCCAAGTCCCAGGGCTTTCTGTACCGACCTTACCTGTTTCAAAAATTCACGGGCGGCAGCCTTATTTATTTCCGTATGTTTAAGCGGTTTGTGCTCTCCTTTTATCTCCCGTCCTATCCTGACAAAGGCCTTACCCCTGTGAACCTTGCCTTCAAAAATTTCCTTTATCTTTTCTTCCAAAAGGAAAAACCCGTTAAAAGGGCTGCAGGCTATGCTAAGGCTTTTGTGATTAAGCGTCTTTATCTCGGCTATTATCTTTCCGTAAGGGCTTTTCTCGGAAGCCTTGCCGAACCCTGTCATCGATAACATTCTCGCGTCTCCTTTTGCGTCCGTTCCCGGATCAGGCCCAGACTCTGGTTTTTGCCAGGGTCTCGACCTCTTTGGTCTTGTACATCTCTTTAAGCACTTCCGCCGGAGAAAACCACAGTTTTATCTCTCTTTCCGCATCCTCTTCATTAGCGGAAGCATGTATCACATTCTCATAAACTCCCTTTGTGGTTATTCTTCCGTAAGACCCTCTTATTGAAACCGAGTCCGCCTCTTCCGGGTTGGTCTTCCCGCAAAGCTCCCTGACCTTCCGTATGGCTCCTTCTCCCCAGTAAACAAGGGCCATTACTTTTTTCTTATGGTATTCTCCCATTATGTACTTTATAAGTTCTTCGAAGAAGGGCTGGCCTTTAAGCGCTTTGTAGTGTTCCTCTGCCAGTTCACGGGACACTTTTACCATTTTTGCGCCTACTATCTCCAGTTTTGTCTCCGAAAGCCTTGTTAGAATGTTGCCTGTAAGCGATTTTTTCAGCCCGTCCGGCTTTATCAATATTAATGTCTGATTAATATCTTCCATGTTCTCGTCCCTCTTTAGGTTAGTTTTTGATTTTTCTCTGTTTCAGGTACGTTATTCTACCAGCTTGCCGTCAAAAGTCAAGATAGGTATCTTTTTCCCTAAAATGCTCTCCGAAAAGCCTATCTCACTTCCCGCCGCTGTCGGCCTCCGGAAGCTTTATGCCGTATCTGTCGCTTAACTGCCTTATTTCCTCCGTGAAATGTCCCCCGGCAGTCTCTTCCATGGTATCTTTTCCCACAAGATCGTACAGTTTATTGAAAGCCCAGGACCTTTCAATGTCCTCCGTCCCGGGATCTGCCTCGCTCAGCTTTTTCTTGAAAATTATCTCTTTAACCGCCCCGTCAACTTCCCCCAGGACCTGCATTGAAAAAACGTCTTCATCTCCGTATTTGCCGTATATTGTGATGCCCTTGGAATGAAAAAAGTCGGGGAGCTCTCTCGGGAAGACCTCTTTCTGTCCCATGCCACTCATCCTGTATCTTACGTCGGTCATTATAGGAGAAGCTATCTCCGCGTACATCTTAACAAGGTCCCTGCCGGCGCTGTCGCTGGCGTTGGCGAAACCGCTCCATGCCCTGTTCTGACAGGACACGAAGTCTAAAAGATACTTGTTCACCCGTAACCCTACCCCGAAAGAGAATATCGACCTTTCCCCGGAATTGATCCTGGTTATGGTCTGTATTATCTTTCTGGAATTTATCATACCCAAGGTGGGCCGTCCGTCCGAGACCAAAAGCACGTATGCCGGTTTTTTCCTGGGCTTCTCGCTCACTATCCCCAAAAGAGCCGTCTCTATATCAGTCCTTTCCCCCGCTTCAAGAGTGCCTATAAAAGCTCGTGCCTCCGTTATTTTTTCCGGGGTGGCCCTGACAGAGTATCCGGAGAACCTGTTGATCTCGTTCTTGAAAGAAACGATATTGAACGAGTCTTTTTCGCCGAGTTTACCCAGTATCTCAATGAGCCCTTTTTTTGCGTTCTCGAACCTTAACCCAGTCACGCTTTTCGAGGAATCCATCAGGAACACTATTTCTTTCGGCATGGCTTCGATTCGGATGCCTTTTTTGACGCCGACGTGAACGCTGAAGAACTTTTCTCCCGTAGCCTTGTTTTTGAAGGTTTGAAGCGTAGCCTCGAGATATGAAGCCATATCCTCGTATTTACCCACTCTTTCCACTTTTTTTACGGCGTCCTCTTCGCCCCACCCGGCCTCGACCTCCATCCTTCCTTCTCCCTCGAACGATATCCCCTCTTTCTCGTTCTGGAGAACCTCCCTTCCTTCATATCCCGGTTCCTCGAAATTTATCTTCGGAGCTTCGGCCACGCTGGAAGGCCCTTTCGCCAGAACGACCTCCACAAGAGCTCTGGCCTCGGGCCTGGCAGTTTCCTGTATCCTTTTTTCGGAAGGCTTCAAAAGATCTTCCGGGGCAGGGTTCTCTTTCGCCGACTCCACGGGCTCCCTGGAATTATCAAGCATATTCTTCTTTTTCTTGGTCTTAAGCGCCTTTTCCTGCTGTTCAAGGGCTTCCGAATGTTCCAGGGCTATTTCTTCCGTTATTTTTTCGCTGTCCGGTCTTGCCGAAGGCGGGGCGGTCTTTTCGGTTTCCCTGAAAAGAGCTATAGCTTCCGGGGTATTATCCACGTCCTTTATGCGGAATATCTTTTTTGTCCGGTCCTCCATGGCTCCCATGCCCGGCATTACAAGGTGCCTGGACCAGGCGAAAAAAACCCCGTGCAGGAAGATGGATATTGAAACCGCCAAGAGTATTTTACTGTGTCTTCGATCCATTTATCCCCGCGATCTCTTTTTCCGCCTTCTCTGACAGTGGATGAGAGGGGTATCTCTTCACAAGTTCCTTAAAAAGTTTTTCCGCTTCTTTCTCCTGTCCGGATTTCATATAGCTCTCTCCGGCCTTAAAGAGCGCCGATGGAACCGTCTCGGCGTCGTCGTAAAGGATGCCCACCATCGCGTACTGCCTGGCTGCCTCTGAAAAATCTTTTTCCCCGGCGTAAAGATCCCCCATTTCCATCCTGGCAAGGGCTCCCGTAACGTTATCTCTGTCCCCGGAAAGAGCTTTGCCGAGGAACTCAATCGCTTTTTCCCTGTCGCCGGAACGCGCGTAGGTCCTGCCCATGCCCAGATAACATCTTTCTTTTCTTGGCGAAACCGCGCCTTTGTCGATCGCCATAGTAAAATATTTTACGGCCTCTTCCGACTCGCCTGTATTCCTCAAATTCTCGCCCATAAGATAAAGAACATCGGGGTCGCTTTCCGCCGGATAGATCTTTGCCATGGCCCTTAGCACTTCAAGGGCCTTTTCGTTCTCTTTCTTTTCCGTGTAATATTCCGCCGTCCACATATAGACCTCTTTTTTTATCCCGGCGTGAGTTCCTATGCTTTCCGATATCACCGCGTAGTAGGCTTCGGCGGCGGCCTCCTCTTCTCCTTTCTGGAACAGGCTGAAAGCGACGGCCTCAGAGGCTTTAACCGCAAGCTCTCCCCCTTTGTTGGCCGCTTCCCTGAAATCAAGTATGGCCCTGTCCCAATCCTGTTTTTTCTGGTACGATATGGCCCTCCAGTAAAAGACGTTGCCGGTTATCTCCGAAAAAGGGAACTCTTCAAGAAGCGTATCGTAAGTTGCTATGGCTTCGTCATATCTTCCCTGCTCGTAAAGAGCCCTGGCCTTCTGATATATGGCGAACTGCCTCTGCGGATCTTTTTCATATTCGTTCAGAAATCTCTCGTAAACATCGGCGGCTTCGTCGTATTTCCCGCCTTTAAGGGCTTCCTGTCCTACTTTAAGAAGAACCCCCGGGCTCCTCTCGTCTTCCGGGAACTCTTCGACGAATTTTTTATGTTCTTCCGCCCCCTGGGACGTCTCTCCTTTCTGATAATGCGCCCAGCCTTTGTCGTAAAGGACCTCTCTCCTGAAAAGCGTGTCGGGATATTTTTTCAGTATTTCTGCGTAGACCTTTATGGCCTCGTCCCAATCACCCTTGGCTCCAAGCACCTTCCCCTTCATGTACACGGCCTCGTCGACATCCTGTTCTTTTTCCTCTTCAAGATACTTCTCCGTTTCCGCAAGGCATTTTTCGTATTCCCCCGTCTTGTAAAGCGTCCAGCAGTTATTTACCCTGGCCCTTCTCTCTATCCTTTTGTCCCTCGCTCCCGCTATTATCTCCCCGTAAAGTTTTCCCGCCTCATCAAAGATCTCTTCGTTAAGACAGCTGTTGGCCATGAGGAATTTAACGCGGAACTTGGCTTCCTCATTCTCCATTCCGGCAAGCAGTATCTTCCCCTCGTTTATTACGTCCCCGTCCCGTCCTTCTCTGGAGAGGACCGCTACTATCCCTATCGAGGCCCTGTCGACAAAATCCCCAGAGGCAGCCGCGCCAAGAACCTCTCGGTATTTTTCTATCGCCCTCTGCGCGCTTCCCGAAAGCGAAAATGCCTCGGCCGCCCTGAGAGCGGCTTCCATTGCCGCCTCCGGGGTTTCCGCCGCGGAAGATGTTTCCGTGTATACTTCGGCGGCCTCCGAAAATTCTTTTTCTTCCGACAGAATGTCTCCCAGCGCCAGACCCGCGAAGTCTCGGTAACCCCCCTGGGGGTACCTTTCCAGAAAGTCCTCAAAGGCCTCTCTGGCCTCTTTCTTTTTCCCGGATTTAAGAAGAATATCGGCAAGGTAGTATTCCGCGGTCTCGGCTGTCTCGGCGGAAACGCCTTCGGTGTCCATCGCCTCTTTGAAATATCTTTCAGCCTGTTCCATCTCTCCCATGGAAAACCTGATCTGCCCGAGCCTTAACCTGGCATCGGCGGCTACCCCGGCGGAAGGTTCTCCTTCAAGAAGGCTTTCGAACTTTTCCGCCGCTTTGCCGTTCTCCCTCATCAGAAAATAACTTTCCGCCAAACGGTATCTTGCTTCTTCCGAGTACCTGCTTGAGGGATACTTGGAAATAAATTCCCCGTAGGCCTCGGCCGCCATATCGTACATGCCCCTTGAGAGAAGCCCGTTAGCGAAATCGTAAGATTCTTTTTCCTGCCTTGCGTCGGGCTGCGCCGAAAAAGCCGTATCCCGAGGGAGGGCGGCCGCGGTGATAATTACCGCGAAAACCGCCGGTCGCAGAATTTTTGTCATCGGAGATCTCTCCTTGTGGTTTTTATCTGTCCTCTTCTCTCATTGTTGCGAAAGAAACGTTCCATATATCCGCTCCGGCGCATATGTCGAGAACTCCCACTACATTCTCGTGATAGGTCATTCTGTCGGCCCGTATTATGACCGGCTGGCTTTTATAGAGCTTCGAGATCCTTCCAAGCATTTCTCTGAGCTCTTCTCTCGAAAGCTGCCGCTGGTTGACGACTATCGTTCCGTCTTTGCGGATGTTTATTATTATTTCCCCGGGAGCCCTTTTTGTCTCAGAGACCGTCTCCGCCGTCGGGACGGTTATGTTTATTTCGGTCTCCAGCTGATAAAAGATGGACGCCGACATGAAAAACACCAGAAGAAGGAACACTATGTCTATAAGCGGCGCCATCTGGATAGCAGGGCGGTCGGGTATATTCTGCCTTACGCTGGAAAAGTTCATTAATGTCCTCCCTGAGAGGCTTTTTTGACGACAAGGTGGTAGAACTCCGTGGATATGTTCTCGAGCCTTGCGGATACCGTCTCAACTATGCCTCTGAAGTAGGAATAGAATATCATCGCGGGAACAGCTATTATAAGCCCTCCCGCTGTCGTTACCATCGCTTTGGATATGCCGCTTGCCAGAAGGACCGGCTTCACGGATCCGGCTTGAAAAGCTATCACGTTAAAAGCCTGTATCATCCCTAGAACCGTCCCGAGAAGACCTACCATGGGAGCTATGGCCGCTATGTCCGCAAGATAGCTCAATTTTCTCCAAAGCCCGTCTATCTCTCTTTTGCCTTCGTCCTCTATAGCTTCTTTCACGATAACGGGCCCCCTGGAAACCCTGGATAGCCCGGCGTAAAAAACCCTGCCGGCCATGTTATCCCCGCTTTCCGCTATGGCAGAGGCCTCGTTGATCCTTCCGGATTCAATGAGATCGAAGACCCTGCTCAGAAAATCCTGGGGCAGAAGTCTGTCCTTTTTCATGGAGAGAAAATAAAAGACGACGAGGCTGAGCGCCGCTATGGAGAGCGCGGCAAGAACGATCATGACCCCTCCCCCCGAAACCATTATCTGCCATACCGTCATACCGGCGTACTCGGCATCCACGTCGGGTATATATTTTTCTTCCTTTGACGCGGCCAGCGCCATCGCCGCCGGAGCCGCCGCGAAAACCGCCGCTAAAAGCGCCGTTCTAAGCCTTTCTACTGCTCTCATTTTCTCCTCCGTGTTTTCCTTTTTCCTTTCACAATATGACCGTGAATTCCCCTCTGGGCCGGACCTTGCTGAAATGCTCCGCCAGTTCGCTCACTTTTCCCCTTTTTATCTCCTCGAATTTCTTGGTGAGCTCCCTGGCCACGCTTATCTGCCTGTCTCCAAGAACTTCCAGCACATCGTTCAAAAAAGCGACCAGTCGGTGGGGAGATTCATATATCACCACCGTCCTGGTCTCGTTTTTAAATTCCTCAAGCTGTTTCTTTCTTCGCGCGCTTTTATTGGAGAGAAAACCCTCGAAAACAAATTTGTTTACCGGTCTGCCGGAAACCACAAGAGCCGCCATCACCGCGGTAGCTCCCGGCACGGCCGTTACCCCCAGCCCCGCTTTCACGCATTCTTCAACCAGGACCCCTCCCGGATCCGATATCCCCGGCGTCCCGGAATCCGAAACCAGGGCAACCGTTTTCCCTCCCTTCATTTCCTCTATTATCCACGCTACCTTCTGCCTGGAATTATGGGCGTTAAAACTCGTCATCCTTGCGGATATACCGTGCGCCGTCAAA
This sequence comes from uncultured Planctomycetia bacterium, assembly GCA_964421015.1. Lineage (GTDB taxonomy): Bacteria > Omnitrophota > Gorgyraeia > Tantalellales > Tantalellaceae > SLID01. Next base: position 83,270 of record CAYQUS010000002.1, read on the forward strand.
AGCACACCCGTTCTTCGGGTATCCTCCGCCGCCACTATGTCCGCCTGGCGCAGAACGCTGATAGCCCTTATGGTTATGTCCTCAAGGTTGCCTATGGGAGTGCTGACGACGTAAAGCGTCCCCGGGTCCAGAGCCACTTGCCCTCCTCGATTTATTTAGGCAGAGCGGTCATGGCAAACACCATGACAAATAGCGCCACCGTCTCTATGACACCCAGTACCATTATGTAGTTCCCGAAGCCCTTTCCGGTTTCGGCGAGAGCGTCCGAGGCGCTGGCTCCGGCTTTACCCTGCATCCATGCCGACATTCCCAGAGCAAGACCCGCGCCGAGACCCAGGATTATCTGATACGGATAAGTTGCGGGGTCCAGATTCGCCGTTATGATCGCGTTTCGCAGGATCATGCCGTATATGGTCTGTGAAAGCGGCGCTCCCACAAAAGCTACCAGAATAAAAGGAGCAAGTTTATTCTGCATAAAAGCTCTCTTCCAGGCGCCTATAGCCGCCATCCCGGCCGCGCCGGCTCCCAAAGCCGAACCTATCGCCGCCAGCGACAGCGAAAGACCCATATCTCCCAGACCTGATGTCATTACGTACCTCCTCTTATTATTGCGTCTTTTTTTCCTTTAACCCTACTTTGACCATCAACTGAAAGGCTCATATTTTTTCCCGGACCACTGCATCCCGAGGTGTCCGGAAAACTCAAGCATATTAAGTCTTACCCCATGCACTATCACCGCCATGCACCCTAGAAGGATGTTTAAGGTATGCCCGAGAAAAAGCACCAGAGCGGCAAGGAACCCGCTGAGAAGATTTGCCGGAGCTCCAGGCAAGGCTATTCGGTTAAAACTTTCCGCGACCACAACGGTGGCGTACCCCACGGCGAACAGCCTTAGATAGGAAACCACATCCGAAAATGAACTGATCACGCTCAAAGGCAGCTGCCCGGCTGTTGCCAGCGCCCCCTTTATTATCCCCTTTTCGGCGGAGGTGAAAAAGAGAACTAGAATTATCCCTGCCGCCAAGGCCCATCCGGCGGCTTGGGGGAAATCTCCTCCTATCACGAATTTTCGGGCCGCGAAGAACATTCCCCAAAGTATCATTATCCATCCCGCTTCAGCCGCAGCGGTAGGGGAATTTATTTGCCTGGCTATCCTCATTAAATGCGCCACGGTAAGGTGAACGGCTCCTATGATAAAGCATATCAGTATGATGAAATTCTGGTCGCTGCCGGTAAAACTCCCTATTTTCTGTATCACGAGGTCCCGGAGCACAGGCAAACGCGCAAGTTCCGCCGACCCGAACCAGGTTCCCGTGATAGCCCCCCAGACCACAGTGCTCCCACCGAGAAGGTAAGTCAGAAAGAAAGGCTCCGCCGGGGCTTTGGGGAATTTTCTTCTCGCTAAAAATGCCGCGGAAATGAATATAAGACCGTACCCCGCGTCTCCTATGAGCATCGCGAAAAACAAACTGAAAAACACCAGAAAAACAAAACTTATGTCAAACTCGGCGTAGCCCGGCAGCGTATTCATGAAAGTGAACACCGGTTTTATTATTTCTATCCACCTTGGATTCGTTATAAGAGTGGGTGTCTCATCCGGGTCGTCCGGGTCCTCAGAAATAAACCCGGCTTCGTGTTTTTCGCATATTTTCTTTATTTTCGGGATCTTCCTCTCCGGACAAAAACCTTGAACGTAAAAAAAACTTTCCTCGTTCTTCATCCCGAACCTTACTCTTAAAGCCACTATCTCTTTTTTCAGCCTGGCAAGGCATTCCCGGCAAGAGCTGATCCCTCTTCCCCTTTCTTTCATCCTTTCCTCGACCGATTCTATCTCCCGGTGGCAGCCCAGAGCCTCTTCTTCCATTTCCTTTTCGGTCTTAGCCGGGAAAGCGACCTCCGGGAAGAGAAGCTTTTCTTCCTTGTCTCCGCTTATAAAGACTACTCTGACCCGGCCCGAAGATCTGCCGGCAAGCAGTATTTTTCCCGGATCGATCTTCCCCAGGTCTTTAGCCGGGACGGAATAAAGCCGCACATTTACCCCGGCGTCCGAAAGCTCCCGGACTTCCCTGGGGTCTATATGTTCCCATTCCTCGTACCATAATTTCTCTTTTCTAAGTTTCTCCAGCTTCTCTTCGGCATCCCTTTTGGTCTTCAGATCTTCGGCCGCGTCCTCGTAGCAGCTCAGTACGTCTCTTTCATTCGACGACCTTCTTCTGTCGGGCCTTTCACCAGAATACGGCTCTATCTGGGCGATGAATTTCTCTATTCTCGATATGCGTTCCTCTACGAAAGATATTTCATGAGCCTCCGGAGGGACTACATGCTTAACATGCAGGACTCCCAGCGCCCGAAGCTCGGAGACAAAAGCTTCCCGTTCTTTAGCGGATACCGGAATGGTTATTTTTTTCATTTTTTCTATCATGCCGCCGCTTTCTCCTCTTCCGATTTCAGTATCTTGCCCTTGGCTATCTTCCCGGTGACTACTGCCGCTGTCTGCATATCCCCAAGATATATCTGTATCTTTTTTATCTTCCCTTTTGTTTCCGGGATCATTACTTTCTCGAACAGATTGACCCTCTGCGTGGTGACATTAAGTTCTTCCCGCACGAGTTCCTGTTGGGCCCTGAGAACTTCCCGCGCCGCGGAAAGCTCCATATCCTTTTTCAGCGCTTCTACCGCAAAGTCCTGCCATATCGCGGACCTCTCCAGATCATATTCTTTTTCAGAAAAGACCGCTTTGACGAAAACGGGGATATCTATCCCGGCAATGTTCCCCTTCTCGGTGACTATTTCCCGAAGTTTGAGGACCTCCCCGAGATCAGGTCTTTCCCCAAAAACCTCGACCCATTTATAGACTCCCGCCTCCAGGTAATCTTTCTCCTGGGTTATCCTGTCTATCTCGGCTCCGAGCTTTATTATTTCCGCCTGCAGCTGCTGTTTTTTAAGAACAAGCGTCGGGAGGTACTGCCTGAACCTTTTAAGCGCGTCTTTCTGTTTCTTAAGCTCGTTCTTGGTGAGTCGCAGTTTGGCCATTGTCCTATCCCCGGTTTTTGGGCCAGAATTCTTCTACAAGCTCCGTTCTGAAATTCGTTTCCTCGGGCTTGAAACATTCCGCCAGGATATTCCAGCCGGAGTCAAGAGCCTCTTCCAGGGGAACATTCACCTTAAGGTCCATCATCTTCTTCTCGAAAAGGTCGCCGTATTTCAGGAGTTTTTTATCCCAATCGCTCATCCTGAACCCCATTGACCTTTTTTCTTCTGTTTCCCTGTACTGGGCGTAAAGCTGTATCATGCCGTCCATTATGGCCCTGTGGTCTTTCCTGGTGGTGCTGTTCACCTGCTGTTTTAACCTGCTTAGCGATCCGAAAGGCTCTATTCTTCCGTTCCTCAGATAGAACTGTCCTTCGGTGATATACCCTGTGTTATCCGGCACAGGGTGAGTTACATCGTCTCCGGGCATTGTGGTCACGGCCAGAACGGTGATCGATCCGGCTCCCTCGAAATCCACGGCCTTCTCGTACCTCGAGGCCAACTGGCTGTACAGGTCTCCGGGATACCCTCTGTTCGAAGGGACCTGTTCCATCGTTATGGATATTTCCTTCAGGCCGTCCGCGAAATTCGTCATGTCCGTAAGTAGCGTAAGCACCCTCTTACCTTCAAGAGCGAACTTTTCGGCCACGGCCAAAGCCAGATCCGGTATCATAAGCCCTTCGACTACGGGGTCTCCCGCGGTATGGATGAAGATCACCGACCGGGAAAGCGCTCCGCTTTCTTCCAGTGTGTCCCTGAAATACATGTACTGGTCGTATTTAAGACCTATGCCCCCCAGGACGATCACATCAACCTCGGCCTGCAGGGCTATCCTGGCCAGAAGCTCGTTATACGGTTCGCCCGAAACGGAAAAGATAGGAAGTTTCTGCGACTCAACCAGCGAATTAAACACGTCTATCATGGGTATATTGGTCCTTACCATTCTCTTGGGTATTACTCTTTTCGCCGGGTTTACGGCCGGCCCGGCTATCTCTATCGTGTTTTCCGTTATCTCGGGGCCGTTGTCCCTGGGTTTCCCGCTGCCGTTAAAGATGCGTCCGAGTATGTTTTCGGAAAACCCTACTTCCATGGGCTTACCCAGGAACTTTACCTCGTCTCCCGTGGAAATACCGCCGGATCCGGCGAACACCTGAAGGGATACCATTTCCCCGTCAAGCCTTATGACCTGGGCCAGAGAAACCCCTCTTGAGGTGTCTATCTCGGCCAGCTCTTCATATGAAACCCCGCCCGTTTTCACCATTACAACGTTCCCGGCGATCTTAAGTATCTTCGTGCAGACTTTTCTCATCTTTCCCCCGTTTCAGGAATCACTTCGTTTGAGCTCCGGCTATCATGCCGTCCAGTTCTTTTTCCTGTTTTTTGAATTCCTCGCTGTCCCATTTTTTATAGTTCCAGTCTATGAACCTGTACCTCAGGTTATAGAAAAACTCTCTGGCTTCTTTTTTCCCGGGAAAAATAAAATCGTTCCTCAGGACATTCACGACTTTCCCGAAAACGTACTTCTGCCTTTCCGCCCCCGTGGCCGCGTCAACTTCATCGAACCCGTTCTGCTGAAGGTACACCGCGTCCAGGAACTCTCCCTTCATATAAACAACAAAGTCTTCCGTGGAAGTTCCTTCCTCTCCTATAACTTTCATCATCTGGCTGACGTCTTTTGCCTTTGCCAGAACTTCCCTGGCAAGTTCCCTCGAATGCGCGTCTATGAAACTATGGTATTTGCTCCAGCTTTCAAGAGGATCTATGGAAGGGAATTTCCTGGAATCGGCTCTTTCTTTCGAGAGCCCGTGAAAAGCTCCCACCACTTTGAGCGTGCTCTGGGTCACAGGCTCTTCAAAATTCCCTCCCGCCGGGCTTACCGTTCCCCCTATCGTAAGGCTTCCTACGGACCCGTCCCAGAGCTTTACCACCCCGGCTCTCTCGTAAAAAGCGGCTATGCGCGATTCCAGATAGGCCGGGTACGCCTCTTCCCCGGGGATCTCTTCTAGCCTGCCGGAGATCTCTCTCATTGCCTGGGCCCACCTGGAAGTCGAATCAGCCAAAAGAAGGATGTTAAGCCCCATCTCTCTGTAATACTCGGCTATCGCGGCGGCGGTATATACCGAAGCCTCTCTCGCCGCCACCGGCATGCTTGATGTGTTGCATATGATTATGGTCCTTTCCATCAGGGATTTCCCGGTCCGGGGATCCTTTATCTTGGGGAATTCTCTCAGCGTCTCGACAACCTCTCCCGCTCTTTCGCCGCAGGCGGCTATTATAACGATATCTACATCGGCATGCCTGCTGGTTATTTGCTGAAGAACCGTCTTCCCGGCGCCGAACGGCCCGGGTATACAGTATGTCCCTCCCTTTGCCACGGGAAACATGGTATCAAGTATCCTTATTTTAGTTACGAGCGTTTCTTTGGGCTGGAGTTTTTCCTTGTACGCGGTAACAGGCAGTTTTACCGGCCAGTCGAACATCATAGATACGCTGTGCTTTTCTCCCCGGGCGTCCTTTATCACGGCTATTTCGCTCCCGGCCTTACGGGCGCCTTTCCCGGCTACGCTTTCCACGGTAAAATCCCCCGACATAAAAAACGGCACCATTATCTTGTGCTTGAATATTCCTTCTTCGACCTGGCCAATCACGGACCCGGCGGTCACTCTTTCCCCGGGACCCGCTTTGGGTTCGAAATTCCATTCTTTTTCTCCCGATATGGCCTCTTTTTCCTCTCCTACCGGCAGAAAGAAACCGAACTCCTCGGCCAGCTCGGGAAGCGGGTTCTGAAGCCCGTCATAGATCTGCCCGAGAAGCCCCGGCCCAAGCCGCACGGAAAGCATCTGACCGGAAAAATCCACTTCGTCCCCGACCTTTATTCCTTTTGTGTACTCGAAAACCTGCATGAATGCCGTGTCTCCGGTTATCTTGATAACTTCGGATTTAAGTTTTTTCCCCCGGCAGAGAACATATCCCACCTCGTTCTGGATTATGTTCCCCTCGAGCCTCACCGTTACCATGTTCCCGTTAACCGACTGTATCTTACCCCGCCGTGTAGTCATATTTTACCTCGCGTATCCTGTTGAAATACATTTCACCATTGTCCTTGTCAAACTTTGAGAGCCTCTCCAGTATGTCGAGTTTCTGATAATAGACGATCAGTTTACCTATGTCAAAAAAGTGTCCTCCCTCGAGCGAGCTGAGAAAGTCCCATCTTATTTTTTCGAAAAAGAGCTCCATCTCCAGAGGGTTGGCCTGTTCCATTACCCTGGCGGCCCAAAAAGACGGTTTAAGTTCCGTCCGGTCTTTTCTGGCCCTCCTGGCCTCGGCCAGATCTTTTCTTAGAGAGTCGTCAAACTCTCTCCAGGCGGCACCCACAGCCGGAAGGCTTTCCTTTTCCGCGCCGTCTTCCTTCGAGATGCTAAGGTCCCGCATTTCTTTTTCGGAAAGCCATTTGCCGCATTCCTCGAGGAATTTCTCCTCCGTTATGGGAGGCTCTTCCCGGAAAGACAGAGAAGGCAGCGACGCCACGAGATAGTAGTGCTGCGCCGACATTATTTTTTCTCCTCCGAAAGAATAGACAGGATCCCCTTATTGAGGAACGTTCCCAGGGCTTCACTTATGGCCTCGTCCGTGAAATCGTAATACACCCCTTCGTCTTTTTTCCCTATCCTGAACCCCCCGGTTATCTCCTTTGAGCATGACAGAGTGACCCCGGAAGCCATCTCTCTGCCGAGCGCCGCCGCAAAAATTTCCTGCAGGTCTTTCTTATCCTTTTCGCCCAGCATCGCCTCGATGCCCCCTTCCTTGCCCGGATCGAATTTTTCGGAGAGAAGCACCATCATTTTCTTTATGGTCTCCTGATCAAGGGCCCTGGATATTTCGCGTTTCATCACGCTGTCAAAAAGGGCCGTTATCGCGGCTCTTAGCCCGAGCTTCGCGTCCCTTGCAGCCTGCCTTATGGCCGCCTGGGCGTTCGTCCTCATTTTCTCGGCTTCTTTTTCCGCTTCCTTCATTATCGCGGCTTCTTTCTCCCGGGCTTCTTTCAGTATCCGTCTGCTTTCTTCGTTCGCGTTAGCGATTATTGCGGCTGCTTCTTCCCGGGCCTTTTCAACCCCTTCTTTTTTTATCTTCTCTATTATTCCCTTTACGCTGGTTTCCATTACCGTTACCTCCTTAACGCCCGATTAGGATTTTTTGTCTTGCCGTGACCCGGGTTTTTCTATGGGGATACCCTCCTGGCATAGCGGGCATACCTCCGGCTCAAATGTTGTTATGTTGAGCTTTACAAGTCCTTCGTGTTTTATTCCGCCGAAGTCCAGTTTCTGCCCCGACCTGTCGACCAGCGCCGCTACGCCTACGGGGACCACCCCGTCCTCTTTTAGAAGCGTTATTACCTCTCTGACGGATTTCCCGGTGGTCAGAACGTCCTCGGCGACAAGAACCCTTGACGAAGGCGATACCCTGAATCCCCTGCGCAGTTTCATTTCCCCGGAAGAGTCTCTCTCCGTGAAAATAGCCCTGGCCCCGAGAGCCCTTGCAAGTTCATATGCTAAGACCACCCCTCCGAGCGCCGGCCCTACGACCACGTCCGGTGAAGAACCCACAAATTTCGTCGCCAGAGAAGCGCATAACCTGGCGGCCACGATGGGGTTCTGGAGAACAAGGGCGCATTGAAGATACGCGCCGGAATGAAGCCCGCTGGAAAGCTTGAAATGCCCCTGCTTATAGGCTCCTGTCTGCCTGAATATCTCCATTATTTCCATTTCCTGCATATTTGCTCCTGTGGATTTTATTTTTTTATTTCCCGAATGATATTTCTGGCGGCCTCGGCTGGATCGGGAGAATCTACTATGGGTCGGCCGACAACTATATAATCGGACCCGAGGCGGAACGCCTCGCTCGGGGTAGAGGTTCTTTTCTGATCCTGCTCGGGAGCCCCCGAAGGACGTATGCCCGGCGTCACGACTATAAAATCTTTCCCGAACTTTTCTTTTATATTCCCGGCTTCCATGGCCGAAGCCACAACGCCGTCAAAACCGCAGTTCTTGGCGAGAGACGCGAACTTGATCACCTGCTCGTCGATGTCAGGCTTAAGACCTATACCTTCCATGGCGCGTTTGTCCATGCTTGTAAGTACGGTGACTCCCAACAGGATAGGCTTTCTTCTCGCCCCTTTCACCGAGTCTGCTCCTTCCCGGGCCGCCCTCAGCATTGCTTCTCCCCCGAGGCAGTGAAAATTCATCATAAAAACTTCTTTTTCGGCGGCGGCGCGCGCCGCGTTCCTGGCCGTGTTGGGGATATCGTGCACTTTCAGGTCCAGAAAAACTTTTTTCCCCGCCGATGATATTTTTTCCAGTATCCTTTCCCCGAAAGCCGTAAAGGGGGCTATCCCGACCTTAAAGACATCTATTTCCTCCCTTAGAATGTCCACCAGGTCCGAAGCCTTTTTGTATGTTTCTACGTCCAGAGCCGCTATTATCCTTTCTTTCATCCCCGCCATCCGTCAGCCGCCTTTTTCTTTTCTATATTTTACCAACAAGATCCCGGGACCTCTTCACTCCGTGTCTTCCGAGATATTCCAGAAATTCATCCAGGATCCTTCCGTGAGCCGATGGATCCCTTAAGCTGGCCGTTCCCACCTGCACCGCGGAGGCGCCGGCAAGCATGAATTCAGCTACATCCGTACCGTTCATTATTCCGCCTATCCCCACAACCGGTATTTTGACGGCTTTGTATACGTCCCTGACAGCTTTAAGAGCAAGAGGTTTTATGGCCGGGCCGCTGAGTCCGCCGACAACTCGGTTAAAATAAGGCCTCTGTCTTTCGGCGTCGACCACTATACCCTGATAAGTGTTTACAGCGGCTATGGCGTCAGCCCCGGCGGTTTCGGCCGCCACCGCTATTTCCCCTATATCCGTGACGTTGGGGGAAAGCTTTACTATGATGGGACGCCTGGTGGCCTTTCTTGCTTCCTTAACGGTTTTTGCGACGGCCTTGGCGTCCTGCGCCAAAAGCCGGCCGCTTTTTTCCCCGTGAGCCACGTTCGGGCATGACAGGTTCATTTCAACGGCATCCGGGAAATCGCCGTCAGAAAGGATTTCGGCGCATCTAGAGGCATCTCCTTTCTGCATTACGGAAAAACTCACGACTATTTTCGCTTTCTGTTCTTTAAGCCATCCGTACTTGTTTTCCCGGAACCACAAAGCGCCCTTATTTTCAAGCCCTATGGAATTCATCATTCCCGAGGCAGTCTCTATTACTCGCGGCGGAAGGTTCCCTTCTCTTTCGGTCAGCGTAACCGTCTTGGTGACAATAGCCCCGACCCTGCCCAGGTCTGTATAGCTTTCGAGCTCCTCTCCAGATCCGCATGTCCCCGACGCCAGCCATACAGGGTTATGAAATCCGGAAGTTCCTATCGCCAGCGAAAGATCCGTCACGGGGAACACCCCTCTTTTTTTTCCCAGATGATCTCATCTGAGTAAAACACAGGGCCGTCCTTGCACGCGAGACGCAGGCCCGTAACCGTTCTCACCGCGCAGCCCCGGCAAACACCCGTACCGCAAGCCATATATGGATCCATCGAGACCTGGGTCCGTAAACCTTTTTGCGCTGTTACTCGTGCCAGCGCGGCAAGCATGGGTTCGGGCCCGCAGGCATATATCTCCGGGGTTTTCCCTCCGAGCTCTTTTTCAAGAAACTCATTTACCGCGCAGGTTACAAATCCTTTTATCCCTGAACTCCCGTCATCGGTGGCAACCCTTACCTCGCAGCCGGCTGTCCTGAATTCTTCCGCCAGCGTCACGCAATTTTTGGAGGACGCCCCGATGAAAACCGTTACCTCGCCGCCTCTTTTGACGAGCTCTTCCGCCAGAGCGTACAAAGGAGCTGTTCCGTGCCCTCCGGCTACAAGCAGACTCGGCTTTTTATCCTCCGGGGTTTCTTTTCCAAGATCAAATCCGTTGCCGAGGGGCCCCAGGACATTCAGTTTCTCTCCGGGGATTTTGCCTGAAAGCATTCTAGTCGCGGTGCCGACAACTTTATAAAAAAGGGATATACCTTTTTTTGTTATACGGTGCACTCCCAGGGGGATCCTTAAGAAGGGGTCCGTAAGTTCTTCCGAGACCAGAACGTTGACAAACTGCCCGGGCGCTGCTTTTACCGCCAGGCCGGGACTTTCCAGTTCCATTAGATAATGCCCGGGGCACACTCTTTCATTGGATATTATCCCCGCAGATACGACTTTCCCTTTTGTTTCCATTTTTACTGACCGGCTTCCCTCGTCTATTCCAGGACGACTTTTCCGTCTACTATAACACAAATCACTCTAGCTTTCATCTTTTTCCCGATAAAGGGAGTGTTCCTGGAAAGCGATCTTATGTCCTCTTTTCTGTAAACCCATTCCTCTTCTGGGTCTATCACCGCTATATCGGCCCAGGACCCTTCTTTTATGCTGCCTCTGTCCAGCCCGAGTATCCCCGCGGGATTTTGCGTAAGCTTCTGTATCAGTTGCGGCCAGGTGAGCTGTTTTGTTTCGACAAGGCTCTTGACCGCGAGCGACAACGCCGTTTCAAGCCCTATCATCCCGAAAGGTGCGTGATCGAACTCTTTCTGTTTCTCGTTCTCGGGATGAGGAGCGTGGTCGGTGGCGATAACATCAATGGTTCCGTCTTTCAGTCCTTTTCTTACCGCCGAGACGTCGCTCTTTGCCCTGAGGGGAGGATTTACTTTCAGATTAGTGTCGTAAGTCTTAAGGTCCTCGTCGGAGAGGGTGAAGTGATGCGGCGTTACCTCCGCGGTAACCTTCACTCCCCTGGCCTTGGCTCTTCTTATGATCTCCACGCTTTCACCGCAGGAAACATGCGCTATGTGCAGCCTGGCTCCGGATATTTCCGCCAGAGCGATATCCCTTTCCACTATCGTCGTCTCCGACACCGCGGGGATCGGCGCGAGCCCTAGAACCGTCGACCAGTACCCCTCGTGCATTACTCCGTCCCCGGCCAGGCTTTTATCCTCGCAATGCGCTATTACCACCAGATCGCACATCGCAGCGTATTCCATCGCTTTTCTTGCTACCCCCGAATCCTTCACCGAATCTCCGTCATCAGAAACCCCAAGGCATCCGGCCTCTTTAAGCTCCGCCATTTCGGTTATTTCTTCTCCCTTTCGGTCCTTTGTTATGGCTCCGATAGGGATAACATGGCCTTTTCCCGTGGCCGCGGCTTTATCGATTATAAATTTCGCGTCTCCCGCCGTCTGGCACGCGGGTCTGGTGTTCGGCATGGCGCATACCGTCGTGAACCCTCCCCGGACGGCGCATTCCAAACCTGTCGCTATTGTCTCCGCGTCCTCGCGTCCGGGTTCCCTTAAATGCGTGTGCATATCTATGAACCCGGGGGCGACTATTTTTCCCGAAGCGTCTATCACCTTGGCCGCCTGCTCTTTTATTTTTCCTCCGAGCTTAACAACCTTGCCCTTGTCTATCAGTATGTCGCCGACGGAATCCATTCCCGAAACCGGATCTATCAACCTTCCGTTCTTTATCAGAATTTTCATCTTTCCCTTCCGTTTTTTGTGGTCCTTCTCTAATTTTTTATCTGACTGAGGAGAAACAGCACCGCCATCCTTACCGCCACGCCGTTTGTAACCTGGTCAAGTATCACGGCGTGTTCGCTGTCCGCCGCGTCCTGGCTGAGCTCCACCCCCCTGTTTATCGGACCGGGATGAAGGATAAGCATTTTTTTACCGGCGAACCTTTCCAGTTTTTCTTTGTCTATTCCGAAACACCTGGAGTATTCTCTTATGCTCGGGAAGTTCCCCTTTTTCTGCCTTTCCAGCTGTATTCGAAGAACGTTCACCGCGTCGGCTTTTGCCAGGGCTTCCTTGAGACTGTACGTGACTTTTACTCCCATCTTTTCTATCTCCGCCGGGATAAGGGTCTTGGGACCGCATACCGTCACGCTGGCGCCGAGCCTGGTAAGCGCCAGTATGTTGCTTCTGGCCACTCTGGAGTGAGCGATATCCCCTATTATGCTGACATTAAGTCCTTTTACTCGCCCGAGCTTCTGTCTTATGGTCATAATGTCCAACAGCGCCTGTGTCGGGTGCTCGTGCGCTCCGTCTCCCGCGTTCACCACCGAGGAGTTCACGCATCCCGCGAGGAAATGCGGGGCTCCCGGACACGAATGCCTTATCACTATCATGTCCGTCTGCATGGCTTCTATGTTCCTCGCGGTATCTTTAAGCGTTTCCCCTTTCAGAAAGCTCGAAGAGGAAACCGTGAGGCTGAGCGTGTCCGCGCTCAACCTTTTCGCGGCCAGCTCGAAAGAAGCCCTCGTCCTGGTTGATGGTTCGCAGAAGAGAGTGACGATCGTTTTGCCTCTAAGTGTCGGGACTTTCGGGATAGGCCTTGTAAGGACTTCTTTAAACCCCTCGGCCTGGTCAATAATGACCGTTATTTCCTCGCCGGAGAGTTCTTCTATCCCTAAAAGGTGCTTCTTTGTCCATTTGACGCTTTCGGTTTTTTTCATTTCCTGTCTTCTCCAGTGTTTTTGATAAGGACCACTTCCTCTTTGCCGTCGGACTCCTCAAGCCTTACTTCGATGCTTTCTTTTCTCCCGGTGGGAAGATTTTTCCCCACATAATCAGGCCTTATGGGCAGTTCTCTGTGCCCTCTGTCGACAAGCACCGCAAGCTGTATGTTCGCGGGCCTCCCGAAATCTATGAGCTCATCCAGCGCGCATCTTACTGTCCTCCCCGTGAACAGAACGTCGTCCACAAGCACTATTTTCACCCCGGTTATATCGAACTCTATCTCCGTGGAGTGGACCACAGGCTGCTCTGCCACTTCGGTAAGGTCATCCCTGTAAAGGGTTATGTCCACGGCTCCCACCGGGACTTTTTTCCCCTCTATTCTCTCAAGGTCGGCGGCTATCCTTTCGGCCAGGAAAGCTCCGCGGGATTTTATCCCTATTACCGCGAGGTTTTCCACTCCCTGATTTTTTTCGACTATCTCATGGGCGATCCTTCGGGTAACCCTCTTTATCGCCTCTTTGTCCATCACTTTTGATTCTTTTGCCGTTTTCATTTATCTGCCCGCCTTTTGTCTCCCTTGCCTGAAAAAAATCCCTAAAATAAAAAAGCCTCCCTGTCAAAAGACAAGCAGGCTATCGTGTTATCGTCATACATCCTTTCCCCTTTTGCTGCTTCTCAGAGCAGCATTAAAAGGCAAACTTCGCTTTTATCGATGATACTACCCCCTTAAGGGGTTGTCAAGCTTTATCCTCCCTTTAAGATAAACTCTCGCCTTCCAGGAGCATTCTCAGTATCCTGTCCAGATCTTCTTTTGAAAAATACTGTATCTCTATCCTTCCTCTCTTTTTCCCGTGTTTTATCACTACTCTCGTTCCGAACTTGTGCTGAAGCTTTTCTTCTACGCTTTCTGTTTCAACGTCCTTTTTCTTTCCCTCTCTTGAGAGAGACATTCCGAACCGGCGTACCATGTTCTCGGTTTCTCTTACCGAAAGTCCTTTCTTTAAAATAGCTTGCAGAACTTTTTTTCTTCTCTGATCATTCGGCGCGGATAAAAGAGCTTTGGCGTGCCCTGCCGATATTCTCCCTTCTTCCAGAAGGTCCAGGGTCTCCTTTGCCAAGGTTAAAAGGCGCAGACTGTTAGACACGGTGGTTTTATCTTTGCCCATCATCTGACCCACCTTGTCAAGAGTGTACTCGAACTTATCAATAAGCTCTTTGTACGCTGTTGCCTCTTCTACCGCATTCAGTTCTTCTCTCTGAATATTTTCTATCAGGGATATTTCCAAAGAATTAGCATCGTCAATATCTCTTCTGACTATTACCGGAACCTCTTCCAGTTTCAATTCTTGGGCGGCTCTCCACCTTCGTTCTCCTGCTATTATTTCGTATTTTTCCCCAAAAGGCCGGACTAAAATGGGCTGTATAATCCCCTTCTCTCTTAGAGAATTTACTAATTCCTCCATTTTGTCTGTGGAGAAACGTTTTCTTGGCTGAAATGGATTTGGAATTAAGAGGTTGGTATTTACTCTTTCCACTTTTTCCTTACTTTTTGTTACATCTCCCGAAATAAGAGCATCCAGGCCCTTACCCAATCTCTTTTCCGTATTCTTGATTTCCATTTATTTCAACTCCTTTATTTAAAACTGGTTCTGCACATTTTTCTTCATTATTTTTTAGCCCAAGTATTTCTTTTACGGCATCCTCGTATTTTTTTGCCCCGATGGACGTCGGATCGTACAAGGCTATGGGTTTCCCGAAGCCCGGAGCTTCTGTCAGTTTTACTGTTCTTGGTATAATTGACTTATAAACCTTTTCTCCAAAATGCTTTATTACTTCATTGATCACTTCTTTTGTGAGATTGGTTCTGTAGTCGGCAAGAGTCATCAATACACCTTCCACAAACAGTTTTTCATTAAGATTATCTCTTATAAGATCTAGTGTTTGCATAAGTTGGCTTAGTCCCTCTAGAGCATAATATTCGCATTGTATTGGTATTATAACAGAGTTTGCGGCGGTAAGCCCGTTTATCGTCAAAAGACCAAGTGATGGGGGACAGTCCAAAACAACAAAATCAAAACGGCTTTTCATCTCTTGCAGGGCTTTTCTGAGCCTGTATTCACGCCCCATAACATTCACAAGCTCAACTTCAGCTCCTGTCAGGCTTATGCTGGAAGGAATTATTTTAAGTTTGTCTATTTCTGTAGCCATAATCGCCATATCTATGGGAATATGCTCGTGTAAAACATTGTATACACTGTTAGTTATCTCGCGCTTATTTATTCCCACACCGCTTGTAGCGTTTGCCTGTGGATCAAGATCTATTAGGAGAGTATCTTTGCCGTACAATGCCAGATATGCGGCTATATTGATAGCCGACGTCGTTTTAGCCACGCCGCCTTTCTGATTACAAAAAGCTATTTTTTTCATATGAGTCTCTTTGTTATTGGAGGGGGTAATTTTAATTGTCTGGAGTATACCATATATAAGGAAGGTATGTCAATAATTAAAACTTTTTCCTTCTGAAAGTTTCCACGTGGAAACTTTTTTAGCCTATGTTTTCTTGCAGGGGAGGGGGCGCGGATTTTTCGGAATGTTTCCACGTGGAAACTTTGGGCATTCATCTGGAAAAGTTTTCTGCTGTAATGGGGAATTACTCTGCTTTTAGCGGCTTGTGTTCGAGGGTAACTCTTACTTTCGCGGGCTCAGCCCCTTGCATGCCAAAAAGACCTTTTTGCTCTTCTTTAAGAACCTCTATTGAAACTTCTTGTTCGGTAGCGTTGAGCTTTTTTAGCGCTTTCTTTATGGCGTCTTTTACGGTTTTTCCTTCAACTTCTATTGTTCTTTCCTGATTTCTTTGAGGATTCATTTTTCTTCCTCCAAGCGTACGCTTATTATTTTCTGTCCGGTAGTCATCAAAATGGTGTTGGTGAGCCAGTAGAGCACCAGACCCGACGGCATCCCGTAAAACATAAAACCGAAAATTACAGGCATCATTAGCATCATCATTTTTTGCTGGCTTTTCTGATCTTCGGTCATATCTTTCGCTGCTGCTGTTTGTGTGAACTTTTGCTGCAACGCCATCATCGCCACCATCATTAGCGGCAGGATGTTAATACTATTCCCAATAACCGGCAGTTTAAAGGGCAAGGGTACCGCATCGGGTTTTGCCAGGTCTTTTATCCAGAGAAAAGACGCTCCTTTGAGCTCTATGGATCTTATTAACCCCTGGTACAAGGCAATGAAAATTGGCATCTGAAGCAGGAGGGGAAGACATCCCCCCAGAGGGTTAACGTTATTTTTTTTGTACAGTTCCATTGTCTCTTTGTTAAGTTTCTGCGGGTTATCTTTGTGAAGTTCTTTTAACTTCATTATGTGCGGCTGAATTTTTTTCATCTGGTGCATAGATACGAAACTCTTAACCGCAAGGGGGAAAAGCAACAGATTTACGCTTATTGTAAGCAGTATTATGGCTACTCCCCAGTTGTGAGTAAGGCCGAAAAAGAATCTAAGAACAACCAGTAGAGCTTTGCTGACTCCTCCGAAAAATCCATAGTTCACAGCCGAGGTCATATCTTTGCTGACCTTGGCTATTTCTTTTTCATTGAGAGGCCCCGCGTATAGTATATACTCCTGTCTTATCTCTGCTCCCGGGGCGATAGTCCACGCGCCGAAGGAAAGCTCTGTCATCAGGCTTCCAGGCGTATCTTCTTTTATGGTAGCGCTTTTTGTAGAGATCTCTGGCTTCAAAATTATCCCGTAGTACCTGTTTTTTACGGCAGCCCATTCAGCAAGGCCCTTTCTTTCTTGCGGACCTTTAACTTTTGAGGCTTTCCATATCTTTCCGTCCATCAGTACGTTGGCTTCCAGAAAACTTCTTCCCGAAACGCTCCCGTTTTCCTGTATACCTCCGGGACCTGAGAGGGAATACTCTATTTCTTTTTTGCCTTGTGACAGATTCTCTATCTTTACTTCCATTTTGACGGCATGATCGTTCTGCCCATATGTGTATGTTTTTGTGACCTTAAGCCAGTTCTCTTCAATTCGTGTAAATTCCACAAAGCCGGGACCTTCTTTTATTTCAAACTTTGCTGTTTCTATCCCGTTTAAAATAGGTAAGTTAAGAGTAAATATCCTGTTCTCAAGCTGTTGCTGGAAGTAGATCCTCTCTTTAACATCTGCTTTCCCGGTTTGCTCATAAACGCTTATTTCTTTAAGATTTGCTCCCAGATCCGAGAAAACAAGTTCCGTAACACCGTTCCTTATTGTTACTGTATTTTCAGGATCACGGCTTTGCTCTATATCTTTTGCCTTTACCTTGTCCTCGAAGAGCTTTTCTTTTTCCGTGTTTTGAGTGTAAGTATTTTTATTGTAAGTAGTTGCGATTTTATTTTGGGAAGGTTTGGGAGAAATTAGCTGAAAACCAAAGAGTATCAAAAGGGACAGCCCGACCGCTATTACCATTCGCTTTTCCATCAAATATCCTCTTCTGTTTTTGTTTGTTTCACTACCGGATCATATCCGCCCGGGGAAAAAGGGTTACATCTTAACACTCTCCATAAAGCTCTTCTCAGGCCGCCTAAAACCCCATATACTTCCACGGCTTCCCGGGCATAATCAGAACACGTAGGCTCAAATCTGCAACTACTACCAAATAAAGGACTTATAAACTTTTTATAGCCGCCGAGAATTTGTATAACGGCCTCTTTGCCTTTCTCAGAAAAAGCCGTTCCCGACCGCTTTTTCATGTTTTCTCCGATATTCTTTCCAGGACGTCCGTAAGATCGTTCCGAAGGGCCCCGTAGATCTCTTTTCTGCTTTTGTTTTTAACGGGGCCGTCCAGTCTGACCACGATCTCGGTTTTTCTTTTGAATCTGTCCGCTTTCTCGCCGCAGACAGCGTAGATTATCCTGCGAAGGTAATTTCTCCCAGTAGCTAGCGGTTCTGTCTTTTTTGAAACTATCACCCCTGCCGAAAGCCTCGAGATTTCAGGACATATCCTGAAAAACGCCGTTATCCAGCCTTTCCTTATTTTTTCCCCTTTTTTCAGGATCTCGGCGAATTCAGCGGATTTGCGGACATGCTTTATCTTCACACCGACAGAACTTTTCGTCCTTTTTTCCTTCTTCTGGACAGAACGGCCCTTCCGTCCTTTGAGCTCGCTCTTTTGAGAAAACCGTGTTTTCTCTTCCTTTTAAGGTTGGATTTCCTTGTAAGATTCTTTTTCACCGCTTCTCCTTCTTTTTCTGTTTCTCGTCTAACAAGACCCGCTGATTATATCATACCTTAATATCAAGTCAAGATAATTAGGTTCCTGTTTTTCCCGGCACCGGAACCCTTTTTCTCCCTTAAAACGGCCTGATTATGTCTACTCTATTTTTTTCTCCTTTAGATTTCTCTTGCATAGCATTTTCTTTCCAGATATAATGCTCTTCGCGGGATTTTTCTCTTGTTTTTACACTTTTGTCTGTGGATAACTTGTTGATATCTGCTCTTGGTGCTGTGGAAAACTCTCTTTTTTCTGTTGATAACATTCGTTCTATCTTTCCGTATAAAAATATGCAGACTATCTGGGACAAGACCCGTTCTTTACTGAAGACTGAATCCGATGAGTTCATGTTTGACACCTGGTTTTCTCCTATATCTCAGGTTTCCGTGTCTGATACGGCTATAACTCTCGGGGTGCCCAGCAAGTTCCATGAGGATTGGCTTCGGGACAAATATCTGGATCTCCTTAAAAAGGCGGTGCTCCGCTCCTGCGGAAAACCTCTCGAAATAAACTTCATCGTCCATGACTCGCCTGCCCTGGAACATGCGGGAAGCTTTGCCTCCGCGGTTCCCGGGCCTTTGACCCAAGACAAAAAGAAGGATCAATCGGTAGGATGGCTTAAGTCTGTTTTTTCCCAGGCTCGGCCGGCAGCCGAAAATAAAGCTAAAGAGATAGGGCTTAAAGGCGCTTACACTTTCGCGAATTTTGTGGTCGGCCCAAGCAATCAGTTCGCTCACGCAGCGGCGATGGCCGTTTGCGAGAACCTTTCCAAGGCCTACAACCCGCTTTTTCTATACGGAGGCGTGGGGCTTGGCAAAACTCATCTTATGCAGTCCCTGGCCCATGAGATAATAACGAGATATCCGAAGGCCAAGATACTTTACATAACCAGCGAGGACTTCACCAATCAGCTTATCTCCGCCATAAGGACCAAGACCACTCAGAAATTCCGTTCTCTTTTCCGTTCCGTGGACGTTCTTCTTGTCGATGATATACAGTTCATCGCCGGGAAGGAATCCACACAGGAGGAATTTTTCCATACTTTTAATTCTCTGCACGACGCCCATAAACAACTTGTTTTTTGCAGCGACAGGTCTCCTAACGAGATCCCCGACCTTGAGGACCGCCTTGTTTCAAGGTTTTCCTGGGGTTTGACCGCCGACATACAGCCGCCGGATTTTGAGACCAGATCCGCTATTCTTGAGAAAAAGTGCGAGAACGAGAACATAAAGATACCGCAGGATGTCCTTTTTTTCCTGGCCGACAATATAAAAACGAACATAAGGGAGATGGAGGGCGCTCTTATCCGAGTGGTCGCTTACTCCCATTTGACTGGTAAGGAAATGTCCGTGGACCTTGCCAGGAACGTTCTTAAGGGAATGATATCTTCCGGGTCCAAGACCATTTCCGTGGACCTTATACAGAAAAAGGTTTCTGAGTTTTTTGGTATAAGCGAAAATGAAATGAAAACCAAAAAAAGGTCCAGATCTGTATCTTACCCAAGGCAGGTGGCGATGTTCCTTTCCAGGGAATTGACAAATTTTTCCCTGCCCGATATAGGCGGGTTTTTCGGAGGAAGAGACCATTCCACGGTTGTTCATGCCTGTGATAAGATAGGAAAGGAAATAAAGGCTAATGGAGAAACAAGAGGCCTTGTTGAGAAGCTTACTCGGATAATTAAGTCCTGATCTTTGGATCTACTGTTGATATCCTGTTTTTGTTATTGACCTTAAAAAACCGGGTTATGTAAAGATATCCACAGGCTTTTTGGGTTGTAACTCTTTTATTTTAAAGAAAAAATGTAAGTTATCCACACAAAAAAAGGCACCTATTACATCTATTACTGCTGTTTTTATTTAAAAACCAGTTGTTGTTGAAGGAGCTTAAGACCAATTAAGGGGGAAGTATGGAATTAACCGTATCAAAAGATGTCCTTGTAGGGGGTATACAAACCGTTCAAAATGCCGTATCGCAAAAAAGCAGCCTGCCTATACTTAGCAACGTTCTTCTTGAGGCCGGTCAAGGGAAATTAAAAATGACGGCAACCGATCTTGATATAGGGATAAGTTTTTCCTGCGAAGCGGCCGTTGAAGCCGAAGGAGCGATAACTATCCCGGCAAGGAAATTCTTCGACATAGTAAAAGCGCTTCCGGACGAGAACCCTATATCGATCTCAATGAAAAAAAGCAACTATGTTACAATAAAAAGCGCTAAAGCCCAGTTCAGGATAATAGGCCTTCCAAAAGAAGAGTTCCCGAACCTTCCGGTTTTTAAAGACCAGGACTCGATCTCTATAGAGCAAAAAACACTTAAAGAAATGATCTCCTTGACAGATTTCGCGATCAGCAAGGACGACACCAGATACGTTCTTAACGGTACTCTCATGGTCGTTAAAGAAGACACGATAACCCTGGTTGCTACCGACGGAAGAAGGCTTGCTACGATAGACAAAAAACTCGGCAAGAAGACCCTTGTCGACAGAACGGTCATAATACCGACAAAAACCGTGCAGGAAGTGAAAAGGATGCTTGCCGACGAAGGAGAAGTGAAAGTAAAGTTCAGCGACAATCAGATAATGTTCGAGTTTTCTTCCAGCGTGGTTATTTCAAGGCTTATAGAAGGAGACTACCCGAGCTATAAAAAAGTGATCCCTGAAAAAACCGGGAGCGAACTGAGAATAGACAGGGACGCTTTTCTTAACGCCACAAGAAGGGCAAGTATTTTCACGGAACAGGATTCGATGGCCATAAAATTCAGCATAAAGAAAAAGAAAATGGTGATAGAAAAAGAAACGGCCTACATTGGAAAGGCCACGGAAGAAATAGACGCCGATTTCTCCGGGAAAGAGGATATCGATATCGGTTTCAATCCGAGATATCTTATAGATGTCCTTAAAAATCTTGAGGAAGACGAGATCGTATTTGAAGTCAGCGATCCGTCTAAACCCGGGGTCATAAGAAGAGGAAGCGAGTACACGTACGTTGTTCTGCCAATGCAGCTGGCGGAATAAGACAAAAAGGGCCGCGCGAGATGGAAACAAGAAGAACGGGGCACGTAAAACAGGTTCTGGACGGGCTTATAGCCAGGTGGGAAAAAGACAGGGTAAAAAAAGGCGGAGCGGTCGCGGAAGCCTGGGCGCACGCGGCGGGAGAAGACGGGAAGAAACACTCAAAGCCGGTAAGCCTTAAGAACGGGACGCTTGTGGTACTGACGGAGGATTCGTCATGGCTTTACAGGTTCACTCTCGAAAAAAGGACCATCCTTTCGAGGTTTAACGAGAAATACGGCGGCAGAAAAAAACCCGCGGACATAAGGTTCAGAATAGGGTCTCTCGACGACCGATAAAGAAGGAAAGGGAAAAATGGAAAAACAAAAAACAGCTAAAAAGATAAAGGGAAAAGTCTCTGACGCGGACAAGAAAGAAAAAGCGGAGGCGACGGGGAAATATAACGCCGATTCTATACAGGTCATGGAAGGGCTTGAAGCGGTCAGAAAGCGACCGGCCATGTACATAGGGGATACCGGCAAAAAAGGACTGCATCACCTTGTTTACGAAGTCGTCGACAACTCCATCGACGAGGTCATGGGCGGGTACTGCGACAGGGTGGACG
The DNA here is from genome assembly GCA_964421015.1 of uncultured Planctomycetia bacterium. Classification (GTDB taxonomy): domain Bacteria; phylum Omnitrophota; class Gorgyraeia; order Tantalellales; family Tantalellaceae; genus SLID01. The sequence goes on from CAYQUS010000002.1 coordinate 104,708, forward strand.
TTATAATCCACACTGATGAGAGCATAACGGTCAGGGACAACGGAAGAGGAATACCTGTAGACATGCACGAGAAAGAGAAGAAACCGGCGCTGGAAGTAGTAATGACGACGCTTCACGCGGGAGGAAAGTTCGACCACCGTGTATACAAAGTTTCCGGCGGACTTCACGGAGTGGGAGTGAGCGTGGTGAACGCTCTGTCGGAATGGATGAAAGTCGAGGTACGCAGAGAAGGAAAGATACATTCCCAGGAATACAGGACGGGAAAAACAGCGGCGGCCATGAAAACTTTCGGGAAATCCCAATCCACGGGAACTTCCGTTACGTTCCGGCCGGACGAAACGATATTCACGGAAACCAACATCTTCAGTTACGACACTCTTTCAACAAGGTTCAGGGAGCTGGCTTTTTTGAACAAGGGAGTCAGGATCTCCCTTACCGACGAAAGAACGGATAAAGAAGCGGAATTCTATTATGAAGGCGGGATAATTTCTTTCGTAGAGCATATAAACGAAAAAAAGAACCCGGTCCACAAGAAGATAATATATTTCTACAAAGAGAAAGACGGCGTGCAGACAGAAATAGCCATGCAATACAACGAAAGTTACGGGGAGAACATTTACAGTTTCGTCAACAATATCCCGACAACCGAAGGAGGAACCCATCTTACCGGTTTCAAATCGGCGTTGACGAGAACGCTAAATAATTACGCCAAGTCCAGAGGCCTCTTAAAAGGAGAGGCGATGTCCGGCGATGACGTAAGAGAAGGGCTTACGGCCGTCATAAACGTGAAGGTCCCGAATCCGCAGTTCGAGGGACAGACAAAGACCAAGCTCGGGAACTCCGAGGTCGAAGGGATCGTGGAGGCCGCGACAAACGAGCTTTTGGGAGCGTTCCTTGACGAGAACCCCTCGATATCTTCCAGCATAACGAAAAAAGCGGTAATGGCCGCTCAGGCCAGGGAAGCGGCCCGGAAGGCGAGAGAACTCACAAGAAGAAAAGGGGCCCTGGACAGCGGGTCTTTGCCCGGCAAGCTCGCCGATTGTTCCGAAAGGGACGCAATGCTGACGGAGCTGTATGTGGTTGAGGGAGATTCCGCGGGCGGTTCGGCCAAGCAGGGAAGAGACAGGCGATACCAGGCGATACTGCCGCTCAAGGGAAAGATACTGAATGTCGAAAAAGCAAGGGTCAACCAGATGCTTAACAACGAGGAGATCAAAACGATAATAACCGCTCTCGGGGCCGGGATAGGAGAGGAGTTCGACGTTTCCAAGGTGAGGTACGGGAAGATAATACTTATGTGCGACGCGGATGTGGACGGGTCTCACATAAGGACGCTTATCCTGACTTTCATATTCCGACAGATGAAGGGGCTTATAGAGAACGAGCATGTGTATATAGCTCAGCCGCCTCTTTACAGGGTGAAGAGAGGTAAAAAGGAAAGCTACATAAACACCGAAGCCGAAATGAAGGCCTTTCTGATAGAGCAGGGAATGGAAGAGATGAAAGTGGAGAACATCGAAGAGAAAAAACCGATGACCCCCGCGAAACTTAAAAGCCTGCTGGAACTTCTTATAAGACTGGAAAAAATATCGCACGGGATAGAAAGAAGAGGAATAAAGTTCGGGCAGTATCTTTCACTGGTGGACGAAAAAACCAAAAAACTTCCGGTGTACAGGATAAAAGCCGAAGGCGAGGAAAAATTTCTTTACTCCGACGAAGAGCTCGACAAATACGCCCGGCAGAATAGATCAAAAGGCAAAGAAGGGTCGGCGAACGGAGAAAAAGAAATTAAAATGCTGGAAGGAAGCGACTCGGCAGAGACAGAGGACACGACGATAACGGTCCAGGAATTCTACGAGGCGAAAGAGATAGAGAAAATAACTCACGAGATAACCAAGCAGGGCCTCGACATAGCCGATTACGACAGGGAAGCGCCGGAAAAAGAGGAACTGTACTTCAAGAAGAAAGAGGAAAAAGGGAAAAAGGGGGAAAAGAAGCCCAATAAGCCCATTTTCGAGATAAACGGAGAGGAAAAAATATACTCCCTGCACGGCCTTTTGACGCACATACTGAAAGAGGGAGAAAAGGGGATGACCATACAGAGATATAAAGGGTTGGGAGAGATGAACCCCGAACAGTTGTGGGAAACAACGATGGACCCGGAGAGAAGAACCCTGCAGAAGGTGACCATCGAGGACGCCGTGGAGGCGGACATGATGTTCGTCATTCTCATGGGAGACGACGTAGAATCGAGAAGGAATTTCATAGTCGAACACGCCAGAGAGGTGAAAAACCTGGACATATAATAAAAAGCCCGAGGAATAAGGGAAAGGACGATTATGTACACAAGAAACGAAAAAGTGATCCCGGTACACATAGAAGATGAAATGAAGGACTCCTACATAAATTACGCTATGAGCGTGATCGTGGGAAGAGCCCTGCCGGACGTGCGGGACGGCCTTAAGCCGGTGCACCGGAGGATACTCTACGCTATGAAGGACATGGGGATAACCTATAACAGGTCCTATAAAAAGAGCGCGAGAATAGTCGGAGAGGTGCTCGGTAAATATCACCCCCACGGGGACAGCGCTGTTTACGACGCGCTTGTTAGGATGGTGCAGGATTTTTCTTTGAGGTATCCCCTCGTGGACGGGCAGGGAAACTTCGGTTCTGTGGACGGGGACGCGGCCGCGGCAATGAGGTACACCGAAGCCAGGACACACCGGATAACAGAACTTATGCTCAAGGATATAGAAAAGGAAACCGTAAAGTGGGTGCCTAATTTTGACGGCTCGCTCCAGGAACCGGCGGTTCTGCCGGCGGTTCTGCCCAATCTTCTTCTGAACGGTTCAAGCGGTATAGCGGTAGGAATGGCTACGAATATCCCCCCGCACAACATAGGAGAGATAGTCGACGCCGTGTGCTATCTGGCGGATAATCCGGACTGCCGGGTGGAAGATCTTCTTAAGATAGTCAAGGGCCCGGATTTCCCGACGGGAGGTCTTATCTGCGGGCACGACGGGATAAAAAGCGCCTACAGGACCGGACGAGGGTCGCTCAAGATGCACGCCAAAGCGCATATTGAACAGAAAAAGGGCGGGAGAGAGTCCATCATCGTAACGGAAATACCCTACCAGGTCAACAAGACCAGGCTTATTACTTCAATAGCCGATCTTGTAAAAGCGAGAAAGATCGAAGGCATACAGGACATAAGGGACGAATCCGACCGCGACGGCATGAGAATTGTGGTGGATGTTCGCAAGGGCCAGAACGCCCAGGTTGTAATGAACCTCCTCTACAAGCACACGCAGATGAAAGAGACCTTTGGAGTCATAATGCTCGCCCTGGTGGACGGGCAGCCGCAAATACTCAACCTGAAACAGGTTCTTGAGGAGTTCATACGGCACAGGAAAGAGGTGATAATAAAGAGGACAAAATACGACCTGGCCCAGGCGGAGGAAAGGGCACATATCCTGGAAGGTCTCAAGATAGCGATAAAGAACCTGGACGAGGTCATAAGGATAATAAAAAAATCCAGCGACAAGGAAACCGCCAAGCTCGCGCTTATGAAAAAGTTCGCGCTCAGCGAAAGACAGGCCGTGGCCATTCTGGAAATGAAACTTCATCAGCTGACGAGCCTTGAAACCGAGAAAATAGAGGAGGAATACCTTGAGCTCCTGAAGCTGATAGAAAAACTTAAAGGGATACTGGCCAGCGACAGGAAGGTCCTGGAAATAATAAAAGAGGAAACCCGCGAGATCAAAGAGAAGTTCGGGGACCAGAGGCGCACCGAAATAACCGGGGCCGCGGAGGATATGGATATAGAGGACCTCATCGCGGAAGAAGACATGGTGATAACTCTAAGCCATGAGGGGTACATAAAGAGGTTCCCGGTAAGTTCGTATAGAAAGCAGAGAAGAGGCGGCAAAGGAGTGACCGGGGCAAAGACAAAAGACGAAGATTTTATAGAGCATCTTTTCATAGCATCGACGCATGATTACATGCTTGTTTTCACCAACGAAGGGAAACTGCACTGGCTTAAAGTACACGAGATCCCGCAAGCCGGGAAAATGACGAAGGGCCGGCCGATAGTTAACGTGGTGGGGCTTACCGCCGAGGAAAAGATAACATCGGTAGTTCCGGTAAGAGAGTTCAAGGACGGGATGTTCGTGGTAATGGCCACAGAACAGGGAAAGATAAAAAAGACGGACCTGTCGGCTTTTAAAAACCCGAGAAAAGGCGGGATAATCGCCATCACCCTCGATAAGGGAGATTCGCTCATAAGTTCCGTTCTCTCGAACGGGGATGACGAGATAGTCATCGCGACATGGGCGGGTAAAGCCATAAAATTCAACGAAAAAGGAATAAGAGCCATGGGGAGATCCGCCCAGGGAGTGAGAGGCATAAGCCTTGGGAAAAAAGATAAAGTGGTGGGAATGGTAAAAGTGGTTCCCGAAGGGACATTGCTTTCCGTAACCGAAAAAGGGTATGGAAAAAGGACCGAATTCGGCGAATACCGCCTCCAGTCAAGAGGGGGAAGCGGTGTAATAAACCTGAAGGTGGTTGACAAGAACGGGAACGTGGTCGGGATAAAGAGCGTCAAGGAACTCGACGAGATAATGCTCATTTCCCAGCAGGGGATGATAGTGCGCGTCGCGGTCGCCGGAATAAGCAGCGTGGGCAGGGCCGCCCAGGGAGTTAAGGTCATATCCCTGAAGAGCGGGGACAGGCTTACTTCGGTGGCGAGTGTTGTGGCCAAGGAGAACGGAGACTCGGAAGAAGGGGACGACGAAGGAGAGGAAGAAGGCCCCGAAAACGAAGCCGGAGACGCGGCTGAAGAAAGCGAAGCATAAAAGAAAAAAACAGTTGAAAACGGGACAGGTATTTTGTAGAATACTGCCCTTCAGCGTCCCCATCGTCTAGCCTGGTCTAGGACATCAGATTTTCATTCTGACGACAGGGGTTCGAATCCCCTTGGGGACGCCAAAAAAAGAAGGGCCCTGAACAGGAGACATCCGAGCGGGGCCTTTTTTATTAACTGTTCCGGGGAGAACAATGGACATAGAAGAGCTCTGGGAAAAAGCGCAGCAGAAAACAGAGATAGTAAGAGGAAGGGTCAAGGCTCTGCCGACATTCGATTCCACCAAGGTGCCGTATGTTTTTCTCGGGGAATCGGTGGTTAACGAGGGACATACCGTCATAAGAAAAGGCAGCGTAATGATAGAAAAACCCATGATAATACTTCCGGAGGACCTTCCCCAGTTCGAAGGGTTCGATTTCAAGGAAAATTTCGACGTGGAACACGGGACCATGCAAATGTTCTTTCTTATGAGAGGAATAAGGTTCCCGTCCCTTAAGTACAACAACACGGTGGACAAACTTTCTCTCGAGGAAGCGTCTCTTTCCAAAACCGCGGAGAAATACCGCAAAGGGCTTGAAAGAAGGGAGAACGTCAATACGGCTCTTCTTATAGGGCCGGAGGACTGCTGGCAGTTCTCGGTGCTTTTGTACATGGCGTCGCTGGTGGGGCGATGCGCCAGGACCGACATCATTAATCTTATGGAAAAATTCAACGGGTAAAAGCCCTCCGGCAGGGAGATACCATGTGCGGAATAATAGGGTACACGGGGCAAAAAGAAGCGGCAAGGATCCTGATAAAGGGTCTTTCCAGGCTGGAATACCGGGGGTACGATTCGGCTGGCATTGCCGTTCTTGACGGCGGAGAGATGACCGTAAGGAAAAAGCAGGGAAAACTGCAGGTCCTGTCGGAAGATCTTAAAAAAACACCCGTGAAAGGAACAACAGGTATAGGGCACACCAGATGGGCCACCCACGGAGTGCCCAATGACGTCAACGCCCATCCCCACGTGGACCATGCCACACAGATAGCCGTGGCGCATAACGGCATAATAGAGAATTATAAGGTCCTGAAGGAACAACTTATATCAAAAGGATATAAGTTCCGCTCGGAAACCGACACGGAGGTCATAGCGCATTTAATAGCCGAATATTACAAGGGAGACCTGAGAGAGGCCGTTCAGAAAGCCGTCAGGAGACTTTCCGGCTCCTTTGCCCTGGCCGTTGTGCATAAGGGAGAACCCGGAAGAATAATAGGCACAAGACAGGACAGCCCGCTCATCCTCGGGATAGGGAAAAAAGAGAACTTTATAGCAAGCGACATTCCCGCCGTTCTGGACCACACTAAAAACGTTATATATCTCGATAACGGGGACCTTGTGGACGTTCGGCCGGAGAACTTTTCCGTTTATGACAGAGGCGGTAAAAAGAAAAACCCGAAAACAGTTCCCGTAAAATGGGACATTTCCCAGGCGGAAAAAACCGGGTACAAACATTTCATGCTCAAGGAGATATTCGAACAACCGGAAGTCTTGCGGAACATCTTCAAAGAAAGAATAAAGAACGGGACCAAGGTGGTTTTCCACGAACAGAAAATAAAAGACGACGTACTGAAGAAGGTCCGCGGGATCGTAATAGTGGCTTGCGGGACAGCGTATCATGCCGGGCTTACCGGAAGGTACATAATAGAGAAAATGACTGGACTGCCGGTATGGGTCGACCAGTCCAGCGAGTTCAGGTACAGGGATCCCATCGTAGGGAAGGACACTCTTGTAGTGGTAGTTTCGCAGTCCGGGGAGACGGCGGATACTCTCGCGGCTCTCAGGGAGGCAAAGAAAAGGGGAGCCCCAGTTCTCGCGGTATGTAATGTCCTGGGATCCTCCATAGCCAGGGAGGCCGACGGGGTCATTTACACTCATGCCGGTCCGGAGATAGCCGTGGCTTCAACAAAAGCCTATACGGCGCAGCTGGCGATATTGTACCTTTTCGCCTACTATATGGCGGATATTAAAAAGAAAAAACCACAAGGGCAAAAAAGTTTTCTCAGAGAGCTGGCGAAGATCCCCGCTTTGGCCGAAAAACTTCTGCAAGAATACAGGCACAAGAGCAACGCCATATCGAAGTATGCCGGAGAGTTCCAGAAGTATTATCTTTCCAGGAACAATAAGAGCTGTTTTTTATATTTAGCAAGGAACATAAATTATCCCAACGCCCTGGAAGGGGCGCTCAAGCTCAAGGAAATATCATACATAAGCGCCGAAGGGTATCCGGCGGGAGAAATGAAGCATGGCCCCATAGCTCTTATAGACGAGAACCCGTGGGTCGTATGCATCGCCCCGGTCTCGGAAACCCATGAGAAAATGATGGCCAACATGGAGGAAATAAGCGCGCGAGGCGGGATAATAATAGCGATAGTTTCCGAGGGGGACACGTCTATCCCTCCCGGAAAAGTCAAGTACGTTATAAGAGTTCCCCGGTCCAGCGAGGTTTTTTCCCCTATGCTGGTAGTAATACCTCTCCAGCTGCTGGCATACTATGTGGCCGCGGAATTCGGATACGATATTGATCAGCCCAGGAACCTGGCCAAATCCGTTACGGTCGAGTAGAGCTTGACCGACGGAGGTTCGTGGGATATAATGCTGAGGCTTTGGGAAAGGCGACGGGCGCTTAGCTCAGTTGGTTTAGAGCGCTACCCTTACAAGGTAGATGTCATAGGTTCGACTCCTATAGCGCCCACCAGTTTTCAAGAACGCGAAAATTGTCCCCGGAAGATTGACGGGAACAAGGTTCTGTGATATAAAAATGCAACGCGGGGCGGTAGTTCAGTTGGCTAGAACGTCGGACTGTCGATCCGAAGGTCGCGGGTTCGAGCCCCGTCCGCCCCGCCATTAACTGACAAAAAAGCAACGCCGGAGGACTACAGAGGTAGTCCTTTGTTTTTTTATAGGTTCCTGCGCGAGGAAAGAAAAAGAAGGGTCAAATGATAACAGCGAGCGGAGTTTCACTGCAGTTCGGCAAAAGAAAACTTTTTTCGGGAGTGAACATAACTTTCGACAAAGGGAACTGCTACGGGCTCATCGGGGCGAACGGATCGGGAAAATCCACGTTCCTCAAGATACTCTCCGGGGAAATAGAACCCTCCACGGGAGAGGTCTTTGTCACTCCCGGGGACAGGATCTCGGTCCTTAAGCAGGACCAGTTCGCTTTTGACGAATACACGGTCCTTGATACGGTTTTAAGGGGGCACAAAAAACTGCATGATGTCATGACCGAAAGGGAGAAGCTTTACGCTAAGGAAGAGCTTACGGACGAAGAAGGGATGAAAGCGGCCGACCTGGAGTCGGAATTCAGCAATCTTGACGGGTGGAATTCGGAATCCGACGCGGCGAAACTGCTTAAGGGACTCGGGATATCGCAGAATTTTTTGTCGGCGAAGATGGCCACCCTGGAATCCGGGCAGAAAGTCAGGGTGCTTCTGGCGCAGGCTCTTTTCGGGAACCCCGACGTGCTTCTTCTGGACGAGCCTACCAACCATCTTGACATGGATACTCGTATGTGGCTTGAGGAGTTTCTCTGTAATTTCAATAATACCGCTATCGTTGTATCGCACGACAGGCATTTTCTGGACAAGGTCTGCACGCATATAGCGGACATAGACTACGATAAGATACAGCTGTATCCCGGGAACTTTACTTTCTGGATGGAAGCCAGCGAACTTGCTCTCAAACAAAAAACGGAATATAACAGAAAAACCGAAGAGAAAAGAAAAGAGCTGCAGGAATTCATACAAAGGTTCAGCGCCAACGCCTCAAAGTCGCGGCAGGCCACAAGCCGGAAAAAAGTTCTTGAGAAACTTACCCTCGAAGAGATAACTCCTTCCACCAGAAGGTACCCGTACATCAATTTCGAATTCGAAAAGGAGGCGGGGAACAGTATCCTTACCATAAGCGGTCTTTCCAAGGACCTTGGCGGAAAGGTGATGTTCCGGGATCTCGATATAACTGTCCGCAAGCAGGATAAAATAGCTTTTGTCGGGCACGAAGATCTTTCCAGGACTACGCTTTTCAGGATACTTATGGGGGAAATGGAGCCGGACAACGGGAACTACCGATGGGGAGTGTCCACGACAAGAGCCTATTACCCCAAGGACAGCGCGGGATATTTTACCGACGAACTGAGCATAATGGACTGGCTGGCCCAGTATTCGGCAAACACCGAAGAAAATTTCATAAGGGGATTTCTGGGACGCATGCTTTTTTCGGGGGAAGAGTCTTTCAAGTCCGTCAGGGTACTTTCCGGAGGAGAAAGGGTAAGATGCATGCTTGCAAGGATGATGCTTTCTCAGGCAAATGTTCTGATACTGGACGAACCTACAAACCATCTTGACCTGGAATCAATAACGGCTTTAAACAAAGGACTTACGGCTTTTAAGGGGCCGGTGCTTTTCTCCTCTTTTGACCATCAGCTGGTTCAGACCGTAGCCAACCGTATAGTGGAAATAACCCCCAGAGGGTACATAGACAAGCCCGACACCACTTTCGACGAGTATCTTGCCGACCCCAAGGTCCACGCAAGGCGGGAACAGCTCTACGAAGACTGATCTTCCCAACAGGCTTTCAATAAACGACATACAACGATATCCACAGGATTTAAGACGTATTTCCCGGCAGATTTTTCCCTGAAAAGAAAGGAATCACGGAAAACCTTTTGCGCAAAGACAGGTGAACTTTCGCGGGACGGGATTTTCTCCGGGGGTTTACTTGTCGCCGTTAGTAATGTATAATACCATAGTGTTTTTATCGAAAACCCAAAGAGAGGAGCCTATAATGAAGGATAGAGTAAAAAAGGCGATAGAAAAGATAAGGCCGATGCTTCAGCAAGACGGAGGAGATATAGAGTTTGTATCGGAAGAGAAAGGTGTGGTGAAGGTCAGGCTTAAAGGGGCGTGTTCGGGTTGTCCCATGAGCCAGATGACGCTCAAGGGGGCGGTGGAGAGGACTTTGAAAAAGGAAGTACCGGAGGTAATAAGCGTAGAAGCCGTCTAATAATGATACTCGGAAGAATTAATATGATAACGCAAGCCGTAAAAAGATTTTTTAGTTCCGGGACAAAGGTGTCCCGGGAGAATCTTGTCAAACAACAAAAGAAAAAGATACGAGAACAAATACTGAGGCGTCTGGAGAAGATCTCTCCCCAACAAAGGGAGGAGAAGAGTTTCAGGATAACCGAAAAACTTCTTTCCTCGGGGGAGTTCGCTGACGCGTCGACGGTAATGGTTTATGTTTCGCTGCCTCAAGAGGTAGACACCAGAGAGATAATCCAGGAGGCGCTGAAACAGGGCAAAAGGGTAGGGGTTCCGTACATGATCCCCGGGGGAAATAAAATGGTAGCCTCGGAGATAACTATGAATTACCGCTTGGAAAAGGGTCCTTTGGGCGTTTCTCAGCCCGCGGGCTCTGAGGTCAAAGCGATACCTTTGGACGAGATAGATCTTGTTGTGGTTCCCGCGCTGGCGTACGACAAGGCCAACAGGCGCCTTGGCAGAGGGAAGGCTTTTTACGATTCCTTTCTCGCGGGAGCAAAGCCCGGGTCTATCAGGACAATAGGAATAGCTTTTGACGAACAAGTGGTGGAGAACCTCCCCCAGTCATCCCATGACATTCCCGTGGACAGGGTGATAACCGACAGGAACTGACGGTATTACCCGGCTAAATCTCCGTGACGCCCTTGAAAAAGGGGGCAACAGATGAAAAACGAAATTTCGGCGCTATACCTGGGATTCGCCGTTCTGGGCGGAGCCTTTTTGTTCTTTCTGGGATATGTTCTCAGAAAGTACACCGCCAAGATGAAGGTCAAAAGATCCGAAGATAAGGCCAGGACGATAATAAACAACGCTAAAGTAGAGGCGGAGAGAAGAAAGAGAGAGTCCCTTATCGAGGCCAAGGATATAACTCTCAAAATAAGGGCGGAGATAGACGAGGAGACCAGGGAAAGGCGCAAGGAACTTGCCGCGATGGAAAAGAGGCTTTTGCAGAAAGAAGAGAACCTGGAAAAGAAAGTCGAGTACATAGATCAGAGGGAAAAGAAAGCGGAAAAGGACGAGATGGTCTTAAGGACCAGATTTGACGAAATGAGGAAAAAAGAGGAAGAGGTACAGGCGGTAATAGCCCTCGAAAAACAGAAGCTTCAGGAGATCTCGGGAATGAGCAAGGAACAGGCCAAGGAGATGCTTGTGGCCAAAATGCAGCAGGAAGCCCGGGAGGAAGCCGCTTACGAGATAAGAAAGATCCAGGAAGAGACCAGGGACAAGGCCGACCGGGAAGCGAGAAAGATAGTGGGGCTTGCCATCCAAAGATGCGCGGTCGACCATACCGTGGAATCGACGGTCAGCGTCGTCAATCTACCCAGCGATGAAATGAAAGGAAGGATAATCGGGCGAGAAGGAAGGAACATAAGGGCCCTGGAGATGGCGACAGGAGTGGACGTCATAATAGACGATACTCCGGAAGCCGTTATAATCTCGGGATTCGATAAATTCAGAAGAGAGATAGCGAGGCTGTCGCTGGAACGGCTAATAGAGGACGGAAGGATACACCCGGGCAGAATAGAAGAGGTGGTGGAAAAAGTAAAAAAAGAAATGGAAGCGGAGATGAAAGAAGAAGGAGAGAACGCGCTTCTCGACCTTCGTATACACGGCGTTCACGCCGAGATAGTAAAGCTGCTCGGTAAACTGAAATACAGGACAAGTTACGGGCAGAACGTCCTCCAGCATTCCAAGGAGACGGCTTATCTAATGTCGGCTATGGCCGGAGAGTTGAGGCTGGACACGTCCCTTGCGAAAAGAATAGGCATATTGCACGATATAGGCAAAGCGGTTTCGCACGAAATGGAAGGGTCCCACGCCAAGCTCGGAGCAGATATTGCCCGAAAATACGGGGAACCCGATGTTGTTGCGCACGCGATAGAGGCGCATCATGCCGACGTAGAACCCAAGACTCTTCTTGCCGTTCTTGTCCAGGCCGCGGACGCCATCAGCGCTTCAAGGCCGGGGGCAAGAAGGGAGACCCTGGAGTCTTACGTGAAAAGGCTCGAGGAACTCGAGGCTATAGCGAATCAGATGGAAGGGGTGGATAAGACATACGCCATACAGGCCGGAAGGGAAATAAGGATAATAGTGCAGCCGGAAAAAATAGACGACGCCAAGGCCGCGGTAATGGCGATGGAAATAAGGAAAAAAATAGAAGCGGGAATGCAATACCCCGGGCAGATAAAAGTGGTAGTTATCAGGGAAACAAGGTCCGTGGAATACGCTAAGTAGTTATTCCGGGAGAAAATGAGATGAGAGTACTTTTTATCGGGGACATAGTGGGCGAGGCCGGAAGGGAAATAGTCCGGAAAAAGCTCAGGGATCTCAGGCAGGAGAAAAAAATAGACGCCGTAATAGCCAACGCCGAAAATGCCGCCGGGGGAAGCGGGATCACCCAGAGAATAGCCGAAGAACTTAAAGAGTTCGGAGTTGACGTTATAACATCCGGGGACCATATCTGGAAAAAAAGAGAGATCTATGATTTTCTCACAAGATCCGATTTCGTGGTCCGTCCCGCGAATTATCCCGTTGGGGCTCCCGGTAGAGGCGCGACGATAGTAGAGATAAAAGGCAAAGGGCAGATAGGGGTGTTAAACCTTATGGGTAGGGTTTTCATGGAGGCGCTGGACTGCCCTTTCCGTAAAGCCGAAAAAGAAATAACGGAACTCAGGAAAAAAACGGCGGTGATACTTGTTGATATGCACGCGGAGGCGACAAGCGAAAAAGTAGCCATGGGTTGGTTTCTGGACGGTAAGGTCACGGGAGTGGTAGGCACGCATACGCACATACAGACCGCCGACGAGAAGATCCTTCCCGGGGGTACGGCGTACATAACCGACTGCGGGATGACGGGGCCTTACGACTCGGTCATAGGAAGAAAAAAGGAACTCATAATAGAGAGGTTCCTGACACAGCTTCCCAATAAATTCGAGGTTGCCGACAGGGATATCCAGATGCACGGGGTCATGATAGACGTGGATACTTCCAGCGGGAAAGCGACGGCCGTTAAACGAGTGCAGGTGAAGGAGTAGAAATTGCCCGGCAGGAAATCAAAAGAGAAATGTCCCGGGGAGATATACACGGTCACCAGGCTGACCCGGGAAATAAAGGATGCGCTGGAAGGGAGTTTCCCCGAGGTGTGGGTCGAAGGAGAAATGACCAATTTCAAGCAGTACCCTTCCGGGCACCTGTATTTCAGCTTGAAAGATGAGGCCAGCATCATAAACTGCGTTCTTTTCAAGAACAGCGCCGTCAAGCTGGGGTTCGTACCGGCAGACGGGGAAAAGATGCTGCTCAAGGGAAGAGTCAGCCTATACGAAAAAAGAGGGCAATACCAGCTATATGTTTCCGAGATGGAGCCCCGGGGTAAAGGGGCTCTGCAGCTGGCGTTCGAACAGCTCAAGGAAAAGCTCAGGAAAGAGGGGCTTTTCGACGAAGAAAGAAAACGCGCGCTGCCACTTTTACCTTTCAGGGTTGGCGTTGTTACCTCGTCCTCGGGCGCGGCGATAGAGGACATACTTAACGTCGCCAGAAGAAGGTTTGCAAATGTCGAGATAACTTTAAGGCCCGTAAAGGTGCAGGGAGAAGGCGCCAGGGAAGAAATAGCCGCAGCGATAGAAGAGTTCAACGAGTACAACGGGCTTATAGCAAAAGGGGAAATAAAGGAAAATCCGGTAGATGTTCTTATAGTGGGGCGCGGAGGAGGGAGCCTTGAAGATCTTTGGGCTTTCAACGAGGAGGAAGTGGCAAGAGCGATATTCGCCTCCGATATCCCCGTGATAAGCGCGGTCGGGCACGAAGTCGATTACACTATATCGGATTTTACGGCCGACTTCAGAGCTCCCACGCCCTCGGCGGCCGCGGAACTTGTAATGCCGAAAAAAACCGATCTGGAAGAGGCCATCGAGTCTTTTACCGCCAGGATGACCGCGGCAGTCAGGTCGGCGGTAGGGATGAGAGAAAAGGAGCTGGGAGGAATAACGTCCAGGTATGTTTTAAAGGATCCGATGAACGTGTTCCTGCGGAAAGAGGAAGAGGTCGACGAGCTTCTTAAAGAGATGATATCCGCGGGACAGAGGCTCACGGAAGACAGAGAGAAAAGCATGGCAGGACTTGCCGGCAGGCTCAAAGCCCTCAGCCCTCTCGGGGTTCTTGAGAGGGGATACAGCATAACTTTTCTTCGGGGCGAGCCGCTTACGGATACCGCGGCGGCGCGGCAGGGCGACCATCTGGAGACCAGACTGGCCAGGGGAAGAATAACTTCCGTGGTTCAAAAGGTAGAAAGCGACGCATCCGGGGAGGCGGAATGAAGGACATTTCTTTTGAAAAGGCGTTTGAGACCCTCGAAAAGACGGTAGAGGAACTGGAGTCGGGAGGGTTCACCCTTGATACCGCGCTGAAGAAATATGAAGAAGGGATAAAGATGGCCCGGATATGCCAGGCTAAACTGGAAAAGGCCAAAGAAAGAATAGAGATACTGGTAAAGGAAAAGAACGGGAAATTCACGACCAGTAAGTTAGACGAGGAATAAACAATAACTCCAGGGGAAAAAATGGCGGGGAAGCTTCATAGCATGAGGTTGCCGGAGGGACTGAAAGAGCTTGGGGTAGACGAGCTTAAAGCTCTTGCCGGAGAGATCAGGGAAGAGATAATAAGGGTCACCTCGAAAAAAGGGGGGCACGTTGCCTCGAGCCTTGGAGCCGTAGAGCTGGCGGTGGCGCTGCATTACTGCCTGAACAGCCCCGAAGATAAGATAATCTGGGATGTGGGGCATCAGAGCTACGCTCACAAGCTTCTTACCGGCAGGGCGGCGAGGTTCGAGACCCTGAGAGAAATGGGAGGGCTCAGCGGTTTTCCCAATAAGGATGAAAGTTCTCATGACCACTTCACTCTGGGACATAGCGCTACGTCAATATCCGCAGCCCTCGGTATGGCCAAGGCGCGGGACATAAAGAAAGAAAAATATAAAGTTGCCGCTGTCATAGGGGACGCATCTCTTTCTACGGGGCTGGCCTTTGAGGGGCTCAACCAGGCAGGACATATGGGGACGAGCATGGTGGTCGTGCTTAACGATAACGAGCACTCCATATCAAAGCCCGTGGGCGCGATGAGCAAGTACCTGACATCTCTTATGGCCAACCCTCTCTACAACAAAGTTAAAGAGGAAACCGAGAAAGCCGTAAAAGGTATCCCCAGGCTGGGCCCGCAGGCGCACAAGGCTATCAAAAAATTTAACGAGGGGTTGAAGAACCTGCTGGTACCCGGGATACTTTTCGAGGAACTCGGGTTCAGGTATTTCGGCCCCATAGACGGGCATGATCTGGGTCAGCTTATCGCCGTCATGAGCAGGATATTCACTCTCAAGGAACCGGTTTTGCTGCACACCATAACCCGAAAAGGAGAGGGATACCGTTTTGCCAGGAGCAACCCCGTGAAATTCCACGGGGTTTCGGGATATGACGAGGAGTCAGGCGAAATAAAAAAAGAAGGAGCGAAAGGAGAAAAGCATTTCACGGCATTTTTCGGGGAAAAGATCCTGGAGCTCGGCGGAAAGAACAGGGATGTAGTCGCTATAACCGCCGCCATGACAGACGGAACGGGGCTGGTGGGTTTCGCTGAAAAGTTCCCGGACCGGTTTTACGACGTGGGGATAACCGAACCGCACGCCGTTACCTTCGCGGCGGGACTGGCCAGGGGAGGGCTAAGGCCGGTGGTGGCGATATATTCCACTTTTCTGCAAAGGGGGTACGACCAGCTTCTCCACGACATAGCTTTACAGAAGCTGCCGGTCGTGTTCTGTCTCGACAGGGCCGGTATAGTGGGCAAAGACGGGCCGACGCATCACGGGGTGTTCGATATAAGCTTCATGAAAAGTCTTCCGGGGTTCGTGGTCATGGCTCCCAAAGACGGGAGGGAACTAGAAGAGATGCTTGAGAAAGCTCTTCTCTGGGAAGTCCCGGTATCAATAAGGTACCCGAGAGATATAGCCGGGGAAATAGTCCCGGCGTCGTCATGCGCTCCGCTTAAATTAGGGTTTTCCGAAAAACTGAGAAAGGGAAAAGACGCCGCGGTGATAGCGGTCGGGAGCATGGTCAACTCCTGCCTCAAGGCGGCCGATATCCTCTCTCACGAGGGTATAGAGATAGAGGTGATAAACTCAAGGTTCATCAAACCTCTGGATAAAGAAATGATAGAAGAGACAGCGTCAAGTTTCAGGTATATTTTCACGGCCGAGGAAGGGATTGCGGACGGCGGGTTTGGGTCGGCGGTGCTGGAATTCTGCGAGAGAGAGAACATACCGACGTCTAAAATAAAAAGAATAGCGCTCCCGGACGAGTTCATAGAGCATGGGTCGAGGGAAGAACTTTTAAGGAAATATCATCTTGATCCCGCGGGGATAGCCGGGATGATCCGAGCGGAGATAAGAGAGCGCCATGGGAAATGAAAAAGTGACGATAAAAATAGACAGCGAAAAGTGCAAGGGGTGCCTGCTTTGCGTGAAAGTATGCCCGAGGGGGGTTATACGGCAGGCTGACGGCGTGAACAGTTCAGGGCAGAGATACGTAGTGGTGGATGACCCCGAAAAATGCGTAGGATGCGGGCTTTGTTTTATCATGTGCCCCGACTGCGCCATAGAGATAGAAAAACTCACTCAATGAGGTAACGGGATGAAATCTAAAAGATCCGCGAAAACGGCAAAAAGGTATCTTTCCTCGGGTAATGAGGCTTGCGGGGAAGGCGCGATAAGGGCCGGATGCGCTTTTTACGCGGGGTATCCTATAACCCCGCAGAACGAGCTTACCGCCTATATGTCAAGACGCATGGAGGAAACAGGCGGAGTTTTTATCCAGGCGGAAAGCGAGATCGCGGCTATAAGCATGGTACACGGCGCCGCGGCCGCCGGGGCTAGGGCGATGACAAGTTCATCAAGCCCCGGGATAAGCCTTAAACAGGAAGGGATATCTTATCTTGCCGGGACCGAACTTCCCTGTGTTATCGTGAACGTTATGAGAGGAGGGCCCGGGCTCGGGAATATATCTCCTTCTCAGGGGGATTATTTTCAGGCCACTAAAGGAGGAGGTCACGGGGACTACCGTCTCATCGTCCTTGCTCCGTCCACGGCGCAGGAGATGTTCGATTTTACATACAGGGCGTTCGCGCTTGCCGAAAAGTATACCAACCCCGTAATGATCCTTTCCGACGGGATGCTGGGCCAGATGATGGAGCCGGTGGAGATCTCTCCCTCGATAAAACCCCAGCCCCTCGGGCAAAGGCCATGGGCCCTTACTGGAGCCCGGGGAAGGGGATCCAGGAGCAAGAAAAGCATGCTTCTTGTCCCGCCGGTCTTAGAAGAACACAATAACCGCCTGCAGGAAAAATACCGAAGAATAGAGAAAAAGGAAATAGAATTCGAAGAGTACAGGACAGCCGGGGCGGAAGTGGTGATCTGCGCTTACGGATGCGTCGCCAGGATAGCCAGAGCCGCGGTTGACGCGTTAAGGGCCGGGGGAATAAAAGCGGGGCTTTTCAGGCCCATAACACTGTGGCCTTTCCCAAAACAGGCTCTCGCGAAACTGGCCGCCTCCGGGAAGCGGTTTCTTGTCGTGGAAATGAGCGCCGGGCAGATGGTGGAAGACGTTAAACTCTCGGTTGAAGACTCTTCCAGAGTATCCTTCTACGGCAGAATGGGAGGGGGGATCCCGGAAGAAAAAGAGATCATGCGCCTGGCGGAAGCCTGTGCCGGGAAGAAAAGCAAAAGGAAAAAGCGAGGGTAAAGTGAATAAGAAGTTTTCGAGACCGGTATCCATGAAGCCGGCGGCTAACCACTACTGTCCGGGATGCGGGCACGGGATAGTCCACAGGCTTGTATGCGAGGTAATAGATGAGCTCGATGTACGGGAAAGGACAATAGCTGTGGCTCCGGTGGGGTGTTCGGTGCTGGCGTACGATTACTGGGATTTCGACACGCTGGAGGCCGCTCACGGCAGGACCCCTGCGGTAGCTACGGGGATAAAGAGGGTCCTCCCTGACAGGCTGGTATTTACTTATCAGGGAGATGGCGACCTGGCCGCGATAGGCACCGCCGAAATAATCCATGCGGGAAACCGCGGAGAAAACATATCGGTAGTTTTTGTCAATAACGGCGTGTACGGCATGACCGGCGGACAGATGGCGCCTACCACGCTTATTGGGCAGACAACCGCTACTTCGCAGTACACAAGAAGGGCTGCAAAAGAAGGGTTTCCCATAAAGATACTCGAGATGATGTCTCATCTTACCGGAGTGGTATACCTCGAGAGAACATCCGTGCATTCGCCCGGCGAGGTCCTTAAAACAAAAAGAGCCATAAAAAAGTCTTTCGAGACCCAGCTTGCGGGGAAAGGGTTTTCGATGGTAGAGGTCCTTTCCCCATGCCCCACTTACTGGGGGCTCAGTCCGGAAAAGTCCATGGAAAGAATAGAAAAAGAGGTAGGGAAAGAATACCCCCTCGGCGTGGTCAAGTGCGTTGTGTAAAAAAGTTGTTCGGAGGAAAGAATGGTTGGCGGAAGAGTGGATGAGAGGATAATATGCGCGGGGTTCGGAGGGCAGGGAATAATGGTCATGGGAAAGGTCCTTGCCGAGGCCGCCATGCTGAGCGGGTTTAACGTGACATGGATGCCGGCATACGGGGCCGAGGTTAGAGGAGGAACGGCTTACGCCATGGTGAGGTTCAGCGATTCTCTCGTGGCCAATCCCGTGGTGGAAAAAGCCGGAACGGCTATAATTATGAACGGGCCCTCTATGGAAAAGTTCATTTCCTCGGTAGAACCGGGAGGACTGGCCGTGGTGAATACTTCGCTCGTGGCCGGAGAAATCAAAAAACGCGGGCTTGATATCCAGGCGCACCCCATCACCGAAGAAGCGATAAAGCTGGGTAATGTGAAAGTAGCCAACATGATAGCCGCAGGCATTTACGCGGCCCGGAAAAAACTTCTGGATCCCGGAGTTCTCCGCGAAACCATAAAAATAATGGCGGGCGAAAGAGAGGAAATAATCCCCGTGAACATAAAAGCCCTTGAAAGAGGGCTAGAGCTTGGATGCGGGAAGAAGCTCGCGTCAAGGGAAGGGAAAAAATGATCAACGTACGCTTCGCTCCGAGCCCCACAGGGTTTTTGCATCTGGGCAGCGCGAGAACGGCTCTTTTCAACTGGCTTTACGCCCGTCACACCGGCGGGAGGTTCCTTCTTAGGATAGAGGACACCGACAAGGTGCGGTCGGAAAAGAGGTTCCTCGATGAGATCCTGGATGACCTTAAATGGATAGGTATAGACTGGGACGATGAGCCTGTTTTCCAAAGCAGCAGATTTGACGTGTACAGGGCCAAGGCCGAGGAGCTGGTCGCCAGAGGAAAAGCCTACAGGGAAGGAGAGGCGCTGATATTCAGGGTGGAGAAAGGCCGGGTAATAGAGGTTGAGGACATGATACACGGCAGAATAACTTTCAACACCGACGAGATAAAAGACCAGGTAATGATAAAGTCGGACGGTTCCCCGGCGTATAATTTCTGCTGCGTCGTGGATGACTCCGAACTGGGGATAACCCACATAATAAGAGGCGATGACCACTTATCGAACACACCGAAACAGGTGCTTTTCTACGAGGCTATGGGAAAGGCTCTACCCAGTTTCGCCCACATACCTCTCATGATGGGGCAGGACGGGTCCAAACTGTCCAAAAGGCACGGCGCGGTTTCCGTCGAGGATTACCGCAAAGAAGGCTACCTGCCCGAAGCGCTGGTGAATTATCTTACGCTTCTCGGGTGGAATCCCGGGGGAGAAAGAGAGATACTTACCAGAGAAGAAACGGTGAAGCTTTTCGACGTGAAGGACATGAGCGACGTTCAAGCCAAGTTCGACACGGCCAAACTGAAATGGATAAACTCGGAGTACATAAAGGCCAGGGAGGCGAAGGATCTTCTGCCGGAGGTAAAGAGGCAGTTTGTCAGAGCGGGGTACAGCCTTGATGAAGCTTCCGATGAAAAGCTTCTCAGGATAATCGATCTTTACAAGGTAAGGGTCAAAATCCTGAGCGAATACCCTGTTATGGCCGGATGTTTTTTCAGGGACGATTACGAGACAGAGGAAAAAGGGGCGAAAAAATATCTCTCGCCCGGGAATTTCAGGGAAAACCTCCGGGATTTCGCCGCGAAAATAGAAAAAACTGCAAGCTTCTCCGCGGAAGAACTTGAGAGCGCCTGCCGGGAGCTTGCCGAGGAGAAGGGGATAAAGGCCGGAGACGTAATACACCCCACGAGAATGGCCATAAGCGGCACTACGCAGGGAGCCGGACTTTTTGAGATGATGGAGGTCCTTGGCAAGGATAAGGTCCTTGAAAGGATGAAAAGATCTTTTTGAGAAAATGAATTGAATCCGAGGCTTGGAAAGATGGAAGAGAAAAAGACGAATTTCATACGCGACCTGATCACCAGGGACCTTGAACAGGGAAAAAACGGGGGCAGAGTGCATACCAGGTTCCCCCCGGAACCCAACGGGTATCTTCATATCGGTCACGCCAAATCCATATGCCTTAACCACGGTATAGCCCGCGACTATAACGGGAAGTTCAATCTGCGTTTCGACGACACCAACCCCTGCAAGGAAGAGAAAGAGTACGTGGATTCCATAATAGAAGACGTGAAATGGCTGGGCGCCGACTGGGAAGGGAGGCTTTTTTACGCTTCCGACTATTTCGATAAAATGTACGAGTTCGCCGAACAGCTTATAAAGAAAGGCAAAGCGTACGTGTGCGATCTGTCTCTTGAGAAGGTCAGGGAATACAGAGGAACGATATCTGAACCGGGCAGGGAAAGTCCCTTCAGGACGAGGACCGCGGAGGAGAACCTGGAACTTTTCAGGAGGATGAAAAACGGGGAGTTCCCGGACGCTTCCAGAACTCTCAGGGCCAAAATAGACATGAAACATCCGAATCTTCTGATGAGGGATCCCGTGATGTACAGGATACTGCACGCGGAACATCACAGAACGGGGAACAAATGGAAGATATATCCCATGTACGACTGGGCTCACGGACTTGAGGATTCCCTCGAGGAGATAACGCATTCCATATGCACGCTGGAATTCGAGACGCACAGGGAACTTTACGACTGGTTTCTGAAAGAGCTGGGGATCTTTCATCCCAGACAGATAGAGTTCGCGAGGCTCAACCTCTCCCACACGGTCTTGAGCAAAAGGAAGCTCCTGGAACTTGTCGAAGAAGGACGGGTCCGGGGATGGGATGATCCGCGGATGCCCACGATCTCGGGCCTCAGAAGGAGAGGGTACACCCCCGGGGCGATAAGGAATTTCTGCGAAGGGATCGGCGTCGCTAAAATGAACAGTATTGTCGATATGACGGTCCTTGAGAATTCCATAAGAGAAGAACTTAATCTCACGGCAAAACGGGTAATGGCGGTACTTGATCCGGTGAAGGTCGTAATAACCAACTATCCCGAGGGGAAAACCGAGGAAATGGAAGCCGTCAATAATCCGGAGAACGAGAAGGACGGCAAAAGAAAGATAACTTTCTCGAGGGAGATCTTTATAGAAAAAGCCGATTTCAGCGAAAACCCGCCGAAAAAATTTTTCCGGCTTTCACCGGGGACGGAGGTGCGGCTCAGGTACGCGTATTTCATAAAGTGCGAAAGCGTCATAAAAGACGTATCCTCGGGAGAGATAAAGGAAATAAGGTGCGTATATGATCCGGCTACCCGCGGAGGGGATTCCCCCGACGGAAGAAAGGTCAAGGGAACCATACACTGGGTGAACGCCGCCGATTCTTGCCAGGCCGAGGTAAGGCTTTACGAGAGCCTTTTTACGGAAAGAGACCCGCAGGATGTAGCCGAGGGGGAAGACTATAAAAAGAACCTGAACCCTGGTTCCGAGAAGATAATAAAAGCTTGCCGGATGGAACCGCATCTTCGGTTCGCGGAAAAAGGAGAGAGGTTCCAGTTCGAAAGACAGGGATATTTTTGCGCCGACCCGAAAGATCACGGCGAGGGAACGCCTGTGTTCAACAGGATAGTTTCTTTGAGGGATACCTGGGCCAAGATAAGCTCGAAGGCGGATCCCGGCAAAGACGGGCAAAAAGTTCTTTAAAAAAAAGAGACGTATTGTATAATGTCATTCGCCGCTGGGATGTGGTGTAATTGGTAACACAGCTGACTCTGGATCAGCCATTCCTGGTTCGAGTCCAGGCATCCCAGCCAACAAAGAGCGCTGTTTCGAGAGATTTTCCCCGGGCGCGGTCCCAACCAGCCCGGCAACGGCGAACGGAGAAAAACGCAGGTTTTTATTGTCCGTTTGAACAGGCTAACAGAAAATGAAAACAGCCCCGGGAGCTTTCAGGTTTGCCGCGATATTTTCCGCTATCTTTTTCCTGTCATATTTTTCACAAGCCCAGCTGGACATAGAAAAGCCCAAGCTCGGAGAAAAACCCGACGGTCCCTTCAGGACCTACTATCGCAGCGGCAAGCTGGCTTCAGAGCTTACCTATAAGAACGGAAAGCTTCACGGCCCGGTCCGTCTTTATTACGAGAGCGGGGTTCTCAAGGAAAGGTCAGATTTCGATCAGGGACTGCAGGACGGACCCGTGAGAAAATACTACGAAAACGGCCAGCTTTCAGCCGAACTTTTTTACAGGAACGGCCAGGAAGACGGGATACACAGAAACTACTATGAAAACGGTAAACTCAAGACGGAAGTTAACTACAGAGCGGGCAAAAAAGAGGGTATTTCGCAGCTTTATTACGATAACGGCCAGAGATCGGGAGAGTTCGTTTACGTTTCAGGGAAAGAGGACGGCCCCTTCAGAACATACTACAGGAACGGGCAGGTCTATATGGAGGGAGCCTACAGGGACGGGAAAGCCGAAGGCCCGTACCGGAGCTATTACGAGAACGGGCAGCTGCAAATAGAAGGATCTTACGTTTCCGGAAAGGAAAACGGCCCCTACAGGTCCTACTACAAGAACGGACAGGTGCACGCGGAAGGAAACCACGGGGACGGGAAAGAGAACGGTCCCTACAAAAGCTATTACGAGAACGGGAAGCTCCAGGCCGAAGGCGTTTTCAGGAACGACAAAATGGACGGGCCCTACAGGGAATATTATGAGAACGGCCGGCTTAAAGAGGAAGGCACATGCGTTAACGGGGAAAAGGAAGGTCTTTCAAGAGGATACTATGAGAACGGTGAACTTCTGTATGAAGGATATTTTAAGAACGGCAGAAAAGACGGCGGCATGAAAGTGTTCTACGATAACGGCAATTTGAGGGAAGTCGGCAACTACAGGGGAGGCGTCCAGGAGGGATCCGTCAGGGTCTACTGGGACAACGGGTCCCTGGGATATGTCGATGTCTGGAGAGAAGGAACTCATATAAGCAGGAAAAGTTACGACGCGAACGGCGCTCTGGAAAATTACCAGAGCTTTTAAAGAAAAAAGAAAGGGACTATGAAAAAACAAGGCTCCCGCCCGGCGGTCAAAAAAAGACAAAAGCTTCCCGGGAAAAGAACCGGACGAAAAACAAAGAAGCGCAGCGTATTGTTCGTTTCTTCAGAGGCGGTGCCCTTTTCAAAAAGCGGAGGGCTGGCCGACGTATGCGGGGCGCTACCTAAAGCTCTTGCCGAGAGGGGGCATGACGTCAGGGTGGTGATCCCAAGGTACTGGTGCATAAACCCGGCTGACAAGAAGACCGTGATAGGTTCCATGGGAGTTCCCATGGGGACAGGAACGGTATGGTGCAAGGTCCTCGGGAAGTCTGCAGGGAAGGTAAAATATTATTTCATAGAGCATGACGGATACTTCGGCAGGGCGGGGCTTTATGACGACGGGAAATGGGAGTATCCGGACAACGCCGAGAGATTCGGGTTTTTCTCCAAGGCCGCCATACAGCTTGCCAAGGATATCTCGTTCCGCCCTGACATAGTCCACTGTAACGACTGGCAGAGCGCTCTTGTTCCGGCGTATCTGAAGATAGAGGAGACATCAAATCCGTTTTTCGCCGAAACCGCATCCGTTTTCACGATCCACAACATAGCCCATCAGGGGGTTTTCCCACGCGAGAAATATCCATTTCTCGCTCTGGGAGAGGAAAACTTCACCGAACCGAAGTTCGAGAGCTGGGGAAAAATACATTTCATGAAAGGCGCTATATTCTACGCCGACGCCATAACCACGGTTAGCCCGAGCTATGCCGGAGAAATACTCAGCCCCGAAGGAGCTATGGGGCTTGCGCCGTATCTTGAAAGAAGAAAAGAAGACATCTCGGGGATACTCAACGGAGCCGATTACGAAAAATGGGACCCTTCAAAGGACGAAATTATCCCGGCCGGATATTCCCTTAAGGATATGTCGGGGAAAGCCGAGTGCAAAAAAGCGCTGCAGAAAGAATTCGGGCTTGAGATCTCGCCAGATGTGCCGGTAATAGGCATGGTCACGAGGCTTGCCCACCAGAAAGGGCTTGATCTTGTGGCCCCGGTGATAAAGGATATAGTGAGGAACATGGCCGTTCAGATAGTTATGCTTGGAAGCGGGGAAAAGAACCTGGAAGATTTTTTCGGACACCTGCCGGCGGAGTTCCCTGGAAAGATAGGCGCGTGGATAGGGTTTAACGAGCATAAAGCCCATCTTATAGAAGCCGGGTCTGATCTTTTCCTGATGCCCTCTCTTTTCGAGCCATGCGGACTTAACCAGATATACAGCATGAGATACGGCACGCTCCCGATAGTAAGGGAAGCCGGGGGCCTTAAAGATACCGTAGAGCAATACGACGAGAGGACCGGGAAGGGAACGGGTTTCCGTTTTGAAAAAGCCGAGCCCCTGGCCGTTTACTATACCGTAGGATGGGCGGTCAGCACCTATTATGACAGAAAGGAACATTTCCGGTCCATGCGCAGGCAGGCCATGGAAAAAAACTACTCGTGGGAAAAATCAGTCCCGCGGTACGAGGAAGTATACGAAAGAGCTCTTGAAAGGCGGGCCTCATGGAAATAACAAGCTCCCGAAAATATAACGGAGGATTGTCGTGCAGGCTATGTTTTTCAAGCTCTCCGGGGAATTTTGTTTCGGGCGGAGACAACCGGGAGCATTTTATTTGCCAGAGGTGTTCTCTCATAAACACCGTTGAAACTCATTTCATGTCTCCCGAGAAAGAAAGGGCAAGGTACATTCTTCATCGCAACAGCCCCGAAGACAAGCTTTACAGGGCTTTTCTTGCCCAGGCGATCGATCCGGCGATGAAATTCATAGCGGAAGGAGAAAGGGGGCTTGACTATGGCTGCGGCACTTCGCCGGTTTTATCCGAGATGCTGGCGGAAAAGGGGCTAAGGTGCGCGTATTACGACCCGTTCTTCTTTCCGGCATGCCCTCCGGGGCCCTTCGGGTACGTTTTTGCCACTGAGACGGCCGAACATTTTTTCAATCCGGCCAAAGAAATTGAAAGGATGAACGGCCTTTTAAAAACAGGAGGAATACTGGTCATTATGACCGAAAGATGGGAAGATCTGGACAAATTCCAGGCCTGGCATTATGCCAAGGATCCTACCCATGTCTGTTTTTATCATGCGGCCACATTCGATTTTATTTCGGAAAGGTTTTCTTTCGAGAAAATATTCGATGACGGGAAAAGAGTCGTGATATTCCGGAAAAAAAATAAAACCGGGAGATCTATTTTTTAGCGTTTTCCAGCATGTTCTTCGCGTGTGTCACGGCGATAACGCTTTCTTTTTCGCCGCTCATCATTTTAGCGAGTTCCTTGGTCCTTTCCTCCGGAGAAAGAGCTGACACCGAGACCGACGTTCTGCCTCCGGATACCGTCTTGGAAACTTTTATGTGCCTGTCCCCGAAGGAGGCTATCTGGGGGAGATGGGTTATGAGGATGACCTGTCTTGACGAGGAAAGCTCTTTGAGTTTTTTCCCGGTAACGGTTCCCAAACGACCGCCTATCTGGGAATCTATTTCGTCAAAAACAAGACAGGGAACGGGATCCGCCTTGGTAAGGGCCTTTTTCAGGGCCAGCATGACCCTTGCCGCTTCTCCAGACGAGACAATGTCGGCCAGAGGTTTCAACTCTTCTCCGGCGTTCGGGCTGATAAAAAAGGTCACCTTGTCGGCTCCGGTGGACGAAAAAGGAGCCTTATCCACTCTGCATTCGAATTTAACATGGGGAATACCGAGGTCTTTGAGCTCTTTTTCTATTATGTGCTTAAGGGTTTTAGCGGTTTTTATCCGGACCTCCGAAAGAGCCTCCGCTGCTTTACGGAGAGCTTTTTCAGAGGCCGCCATTTTCCGGGAAAGTTCACGTGAAGAGGAGTCCATGTCGGAAAGAAGCTCAAACTTTTTTTTGGCGGAAAGATAAAAATCTTTAGCCGATTCTACCGAGGGGCCGTATTTTCTGAGAATGTCGTAATAAATGTCGTATTTGCGGTTTATTTCGGCCGCTTCCGCCGGGCTGAATGAGAGGTTTTCCAGGTAATCGGAAAGCTCGGAAACAACGAAATCGCAGGAAGATTGTATACCCTCAAGCTCAGAGGACAGTTTTCCGGTAGAGGGATCTACTTCCATAACGGAACGCATCCTCGAGAAGGCTTTTTGCGAAAGCGCCGATATGCCGGTATCCTCTCCCCCCAGGATGTCGAGCACTTCTCGGGCTTTCTGGTAAAGTTTTTCGGAGTTTGCTACACGGGAGCTTTCCTCCAGAACTTTCTCATAGCTTGTTCTATCAAGAGGCACCTGTTCGAGTTCCTTTATGGCCGATGAAAGATGATCAAGGTCCCTTTCTCTGGACGATGAAAGCTCCCGGAGTTGAGCGAGTTCCTTTTCCAGGGAAGAAAACCCGGCGAAAGCCTCGTCGTAAACCCGTTTTTCCCCGGTAATGTCGGAAAGCCGGTCCAGCATACCTATGTGGGAGTTTTCCGCGAAAAGGGTCTGATGGTCGTGGGGCCCGGCTATGTCCATAAGACGCTCTCCGAGTTCCTTGAGCTGAGAAAGAGTGACGGAGAGACCGTTGACCGCGATCTTGCCGCGTCCGTCGGGAAGGAACGACCGCCTTATTATGAGGGTCTTATCTTCTTCCTGGAGGAATTCCGAGAAAGAAGGCAGGCTACAGACCTCGCTGTTTTTGGAGAGGTCGAAAACCGCCTCCACGGAAGACGGTTTGGAACCGTCTCTGACCAGAGAAGAATTCATTCTTCCCCCCAGCGCCACGCGCATCGCGTCTATCAATATGGATTTTCCGGCGCCAGTCTCTCCTGTAAAGACGTTAAGGCCTCGGCAGAACTCCGCCTCGAGGGTGTCTATTAGACCGAAATTGGTGATAGTCAGAAGAGAAAGCATATTTTATAAAACGGGCTGTAAGATCTTATACGGGAGCATTCTACCACCCCCTGCGGGATTTTGGAACAACATGTTTTTCATAAAAAAACCCGGGCGGTTAAACCCGGGTTTTTCGTCAGCTGTATGCAAAGCAGGCTATATCTTGGAAACGTTGGCGGCTTCCTGTCCTTTCGGACCTTCTTTTATTTCGAATTCGACCGCCTGGCCTTCTTCGAGGGATTTGTAGCCATCCCCGGTTATGGCGCTGAAATGAACGAAAACGTCATTTCCGTTTTCCGGAGTTATAAAGCCGTAACCTTTTTTGTTGTTGAACCATTTGACAGTGCCCTTTACCATTTTCGGTACCTCCTTTTGCGCGAAAGCGGACAAGTCATGAAAAAAACCGCAAGGCTGAAATCTTACGCCTTACGGTAACGACCCTTAACACATTATCACCTCGATATTGTTCGCGTCCAAACTTTCGCAATTGCTTGTTAATAAATGAATTATACACCCTGGGCCGGGCAAGTCAAGAAAAAAGAAACTCCGCGGGATTTACCCGCGGAGCTGTATGGTGCGCGAGGCGAGATTTGAACTCGCACAAGGTTGCCCCCGCTAGCCCCTCAAGCTAGTGCGTCTGCCAGTTCCGCCACTCGCGCGTAGATCGGAAAAATATCCAAAGTGCCTTTGTCTCGAAAGCAAGAACCCCACAATTATAGGCGAATCGGCAAAAAAAAACAACAAATTTTGCGATCACAAGCCCGAGAGACGCCGAAACAAGGAAAATGCGACAGCAAAACACATTAGAAGAATAAAAAGCTTAAAATTAGTAATAATATGTTAAAATCTATGATCATGAGAACCGCAGCGGACAAAGGTGCATGGAGAACTAAATTTTGGGCGGAAAAAGCGTTGGCTTTTTTTCTGGCGGGGCTAGTACTCTGTCCCGACGTTTCATTCGCCGCCGCAGAGTTCCCGGATGCGTTATCCGCTTCTTTGGCGACAAAGCCTATAGTAAATGTAACGAGACTACGGGGAGAAGAGTTCGTCATAGAATCCGCGGAGGGGAAAAGGCCCATGTTAGAAAAATGGGCGGTAAGGGAGATAGGGTTCCTGGTCCTGGAGGCTTTAGAACTTGAGCTTTCCCCCAGAACTCTTGAAAGCAGGATAAGGCAGAGTTTCCGAAAAAGAAAAGCGTCTTACCGGGATTATCCCGGGATGGTAGACATAAGGGCCATAAATGAGATGTTTGACGGGAATGGAAAAAGAGACGGGTTCCAGGCGGTTATTGCCACGGAAGAACAGGAGGTCTGGAAGGTCAGATTCTCTTTTTCGAAGGAAGATGATTCAGAGATTTTTTCCAGAATAAACCTGAACGGGACAGAAAAAGAGGTTTACGTATCAGGCGAAAAAAATGACGAAGAGATAGCCGAAACCGGAAGTACGGGAGAAGACGCGATCGAAGTGCTCAGAACGATAGACAAGACCCCTGACGTTGTTATCTGGGACTGGGACAGGACTCTTTTTGAGACCAGTCTGGCGATAGGCGGCGCTGTGCATGAGGAAGTCCTGGCAGGGATCTACAGCCGGGCATATGGAGGGGACGCCGAAAGTTACCTCGAGCTGGGCAGAGAATATTTCAAGAACTCACAGGGAAAGACGAACGTAGAAAGGTACAGGGCGCTCATAAAAGAACTCGAAGATGAGGCCATGCTTTCTCCCGGAGAACTTGATCCGGAAGAATATGCCAGGATTACAAGAGAGAGGATGGAAAAACATGTAAGAGAAAGGCTGGACGCGTGGGAACAGGAAGCTTCAGTGTGTTTTGTCCCGGGCGCGATCGATGTTTTAAGGGAGCTTTGGGCCGCCGGTAAAAAACAATATGTGGTAACGGGAAATCCCTGGCTGACGGAAGAGATACTCGGGAGGCTTGGCGTCGGACATTATTTCGACGGGGTTTTCAGCGGACGGGCCTGGAAAGAAGAAGGGGAATATTCCAAACCGGCGGCATTTGAAAAGATAGCCCGGGACAACCCCGAAAGCGTTTTCATGGTGATAGGCGACGGGGCGGGAGAACTCGAATGGGGCAGACAACTTGATCAGAAACTGGGCCCGGGCCGGGTTTTTACCGTGGGGCTTTTGTATCCCCCGGGGAAGGAAAAATATTCTTCGGGAGAAAAACAGATGCGCGAGGCTTCCCCGGATGCCATTATCCACGGAGGAGTCTTCCCCGATGCCGGGGTTTTTTCAGAGAAGCTCGGTCTTGATGGCGAAGCCGGGGATAAAGAGGAAGAAGAAAACCGGCTGCCGGTCAGGGTTAATTCCTGGGAAGAAGCCGCGGAGACCGTCAACAAAGCTCCCAAGGTTAAGTACACGGAAGTCTTAGGATACCCGCATACTTCACATCAGTTCCGGGGGGTCAGGAAAGAGGGGTTTCTGGCCGCAGCAAAGACCGGAGAGATAAGAACGAGAAACAGCAGCGAAAGGACATGGTGGGCAGATCCGGTATCGGCTGTGGGCATCTCGAACAAACTTGATAAGGCCATGTATCCCGGGGGATTCACCCCGGGAAGTATTTCGATAGTTTTCGAAATAAAAGGAACGACCGCGGCCAAATACGGCATAGGTTCCTGGGGCGGGGGGACTTACAGCGCCGTGCCGCTTGGCGATATTTACAGGGCCTGGATGGTAAAGGTGGAGACCGAAGAAGATTTTGGTAACGGCCTTGTGAGAATGGCGGAGATAACGATGCCGGGGATGTCAGTTCCCGGTGCCGGGACAAAACAACTTTCTAAAGAGGCTGTCGGCACATTCTGGAGAATAGACAGATACCTGGAAAGAAAAAGAAATCGAGGGAACCTGGAGGCGCGCGAATATCTCAAAAACATCCCGATGAAAGAAGAAACGGCGGAAAGGGACAATCTGCGAGAACTTGTGGAAAAGGGCCTGCTCTGTTACGTTAAGCGTTCCCCGGGGGAAGAGGTGTACGATTTTACGGTCGAGGCGAGGTTCGCGAGGATACACGTAAAAGGAAGCATGGACATAACTCCGGGAAGCGTGGCGAATCCCGATGTTCTGGCATACGACATACTTGCTATGATGGAAGGCTCCAGAAAAGTTTCTCCCGAGAAAATGCTTAGCGCAGTTCTTCATCTCACAGGGCAGTTCAGGTGGGAGAAAATATACAGGGAAGCTCTGGAATGCAGAAAACACGGAAGAGTCTGGAAGATCAAGGAAACAGCGGGGCTGACGGCTCTGCTTGACGGTATAGAGCCTTTGGAAAAGCGGACATTCATGGATACCCGGAGGATAGATGTAGGGGACATCGCGCACGACGGGATAGATGCCGAAAAAACTGAAGGGGAGACGGAGGATTTTAAAGAAGCGGCAAAAACGGTTAACGATCTGGCCGCGGCCTCTCGGGAATTGGGAGAAGAGGAGATCCGGGAGATACACGCCATACTCAGCAGGAACCTTACGGTAAACGATTTTTTCTCGCGAAAAAAGGCCGTTCAGAGAGGGAGGTACAGGGACAGAGAGGCCACAAGGTCCCTCGCCATCTGCCCTGTGCCGGAAATCATTCCCGAAGCCATGGAGGCGGCTCTCGGCCTTGTGAATTCGGCGGAATTCAAGAAGCTGCACCCGGTGGAGCAGGCATCCATAGCGTTTTACATTTTCCATAATCTTCAGCCTTTCGAGAATGGCAACACCAGGACATTTTCTCTCTACATGAACTATATCCTGATGAAAAACAACTATCCCCCCCTTGTTCTGGATGAAAACAGTCTAAGGGAATTTCAGACCATTTTGAGGTTCATGAGAAAGCCCGAGCCGAAAACGTACAACGAAGGATCGCTTTCCCTGGGAACTTTCGTAAACGAAGCGCCCGCCGTGATAAGCTCCCCGCAAGCGCTCGCAAATTTCAGGAAATACGCGGAAGAATTCACTATGTTCCTGGCCCAGGAGGTCCTGAAAGAGCTGGAAAAGGAAGAACAAAAGAGAAATATGCAGGTAAGCGACCTCGCGTACAACGAGGAAAAAGAATATGCCGAAGACTTCGATGATGAGCTTAAGCTGTCCCAGGTTTCCCGGGAGAAAAAGATATCGTTCCTGGCGGTGAGCACGGACTGGATACACAAATGCGCCGGGGAAGGAACTCAAATGCAGGATATAAAAAGGCTCCTCACGGCCATAAGGAAAAAATGCGCGGAAAAAGAAATAATTTTCGTGGAAGGCGGGGCCGAAGAGGTAAAGAGGGAAATAAGCGAGATCAAACGCCGGAACAGGATTTCCAGAGGAGCCGTCATAGGAGAAGAGAAGCTTATGGACGATATAGAGAACATACTGGCGTCTCTCGGTATGGGGGAAGACCGGAATATTTTGCTTGCCGGAGTGAGGCCGGAAAAGATAGGCAAGGATTCCTACATAAGGATATGCCAGATGCTGAAGGCGGTAACCGTTCTTCTGAGAGAAGATTTTACGGCTCTCTCAGATCCCGAGAAAATATCTTTGCAGGAGGAGATGCTGGGAGAGCACAAAGCTTTGGGACTAGTTTTTCTCGGGAGGAACAGGATCCTTTTCGATCTTCCTCCCGCGGAAAGCATGGAGTACAAGGATCTCAGGAGGATATACGAGAGCCAGATCTTCGCGTAGAGGTCCTAGAGCGGCAAAATGTGAAAGGCTTTTTTATTCTCTTTAAAATAAAGCTGTTATAATGCGGCTATGATAAAAACCGTTAATTTTCTGACACTGAGGACAAGGAGAAGAGCCGTCGCCGGCTTGACGGCGGCGATCTTTGCTTTTACGGCGGCGATTTCCCCGGCCGAAGAAGTTTTCTCCGCCGGGACCCTTGCCGCGCCGCTAAAGACGGCGTCTAGGGAATTTAAGGAAAGATACGTAGTGTCGGCGATATGCCGTCTTATCGAGAGGGAGGGAGATACGGATCAAGCCGGTACCATGCAGGATGTTTTTGACAGGCTCAAGGAGGTGAAGAACGGCTTTAAAAATATAAGTTTCAGAGTAACTTCTGAGGAGATCATAATAGATGTCCCGGACGAGGGCCTGGCGATAAGGTATATAGACCCATCCTCGGCGAATGTAATAACCCCTTATCCCGATCTTTCCGCGCTGAAGACTGTAGCGGTGAATCCCGGCAAACTCAACAGGCAGATCATCCGGCGGGGAGAAGAGAAGAGCGGAGCTTTTGACGGAGAAGAGCTAGTTCCCGCGGAAAGATCCATATGGGAAGCCATAAGAGGACTTAAGGCCAGGGGAGTGTCATGTGTTCTTGCCGGGAGGGATCTCTCGGAGCTTGATCCCCGGGAAGCGATGAGATACCTGAAAGCTTTTTGTGTCGTGCGCGACGAGGAAACAATATACAAGCTTATGGAAGAGAGGATTGCCGGGAGGAATAAAGAGATATTCGAAGCGGTGTTCAACCCTCTGGACAGGCTGAAGAACCGGAGAAAAGCCGCGAATGACCCGGGACCTCTGGAGGTTGTGCATGTCAGGGGAGGGAGGGGAGCTTCGACGGCCACTAAAATATGGACATCTTTCGCAAAAGATGGACTTGTGGAGCTCTCCATAATACCGGGAGCCGTTGACGACGGGAGAAGCTGGGCGGATCTGGCATACATGATGGGATGTACGGGCGTGCCGGATATAGGCAAGTGCGTGCTCGATATGGCCCGGGACGAGGACGCCGCGTACTTCGCCTCGCTCAGACTTACGGACGATCCGTCGGTAGACCCCGCAAGCGTGCTCGAGGAGGTGTTTAACGCTTTTAACGGAGCGGAATATAAAAACAGCCAGAGGGATGTAAAGCGGATAATGGGCGCTTTTAACGATCTTGACCCGGACCGGCAAGAGACCGTGCGGCAGACGGTATCAGTTTTTCTTGGAATGATAGGACCGCTGGTCAGTGAAGGGAGGCTTTCCGTGAGAGGGGACCTTCCGCTAAGGAGCGCGATGATCCTGGGGGCCAGGGGGATCTACGGCACATGGCAAAAGGCCGCCGATTCTCTTGGCAGTTTCGTGGATTCCGCCGGGAGGGTAATATTGCCGACAGAGAAGAGGTTGTACGCAATGGCAATACTCGAGGACGGCATGATACTGCCCACGGAAAACTCCATCAACGAGATGAGGAAACAGAGCGGGTACTTGTATTTTTCTCTGGGGGAAAGGCCCTTCACGGATCTGGTTGACGGCATCTTTCAGCATTATCTTGGAAGAAACCCCGACGATGAAGAGAGAAGGGCGTTCGACAGGGCCAGGCACTACGAGCATGACCAGCCGGAGTACGGAAGGTTTTTTATCCGGCAGCTCTTCCCTGAAGGCGCCGAGGTAAGCGAAGAGGACATAATGGGCGTCGTGCGGCACATAGACGGCATATTTTCTGCAGCGAACGCGAATAACCCCACCGAAACCCAGAAGGAAGCTGTTGAAAAAATAGAAAAAGCCGGTCTTATGATCTATGGACCGACTGATGTTGAGTCTAACATAGCTTCCGCGGTTATGTATCCCGGAATAAGTTCGGCAATAAGAAAAAATGATTCGGCCGCCAAGGTGCTGATAACTAACTCCAGGGATTCCCGCGGAGTTGAGCCTCCGCGTACTACCGCGGGGTCTCTGGCGGGGAGGCTTTACAGGTGGCTTTCCGCGGGAGAAGAAGAAATGTTCTCTCCGGGCGCGGAGAAAACCGGAATGAGGGACTATATCCAGTACATTCTGGGCCGCGGAAATGAATACGAGAACCCGGACATAACGGATTATATACCTTTTGACGAGGAGAATATCCACGGCCTCGGAGCCGAGGCTGTCGCTATGGACCTTGAGATGACAACATTGAAGGGTTCCGGAGGGGCCGTGGTAGAAAATCTCCCGTATCGCCACATGGAAAGAGGCGAGTACAACGGAGGTGCTGTGGTAGATGCTGTTCTTTCCCTCGCCCTATTGAAGGAGCTCGGCGTGGACCTTGGGGGAATAGACGAGATGTTTCAAGGATCCGGGAGAAGACGTTCCGGTCAAGGGGAAACCCCGCTTAAAGAAGAGACCCTGGCAGATATGGAGAGCTCTCTTAAAAATTATGCGGATAATGAGAGGGAAAAACTCTTGGAGATGCTCGGAGATGGAAAGCCGGATATATTGCTCAGGCTGCCTGTTCAAAGCATAGAAGGTCCTGACAAAAGGGAAATTACAGGTCTTGTGGAAACTTTTCAGATGGCGCCTAACGCTTACGTAGAATTATTCGACGCGGTTTCTCCCTTGTTCACAGGCGAAGATCTTTACTCGAGGGCAGGGATCAGGAGAAAGGATCTCCCCGCAACGCTGAAAAACGGAAAAAGAACAACACAGAACACCGTAACGTTGTTACTTACCGAAAAAGACGAGAAACTGTCACCGGAGGATATAAGGACAAGGATCGGGGACGCTGACATGGATATTTCCGGGACCATTCTTTCACCGGTCGGGACGGGACAGGACAGGGGAGGGGTGGTAAGGGCCCTTATGTTCGGGATGGGAATGATGAGGATAGCCAGGGCTTTTAACGAGCCCCTCGACAGGATAAAGGCAATGGATAAAAACGACGGCAGGTACAGCGAACTTAAAGACAAGGCTCAGGAACTGCTGGAAGCATACAAGAACGTCTCTGATCCGGAGACCCCTTTTGTCTTCCGGGATAGCGACATGGATAGCTTTCTCGGATTCATAGAAGGGGATATAAACTGCGCCTTAAGGACGCTCAACAAACTGACGGCTCTTCTGCCGGCAGCCCCAATGGACACGGAAGCTCTTAGAAGGGTGTACGAACATGCCAGGAAAGTTCTGAAGTCCGTATAGTAAGAATGGGTATCCGAATTCTGATCCTGCAGTTCGAGCGGCTATAACCTTGAAAAAGACTGCCGTCTGCAAAGAAGGCGGCAAATTCCGCGCTGGAAAGATTGGTAGCCCCAAGGGGATTCGAACCCCTGTCGCCAGAATGAGAATCTGGTGTCCTAGGCCAGGCTAGACGATGAGGCCACCGTGAATGTCCGCCTGAACAGAACAAGATATTAGCACGCTCATGTATTTTTGTCAACGCCTCCAGGAAACCCGGCTTTCGAAAGAGGCAGAGCGTCCCCCGTGCCGGTCCGGACAAAACCCCGGCCTTAATTATATTGAACGGGTATTATTTTTATGTTAAAGTAACCTGACCGAAAGGCTTCTGGGGCCCCGGGTCTATAGCCAAAAGAGGAGGGAGATGGTGGCGGGTGGAAAGATCCTGATAGTTGACGACGAAAAGGACCATTGTTTTTTTATTAAGGACTATCTCTCAAGCCGCGGTTATTCGGTTGACGTTGCTTACGACGGCATGAAGGCGGCGGAGCTTATATCGAGCAATCAGTACGGTTTTGTGCTTTTCGACTGCAATATGCCGGAGCTTTCCGGCATAGAGCTCATATCCGTGATAAACGAAAAAAATCCCAAAGCAAAAAAAATAATGATATCAGGGTACGAGGGAATTGATGATCTTTTTGCCCGCAAGCTCGGGGTGGACGCCTTTATGACAAAACCTTTCCCGCTGGAAAAACTCGTATCCGCTATTGAGGGGGTCGTAAAATGAGGCTTTCTGGGAAAAACCTGTTTATTCCCCTTTTAGCGTGGGCTGCGGTTTTAAGCCCCTTTCCCGCCGAAGCGGAAAGGTCCTGGGACGAGAGGGAAGCCGAAAGCGAGGCGCAGGAAGAGATGTTCCTGGACGAGGAGACCGCGGCGGAAGAGATGGGCGGATCGATGACAGGGACGGTCATAGGAGTTAATGTCCCCGACAGAAAGCTTACCGTGAGGGACAGCCATTTCGGAGGAAGGGTTCATACTTTCAGGGTGCAGAGTTCGGCCACGTTCTTCGGCGCCGGGAACCTTTCCGACATCCACGCCGGTGACGAGATATCGATAGATTATTTTTCGATGATGGGGCAGAATACGGCGCAGAACATAGTCATGGAAAAGAGGGCAAAAATAGACACCCCGGCGGGATCTTCGGTGGAAAAGGCCCTTGTGAGCAGATAAAAACAAACTTAATTCGTCAGGAGAAAGAGATGTCGTCTGTAACATTGGTTTACGCGGGCGTAGCCATAATCAGCGTTACTATAGCGCTGCTCCTTGTGTATTTTACGGAGCAGTCCGTAAGGGCCAGGATGAAGGCTGAAGAAAGCAAGCTGGCCAGAGAGATTGGGGAAACAGGCACGGTCTCGGACGATGACATAAAGAAGAACCTGCGAAAAGAGCTCAGCGGGCTTGTGGGTTCCACGGAAAGGCAGGAGGCTATATCCGAAGCGCTGTCGGGATATGTGTCCAAGGAGATAGAGCGAAGGGTAGAGGTCACGGCTAAGACCCTTAGCACGAAATACGAAAAGATAATTGACGAAAAAACACATAACGAGGAAATAGCGTGGGACAGGTATAAGACCGTGCTTGCCGACAAGGAGGAAACGGAGAGCGTTATAAGGAACCTGGCCGAGGGGCTTGTCGTTGTCGACTCCAAGGGAAAGATAATAATGATGAACCCGGCCGCCGAGAAAATGCTTGATGTGTCGCAAAAAGAAAAAGTCGGCAGGTCCCTCTTGGATGACGTTAAAGAGGAGCAGCTTTTTTCTTTTTCCCAGGACATAGGGGGCGACAAGAAAAAAGAAATAGAGCTTGTAAGCGGAAGGGACGAGACCAAAAAGACCCTGAGGGCATCCACGGCCGTAATAGAGAACGAGCGGGGGCAGACGGTCGGTATGGTGTCTGTCCTTAGCGACGTGACCAAACAGAAAGAGCTCGACAGGTTAAAATCGAACTTTGTCGCTAATGTTACCCATGAGCTGAGGACGCCGCTTGTCGCCGTCGGGAAATCCATAACCCTCATTCTGCAGCAGACAGCGGGGCAGCTTAACGAACAGCAGACACAGCTACTGAGCATAGCCGACAGGAACCTCAAAAGGCTTACTTTACTTATCAACGATCTTCTGGACCTTTCCAAACTTGAAGCCGGGAAAATGGTGATATCCCCCGGTAAGGTTTCCGTGGAAAAGATAATAACCGAAGCGGTAGCCGCGCTTAAGACCTGGGCGGAGACGCGGAACATTTCTCTTTCCGCCGACATAGGGCCGGCTCTTCCGGAAGTGAACGCCGACCATGACAGGGTGATACAGGTGCTCAATAATCTGATAGGGAACGCCATAAAGTTCACTCCGCCCGGAGGAAGCATCACTGTCAGAGCTTCCGCGTCAGTTGGGTCTTCGAGCGTCGAGGTCGGGGTAAAAGACACAGGGATCGGAATGACCAAAGAAAACTGCGCCAAGATCTTCGACAAGTTCTATCAGACGGGCGACAAAGGCGCTAACGATGTGAGCGGCACGGGGATAGGGCTTTCAATAGCCAAGGAAATAGTTGAACTGCACGGCGGGAAAATATGGGTCGAAAGCGAGAAGGGCAAGGGAACGGAGTTTATTTTTACCCTGCCCGAGAACCCGCCGGCAAGATAGAATAACTTTTGAGTGTCCGAAGGGACGCTCTGACATTGTTTCAACACACGGGTTTAAGGGGGAAAACATGAACAATGATATCAAGATACTTGTTATCGATGACGAAGAGGATTTCCGG
Source organism: uncultured Planctomycetia bacterium (assembly GCA_964421015.1). Taxonomy (GTDB): domain Bacteria; phylum Omnitrophota; class Gorgyraeia; order Tantalellales; family Tantalellaceae; genus SLID01. The sequence goes on from CAYQUS010000002.1 coordinate 142,620, forward strand.
CAGCTTATGAAAATGTGGCTGGAATCCAAAGGGTACTCTGTCGTTACGGCGCCCGACGGCGCTACGGGCATACAGATGGTAAAATCCGAAAAACCGGGCATAGTGTTCGTTGATCTTCGCATGCCGGGAATGGACGGAAGCGAGACAATAAGCGGAATAAGGTCTTTTGACAAACGCGTCCCGATAATAATAATAAGCTCCTACGTCAGCGACCTTAAGATGAAAGAGGTCATCTCCGCCGGGATATCCGGGGTTTTCTACAAGGACCAGGATTTTGAGAAAGGTTCCGCTCTTCTTGACGCGGCCCTTAGAACGCATAAGAAGCTTAAATAACACCGCATGGCGGGGCTAAATGTGTTGACTAGCTTTCCGGCATGATATACAATTGAGCCGTCCGGGGACTTTTTCCTATAAAGGCGCTCCTTCGGCGGACGAGGCAGCGCGCCGAAAAGCTTCTCCTATTGTTGCCGGGGGAGTCTTTAAACCAAGTGGCGAGGGGTAAAATGGCAGAAAAGAAACTCAGGCTGGGGATACCCAAGGGAAGCCTGCAGGAAACTACCATAAGGCTTTTCGATAAAGCCGGATACAAGATAAAGTGCTCGGAAAGGTCATATTTCCCGCACATAGACGATGAAGGGATAGAGGTGGTCCTTTTCAGGGCCCAGGAAATGTCACGCTATGTCGAGGACGGGATAATAGACTGCGGCATAACCGGGAACGACTGGATAGAGGAAAACAGTTCCCAGGTAGAGAGGGTCGCGGAGCTTGTTTACGCCAAAAGAAGCATGAGGCCGGTTAAATGGGTGCTTGCTGTCCCGGAGATGTCGCCGGTCAAGAGTGTAAAGGACCTTGCCGGGAAAAAGGTGGCTACGGAACTTGTGAAGGTAACGGAGCGGTATCTGGCGGCGCACGGGGTTAAGGCTGAAGTAGAGTTCAGCTGGGGGGCTACCGAGGTCAAGCCCAGCATGGGAATAGACGCCATAGTTGAGGTAACCGAGACCGGGGCGAGCCTTAGGGCCAACGGGCTTAGGATAGTGGAGACTGTTACAAGCTCTACAACACAGTTCATAGCCAATATGTCGGCATGGCAGGATCCGGGCAAGAGGGACAAGATAGAGAGGATGGTGCTTCTCCTTAAGGGGGCTATACTGGCCGAAGGAAAAGTAGGGCTCAAGATGAACTCCCGAAAAGAGGATGTTGAGAGAATAATCGGGATACTTCCCTCAATGAAAGCCCCGACGGTATCGATGCTTTATGACCGTGACTGGGTGGACATAGACACGGTCATAGACGAAGAAGAAGTGAAGAGGCTTATACCCGAGCTCAGAAAGGCCGGAGCTCAGGGATTCATAGAATATCCGCTTAACAAAGTGATAGAGTAACTTCCGGCATCAGCCGGTAGTCCAACAAGGAGAGATGGGAATATGCCATGCGGTCGTAAGAGAAAAGTAAAAAAGGTAAAAAGGCACAAAAGAAAGAAAAGAATGAGAAGGGACCGGCACAAGAAGAGGAAGGTATGACGTTCCAGCGCCGGCGGAAACTTTCCGCCGCGCTTGTTCTGGCCGCTTTTGTATGGGTGGCCGGTAACGCGGCCGGCGTAAACGCTGTCGAGAAGATCTCCAGGGAAAGCACGGGCTCAAAGGAGGTTTTTTCTTCCGGCGTATCCGAGGCTCTGGCGCACTTTCTTTTGGGCAATCTGCACGACAGCGCCGGGAAGACCGTATCGGCCGAAGAGGAATACAGAAAAGCTCTTTCCCTCGAGCCCGAAAATCCGGAAATACAGGTGAAACTTGGCGAGAGCCTTCTTCTTTCCGGAAAGTTCAGGGAAGCGCGGGAGGTTCTCCGCTCAGCTGTAGATAGCGACGAGAACAACATAGGCGCCAATCTTCTTTTAGCGTTCATCAATACCTCTGAAAATGATCTCCCGGAGGCGAAAAAAAGATACGAGAAAGTGCTCGAACTTGATCCTGAAAATGTAAGGGCCATGACCTTTCTCGCAGATCTACACATCAGAGAGAACAATGTTGAGCAGGCGGCGGGGATATACGAGAGGATAATAAAGGTCGATCCCGAGGATATATCGGCCTACTTCAATCTCGGAATGCTGTACGGGAAACTTGGTAGATTCGACAGCGCCCGCGAGACTTTGCGGAAGGCCGTGGAGCTTGACAACGAGTATCTTGAGGCGAGGCTGCTTATCGGGTTTCTTTATGAGGTCGAGGGAAAGACGACCGAAGCCGAAGAGGCATACCGAACGGTGCTCGATATCGACGAGAGAAATGTTGACGCAAGGGTGAGGCTTTCCCAAGTATACAAAAGAGCAGGGGCCTTCGACAAAGCTATAACCGAAAACCGGAAGATAATGGAAATTGAGCCTTTCTCTCCGGACCCGTATCTTGCGAGCTACGGCATATACGTTTCAGCGGGAAACTACGATGATGCCGAAGCGGTGCTCAAAGAGGCTCTTCTTAAAGGCTTTACGATGGGGTCGGTGTACTCGGGGCTGGGGTACGCGGCCACTAAAAAGGGAGAGCACTCCGAGGCTCTGAGCTATTACGAGAAAGCTCTCGAACAAAGCCCGCGTAACGACGAGTACAAGTTCTACGTAGCTTTGAGCCTTGGTTCTCTGGGAAGAGAACAGGAAGCCGAGATGGTTTTGCTCAAAGCGGTGGAAGAAGGGACCAGGGTTCCGGAGATATACAACTACCTGGGTTATTCCTACGCTCAGAAGGGCGAGAATCTCGACGAGGCCGAAAAACTTATAAGAAAAGCTCTTTCGATGGACCCGGAGAACGGGGCGTATATGGACAGTCTCGGCTGGGTATATTTTCGGCGAGGGGAGTTGGACAAGGCTCTTCAGGAAATAACCAGGGCGGCTGAGGCGCTCCCGGAGGATGCCGCAGTAAGGGAGCATCTGGGAGATGTTTACTTTTCCCTGGGCGAAACCGAGAAGGCTTTGACGGAGTGGATGCGGTCGCTTGAGATAGATCCGGATAACGGCCGGGTGCGCGAGAGGGTAGAGAAAACCCAGCAGCAAATAAAAACAAACAGAAAGGGAAAGGTCGGCGCCAGATGAATAAAACCGGGGAACTGTCCATGCTCAAGAAAAAGGCCGTTAAGATCAGGAGGGATATCCTGACAATGCTCGCCGAAGCGGGAAGCGGGCACACGGGCGGATCGCTGTCCATGGTGGAGATACTGGTAACGCTTTACAACGGGGTGATGAACATAAGCCCTGCTGCGTGCAACGACAGGAACAGGGACTGGTTCATACTCTCGAAAGGGCATGGTTGTCCGGCTCTCTACGCCATACTCGCGGACAAAGGGTTTTTCCCGGAGAAAGAGCTTATGACCTTGCGAAAAATGGGGAGCCGTTTGCAGGGGCATCCCCAGAGAGGTCTTCCGGGCGTAGAGATATCCAGCGGATCCCTGGGGCAGGGTCTTTCCGTGGCAGTAGGTATAGCCATGGGAAACCGCATGGACAAGGTCGGGTCACGGGTTTACTGTATGATGGGCGACGGCGAGACCAACGAAGGGCAGATATGGGAAGCAGCCATGACGGCGGCGCACTACAAGCTTAACGGTTTGTGCGGGATAATAGATTACAACAGGCTGCAGATAGACGGTTTTACATGCGAGGTCAAGCATCCGGGCGAGATAAAGAAGAAATGGGAGGCCTTCGGCTGGTTCGTGATAGAGGTTGACGGGCACAGCATAGAAGAGCTGAAAAAAGCTTTTGATGAAGCGGCAAAGATAAAGGACAGGCCGCAGGTCATAGTAGCGCATACAGTAAAGGGCAAGGGAGTTTCCTTCGTGGAGAACAAGGCGGAATGGCACGGGATAGCTCCTAAAAAAGACGAACTTGAAAAAGGTCTTGCCGAACTGGCGGCCGCGGAAAAAAATATAGATTAGGGCCTTTCTAAAAAGGGGAGATGCAAATGTCCAGCACAAGAAGAAGAATGATAATGTACCTCCAGGAATACAAGACGATCATCATCGTGGTCTTCGTCGTGATAATCCTCCTCATCCTTTCGGTCATAGGTCTTATGTCCCTTGAGTCTTTTTACCGCAAGATGACACTGGCGACGATGCCGGTACAGTTCATAATGGCCGGTATTCATGCGGGGATATTCGTTTTCATGTACCTTACATTCATGCGAGGAGGATTCGCCAAGCTCGACAAGGCCCCAATAAAGGGAAGGGATGTTTCCATTACTTGGGACGATGTTATCGGAATGGACGACGCGAAAGAAGAAGCGAAAGAGGTAGTAAGGCTGATCACCGACAGAGCCGACGTCAAGAAAATGGGAGGAAGTGTCATAAAGGGCCTTCTTATGCTGGGGCCTCCGGGCTGCGGAAAAACATACATGGCCAAGGCCATAGCCACAGAGGCCAATATGCCCTTCATCTCCATGTCGGGAAGCGAATTCGTCGAGGTTTTTGTCGGGGTAGGAGCTTCTAGGGTAAGAAAACTTTTCAAAAAAGCCAGGTTTCTCGCGTATGGGTACGGCGGGTGCATAATATTCATCGACGAGATCGACGCCATAGGAAGATCCAGGACTTTCAGTTTCATGGGGGGACAGGAGACCAACAGCACCCTTAATCAGGTGCTGGCGGAAATGGACGGTCTTAAGGGCAAAGAGGACAACATAGTTGTCATAGGAGCCAGCAACGCGCATGAACAGCATCTCGACCAGGCTCTTCTCCGGCCCGGCAGGTTCGACAGAAAGCTTATGGTCACGGCTCCGTCCCAGGAAGACAGGGAAAAACTTTTCAAGTTTTACCTCAGCAAGGTCAAGGCCAACCCCAGCCTGGACCTTGGCCGGCTCGCCAGAAGGGCCGTCGGAAAGACCCCGGCGGACATAGCCAACATAGTGAAGGAAGCGGCTTTAATAGCCACAAGACATAAGAAGCCGATGATAGACCTCAAGGAGATAAGCGAAGCTTTTGAGCGAGTGGACCTGGGGATAAAATACAGACTGACGGTCACGCCGAAAGAGAAAGAAATGACCGCCTACCATGAGTCGGGGCATTTGATGATGACGTTCCTGAAGGCTCCGTCAAAAACGGTATTCAAGGCCAGCATAATACCCAGAAGAGGCAGCCTCGGAGTGGTGTGGAACCCCGAGAGGGAGGAAATACACTCTAAGACCAGAGAGCATCTTCTTTCCGAGATAATGATATGTCTTGGGTCCTATGTGGCCGAGAAGATAGCGTTCGGAACAACAACTACGGGAGTTTCGGGCCCGGACACTGAAGAAGCTCCAAGATCTGATTTCGGGCAGGCCATGGCTTACGCGTATAACATGGCCTGGAGATATGGAATGGGCGAATCCGGGCTTTTGGGTAACTATACCATAGTGCCAAAGGAACAGTTGTCGGAAGAATACCGGGTGAAGCTGAACAAAGACACCGAGGCAATAATAAACAGGTGTCTCCGGGAAACCGAGACGACCTTAAATGACAATAAGCAAATTCTCGAAAGGTTCGCCAAGGAACTCCTGAAAAGAGAAGAGCTTGAGTACGACGAGATAATCGCGATATTCAAAGAGTACGGGATAGAGGAAGCGGCATAAGGCCCTCCTCGTGCGGCAGTTTACATTAGAACAGAAACGGCGTTTATGAAAATACAAAGACAAATAACAGCCGCCGCGCTGACGTTAGCGGCGGCAGCTTATATTTTTTCCGCCGCGTCCTGCGCTCCGACTTACCCCAAGGAAAGTCTCCCGGAAGCCGTTAAAACCGTGTGCAAAGCCGAATATGGGATGGAAGTGGACGTAGTGGTCGAAGGGTCCACAATGGGTATATTCCATCCCATGGAAGGGCTTCTGGACACCAATATGGGAATAAGCAAGGATGCATGGGATAAGATAAGCAATCTGATACTGATAGCCTCGAGAGTGGTTTTGAGCACGGACGCGGATATAAAGTTCTATTGCGTCATAACGCAGGACGCCAGGATGCCGGAGCTGCAGGTGGTTATCATAAAGTACGTGAACGACATCAAGCTGGGAATGTACCAGAACATTTCCCGGGGAGAAGCCTTTAAGCGAACGCTCTTCAGTATAAACCTTACCCCGCAGGCAAGAAAAGAAAGGTCGGTAGAGACCATTTTCAGCAGGATAGGCGTGGGTGACGAGGTAAAGGAAAAGGTTCTCGACGAGTTTTTCCGCAGCGCTCCTACCAAGCTCAGCGATATAGGGTACTGGAAAGGGCAGTTCTATCTCAAGGATGTAACTATGCCGGAATTTCTGGCGTCGCAGATAGCCAACAGGATAAAGATAGATTTCCGTTCCGAGAAACCTTTTATGAGCGACTACTCCTACAAGTCGGCCGAGGGGCTTTACGGTACCGGCCTTGACGCGAAATATTTCCTGATAAATTTCAGAATAGACGAAGTCGGGTCCGATACCGGCGAACTTAAGACCCTGAAGATCAGGAAGCTCCTGGAAATAACAAGCGAAGTGGTTTCCGGGTACAGATTCGAGGATTTCAATTTTGTCATAATGAACGATCAGGCGGAGGACGTAAGGCTTAGGGTTGAGAGAAAGGACGTATACGGATACAACCCCAAAAGGACACCGCCGTACGATATTGTCCAGGCCCCAAAGGGATACTTCGGCGTTTATTGAAAAATGAGGAATAGAAGCATCTAAGGAGAAGTGTTATGGGAATAGGTGATGTTAAAAAAGGCTCCACCAGGGACGGGTTCGGCAAGGCCCTTCTGGAATTGGGAGAGGAGAATAAGGACGTTGTCGTTCTGTCGGCTGACCTGACCGAGTCCGTCAGGGCACACTGGTTCAAGGAAAAATATCCGGAGAGGTTCGTAAGCCACGGGGTTTCGGAACAGGACATGATAAGCGCGGCCGCGGGTATGGCCCTTACCGGGAAAATACCTTTCGCGTGTACCTTCGGGGCTTTCGCCTCCGGAAGAGCGTGGGACCAGGTCAGGGTTTCGGTAGCATATATGAACCTTAACGTCAATATCGCCGGCAGCCACGGAGGAATATCCGTAGGAGAAGACGGAGCCACACACCAGGCCATAGAGGAAATAGCTCTTATGAGGATACTGCCCAATATGACAGTGGTTGTCCCGGCGGACATGAGAGAGGCTTTTGAGGCTACAAAAGAGGCCGTGAGAATACCCGGACCTGTGTACCTGAGGCTGGGGAGAGCCAATGCTCCCATTCTTGATGAAGTCGCTCCGTTCAAGATAGGAAAAGCCGACATAAAGAAAAAGGGATCGGATCTTACCATAATAGCCTGCGGGCATCTTGTACATACGGCCCTTCTGGCCGCGGAGATCCTCTCGAAAAAGGGGATAAGCGCCGGAGTGATCAATCTGCATACGCCCAAGCCAATAGACAGACAGGCCATTATAGCCGCGGCAAGAGAGACCGGGGCCGTGCTAACCGTAGAGGAGCACACCATATACGGGGGCATGGGAAGCGCCGTAGCCGAGGTGTTGGTCCAGGAATGCCCCGTTCCGATGAGAATAATGGGAATAGCCGACAAATTCGGGGTAAGCGGGTCTCCTGCGGAGCTTTACGCGCATTTCTGCCTCACGGAGGATTGTGTGGTCAAGGAAGCGGAGAAACTGCTGACAAGAAAGAAAAAATAGATAGAGGCATAACTTACAACAGGGTTTGAGCATCATGGAGATAACAGCGCCTGCCAAGATAAACCTGTTCCTCTCGGTATTCGGCAAAAGACAAGACGGATATCATGATATAGGAACACTTTTCGAAAGGATATCCATATTCGACAGGGTTAAGGTCGATATCATCTCTTCTTCCACCAGCATAGAGGCCAGCGGAGCCGATATTCCCACCGACGAGACAAGCCTGCTGGGCAGGACCATAACTTCTTTCAGGGCGATCTCAGGCAAAAAGGAAAATTTCAGCGTACTTGTAGAAAAAAACATTCCCGTGGCAGCCGGAATGGGAGGGGGGTCGAGCGACGCCGCGGCTCTACTGAAAGGGCTTAACGCTCTTACCGGAAAACCCCTGTCTCCGGAGAAACTTGAGGGGATAGGGGCTCAGCTTGGAGCGGACGTGCCGTTTTTTCTTAAAGATGTCTCTTTCGGCCTGGGTACCGAAAGAGGAGACGCGGTAAGGGAAGTAAAAACAGACCTGAAATTAAGCCATTTAATAGTAAACCCGCCTCTTAAGGTGGAGACAAAATACGTGTATTCCGGCGTTTCCGGTTTCAACTTGACAAAGGATAAGGCATGGGCTACAATGTTGACCTTATTTTTGGAAGAAAAGAACATAACCGGCTTGTCGGGGTATTTACGTAACGATTTACAACAAATAGTATTACGAGAATTCCCGCAGGTAGGCGAGGCTGTGTCGTTTTTAAAGCAACTGGGAGCGAAGGCCGCGCTTATGACAGGCAGCGGTCCCACTGTGTTCGGTGTCTTTGACGAAAAAGATATGGATCGCGCCGAAGAAAAGACCCGGAGCAGGTTCCCGATCGAGAAAGGGTGGCGGGTTTACGCGGCCAGAACATATTAGCGGCGGATGGTATCCGGGGAAGAAACAGAGAGAAAAGGAGTTTGAAGATGAAGATCACGGAAGTCAGGATATTTCCGGCGGAAAGCAGGGACGGAAAACTGAAGGCGTTTGCCACGATGACATTCGATGATTGGTTCGTAGTAAGAAACGTCAAGATAATACAGGGTACCAGCGGTCTTTTCGTGGCCATGCCGTCAAGGAAGGTCATGGATACCTGCCCTAAATGCTCTTTTAAGAACGCCCGCGGAAGCAAATACTGCAATCAGTGCGGGAAAGAGCTTCCAAAAAAGACAGCTGTGCCCGAAGATGACAGCGACGAAAAACAGTCGGGGCATATGGATATAGCTCATCCCGTGACCCCGGAATGCAGGATATACATACAGAAAGAGATACTCGAGACATACGAAAAAGAGCTCTCCGCGGGAAGGCTTCAGGGAGAGAATAAAGCGAAAGAGACGCCCCGGAAACAGGAAATCAAAAAAACCGCCAAACCGGCGGAAAAAAAGGCGGAAGAAAAGCCCGTCGAGAAGGAAGAACCCCGGCCGAACATAAGTTTTGTCTCGGACAGGGAAAAAGACATAGAGCTTTAGACGGTTGGCGGGTAGTGTAATGGTAGCACCGCAGCTTTTGGAGCTGCTTGTCAAGGTTCGAATCCTTGCCCGCCAGCCAGTTTTGCCGCAGGCAAAAAAGGCGAGCGGTGCGGATAAAGGTCGGGGAGAAATCCGGGCCGGACGGACAGGCGAGATCAGGGGACAGCTTAAGAAATACAGCAAAGGTGAAAGATGAAGAATGTTACGGCGGTAATACTTGCCGCGGGAATGGGCACAAGAATGAAGTCGGACGTACCTAAGGTCCTGCACAGGATCGGCTCTACGACCATGCTCGAGAGGATAATGTCCAACTTGCAGAGCTCGGGTATAGACGATATTCTGGCGGTCATAGGATACAAGGCCGAGATGATAGAGAGCCTTTTCATGGAACAGCTGCGCTTTGTAAGGCAGCCGGAACTTCTGGGAAGCGGAGACGCCCTGGCGCATGCCGTGGATTTTATGACCGACAGGGAAAACACCGTTCTTGTTACATGCGGAGACACGCCTCTTATAACGGCCGAGACATACAAGAAAATGGTAAGGGCCCACTTTAAGGAAAAAGCCTCCTGCGTTCTTCTGACGGCCGAAGTGGAAAACCCCTCCTCGTACGGAAGAATAGTTAGGGACGCTCAAGGCAACGTAATGAGGATAGTCGAGGAAAAAGATCTTGAGGGCCCCGAGAAAAGAATAAAAGAGATAAATGTGGGGACTTACTGTTTCGTCAAGAGCGAGATAGTGAAGTACATAAGGGAGATAGAGCTGAATGAAAAGAAAAAGGAGTTCTATCTTACGGATATAGTTGATATCCTGCGAAGGAAAGGAAAAAAAATAGTTTCGGTGAGCTGCGCGGAAGGCGAACATGTGGGTGTTAACAGCCGCAGGGACCTGGCAATGGTCAACTCGCTTATGTATCTTAGGAAAGCCGAGGAACTTATGGAAGAAGGGGTCACTATAGTGGATCCCGCGACCGCCTACATAGATTACTCGGCCTCTATAGGCAGAGACACTGTGATATTTCCGTGCACGGTGATAGAGGAAGACGTAAAAGTGGGCAAAGCTTGTAAAATAGGCCCTTTCGCCAGATTGAGGCCCGGGACCGTTCTTAAGGACAATACCGAGGCGGGAAATTTTGTGGAGATCTGCCGAACACGGGTAGGAAAGAACACCAGGGTGAAACATCATACTTATCTCGGCGACGCCGTTGTCGGCGATAACGTGAACGTCGGAGCCGGCACCATAACAGCCAATTACGACGGAAGGAATAAGAACAGGACCTCGATAGGGGACGGGGCTTTTTTGGGCGTGGGGTCTGTTCTGATAGCTCCCGTCAAGATAGGGGAGAAGGCTGTAGTGGGCGCGGGCAGTGTAGTGACAAGAAATAAGGACGTAGGCAAAGGAAAAACCGTAGCCGGTGTTCCGGCGAGGGAACTACCCAAAAAAAGGAAAAAGGCATGAATTATCTCACTATCTTTTCCGGGAACGCCAATCCGGGGCTTACTGACGATATCTGCGCTGATCTGGGGATAGAAAAAGGTGAGTGCGAGGTATCCCGGTTCAAGGACGGAGAGACAAAGGTGAAGATACCCCAGAACGTCAGGGGAAAAGATGTTTTTATAATCCAGCCGACATGCTGCCCCGCGAACGAGAACCTGATGGAGCTTCTCATAATGATAGACGCTGTCCAGAGGGCGTCGGCCAGGAGAATAACGGCCGTGCTTCCGTATTTCGGATACGCCAGGCAGGACAGAAAAGACCAGCCCAGAGTACCTATAACGGCAAAACTTGTGGCCAATCTTCTGGCCAGGGCCGGGGCTAACAGAGTTATAACCATAGATCTTCACGCCGGCCAGCTGCAGGGATTTTTCGATATACCGGTCGATCATCTTTATGCTGTAAGGGTGTTCCAGGAATATTTCAAGGATAAGGGGATAGATAATGTGACGGTGGTCTCGCCGGATGTCGGCGGCATTAAAATGGCCAGAGCCTACGCGAAGAGAATGAACGCCGGACTTGCCATAGTTGACAAAAGGCGCATTGACGACGAGAGCACCGAGGCGATGCACGTGATGGGAGACGTAAGCGGAAAGAACGTCATAATAGTGGACGATATAGTGGCGACCGCCGGGAGCCTGGCCGAGGCGGTATTGGCGCTTAAGAAAAAAGGGGCCAAAGACGTTTACGCGGCGATAACACATCCCGTTCTTTGCGGACCGGCCATAGAACGTCTTGCCATACCGGAGCTCAAAGAGCTTGTGGTCACCAACACGATACCGATACCAAAGGAGAAGAAGATACCCAAGATAAAACAGCTTTCAGTGGCTTCCTTATTAGGGGAAGCGATAAAGAGGATACATAACGAAGAGTCCATAAGCGCTCTTTTCGAGTGACGGCGTTTTGTTGTGAGCTCAGAGCGCAATAAAAAAGGAGAGGTGGAGAGAAAATGGAGAAGATAAATCTTGAGGCGTTCGTAAGGCCGGAAACCGGCAAAAGCGCCGCCAAACATGTCCGCAAGGAGGATATGGTCCCGGCGGTGGTATACAAGAACGGAGAGAAAGGTATGAGCGTTAAGGTTGGGCGAAAAGACCTTCTCAAGGCCCTGCACACCGAGGCCGGGCTCAATGCCATAATAACTCTGGATATTTCCGACGGGTCCAAGACGGATAGCAGGACAGTTATCGTCAAAGACACGCAGATAGACCCCCTTACCGATAAGCTGATACACGCGGATTTTCACGAAATATCGCTTAAGGAAAAGATAACGGTAAATGTTCCCGTAGCGGTAAAGGGTGAGGCCGTAGGTGTCACCGAGGAGAAAGGCGTTTTCACCCAGACCTTGTGGGAGCTTGAGATAGAGTGTTTACCCACGGAAATACCCGAAAAGATAGAGGTTAACGTGGAAGCGCTCCGTATAGGCGACGCCATCCATGTCAAGGAGCTGTCTGTTCCGGCGGGAATAACCCTGCTTGACGATCCTGACCAGGTAGTAGCTTCGGTCCATCATCAGGAGGTCGAGAAGGTCGAAGAACCTCTTGAGGAGGGAGCTGTCGAGCCCGAGGTCATAAAGAAGGGTAAAGAGGAGACCGGCGAAGAAGAGGAAGAAGCCCCCAAGGAGTAGAGGCTGCCCTCCGGTGGCAGACACGTAGAGACGCCTCGCCATAAGATGAAGATAATAGCAGGGCTGGGTAATCCCGGGTCGGGATACGAGAATACCAGGCACAACGCCGGGTTTATGGTGGTGGAAGCCGTAGCCCGGAAATACGGCATAGGGCTAAAGAAAAAAGCCTATGGGGGGCTTTACGGTTTTGGGAAGGTTTCCGGAAGAGAAACGATGCTCTTTGAACCGCATACTTTCATGAATTTGTCGGGAGAGGCTGTTAAAGCGGTATGCGCTTCTCACATGGAAGAAAAAGAGGACCTTCTTGTCGTAAGTGACGATGTGGCTTTGCCCCTGGGGGTCATAAGGCTCAGGGAAAAAGGGTCGAGCGGCGGGCACAACGGACTGGCATCCGTAATAGGTTGTATAGGCCAGGACTTTGCCAGGCTCAGAATAGGCGTCGGCTCAAAAGAGCCCGTCACCGATATGAAAGATTATGTGCTTGGGGCCTTCCGGAAAGAGGAAAGGCCTGTGCTTAAAGAAGTTATAGAAAAAGCTGTGCTGTGCGTGGAGCATTGGCTTGAGTTTGGCGCGAGCAAGGCCATGGCCGCCCATAACGGGTAAGATCTTCTGCGGATAGGCCGCGCCGGAAGCCGGTTAATTGTCTTGCGCCGCGATTTAATGTGTGTTATTATCTAACAACAATTTAAAGGAAACTATGGAAAACACTAAAAAATACTCAGGATTATTCATCATCGCTCCCGAAAAGGCGGACTCTATTGACGAGGTCAAGGCCGGGATAAGCTCCGCCATAGGAGAACATTCCGGAAAGATCGTCAGCGATACCCTGATCGGGAAAAAGGCTCTTGCCTATCCTATAAAGAAACGCAAGGAAGCCGTGTATTACGAGGTGACTTTCACCGCCGTTCCCACGGATGTGCCGCGAATGATGAGACAATTCCGTATAAATACCGATATTCTCAGGACGCTCGTGGACGTCAAGGCTTAAGGAGCTTAAACTGCGGCCCTGGGCCGAGAGTGGAGCTCTTTTTAGTTTGTCAGGGTTTTTACCGGGAGGGATAAGATATGGCTGCCAGCATGAACAAGGTGTTTCTTATGGGTAACCTTACCCGGGACCCGGAGCTGAGGTACATACCCAGCGGAACGGCGGTGGCTAACTTTTCTCTGGCCATAAACAGGCCGTACAAAGATGCCAGCGGCGAGAAAAAAGAAGAAGTTTCTTATGTCCGCGTGGAGGTCTGGGGAAAAATGGCCGAAGTTTGCGGGGAATACCTGTCAAAAGGCAGACCGGTACTTGTGGAAGGAAGGCTTAAATCCAGAAGCTGGGAGACCCCGGACGGGCAAAAAAGGAATTCTCTGGATGTGGTGGCGACGAGCGTGCAGTTCCTGGGCTCAAAAAATGACAGACAGGAGGGGCGCCAGGGGAAAGGTTTCGGCGCCAGGGACGCTGACAGCGCGCAGGGAGTGGAATCCATAGACCTGGACGAACAGGGTAATACGGAAGAAGACGTTCCGTTCTGACAAAAAAAGCAAGAGGAGAAAACAAAGTATGGCGAAAAAGAAAATAGAGAAAAAACCCCGCAAGATACTAAAAAAGAAACCCTGCAGGCTTTGCAAGGGCAAGGTTAAAGCGATAGATTACAGGGACGCGGAATACGTGAGCCACTTCATCTCGGACAGAGGAAAGATAATTTCCTCCAGGCTTTCGGGAAACTGTTCCAAGCACCAGCGCATGGTCGCCAACGCGGTAAAGAAAGCCAGGCTCGCGGCGATAATACCTTTCGTGCACATAACCGAAGGTTTGCAGAGAAAGAGAAGGAGACCTCAATGAAAGTGATACTTATAAAGGACGTTGAAAAACTCGGGAAGATAGGGGACAGCGTTACCGTCAAGGACGGGTACGCCCGCAACTTCCTTTTTCCCCGCAAAGAAGCCATAGAAGCCACCGCCGGAGCGGTCAAGGTGCTGGAACAGAAAAAAGGACAGGCCCGGAGAAGGGAGCAGAAGCTCAAACAGGAAAGCGAAGTGTTGGCCGGGAGAATAGCTTCTGTTTCGTGCACCATACCAATGGAAGCCGGGGAAGAGGATAAGCTTTTCGGCGCCGTAACGGCCGAGATGATATCCACGGCCCTTGCCGCGGAAGGCATAGAGGTGGACAAGAGGAAAATAGTTCTGGAACAGCCCATAAAGACCATAGGCGTGCAAAATGTGGAGATAAGGCTGCATCCCGAGGTAAAGGCCGAAGTCAGAGTGTGGGTGATAAAGAAATAGTATTTCTTCTGTCGGGAAATTTAAAATGATCCCAAAAACGCTAATCGAGAAAATGCCGCCGCAGAATCTTGAGGCAGAGACCGCGGTACTGGGGTCCATGCTTCTTGACAGGGAGGCCATAGCGTCAGCGTTAGACCATCTTGACGAAAGTTCTTTCTACACCGAGGGCAACGGGAAGATCTTCCAGGCTATGCTGGCCCTGTACGACCAGGGTAAAGCCGTTGATATAGTTACCCTGACGGAAGAGCTTAAGAAACGAGGCAAGCTGGATGAGGTCGGCGGCGCTTCGCGGGTCATGGAAATAGCCTCAGCGGTCCCCACATCAGCCAACATCGAGCATTACGCCAGGATAGTCAAGGAAAAAGCCCTTTTAAGGACCCTCATAAACACGGCTACAAAGATAGCCTCGGAAAGTTACGATACCTCCGCCGACGTCGATGAACTTCTGGACAGGGCCGAGAAACTGATTTTCAATATTACCTCCGGCCACAAGAGCGGCGAACGCGTCTTTGAGATGAAGGACGTGGTCAAAGAAAGTATAGAGACCATCGACCGGCTTTACCAGCGCAAGGAAAATGTCACAGGGATACCCACCGGGTTCCACGACATGGACATTAAAACAGCGGGGCTTCAGAAATCAGACCTTATAGTTCTTGCCGGCAGGCCCTCGATGGGAAAAAGCGCTCTTGCCATATCAATGATGGAATACGCCTCGGTCGTAAAAAAAGTGCCTTGCGCGTATTTCAGCCTTGAAATGTCCAAAGACCAGCTTGCCCAGAGGATGCTTTGCTCAATAGCGGGGGTGGACGCGCATAAGGTGAGGACAGGATTTTTTTCCCAGACAGACTGGCCGAAACTCATCACGGCCGCCGGAAAACTTTCGGAATCCCCCATATACATTGACGATACTCCGGGCATATCGGCGCTTGAACTAAGGGCCAAGGCCAGACGACTTAAGTCAAAACACGATATACAGCTCATAATAATCGACTATCTCCAGCTCATGAGAGGCGCGGCTAAAACCGAGAACAGGCAGCAGGAAATATCGGAGATGTCACGCTCCATGAAAGCTCTGGCCAGAGAGCTGGATGTTCCTGTCATAGCTATAAGCCAGCTTTCCCGCGCTGTGGAACAGAGGTCGGACCACAGGCCTGTACTTTCCGACTTGAGGGAATCCGGAGCCATCGAGCAGGACGCGGATGTGGTAATGCTCATAATGAGAGAGGAATACTATACGCCGACTGAAGAGAACAAGGGTATAGCCGAAGTAAACATAGCCAAACAGCGCCACGGGCCAATAGGGGTAGTGAAACTCGCGTTCCTTCCCGAGTTCACGCGGTTCAGCAACCTTGCCCGTAACGAGGAAGAAGAGGGATTCTGATGAGAAAAAGTTTTTTATGTTTGATCGTGACGGTGATCTCGGCGATGCTGGCGTTTTCACCCTGCGCCTCGGCCCAGAACGACGTTTCTTCGGGCAAAAGGATATTCGACATAGAGGTGAAAGGCAACGAGGCCATAAGCACGGCTACAATACTCAACAGGCTGAAGATAAAACCCGGTGACGAGATACAGGAAACGGCGCTCAACAACGAGATAAAACGCCTTTATGCCACAGGGTATTTCGCGGATGTTTTTGTGAAGGTGGACGAGCGCCCCGAGGGTTTTGTGGTCGTTTTCACCGTTGTTGAAAAACCCGTCATAAGGCAGATAGAGTTCCGGGGGAACACCAAGATACGCACCCAGCGCCTGGAGAAAAAAATAAGCGTGAAAGCGGGCGATATCCTTGATTTCAATCTGGTTTCCGCCGATGTCGCGGCTATCAAGAACGCCTACATCGAGCAGGGGTACAGCGGGGTCGATGTGGAATATAAGGTAGAACAGGACCCTGATACCGGCAAGGCGGTGCTGGTCTTTGACATAAGGGAAGGTCTGGCAAGAAAAATAAAGACCATTAAATTCGAGGGGAACGCCAACGTTCCTTCTTCTGAGCTGGAAAAATTCATGTCTACCAAGACCGCGTGGTGGTGGATAAGAAAAGGCGCTTTCGACGACGAGAAATTCCAGGCGGATATATCCAGGATAAAGAATTATTACAGGAGCAAGGGTTTTCTGGACGCCACCGTCACAAGCCGTATTGACTATTCCGAGGACGGCAACGAGATGTATATCACCATCGTTGTCAAGGAAGGCAAGGAATACATGGTAGGGGATATGTCCATTAAAGGGGAGCTTGCCTTTCCCGAGGACGAGGTTTATTTCAGGACTAAAGTGCGGCCGGGAGACCCGTTCGACCTTGGGAAAATAAGGGAGGATGTGGAGAGCGTACGTACACTTTACTACGACCGCGGGTACATGAACGCGGAGATAGACCTTTCACAGAAATATAACGCAACAACGGACAGGATGGACCTGGTCTATAACATAACGGCGCACGACGTCGTGTACGTGGGAATGGTGAACGTTGTCGGCAACACGACGACAAAGGACAAGGTAATAAGACGCGAAATGCGGCTTTATCCGGGGGAGAGATACGACGGGGAAAAGCTCAAGAAAAGCAAAGAGAGGATATACAACCTTGGATATTTCGAGGATGTTTTTTTCGATACCGTCCCGACTTCCCGCAAGGATGTTATGGACCTTAACGTTACCGTCAAAGAGACAAAGACCGGAGAATTCTCCCTGGGAGGCGGGTACAGTTCGGTTGACGCCTTTATAGGTTTTGTGCAGCTCAGGCAGAGAAATTTCGACATCATGAATTTCCCCTCATTCACAGGAAGCGGCCAGGACCTCACGATAAGGGCAGAGCTCGGGAGCAACAGGACGAATTACATATTGAGCTGGACCGATCCGTGGATATTCGATTTCCCGTACCTTTTCGGGTTCGATGTTTACCGAACCGAGCAGTTAAGGTCGGGAGATACGGGGTACGGGTATGACGAGACAAGGACCGGAGGAAGTTTGAGGCTCGGGAAAGAGCTGACCGACGAGCTTAACACGGGGCTCGTGTACAATCTTGAGGAGGTCAAGATATCCAACATCGCCGACGAAGCCACGGACGCTCTTCGAAGGGAAGTGGGCAGCAATTTCATAAGCCGTATAACATGGAACGTGAAATACGACGTCCGGGATAACAAGTTTTCCCCGACCAAGGGATTCGTAACGGGAACTTCCATGGAAAACGCCGGAGGATTTGTCGGCGGGGACAAGGATTTTTACAAGTTCTACGGGTATCTGAACTACTACCACAGTATAATAGAGAACGTTGTCCTCGAGCTCAAGGGAGCCGGAGGGATAGTCCAGAATTACGGCAAGTCCGATGAAGTGCCCATATACGAGAGGTATTTCGCGGGCGGAGCCAGGACAATAAGAGGATATAAAGAAAGAGGAGTAGGCCCCAGGGACAGGGGAACCAACGCGGCGCTGGGAGGAGAGGCCATCCTGATAGGGAACGCCGAGGTATCGTTCCCTGTTTTTAAGAACCTCGTCAAAGGGGCCGTGTTCTTCGATATAGGAAACGTCTGGGAGGAAGCCGACCTTAAAAATCTTACCGGGGCCAAAGACGACGAAGGGTTCAAGGCCGGAGCGGGTATCGGCGTAAGGGTAAAGACGCCTATCGGGCCTGTTAAGCTGGATTGGGGTTATCCTCTTTCCGATAATTATGACGACAAGAAAGAAGGTCAGTTCTATTTCAGCGTTACGCACGGATTCTAAAACGGGTTTTATAAAAAGGAGAAATAGCATGAAGAAGTTTGCGGCGGTAAGCGTGGCGGCGGCAGTAATTTTCTCGGCGTTCTTGACGATGGCGCCGGTGACGGTTTCGGCGAAAGAGATAAAAATAGGTTTCGTAGACCTAAAGAGAGCTTTCTACGAATACGAAAAGGCAAAGGCTATGGACAACGAGCTCAACGAGTTCGCCAGGGATTCCCAGACAAAAAGGGACACCATGGTCCAGAACATAACTAAACTGAAGGATGAAGTAGAGCTTTTAAGCGCCGATGCCAGGCAGAAAAAGCAGAAAGAAATGGACGACAGGATAGGGGAACTTCAGGAATTCGACAGAGAAAGCAGGCAGATAATACTGGAAAGAAGGGATACGATCTTCAGGGAAGTGCTTGATGATATGCAGGAGGTCGTCGTCGAGAAAGGGAAGACCGGCGGATATGATTATATCCTTGATTCCCGGAACATAATGTATGCTGACGACATGTACGACCTTACTCAGGAAGTAGTAACTGAGCTTAACAGCCGGGCGGCTTCGGCTCCGGCGGAAAAGGAATAATAGAAGGTAAGAGCCGGGCCCGGAATAAATGGAACAGCGGGAAAAGACAATAGGATCCGAGGTAACTCTTAAGGGGCGAGGGCTTCAGACAGGAAAATTCTCCTCCGTGACCTTAAGGCCCGCTCCCGCGGGATACGGGATAACTTTTGCCAGAAAAGACGCTGTTTTTCCCGGAGAAACAAGGCTTTCCGAAGGGCTCTTCTCTTCCAGCGCCAAGAGAAGAACAGAGATAGATCTCTCCGGGACAAAGCTCCAGACAGTCGAGCACTTTATGGCGGCTCTGTGGGCGCTGGGCATAGATAATCTTAAGGTAGAGGTAGATGGCCCGGAAATGCCGGCCATGGACGGAAGCGCTAAAGGGTTCCTTGACAACATAAGGCCGGCGGGTATCGAGGAGCAGGGGCCTTTGCGCAGGTTCATACGGATAAGAGAACCTTTAAGGGTCGAGGACGGGTCACGGGGCATAACCGTTCTCCCGGCGGATAAATTCTCGGTTTCTTACTCGATAGACTACCCGTCAAGCTGCATAAAGAAAGAGACTTTCAAGATAGACCTGGACGGGGAGAGTTTTGCCAGAGAGATAGCGCCGGCCAGAACGTTCTGCATGAAAAGAGAGGCGTTATTTCTTTTTTTAAGCGGTCTTGGGAGGGGCGCTACTTTAGAAAATACTCTCGTTCTGGGAAAGAGGGGACCTTTTGGTACCTCGATGAGATTTCCCAATGAGCCGGTAAGACACAAGATACTGGACCTTGTAGGCGACCTTTATACGATAGGGCTTCCTATACTGGGAGAGTTCGTTTGCGAAAGGTCCGGGCACGCTCTGAACGCCAAGGTCTTAAGGGAAATATACGAAAGATACGTGAGATAAACAGGCAGACGTTTTTAAAAGAGAGGAAGGTGGCTTAAAATGGAAGGAAAGAAAATAGACGTAAAAGGCATAATGTCCAGGATACCCCACAGGTATCCTTTTCTCCTTGTGGACAGGGTTTTGGACTACGAACCAGGCAAATGGATAAAAGCCCTGAAGAACGTCACCATAAACGAGCCTTTTTTCCAGGGGCACTTTCCCGGCGAGCCAATAATGCCGGGAGTCCTTCAGATAGAGGCCATGGCCCAGACGGGGGGTATACTTTCTCTTATCGGGGAAGGGCTTAACGATAAGCTGGCTTTTTTTATGACGGTAAACAACGTTAAGTTCCGCAAACCCGTGGTTCCCGGAGACCAGCTTATTTTTGACGTGAACGTAGTCAAAATAGTACGGGGAAGCATCGTCCAGTGCCACGGCGAGGCTACGGTGGAAGGCGCCAGGGTTTCCGAAGCCGACCTCATGTTCACTCTTGTGGACCGGGAAAAAAAGAATGCCTAGGATAGGTATTGTCGCGGGAGCGGGGTCTTTACCTCTGGATTTCGTTTTGTCGGCCAGGGCAAAAGGGCGGGATGTTATTGTTTTCGCTCTCGAGGGAGCCGCTGACAGAAGGCTTGAAGAAGCGGTTAAAGGCAAGGTTTACTGGCTTAAGATAACACAGTACAAGAAACTGCTTTTCCTCCTTGTAATAAAAGGAGTGCGCGAACTTGTATTGCTGGGAAAGTTCGAGAAAAGCGCGCTTTATGAAAAGGGACGAACTCTTAAACAGTATTCCCGCAAACTCGGCCGCCTTCCCGACAGAAAAGATTACTCTATACTGAAGGAAATAACTCGAGTTCTGGCTTTCGTGGGGGTTAAAGTGACTGACGGACTGGAATATTTGTCGCATCTTGTGCCTACAGAGGGCGTTCTTACGGCTACCAGGCCCGACAAACGCGTCAGCGATGATATTTCTTTCGGGTACGACACCGCTAAAAAACTTGCGGGGATGGATATAGGCCAGACGGTGGTAATAAAAGACAGGTCCGTCGTGGCCGTCGAGGCCATGGAGGGGACCGACGCCGTAATTGACAGGGCGTTTTCCATAGCCGGCGCGGGATGCGTAATGGTGAAGGTTTCAAGGCCCGGGCAGGATATGAGGTGGGACGTCCCGGTGGTAGGACCGGAGACCATAAAAAAGCTCTCCGCCGGAAAGTTCAGCGCCCTCGCCGTTGAAAGCGGAAAAATGTTCGTTGTCGACAAGGAAGAAGTGATAAAGTTGGCCGACTCAGTCGGAATGACTGTACAGGTTCTTGTATAATCCGGATATTTCTTCAGCCGCTCTTTCAGCGGCGCCTTTTTTCCCCAGAGACAGTCTTACTTTTTCCAGGTCTTCCTTCATTTTAAGCGCTCGGGCGGGAGTTTTGACTATGTCTATGACCTCTTTTGAAAGGTTTTCGGGGGTAAGAGCGTCCTGCAGAAGCTCGGGGGCTATTTTTTTACCGGCGATGATATTGGCAAGCCCTAAAAAAGGAACGCGGGAAAGAAGAAGATACAACAGGTAAGTCAACCTCGAAGCTTTGTAGACTATTACCATGGGTTTAACCATCATAGCTCCCTCCAGGGTCGCCGTCCCGGAAGTTATTATTGCTACGTCAGCTTCTTTCAGCGCCGCGCGGGTATCTCCCCGGAACCGCTCGGTTTCAAGGGCCGGATGCGAAGATAGCATATTATCGTAAAGAGCCCGGTCGATATTGGGACTTTCGGCCAGGGTGAAAACGGTTTTTCCCAGGGTTTCATTTATCCTGTCTGCCGCTTCCAGCATAACGGGAAGCATGCTGTTTATCTCATGTTTTCTGGACCCCGGAAGAAGAGCCACTTTTACCGTGGAGGAAACCGTCCCGGACGGTTTTTCACGAGGATCTTCCGGAAAAGAATCGGCAAGAGGATGCCCCGCGAAAAAAGAATCTATACCGTTATCCTTGAGAAGTTTGTCCTCGAAAGGGAAAAGCACAATAGCTTTGGTGACATACTTCTTCAGTTTCTTTATGCGGTTTTTTCCCCACGCCCAGACCTGGGGGATAATGTAGTAGACCACCGGTACCGAAACCGAATGAAGGTATCGCGCGACCCTGAGGTTAAACCCGGGATAGTCTATAAGGACGGCTAGCCGCGGTTCGCGTTCCCGTACCAGACGGGTTATCTGCCTGTAATGACGGAAGATGTCCGGCAGTTTGTGCAGGATTTCCACGGCGCCTACCATCGAAAGGTCCCTTATATGGCGAACTATCTCGACTCCCTCTTTCGACATAAGATCCCCGCCGAAACCCCAGAGGTGGACTCCCTTCAGGCGTTTCTTAAGTTCCCGGGCGAGCTCCGCCCCGCGGGCATCGCCCGAAGGTTCTCCCGCCAATATCATTATGCTGGGATTCTGCCCGCGATTTTCCATAAATAGTTAACGCCCTCCGGAGCGGCGTATCGTTAAAAGAGGGGACCTCGGCCGGACTTTATCTTTTCAAGTATGTCCAGCGCCACAAGAAGGGCCTGCTTGCCCTCCTGCCCGGAAACAAGGGGACGCTTTTCGTTCCTTACGCAGTCGATGAAGGACTTAAGTTCCACCTTTAAGGGTTCTTTTTTACGGATAAGTATCTTTTTCTTCAGAAGTTTTCTGCCAGACCTCTGGAAAAGAAAAGCCTCCTGATGCATGTAATCCAGGAGGATGTAGGAGTCTTCCTGGAAGATGCGTATTTTTCGGGTTTCTTCTTTTGTAACTCTGCTGGCGGTTATGTCCGCTATGACGTCGTTCTGGAAAGTAAGGCGCACGTTCGCCAGGTCCTCATGGTCGGAGACGGTGCTTATGCCCACGGCTTCTATGTTCTTTACCTTGGACCGTACAAGCCCCAGAACTATGTCTATGTCGTGTATCATGAGGTCCAGCACCACTCCCACGTCCTTTATACGTCCTTTTTTCTTGACCGAACCGAGACGCTGGCATTCTATGAACCTGGGTTTCTGTATGTAGGGTTCTATGGCCCTCACCGCGGAATTGAACCTCTCTATATGCCCTACCTGAATTATGACGCCTTTCTGCCGCGCAAGAGATATAAGCTCCTCGGCTTCCTCGAGGGTCTTTGTCATGGGTTTTTCTATGAGGACGTGTTTCCCGGCCAGGATGGCGGACTTGGCGACGCTGTAATGCGCCACGGTAGGAACGACGATGCTCAGGGCGTCGACCTTTTCCAGAAGGTCGTTGTAATCCGAGAAAAACTCGGTGCCGTATTTTCTGGCGACCTCTCTTCCGGCTTTTTCGTTTACGTCGCAAACCCCGACAAAATCTATTCCGGACTTTTTTTCGATAGTGGAATATACTTTGGAATGGAAGGTTCCCAGATGTCCCGTTCCCACAACCCCTACCCGGATTCTAGCCATAACACCTCATCTTTATTTTTTAAGAGCCGCTTTTCTGGAAATTATAACATCATTGGCAGGGCCAGGCAAGGGTTAGAGGCCCCAGGGCGAAAGGCGTCGACAATGCCGGAGGCATGTGATAGAATCGGGTCTGTTACCGAAAAACCGACAAAGGAAAAAATGAAAACCTACTGGAGATTCGTAAAACTGCTGGCTCCCCACGGATGGGTGTTCTTCTCGGCCGTTGTTTTTATGGTGCTTTCTTCGGCATTCAGCGCCTCGCCGATAGCTCTTATAATACCCCTTGTGGACAAGGTGATAACGGGCAAGAATATAGCTCTGCCGCCGGGAGTGGCGCCGCCGGCGTTCATACAGCTCGGGATAGATAAAGTCAATGAACTTCCCAGGATACAGCTTCTCAATATCATGACGGTCATAGTTGTCGTCATTTTTATCTGCAAGGGGCTGTTCGAGTATCTCAAGACGTATCTAATGAGCGACGTTAGCGAGAGGGTGATACGCGACGTCAAGAACGACATTTACCGCAAGCTCCAGGACCTTTCGATGGATTTTTTCAGCCATAACCCCACGGGCAAACTTATGTCCCGGATAACGCACGACGCCGCGGTCATAAGGGATTCCATAGGAAGCGGTGTCGCCGATACTTTTTCCCAGCCCATAGAGCTTTTCTTTTACATAGTGCTTCTTGTGGGGCTTAAGATGTACGGAGGGGTGCCGTGGAGTTTCATTCTTGTCAGCGTAGTGGTTTTTCCGCTAATACTTCTTCCCGTGGTGAGAATAGGGAAACGGCTCAGAAAAATAAGCCGCACATCGCAGGAACAGGCCGGCGACATAAACAACATGCTCCTTGAGACCATCTCCGGGATAAAGCTCGTGAAATCTTTCGGGATGGAGGATTACGAATGCGAGAGTTTCAGGAAAAAGAACCAGGAATACTACGACCTCACAATAAAGTCCATAAAGAAGATGAAAATGGTAAGCCCGCTCACGGAAAGCATGATGGTGGTCTGTGTGGCGGCCATACTCTGGATAGCGGGAAGGAGCATGATATCGGGGGAGCTTTCTTTCGGCGTTTTCGCGGCGTTCCTCGCGGCCATATTCTCACTCATGAAACCTTTCAAGAAACTGAGCAACGTCTACGGGATAAACCAGCAGGCGCTCGCGGCGGCGGACAGGATTTTTCAGTTGTACGACACACCCGTCAGCATAAAGGAAAGGCCCGGCGCCAGGAAACTGGAAAAATTCACTGAAAGCATTTCGTTCGAGAAAGTGTGGTTCAAGTATGAAAAGGATTTTGTCCTTGAAGACATAAATCTCACGGTTAAAAAGGGAGAGATACTCGCTCTTGTGGGGCCCTCCGGAGGAGGGAAGAGCACGCTTGTAAACCTCATACCGCGGTTTTACGATCCTGTTTCCGGGTCGGTTCGGGTGGACGGACAGGATATAAGGGAGCTCGATATACGGTCTCTCAGGGACAAGATAGGTCTTGTAACACAGGAAACCCTGCTTTTTAACGACACCGTCCGGGCCAACATATGCTACGGCCATACCGATGTCGACGAAAAACAGCTCATAGCGGTATCGAAAGCGGCCAACGCGCATATGTTCATAAAGGATTTTCCCCAGGGGTATGACACCGTTATAGGGGAAAGGGGCCTTAAAATATCCGGCGGGCAGAGGCAGAGAATAGCCATAGCTCGGGCTATATACAAGAATCCTCCTATACTTATTTTCGACGAGGCAACTTCCCAGCTCGATACCGAAAGCGAGAAGCTGGTACAGGAAGCCATAAATAACCTTGTAAAAGGCAGGACCGTCATAGTAATAGCGCACAGACTGAGCACGGTTAAACACGCCAACAAGATAGTGGTCATAAGCGGCGGTAAAATTTCCGATTCCGGGTCCCATGAAGATCTTTTGAGGAAGAACCCCCTGTACAAGAAACTCTACACTATGCAGTTCGCCGAAGGGGAAGAAGCGGGGCTTGAGCCATAAATTAGCGCTACAAAAACCTACCTATTGACCAGGGGGCGGTAAAACGCCCTTTTCTTCAGAAAAAACTTGCAATTACGGGCTTTTTATATATAATATTCGTTCAGTGTGTGTGTTTATTAACCCTAAAACGGCGCTTTTGGGCGGCGTGATGCCTCCGGGCGGAGGTAACAAATCGCGCTACTTTGACCCAGGTAAGCCGGCAGGAAAGAGGAGGAAACCGTGACAGTAGCTACACAGATGATCAAGGATCTTTTGGAGAACGGAGTTCATTTTGGGCATCAGACCAACAAATGGCATCCCAAAATGGGAAAGTTCATTTTCGGGGAAAAGAACGGTATATACATAATCGATCTTAAAAAGACCGAAGAAGCTCTCATAAAGGCAATGGCTTTCGCCAAGGCGGCCGCGGCTGAAGGCAAGACACTGCTTTTTGTAGGCACAAAGAAACAGGCCAAGGCCATAATAAGATCTCAGGCGCAGAGATGCGGCATGTTCTTCGTGGATGAAAGGTGGCTTGGGGGATGCCTGACGAATTTCGACACCATAAGAAAGAGCGTGGACAGGCTCAGGCAGATACAGGATACCAAGGCTACAGAGGCGTATAACTCATACGCAAAGAAGGAAAAGGCAAAGATAGACAGAGAGGAATACAAGCTTCTCAAGAACCTTGAGGGCATAAGAGAAATGACAAAACTTCCCGACGCTATGGTGGTTGTGGACGCGGAAATAGAGGACATCGCTATAAAAGAGGCCAGAAAAATAGGGATACCGGTCATAGCGCTTATTGACACTAACTGCGATCCGGCCTGCGTCGATTATCCGGTCCCGGGGAACGATGACGCCATAAGGTCCATCGAATATGTGGTGTCGAGAATAGCCGACGCCGTAGCCGAAGGCGTCAAGGAATCGGTTTCGGGAAAGAAGGTCAAGGACCTGAGGGAAGTTTCCGCTAAGAGCCAGGCCCAGACGGGAGCGGCGGCGGATACGGAAAGGACAAAGGCGCCTCTTCATCAGGCTCCTGAGAAAAAAGAGATAGAGGAAGAGGAAGCCTCTTCCGAGGAACCGGCGGAAGGCGACATCAAGCTGGACATTTAAGGCGCGGGATGTACCGTCGCTTAAACACGGAATATAAATAATCGGGAGAATACGATGGACTTAATGGAAGCGGTAAAAAGTTTAAGGTTCAAGACATCAGCCGGAATGGTCGAGTGCAAAGACGCGCTGAAGGAAGCTAACGGGGATATAGACAAAGCGGTTGAAATACTCAGGAAGAAAGGCATAGCCAAGGCCGCCAAGAAGACGGACAGGGTCACAAGCCAGGGAGTAATTGAGAGCTACATCCACATGGGAGACCGCATAGGTGTTCTTCTTGAGGTCAACTGCGAGACAGATTTCGTGGCTAGGACAGAGGACTTCAGAAAACTTACGAAGGACATAGCCATGCAGGTAGCCGCGGCGAATCCCCTTTACGTTACGCGCGAAGAGGCTCCGGCCGAAGCAATAGAAAAGGAAAAGGAAATAGCCAGGGCGCAGATAAAAGATAAACCCGCTCCTGTAGTTGAGAAGATAGTGGAAGGCAAACTCGAAAAATATTATTCCGAGACATGCCTTCTGGAGCAGCCGTTCATAAAGGACCCGAACCTTAAGATAAAGGACCTTCTGACACAGGCTATAGCCAAAACCGGGGAGAACATAGTTGTAAGGCGGTTCTCGAGGTTCGAGATAGGCGAGGCCTGCTGAAGTTTCCCAAGGGGTGAAAATGCCGAAAAAAACAAGACGTCCGAAACGTGTAGTGCTTAAAATAAGCGGAGAAGCGCTTATGGGCAAACTCAGTTTCGGGATAGACCCGGAGGTTAACTCTTCCGTGGCCCGGCAGATAAAGGACGCCCGAAAAGGCGGTACCGAGATAGCGGTTGTCATAGGCGGAGGAAATATTTTCAGGGGGCTTACGGCTTCGGCTTCGGGAATGGACAGGTCCACGGCCGATTACATGGGAATGCTGGCCACAATGCTCAACGGGCTGGCTCTTCAGGACGCGCTTGAGAAAATAGGGGTTTACACAAGGGTGCTTACGGCGATAGAGATAAGGGAACTGGCAGAACTTTACATAAGGCGCCGGGCGGTAAGGCACCTTGAAAAGGGAAGGGTTGTTATTTTTGTGTGCGGGACGGGAAATCCGTATTTCACCACCGATACGGCCGCGGCCCTGAGAGCTGTGGAGATAGGCGCCGAGCTTATACTCAAGGCGACAAAAGTGGACGGAGTTTATACCAAGGACCCGGTAAAACACAAAGACGCCAAAAAATTCGATGAACTTACTTATCTTGAGGTGCTGAAAAAGAACCTGAGGGTCATGGACGCTACTGCCGTATCGCTTTGCATGGAGAACAATCTGCCGATAGTTGTTTTTGATATTAATAAGAAGGGCAATATAAAAAAAGCGGTTAACGGGGAAAAGATCGGAACGCGCATAAGCTGAACCCGTAAGGGAAGAGGTGAGCCATGTATAAGAATGAGCTTGATAAGTTGACCAAAGAAAGCGAGAACAAGATGCTGGCCGCGCTCGATGCGGTCAAAAAACAGTTCGCCACGATAAGGACCGGAAGAGCGCATCCCGGGCTTGTGGAAGGGCTTAAGGTGGATTACTACGGGACCAAAACCCCGCTTAAGCAGGTGGCAAGCGTGACTGCCCCCGAACCCAGAATGATAGTGATACAGCCCTGGGACAAGGGAGCCATGGGAGCTATAGAAAAGGCCATACAGACCTCGGAACTGGGGATAACACCCACGAACGACGGCAAGTTCATACGGCTGGCCATGCCGCAGCTTACGCATGAAAGGCGCGACGAACTGGCTAAAGTGCTGCATAAGATGTCGGAAGAAGGCAGGATCTCCATAAGGAACACCCGGCACCAGGCCAACGAAGAAGCCGTAAAGCTGGAGAAGGACAAGGTTTTTACCGAGGACGACAAGTTCACGGCCAAGGATAAAATACAGAAACTTACGGACGATTACATAAAGAAGATAGATTCCGCTCTGGCGGAAAAAGAAAAAGAAATAGCGGGGTAAAACCCCGAAAGTTACCGGGCCGCTAGCTCATCCGGTAGAGCAACGCCCTTTTAAGGCGTGGGTGGTTGGTTCGAGTCCAACGCGGCTCACCAGTTATAAAAAACCCGAAGGGAAACCTTCGGGTTTTTATTTTTTAAGCGTTGAACTCGAACCAATAAAGGGGGAGATATAGAGGGGGAAAAGGATTTTCCCCCTCTATGGTTTACACATCCATGCGGAAGGAGGGGGAACAGCGAGTTCGGGTTTTTATCTTTTTAAGCGTTGAACTCGAAGCTATTAACGAACGTATAAGATTGACAGCCAGGCAGGCGGAGGTTTATGATCAAAGTATAAAAGGAGGTTACGTATGTCCATAATAAAAGAGTTCAAGGAATTTGCCGTTAAAGGCAACGCGATAGATATGGCTGTAGGTCTTGTTATAGGGGCGGGGTTCGGGAAGATAGTAAATTCGCTGGTTAACGATATAATCATGCCGCCGGTGGGACTTCTTCTGGGAGGAGTGGATTTCAAGGATCTGAGCCTTACGCTTAAGGCGGCGACACTTACAGATCCGGCGGTAACTCTTAATTACGGCCAGTTCATAAATAACCTGATAGATTTTCTTATAGTGGCGTTCGCTATTTTTATGGTGGTAAAGGGCATAAACACCCTCAAGAAGAGCGCTCCTAAACAAAACTAATTTTTTGAGGATCACCTATAGTAAAAGGGAAAGGACGGCCTCTATGGGCCGCCCTTTCCCTTTTTGGCTTAATTTCCCAAAAACAAAATACAAGCTAAAGATCCATGGTACAATAATACCGTAAGAGGATGGGATGGAATGAAAAAGGCAAAAACCGATAATATTTTCAATAAACTTCCTTCCGCGAAGAAAGGAGAGGTTTTTGAAAAAATGATCTCCCGCAAGGGGGTTAAGATAGAGCGAATAACATCACTCGGACAGGTTACCCCTCCCGGCAGGTGGATGAAGTCGCGGCGGAACGAATGGGTGATACTTCTTAAGGGGAAAGCGAAACTCCGGTTCCGTGGTACCGGCCAGATACTGGAAATGAAGCCAGGGAACCATGTATTTATACCGGCGGGGACGTCTCACAGGGTAGAGTGGACGGCGCCGAGCGAAAAAAGTGTATGGGTGGCGGTGTTGTTCTGACACGGCCCAATAAAAGCATGATAAGGGTGTAAGAGATGAGAAGCCACGCGAGGGCGGCGATATTTGCGGCTGGTCTTATATGGGCGTACATTATTGGAGGGATGCTTATGTCTTCTGAAGCGAATGAGAGGGAAAAGATCTCCATATACAACGCCGGGACAGGAGAAACGGAAGAAGTGGAGATAACGGCCCGGACTGAAAAGGAATGGCAGGATATTCTTACGCCGGAGCAGTTCAGGATAATGCGGCAAAAGGGAACGGAAACGCCTTCTACAGGTAAGCATGAGGCTGGCAACGAGCCGGGCATATATAAGTGCGCGGCTTGCGGAACGGATCTTTTTTATTCTTCCGCTAAGTTTGAATCCGGAAGCGGGTGGCCGAGTTTCATGGAACCTGTTTCTTCCTGTAACGTGAGGGAAGAAACAGACAAAAGTCACGGTATGGTAAGGCAGGAAACGCTCTGCGCCAGATGCGGGTCGCATCTGGGGCATGTTTTTCCCGACGGGCCTCAGCCGAAAGGAACGCGTTACTGCATAAATTCGGCGGCGTTGAATTTTGTTCCATCGGGGGAGCAGCCTGAGAACACTGAACGTGCTGTTTTCGCGGCAGGATGTTTCTGGGGGGTTGAAGAGGCTTTCCGGAACGTAAAAGGAGTTTTGCGCACGACCGCGGGATACACCGGGGGGACAAGGGAAAATCCTTCGTACGAAGATGTATGTTCAGGGGAAACCGGACATGCCGAGGCGGTAGAGGTAATATACGACCCGTCGGCGGTGACCTATGAGAGGCTGCTTGATATTTTCTGGGAGATACACGATCCGACAACACTAAACAGGCAGGGCCCGGATACCGGGACGCAGTACAGATCGGCTTTGTTCTATACCGACGAAAAACAGAAAAGTTACGCGGAAAGTTCCAAGAGAAAAATTAACGGAAGCGGCAGATACAAAAACCCGGTTGTGACAGAGATCTCCCCTCTCGATAAATTTTATCCCGCGGAAGAGTATCATCAGAAATACATTATGAAGAGCGGAAAGGGCTGCGCGGTAAAGCCTGGACATAAATAAAGAAGAGAAAAGAGGCGAGTTTGGGGATATGTTCACCAGAATAGCAGGCATAATAGTGATGCTTTTCGGGCTCAGCGGGGTAATAAACCCCCTGTGGTTCAAGAACAGGGTTGTCCGGAAGATAAACTTCAGGATAAGGTTCGTTGTGTACGCGTTCGTTCTTGTTTTCGCCGTTTTAATACTTGCCCACGCCGCCAGGGCCGAAGGGCTTGCCGCGAAAGTTGCCGCCATGGCGGGGCTTGTTATTACGATAAAAATCATTATGCTTATAACAACGAAAAGCGGAGAGAAGATCTCCGCGATGCTCGAGGGGAAAGCCCTGAATTTTTTCAGGATATGGGCCGGTGTGTTTCTGGCGATGGGAATGATGCTGTTTTTTTCGTGACTTTACCCGGGAGAAAAGGCTTTATGAAAAAAAAGAAACTTTATTTCGTCCTGGCGGTTTGTCTGGCGCTGGCCGCGGGAGGGGCGGCTGTATATATCGCTCTTAAACCAGAACCGAACCCGGCGATACTGAAGAACAGTGTCATTATGCGCAAAGGGCCTCTGGCGTACATGGAGGTGCGGCATATAGTACTTAAAGGCTCCAACAAGGAAATAGGACAGGCTATCGCCGATATAGCAAGAAGGGATTACAGGGTAGAACTTGTGAAATACGCCTCGCCGGTATATGCCAGGGCCCGGTACACTTATATGAGGAATAACTATCCCGCGCTTCTTGAGCGCATGAAAGGGGTTGCCGAAAGTTTCGGGATAAAGCTTGAAGACACCGATATGGACACAAGCTCCTTGTATTATTCCATCAATCCTCCGGAGTGTTCGTCGGTCTTCTTTCCGGCGGATGTCTCGGAAAGCGGAGGCAGTTTTTACGTATGTAACAGGGACTATTATCCGGGAAGCGTATCCGAGGCGATGGGGTTAAAAAGGAAAAACGGAGAAGAAGACATGTTCTCCCGCGCCGCGGTGATAGAGTTATATCCGGACGAAGGATACCCGTCTATCGGGATAGCGGCCGTCGATCTTATGAATATGCGCGTTGACGCGGTCAATTCTATGGGGCTGGGAGTAGCTCTATTTAAGGATGCCGCGGCGGGCGACCAAAATACTGCCGGGGACATTTCAAGGCAGTCCGGGCTCAGCATTTATCAGGCGGTCCAGATAATAATGGATACTTGTTCTACGGCGGATGAGGCGAAAGAGGTCATATTGAGCAATAAAATAACAATGTCTCCCGTTACGGCGAGGCTTATGGTAATGGATAGTTCGGGCAGGTCCTTTCTGTATGAAAGATCCCCCAAAGACCACGAGGACAGGTTTACTGACTGGCAGGGAGAGCCCGTTGTAGTGACTAACCATTCGGCGTACGAGTACCCTTCTTCAGACACTTTCCCCGATGACGAGAGGGACGGGCATGGCAGTTTTAAACGGTACCGAACTCTTGAGAAATACGTAAAGTCGCGCGCGGGAAAGTTTTCAGAAAGTGACGGGACTGAGGCCATGGAGCTCGTGTATGAACGCGGAGGAGATGCGTCGGGAAAGGATAGAGTTTCCGCTGTCAGGACTTTGTACACCGCGCTTGTCAATATGGAAGAGCGGTCCATAAAGGTAAAGTTCTACGCCCGTGACGGTAAAAAGGACAGGGGAACGGGGCTTGCCGAACTTGTTTTTTCCAAGCCTTTTGAGTTCAAGATAGAAGTTCCGGAGGATACGGTCTCCGGGCAAAAATAAAAGTATCAACAAAAGAAAGGAAAAGTGGTAGATATGAAAAAGGAGTCTTTTGAGTTTTTCAAGAAACTTGCCGATGCCGTCAGCCCTTCGGGATTTGAGGAAGAGGCGGTAAAGATCTGGTCCGAAAGAGCCCGTGGTATTTCGGACAAGGTGGAAAGCGACGTTATGGGCAACTCTATAGCCACGCTTAACGGTGGAGGGAGCCCTAAGGTGATGGTGTCGGGGCATATAGACGAGATAGGGTTCATGGTGCAGTACATAAGCGATGAAGGGTACATATATTTTTCCACAATAGGCGGTATAGACAGGCACGTTCTTCCTGGGCAGAGAGTTTGGATAAAGACCGGAAAGGGCATAGTTCTGGGAGTAATAGGAAAGAAACCCATACACCTTTTGGAAGACGCCGAAAGGAGCAAAGTAGCAAAGCTTGAAGAGCTCTGGATAGATATAGGAGCGAAGGACGGGAAAGACGCTAAAAGCAAAGTGGAAATAGGAGATCCGGTGGTCTGCGCGGTAGGGCTTGAGCTTTTGAACAGCGACATAGCAGTCGGCCGCGGTTTTGACGATAAGGCGGGGGCTTTTGTGGTCAATGAAACCCTGAGCCTTCTTTCGGGAAAGAAACTTAAAGCCGCTTTTTACGGTGTAGCTTCGGTGCAGGAAGAGATAGGGCTAAGAGGTGCCAAGACGGCGGCTTATGGCATCTCTCCCGATATAGGTATAGCGATAGACGTTACTTTCGCCACGGATTTTCCGTCTATGGACAAAAGAAAATCCGGGAATGTGAAAATAGGTTCAGGGCCAGTAATAGCCAAGGGGCCTAATATCAACCCCAAAGTTTTTCATCTTTTAGTGGAAACGGCGAAAAAAGAGAAAATACCCTACCAGATAGAAGGCGTATCCCGGGCTACCGGAACAGACGCTAATGTTATACAGCTTACCAAAGCCGGTGTGGCTGCAGGGCTTATAAGCATTCCTTTAAGATATATGCATACACAGGTAGAACTTGCCAGCCTGAAAGATCTGGAAAACACGGCAAAACTCCTAAGCGCGTTCGTAATGAAGCTGGACAAGGGCATAGACCTGATCCCCCGCTAAAAACCACCTTTCGTACACATTAGTGCCAGGCACCATAGGTGCCTGGCACCAATGTGACGGCATTTGTTATTCACTCCCTGCAAGTGTATACTTTACCCGTATGACAGGCCTTAAATATAAAAAGTGGACAGTGGAAAGTCCCCGCGGGGCCTTAGTGCTTGTGCACGGTATGGGCGCTGGAACGGAGAGATGGGAAAGCCTTGCCGAATACTTTCTTTCGAAAAATATCTCCTCATATGCTCTTTCTCTCCGTGGGTTCGACGGAACCGAAGGCGAGAAGGGGTATGTCGACAGTTTCCAGACGTACCATTCCGACATAAAAAAACTTTATGAACTCGCCCGAAGAGAAGTTCCCACAGGTAAGATCTTTCTTCTAGGCGAAAGCATGGGGGCTTTAATAGCCTTTGACCATGCCGCGCAAGGCGAGGGGCTTTTTGATGGATATATCCTTATTTCCCCGGCTTTCGGGAGCCGGCTTAAGTTCAATCCGCACGTGTATCTCTTTATTCTTCTCTCGATGCTGTTCTTCCCTCGAAAACAGTTCAAAATGCCGTTTAATTCCAGGATGTGCACGAGTGACAGAGGAGAGATAGAGAAAATAGAAAAAGATCCGGCGGAACACCGGTATGCTACAGGTAGCCTTCTCCGGGAAATACTCAAAAAACAGGTGATGGCAAAAAAACTGGCTAAAAAAATAACTTCGCCGGTACTTTTTCTTTTATCCGAGGAAGACGAGTTAGCGGACCCCGCGCGGAGTGAGAAGGTTTTTGAAGTTTTAGGACACATTGGTGCCAGGCACCACAGGTGCCAGGCACCAAACAACAACCTTAAGAAGTATCCTGGGATGAAGCATGCGCTGTCTGTAGAGGCGGGGCGCGAGAGGGTTTTTGAGGATATTTATGAGTGGGGACAGAAGTTAGAAGGGAGAAAGTAGAAAGGAGAAAGAGGAAAGGAGAAATGGGAAAGAGGAGAAAGGGGAAAGTGATAGGTTAAGGTTGAGGTTCAGGTTGAGAGAGAGGGGGAGTAGAGGGAACCGTCATTCTGAGCCGTAGGCGAAGAATCTAGATCCTTCGGTCGCGTTGCTCCCTCAGGATGACAAGAGAAAGGGGACTCTCTCAGGATGACAAGTGAAAGGGGGCTCCCCCAGGATGACAAATAGGGTTGTCGCAATAACGCCGAACGCTATAACGCAATAACGAATAAGTATCGAGAATCGAATATCGTGATGTCGAGGGAGGAGTATGAAGTATATACTTGCGATAGATCAGGGGACTACGGGGTCTCGGGCAGTGATTTACGACAGAAAGGGGTTTGAGGTTGCCAGTCATTACAACGAATTTAAGCAGTATTTTCCCCATCCTGGGTGGGTAGAGCATGACGCGGATGAAATATGGGAGAGTGTTAATAAAAGTATACAGAAAGTCCTGTCAAAGATCCCCTCTGAAAATATAGAAGCGATAGGAATAACCAATCAGCGAGAGACGGTGGTTCTTTGGGATAGGGCTACGGGAAAACCGGTGACCAAGGCTATAGTCTGGCAGTGCAGAAGAACAGCCGATAGATGCGAAAAGATAAAGCGAAATAAAAAACTCCGGGAAATAATATTCCAAAAAACAGGACTTCCCGTAGACGCATATTTTTCGGCGAGCAAAATAGAGTGGCTTTTGAGAAGCCATCCTAATATAAGGAAAAAAGCCGATAGAGGCGATATTGTTTTCGGCACGATGGATTCGTGGCTTCTCTGGAAACTTACAGGGGGAAAGGCTCATGCCACGGACCACACGAACGCTTCAAGGACAATGCTTTTTAATATAAACACTAAAAAGTGGGACAAAGAGCTTCTTCGTGTTTTTAATGTTCCGGAAGCGATGACGCCCGAAGTAAAGAAATCGTCGGGTGTTTTTGGTTACACTGAAAAAATAGGCTGGCTAAAAGCGGGGATCCCTATCTCCGGGATCGCTGGAGACCAGCAGGCGGCGCTTTTCGGCCAGGCATGTTTTAATAAAGGAGACATAAAGAACACTTACGGCACGGGATGTTTTATGCTTCTTAATTCCGGAAAGAAAAAACCTAAAGGTAAAAACGGGCTAATAATTACTTTGGGATGCGGAAAAACCGGGGAACCGGTTTATGTTCTTGAGGGGGCTATTTTCATAGCGGGAGCGGCGATACAATGGCTTAGGGATTATCTTGGCATATTGTCATCCTCGGCTGAGTCGAGAGAAATGGCCGAAAAAGTTAAAGATAACGGAGGGGTGTATTTTGTGCCGGCTCTTGTGGGGCTTGGAGCCCCGCACTGGAAAAGCGACGCAAGAGGTCTTATAACCGGAATAACACGCGGAACAAAAAGAGAGCATATAGTCAGAGCCGCTATAGAGGCGATGTGCTATCAGACAAAAGACGTTCTTGATGTAATGAAAAAAGAGGCCGGCGTGAATGTAAAGTCTTTAAAAATAGACGGCGGCGCGGCGAAGAATGATTTTTTGTGCGCTTTTCAATCTGATATACTCGGGATGGATGTTGTGAGGCCCAGAGTTACGGAAACAACTTCTTTAGGAGCGGCGTATTTGGCGGGGCTCGGGACAGGGTACTGGAAAAATACCGGGGAGATAAGAAAGTGTTGGAAAGCCGATAAGGTGTTCCAGCCGGCCATGAAGCCGGCGAAACGCGAAGCGCTTATCGATGGATGGGAAAAGGCGGTGGCGAGGGCCGTGTTGTAGAGAGAAGTAGAAAGAGGGAAGGAGAAAGTGGAAAAGGATAGGTTTAGGCCCAGGTTCAGGTTGAGCCGAAGGGGTGGCAACTAGGGCGTAGGTAAGGCAGCAGATTTCCGATATTTCCGGAAGGGCGTTGGTCGACCGAGCGGGCACGGATTCCGAGGGAGAGCGAGGGAGAGCATCGAGCGAGATTTCCACGCCGGGGAAATCGAGCGTCCCTGAAGGGAATGTCGGAAATCTGCTGACAGACGCACATTATCGCTAAACTAATGATGAGACAGGAAAACATGAAATATGACGTTGTGATAATAGGCGCGGGGGTTACGGGATGCGCGATAGCTCGGGAGCTTTCCAAATACGAGCTCTCTATAGCTGTTCTTGAAAAAGAAGAAGAGCCGGCTTTCGGAGTTTCGAAATCCAATAGCGGGATAATACATCCCGGCACGCAGAATTCTCCGGATTCCCTGAAAGGGAAGCTTTGCGTAAGAGGTAATATTTTGACGCGCAAGATGTCTCGCGACCTGGGAGTTGAGGTAAAAGAAGTAGGGGAGCTGATTGTCGCTTTTGGGGAAGATGAGATGAAAGAGCTTAAGAGAATAAAGACTGATGCCGAAAAGCTTCGTGTTCCGGGGCTCAGGATAGTCGGGAAAGCCTGGCTTAAAAAAAGAGAACCGAACCTTAGCGCGGAGATAGTCGCGGCGCTCTATTCCCCGACAGCATGCATAATAAGCCCTTACCGGTGGGCATACGCCTTGGCTGAAAACGCTGTTCGTAACGGCGCAGAAATGCGCTTAAACACTGAAGTCACGGGAATAAAGAAAGAAAGAGCCGGCGGAGTTTTCGTGATATCCTCAGGTTCCGGCATTTTTGAGGCCAGATACGTCATTAACGCAGCCGGGCTTTTTGCCGACAAAGTTTCCGCTATGGCCGGAGTGGATAGTTTTAAGATAACGCCCAGAAAAGGCGAAGAATTCCTTCTTGATAAAAAAAGAGAATATATCACGAGACATCTTATTTTCCCTCTCCCGTCAGAAAAGTCAAAGGGGGTTCTTGTAATAAAAACTTCCGACGGAAATCCCATGATAGGGCCTACCGCCGAAGATACAGATGACAAGAACGATCTAACTACGACAAGCGAAGGTCTTGAAAAGGTGGTCGCCTCCGTGCAGAAAATGGTGCCGGCAATAGACCCTGCCGACATAATAGCTTATTTCGCGGGACTCAGGCCTGTTGCCGGAAAGGATTTTATAATTAGGCATGAGGAAAAACTTCCGGGGTTTGTAAATGTAGCGGGGATACAGTCGCCGGGGCTTACGGCATCTCCGGCAATAGCTGAAATGGTGCGGGATATCCTTAAAGCGAACGGACTTCTTTTAAAGAAAAAGAAAAACTTTCATTCGAAACGAAAAAGAACTAAACATCTATTTGATATGGCCATAAAGAACATAAAGAAAGCTGTAAAAGAAGACCCGGATTACGGGGACATAGTCTGCCGGTGCGAGACTGTATCTAAAAAGGAGATAGTGGATGCTATTGCCAGGGGAGCCAGGACGCTTGACGGCATAAAGTTCCGAACTCGCGCTCAGGCAGGCAGATGCCACGGAAGTTTTTGTACGGCCCGGATACTACGCATTCTGGCGGAGGAGCGCAATGTGCCGTTTAAGGAAATAACTAAGCGGGGGAAAGGGTCGGAGGTTGTGAAGGGGGAGAAATAGAAAGAAAAGAGAAGATAGAAGATAGAAAGGAGAAAGAGGAAAGGAGAAAGGGGAAAGAGGAGAAAGGAAAAGGAGAAGTGAGAAAGCGATAGGTTAAGGTTGAGGTTTAGGTTGAGGTGTTGGGACGTCATTCTGAGCCAAAGGCGAAGAATCTAGATCCTTCGTTCGCTTTGCTCACTCAGGATGACAGAGAGGGGTTCAACCGGGATTATAGTGCGTTGTTTTTTGGTGCCAGGCGCCGAAGAGAGCAGATATCTTGGAGAAAAATGGAAAAGCGTGATCTTGTCATAGTTGGAGGCGGACCGGCGGGGATGGCCGCGGCGCTAGCGGCCCAGGAAGCCGGAGTAAGGGATATCCTTCTTCTTGAAAGGGACAGGTTCCTTGGAGGCATACTGAACCAGTGCGTTCATACCGGGTTCGGGGTGGAATATTTCAAGGAGATACTGACCGGACCTCAATATGCCGAGAGGTTTGAGAATATGGCGCGAGGCGCGAAAGGCATCGAAATAGCTTTAAGGTCTTTTGTGATAAAGCTGACCAAAGACAAAAAAATAACCGCGATCTCGCCCGGTAACGTGAGGGAGATCAGAGCCGGAGCGGTGATAATGGCCACTGGATGCCGAGAAAGAACAAGAGAGATGATACATGTTCCGGGTACGCGTCCGGCGGGCGTGTTTTCAGCGGGGCTCGCGCAGAAACTGATAAATATCGAAGGACTTCTCCCCGGGAGAGAAGTCGTGATAATAGGGTCCGGGGATATCGGGCTTATTATGGCGAGGCGATTCACTCTTGAAGGCTCAAGGGTGAAGGCCATAATAGAGATAAATTCTAAAGTCACCGGTCTTACGCGTAATGTTGCCCAGTGCGCCGAAGATTTTGATATCCCTATTTTTCTTGAACATAAAGTTACGGAAATAATAGGGAAAAACCGTGTTGAGGCTGTACGGGCCGCGAAAGTCGATGCTTCGGGTAAAAGCCTGCCGGGAACAGAAATGGAATGGGCCTGCGACACGGCGCTTTTTTCCGTGGGGCTTATCCCGGAGAACGAACTTATAGAGATGGCCGGTGTAAAGATAGATAAAAAAACAAATACGCCCGTGTCCAGCGAGATCAACAGGACCTCTATCCCCGGCATATTCGTATGCGGCAATTCTTACAAGATATATGACATCGTGGATGACGTAACTAAAGACGCCGAGATAGCGGGACGCCAGGCGGCGGAATATTTACGGAGATAGTAATTTTATCAGCCGCGAGAAAGGCGTGTGTTGCGCGCTTCGCTATCAGCCTATTGAATTTTATCATTCAGGCGGGGCATATCGGGGAAGTGTAAATTATTTTTATCCTTTGGCGGCTGATAGCTCCAGTGCTCACACACGCCTTTCTTCGGCTGATAAAAATGAGATGTCTAACGGAGAAAAAATGAAAAAGACCGTAACATGTATAGAATGCCCGGTAGGGTGCCGTTTGGAAGCTGAAATTGACGCCTCCGGGACAATAAAAGTCCTGGGTAATAAGTGCGCCAAGGGCTATGCTTACGCTGTTAAAGAGCTGACAAGCCCGGAAAGGTTCCTGACATCTACTGTGAAGGCCGAAGGTCTTGAGGTGAAAAGGGTTCCGGTCCGGACAGACAGCCCCGTTCCCAAGGGTCGGATAAAAGATGTTATGGATGTTTTAGAGAAGACGGTCATAGTCAGTTCAATAGAAGAAGGGGATATAGTCGCGGAGAACGTTCTTGGCCTTGGGGCCAATATTATCGCAACAAGAAGTTATAAAAAACCTGCGCCGGGGAGCCGGTGACAGGTGATAGGGGCATCGAAGTTCTGGCTTGCAAGTGGCCGCGCGGGGAATGTATAATGACAATCATGCCGTGGGGGACGGTTTTATTAATAAGGTTACCTAAGGAGGAGAGATGAAAAAGGTTATGGGAATAGCGGCGGCATTCGCCGCGGCAAGCGTTTTGATAGCCGGATGCGGAAGCACGGCCAGCGAGACTAAACCTGTCGCGCAGGTCCAGAGCGAGGCTAAGACCATGTCGGCGGCCCAGCTTGAGAAGATGGTGAACACCTACAAAGCCGCGATAGAGGCTAAACAGGTCCAGGTAAAGGCTCTTCAGGAGAAAATAAAGACAATACCCGTAACCCAGCTTTTGGGAGACGAAGCCAGGGCCATAAAGGATGATGTGACCAAACTGGCCGGTTCGGTGCAGGCTCTTACCGAGAGAATGAACGTTTATCTCAAGGAGCTTCAGGCCAAACAGGTTACAGTAAAACAATAAGCCTAACAGGTCTTAAGGATCGAAGTGCCCCGGGTCAGAAGCCCGGGGCACTTCTCGAGTAAGGGGATGATAATGAAAGAAAAATACACCGCAAAAGATATCATAGAAATGGCCGCCAAAGCCAAGGAAAGAGGAGCGGAGCTTTACCTTGCGCTAGCCCGTAACAGCGAGAATTTTCACGTGGGGCAGTTTTTTACGGAACTGGCCAAGGACGAGCACCGGCATAAAATGGAGATAGAGAAATTCCTGTCCCGCCTCAGCCCGGCGGAAAGGGAAGAGGCGTATCCCGGTGAGCGATCCATGTATCTTAAAGCTCTTGTGGACGAGAACACTTTCAAATGCGGGGCTGTATGCAAGAAGGCCCTTGAGAAGACCATAAGCGAGGAAGAGGCGCTTGCGGCCGGGATAACTTTCGAGAAGGATTTCATGCTGTTCCTGCACGATCTTAAGAGGAACGTTTCGTCTGACGCGCAGGAGCTGGTGGAGAAGCTTATCGAGGAAGAGATAGCGCATATACAGAGAATGTTCCACTTAAGCGAAAAGGCTAAAAAGGGCAGGGGCTGATCAAAATGCGGCCTCGACCGTCTTTATAACGGAATTGACGACAAAGACTTTTTCGGCCGACATGACATCGTCGAGGTAAAGCACGCGCTCTTTGAGGGGTATTTCCTTAGACGAGAGAAGATATTCGCGGTAAGTTCCCGGAAGAACTCCGGAAGAGAGAGGCGGCGTAAAGAATGCGCCTCCTTTTTCTATTATTATGTTTGTTATCGCGCCTTCAGTGACCTCGCCTTCTGTGTTCATAAAAAGTGTTTCGAAAAACCCCTCTTTACGGCACAGGGAAAGTTCGCTGTCGTAAAGGTCACGTCGAGTGGTTTTGTGAGACAGAAACACGTCTGAACTTTGCGTCCTTTTTTCGGAAAATCTCACACGAACGGGCTGGATCGGATCGCAAGTGATCTCGGAAGAAGTTATGGATACCGAACCTGAGGCGCCAAGAAGAAGCCTGACCCTGTATTTTTTCTCAGGGCAAAAACCTTCCGCCGCGATATTCAGGTCCTTTATAACGGAAGCGGGGTCGGCAGTGAAAGAAAAATACTCGGCGCTTTTTTCAAGCCGGGCCATATGACGCCCTATAAGAAAAAATCCTCCGTTTTCCCATAGAAGGGTTTCTATAAGTGAAAGATCTTTCCCGGAGAGACTTCCCGGGGTCTTTTTTTTCGTCATTGTTTTCCGAGTATTTCCGCTATGTCCTGTATGAGCTTTTCCGTGGCGGCCCAGCCCAGACAGGGGTCGGTTATGGATTTACCGAAAACGCCGTCGCCGATCTTCTGGCACCCTTCCTCGATATAGCTTTCGACCATGAGTCCCTTTATCATTTTCCCGAGAAGAGGAGACCTTCTCCGGCTGTGCAGTATCTCCATGGCTATGCGGGGCTGTTCGGAGAACTTTTTGTTGGAGTTGGCGTGGTTCGTGTCCACTATTATCGCCGGGTTCTTAAGGCCCGTTTCCTCGTACATTTCCGACAGGGTCACGAGTTCCTCGTAATGGTAGTTGGGTATGCTCCTGCCGTAATGGTCGGTGGCTCCGCGAATAACGG
Source organism: uncultured Planctomycetia bacterium (assembly GCA_964421015.1). Taxonomy (GTDB): domain Bacteria; phylum Omnitrophota; class Gorgyraeia; order Tantalellales; family Tantalellaceae; genus SLID01. The sequence goes on from CAYQUS010000002.1 coordinate 184,072, forward strand.
CGTGACAGAGCGGATTGCCTGATGTTTTGACGGCCCAGCGGTTGTAAGAGAAGACATGGGGAAGCTGAGCGGCCTGTATTGAATTGAACATGACCGTAAGGTTGCCGCTCGTGGGGTTTTTCATCCCGGCAGGGATGTCCAGGCCGCTTATCGTAAGCCGGTGCTGCTGGTTCTCCACGCTTCTTGCTCCTATCGCCACGTAACTCAAAAGGTCGGCAAGATAAGGATAGTTTTCCGGATAAAGCATTTCATCCGCGGCCGGAAGCCCCGTTTCCCGGAGGGACCTTATGTGTAGACGCCTTATAGCCTCAAGGCCCTTTACCATATCGGGTTCTTCCGCGGGATTAGGCTGATGGGCCATGCCCTTGTACCCGGATCCTGTTGTGCGGGGCTTATTCGTATATATTCTCGGGATTATGAGAACTTTATCTTTTACCTTGTCCTGCAGTTTTCTGAGGCGCAGATTATAGTCGCATACCGAGTCCTCGTTGTCCGCGGAACACGGCCCTACTATAAGAACGAACTTTTCGGTATTGCCTTCAAAAACGTCCCGTATCTGCCTGTCCCTGGCGGCTTTAAGTTTCTTTAGGTCTTCGCTTACGGGAATATCCTTAAGGATGGTCTCGGGAGCGGGTATTTCCTGTATGTATTTGAAACTCATCTTTTCCTCCGATAAGTTTTAGTTTAAAAGCGTCTGATCTTGCTGTTCCACTCTTTCGGCGCGGTCTGTCCAAACAGTATTTTCTTTTGTGATGCATTTTGCCGGAGAGCTAGCGCTTCCCGGCTCATACCGCCCACCCATAGGGTCGCTTGGTATGGATTTCAGATAGCGCGGGACCAGGTCGTTCCAGGTAGGCACTGCTGAATAGGAGGCTCCTGTGTCCATGGCCCAGGCGGCCGTTGCCGCGTCTATTTGTTTTAAATTCGCTCTGCGGTAGTTTTCCGTGGCAACCGCTTTGGCCTTTATGAAATTAGGGATGGCAACAGCGGCGAGCAAACCAAAAACCGGCAGCGCACACAGTAAGACTATAGCTACTGTAGCCGCCGCAGATTGTGCCTGGGGTCGGTCTTTGTAAGGCAAAATCTCGGGACGGTCTTTAAGGGTCCTTTTTATTAAACTTTCAAGATAAGAAAGAGCCACAAAGCTCAAAAGGATACTTACGGTACTATCTATCCTGCCCAGCAAGGAGGAGGACAAAAGAAATAATCCCGGCACCCATGTTATGATTTTTTTGCCTGAGGTCCTCTGGTTTATAAAACGAATTATCTCCCCGGGCCACTTGAACATCCAGTAAAAACTGTATATGGGTATAAACCCAAAACCTACGGCTCTTGCCGGAGAGATAGGGTAATGGTTGTCCGTAACCTTCAGGAGGATCTTATGTATCTTGTACACACAGACGCACCACCAGACAAGGGATCCGAGAATAACAAGGAGAACGATAGGAAGCAGTATGAACGGGACCGACTCTGCAGCAAATCCCGGGATCAGCGGAATTCTCGCGATCAAAAAGAACAGCGCGGCAAAAATGTACCCTGCCCATATTTTGGGGAACTTAATGTCGCCAAGTGACAGGGGTCTGGGCGCTGCATCTGAGAGATCACGGCGAGGGTTACCGTTTTCCATTTATTCCACTCCATGGTTGCCGGGGCCTGTTAAGGCACACGGTAAAGGGTTTCTTATTACCAGTATAAAGGAACTGTCGTTCCTGGAACGGAACGAATACGTATACGAATATTAACATAAGAGATAGAATAATACAATTCACTTTGTGGGGGATGTTTTAAACGCGCGGATATTACCGCAAAAACCGGCCCGAGCGGAAGTTAGGTCTCAAAAAGTTGACAAACGCCCGGGAAAAGGTATAATCACAAAATAACTTGAAGAAATAAAAACAATGGAAAAACAGAGATCTTCTTATATTTCCGGAACTGAAAACGGGACGACCGCGGTAGCGGTCTTAGCGGATGTAGTCTGCCCGTTTTTTGCCGGATAGAGGATAGCTGTAAAATAGATTTTAAAAGGCCCCTTCCGGAAAAACCGGGAGGGGCTTTTTTGTTTCAGGCGGCTTGGGGGCAAAAGTAATATGAAAAAAGAGCAGATGCAAAATACGGTAAAGGTAACGGTAGTAGAAGGGGGTGTAAAACCGCCTCCGTAGGGGTATGTCCACTCAGGATATTTTTGGGCCCCTGCCGGAGACGGATCTGGCAGGGGCTTTTTTGTTTGAATAAATTAAGGAGGAAACATGAAATATTCAGGAGCTGAAATAACAATAAAATTGCTGGAAGAAGAGGGGATAAGTATCATCCCGGGGATCCCGGGCGGGGCGAATCTTCCCCTTTACAGCGCGCTGGCTAAAAGCGGGATAAGGCACATACTCGCGCGGCACGAACAGGGCGCGGGTTTTATAGCCCAGGGAATGGCAAGGTCTACGGGAAGACCCGCGGTTTGTTTCGCGACAAGCGGCCCCGGAGCGACCAACCTTCTTACGGCCATAGCCGACGCCAAGATGGATTCGGTGCCGCTAATCGCCATAACAGGCCAGGTTTCGTCGGGCCTTATCGGGACAGACGCTTTTCAGGAGGTTGATACGTACGGGATGAGCATTCCCGTCACAAAACATAATTTTCTGATACGTTCGGCCGGTGAGCTGGAAAGGGTTATTCCCGAGGCGTTCAGGATAGCCTCGGAAGGAAGGCCCGGGCCTGTACTGATAGACATGCCTAAAGACGTGCAGCTCGAAAAAGTCGAGGCGGGGGACCTTAAAAAAAGGGCCGTTCCCGAAGAAAAACAGTCCGGTATGGATACCGAGGCTATTAAACGGGCAGCGCGGATGATAAACGGGTCAGCAAAACCGGTCATTTACGCCGGCGGAGGCATAATAGCTTCGGGAGCTGGAGACGTTCTAAGACGGTTATCCCGCAGGAATTCCATACCCGTGGCCTCGACATTAATGGGGCTTGGATGTATCAGTTCAAGCGAGGAAATGTTCCTGGGCATGTTCGGTATGCACGGTTCAGCGCACGCGAACAGCCTGATGCACGAAGCCGATCTTGTCCTGGTTTTCGGCGCGAGGTTCGACGACCGCGCTACCGGGAATCCCGGACTTTTCTGCCCCGGCGCGAGAATAATACATATCGACATAGACGGGGCGGAAATAAACAAGATAAAAAAAGCCGACATAGCTTTCCGGGGCGATATCCGGTTGGCCATAGAAGCTCTTCTTCCTCTCATCGAGGACAACGATAGAAGGGATTGGAAAAAAACCGTCCTGGAAAGGAAAAGGAAGTTATCTTGCGCCGGGAGGGGAGGAAAGATAGAGGAGCTGATAAAAAAAATAGCTCTTTTCGCCGGAGAAGACGCCATAATAACCACTGACGTGGGACAGCATCAGATGTGGGTGGCCCAGTACTACCCGTTTTCCGGGCCCAGGACTTTTCTTACTTCCGGAGGCCTGGGAACAATGGGGTTCGGGTTACCCGCGGCGATCGGGGCGGGTCTTGCAAACCCGGGCAAAAAGATAATCTGTTTTACCGGGGACGGGTCGTTTCTTATGAACATGCAGGAAATGTCCCTTCTTTCGGAACTGGGGCTGGACATAAAAATAGTTCTGCTTAACAACAGGCGTCTTGGGATGGTGCGCCAGCAGCAGGAATATTTTTACGGAGGCGAATATATAGCCTCAAGCCTTAACTGTCGTACGGATTTCGCGAGGATAGCCGAAGCTTTCGGCATAGAGGGAAAGGAGCTTAAAAACTCCGCGGACCGCCTCGGCGAAATGGAGAAGGTCATTAAAGAAACAGGTCCCGCGCTGATAAATATACCGGTGGATCCTTGGGAAAATGTTACCCCGACGGTTATTCCGGGCAGGTCCAACAATGAAATGATAGGAGGAGAAGGCCATGAAAGAGGGTTCTAAGACCATAATCGAGATAATAGTGAACAATCATCCGGGCGTGATGTCCCATATAACGGGGCTTTTCGCGAGGAGGGCTTACAATCTTGAGGGGATACTGTGCGGCGAAATAGAGGACGGGTCCCGGAGCAGGATGTATCTTCTGGTGGATGAGGACGAGAGGCTGGAACAGATAATAAAACAGATAGAAAAACTTTATGACGTTATTACAGTTAATGCAAGGGGTGACAGGGACCATACCATATTCAAAAAACTGGATAAGGCTATGGAGATTTTTGGGGGATAGATTTGGCTAACCGTAAACTGAAGTACTCAAGGTAGAACTTTTTCAAAGTCCTACCTTGAGGCCAAATCTATGGCGTGCCAGAGAGATTGTTTCGGGCTATGATCCTCCTCTTCGGCGGATCATTTGTGGCGGTGTTGTTGGTGGCCGGCATCACCGATCCACCCTTGATTTACTCGCTTTGCTCGTAAATCAAACCAGGGGGGATAGATTTGGCTAACCGTAAACTGAAGTACTCAAGGTAGAACTTTTTCAAAGTCCTACCTTGAGGCCAAATCTATGGCGTGCCAGAGAGGATTCGAACCTCCAACCAACGGCTTCGTAGGCCGCTACTCTATCCAGTTGAGCTACTGGCACGCGGTAAAAGCGGTCGCGCTTAAACATTGTAACATAGAGGCTCGATTAGTCAATCCTGGCTGTTGAGGGGAAGACCGGTAAAAAATAAGGAGAAAGGTAGAATAGGGAGGGAGGAAATGACAGGTTAAAGTTGAGCCGACCGGCCGGGCATTGTATAATGAAAAAAAGGAGAAACGGTGAAACTGCGCGAAATTTATATGGGGCAGGCTTTAAGAGAAGCTGTTAAGGCCTATGAGGCGGACGAGGTCCCGGTCGGGGCCGTTATAGTTCACGAAGGCGAAATTATCGCAAGGGCGCATAATCAGATAAAGCTGCTTAAGGACCCTACGGCTCATGCCGAGATGATAGCGATAACCCAGGCGGCGGCTTATCTTTCAAATGAACGGCTTACCGGCTGTGAACTTTACGTTACTCTAGAGCCCTGCTCTATGTGTGTGGGAGCGGCTGTTCTGGGGCGTTTAAGCAGTATAGTTTTCGGGGCTTCGGATCCTAAAACCGGCGCGTGCGGAAGTGTGGTGGACCTGGCCAAACCGGGTCTATTTAACCACAATATTGAGATATCGGGCGGAGTAATGGAAAATGAGTGCCGGGTTCTTTTGCAAAAATTCTTCGCGGGAAAAAGGGGGAAGTAGGAAGCAGTAAGGAGGAAGGGTCAGGTTAAGGTTGAGTATACCATCTTCTTATGACGAAGATCTTCCCGTAAGAGCTGTTCCAGCGGTTAGCCGGCGACCTTTCTTTCATTATTGAGTTAAGACGTGTTACAAGGTCTGACACTATGACCCCCTCGGGGTGAGTGCTTTCAATGGTTTTGCCGGGACCAAGAACAATAACCACATGCCCTTGCCAGACTATAAGGTCGAGAGGTTTGACCTTCCGAGATATCTCTTCCGCGGACAAGCCTTCAATATTCACTCCATTCCCGAAAGATAGAAGGTCCGAGGTGTTCCTGGGTGTGCATCCTTCTGAAGCCTCGTAAATAAGGCCGGAACAATCGACGCCCTCAAGGCTCCAGAGCGAAAGTTCTTTCTCGCCGAGCTTACCGGCGGGCGGGAAATATTCCGTCATTTGTTTTATTCCTGAATGGAAGTTTCCGCCCCACATGTAGCTTTGGCCTTTCATCGAGAGCATCGAGGAAATTATCTGTTTTTCGCTCGGCAGTTTTTTCGGTCTTGCCGCGGGTTTATTCTCTGAAAAACTTACAAAACGGCTGTCTATGAAAAGCGGCCGCGAAGAGGTATATTCCGCGGTTATCACCTCAAGAACCCTGTGAGAATTTTTCGGGAAGCTTCTGATTATCTCGAAAACCGTTCCCGGGAAAGCTATAAATTCCATCTCTCTTATGAGTCCTTTTGAGTCTACTTTTACCGATAAACGATCCCTCCCGCCGAAAACGTTTTCCATGTCCGGAGAATTAAGAACGGGGCAAGGGATAACGGCGGAGCAGTATTTTTCTTCCTGAGGGAAAGAGCTTTCCGCCGGGGCAAGAAAAAGAGAGGCCACTAAAGTTGCCGATAGAACGAATCTTCTCATTTGGCGTCCTTTCGCGACGGATGGCGCGGGGTTTTATTTTCTGTAAGCTTCCAGCCTTTTTGTTATCTCTCCCGGCAGTTCGAATCCTTTATCCCGAGCAAGATCGGAATATCGAAGAGCGCTCTCGTACCGGCCTTCCAGATAGTGGAGAATGGCCATGTTTATGTAAGCATTCCCGAATCCCGGATCTTTTTCCACGGTGATACCGTAATATTTGAGCGCGAGGGCGGTGTCTCCCGACAGGGAAAGAAGCCTGGCCAGGTTGAAATAGGCCCCCGCGAAATCGGGGTCTATGGATATAGCCTTACGGTACATCAGCATGGCCTCGTCGTTTCTCCCCGATATCGAGTGAAGGTTGCCTATATTGTTGCATGCCACGGCGTCGAGCGGGTCCTGGGCCAGGGCCTTTTCGAACCAGAACAGGGCCTCGCTGAACTCGCCGTTCGCGGCGTAAACATTTCCGATACCGGTAATGGCCGGGCCGTAGTCGGGGTTTCTCTTAAGCGCCTCGCCGAAAATTTCCAGAGCCTCCTTTTTTCTGCCGGTGCTTCCGTAAAGGGCCCCAAGCCCGCAGTACGCTTCGAGGATATCAGGATTTTTTTCTATGGATCTAAGGTAAAGTTTTTCAGCGTTCCGGGTTCTGCCCATCTTAACGTATTCCCCGGCCAGGTTGTGCAGGGCTTTGGCGTAACCGGGGTCTATTCCGAGAGCTTTTTCATACATGAGGGCGGCTTCCTCTGTTCTTCCGGAACGGGAATAGATGTTCCCGAGATTGTTATAAGCCTCCTTGTGAGGCCGCGCCTCTAATGCCCGGATATAAAGCTTTTCGGCTTCCTTTTGCTGCCCGGTCTTCTCGTATATCCTTCCTAGGTTATTGAGGGCCCGGAAGCTGGACGGGTTGTAATTTAATGTTCTTTCATAAAAAACGGTATCGTTGGACCAGTAATGGTTTTGTCTTACGGTCACAAGGAAATAGAACCCGGAAAGGCAGACAATACCTGCCACCGATAAAAGCCGTGACCTTTTAGACGAATAGGCCGCGCGGAAAAGCCATCCAGCCGCCAGAAAAAACCCTATGGAGGGGAGATAAAGATAATGGTCCGCCATGTAAAATGCCACGGGATACAGGTTGAGTTCCGGCAGAAGAGTTATGAAAAACCAGAACACAGAGAAGAAAACGATACCACCGCTCTTTCTCTTTTTGATGGCGACGAAAACAAGAAAGATCGTCAAAAGAGCTCCCGTTATGACCATTTTGTCGGCAAACCGGAAAATAACGCTGTCATGTCCCATGTTAAGCCCCGAAGGGGCAAGAAGCGTCAGTAAGTACCCGGTTATAGCCCTGAAGGCTCCCGGGAGGCGAAGCAGGATCCCGTCTGGGGACATTCCGTAGAATTCCGGCGCCGGGAGAACAGTGAGACGTAAAGCCGCATAACCCGCGGCCGGAAGCATGGCAAGAATCAGGGGGAGCGGTTTAACGGGTTTCCGGAAGCACACGTGATAAAGAACCGCCAGCAGCGGAAAGATAAGGCCGTTCTCTTTTGAGAAAAGGGCCAGAAGGTAAACTGCCGGGAAAATGATAAAAAAATAAGCCCGCGAACTCTCCTGCAGTTTTACATAAAAAATGAACGAAAGAATGATAAATAGTCCCGAGAGACAGTCGCCCGTTCCCGAAATATAAGCCACGCTTTCGGCGTGAACGGGATGAAGCGAAAAAAGAGCGGCCGAGAAAAGAGCCAGGAGCCTGTCCCCGAAAAGGGTAGTTATCATCCAGTATACCGATACTGACATGAGCGAGTGGAGAAGCATGTTCGCAACATGGTAATAGCGAGCGTCCAGTTGCCGGAAATTATAAATGACAGCGTAAGCGGCCATTTGCAGAGGCCTGTAATATGTGAAGTCGGAGCCGCTGCCGGCGCCTATTGTGGAAAAGAAAAGTTTGGGTATTGACGAGAAGTCCCTTATGAGGGGATTTTCCGCTATGAGAATGTGGTCGTCGAGGATAAAAGACCCGCCAAAAGAATTAAAGTAAACCGATAGGGACAAAACAAGAAGGGTTATCACGGACAGCGCGTGGAAAAGCGCCCCCGTGTGCCGAAATGATAAATTTATGCCGGGTTTCACGTAATTGTCCGCGGCAAGATCCTTGTTTTGGGCAGGCATTAAGCGTCCTTTTTTACGGGTATTCTACCATCGGGATATTTACCGTTCCAGGCCTTTTATCGCGGTTCATGCGAATTGACAAACGTGATGACGCATGTATAATGTAGTCTCATTTAGTCGCGTACGGAAACAGGAGCAAAAATGTCTAAAATCCTCACTTTTAGGGGCGGGATACATCCCGGCTGCCGTAAGGATATGAGCCTGGGGGAAGCTTTGCGTGAAGTTCCGCTTCCCAAAGTAGCCGTTGTGCCGCTTTCCCAGCATATAGGCGCTCCCAACCTTCCTTTGGTAAAGAAGGGGGATACTGTCGCGGAGGGCGACGTTATAGGCAGAAGCGAAAGCTTCGTTTCCGCCGCGGTCCATTCCCCGGTTTCGGGGAAAGTTGCCGATATAAAAAAAGCCCCTCATCCCTCGCTGGGGCAGGCAATGTCAGTTTTTATAGAAAGGGACGATTTGTCCGGGAAAAAGGAATATTCCGTTAAGAACGACATCGAAAGACTTTCTCCGGCGGACATAATAGAGAAAATAAAGCTTGCCGGAGTTGTAGGCATGGGTGGTGCCGCGTTCCCGACCCACGTTAAATTAAGCGTGCCGGCGGGAAAGAATATAGACACCCTTATAGTCAACGGAGCGGAATGCGAACCTTATCTCACCTGCGATCAGGCGCTTATGTCGTTAAAGACAAAAGAAATAATAGCGGGAATAGCCCTGGTACAGAAGGTGCTTCGGCCCGTGCGGACTTTCATTGCGTTGGAAGACAACAAGAAGGAAGCCGCTTTCGCTTTTGAAAAGGCTGTTAAGGCCCAGAGTAGGATATTGTCAGGAGAGGTTTCGGTGGTTCTTCTGAAGACAAAGTATCCCCAGGGAGGGGAAAAACAGCTGATAAAGGCCATAACTTCGAGAGAGGTTCCGCCGGGCAAGCTGCCGCTTGATATAGGATGCATGGTGCAGAACGCCGGCACTATGAACGCGGTGTACGAGGCCGCGGCCATGGATAAACCTCTAATTGAAAGGCTGGTCACGGTATCGGGGGACTGCGTGGCCAAACCCGGGAATTATCTGGCGCGAGTGGGGACTACGGTGGAAGAACTTGTCTCCATGTGCGCAATAGAGATAAAAACAGAACCCTTTAAGGTTATATTCGGCGGGCCGATGATGGGGGTATCTCAAACCGGGATGTTATCTCCCGTGCTTAAAAATACTTCAGGTATTCTTTTTCTGTCCCGCAAGGCCGCCGGGCACCATACAGAGCAGAATTGTATAAGATGCGCTAAATGCGTTGATGTTTGTCCCATGCGCCTTGCCCCCACGGACATAATGAGGAACGTCAAGAAGGAGAACTGGGCGGCGCTTTCGGAATTTTATGTATCAGATTGTATGGAATGCGGCGCCTGCGCATACATATGCCCGTCAAGAATACCCCTTGTCCATTATATAAAGGAAGGCAAGGCCGTTATAGCGAGGATGAAAAGGCCATGAAAAAACTCAACATCAGCGTTTCCCCGCATATATCCTCTCCGATCGGTACCGCAGACATAATGAAAGATGTTATTAAAGCCCTTATCCCGGCGCTTGCCGCGGGCATATATTTTTTCAGGGCCAGCGCCGCGGGCATAATAGTTTCTTCGGTGGCGGGATGTCTGTTCACCGAGATAGTCCTGGCCAAACTCAGAAAACGTCCCCTTGAGATCTCTAACTACAGCTCTACCGTTACAGGGCTTCTTCTTGCCATGGTGCTTCCTCCGGGGCTCCCGCTTTGGATGGCTTTTCTGGGAGGAGCGTTCGCTATAAGCCTGGGCAAGGATATTTTCGGGGGGTTGGGAGGGAATATATTCAATCCGGCTCTTTTGGCGAGGGCGTTCCTTATGGCCGCGTTCCCGGTGGCGCTTACAACGTGGAATCAGCCCATCACTCTGGACGCCGTTACAACCGCTACTCCGCTGGGTCTGGCGAAATTCGAGCATTACGCTACACCTATGCCGCTTCTTTTTTTCGGGAACGTCCCGGGTTGCGTGGGGGAAACTTCGGCTTTGGCTCTTCTTGCGGGGATAGCGTATTTGCTGTACAGAAAGGTCATAGATTACCGTATACCGGCTGCTTATGTGGGAACAGTGGTCTTGTTCGCCGGCGTAACACGTCTTATAGCGCCGGGGACATACATGGGGCCGGTTTTTCATGTTTTTGCTGGAGGGCTGATACTGGGAGCGGGGTTCATGGCGACCGACCCGGTCACATCCCCCGTGACCGCTCTCGGCAGATGGGTTTTCGGTATAGGCTGCGGGCTTATAACAATGACGATAAGGCTTTGGGGAGGGCTTCCTGAGGGCGTAATGTATTCAATACTCCTGATGAACGCCTGCACTCCTCTTATCAACAGAGCGACCCGTCCGAGACGTTTCGGTGTATGCGGAGGTGCGAAGCAGTGATCAGAAAAATAACCGAAAGCGACGTTTTTAAAATGGTCACAGCTCTTTCCGTGGTGGGGATAATATCCGCGGTATCGCTGGTCTTTGTTTATAGTTATTCCATGCCCAGGATAATAGAGAATACGAACAAGGCCACGCAGAACGGTATAAAAAACATATTCCCCCAGGCCGATAAAATAGAAAAAACGTCCATGGAAGGCGTTTTTAAGGTAAGTTCCAGGGACGGAGAGGTGCTTGGATACGCTTTTACGGCCGCGGGCAACGGATACCAGGGAACAATACAGATGATAGCCGGCGTTGACGGTGGAATAACCCGGATGATCGGGATGGAAGTACTTGAGTCTCAGGAAACTCCCGGACTTGGAGCCGAAATAGCGGGAGATTTCAGAAAACAGTTTTCGGGTCTTTCAGTCGGGAGCCCCATAGAGTACGTTAAGAACAAGAAACCCGAAAAGCCCGGCCAGATAGAGGCCATAACCGGGGCAACTATCTCTTCCAGGGCGGTTGTTAACACGCTTAACGCCCGCATACAAGAGATCAGGGAAGGCATAAAGGGCGGAGGAAAATGAAAAAAGATTTTCTGAAAGGGCTTTGGAAAGAGAATCCCATTTTCGTACAGGTCCTCGGGACATGTCCCACCCTGGCAGTAACTACAAAAGCAGTGTTCGGTCTTTCCATGGGGATAGCCACAACGTTCGTTCTGATCTCATCAAGCTTAGTTGTATCTCTCATAAGGAAAGTCGTTCCGCCGCAGGTGAGAATACCCATGTTTACCGTTATAATAGCCACTTTTGTCACCGCCGCCGATTATTTCCTTAAGGCCAATTTTTATGAGATAAGCAAGGCCCTGGGGCCGTATGTTCCTCTTATAGTAGTGAACTGCATAATACTCGGCAGAGCCGAAGCTTTTGCTTCCAAGAACGGGCCGGTAAGGTCGGTGCTGGACGCTCTCGGAATGGGGCTAGGGTTTACCTCGGCGCTACTGGTCCTGGGCAGCTGCCGTGAGATACTCGGTTCCGGGGCTATTTTCGGATTGAGGGTTATGCCGCAGGGGTTCACCAACTGGATAGTGATGATACTTCCCGCGGGAGCGTTCATTACTTTCGGACTTCTGGTAGGGGTTTTTAACACGGTTGACGGAATGATCAAGAAGAGGGAAGAGGTTAAGGTTAAGTAGGAAGAGAGGAGAAATAAGTAGTAAGTAGTAAGGAATAAGGAGTAAGGAGTAAGGAGAAAAGAGAAAAGAAGGTTGAGGCAGTGAGGGGATCAAGGTTCAGGTTGAGGTTTAGAGGGGAGCGATGAATATAGAACATCTCATACTCATTTTTGTGGCGGCGAGCGTAACCAATAACTTCGTTCTCACGTATTTTCTCGGGATATGTCCTTTTATAGGAGTTTCCAACAAGATAGAGAGCGCCGTGGGGCTTGGAACAGCCACGACTTTTGTAATGACGATGGCCGCTGCCTTTACGTGGCTTATCTACCATTACATACTTGTTCCTTATGAACTGGTCTTTCTGCAGTACGCCACGTTCATAATAGTCATAGCGAGTTTTGTCCAGTTCGTGGAGATGGTCATAAGAAAGATCTCTCCGGCATTACATAAGGCGCTGGGTATATTTCTGCCGCTGATAACGACCAATTGCGCCATACTCGGACTTACGCTTTTTATGGTCCTGCGCGATTACGCGTTCCTGGAATCGGTTATTTTCGGTCTGGGAGCCGGGGTTGGGTTCACCCTCGCTCTGGTGCTGATGGCCGGAATAAGGGAGGAGCTTGAATTCACGGATATTCCCCCAGCCTTAAAAGGAACAGGAATAACGCTGATACTCGCGGGGATGCTCGCTCTGGCTTTCATGGGTTTCGGCGGACTTATAAGCGGGTAAAACCAGAGCTCACAGCGACAGAAAAGAGAAAAATATGGAAAATTTAGTAGTAACGTCGGTAATAAGCATGGTTTTTCTGGCGGTTTTTTTCGCCGTGGTGCTGGCTTTTGCCGATAAGAAATTCAAGGTCCAGGAAGATCCCCGCGTGGTAGGCGTATACGGTTTTTTGCCTCACGTTAACTGCGGGGCATGCGGGTATTTAAGCTGCCACGATTTCGCCGAACGCATAATAAAAGAAGGAGAGAGCCCTCTTAAGTGCAGAGTGCTCGGAGAAGAAGCAAGAGAAGGTCTTTTGAATTATCTGGGGCATGATTCCGGCGAGACTTTTCCGCATGTGCCTCTTGTAAGGTGTTCCGCAAGATGCGCTAATAAGCCCTCTTCCGCGGAATACCTGGGTATACGCACCTGCCGCGGCGCGGCGGTATCTTTCTCGGGAGGGATGGAATGCGAGTACGGTTGCATGGGGTTCGGGGATTGTGTTAAAGCCTGTCCTTTCGGAGCGCTTGAGATAGTCGACGGGCTTCCCGAAGTCGATCAGGCGAAATGCACCGGGTGCGGCAAATGCGCCTCGGCCTGTCCCAAGGGGATAATAACAATAGCGGAAAAAAGGAACGAAAAGGTCTTTTATGTGGCCTGTTCCACTCATGACGGGGCTTTGAGAGTGCGAAAAATATGCGCCGTTGGCTGTATAGCTTGCGGCATCTGCGAAAAGATCTCCAAAGAGGGGTTTTTCTCGGTTAAAGACAACCTTTCGAGAGAGGATCTTTCTAAACAGGCCAGGCAGGAAGAAGTAGCCGCGGTGGCCGCGAAGTGCCCCACTAAGGTAATAAAAACCGCGTAACGGAGAAAGCATGCCAGAGAAAATAAAAATAGCCGTGCTGGTTTCGGGTAACGGCAGCAATCTCCAGGCGATAATAGACGCCCAGGCAAATGGCGACCTGGGGCCTGCCGAGATCGGGATAGTCATAAGCGATAAACCGGAAGCGTTGGCTCTCGAGAGAGCCGCCAAGGCCGGGATAAAGTCCGTGGTCGTCGAGAAGACCAAAGAGCTTTCCAGGGAAGAGTATGACGAGAAGCTTGCCGTTATCCTGAGAGAAGAGGAGATAAACCTTATTGTGCTGGCCGGGTTCATGAGGGTGCTAGGGGAAAAGTTTGTCGGCGCGTTCAAATGGAAGATAATCAACATCCATCCCGCGCTTCTCCCGGCTTTCAAGGGAACCCATGGCATAGCCGACGCGTTCCTCTACGGGGTAAAGGTAACGGGCGTGACGGTGCACTTTGTGGACGAAGGGGTTGATTCCGGACCCATAATAGCGCAGAGGGCGGTAAAAATAGAGGACACTGATACGCTTGGGTCCCTTGAGGAAAGGATGCATCACCGGGAACACGAGCTTTATCCGGAAGTGATACGCCTTTTCGCCGAAGGCAGGATAAAACTGGAAGGAAGAAAAGTAAAGATAGTCTAAAATAAGCAACTCTTAAGGAGGATACGATGTCGGAGAAGATCAAGCAGGTTAAAGCCAGGGAGATACTGGATTCAAGAGGGAATCCTACCATAGAAGTGGATATAATACTTGAGGACGGTTCTCTTGGAAGAGCCGCCGTTCCCAGCGGAGCTTCCACAGGAGAACACGAAGCCGTCGAGCTCAGGGACGGGGACCCCAAGAGATATATGGGCAAAGGCGTTACCAAAGCCGTGGGGAACGTTACCGGAGAAATATCCCGTAAGGTTACCGGAATGGACGCCGGCAAACAGGAAGAGCTCGACAAGGCTCTTATAGCGCTTGACGGCACGCCTAACAAGGGGCGTCTCGGAGCCAACGCTATTCTTGGCGTATCCATGGCCGCGGCCAAGGCTGTAGCTGTTTCCAGGAAACTTCCCCTTTTCAGGTACCTTGGCGGGGACGATGCCAAGATACTTCCCATACCCATGATGAACATAATAAACGGGGGATCTCATGCCGACAACAACGTAGATCTTCAGGAGTTCATGATAATGCCTTTGGGGGCTTCTTCCTTTAAAGAGGCGCTCAGGATGGGAACCGAGGTTTTTCACAATCTCAAGAAAATACTCTCGTCCGCTAAACTTTCCACAGCGGTCGGGGACGAAGGCGGTTTCGCCCCGGACCTTAAGTCCAATGTCGAGGCCGTTGAGGTAATACTTAAAGCCATAGAGAAAGCCGGGTATAAAGCCGGGAGCGAGATCTCCATCGCTCTCGATCCCGCTTCCAGCGAGTTCTATAAGGATGGCAAATACGTTCTCAGCGCCGAATCTTCCCCGGAAAAAACGTCAAGTGAGATGGTGGACTTCTACGCTTCCTGGACGTCCAAGTACCCGATAGTTTCCATAGAAGACGGGCTTGCCGAAGATGACTGGAAAGGATGGAAACAGCTTACCGAAAAGATCGGTTCTAAGACACAGCTGGTGGGGGACGATCTTTTCGTCACCAATACGGAACGTCTTTCGAGGGGTATAAAAGAAGGTATCGCCAACTCGATACTGATAAAAGTGAATCAGATAGGCACTCTTTCGGAAACGCTCGCTTCCATAGCCATGGCCAAGAAAGCCGGTTATACAGCCGTTATCTCACACAGGTCCGGCGAGACTGAAGACACAACCATATCGCATATAGCCGTTGCCACGGGGGCCGGGCAGATAAAGACCGGCTCGACATGCCGTACCGACCGCATATGCAAGTACAACGAGCTTCTCCGTATCGAGGAGTCGCTGGGGGCGAAGGCGGTTTACGGCAGCAGCATATGGAAAAAAAGAGGCTGATAGTCTGGTTTATAGTATGTTCTCTGGCCCTTTCGGCGCTTTTTCTTCCCGGGTACACTAAACTGAGGGAACTTAAGGCGGAAAGGGCCAGGTACCAGCAGCGGATAGCTATTCTTGAGGAGTATAACCGAGCTCTCCAGGAAGAGATCGAAAGGATGCGCGAAGATCCCGATTATCTCGAGAAAAAAGCCCGCGATAAACTGGGTATAGTCCGTAAAGGCGAGGTAGTTTACAGAAAAGACGGCGAATAGTTTTTGTCCGCTTTCAGGAAAGGTCCTATCTAGGGTAGATCTTAAGCCCGGATGTGGCTCCGCGAGAAGAACAGACCATGGCGGCAAGCCGGGAAGCGAACGCCAGATTAAGAGTCATTTCGTTCCAGAAAGCCTCTTTCCCTTCAAGACAATATCTTAAGATGAGACCCGCGGTGAAAGCGTCACCTGCCCCTATGGTGTCCACAACATCTACTTTTACCGCCGGGAATTTAAGAATGTCGCGGCCGTCCCAGTAGAGGGAGCCGTCCTCTCCCATTGTCAGGATGGTTTTTCCGGGAAGTTTCCTGAGAGCGGAAGGCAAAGTCTTTTTCCCCGTTATTCCCATAGCATCGGAAGCGCTCAGCTTTATCACGTCGGCCAGTTCAAAAAACTTTTCCACGCGCCGGCGCGCCGTGCGTTTGTCTTTAATTCGGGATTCTCTCCAGTTGGGGTCGTATGTAGCGAACATACGTTTTTCCTTCGCCGCTTCCATCATCTCAAGAGCGCTTTCGAAAGTGAAATCGGAGTAGGAGAAAGATGACCCGGTATGAAAAACCCCGTTTTCCGAAAACGACGAAAGAAGCGTCTTAGAGGGCGACAGCGCTATTTCCGGTCCGGTATCTCTGTAGAAAGCGTAGGAGGAATCGCCCTTACTGTCTATGCGGGCTATGGCAAGAGCTGTTTTGAGCCGGTCGTCCCTTTTGATATGTCTTGTGGATATTTTCTCTTTGCGCATAACATCGACCAAGCTGTCCGAAAGAAAATCAGAGGCAAGGCGGGAAACGACCGACACATCCAGGCCCAGGCGGGCCAGCATGATGGAAACATTGAATACCGATCCTCCCGGACAGGCTTCCATTGAGTAGCCGCCTTCGGAGTTCGGCCTTGTGATAACAAGGTCATACGCTATGTTCCCGCAGCAGAATACGCGTTTTTTGCGTGCCATGACAGATAATGATATCATCACTTTGCCGGTTTTACAACTTTTCCATTCGTTTTTGGTTTTCTCCGCCAGTTTGCCCTTGCGCGAGTGAATGGTATCTGATATAATTACGCCTCGGTACCTGAAAATTGACGCGGGGTGGAGCAGAGGTAGCTCGTGAGGCTCATAACCTCAAGGTCGAGGGTTCGATTCCCTCCCCCGCAACCAATATAAATATAGCGGAGATGGTCATTTACGACTGTCTCCGTTTCTTTTTTGGTTCCGAGTATAGATGTGTCCGCGCACCTGTTTCTCTTGTCATTCTGAGAATCTATAACTTTCGGTTTCCGCGGCTGAAGTACCGATGTGGCTGTCAAATGCCCGATATTCCCTTCAGGGACGCTCGATTTTCCCGGCGAGAAAATCTCGCTCGGAGGTCTCCCTCGCTCTCCCTTAGGGCTTTTGCCCTAGGGATCCGTGCCCGCTCGGGAGACCAACGCCCTTCCGGGAACACCGGGCATTTGCCTGAAAAAGACGCCTTTTTCACGGCCGAGGTGGCTTGTCATTCTGAGAATCTATAACTTTCGGTTTCCGCGGCTGAAGTACCGATGTGGCTGTCAAATGCCCGATATTCCCTTCAGGGACGCTCGATTTTCCCGGCGAGAAAATCTCGCTCGGAGGTCTCCCTCGCTCTCCCTTAGGGCTTTTGCCCTAGGGATCCGTGCCCGCTCGGGAGACCAACGCCCTTCCGGGAACATCGGGCATTTGCCCGAAGAAGACGCCTTTTTCACAGCCGAGGTGTCTTGTCATTCTGAGAATCTATAACTTTCGGTTTCCGCGGCTGAAGTTCCGAGGCGGCTGTCAAATGCACTCAACCCGAACCTGCTTTTTGGCGACCTTCTAATTGACACCGCATACACAGGTATGATATAAAAAAGGTTCCCGGAGGGGTTCCCGCCGGAAAAACTATTAAACCGAGGTGCGGCAAATGATAAAAAGATATTCAAGGCCCGAAATGGCCCGTATCTGGGATGAGAAAAACCGGTTCCAGAAGATGCTCGACGTTGAAATACTGGCATGCGAAGCCTTTGCCGAACTTAATATAATACCCGCCTCTGCCGCAAAGACGATAAAGGAAAAAGCGGCTTTCAGCGTAGATCGGATCAACGAGATAGAGCGCGTGACCAATCACGATGTTGTGGCCTTCATAAAAAGCGTTTCCGAGAACGTGGGCGAAGACGCCAGGTATTTTCATTACGGCCTTACTTCGAGCGATGTTCTGGATACGGCGCTTTCCATACAGATGGTCGAGGCCGCCGATATACTGATAAGGGATATTGAGGAGCTCATAAATGCCCTTAAGAACAAGGCCATCGAGCACAAAAAAACCCCGATGATGGGCAGGTCTCACGGTGTTCACGCCGAACCCATATCTTTCGGCCTTAAGATGGCTCTTTATTACAGGGAAATGCAGCGCAATCTCGAGAGGATGAAGTCGGCCAGGAAAACCGTAGCTGTGGGAAAGATCTCAGGTTCGGTGGGAACTTTCGCTAATGTAGACCCCGGGGTGGAAGAGTACGTGTGCCGTAAGCTCGGGTTTGAATGCGCCGGCGTGGCCAATCAGGTTATACAGAGAGACAGGCACGCATATTATCTCAACGTTATAGCCATAACGGGGGCTACTCTTGAGAAGATAGCTCTCGAGATAAGGGGGCTTCAGAAAACAGAGATAGACGAAGTACAGGAATTTTTCGGCAAAGGGCAGACGGGGTCTTCGAGCATGCCCCACAAGAAAAACCCCATAATATGCGAAAGGATCACGGGGCTTGCCCGTATACTCAGAGCCAACGCCATGGCCGCCATAGAGAACGTGGCCTTGTGGCATGAAAGGGACATTTCGCACTCCTCGGTGGAACGGGTTATCCTCCCGGATTCCACTATACTTCTCGATTACATGCTGGACAAGGCGAAGGCGCTTATAACCGACCTTGTTGTGAACAAGGACAAGATGCTTTCCAACATGGACGCGTCGAGAGGGCTTGTGTACTCTCAGCACATCATGCTTGAACTTATTAAAAAGGGAGCTACCAGGCTCGAGGCCTACGACATCATACAGGCCGCCGCGCTGGATTGCCATTCGCGCGGGAAAACCTTCAAAGAGCTTGTGATGAAAGACGCCGGCGTGAAAAAATATCTCAGCGATAAGGAAATAGAGAACTGTTTCAGTCTGGATTATCATTTGCGTAACGTTGATCGGATATTCAAGAACATAGGACTTTGACGGGGAAAAATATGAGCGCAGCTAAAATGACCTACAAGAAAGCCGGAGTGGATATACACAGGGCCGACAGGCTGATAAAAGGTATGGCAAAGCTTATCGACACGACGCGGGTCAAGGGAAGCATGGATTCCGTGGGAGGGTTCGGCGGGTTTTTTGACCTTGCCGCTTCCGGGGCGAAAGACCCGCTTCTTGTGGCTTCAACGGACGGCGTGGGAACCAAGCTCAAGATAGCGGAGATAGCCGACAGGCATGATACAATAGGCATAGATCTTGTGGCCATGTGCGTTAACGACGTTCTTTGCTGCGGCGCCAGGCCCGTGTTCTTTCTGGATTATTTCGCCTGCGGCCGTCTTGAGGACAGGATATGGAACGATGTCTTAAAAGGGATAGTTGAAGGATGCCGACAGGCTGAATGCGCGCTTCTGGGAGGAGAAACGGCGGAGATGCCGGGATTGTACAAAAAAGGCGAATATGACCTGGCCGGATTCTCTGTAGGTACGGTATCCCGCGCGAAGGTAATAGACGGAAAGAGCATAAGGCCCGGCGACGTTATTCTGGGTATCGCTTCAAGCGGGCTGCATTCCAACGGGTATTCGATGGTGCGGAAAGTTTTCAGTAAAAAAGAGATAAAAACCAGGTGGAAGGCGCTGCTTGCCCCCACGACCATATATGTAAAACCGTTCCTCGCCGTGCACGCCAAGGTCAAGATAAAAGGCGCGGCCAATATAACAGGCGGAGGGCTTTACGAGAATATACCCAGGGTTCTTCCAAAGGGGCTTAAAGCCGTAATACGTTCCGGAAGCTGGAAGGTGCCGGCCGTTTTCAGGGAAATAGCGGAAAGAAGCCAGGCCGGAAAGAGAGAGATGCACACCACATTCAATATGGGTGTTGGGATGACGCTTATTCTTTCTAAACCCGACGCGGTAAAGGCCGGAAAGATCCTGAAAGAAAAGTTCGGAATAAAGAGCAGTGTGATAGGCGACATAGTAAAAGGGCAGAGAGAAGTGGAGATAATATAGAACGCATGGGGGAGAGATAAATGAATGTGCTTGTTATAGGTTCCGGTGGAAGAGAACACGCTTTGTGCTGGAAACTCCGGCAAAGCCCTAAGGTAGGGGATCTTTACTGCGCTCCCGGCAACGGAGGCACAGGGTTTCACGCCGCTAATGTCGATATAGACATCACAAGGCATAAAAAAGTGGTGGCCTTCTGCAAACGCAACGGGATAGATCTTGTTGTCGTGGGCCCCGAGGCTCCTCTTGCCGTGGGTATAGCGGACGACCTCAGGAAAGCCGGTGTGGCCGTTTTCGGGCCGTCTTATGCGGCCGCCAGGCTGGAGTCAAGCAAGATCTTCGCCAAAGAGATGATGGGCGGGTACAACATACCTACAGCCGGGTTCAGGGTTTTCGACAATTTCAAGAAAGCCAAGGAATACATAGACACCTGCGAGGAACCGCTTGTCGTAAAAGCCTACGGGCTAGCCGCCGGCAAGGGAGTCGTGGTGGCCAATACGAGAAAAGAGGCCGTTGACGCCGCGGAAAGAATGCTTATAAAAAAAGAGTTCAACTCCGCGGGGCAGAGGATAATAGTAGAGGAATATCTTTCCGGCAGGGAAGCATCCATAATGGTCATAACCGACGGCGAAACGATAGTTCCGCTTGCGTCGAGCCAGGACCATAAAAGAGCCTACGACGGAGACTCCGGCCCCAATACCGGAGGAATGGGAGCCTTTTCACCGACTCCAGTGATCGGCAAGAGCGAGTACGAAGAGATAATGGAGAAGATCATAAAACCTACGATCCAGGGCCTTAAGAGGGAGAGGATAGATTACAGGGGAGTGCTTTACGCGGGGATAATGATGACATCTTCCGGGCCCAAGGTGCTGGAATACAACGTCCGTTTCGGGGACCCCGAGACGCAGGTTATCCTGCCCCGTATAAAATCTGATTTCGCCGAACTTCTCATGAACACCGCTACCGGCAATCTAGCCGGCACGGAGATAGAATGGGAAGATTCGGAGTGTGTCTGCGTGGTCATAGCCGCCGAAGGATACCCCGGGGAATATGAAAAAGGCAGAGAAGTCTCGGGGATAATAGAGGCTATGGAGACCCAGGCCATAATTTTCCACGCTGGCACGAAATACGACGGCGACAGGCTGGTCACCTCGGGGGGACGTGTCATGAACGTGGTCGGTAAAGGTCCGGACATACGGCAGGCCACAGAAAGAGCTTACCGCGGAGCCTCAAGGATATGTTTCGAGGGGGCGTGGTACCGGAACGATATAGGAGAAAGAGAACCCAGCGAAGTAAGGAATTTTTAGGGGGTCTATCTATGGCAAAAAAACCTCTGGTTAGCGTGATAATGGGCAGCGATTCCGACATGCCGGTCATGAAAGAGGCCGTCGAGGTTCTTGAGAGATTCGGCATACCATGCGAGGTCAAAATACTCTCGGCGCACCGCTGTCCCGACAAGACAGCTCTTTTCGCAAAATCCGCCAGGAAAAAAGGGATAATGGTGGTTATAGCCGCCGCCGGCGGGGCGGCTCATCTGGCCGGGGTAGTCGCGGCGCATACCACGCTTCCGGTCATAGGCGTACCAATGAGCTCACAGCTCGACGGGCTGGATTCCCTGCTTTCCACGGTTCAGATGCCCTCGGGTATACCTGTCGCCACCGTGGCCATTGGCAAGGCAGGCGCGGTTAACGCCGCCGTACTGGCCGCCCAGATCCTGGGCGTCACTTCTTCCGCTATCGCTAAAAAACTCGACGGATATAAAAAAGAGCTCGTCAGGAAAGTGGAAGAGAAGAACCGCGGTCTGGCTTCCGGCAAAAAATGAAGAATATCCGGAAAATACTTTTTGTTTGTACCGGTAACAGCTGTCGAAGCATAATGGCGGAGGCTTACCTGGATAAACTTGCCGCGGAACAGGGGGCGGCGATAGAAGTGGAATCCGCGGGAACACTCGGTATGGAGGGGTCAAGCCCGTCCAGGGAAGTGATAACTCTCTTGGGAAAAGAGGGGATAGATCCCTCGGGATACATGTCTAAAAGCCTGACCAAAGAAATGGTGGACTGGGCGGATATAATACTCGTCATGGCTCCGGAACATAAGCTCGCGGTTCTCGGTCTTTCCCCTGGATCGGAGAGCAAGGTCAGGTATCTCGGCGAGTTCGATCCTGACAGGAGCGAGATGATGATCCCCGACCCCATAGGAAGGCCTATGGCCTTTTACATGTCTTCGTTCAACGTTATAAAACGATCAGTGAAGGAGCTTTTGAGATGGCTGGAAAAATAGCGATAGGGTCAGACCACGGGGGGTTCGCGCTTAAAGAGTTTCTGTCGGGGAAACTTAAAGAATGGGGCTACAAGGTATACGACGCGGGCACTGATTCTCCCGAACCCTGCGATTATCCCGTCACAGGGTTCAAATGCGCCTCCAGGGTATCGGAGAAAAAAGAACCGAGGGGCATACTTATCTGCCGGACGGGAGTCGGCATGGCGGTTATAGCCAATAAACTCCCCGGAGTAAGGGCCGGGGTCTGCGGCAAAGTTTCGGAAGCCGTTTCTGCCAGGGAACACAACGACATAAACCTGCTGGTGCTTGCGGCCGACAGGATATCTAGAGACGACGCGGAGGCGACGGTAAAAGCGTGGCTCGAGACCCCGGCGCTCAAGGGCCGGCACGCCAAAAGAGTGCGGCTCATCAAGGAGTATGAGAAGAAAGTGTTCAGGGGGAAGAAATAAGGAGAAAGGAGTAAGGAGAAAGGAGTAAGGAGTAAGAGGAAAAGAAGGGTAAGACAGTGAAACTGCCTAGTCGAACTGTCCCCGGCAATAGGGAGGGGACTAAGGTTGAGGTTAAGGGGAAGGAGACCATATGAAAAATCTGTACAAGGCGGACCCGGAGATATTTTCGGCTATCCTTGAGGAAACAAAAAGAGAAGAACACGGGATAGAACTTATAGCGAGCGAAAATTTTGTTTCCCGCGCGGTGATGGAAGCCGTTTCTTCGGCGATGACCAACAAATATGCCGAGGGATACCCCAAAGCCCGGTATTACGGCGGCTGCGAATGCGTCGATACCGCCGAAGAGATAGCTATACAAAGGGCTAAACAGCTTTTCGGCGCCGAACATGTCAACGTGCAGGCGCATTCAGGGTCACAGGCCAACATGGCCGTATATTTCACGGCTGTAAAGCCAGGGGACACGGTTCTTGCCATGGATCTTGCCTGCGGAGGGCACCTCACGCACGGGCATCCCAAGAATTTTTCAGGGATGTTCTACAATATGGTCTTTTACGGCGTTTCCCCCGAGACCGAGAAACTGGATTTCGGTGAAATAAGGAAAAAGGCTCTTGAAACTAAACCAAAAATGATAATTGCCGGGGCTTCGGCGTATCCCAGAACCATAGACTTCGTAAAATTCAGGGAAATATGCGACGAAGTCGGAGCGGTCCTCATGGTAGATATGGCCCACATAGCCGGGCTTGTCGCCGCTGGGGAACACCCGAGTCCTGTGGGGGTCTCAGAGTTCGTTACGTCGACCACTCATAAGACGTTGAGAGGCCCCAGGTCGGGTATAGTTATGTGCCGCGGAGAATTCGCCAAGAAAATAGATTCCTCTGTGTTCCCGGGCATACAGGGGGGCCCCCTGATGCACATAATAGCGGCAAAGGCCGTTGCGTTCAAAGAGGCTCTTAAACCCGAGTTCAAGGTCTATCAGGGAAAGATCAAGACCAACGCCAGAAAGCTTTCGGAAGAACTTTCCTCAAGAGGTTTCAGGATAGTTTCCGGCGGGACCGACAATCACCTTATGCTGGTCGATCTTTCCAACAAGGGGGTCACTGGAAAAGAAGCCACCGTATGCCTCGACAAAGCCGGGATAACCGTCAATAAGAACCTTATACCTTTCGACCAGAAGAGCCCGTTCGTAACTAGCGGCATAAGACTTGGAACCCCGGCAGTTACAACGCGCGGCATGGGAGAAAGAGAGATGGCCAGGATAGCCGAGCTTATAGACAGGGCCATAGCCGCAAGGGACGACGAGGCAAAGTTGAGCGCGATAAGGAAAGACGTCAAGGAAATGCTCCGGGATTTCCCGCTTTACGCTGATTGGATAAAAGAAATGGAGAACATAAAAGGGTAGGATAGGGTATGGCAGGCAAAAGAAAAAAAGCTGAAAAAACCGGTGTTCCCGCCAAGGCCAAAAGGCCCAGCTGGGACGAGTATTTTCTCAGTATAGCCCATCTTGTGGCCACAAGGTCCACTTGTCTCAGGAGGCAGGTTGGAGCGGTTGTGGTAAAGAATAAACAGATACTGGCCACGGGGTATAACGGCGCGCCCATGGGAGTTAAACATTGCGACGAGGTAGGTTGCCTAAGGGAAAAACTGAAGGTTCCCTCGGGAGAGAGGCATGAGCTTTGCAGGGCCCTGCACGCCGAACAGAACGCGTTTCTTCAGGCGGCCAGGCACGGCGTTAATCTTGACGGAGCCACGCTTTATGTTACCGTTCAGCCTTGCGCCATATGCGCTAAAATGATAATCAACGCCGGCATAAGAAAAATAGTCATAGACGGGAATTATCCCGATGAGTTCGCGGTTGGGTTCCTGAGGGAGTCCGGTGTCGAGATGACGGTGATGAAACGATGAAATGTCCCTTTTGCGGCAACATAGACGACAAAGTTATAGATTCCAGGATGCAGGCGGAGGGCCTCAGCATAAGGCGCCGGCGAGAATGCCTGAAATGCGGGAAAAGATTCACTACCTACGAGTACGTTGAGAACGCTCCCATGATGGTGGTAAAAAGGGACGGCACTAGAAAACGTTTCGACAGGGAGAAGATAAAAGAAGGCATAATGAAGGCCTGCGAAAAACGGCCGGTGAGCATGGACAGGATAGAAGATATAGTTGAAGAGATCACCAAAGAGGTCCACAGAAAAGCGGAAAGAGAAGTAAAGACCACCATTATAGGAAAAATGGTAATGGACCGTTTGTATGAGCTCGACGAAGTGGCTTATGTGCGGTTCGCCTCGGTATACAGAAGGTTCAAGGACGTCTCTCACTTCAAGAAAGAGCTGGAAAAATTCCTCGGATAGAACCCCTTGTTACATTTCCTCTATGGGCCTGTAAGTCTCCACGTCGGCTGAGTGCGCGTTAAGCCAATCGGTAACCGCGGTAGCCTGCTTGGAGGCGGTTATGCTTTTTTTGAGAGTTTCCCTGAGTTCCTCGGTAAGCTCCGAGGAAGGAGCCTTGTAGAGCTCGTCCACGCGCGTAAGAAGTATTCCCCTGTGGGTTATGAACGGGGGGATGTATTTTTCTCCGCCCGAAGAGAACGCCGCTGACACCAGCTCTTTGGCCGGTGTTATGTCGTCGATCTTGCTTTCCGAGTTTATCTGCGCCGTCTTTTTGACCGCCGCTCCGGCCTTCTCAGCCGCTTCCTCGAAAGTCAACTCGCCTTTGGATATCCCCTGGAAAAGTTCGTCAGCGAAGGTCTTGGCGGACTCTACGCTTTTTACGTTCCTGAGAGCCAGCGTTATCTCGGTTTTTACTTTATCGAAGGGAAGAAGCTGGGGAGTTTCCGTGCCGAAGCGCTTTATTATGAAAGCCGAGCCTTTATCCGGGGCGGAAAAAACCGGGAAACTTACTTCTCCGTCCTTGAGGGCGAAAGCTGTCTGATTGAAGTTCTCGGACCAGGACATTCCGGAGAGCTTTTCATCCTGGGCGAAAAGCTCGGTTTTACCGTATTTGTAACCCAGTTCGCCTGACCTTTTTTCGAAAGAAGCGTTCTCACGGGCGAGTTCCACCGCCAGGTTTTCAAGCGTCTTAGCCAGTTCGTTCTTCTCATCGGCGCTGGAATAAGGGATCTCAATGTATTCTACGGCCGCTTTTTCTTTAGAAAAAAGCCGGTCCTTGTTCCGGTCGTACGCCGCCAGGACCTCTTCTTCCGTGACCTCTACCTGCTCGAAATAGTTGTCCTTATCCACAAGAAAGTAGGAAAGAACGGCCTTGTCGGCGTATTCCGAGAACTTGTTTATTATCTCCTCGTCGGATACCGATATATTTTCAAGTAAACCGTTGCGGAATTTCATCACCATGAGGTTTTCCCGTACAAGTTCCTCGAAACGCCGCGGAGACATGGAAAGGGATGGGTTCCCGAGCGCTGACGAATATACCGACCTGTCGAAACCGCCGCCGCGCTGGAAAAGAGGGTGCGAAGCGATAAAAAGCATTACTTCCCGGTTGTCCACCCTGACCCTGCTGTCCTTTGCCGCCAGCAGAAGAAGCAGTCTTTCCCAAGCCATTCTGTTCATAAGGGAGCGGTCTTTAAGTATAGAGCTCATGGAGGCGTAATCGGAGAAATAGTTAAGTATTATCTGGGCCTGCACTCCCTGCCGGCTGGAATAGAAATTCTCGGCCGAGATTGTCCTGCCGAATATTTTTCCGGCGGGTTTCGGCCTGTCCGTCAGAGTGTCCACACCCCAGAAAACAAAAGCCGGGATTATTATCACCAGAAGCCCCCCGAGCACCCTTTTTGAGAATTTTTTTCCGCGCATTATGTGAAGCACCATGTGAAACTCCTTTGAGAATTTTTTCGCGACGAAAGCCCCCTGGTACATAAACTCATCATGCCGGGCTTTTGTAATATTATAGTGTTTTCGCGGTAGTGTACAAGCTCAATATTGGATGCGCGCCTTACCGGTTTTTTGTCTTCGGCGCCGGGGCGGCTTAATATATAATGTGAGAATGGCAATTAAAGACAATTATCTTCTCGCTAAAAGCGCGGCTGACATGCTGGAAAAGGCCATGCCCATAAGGCTTGGGGTGAACAAAAGCAACGAACTTGTCAGGCTGGTATATGAGATAAGCCGGAGGGAAGGCGTGCCCGCGGCAACTGTCCTCGAGGAAGCCGGAGTGTACCTTCTGGACGACCCGGGCGGAGCCTTTCACAGAATAAAAGAAGCCCTGCTCGGAAGAAGGTACCCTTCCCGGCAAAACGGGGACAAGGTCAGGATAATGCCCGTAAAAATGGGTCCCGGCTCCAAAGAGTGTTCTCTCTGGGAAGGAAAACTGTCCCCGGGAAAGATATTCGTTGAAAAAAGCGTTCTGTCTTTTGAGTGGACACGCGATTTTCTCCGAAATTTTCCGAATGCCGAGGTTCACGAGGCCGACAGTCTCGGAAAGGCCGCCAGGATGGCCCGTCTTTCCGGCGGGATAGAAGAATATAACCGACGGCGGGAAACCTTATTTATCACGGCCAACAAAGCGGCTTTCATAAAAAAATGTCCCTGTACCAGGGATGCCAGAAGATGCGGTTACTGGGTGCTCAATCTGGGGTTTGGCTGTCCTTTTGACTGTTCTTACTGCTACCTGCAGACATATAACGACATCCCGGGCCTGGTTTTTACCGCTAATATCGACGATTATTACAGGCATATCATGGATTTTGACGCCGTCGCCGCGAAGGGGCTAAGGATAGGTACGGGCGAATTCACGGACTCTTTGGCTTTAGACGCGTACACCGGTTACGCGCGCAAGCTCATTGGTTTTTTCAGGAGCGCCCGGAACCTTGTCCTTGAACTTAAGACAAAGACCGCCGAGATAGAGAACGTCTTGAAGGAAGAGCCTCATGAAAACGTTGTCATATCCTGGTCGATAAACACGCCGAGCCTGGCGCAGGCCTTCGAAAAAGGCGCCAGCGGTGTAAGGGACAGAATAGAGGCCGCAAGGCAGGCGGCATTAAAAGGCTACTCCGTGGCTTTTCATTTTGACCCGGTGATATGGCGCGAGGGATGGGAAAAAGAGTACAGGGATATAACGGCGGAGCTTTTTTCCAGCCGCGAAATAAGGGAAAAGGCCGCATGGGTAAGCCTGGGGACGCTGAGATATTCACCGGGGCTGAAACAGGCGGCAGAACAGAGGTTCGAAAACAACTCAATGTATTATGACGGAGAGTTTTTTCTGGATTTTGACGGAAAATTCAGGTACCCTGAAAGTCTCAGGAAAAATATTTATTCGAAAATGAGGCAATTTTTAAGGGAAGCCGGGGCTAAATGCTGGATATACCTTTGTATGGAACCCTCCCGGCTTTGGGAGGACTGAAGACATGAGTTCCATCCTTGTGACGGTTTGTTCTGTCCTGATATTCGCGGCGGCCTACAAATTTTACGGTTCTTTTGTGGCTTCAAGGGTTTTTCTGTCCGATCCCGGAAGAAAGCTTCCCAGCGAGGAGCTGCGCGATGATATAGACTACGTGCCTACCAGCAGGGAAGTCCTTTTCGGGCATCATTTCGCTTCCATAGCCGGTACCGGCCCGATAGTCGGTCCGGCCATAGCCGTTATCTGGGGCTGGGTTCCGGCGCTTGTCTGGATAATAGCAGGTTCGATTATAGCAGGAGCCGTGCACGATTACGCGGCCATGATAATATCCGTGAGGCACAGGGGCATGTCCATCGGAGAGATATCCCGGGAACTTATAAGTCCGAGGGTTAGGATATTGTTCCTTTTCATAATACTTTTTGCTTTGTGGATAGTCGTGGCGGTGTTTGGTATGGTAATGGCGGTCATTTTCGACATGTATCCGGAGTCTGTGCTGTCGGTGTGGCTGCAGATACCTCTGGCCCTGGCGGTGGGAGTGCTAGCCTACAAAAAGAAGTTCAATATGACTGTCATGTCGGTCATAGCGGTGGCGGCTATGTATTTTTCTATTTTTCTCGGTGTATTGTTCCCCCTTAAAATGCCGGCTGTTATGGGCATATCTCCTATGGGGATCTGGATAGTGCTTCTTCTTATTTATGCCTATGCCGCTTCCGTAATGCCCGTATGGGCGCTTTTGCAGCCCAGGGACTACATAAATTCCCATCAGCTTTTTATCGGGCTAGGCGTTCTCCTTCTGGGTATATTTTTTTCAAGGCCAGAAATAGTGGCGCCCGCTGTCCGGCTTTCTCCCGCTGGCGCTCCGCCGATACTGCCGTTCCTTTTTATAACGGTAGCCTGCGGCGCCATCTCGGGGTTTCATGCCCTGGTCGGGTCGGGAACCAGTTCCAAACAGGTGAAGAACGAAAACGACATAAAGTTCGTCGGTTTCGGAGGGATGCTTACCGAAGGGCTTCTGGGGGTAATAGTCATAATAGCGGTTTCGGCGGGGATAGGCCTTTATGTGAGATCTTCCGGCGGGGAGATACTCACCGGAGCGGCAGCATGGAACCACCATTATTCCGGATGGGGAGCCGCCGCGGGACTTACCGAAAAGATAACAGCCTTTGTCAACGGGTCGGCTAACATGCTTAAGGCCATTGGGATCCCCGTTAATTTCGGGCAGGCTCTTGTGGGAGTGCTTGTAGCGTCCTTCGCCGGCACCACGCTTGACACCTCTACCCGGATACAGCGTTACGTCGTGACCGAACTGGCTTCAGGGGCGGGGATAAAGCCGCTTACAGAGAGGTATAAGGCCACGGCAGTGGTAGTTATAGCCGCGGGCCTGCTGGCTTTTTCAAGCGGAGGTGGCACCGGGGCGCTTCTTCTATGGCCTCTTTTCGGCATAAGTAATCAGCTTCTGGCCGGGCTTGTGCTTCTTGTGGCAACAGTGTATCTTGTTAAGAACAAAAGCGCCGGAGTGTGGGCGACGTCTGTTCCAATGGTCTTCATGGTCGTTTCATCCAGCTGGGCCATGGCAGTGAGCCTGCGCAATTTTTTTGTGATCTCTTCACGCGGAAGGTTTGTTATAGGGCTATGCCTTCTTATTTTGGAGGCGTGGATGATAGCCGAGGCGATATGGTGCCTTAGAAAAGAAAAAAAGAGAAGGATCGGATAGAGCCGCTGAATATGGCGCGCCCGGCAGGACTCGAACCTGCGACCAACTGGTTCGAAGCCAGTTGCTCTATCCATCTGAGCTACGGGCGCATATGCAGTTAAGGGTATCAGCTAACACTTTAAAAGTAAAGGAGAAAAAATGGCCGCTAAAAGTTCTTTAAAAGATGTGCCGGCAGGCGTGATATACGGCAAGCTTGTTGACGGAATGAGGGAATACATGGCCCGGGAAGGTTTCAAAAAAGTGGTATTAGGCCTTTCCGGCGGAATAGACTCGGCAGTGACGTGCTGTATAGCGGTTGCCGCCGCGGGTAAAGAGAACGTACTGGGCCTTTCGATGCCGTCCAGGTACTCTTCCAAGGAAAGCATAACTCTGGCCGAGGCCCTCGCGGGTAATCTGGGCATAGAGTTCAAGGTCATTCCGATAAGCGGGATATATGACTCTTACCTGGGGGCGCTTGAAAAACATCTCGGAGGAGACGAGACCAGAGAGATAGAGGTTTACCACCAGAACATACAGGCCAGGATAAGGGGTAACGTGCTAATGGCTTTTTCCAATAGATATGGGCATCTTGTGGTTGCCACCGGGAATAGGAGCGAGGCGATGATGGGATACTGTACACTTTACGGAGATACCGTGGGTGGGCTGGCGGTGATATCCGATCTTTTAAAAGCCGAGGTGTATCGTCTGGCTGAATACATAAACGGTTCCGGGGAAATTATCCCGCGGCAGACCATAGACAAAGTGCCTTCGGCCGAACTTAAACCGGGACAGAAAGACGAGGATTCGCTTCCGCCGTACAGCGTGCTCGACGAGGTGCTCGGGCTTCACCTTGACGAAAAGGTCACGCCCGAGGAACTTAAATCGCGCGGGTTCGATCCGGGAACGGTCGACAGGATAATCTCTTCCATAAAGATGTCCGAATACAAGAGAAAACAATGCCCGGAAGGAATTAAGGTACGGCCGTGAGGAGGCTCCGGAACAGCCTTTTCGCCGGGATAAACGCCGCCGCGGAGGCGGAAATAACGACGGGTTTTTAAATCCGATTTTTGTTGAAAAATGACGCGTCTACGTATATCATCTTCTGGAGAAAATGTTCGTTTTAGGAGAGTTTCAGCATAAAGAGCTTAAAAATAGCAGTCAGACACAAAAAGGAGAATCATGGCTAACGAGACAGTATTCAAGCGATACAAGGCTAACCCAATAATAACCGCTAAGGCCGTGCCCAGGGCCAACAGCATACACAATAGCGCCATAGTGCCTTTCGGCGACGGGTATGCCGGGATATTCAGGGTAGACGAGATAGATTTCAATTTCACCATGCATGTGGGGTTCAGTAAGGACGGCATAAAGTGGGACATAGACCCGGAGGTCCTCAAAATGGACTGCCCCGACGAATATCTGCGCATAACCGAGAGAACCTATGATCCAAGGCTTACCAAAATAGACGATACTTACTATTTTACCTGGTGCCTGGATTCCAGGCAGGGCCCGCTTATAGGCATGGCCACTACAAAGGATTTCAAAAAGTTCTCGCAGAAAGAAAATCTGACCATCCCGGCGAACAGGAACTGCGTTATTTTCCCGAGAAAGATAAACGGCAAATTCGCCATGTACTCAAGGCCCAGCGATATGGGGCATACGCCTTTCGGGGCCATGTTCTATTCCACAAGCCCGGATATGGTTCACTGGGGCAACCACAGGTTCGTTTTCGAGCCCGCAAGGTCCAGCTGGCAGTCCACCAAGATAGGCCCCGGCCCCGCGCCGATAGAAATAGAAGAGGGTTGGCTTCTCATTTATCACGGTGTATGGACCAGCTGTAACGGGTACCTTTACTACGCCGGCGGCGCTATTCTTGATAGGAACGAGCCCTGGAAGGTCCTTTACAGGACCAAAGACTACCTCCTGGCGCCCACCGAAACATACGAAAGAGTGGGAGATGTGCCGAACGTTGTATTTCCTTCTTCGGCGGTAGTGCTTGGAGGGGATACCATAAGGATATACTACGGCTGCGCCGATACCTGTGTTTCAATGGCAGAGGCCAACATGGGCGAGCTTGTGGATTTCATAAAAAAGCACAGTTTTTAAGGGCTAACCGGAGCTAACGACAGGGCAATAAAAATATAATAGTATACTTGCGGTATTTTCGCCTGTTGTGTTATAATACGCAGGCCGTGAGTGAGGCACAGGAATTGGTCGAGTGCCCGCATAGCTCAGCTGGTAGAGCAGCTGACTCTTAATCAGTTGGTCCAAGGTTCGAATCCTTGTGCGGGTACCATATATTTAGCGATAAAACGCTGCCGGAGAATATCGGGCGGGTGTAGCTCAGTTGGTAGAGCATCACGTTGCCAACGTGATTGTCGTCGGTTCAAGTCCGATCACCCGCTCCATACTTCCGTAATCCGGCTGCAATGAAGTAGAGCGGTGTTCCACGCGTTTTCCCCTTCAAAAAACCACACCGAGAAAAGGAGAACATGAACATTTACGAAATACTTGATAAAGAGTCTATAGGCATTGGTCTTGAAGCCGAGGGAAAAGACGAGGTTCTTACGGAGCTTATCGGGCTGCTTGTTTCTTCGGGGAAAGTGAAAAAAGAAGATAGATCCGAGATCCTGAAGAAGGTCAAAGAAAGAGAGGCTCTCGGGTCCACCGGAATAGGCAAGGGAATAGCTATACCTCACGCCAAATCATCTAAACTGAAAAAAATGGGCGCGGCCCTGGGAATATCCAAGAAGGGGCTTGACTTCAAGAGCCTGGACGGCGAACCGACCTACATTTTTTTCCTTCTGGTAGATCCGGGTGAGACCCCGGGACCGCATCTTAAGGCGTTGGCTAAGATCTCGCGCCTTTTGGACGATAAGTTCATAAGGGACAGGCTTCGCTCGGCGTCCAGCGCCAAGGACGTTATTAAGATAATCAAGGATGAGGAACAGAAAAGAGGATAAAGCCGGGAAAAGAGGGCCGCTTCGGGTCGCGCGGTGCATTGCCGAAAAAATATGAATATTCAAAAACTCAAGTGGCTTTATCCCGGAATGCTTATAAAGAGGTGGATATCTCTGGCCGTTTTCGGCATTTTCATGATATCCATGGGTTTTGTCATAGTCATTGCCGAAAGGAACCCTCACAATAAGGCAATGGCCGGAATGGTGATAATGTTCGGGATAGGCAGCGTGATCCTGGCCGTTAAAAGGATACTCAGGTCCCTTATGACGGCCGTCGCCCCCGGCGGAGAGATCGATCGAAGCGATCTGGTGGAAAAGATATACGAGCGGCGTATTCTCGAGCGCGGTCCCAAGGTTGTTGTTGTGGGGGGAGGGACCGGTCTTTCCACTCTTCTTACGGGGCTTAAACACAAAACAAGCAACATAACCGCTATTGTCACCGTTGCCGACGATGGGGGTTCCTCGGGGAGGCTCAGGGAAGAGTTCGGGGTTCTGCCGCCCGGGGATATACGCAACTGCCTTGTTGCTCTTTCGGATTCTGAGGATATACTCGGCCCGCTTTTTCAGTTCAGGTTCACAGAGGGTAAGGGGCTTGACGGCCATAATTTCGGCAATCTTTTTATAACCGCTCTTGCCAGGGTAACCGGCGATTTCGCCAAGGCCATAAGGGAGTCCAGTAAGGTTCTGGCCATAAGGGGGAAGGTATATCCGGCGACGCTTGAGACCGTCAAACTTGTAGCAAGGCGCGAGAACGGCGTGGAGGTAGAGGGAGAATGCAGAATAAGGGACGAGAAGGGAAGCCCCATAGAGCGGCTTTCTCTTAACCCGGCGAACTGCAAAGCTACCGAGGAATCAGTCGAGGCGATAAAGGAAGCCGACGTCATAATAATGGGACCGGGCAGTCTTTACACGAGCGTCATGCCCAACCTTTTGATAGAGGGCATACAGAACGCGATAGCGAGGTCCCGGGCGCGCAAGATATACATATGCAACGTTATGACCGAATCGGGCGAGACCGATGATTTTTCCGTGAGCGACCACGTTAAGACGATAGTGAAACATACCCGCCCGGGCATAGTGAACTGCTGCGTGGCGAATGTCTCAAGGATACCGGAAAGTCTTTACGACAGGTACAAGGCGCAGGGCCAGTATCCGGTAAAGCTCGACAAGATGGACGAGAAGTGGCTTAACGACGAAAAGATAGAGCTTGTAAAGGCCCATATATCGGGCTCGAAGGAATTTGTCAGGCACGATCCGGAAAAGCTTACGGAAGTAATTATGGATGTGATAGAAAAATGAAAGAAAAAAATTTTCCCAGGGGATACGAGAAGGTAAAGTTCGCGATGGCCTTCCACGCTTTCCAGCCGGTGTTCAATTTTGAAGGCGAGGTGGAGAAGGCGTTTGACCTTTCTTACGGTCCCTTCCTGGCGGTTCTGGAGAAATTCCCGTCGGTAAAGGCAACGTTCCATTTTTCGGGTAACATGCTGGACTGGCTTGAGGAGAAAAAACCCGAATACATAGAAACCCTTAAAAAGATGAGGTCCGCCGGACAGATAGAGATAATGGGAGGGGGGTATTTCGAGCCCATAATGCCGGCCATACCTAGACAGGACGCCGCGGAGCAGATAAAAATGATGTCGCGGCTTGTGGAAAGGATCTTCGGGAAGAAGCCTTCCGGAGCCTGGACCACCGAAAGGGTCTGGCACAGGAGCCTGGCCGACATCTACTCCGCCGAAGGGATAAAGTACACCATACTGGATGACAATCACCTTTTATCCTCATATTCCGGGGATAAGGGCCTTTTCAG
The DNA here is from genome assembly GCA_964421015.1 of uncultured Planctomycetia bacterium. GTDB lineage: Bacteria > Omnitrophota > Gorgyraeia > Tantalellales > Tantalellaceae > SLID01. Next base: position 218,418 of record CAYQUS010000002.1, read on the forward strand.
GCCTTGCGTAACTTACGGGGACGAGGGGTCGGTCACGGCCTGTCCCGCTTCCACCAAATTAAGATACCTTATGCCGTTCTCCGCCCCGGAAAGAACTGTTGAGTACATAAAGAACGCCGCCAGGGACGTTGACGCGCCATGTTTCTTTTTCGCGGACGATCTGGAGAAATTCGGGGCATGGCCGAGGACCCATACGCATGTCTACAGGAAAAAGTGGCTCGAAAGATTTTTTACCCTTCTCGAGAGAGAAAGTTCTTGGCTGGAAACTTCTACTTATTCCGAGGTGGCTTCGCTTTCACATAAAGAGGATATAGGCGTTCTCTCTCCAGCCAGTTATTCGGAAATGGAAGACTGGAGCGAGGGAAGTTTCGGGAACTTCATGAAAAAATATCCGGAATCCGGAAGGATGTACGAACGCATGCTCGAGGTAAGCGGCAAGATATCGGAGAAAAGCTTAGGCGCTGAGTTGCCCAGGGCCAGAAAGGAACTTTTTAAAGCGCAGACGAACTGCCCCTACTGGCACGGGACTTTCGGCGGGGTGTATCTTCCTCATCTCAGGTCAGGGGTTTATTCGCATATCATAAGGGCCGAAAAGATACTTGAGTCCGGGTCGAAAAGGGAAAAGGGCCCGGTTTTTTGCGCCGAAAACGTGAGCGACAAAAAAACCGGGGAATCGGTCATAGGCAACCAGCATCTTAAACTTTATATAAGCCCCGAGAACGGCGCCTCCATCGAGGAGATAGATCTCAAGGACAGGGAAATAAACCTGGTGAATTCTTTCTCAAGGCGCAGGGAACCTTACCACAGAAAACTGGAGAGGGGCCACTGGTCGGTTACCAGAGAAGCCAGAAAGAAAGCGGAGACCAGCGAGGGTTCGGATGTGGACATACACGAGATACTGGGCGTCGGCGAAAAGGGCCTCGAGAAGGTCCTGGCGTATGACGGGTACAGAAGATCGTGTTTTATAACAAGGGTTTCAGAAGGCCATGTAAAATGGGATATCTTCGCTTCTTCAGGCAGGCAGTCGAACGTGTTTTTCGGAGGAAAATACACTTCCGGCACGGCCGCCGGAAAAGATCTTATAACCCGGGTCTTCTCGGCGAAGGGACAGCTCAGGCACGGCGTTCCTTCAACCGAGATCGAGGTAGAAAAGAAGATAACCCTCGGGACTTTCCCGGCGATAGGTGTGGAACAGACTGTAAGGGGCGTTTCTGACGGAGAGAGCGAACTGGGGTTCGCCATGGAATTTAATTTTCTTGTCTGGGACGCTAATGTAATGAAAGGCCCCAGGATGTCGGTCTGTGATGAGATAGAGCTTACGGACAGGTATTCAGGGCTCGAGATAAGGATGTTCATGGACAGGCCCCTCAAAGTATGGACTTATCCGGTCTATACGGTCAATGAGACGGAGCGCGGGCTCGGAAAGACCTTTCAGGGTTCGTGCGTGGTGATGGGAGACAACTTCATAATCAAGGGACGTGACGAGCGGAAGATATGTGCCGCCATATACGTAAAGTGAGGACATGGCTACAGTGGAAAAAGAGATAGTCATAAAGAACAGGACCGGGCTTCACGCCCGTCCCGCGGCGATATTCGTGCAGAAGGCCAATAAGTACGACAGCGACATAAAGATATTCAAGGACGGACAGGAGGTCAACGGTAAGTCCATAATGGGTATACTTATGCTCGCCGCCGAGAAAGGGGCGCGTATAAAGCTTGTAATAGAAGGGCACGACGCGGAACCGGCCATGGAAGAGCTTTCACAGTCCCTTTCCGGGGACATAGACAATCTGGAAGCGTGACGCGCGGAGAAGAAAATGACCGAAAAAAAGAAAAATCCGGCAAAGAAGCAGAGAAAGATAAAAGGCATACCCGCCGCTCCCGGTATAGTGGTCGGGAAGGCCTATGTCTTCGGCACGGAAACGGTCTCTCCCAAGGAAAGGGTCATAACCGACAGAGAAATAGACGGCGAGATAAAGAAGTTCGAGACGGCCCTGGAAAAAACACGCAAAGAGCTTCTTGATATAGAGAAAAAGATATCAAAGGAAATGGGCGTCGAGCACGGACGGATATTCAGCGCCCATCTTATGGTCCTTGAGGACAAGGTGCTCATAGGAGAGGTGGTTTCCCAGTTAAAAAAGAGGAAACGGAACATATCTTTTGTTTTCGCGGAAGTCCTGAACAGGTACACCTCGGCGCTTTCGGGGGCAAAAGACGAGTATCTCCGTGACAGGAGCAGCGACATAGCCGATGTGGGTAAAAGGGTGCTGAAGAACCTTATAGGCACCAAAGAGCGCAGCATGGAGAGCCTCGACGAAAAATCCATAATTATAGCCTACGACCTTTCGCCTTCGGATACGGCAATGATGCACAAGGGGAGGGTCCTCGGGTTCGCGACAGACATAGGGGGACGGACCTCACACACGGCCATAATGGCCAAGTCCCTTGAAATACCGGCTGTAGTCGGGCTCGAATCCGTGACAGACCTGGTTTCGAACGGCGACCAGGTAATACTTGACGGTATACACGGGGTGGTCATAGTCAATCCGGCCAAGAAAGTCCTTGAGAAATACGAGAAAGAAAAAGAAAAATACGAAAGCATAGAAAGAGACCTGTGCGAGCTCAGGCTGCTTCCCGGAGAAACTCTGGACGGCAAGAAAATTTCCGTCGCCGGCAATATAGAGCTTCCGGAAGACGTGGCGAGCGTACTTTCGCATGGCGCCGAGGGAATAGGGCTGTACAGGACGGAATACTTCTATATGAACCGGGCGGATCTTCCCAGCGAGGAAGAGCAGTTCAACGCTTACAGGTCCGTGGCTAAAAGAATGAACCCTAATCCCGTGGTAATAAGGACGCTGGATCTGGGAGGGGATAAGTTCCTTTCGCAGCTCGATGTTCCCAAAGAGATGAACCCGTTCATGGGCTGGCGCGCCATAAGGTTCTGTCTGGCCAGGCCCGATATTTTCAGGTCGCATCTAAGGGCCATGTTAAGGGCTTCGGTTTTCGGCAACATAAGGATAATGTATCCCATGATATCGGGGATATCGGAGTTCCGGCAGGCCAACGCGTTTTTGGAAGAGGTAAAAAAAGAGCTTAGAAAGGAAAAAATACCTTTCGCCGACAACATACCAGTGGGAGCCATGATAGAGGTGCCTTCGGCGGCAATAACAAGCGACGTTCTGGCCCAGGAAGCCGATTTTTTCAGCATAGGGACCAACGACCTCATACAGTATTCTCTGGCGGTTGACAGGGTCAACGAGAAAATAGCTTACCTTTACGAACCGGCGCATCCGGCGGTATTAAACCTTATAAAAATGGTCATAGACAACGGGCACAAACACGGGATACCGGTGTCGCTGTGCGGAGAGATGGCCGGGGACGTATCGCTTACCATGGTGCTTCTGGGGCTTGGGCTGGATGAATTCAGCACTTCCCCTATAGCCGTTCCCGAGATAAAAAAAGTGGTAAGGTCCATAAAATTCGACGATGCCAGGGAAGTAGCCGAGAAGGTGCTTCTTTTCACGACAGGAGAAGAGGTAAGGGAATATGCCCGTAAAAAACTTATAGAATTCATTCCCGACCTTGCTATAGATCTTTTGTAGGGTCAATAACCAGAAAAAGAAAGGACATTTATGAAAGCTTTGATACTAGCGGCGGGATACGGCACAAGGCTGTACCCTCTTACTTTGGACAGGCCAAAACCTCTTGTAAAGGTGGGAGGCAAGACCATACTTGAGAGGCTTCTCAGGAAAATCGAAGCGCTGGAATCATGCGACGAGGTGTACATAGTTACCAACGATAAGTTCCACTCCATGGTGGAAAAATGGATAAAGGGAAAAAGTTTTTCGGTCAAGATAAGCGTTATAAACGATCTTACCAAATCCAACGACGACAGGCTGGGCGCCATCGGAGACATAGATCTTGTTTTGGGCGAGAAAAACCCGGATGACGACATACTGATAGTCGCGGGAGACAATCTTTTCGAGTTCAGCATCCCGGATTTCCTGGACAAGGTCAGAAAAGCCGACAAGTTCGGCGTCGCGCTTTATGACGTCAAGGACCTTAAGCTTGCCCAGAAATACGGCATAGTTTCGCTCGACGGGGAAAGTTTCATTAAAGGGTTCCAGGAAAAACCGGCCTCTCCCGAGAGTACGCTCGCGTCCACGGGCATATACTATTTTCCTAAAAAGAAACTTTCCATGCTTGACGAATACATGCAGACCGCCATGGTAAAAGACGCTCCCGGGAATTTCGTGAAGTGGCTTTCGGAGAAGGAGAAAGTTTACGGATACGTTTTTAACGAGGGCTGGTACGACATAGGCGACAAGAACTCGCTGGAGAAGGCCGACATAGAATACAGGCAGAAAGAACTGGAAGAGGCATAAAAAGAAAGGGAGAAAAATGAAAGACAGACATTTATTTACTTCGGAAAGCGTGACAGAGGGGCATCCCGACAAGGTTTGCGACCAGATATCCGACGCGATACTTGACGAAATTTACAAGGAAGACCCTTCCGGAAGGGTCGCCTGCGAAACCATGGTGACCACGGGGCTTGCCATGGTGGCCGGGGAAATAACGACTTCCTGCTATGTTGATATTCCCAAGGTCATAAGGAACACCATACGGGAGATAGGGTATACCAACGCGGAATACGGGTTCGATTACCTGACTTGCGGCGTGGTAACGTCAATACAGGGGCAGTCGCCGGATATAGCCATGGGGGTGGATCCGGGCGGAGCCGGCGACCAGGGCATGATGTTCGGTTACGCCTGCGACGAGACCAGGGAACTTATGCCTCTGCCTATAACACTCGCGCATAAGCTGAGCAGGCGCCTTGCCAAGATCCGCAAAGAAGAAAGAGTGGATTACTTAAGACCCGACGGAAAAAGCCAGGTTACTGTGGAATATGAGGGAAACCGGCCTATAAGGGTGGAAGCCATAGTGGTAAGCGCGCATCACAGTTCTAAAGTCAAGATGAACGATCTTGCCGCGGACATAAGGGAACTTGTCATAAAAGAAGTGATACCGGCCGAGCTTATGGACAAGAACACTCGTATTTTCATAAATCCCACGGGCAGGTTCGAGGTAGGCGGCCCTCACGGAGACACAGGGGTTACGGGAAGAAAGATAATAGTCGATACTTACGGCGGCGTGGGCAGCCATGGCGGCGGATGTTTCAGCGGTAAGGACCCCACGAAAGTGGACAGGTCCGCCTCTTACATGGCCAGGTACGTAGCCAAGAACATAGTGGCTTCGGGCCTTGCGGCGGAATGCGAAGTGCAGATAGCGTACGCCATAGGCGTGCCGGAACCCGTAAGCGTTATGGTTAACACCTTCGGGACCGGCAAGATATCGGAGGCGAGCCTTTGCTCTCTTGTCAGAAAGAACTTTGATCTTACCCCTTCAGGGATAATAGAGAAACTCAAGCTGAGACGGCCCATATACAGAAGAACGGCGGCGTACGGGCATTTCGGAAGAGATGAGGAAGGTTTTACCTGGGAAGAAGTGGATATGGCCGATACCCTTAAGAGGTCGGCGAAATAACATCTTAAGGCGGTTTAAAGGAGAATCAGAATGGTCAAGGGTAAAGACTACAAAATAAAAGACCTGTCGCTGGCTGACTTCGGCAGAAAAGAAATAGAAATAGCCGAGAAAGAGATGCCGGGCCTTATGTCTGTGCGGCGACGTTATTCTAAGAAAAAACCTCTCTCGGGGGTCAGGATAATGGGTTCTTTGCACATGACGATACAGACGGCGGTGCTTATCGAGACATTAGCGGAGCTTGGCGCCGATATAAGATGGGCCAGCTGCAACATATTCTCGACTCAGGACCATGCCGCCTCGGCCATAGTTAAAGCCGGTATCCCGGTTTTTGCCTGGAAAGGAGAGAACCTTAAAGAATACTGGTGGTGCACGGAGATGGCTCTCACCTTCCCCGGGGGAAAAGGCCCCAACCTTGTTGTGGACGACGGGGGCGACGCTACCATGATGCTCCACCTTGGAGTGGCCGCGGAGAAAAACCCGGCAGTCCTTAACGCGAAAACCCACGGCGAGGACGAAGAAGAACTTTTCAAGGCGCTCAAGAACTCGCTGAAAAAGTCACCGGGGAAATGGTCAAGGCTGATAAAGGACTGGAAGGGGGTTTCAGAGGAAACAACGACCGGTGTTAACCGTCTTTACAGGATGATGAAGAACAAAGAACTAATGGTCCCGGCGATAAATGTTAACGACTCTGTCACCAAATCTAAATTTGATAATCTTTACGGCTGCAGGGAATCTCTGGCAGACGGCCTTAAAAGGGCTATGGACGTCATGGTGGCCGGTAAAGTGGCCGTGGTATGCGGTTACGGGGATGTCGGTAAAGGCTCGGCCAAATCCCTGAGAGGTTTCGGGGCGAGGGTAATAGTTACGGAAATAGACCCCATCTGCGCTTTACAGGCGGCAATGGAAGGGTACGAGGTCACGACCGTGGAGGATACTCTCGGGAAAGGCGATATTTACGTTACCGCAACCGGGAACAAGCATGTTATCACCATAAACCACATGAAGAAGATGAAAGACCAGGCGATAATCTGCAATATCGGGCACTTCGACAACGAGATACAGGTCGCCGAGCTGGAAGCTTTCCCGGGCATAAAAAAGACTAACATAAAACCGCAGGTAGACAAATACACCTTCCCTGACGGAAGGGCTGTCTTTCTTCTGGCGGAAGGGAGGCTTGTGAACCTGGGCTGCGCCACGGGGCACCCTTCGTTCGTTATGTCGAATTCGTTCACCAACCAGGCCCTTGCGCAGATGGACCTGTGGAAGAACCGCGGCGTTTATGAGAACAAGGTCTACACGCTTCCCAAATATCTTGACGAAGAAGTGGCCAGGCTGCATCTTGAAAAGATAGGGGTCAAACTAACTAAAATGACGAAAGCCCAGTCCGAATACATAGGGTATCCCGCGGAAGGGCCGTATAAGCCCGAACATTACAGGTATTGAGTTCTCCGGGGCCGGGGAAAAGAAGGTGAGTATGGCGTTGAATATGAAAAGAATAGGCGTTTTGACATCGGGAGGGGACGCTCCCGGTATGAACGCCGCTATAAGAAGCGTGGTAAGAACAGCCGTTTACCGGGGCCTTGAGGTATACGGAATAATGCGCGGATACGAAGGCCTTATAAACGGCGAAATGACAGAACTTACTTCAAGAAGCGTGAGCAACATTCTCTCGCGCGGCGGGACAATACTTAAGACCGCCCGCTCAGCCGAGTTTATGACGGAAGCGGGGCAGAGAAAAGCCGTGGATGTCATTAAAAAAAGCGGGATAGACGCTCTTGTGATAATAGGCGGCAACGGCTCTCTTCAGGGGGCCATGGCGCTTGAGAAAATAGGCGGAATAAGGACCATAGGGGTTCCCGGCACGATAGATAACGATCTTGGAAGCACGGATTACACTATAGGATGTCATACATCGGTAGACACGGTCTTGGGTGCTATAGACAAAATAAGGGACACAGTTACAAGCATGGAGAGGATATATGTCGTTGAGGTAATGGGTAGGGAAGAACCTTACATAGCAGTCATGGCAGCTTTGGCCGGAGGCGCCGAGGAAGTGCTTTACCCCGGCAGTTCCATGGACCTTTCCGCCGTGGCTAAAGAAATAAAAGAAGCCGAGGTCAAAGGCAAACGAAGCTGGATAATAGTTGTCTCTGAAGGTTACGCGGGAGCCGCTGACGTATCCAGGAAAATAGCCGATCTTACCGGGTATGAAGTTCGCCCGGTGACTTTAGGGCATGTCCAGCGGGGAGGCTCTCCCAACGCGCCGGACAGAATATTGGCTTCTGTGATGGGCGCTTACGCCGTTAAGGCCCTGATGGAAGGAGAAACCGGCAAAATGGTCGCCATAAAAGGGCATAACCTGAGCCTGGTGGGATACAAAGAAGCCTGTTTCGAGCGCGAAAAAGACAAAAAACTCAACCAGGATCTTTACAACATAACGAAACTCCTGGCTTCGTAAAGCGAAAAGATGAGGATAATAACAAGGTACACACTCAAAGAACTGGGAGGGCCTTTTATCGGGGCCCTTTTTGTTCTTACCATAATACTCGCGGCGGGTAACATTATACAGACAGCCGATATGGTAATGAACAAGGGAGTTGACGCTCTTCAGGTTCTAAAGGTATTCCTTTATTTTCTGCCCTACGTTCTTATTTTCACGATACCTATTTCCGTCCTTGCCGCCGTGCTTTTGGGGTTTGGGCGGCTAAGCGGCGACAACGAACTTACGGCCTTAAGGACAAGCGGGATAAGCCTGCGCAGGGTGGTGTTCCCCGTAATAGTCGCGGGTTTCCTTGTAAGCCTGGCCAACGTGCCTCTTAACGACAAAGTGCTTCCCGAATCCGAATTCGCGGCCAGGAAGCTTCTTCAGACAATAGGCATGAAGAACCCCACCGCTCTTCTCGAACCCGGCATTTTTATTAAAGGGTTCCAGGACTACATAGTTTTTGTGCACAATAAGAGAGGAGATCTTCTTGAGGATGTGCGCATATATCAGCCGCGCGAGGGTAAACCCACAAGGACCATAGTGGCCCGTACGGGTGTAATAACTCCCCTGCCGGACGAGAAAGGCGTTAGGCTTGAGCTCATGAACGGTTCCGCCGACGAGATATCTCCGGAGAATCCCGAAGAATTCTATAAACTTTCTTTCAAGAACTACCAAATGACGCTTAACCTTGAAAAAGTGGTCGACATCGACAGCATACAGAAGAAAGCCAGGGAAAAGAGCATAAGAGAACTTAAAGCGGACATCGAGAAAATGGCCGCTTCGCTTGATGTGGTGCCTCTCAGGGTGGAGATACACAAAAAACTTGCGTTATCTTTTTCGAATCTGGTTTTTGTTCTTGTGGGGGTTCCGCTGGCGATAACTACCCACCGCAGGGAAAAGTTCGTGGGGTTCGGGCTTGCCATAGCGCTTTTCCTCATATACTGGGGCATAATGCTCGGGGGGATAGCGTTCGCCATAAGGAGCGTCATACCCGCCTGGGCGGGCGTGTGGTCGGCCAACATCCTTTTATCGCTGCTTGGAGCGGTACTTTTTTACAGGCTCCTTAGAAGGTAAAGATGCTTATACTGGAAAAAGACGTTCTTAAAAGTTATGTTTCGAGTTTTCTCTTTTGCGTGACGCTTCTTATAGTCGTCGGCATAATCGGCGATATATTGAGCTTTATAGAGAATATATTCAAATACGGCATTTCTCTGGGAAGCATATTCGCGTTTTATTTTTATCTTGCTCCTTTCGCTTTTGTGAACATGATGCCTTTCGCGTGTCTTCTGGCGGCGGTGTACGTGTTCAACTCCTTAAGCAAACACCAGGAGATAACGGCCGTAATAACAAGCGGAATAAGCCTGTGGAAGCTCATGAAACCGGTGATAGCCGTTACTTTTATTTTGTGCATCGCGACGTTCATCGTCAACGACCGTTTTGTGCCCCCTACGCTCGAGAGAGCCAACAACATAAGGCGGGACGAACTGGAAGCCCATAAAGAGGAAGGCCGTGACAGGTCCGGCATGAGGGACCTGGCCATATACAGCCGCGGCGGGCAGATAATGTTCGCCAAATATTTCTATCCGGAGAAAAGCCTTCTGGAGAGCGTTATAATCCACAAGCAGGACGAGAACAATGTCATAAACGAGAAGCTGAGCGCCCGCCAGATGAAGTGGGTAAAAAAAGGCCGTGAGGGAGGGTTCTGGGAAGGCGACGATGTTATAGTGTTCAGGATAGGTCCTTTCGGCGAATTCCAGGGAGACCCCGAGACATTCAAGAAAAAAAAGATAGATCTTCCGGAGTCGCCGCAGGACCTCAGGAGAACGCAGTCCGATCCCAAGCTCATGAGCTACCTGCAGCTTAAAGAATACATTTCCATACTTAAAACAGGCTCCGAAGAGACCATACGCAGGCTTAAAGTCGACTTGAACTATAAACTTTCATTTCCTTTCATGGCGCTTGTCACGGTGCTTATAGGCGTTCCGTTCAGCATTGAAACTGGCAGGGCTAACGCTCTTATCGGCATGGCTAAAGGTATAACGGCGGGCGTGGCTTATCTGCCTTTCGTGGCAATAAGCCTGGCCCTGGGAAAAGGCGGATACCTTAGCCCCGAACTTTCTTCCTGGCTGGGCATAGGGTTGTTCGGTCTTGCGGGGGCGTACCTTATCAATAAAAAAAGCTGATCCCGCTCGGCCGCCTTCAGAAGGGACATATGTTTAAAGACACCATAAAAAAGATCGACATTTCCCTCAGGGAATTCGTAGAAACCTCCGGAGACAGGATAGGCATAAAAAAGGCCTCTCCGGTCCTTTATTCCGGGATACTTGAGTATGTTACGCGCCCCGCTAAACGTATCCGTCCCGTACTTTTTATCTTGAGTTTTAAAGGGTATTCCCGCGGCAAGGCGCGGGAGGAAAAGGCGCTGATACGCTGTTCTCTGGCTTTCGAGCTTCTGCATGACTTTCTGCTGGTCCATGACGACGTAATAGACAATTCTGACTTAAGGCGCGGAAAACCCACGCTGCACAAGGTATTTAACCGTAAGCTTAAAGTTCACCCGGACAGCAGGATAGGGGGGGACCTGGCCATAGTGGCCGGAGACGTGATAGCCGCGCTTTCTTACGAGGCACTTCTCTCTATGAAAGCTCCGGCGGAAAGAAAGGAAAAAGCGCTTCTTGAATTCACAAGAGCTATGTCGGTGACGGGAGTGGGCGAATTCATCGACATAGTGAATAACCTCACGGGCATGGAAAAAGTAAAGAAGAAGGATGTTCTTCTCACATATGTCTACAAGACGGCCAGGTATACCTTCGAGGCCCCGCTTGTTATAGGCGCCCTTCTTGCCGGAGAGGGAAGATCCGAGATAAAAAAACTCTCCGCGCTGGGAAGCGCTCTGGGCCAGGCGTTCCAGCTGCAGGACGATATGCTTGATATATTTTTCTCTCCTGAAAAAACCGGGAAACCCGCTCTTTCCGACATCGCCGAATCCAAAAAAACGCTCATGGCCTGGAAAACATACGCTAATCTGGCCGCGCCCGGCAGGAAAAGGGCGGCGGAGATATTCGCTAAAACCGAAAAGACCAGCGGAGACCTGGAGGAATTCAGGAGGCTTATAATGTCGTCGGGCGCGGGGAAGTACTCACTTAAGCTTGCCTCTTCGCTTCTTTTCGAGGCAAAGAGCCTTATCCCCAGGCTCGGGATGGACAGATCTTTACGTAAAGAACTTTACGATTTTGTTGAAAAGTCTTTCGATAAGATGAGGTCCCTGGAGGGAATATAGTGGTCGAGATAAATGTAGCCAGAAGTTCAGGGTTCTGTTCCGGTGTCAGAGCCGCGATAGATATAGGCAAAGGCCTCGCCGGAAAGCGCGGGAACGTTTATGTGCTGGGGGACATAGTGCATAACAGCTTCGTGGTAAAGGACCTTGAGAGGCGCGGAATAAAAAAAATAAAGTCCCTGAAACCGCGGAGGGGAGCCACTCTTATAATAAGGGCGCACGGCGCCGCGAAAAGCGTTTTTAAAAACGCCAGGGAAAAAGGCTACAGGATAGTCGACGCTACCTGTCCTAAAGTGAAAGACATATACAGAATAGCGCGAAGGCTTGAAAAAACGCGGGATATAATAATAATCGGGGAACGCCACCATGACGAAGTTAAAGGTATAGCCGGGCAGCTTTCACGGAAACCCTTTATAGTCGGGTCTCCCGGGGAGGTCGCGGGCAAGACGGCGTTGAAACTGGCCAGAATAAAAAAAGCCGCCGTCGTAACGCAGTCCACGCAGTCGGCTTCTAATATCTCGAAGGTAATGGAAAAACTTTACGAGGTGGTCCCCGACATAAAACTCTACGACACCACCTGCCGGATAACCAAAGTGAAACAGGAAGAGATAAGGTCGATAGCCCTGGGCAACGACATGGTTTTTGTGGTCGGTTCCCGGACAAGCGCAAATACCGGCAGGCTCTACGAGATAGCGAAAAGCCTGAACAAGAGGACCCTGTGGATAGAGAGCGCCGCGGACCTCAGGCTTCCCGGGAAATCTCTTCCCGAAAGAATAGGCATAATGGCCGGAGCGTCCACCCCGGACGAGATAACCGGGGAAATAGTGAGACGTATACGCGGCATCTATGAAAGATCCGGAAAATGAGAAGATTCTTACCCAGATCGGGCCGGTCAATAAGGCTTGAGAAAATAAATTCCGCTCTAAGCCCCGAAGAGATTTTTTCTTTTTTTTCATGCCTGGAAGGAGCCTGTTTTCTAAATAGTTCGCTTGAAACAGAAGAGGCGGGGTACAGTTTTATAGGTCTTTTCCCGTTTTTCTCCATAGAGAGCCGGGGAGCGGCTATGAAACTTACCTTCGGTTCCCAGGGTATGCAGGCAATGGGAAACCCGCTTAAAGTGCTTGCTTCGGCGCAGGAGGCATACAAGGTAAAAAACGACACGCCTTTTCCTCTTATTGCGGGGGGAATGGGATTTTTTTCTTACGAGACCAAGAATCTTATAGAACATCTTCCTAGGCCGCTTATAGATGATGTCGGAACGCCGGACATATATTTTTCCTTTTACAGATGTATACTCATTTTCGACAGGAACTCTCCCGGATATTTTTACGCCGGCCTTATGGATATGCCTGGCATTCGCGGCGAAACTCCAGATGAAATAATATCTTTTATTAAAAAAGCCATAAAAGGCCCTCTCCCGGAAGAATGTTCGGTGTTGCGTTCCGCTAAATCCGGGGACTCCGGGATAAAAACTCTACCGGGATCCAACTTCTCAAAAAGTTCTTACGTCAAAGCCGTTCAAAAAGTGCTGGAACACATAAAAGAGGGAGATATATACCAGGCATGCCTTTCACAGCGCTTTACGGCAGACTGGGACAGTTCAGGTTACGGGCTTTATCTCGGTCTCAATAAACGTAACCCGTCGCCGTTCAGCGCGTATCTTAAAGCCGGGGACATTTCCGTCGTTTCTGCCTCGCCGGAACTTTTTATGAGAAGAAGGGGAGATGTAATCGAGACAAGGCCCATGAAAGGCACAAGACCGCGCGGGAAAACCCGGGAAGACGACGCCGCGCGGAAAGAAGAACTTTCAAAAAGCGCAAAAGACGCCGCGGAACTCCTTATGATAGTGGACCTTGAAAGGAACGACATCGGGAAAATAGCCGTTCCCGGCACGGTAAAAGTGGAAACCGCGCGGCTCATAGAAACTCACCCCACGGTATTTCAGGCTATTTCTGTGGTAAAAGGGACAATAAGAGAAAACGCCGGGAACATGGACATTATAGAAGCGGCTTTCCCCGGCGGGTCCATAACAGGCTGTCCGAAAATACGGGCAATAGAGATAATAAACGATATCGAGCGCTACGCAAGAGGCGTGTACACGGGCGCGATAGGGTACATGAGCTTCCATGACACAATGGATCTTAATGTGGCGATAAGGACAATGACGCTTAAAGGCGGCAGACTTTATTTCGGCTCCGGAGGCGGTATAGTATCGGACTCCGACCCGGAAGAAGAATACGAGGAAACGCTTGTAAAAGCCAGGGCTCTTATGGAAGCGGCCTCGCTAAGAGCCTGATTGACGGGCTAGTACGGGCATGTTATACTCTGTGCATCGCGGAGAGGTGGCCGAGCGGTTTAAGGCGCACGCTTGGAAAGCGTGTGTGCCGAAAGGTACCCAGGGTTCGAATCCCTGCCTCTCCGCCACGATAACAGAAAAGCCCCCGAAACGGGGGCTTTTCTGTTATCGCGACATGTTGCGGGATGAGGCACAAACAAGATGAAAATCAGTAGTGCCGAATCCTTACCGAATGCCGAAAGCATGAGGAAATGCCGAGAAGGGCGTTAAGAAATCCGACCAGGGGGAGGATTTTAGCCCTGAAAGGCCTGCCTCTCCGCCATAGATTTGGCCAAAAGACAGGATGTGGTTGGTTTTTTACCGCATCCTGTCTTTTGTTCTTGTTGGCTACCGGTTGGCCAAATCTATCCCCAACTCCAAAACCACGCAACTACCTAATTTTCTTTAAGATATGTAAAAAAGAGCTATAATAAATGGTCGGGGGGACAGGTCCAGGAATAAAATCCGGGACACGTCTGGGATCAAAATCAAAAACGTCCCTAGGCAACCCCAATTGCTCC
>CAYQUS010000003.1:0-30229 GCA_964421015.1 uncultured Planctomycetia bacterium
AGTTCGGCTATGCAGTTTCTCTTCTCTTCGCTCAGGAAACTGCAGCCTCACTGCCTCATTATTCTGCGGTAAGATGTTTAACATTCCCGATAGAGCTGGTATAATTGTCTCATGATAAACTTTCTGCGTGTGTTTGTTGTTGCTTCGTCGCTTGTTCTGCCGGTTTTTTGTTCTTCTCAACTGCCGGCGGAAATAAAAAGTTCAGCAGGCGAGGAGAAGAGCCTGACCGAACTTCTATCTAAAAACCCGAAGGACTACGTTTCTTTAACACGTCTCGGCGAAATAAAGTGGGTATCGGGTGAAAGAAAGGCCGCTCTGGGTTTCTTCAGGAAAGCAATAAAGATCGATCCTGAATACCCGTTTCCTTATTACTTTCTTGGGCAGGCATATTTTTTGGAGAGAAAACCGGAAAAGGCCGCTGAAAATTTCAACCTTTTTATCGAGAAAATAGATAACCTGGATCTCAATCGTGAGGATGTGAGGAATATTTGCGTGTCCGCGCTGCATAAGACAGGCGGAAGTTTCTGGGCGATGAAAATGTACCCGAATGCCTACTCGTCTCTCAGGAAGATAATAGAGCTTGATAGCAGCAACGTTCGGGCCCGGTATAATCTTGGAGTGTACTATTACAATCATTCAAGGGACAGGGAAGCGGCATTCAGCGAGATGAAAAAGGTTGTTGAACTGGAACCCGGAAGCCGTATCGCGGCAAAAGCAGAGTTTTTTATAGATTATATGAGAAGGAATCCTGACCCCAGGATAATAGGCGATTTTAGTTTTGTGGATGAGAAGGAATAGCTCGGAGTCAGCTCACGTCACTTGTTGCCCACCACTACTTCCAGGCACCTCTAAATAGTAACAACGCACAGGAATTAGGAATTGGGAAGGAGAATAAGGGGCAGGTCGAGGTTCAGGTTGACAGTCGCGTCATTCTGAGATGAAGGCGAAGAATCTAGATCCTTCGGTCGCTTCGCTCCCTCAGGATGACGTGAAACTATAAAGGTAACAGGTTAAGGTTTAGGTTGAGGTTGAGAGGTGGCACCGTCACCAAGAACCTACTTCAGGACGTTTTCTCCTTCAGCAGATGCCAGGTGTTCCCGGAAGGGCGTTGGTCGACCGAGCGGGCACGGATCCCTAGGGCAAAAGCCCTAAGGGAGAGCGAGGGAGATCTCCGAGCGAGATTTTCTCGCCGGGAAAATCGAGCGTCCCTGAAGGGAATACCGGGCATCTGCTGTCCGCCTGAAAAGGATAAAAGTAAGGACACCCCCTTGAAGAGTCTGCTCCCGAAGTACTAAATCAACAGGCGAATTATGAAGCGCGCAGATTATGCTCAACCCGGCGGGAAGTAAAGGGCTAAAAGTTTGGAGTTTGCTTTAGAACCGGGTATAATGAAGGCATTATGATGCGGAGATTTCTGCGGTCGGTATTGCCGGTCCTTTTGATATATTCACAATATCCGTGCTCGTTCGGCGAAAGCGGCAAAGCGGATATCGCGGTCGTCGTGACGGGAGTGACGGACACGCGCGGCAAAATAATGCTGGCTCTTGTTTCTACAAAGGAACAATACAGGAGCGGCAAAAACATTTTCATGACGGCGGTATTAGACCCCGAGATCGGTTCCACGCGCCATGTTTTTAAAAATGTTCCCCCGGGGACTTATTCCATAAAAACCTACCACGACGTTAATTCCAACGGCAGACTCGACAAAGGTATTTTTGGTATACCAAAAGAGAAATTCGGGTTTTCCAATGATCCTGTGATACGCCGGGGTATGCCGGCGTATGCCGATACTGTTTTTGAGTGCCGGGAGGGACTGAATGAAGTCGAGATAAAACTGAATTCAATGGCTCTAGGGTCTTAAAGCTTTTGTCAACACAAAGGGAGGAAAAATGAAAACCAAGATAATAGTCTTTTCAGTTGCCTTGTTGTGGGTTTTTTGCGCGTTTTCCGCGCCTTGCCGGTGCGAGGAGAACCCCGCCGCCGGAACCGTCAGTAAGACGTTCCAGGAGAAGGACTTTTCTTATCTTGCCGGGATGAAAGGGTTCAGTGAGAATATGCTCAGCGACCACCTGAAGCTTTATAAAGGCTATGTAGCTAACAGCAATACGCTTATCGAAAAGCTTTCCGCCCTGGCTGACGAGGGGAAGGCCCGCACTCCGGAATACGCGGAACTGAAGCGCCGTCTCGGATGGGAAATGAACGGTATGAAGCTGCACGAGCTTTATTTTTCGGGCCTCGGGAAAGACGGCGTCATAGACGAGAACAGCGCTCTTTATAAGGACATAACAACCAATTACGGCGGGTTTGAAAAGTGGAAACAAGATTTTGTGTCTACGGGAGCCATGAGGGGTATAGGCTGGGTGGTGCTTTACAGGGAGCCCGGCACCGGGCGTATGATCAACGCTTGGATAAACGAGCATGACACCGGGAATTTCGCCGGGTGGGACCCCATACTTATCATGGACGTTTTTGAGCACGCGTACATGACCGATTACCGTCTTGACAGAGCCGGGTACATGGAGGCTTTTTTCGCGAATATCAACTGGGAAGAGGCGGAGAGAAGGCTTAAGGATAACTGATCTCCGTGATCCTGCCGGCAAATTTTTAAAGGTAACCGTATGGAAAAGGCAGTCCTGTTCATTGTTTATGCGGTAGGCGCGTGTGGATTTCTAATGCCCGGCGCAAGACCTCTCATGCTCCTTCTTACTCCATATGTGCTTTTTCTGACCGGCTTATACGTGGCCTTAAGGACTTTTTATAACACATCCCCGGCCGAAAGAAAAAAATTTACCGTATGGATCATGTCGATCTTTATGTTCACGATGCTCGCGGAAGCGATGGGCGTGCGGTACGGTCTTTTTTTTGGGGAGTACTTGTACGGCGGGGCGCTGGGGCCCTCGGTTGCCGGGGTTCCGCTCATAATAGGCGTGAACTGGATGCTGATAATAACCGGAACGACGGCTGTCATGATGAAGCGGACGCGGAGCCTCGCGGTAATGTCTTTTTTCGCGGCTCTGGCGGCCCTGGCCTTCGATATTGTGATGGAACCCGCGGCGGTCGAATTGGGGTTCTGGGAATGGCATCAAGGGGCTATACCGTTCAAGAATTATGTTTCCTGGTTTTTCATTACTTTCGTTTTCTCGGCGATAGCCGGACGGGTTAAACTGGATATCCCGTCAAAGTGGGCCGGGGAAATTGTCCTTGCCCAGTTCGTTTTTTTCGCTATCGTCAGGATATCGGGGATACTGGGTTTTTTATAAGTTTAAAACAGGGAAGGTGAAAATGAAAAAAACGGCTGTAATAGGAGCGGGCGTCGGCGGGCTGGCCGTTTCGGCGCGTCTTGCCGAAAGAGGGTACAGTGTGGATGTTTTTGAAAAACTCCCGGAATGCGGGGGAAGGACGCACATCATAGAGGACCGCGGGTTCAAGTTCGATACAGGTCCCTCGTTTGTCCTCATGCCGGATTTTTTCAGAGAGGTGTTCGAGGACTGCGGAGAAGACATCGCGGAATACCTGGACCTTAAGCCGCTTGAGACAAGCTACAAGATATTTTTTCCGGACGGAGATACTTTTACCGTTTCAAAGGACAGCGAAAAGACCAAAAGCGAGATGGAGCGCATTGAGCCGGGAAGCTCAAGAGGGTTTGACGGGTTCCTTGAATATGCCGGCGGGATATACAGGGCTGTCGAGCCTCTTTTGTCGGAATGCATGACGCCGCGCGTTCTGGCAAACCCGAAATATCTCGGCCTTCTTCCTAAAATACATCCTTTCTCCACTTTCTGGCAGGCCGCGGCCAAATTTTTCAGGACGGACAAGCTTAAATACGCTTTTACTTTCGAGTCGATGTTCATGGGTGTGTCCCCTTTTGAAACCCCGGCATTTTACAGTGTCATAACCTATTCCGACCACAAAGACAAAATATACCATCCCATGGGAGGTATGTATGAGGTGCCGCGGGCCCTTGAGAAAATGGCCAAGAGTAAAGGCGTCAGGTTCCATTACAGCCTTCCCGCCGAGAAAGTGGAAAGAAGAGGAGGAAAGGTCGAAGTAACAGCCGGGGGAAAAGATCGAGATTTTGATCTGGCCGTTATAAACGCCGATCTCCCGTACGCGAGAGCCAGGCTTCTGGGACGGAAGCTCCCTCAGTACAGGTATTCCTGTTCGGTATACCTCATATACATGGGCCTTAAGAAAAAGGTGAGGGGCCTGGAACATCATAACCTTTTTTTCGCCAGGGACCTCAGAAAGAACATATCGGATATTTTCGGTTCCGGCGAGGTGCCTTACGACCCGTCTTTTTACGTTCATGTGCCGACGCTTACGGACCCGTCCCTGGCGCCCGAGGGGAAGGACATACTGTATGTCCTGATACCCGTGGCCAATCTCTGCGGTAAGACAGTGAGGCCAGGGAAAGACGCTGAAAGCCTGCGCGCAATGACCGTAGAGGCCATGAACAGGATTACTGGAGAGAATATAGAGGACCTTATAGAAACCGAGCACAGGTTCTATCCCGAAGACTTCGTAACGAGGTATAACATACTTAACGGCGCCACATTCGGTCTTGCCCACAGCCTCATGCAGAGCGCGTTTTTCAGGCCACCCAACTACGAACCAGGCATCAGGGGGGTCTATTACGCGGGGGCCAGCACACAGCCCGGAGGAGGGCTTCCCGTGGTTTTGGCAAGTTCTTCGGCCGCGGTAAAACTTATAGAGTCCGGCTATAACTCTTGAGATACCCTGCCCGGAGATCAGGGGAGAGGGGGAAAGATAAGTTTCAGGGCTATAAGGAACTTTGACGCCGGCGAGACGAAATTTCTTTTTGAAAAGACATCGTATCCGGATCTTTCTATGGAAACTAAAATGCCGGAATACATCTCGGCCATAAGTTCCGCCACCCGCCTTGCGGCGCGGTCATTTATAAGATGCACGCCGTCCATAGACTCAGAGTAAAGAGCCCGGGCCCTTTTTATCTGGAATTTCATGAGTTCCCTGAAGTTATCGTCTATTATCCCTCCGGAGAGTTTTTCCGCCGAGACTCCGTACGCGGTCATTTCATCAGAAGGCAGATAGATCCTGCCCATGGCAAAGTCCTCTTTTATGTCACGGAGGATATTCGTAAGCTGCATTGCGACGCCCATTTTTTCGGCGCATAGCAGCGCTTTTTCTCCGGAAGAACCGAAGATAAGGCTCATTATGAGGCCGACAACACCGGCCACACAGTAGCAGTAATCATAAAGTTCGGGAAATGTCCCGTAACGGTTGCGCTTCATGTCCAGTTCCATGCCTCTTACCATTTCGTCAAAGTAAAGACGCGGGATACGGTAGTCGTTGACCGTTTTCCTGAGAGCCTCTAATACCGGCATGTCAAAAGAAGCATCCGAGTACACAAGGTCCAGCCGGGTCTTCCATAAAAGAAGTTCTTCCATGCCGGATGATCCTCCGGAATCGAAGGTGTCGTCCATCATTCGTAAAAAGGCATATACCGCGTAAGAGGCAAGGCGTTTCTCCCTGCCCAGGAACATCGAGCAGAAATAGAACGTCTTGGCGTGTTTACGGGTTATTTCGCGGGCCTCAATGTACCCCCGTGAAAGATCTTTGTCCATGCCGTGATTATAGCAGAAATTTATGCTTGTTGCCCCGTATTTGAGTGATAGAATGTAGTACACCTGCGGGTGTAAGGAACTTTAACGGTAAAAACCTTGTCATAAAATACGGAAGGATATGCTTAACGTACCTGACGATATTATACGAAAAGCGGCTCAGGGAGACATGTCGTCCTTCGAGGAGATATACAGGAGCTCTTCGGGTTATGTTTTCTCTGTGGCGTACAGGGTAACGGGAAGCCGTCAGGACGCGGAAGAGGTTACCCAGGATGTTTTCATCAAAGTGCACAGAAAACTGGGGACGTTCGCTTTTAAATCGGCTTTTTCCACATGGCTTTACAGGATAGCTATGAATACGGCGATAAACACATACAGAAGAAGGTCCAGGGACAGAGGAAAGACGCTTCCTTTCGATGAGGGAATAGATATCGAGAAAGATCAGGAAGAAGGAGGGCCAAAGGAGATAGAAAAAAAGGAAAACGAGGCGCTTGTGATGTCTATGCTGGGAAGCCTTACGGAGGAACAGAGAGCATGCGTTGTTCTCCGGGACATAGAGGGGCTCAAGTATGAGGAGGTAGCCGCAAGTCTGAAAATAAACCTTAACACGGTCCGTTCGCGGCTTAGCAGGGCCAGGGAAAGACTTGTGTCCCTGTACGGCAAAAATGGAGGAAGACAATGATCTGCGCCCGGGTTAGAAAACTTTTGCTGTCCGTGTATCCGGACGGGGAGATCTCTGCCGGGAAAAGGAAAAAGATAGCTTCGCATCTTGAAAGCTGCGAAGCATGCAGAAAGTTCGCGGACAAAATTTCGGAGATTGCCATAAAGCCTTTCTCCGAGGCGGCAAGATATTATCCTCCGGAAACAGTGTGGGAAAAAGTAAAAATGTCCGTAGAAACCGAGATACCCGCGGGTTTCTTAGAGAAAGCGCTCGAGCGGTTCAGGGACTTTGTGTTCTTTCCGCGCCAGGTTTTCGCGGCGGCTACGGTCACGGCTTTGGTCCTGGCGTTCTTTACTGTCAGCGTCTACAGGGACAGGGGCGAGGAGAACAGGAAGGTTTCGTCTTTTTTGAGCGAGGAAATGGATTTTTTATATTCCCTGGAAGACAGCGATCTTGCCGATACCTGGGATGAGAGGTACGCTTTTGACGATATTTTCCCGAGGGCGTAACTTTTTTCTCCGGTTTTGCGTCAAACGGTATGCAGGCGGGATTTACCCGGGTTCGCGAAAAAACAGGAGGGGAAAATGAAAAGGTTTTTATTCGGAGTTTTGTCAGCGGTGATGATCGGGTCTCTTTTTATCGTCCCGGCTACGGCTCGTGCCGGTGAGGACGGAGAAGGGAGAAGCGAAAAAAGAGAGGAAATGCGCGAAAAATGGGCTTCTGAGCTTGGCCTGACGGCCGAGCAGAAAGAGGCGCTGAAACAGAGCAAGGAATCCTCAAAAGCGGAAAGGGACGCTGTCAGGGACAATTTGAAAAACGCGAGAAAAGCCCTGATGGAAGAACTCAAAAAACCTGTTACAGACAAAGCCGCGCTTGATAAAGCGGTCAGCGACGTAAAAAAAGCCGAGGGAGACGCAGTCGACGCGAGGGTTAAAGGTTTTCTCGCGATGAAAGAGGTGCTCACGGCCGAGCAGTTCCAGAAGATGTCGGAAATGAAAGATAAGTGGCGCGCTGAAAAAGGCGAAAAACATTATCGTAAGAACGGGTTGAAAGAAAAAGAGAATAATTAGTACATCTAACAGTTAGATTATGATATAATCGCGGAATGAAAATGTTTTTGGAAAGTCCGCGATACAGAACTCTGAAAACTCTCCTTGTTTCCGCGCTGATCATTGCCACGGGGACAGGAGAGTTTTCTTTTTCCTCGAACATTTTATTACAGCCCGCCTTCTCAAAAGACTCTCTTGCCGTTCTTAGCGGGTTTGACGCCCAAGTGGATACAGGCATTACGGAAAAGGCGGCTTTACGTTACACGGTCCTTAAAATAGCCGATATAATTGGGCGTTACGGGATGGCGCTTGATACACCGGGCCTCCGGGATGTTCTTAAAGCGCATGTAGGGCATTTGAGCGAAGCGGCCATTTATCTGGAAGGGGCGTACCGCGACGGCGATAGGTACTGCCTTAACTTCCAGTCAAAGGACGGAACGCAAAAAGTCCTGAAGATGGCTTTCGATGAAAAGCTGCAGATCAGCGTTGAACCGTGGAGTGACTCTCCCTACGGCGTCGAGACGGAAAAATTCTCTTCCAGGCTCAGAAAAGTCCGTAAGAGCATGCCGGTGTACGAGATACTGCGCATGATGGATATGCCGGACGCCGAGATACTTCGCCGGAAAGAAACCGGGATAGAGATGCTTTCTTTGTACGAGGTGGCCTTGCCGCCTCCCCGGGACCCGAGGAACAGGCCATGGAGCGATGATGACGTTTTTAATCTCAGGGAGGGAACCTACGATGTTCTTATGGGGCCGCGCGGCGTGCCGATAGCCGTATTCCATAACCAGACTGGGAAATACCTGGACCTTACTGACTTCGGTTTCAGTATTCCCGAAGTTTCTTCGGATAAAAGCGCGGCGGAATGGAAAGATTTCAGCGCAAGAAGCGCGCTTGAAAAACATCTTCTGGAATACTATATCGACACCAGCCTTGAGAGGGACAGGTACGTTTCTTACGGCGCCACCGGGCCGCCATATTGTTACATCGAAGCGGACAGTTCCGGGCGCATAAAAAAAATACCGTTCTATCCGTACACATACGACCCCGCAAGGTGGAAAGCCGATCTCTCGAGGCCCCATGCGGTATTACCGCAGTTTCCCACAGTTTACCCGGCTACAAGAAATTCTTTCAGCGACCCCGACGAGAGTTATTATCAGAAAATACTTAAGCCAGGGGAGTTCGATATAGGACGAAAAGACTCTGTTCTTATTCTCGGGCCAGGTACCGGGGTGGATACTTGGATGGCGTCCCTTTTTACGGATAAACCGCTTCACGTCATAGGAATAAACCCTTTTGAGATAGCGAATGTCAGAGCCA
Source organism: uncultured Planctomycetia bacterium (assembly GCA_964421015.1). Taxonomy (GTDB): domain Bacteria; phylum Omnitrophota; class Gorgyraeia; order Tantalellales; family Tantalellaceae; genus SLID01. The sequence goes on from CAYQUS010000003.1 coordinate 8,631, forward strand.
CGGCCCGCGCCGCGGGATTCAAGGTAGAAGCTATGGTTCACAACAATATAGCCGACAGGGAAGGCGAGAAGGCATTTCCAGGAAAGTTCGACAAGGTGCTCTGGAATATGCCGTGTATATCACAGACTTCCTTTTCCGATATAGAAGGGTACTGGACGATATGGGACGGGGACATAGAAGGAGAAGCGGCCAGGCATTTTATAAAGCATCTTCCCGCTTCACTTAAGGACGAAGGCGAGGTGCTCTTATGGAACGCCGGGGGAGGAGAAAGGGAAAAATTCGTCGTTTCGCTGCTTGAGGAACAGGGGCTCATAGTGAAAACCGAAAGAGTTAAAGACCCGGCCGGGAAATTCAGAATGAACTACAGCGTGTATCTGGCGCGGAGAGATACCGGGCGTCCCGAAGCGGGGAGCCCGGCGACATATTTCCCGGACGGGATACTCGTGGGGCTTGAAGGCGAAAGAAAAGAAGATCCAGGACGGCAGGCTCTCATTGATGTTTTAGAGATGTCGGAACTTACAGATGAAACGGCGAAAGAAGCGGTAAGTTCTATACTCGAATGGTATTCGGAAGGGGATGTCGTACATGACGCTCTTTTGTACAACCTCATGGAGGAGATAAACTACGCCATGGCTGGCAAAGAGAGAAGGTATAGGTACGCCTTCGAGAGGGTCTATATCGCCATGAGCCGGCCTGAGATATCGGGGGAGAAGGAGACAAGGGTTGAAGGCATAATAACCGTACAGGATCTGGGCGACGGCAACCCCCTTGTAAGCTGCATAGAGCTTAGGCCGGGCAACAGAAAAAGCCAGGCAAGAGTTGTTAAGGAAAATGCCACGGGGCTAAGGGGGGTAGGCAGACAGCTTATATTTCACGCTGTTAACAGGGAGCTTGAAAGGCTTGGGCAAGGCAAAACCCTTAGGTTTAGCGTTCCCGGGGCTAGAACAGCCCTGGAAAAAGAGGGGCTTATCAACGAGAAGTCTTACAGAAAAAAGGATCTTAAAAGCTATTTAAGTTTCAGGGACAGTAAAAATCTGAGCGCGGCGAAGCGGTCGGCCCGTAACTCAATTGAAAAACCTTCGGCTGCGCCCGAAGAAACAGCGCAGGCTTTCGTTAACACCGTGATAAGGGCCGTGGATTCCAGAGAAAAAGGCGAGAGGGTGATAGTGGCGCTCGATACGAGCTGGATACCCGAGGAACAAAGGGCGATCGTGCAGTCTATTCTGAACGGGCTATCCGCGGTTTTCGGCCTATCCGGCATGGAAAGTATATCCATAGTTAGGGGCGAGGGCGAGAAGATCATAGATGAGATAGAGTTCTTGAGAAGAAAAGCCGAAAAAGAGAACGAGCCGGTCAAGGGAGAGAACATTATTCTGATCGGCGACCGTAAAGTTTTTTCATCGAAGAAAAAAGAGTTTCTTCCCTACAAAAACGCCGGGGCGTTTTTCGGTGAAATAGTCATACCCGACCCCGCGCTCGGGACCACGGATCTCAGGATACTTGAAAAAATATACCAGTCAATTGAAGCGGCTATTATAAAAGGCGAAAAGTACAGGCAGTTCATGGTTGTTCCTGACGCGGAAATGATGCCTGTGGAGGAGCTTGGCGATATTTATTCCCGGAGCGTTAGGTTCATAAGGTCCCTGTAGTTTTACACACGTCAGCCTTTCTTCTTGTGTTACATCCCGCATCCCTTTAAAATAGGACTTGAACGGCAATAAAAAACGGGGAGGGGCAATTGAAGGATGAAGAGGCTGTAAAAGTGTTAAGGGCCGCGCTTCGCGCGCAGAACCTCGGTGTCCTGGCTACTTTCGGGGAAGAGTACCCTTATGCTTCTCTTGTAGGGTTTGTAGGCGGGGAAGACGGCAGGATCATAGTTTTCGCCACGTTGCGCAATACTCGCAAATTCTCTTATCTTACCGCCAGGCCAGAAGTATCCATTCTCATAAATAACGGGTTGAATAGTTCTTCGGATTTCAATGACGCCGTAGCGGTCACCGCTCTGGGCCGGGCAAGCGAGGTCCCGACATCGGAACATGGAACGGTTAAGGCGCTCTATCTCGGGAAGTTCCCGTATCTGGAAGACTTTATAAACGACCCCGCGTGTGTTTTTGTCAAAGTAGAGGTGAATAAGTACATAGTCGTTAACGGCCTGCGCGAGGTCAGGGAGATCTTTGTGCCGGGTGAAAAGTCATAGCGCAAAGTGTCCCCATGGAGTTTTTATTTAAGGGTGGGGTTTTATGGCGAGAAAGATCCGGATAGGGTACCCTTGTATAAACCGGGCTATAGGCTGTACGGCCAACCATACCTTTAGGCTTGCCTCCTACTCTTCGGCACGCCTCTTCGAAGCCGTGGCGGCGAATATTGAGTGCCTGAAAAAAATACTGAAGTTCAACCTCGAGAACGGGATATTTTTTTTCAGAATAAGTTCCGACCTTGTGCCTTTCGCGTCCCATCCCATGTGCGGCCCCGGCTGGAAGAAAAAGTTCTCTAAAGAATTGAGGGAAACCGGAAATATCATAAAAAAGGCCGGGATGAGAGTTTCCATGCATCCCGACCAGTTCGTGCTGATAAACGCCGTAGACGAAGACATAGTTAAAAGGAGCGTTCTCGAGCTTGAGTACCATTCAGATGTGCTGGACCTTATGGGGCTGGACGGGACAGCCAAAGTGCAGATACACGTGGGAGGCGTCTACGGAGACAAAATTTCCGCTATGGAAAGGTTTTGCCGCAGATATTCGGATCTTCCGGCTAAGGTCAAAAAGCGTCTGGCTATAGAGAATGACGACAGGCTTTACACGCTGTCTGATTGCTGCGACATAAGCCGCCGTACTGGAGTGCCGGTGATCTTTGACGTTTTTCATCACGAGTGCCTTTCTTCCGGGGAAAGCGTAATAGAGGCTCTCGGAAAGGCCGGCGCGACTTGGGGGAAAAAGGACGGTCCGCTCATGACGGATTACTCCGAACAGGCTCGCGGCGCAAGGAAAGGTTCCCACGCCGAGAAAATGCGAACGGCGAATTTTATTAAATTCCTGGAGGCGGTTTTGCGGTCGGGCACAAGCGTCGATATAATGCTTGAAATAAAGGATAAAGAGAAAAGCGCTCTCGAGGCTCTGAAAGCGGCAAGAAAATTTGCGGCCGCTCATGGAACTATAATCGTTGACATGCCCCTCCGGCAAAAGTAACATAGAGTCGCGGGAGCCGGAGGGCTTAAAAACCGGGAAGGAAAGGGTAGATGGATCCCATACTGATGTTTTCTTTCATAATGTTCACGCTTCTTCTCGCCCCGATATTGTCCGGGAAAGCCAGACTTCCCGGCATAGTGGGGCTCATAATAGCGGGAATAATAGCGGGGCCGCATGCCCTGGGTATCCTTAAGCCCGAGGGGGCCATGGAGCTTTTTTCCCAGGTGGGGCTTGTGTACATAATGTTCCTGGCGGGGCTCGAGATCAACCTTCATGAATTTACCCGCCAGAAAAGATACAGTATGGTTTTCGGGTCTTTCACTTTTTTTATACCGATGGCGGCCGGTACTTTCGGCGCCCGTTACCTGCTTTCTTTTTCGTGGCCGGCGGCGATACTGCTGGCCAGTATGTTCGCCTCGCACACCCTGATACCTTTCCCGATAACAAGCAGACTGGGTATACAACGCAATAAGGCGGTGGTTGCCACTGTCGGAGGAACCATAATAACGGACACTCTGGCTCTTCTGGTGCTGGCTCTTGTCGCCGAATATACTACCAGTCAGCTCACGGCTTTTTTCTGGACAAGGCAGATAATTCTTCTGGCGGCTCTTGTGTGGTTTTCTCTATGGCTCCTTCCCAGGATAGCCTCTTTCTTTTTTCAGGTACTCTCTCCGGACGGGGGAGGCGAGTTCATAATGACCCTGGCTCTGGTCTTTTTAACCGCTCACCTGGCGCACCTGGCAAAAGTGGAGCCGATAATCGGGGCTTTTTTCGCAGGGCTGGCCCTCAGCAGGGTAATATCGGAGCAGAGTCCGCTTATGAACCGGCTTGAGTTTGTGGGACAGGTGCTTTTTATCCCGTTTTTTCTTATCTCGGTGGGCATGCTGGTCAATATGAAAGTGCTTTTTTCCGGCATTGATGTCTGGGTAGTGGCTATTTTTATGGCGGTTGTGGCTTTCCTGGCGAAGTTCGCCGCGGCCCATATTTCGGCCGGGGTGCTGGGTTTTTCCAGGGATGAAGGCGGCCTTATTTTTGGTTTGAGCGTTAACCAGGCCGCGGCCACTCTGGCGGCGGTGATAGTGGGTCTGCGAATAGGAATATTCAATGAGGCCGTTCTTAACGGCACGATATTCATGATACTCGTAACATGCATAGCCGGCCCGCTTTTTACCGAAAAATTCGGCAGAAGGATAGCCAGGATGCATGTTAAACCCCCCGCGCACCGAACAAGAGGCGACGAAAGGATAATGGTATGCGTAAGCAGGGAGGATTCTCTGGATTTTCTGACGGATGTCGCGATGAAATTGCGCCACAAGGAGTCCAAGGAACCCGTTTATCCTCTGTATGTCGTACAGGACGGAGAGGACGTTAACCAGAGGATAGCCGCCGGAGAAAATGTCCTTAGTAAGACCGTAGCCAGGATGGTTTCAGCGGAAGTCCCGGTTTCTCCCATAAGCAGGATAGACGTTAATGTTTCGGGAGGTATACTTCACGCCGTCAAGGAGTGGAGAATAGACACCCTTGTCATGGGATCCATGCGGCACGAGTCGAACATCAAGAACATACTCTTCGGGGTTTACGACAAAGTCCGGGAGGAGACAAGACAGCTTATGATACTATGCCACATGACGCATCCTCTTAATATTGACAACCGCGTGATACTGGCGATACCGCCCATGATAGAAGGGCAGGGCGGGTTCAACAGAGCCTTCGAGGCGGTAAAGTCGCTGACATCAAGCAATAAGATGGAACTTACGGTCATAGCTTCACCCGATACGGCCGACTATGTAAAGAACGTGTTCCGCAAGGAGCTTTCCGAGATAAAAGTATCGTATATCGATCTGGCGGAATGGAAGGATCTGGTCCACTTGATGGAAAAACTGGGAGTAAGGGATAAGGACACCATAGTCCTCATGTCGGCCAGGAAGGGAAGGCTGGCGTGGCAGCCTTCCACCGAAAGGGTTTATCATGAAGTAGAGAGAAAATTCAGCCTCAGGAACGTGATAATGGTTCATCCCTCTGACGAGGAATACTACCAGGAGAGCTTGAGCGCCTGCCCCGTTGCAAGGGGGCACGGTGGAGTTGTAAATCACCCCTTGCTGAGCGTTCCTGCCATAGATCTTGACGGCATGTCGCAGGAAGAGGCGGTAAAGGCGCTGCTGGAATCTTATTTCGCTCCGGGGTCGAGAAAAGTAAGGGAAATAATGAAGAAGATAACCCCCCTGGATCCCGTGGAGCTTACTCCGGAAATAGCTCTGTTCCACACGCATACGGACGGGATAGACAATCCGGTGGTGCTTTTAGGCCGGAGTCTCGAGGGACTTGAGCTGCCGGGCATGAAGGTGAAGGTCAGCGCGGTGTTCATGCTTGTCAGCCCCAACGATCAGACGGCCGCACATTTGAAAACCCTGGCCAGTATAGCCCAGATGGCGAGGGACTGCTTTTAGCTGAACTGTTTTCGAATAATGGAGACCAGATGAAAATACTTAAGGGAACTTCGGCATCGGGGGGGATAGCAAGGGGGGTGAGCTGTCTCTACAGCGAAAAAGCAGAGGAAAATGTGCCGCATTATTCCATCCCGCCGGAAACCGCGGATAACGAAATATCGCGCCTCGCAGAAGCTTACGCCAAAACAGCCCGCGAGATGAAAGACCTTAACGACGCGTCACGCAAGATGTTCGGGAAAGAGGGCGGAGATGTATTTGACGTTCACAGCATGATACTTGAAGACGCGGCCATAAGGGATGACGCGGAGAAGCTCATAAAAGAAAGGCTGGTCAACGCGGAACACGCCTGTTACGACGCTTTTACCGCCCACGCGGAACTGCTTAAAAAAGGAAAATCGCGTTTTGACGAGATAGCGCAGGACGTCATAGCCGTTAGGGACAGGGTTATTTCATCTTTTTCAGGAGTTTCCGGCGAGTTCGGCTGTTCCGTCGGGAAGCACCAGGCGGTGGTCGTAGTGGCAAAAAGGCTGACGCCGGCAATGATACTTGGTATACCCAGGGAACATGTGCTGGCTTTTGTGACAGAGGAGGGAGGGTTTACAACGCACGCCACGATACTGGCGAGGAATTTCGGCGTTCCGATAGTTTTTAACGTAGAGACCGAAGGTAATATCGGATGCGGCGATGAGGTGATAGTTGACGGCGCAAGAGGGCGGGTCATTGTCTCTCCCGACAAAGCCACCGTCGGGCATTACGAGAAAAAAATAGAAAAGACCGAAAAAAGAAAAGCCGTATGCGTGGCAAAAAAATACGAGCCCGCCAAGACCCGCCACGGGGTAAGAATAAAGCTAAAATGCAATATCAGTACTCCAAACGAGCTTTCGCTTTTGAGCTCTGTCAACTATGACGGCGTCGGGCTTTTGAGGTCCGAGTTCATATTTCTTTCGAGGCCATCCGCCCCTTCTGAAGATGAATGGGCAAGGATCTACGGTGAGGCCCTGGACAGAGCCGAAGGAAAGAGCGTGGTGGTAAGGCTGGTCGACGTGGGCGGGGACAAACTTCCCAGTTACCTTTCCATGCCGCCTCAGGAAAACCCCGACCTGGGTATAAGGGGGGCAAGGGCGATAGACCTTTTCAGGGACATATATCTCTCGCAGATAAGGGGAATACTCAGGGCATCGGTCCACGGGGATATAAGAGTGCTGTATCCCATGGTGTCGGACCTGAGCGACATAATGGCGTTCAGGGGCATACTTAGCGAGGCTAAAAGAGGGCTTAAAAAAGAAAAGGTAAAGTTCGATCCTGGGATAAAAGAAGGGGTGATGATAGAGGTGCCTTCGGCGGCGATAATGGCCGACAGCATAATCAAAGAGGTGGATTTCGTCAATATAGGGTCCAACGATCTTGTGCAATACACGCTTGCCGCGGCGAGGGGCAACCAGATAATAGAGAACAGGTACCACATACTTCACCCGTCACTTGTGAAGCTCATGGATATTGTCGCTAAAAGCGGGGCCAAGCACGGCAAGGAGGTATGCCTTTGCGGCGAGATAGCGGATTTCGAGGAATTTTATCCTCTTTTTCTGGCGCTCGGGCTCAGAAGTTTCAGCGTGGCGGCATCCAAGCTTGATGATCTCAAGTGCCATCTTCTTTACCAGCGGAAACCGCCGCGAAGCCTGGTAGAGAGATTCTACGGGCTTTCAAGCAAAAAAGAAATAGACGGGTTCTTTGCCGGGAACGCGCACAGGTAGAAGGAGGCGGGTAATGGCGGGAGAGAAAATAATACTTTTTGACGCGAAACCGTATGATCGGGAATTTTTCGACAAGGCCAACGAGAAATACGGTTACGTTATAAAATACGTGAAAAGCCACCTTTCCGACGACACCGCTTTGATGGCCGAGGGTAACGACGCGGTCTGCGTGTTCGTTAATGACAAGGTAACGGCGCGTGTTACGGATATTCTCTCCGGCCTTGGGATAAAAATTGTGGCTCTTCGATGCGCGGGATACAACAATGTGGATCTTAAGGCCGTTTATGGCAGGATGCATCTTGTGAGAGTGCCGGAATATTCTCCGTACGCCGTGGCCGAACACGCTTTGGCCCTCATGATGTCGCTTAACAGAAAGACTCACAGGGCGTATTACAGGGTCAGGGACAATAATTTCTCCATAACGGGTCTAATGGGTTTTGACATGAAGGATAAGACCGCCGGGGTCATAGGAACGGGAAAAATAGGAAGGGTCCTTATCGGGATACTTAAGGGCCTGGGGATGAATGTTATCGCCCATGATCCTCATCCGGCTCAGGAATACGAGCGGAAGCTCGGGTTTTCTTATGTTCCCGAGGATGAGCTTTATTCCAGAAGCGATGTTATATCCCTGCATTGCCCACTGACAAGGGAGACGGAACACATTATAAACCGCGAGAGCATATCCAAGATGAAACGCGGAGTGATGTTGATAAATACCGGACGGGGCAAACTCATCGACACGAAGGCTCTGATAGAAGGCCTGAAAAGCGGCCAGGTGGGGTATGCCGGGCTTGACGTTTACGAGGAGGAAAGCGAGTACTTTTTTGAGGACCTCTCGGGAGATTTCATAGATGACGACGTGCTGGCCCGTCTTATGACATTCCCAAACGTTCTTATAACGTCGCATCAGGGTTTTTTCACCGAAGAAGCTCTTTCCAACATAGCGGATACCACGCTGGACAACATAAAAGGATTTTTTGACGGGGATCACCTCAAGAACGAGATATGCTACAGATGTGAAATAACTCCATGCCGGAAGAAAGAGGGGAAGAGGTGTTTTTGAGGGGAGGTCTCCGGGCAAAGGGGTAAGGGCGGAAGTGGGAAGCAGTACAAAATGTCATTCTGAGCGAAGCGAGGAATCTGGATCCTTCGGTCGCTCTACTCCCTCAGGATGACAATGGAATAGGATAGCGCCCTCAGGATGACAATGGAATAGGATAGCGCCTTCAGGATGACGTGGAAGGGGTAGGTTCCCAGGAAGACAATGGAATGGGATAGCTCCCTCAGGATGAATGTGTTTTGATATATTGAGTTCTAAAGGTATACTTTCAGCATGTCAAAAAAGAAAAAACGCAAAGCAATACAAAATATTCCGATAAAGACGCCGGTTTTTTTGGAGGACCTTAAAATTTCTCCGGAAGAAGCGTTATCGGCCAAAATATATTTCGGTTTGTGTTTTGTCATAAATCTTGCTCTATATCTCATGACACTTTGCCCAACGGTGTATGCCGGCGACGCGGGACAGTTCATTTCAATAGTCCACACCATGGGAATAGCCCATCCCCCGGGGCATCCCACGTATCTCCTGATAGGAAAGCTGTTCGATCTTATCCCGTTCGGGGGTCCGTCTTTCGGTCTCAATTTTATGTCGGCGTTCTTCGGAGCGGCGTCGGTTTCGGTAACTTTCCTGGTGATAAGAAGGGTCATATACGGCTCTCCTTTCCGGGATATTATCGCTCTTGCCGCCGCGTTGTTCTTCGGGACCTCAAGGTCTTTCTGGGAATATTCGTCTTTCGCCGAGACCTACACGCTTAACATGTTCTTTGTTTCGCTTCTTACTCTTATGTTCCTCAAGATAAAAGAGGACCGGACTGACAAGGTCTATAACGCGATAGCCGCTTTCGGCCTGACAGCCGGCCTTGGGTTGGGGAACCACCCAACGCTTGTTTTCTGGCTGCCCAGCTTCGCCATAATGGCTTTGATCTTCAGGAGAGACCTTGTTTTTTCCCTCAAAGCTGTTTTTAATTTTCTTGTCTCTATTCTGGCCGGATTTTCAATTTATTTCTACGTGTATTTCAGGGGCCTGGCCAAACCGCAGTTCGATATACCCCGGATAACCAGTTTTCAGAAGTTTATTTATACCTTGAGGGCCGGCCAGTACGGGAATGTGCCAATGGCAAAAGAGCAGCTTTCTTTCGGCGACGTTATTTCGGGAATAACCGACGCGATAAGCTGGGGGGGCAAGGATTTTACGCTCCTTGTCTGGATAATGACACTGGCGGCGTTCATAATAGCTTTCCGAAAATATTACAGGACGATCCTGCCGCTTTTTCTCCCCATAATAATGGTGCTTTCGGCGGTCGTGGTGAACCCCGCCGCCAGGTTCAGCCTTGACAGGTCAAGCTATGGGATAGGCGCATTTTTTGTTTTCGCGCTGTGCATAGGCGCGGGTCTTTCGGTGGCGACTGAAAAACTGTTGCTGGTCAATAAGGAAAAAATAAAGCGCGCTCTTGCCGCCGCGCTTGCGGGAGTTGTTCTTGTCGGCGTGGCATCGCAGATAAAGGCCAACTATGCGTATGCCGATAAGAGCCATAAGTATCTGGCCTATGACGCCGGTAAGGCGGTCCTTGACACCATGGAACCGGGATCGGTTCTATTTATACAGAAAGACTGGATCTCTTTTTCTCTCGCGTATCTTACGGCCGTGGAAAAAATGCGGCCCGATATAACCATATACAACCGCACATCCACAATGTTTCCCAATCTGCCGGATCTTTTTACAAGAAAGTACAGAAGCATATACGAGGTCATGCAGAGGTCGAACGTTCTTGAGAACGAGTTCATTAAGAACACCGACAGGCCCGTTTACTTTGACGACAGAAAAGGGCTTGCCGGTCTTCCGGGATACAAAATGTATAACAGGGGATTCCTTTACAAGGTGTCTAAAGAGAAAGAGCCCGAAGAGACTTCCCCTTTCGACAGCTATTACATAAGGAACCTGTCGGACGATCCCATGTTCGAGAACCTGGCGGAAAGGAAGATACTCATTGACTACTACGTCCATCTGGGAGAGGACAGGTTCCAGTCCGGAAAGAAAGAAGAGGCCATGGCGGCCTTAAAAACCGCCGAATTCTACGCTAGGGAAACATTTAGCGAAAAACAGAACATAATGCTGGTATATGTGGAGAACGGATACTACGCCGAAGCTCTTAAACTTCTTGAGGAGCAAACAAGGCTTTTACCCGGGTACGCGGCGACTTACAAAAAGATGGGACTTCTGTACGCGCAGTACATAAAGAACAGTGAAAAAGCCATTTATTATCTTAAACTGTATCTTGAAAAAGATCCTTACGCTTTTGACCGCCAGTCGATTGTAGAACTCATAAAAAAGATCTTGAAATAGCGCTTTCGGCGGTGAATTCGCTCCAGTGCTCGAGCATACCCTTTCTGCTGTCTTGGAAGACTCATTATTTTAACAACGCGCATTAAATGGACAGGCTTGAGTGTTTTTGAAGCCTCTTTAACCCAGCAAAAGTTCGCTCTACTTGCAAGATGCGAGGATGAGACAACTTTTGCGGTCTGGTTAAAGCACAGCGAGAAAACACCCAAGCCTTGTCCATAACCGTACGTGTTTTTTAGCTTGTTATCTTCAGAGAAAGTATCTTGAAGAAGAGACGGACAAGGTCGGCTATCCGGTAGGATGAGACATCGGGGATATTTTGAGGCATTTCCACAGGGATCTCTTTTATTTTCTCTTTTTCAGCCAACTTGACCACGGCGTAGGGCAGAAAGTCGTGATATTTTCTGAAGCGGGGATCGGATACGTTATTGTATATTTTTCTTCTGTAAGCGGAAAAGGACGAACCAACGTCCTTAAGACGCACCTTTGACCCGGCGTTGAAAATCGTGTTTACAAGCCATGACCCCGCTCTTCGGATAGGGCTTCTCCGGGAAAAATTAACTCTGTAAGTCCTTATGACATCATATGGTTTGCGCATTTCCGCGATCGTACTGTTCACCGCGGAAGAAAGCGCTATCATGTCGGAATCCAGGAGTAGTGCCCATTCTCCGCCGGCCTTTTCTACCCCGAAAATATAAGAGCGGCTCTGAGATCGTACCTGGCCTTCCGGAAGCGGTAAGACTTCGAGACGTACTTTCGGCTGATATTTTTCACAAAAAGAACTCAATAATCCGCTATCGCCTGATATTACAAGTATCTCCGACAGGAAAGGTTTTGTTGCCAGAAGTTCTGCAAGTGTGGCTAAAGCAGGCGCTATGTCGCCGCATTTTTTATGATAGGGGATGATGACCGACAAAAATACGTTTTCCATCACTTGAGGGCCTTATGGAACACAAGTTCACTTTTACCGTATTCGAGCCCGAATTTCTGCCATATGCGTAAAACCTGGCTGTTTTCCGACTGCGTGGAGTATTCGCAGAAGGAGGCATCGTATCTGGGAACATCAAGTATAGAATGGGCCATAAGCGCCGGGTAAGCGCCTTTCGATCCGGCTTCGCAAGCCGATATGCCGTTGCCGCCCTTTATTGCCCCGAAAAAATTTTTCACATTCCGGTCTATTAGGTACGTGAGATATCCCACTACGTCTCCGCGGGAATTTTCGGCCACGAATATGTTGGAAGCCCAATTCTCATCAAAGCAGTTAGCCGCCCATTCTTCGTAAAGCCTGCCGCACTTTTCTTTGTCAAGCCACGGGTCGTTATAGAATCGTGTTCTGGGGAAGGCTCCTCTGGTGAGTTCGATAACGCGGTTTTTATCGGCGGGCGAGGCCTCTCTTGTTTTGTAAATGGATTTCCACCGGGGTATTTTTACGGCGCCCCGCACGTAAAGGCATGTTATAAGGTTCGAGACCATGAGGAACCCCGAGTTTTCAAGCGCCTGAGCCGTCGAGATGTCCCCGCAGGAGACTTTGCAGGAAAGATGTTCTATGCCGGTTTCTTCAGCAAAATCCAGGATCTCGTCCAGGAATTCATTTTTTGTTCCCAGAGATACGTTTTTTTGCCTGTTCTCGTGTATCTTAAGGGCGGCCATATTCTTGTCGAAAACCGAACTTTCAAATTTCATGGGCTCTAAAAAGCCGACTAGAAAGATATCATCGTTGTCATAGGCTGAAAAAGCGGGGTTTTTGAGCATGCAAGATGAGAAATATTCTTCGATATTCCCTTTAGGCGGATCTTTTGCCAGAACGCGTCGGGCCACGCGGGGATTGGGGAAAAATATCTCAGGGATATTGGTTAGGAGGAGATCTTTTGATCTGTCAAATATCCCGGAAGGATCTTGGGGGTCTATTCTGCTTATTTTCATGTGTTTTTAGCAAAAATTTTTGATTTTCAAGGGGTACTTCCTGGAAGTATAGCACAAAGACGAGGGGGATGTAAAAGGGTATCGGTTTGAGCCGGAGGCGTATCCCTGTGATCCTACCAGGGCCCCTCCGCCCGGTGTGGATCCTCCCTGTACGGATCACAGGGACACTTTCTCGATATGTTCAAAAGCGAGGCGGTAGGGAGGTGACAGGCACCACTGGTGCCTGTCACCAATGGGTCTTGATCCGTGCAAATGCCCGGTGTTTCCTTCAGGGACGCTCGATTTTCTCGTCATTCTGAGCCGAAGGCGAAGAATCTGCAATCGCTGTTATCCCCGGGGTGAGCATATTCTGCGCGCTTCATAATTCGCCTGTTATTTTAGTATTTCAGGAGCAGATCCTTCATGGGGGTGTCCTTATTTTTATCCTTTTCAGGCGGCGAATTATTCCAGTGCTCGAATACACTCACCCCGTGGTTTTTCCGGAGCGATGGCGAGGGGGATGTAAAAGGGTATCGGTTTGAGCCGGAGGCGTATCCCTGTGATCCTACCAGGGCCCCTCCGCCCGGTGTGGATCCTCCCTGTACGGATCACAGGGACACTTTCTCGATATGTTCAAAAGCGAGGCGGTAGGGAGGTGACAGGCACCACTGGTGCCTGTCACCAATGGGTCTTGATCCGTGCAAATGCCCGGTATTTCCTTCAGGGACGCTCGATTTTCTCGTCATTCTGAGCCGAAGGCGTATCCCTGTGATCCTACCAGGGCCCCTCCGCCCGGTGTGGATCCTCCCTGTACGGATCACAGGGACACTTTCTCGATATGTTCAAAAGCGAGGTGACGGGGAGGTAACAATGAATTTTGTTAAAAATAAAATAGACACATTTTTTTCGGTTGATTTTGGCTCCCCAAGTGATATACTAATTTAAACAGAAAAGTTAGGAAATTAAAAAGCAAAAGTGAAATCAAAACGTCCGAAAATAAAGCAAGTACGTGCTGAATGTTAGTTTTAAAAAATTTGGGAAAGATATTGCTTTTTGTCGAAGCTATGATATACTAACTATAGTTAGTATAACGCAAAGATAGAAAAAACGGGAAGGTGCATTATGATAAGCTTGTTTAAACGTCATAAAGACGTTGAAGGGGCTGAAAATTTTCCGGCGAAATCTGCCATAACCGCCGTTCGCGGGGAGCAAGACGTTCCCGACGAATTTAAAGGCATGACGTACTTCATGAAACGTCATGCTTTTTTTATTAAGTGCGTGAGCCTCGCGCTGTCGGTGGTTTTTCTGGAACAGCAGATAGGCTGGTCGCAGGACGGTAAACCGGTTTGGGCCCAGGCGAAACCTTTCAGCGACGATTATCAGCGCAACATGCGCCTTAACGGCATACAGATACCCTACGACCTGGCCGAGACTCAGGACGCGAGCGCCTCGGGCGGAGAAGAGACCATAATACACATCCAGGATTCTCACGCTTCTCTTTCGGCACAGTATTCCATAGCTTCTCTTCTTGATTCGCTGGTCTCCTCATATGACCTCGGGATAATAGCTTTGGAGGGAGGAGAAGGCGAAATAGACACTTCGCTTCTCAAGACTTTTCCGGATAAAGAGGTCAGGGAGGGCACGGCGGGATATCTCATGAAAGAGGGCCTCATGAGCGCCGGAGAATTCTTTTCGGTTACCCGTGACGGGGCCGAAGTGAAGCTTTATGGCGTGGAAGATTTCGAGCTTTACGAAAAAAACCTGGAAAGTTTCAGGAAAGTTGCCGAGAAAAGAGCCGAGTACATATCGGGAATAGACGCTCTTCTTGCCCAGATAGCTGCCATAGACGAAAAGATGTGCTCTAAAGACCTCAACGAGCTTAACATCGAGGCCGTTCTTCACAGAGAAGGCCAAATAGGGTTCAGCGAATACTGGTCCAAGGTGGACTCTCTTTCCGCAAAATGCGGAGTTCAACCTGAAAAAGGCGGGGACCTTGAAAGGCTGATAACCGCCGTGCGTCTTGAAAAGGACATAGATTTTGCTCTTGCCAATTCCGAAAGGCGCCTCTTGATCGACGAGTTAAGCCCGAAAATGGACAAGCCTTCTCTTGAGGACCTTGTCATGAGATCCGTTTCGTTCAAGCAGAACAAAATATCGCAGAGCGATTTCCACTCGTATCTGGCCGACCTTGCCGAAAAACATGGCGTGGATGCCGCGAATTACCCGAACTTCATAAAATTCACAAGGTACATAAGCATATACGAGTCGATAGATCTGGTCCGTCTTTTCGGGGAAATGGAAAAATTTGAAGAGGCGATAAGAGAAAAACTTTACCGCAGCGGAGAGGAGAAAGCCCTTAACGACATAGCCAAACTTGCCAGGCTTCTCAGGAACCTCTATTCCATGGAGCTTACGAACGGGGAAGGACTTTACCTCAAAACTCACAGAAATGAGCTTGATCCGGCAAGGTGGAGCGCCGCGATACGGAAAGCCGCGTCCAAATACAAGGTTCAGCTTTCGGGCGGATACGACCTGACTTTCATAACAGGCGGTTTTGACGACGCGATGACTTTCTATGAGGACGCCGAGGCCAGGGACAGGGTAATGCTGAACCGGACCGTGGAAAGGATGAGGCAGGACGGAACCAAAGTGGCGGCTTTGATAACGGGAGGGTACCACACCGAGGGCATGACCGAACTTATGAAGGGCAACAGGCTTTCGTATCTTGTAGTCATGCCAAAACAGGACAAGGACGTTGAAAGGCCGTACGTGGCAATACTTACCAACAAGAAAGGCGATTACCAGAAACTTCTTGCCTCCGGCAAGTATCAGCTTGCGGTAAGGCTGTTTTTTCAGAGGGACCTTGCGGACCCGACCAGGAATTTAAGGGAGCTTATACCGGCCATACTCAAAACGAACGACAGTGAACGCGAAGAAACCCGCAAAAGACTTTTTGATATCTTTCTCGGCGGGCTGCGCGGAGAAATGGACTGGAGAGGTGAATGGACGGGCGCGTATGCCGAAAGTTATTCCGGGGCTCCGGGACAGGCCACTCCTGAAGAGATGGCCAGTTTCCTCGGCGAGATAGAGGTGCGTAACGTACAGTCTAACGGAAGGGGAAGCCTTGCCGTAAGGTTCCCGGGAGATTCCGGATATCAGTACGTTCTTCTCGACAGGGACGGCGGGCTTGCGGAAACCACAAGAGAGGTTTTTGACGGAGCTTCTGAAGAGATAGACGTGGTAGGAGAAAGAGCTCTTGAACTTTCAAGAAGGATAGAAAGGCGCAGAGGTCTTCCCAACAGGATAATAGCCGCTATAAGCGAAGAGATAAGAGATGTAGTTTCAAAAGAGCAGTACCTGGACGTTTCCTCATGGGACCGTTGGATAGAGGAAAAAACAGAGGAAAAGAGGCTGGCGGATGACCCCGAAAGACCTCTTACAGCGCGAGAGAGAAGACTGATATCGGAAAGTTGTTTTGATAATGCGAGGAGAATGGGTTTTGTGGCCAGTCCTCTCATATATACCAAAGGGTTTCTCCGCGTGTTGGGTCTTACCAGCTGGATGAACTTTTCAGGAATAGAGAATTACCTTGAGCTTGCATCGGTCGTGCGCATGGCTCCGGAAGATAAGTCAAACGCCGCTTTGACCATGCTTAAGGAATGTATGGAAGAAGTGGAATCTTATGACGAAAAAGATTCCCAGGAGGGACGTTTCCCGGGGTCGACTCTCATTGGGGACTACTATTCCAACATGAAGATAGAGAAATACAAAGTCATGGATTTTTCCGAACTGCCTCCGGAATTCAGGCGGGACATACTTAACAATTCCGCTACTATTTTTAAGGATCTTTCTTTGCTTTTATCGATGGAAGGGATGACAAGGGAAGAGCTCCGCAGGATGCTTAAGAATTTCATAGTTAGAGCTAAGGTGATAGATTACGCCTGGTGGGAAACCAGGACAACCGGAGAGAAAAATGAGTTAAGACTTCTGGCTGATGGCATTATCAGCGACCAGATGCCCACAGCCATAGTAGAGGAAGAAGCTGTCGAAGAGGCCGAAACCGCTCAGGAGCCCGCGGAGGAGGAAAAGGTTTCCATGGCGCCTTCTTTTGAGGAGAGGCTTGTAAACTCGGATGTGGAAGCTCACAGGGTGGATATAGCCGGTCTTATAAGCGAAAAACTTGAAGCCGATGAACGGGATATGGATTTTTTGAGCTGGCTGGCCGGGAATCAGGAAGAGTTACAGGGCTGGATGGAAGAAATATGGAACGCTTTCGGGCAAGACAGGGCCTACGGACTTTTAAAAAGCCAGTGGGTGGGCGCTCTGCACCTTGTTAAAGGCGGCAGATTCGTAGAGAAAGCTACAGGTACCGGTAAACAGGACCTTCTTTCAGCCGCTTTGCACGTCAAACTCAGGGAAATGGAAAGTAAGAGCCGTAACGATTTTACCCAGTTCATACTTACAAGGACGGATGATCTTGTAAGAAGGGACGCGGTGAACGTGGCCGAGGTTTTCGCTAAAATGCCGGAGTCGGCAAGGTGGCAGGGCGGATACGTAACAAGCGGCGACGACGGACAGAGGGAATTTTACCTATATAACTACGCCGAGAGTAAGTTTGATCTTGTTGAGGCCTCGGAATTTTTCGCCAAAGCGCGCTGGGCGTACGGCACCTATCATACTCTCAACTTCATGACACAGGACCAGGATCCCGTGACAGCGGGATTTTTTAAAGGTAAAGGCGGAGCGTGGGTAGATGAGTTCGATACTGTAGCTCTTAACCTTTCCGAAAAGTGCATCATGTCCGGAGAGG
Organism: uncultured Planctomycetia bacterium; assembly: GCA_964421015.1. GTDB lineage: Bacteria > Omnitrophota > Gorgyraeia > Tantalellales > Tantalellaceae > SLID01. The sequence goes on from CAYQUS010000003.1 coordinate 26,126, forward strand.
TAGACCCGTCGGCCAGGCAGGAGATGGTGGCCATGCGCTTTCTGAACGGGCTTAGGACCTCTCAGGGGGAAGCTAACAAAGAGAACCGGGAATTTTTTCGCGCTTTGGAAGAAGGCGGACCGGTATCGGTCAGTAAGTCCAGGGAGGCTCAGGGGCAGGTAACGCTGGGGTGGATACCGGGAGTAGGAGGCAAGGCGAAATTCCTGAGGATGGTAAGGGCGAGAAAGGGAGAATTCGAAAACTACCGCAGAGAGAATTTCTCCGAAGAGGAGATCTCCTCTCTCAAAGCTCTTTCAAACGACGACTGGACGCGCATATATGAAGCTATCCTTTCGGCTAATTACACATGGAAAGAGGGAAGGGACTATCTTGTCGAGAACGGCGAAATAGTCCTTAGAGATAAAGTTACCAACGAACTTATGCCGGGCAGGGAAATTGCCGATGTCAGCGACGCTCTCCGCCTCAAAGAGGGCCTTGAGGTTAAAGGCCATCATAAGGTAGTGTCGGAAAGACCCATATCGGATTTCCTTGGACTTGAATATTTTAAGAATTCTGACGGCACTGTAAATTTTGGCGGTACTTCAGCCACGGGAACGGCGACTGTAAGAGAGCTTTATTCGGCCGCGAATGTCGATAAGGGCCTTACGGAACTTAAGGTAATAGAGGAAACAGAGATAGGCAGCGATTTTGTTAATAGGAGAATGTTCTCTTCCATAGAAGTTTCCAATACCGATAAAGAAGCCGATGAAGCTCTTTTAGCGGACCTTAAAGCGAATCTTGACGCAGGACAGCTTGTTAAGGTTTCTTTGGATAAGAAAGAGGCTATCGAGAGAAGGATAACCGAAGAAATAGAAGGAAAAGACGGAAAATTGAAGGGCGCGAAGCTCCAGGTCCTTTCGGGACGCATGTCTTATGAGGAATCACAGAGGATAATCTCTAATATAGGAAAGAAGGGCTACATAACCCTTATAGACAACGCCAATGTCCGCGGTACCAGCCCCAGAGTGGATGAAAGAGAAGGTAACTGGGATAAAGGTATAGTTCTGCACCTTTTATACCCCGAAGAATTCGATACCGAGGAAGAACAGCTGATAGGGCGTATCGCGAGGGCCGGCGACCCGGGAACCGTGAAACGTCACTACAGCGCCCAGTATTTCAGCGAGCTTGCCAAGAAAGTGGAAGGGACGGAATCAAAACACGCTGTCGACAATATAGTGAGGGCAGCCGAAGCCGTGGCGGGTTTCGAGAAATTCGCAACGTCTGACGCCAGCGCGTCCTGGGGAGCCGAAGGTATAGAAAAAGAAAGGGCGGCATTGCAGAAAAACCTGAACGGCGCCATAGAGTCTTTTAGAAAGCTGCGGTTTTCCGACAGGATAATAAGGGATCTCAGGGAACTCGAGGCCGAGAAAAAGATCAGCGAAGCAAGAAAGGCTTTTGACGAAAAACTTCCCGTCATAGGAAAAAATACCGGGAATTTCTTTGACAAGGAATTGAGAAATCCGAAGAACAGGGTGTATCTGCGCAAAAAAGCGGAAAACATTTTTGCGGAGATAGGCAGGCAAAAAGAGTTAACCAGAGAAAAGGCCGCGGAGATAATAAGCGAAAACACGGGTCTTTCTGTTTCGGCGGACGACAGCGTGGTCAACGGGGTGATGTATGCCGCGTCTCCGGCCGTGGTTTATGAACTTGTACTGCCGCTCCTCAGGGAGCAGGCCATAAAAGTGGCCGAGAGGCTGGCTATTGAACTGAAAGAGGATTTTCTTACCGGTAATGAGGAGATACGCAGGAAAATGATGGCGCTTCAGGTGCTTTCTTCTTCCGCCGGAACTCCGCTTGAGGCGCAGAAAGGTTCCACGCAGCAGAAACTTGCCGATAATTCTATGGAGGCTCTTGACAGCCTTCCGGCACGATCGGTCCTGGGAACGATCTTCGGAAGCGACATTGAAAAGATAACCGAAAAATCCTCAAGACTTGAATTTTACAGACAGCTGGCCTCTACCGGGAAGTTCCTCGCGAAAGCGGGGGCTATTCTCGCGGTAATAGGCGTAGTGTACAAATTTTCCGGGTTGACGGATCTGCCGAGCATTGGCGCGCAGAACCTGGTGGGATCCATGAACAATATATTCGCCTATTTTGGGGATCCCGGTACTGTAGCTCTTCTTGGCATTGCCGCTCTTTTAATATCGGCAAGTATGGTCTTTTCCCGCACATACCTCAAAGAGGTAACAGCGAGGGCAAAACCCGTAAAAGATTTTTATAACGTGCTTAGCGGCACTTATAAGGGAGCCGGTGAGGTAGGCGCGGATGTTAAGGGTATGGAAAAGGCCCGCGTGGTTGGGAGTTTTGTTTTCTATCAGTTCGTTCTTTCCACTCTTGGCTTCATAGGAACTACGGGAGCCGTAGGGCTTCTTGCCGGCGGGATAGTAAGGTCTCTGATAGCTCCGGAAATGGCTTTGACGCTCCCGGCTCTTTACGGCGGAGCGGTAATTTCGATCCTCATAGCTATCATGGCAAAGGCTCTCATGTACGCGGTTTACAGAACAGGGGAGAAGGTTTCCTCCGATGAGGTTTCACGCGGCACGAGAAGGATAGATGTGACCGCCTATATAACAGGCCTTGTTTCACTTATGGCGATATTCGCGGCGGGAACGATAAGTTACGCGGGAGCCGGCGTGGTGGCTGTTCTGGCGCTCGGAGCGCTCGGCGTTTCAAGACTTGTTATGGCGAGGTTCTACGGAGACGCCGGAGTTTTTGACACGAGAACACTTTGGGGATACGGCCTTGCCGCCCTTTCGGCGGGGGCTCTTATTGCCGTCATCATGTCAGGTTCCGCCGCGGCTGTTCTTACCGGCGGGATGCTGCATATAGTGAGCATACCATTTGCCATCAAAGTGGGGATGAGCGTTTTTAGTTCCCTCAAGCTGAGCTGGAAGGTGTCCGGCCTTGAAAGAGACGTTCTTAAAAGATACAGGATCTCGGGTTTCGTAGAGGCGCTCGGAAAGTTTGTCGTAGTAGGAGCCGTAACAATGGTGTTCTCAGCTTACGCTGTGATCACAAGCGTTATACCGAACATTACCGCGGCTTTCAGCGCCGCTACTATTATATCGGCCCTGGCGGTTACCGCTGTCATACTGTTCGTTGTGATAAAAGGACTTGAAAGATTTTCGGCGCAGCAGGGCGAAGAAGGTTTCGCTTCCGAATTTCTAAGGGATATGAATGCCCAGAGGGCGATGGCTCTTATGGGGACGGCTTCGGCTATCTCAATAGTGGCGCCGCAGATCAGCGCGCAGTTCGAGGCTATAAAAGTCTCTCAGGAAAACATGGAGAGGATAAAAGCTCTTCCCGCCGGACTTTCAGAAGAAGATTATTCAATGGTAGCCTCGGAAGCGGCGGAGGAACTTGTGGAAACTCCGGAGGTTGCCGCGGCAGTACCGGTTCAGGAAACGACGGCTTTGCCGGCCGTTATGGGCGGAACTACGGGAATGAGGATAGCGGCAATGATGATGTCGTCGGTTTTTGGGGCGGTGGAGAAAGCCGTTCAGACTGAATATGTATGGGAGAGCCCGTCCGCGGGACAAGTTACGATCAACATATCCGAGAACGATGTATTGAGGGAAACCATTATATACGACCATAAAGGAGAGATGGATGACCTTGACCCGGAAACTAACGGTTGGGTTATGAGGGAAAAGAGGGTTTTTGACAACGGGGTACTGGAAGAGACCTACACATATAACGAAGATGGCGTTTTGATAGGGCAGGAGATACTGGGCGACGCGCATTATACCTATTACGATTCCGGCAGAATGGCGACAAAGCTTTTGCTTGTGGCCGAGGTCGGAGCGGACGGCAGGACGATACCTGCGGGCACAAAGTTTACGTTCACCGACGAGGCGATATACTCTGAGACCATAGACGATGTTACGTATGCATGGGGATACACGGTAAGAAGAGACAATGCCGACGGATCGTATGTTACGTACGAAGGACATTATGCTGGAGTAACGCCTGAACAAGCGGCGACAGTAAGAGAATATGCGGCGGACGGAACGCTGCTTGTTACGACGAACTATGACGCTGACGGGAATATAACAGGTAAAGAGA
>CAYQUS010000003.1:30329-139575 GCA_964421015.1 uncultured Planctomycetia bacterium
CGGCAATAGTGAGAGAGCACGCGGCGGACGGGACGCTGCTTGTTACGACGAACTATGACGCTGACGGGAATATAACAGGTAAAGAGACAGCGGGAGACGCGTATTACACGTATTACACATCGGGAAGAATGGCGACGAAGAGGTTATTAGTCGCCCAGACCGGAGCTGACGGGAAACTTATCCCGGCGGGAACGGTGTTTACGTATTCGGATGAGGCGATATATACAGAGACTATAGACGATGTTAGTTACACATGGGGATACACGGTAAAAAGGGAGAATCCCGACGGATCGTACGTAACGTACGAAGGGCATTATGCCGGTACGGCGCCTGAGATAGCGGCAATAGTGAGAGAGCACGCGGCGGACGGGACGCTGCTTGTTACGACGAACTACAGCCCAGAAGGCAGGATCACGGGCAAAGAAACCCTTGAAGCGGTTTATACTTACTATGATTCCGGAAGAATGCGGACAAAAACAATGAAATTGGATACGCTGGGTTCCGACGGAACAACGATATTAGCCGGGACAGTCTTTACGTATTCTGACGAAGCCATATATTCTGAGACTGTGGACGGCGTAACTTATGAGTGGGGGTACACATTAAGAAGGGACAATCCCAACGGGACGTACGTAACTTACGAAGGACATTATCCCGGAACATCCCCCGAGGTAGCGAGAGTGGTAATAGAATACGCCGCTAACGGAGCGGTTCTTGTAACCACCTACTATGACGCAAATGGGAACATAACCGGAAAAGAGATAGCCGGCGAGGCGTACTATACCTATCACGAATCCGGGCGTATGGCCACCAAGAAAATACTTGTTGATACACTGGGAGCCGACGGGCAGATAATACCCGCTGGCACAGTTTTTACGTATTCGGATGAACCCATATATTCTCAGACGGTGAACAACGTGGTGTACGAATGGGGATATACCACAAGAAGAGACAATCCTGACGGAACCTACGTTACTTACGAAGAGCATCATGCCGGAGCGTTCCCGGAAGTGGCGGGAGCTGTCAGGGAATATACCGCTGAAGACGAGCTTTTGAGGTATTCCCGTTACGATGCTTCTAATCGTCTTACGGAAATAACGGACTATAGAAGGGGCACAAGGCTTGCTGTCGAGCTTTATCATGAAGTTTCGGGAGCCATCAAGACAGCAGTGCAGTACGATCTTGCGGACAACGCGCTGGCCCGCATAACCTACCAGGATGCCGGAAAACGTAATGCCTTCGGCTTAATGGCAGTAAAAGAGGTATTGGATGAGCTTGCCTTCGATAAGGGAGTAATTTACACATACACATGGAACAGCCCGGACACGGGGAAGGTAACAGCTGTCACCAATTTCGACATTACCTACATATGGGCCTACTCAATGGATGAAGACGGCCAGCCGGTAATAGGCGACCTTCTTACCAAAATAGACGCTGAAGACGTAAGGACGGATTATACGTGGAACGAGCCCGCGGAAGGTCAGGTAACCGGTGTCTCGAGTGACGGGTACACTTTCGTATGGGCTTATTCGCTGGATACCCGGGGTAACAGGGTCATAGGAGATCTTTTGAGCGCCCAGGAAACCGGAGAAAATGTTTTTACTTACGACTGGAATAACCCAGATTATCCGGGAATGCTTGTTGTTACCGAAAGCATGCCGAACGGCACGCTTGTAGCTTATTATGTGTTTTCTTACGATTCCAGGGTTGACTTTGACACATGGAAACTCGAGCTTAAGATAAACCCCGACGGAAGTTACCTTATGGTAACGGATTACTATCCCTCCGGGGCAATAAGGTCGGTTGAGGAGTACACCGCCGAAGATGTTCTCGTATCTACCAACGTGTACGCCGATGCCGGAGCGAGGAACGATTTCGGGCTTATATATTCCAAGGATCTTGCCGTGCCGGACGCCTTCGGCAACATAAGGTACGAATATTACCTTGAGAGTTTTAATGTTACGTACGGAAGGCTGCGCGCCGCTTACAAAGAAGACGGCGGGAGAATAGAGTATGTGAGCTACTACATAGGTGAAGACCGCAAAGCCGAGGTGCATGAGTACAATTCCAGAGGGGAACTTTCAGGGAAACTTTACTACATGTACGAAGCTGACGGAAACGAAGCCGGTTTCAGAAAAGAATCTTACGTGGATCCTTTCAGCGTTACGTCCGCTAACCCCGAGGGGAATGTAAAAGGCACCGTACAGCAGATACTTGATATAAAAAGAAGAATGGATACAGGGGAACTGGCCATACACTACAAGAAGGACATGTCCAACGGAAAAGAGTACTGGTACAAGTGGGGAGCTCCTGTCCAGAGAGGCATGTGGGACAAAGAGCTTAATTTGTTCCAAAATGTGCTGCGGTTATTCGCCAAGATAATAGACTGGATATTTAACACGAATCTTGAGTTTTTGATCACCGGGCCGAACAGAGATGATCATTTTATGCTGGTTGTATATGACCCGTTACCGGGGTTTGAGGATAATGGGGATCCCAAGCCGCAATGGGCTGCTTTTCCTTTTAGCCCTGCTTCCAACCTTGAAGATCCCACGGGAGACTGGACCGAATCCGACTGGAAGGAGAGATATAAGGAAGCCACACCTTTTAGCCGGACAGAAAGAAACAAATTCAGCTGGGAACCATGGAGCCAGACGTGGGATGAGAACGCCGTTGAAACTCCCGTAGATGAAGTGTCCCGTCCGGAGAAGTCGGCCAGGACCGCGTCTTTGCCGTCAGGAAAAGAGGTAGACCTTAATAAGTATTCTCCTGAAATGGCGAAGTTCATAGAGGATTACGCTAAAGGCCTGGAAAAGAAGGCCGCGGAAAAAGCCCCGGAAGCGGCAATGGTTCCGGTAACAGAAGAAACTCTTGTGCCCTCCGGAGTAAGCGTAGGAGATATGCTTCTTAAAATGCTCTCTCCTGGCACGCTTCCCGAAGGCGCGGATCTTGAACTTGGGCTTTATGACAATCTTGTAACGCTGAAAAATGACGGGGGGGAGATAGAGGGTTATGTGGTATACAGGCGTAACGAAAGCCTGGTGTCGTACGAGGAAATTTCTCTTGATGCCGCGGGTAACGTGGTGTCCGTTCTTGAGTTCAGCGAAGAAGATCTTGTCAGGGAAGAGGCGTCGCTCACGCTTGAGCTCGCTAACGGCGTTACGTACACGTTCAACGGCGATGGGTATGTAGAAGCGGAGTCTACACCCTACGGGTACAGCAGTTTTACGTACAACGACGACGGGTCCTTTACGGAATTCAGGTTTGATAACGGTACGGGAAGGGTGAACGGCTATACTTTCAACTCCGACGGCTCGTATTCCGTAACTGTTTACGGCGAGAACGAGGCTGTTCTGGGGCAGATATCCTATGACGTTAACGGCGAGGTAATAAATGTGACCGGAGCGGAAAAAGAAGCCCCTCTGGCCGGAGCCATATATCCGCCGATGCTGGCCGTTTACATGCAGGCCGTTATGGGCGCGCTGCCGGCTACTGAGACGGAGATAGACGGGACAAGTTTCCACGGCGGAGATGTTTACGGCTGGCTTTTAGGCGGCGACCCGGAAAAGACCATACAGAACCCGGCAGTGCAGAAGGCTCTCAGGGAATATCTTTCAGCCTGGCAGGGTAAGTCTATAAGGCTTTTCGCTTTCGGAGACGCGCGCGGCATTTTGAAGATGGAGAACGGTAAAGTCGTAATGACCCAGGACGTTTCCGCTGTTCAGGCCAATGTAAGGACACTTCTCGGGATATTGAAAGAAGCCGGGGTTAAAGCCCAGCTTGATATTTTTGACTTTAAACTTAGCGAGGAGATGTTGTCCCGGCCTAAGGATGTTTGGGACGCCATGGCCCCGATTCTGACGGTCATGGGCGAATTCCCGGAGGTTGTAACGGCGCTTAGTCCGATAAACGAGCCGCAGTTCGCCGAGTTCGGAGGAAAGCCTGATTTTGACAAGATGTTCGCTTTTGTGGTACAGGGAGCGATGGCTATAAGAAAGAACGCCAATGTGTCCGTAAGTGTGAGCGTAAGTACGGACATGGAAGGAGACGATACGCGGTACAGGGAGCTCAGGAGGTTTTACCGGTTCTTCAGTACGCTTCAGAAGGGCGACATAGCTGATGTACATCACTATGGCAAAGCCCTGCCTTCGGTAAGGGATCTTACAAGGGAGTTTAATGTCCGTGACGGCGTAAGATTTATGGTCAGTGAAATAAAAACCGGTGAAATGGAAAGAGCTCTAGAGGCGAGGGAAAAAGGATACGGTCAAGTTTATACATGGAACGAAGTTGATCTTTATCCCGGAGTTACCGGAGGTCCTATTGCCGGAGCGGCAGGCGCGGGCGGCGGAGAGCCTCCCGTTGTTGAGGTAGTGGAAGCCGAAGCTGTTGAAAAAGAATCGGTACCGGAACCGGTTGTTGTGAGCGTTCCGCTTCCGGCGCCAGTTGTAGCGGATGTCGCGCCGGCAGTTGCCGCTGCCAAGCCCGCCGAAAAAGTAGGCGAGCTTCTGGGAGAAAATATCACCACTGGAGATAAAGACGTTGTTGCCGCCTACCAGAAACTTTGGACGGCCGTAAACGGCAGTTTGACCGACAGGTCACTGGTAATAGGAAGGGGCCGCAATACCGACACCGAAACAGTACGGCAGCTTCAGACAGTTATATGGGAACTCAATATAAACGACGTTCAGAATAAGTTCGCCAGGGAAAAATTCATAGACGGCTTGTGGGGATCCAACACCGAAAGTTTCGTCAGATCCGCTCAGAAAGAGTACGGAGTTACGGTTGACGGACTTGTCGGGGATGTTACCGGAGGAAGGCTTTTAAGGGATATAAAGGAAGCTGCCGGCGAGAAACCGGAAGCTATGGCGGCCGTTCCCGAGGCCGTTCCAGCCGAGGCGATAGAGCCGGTCTCAGTTAGCCCCGCTGCTCCGGAAGATAAGTCGTTTTCGGGGTTCTGGGCGTACTGGCAGCAGCAGAGAGCCTATATGGCCGAAATAAAGGCCCAGCTTTCCGAGAATTTTGAGGAACTTCAGGATTTCGCGGCGGTAGAAACTTATACTGCCGGCAAGAACGGATCTTCTCTCGAGGTAACAGCCGGAAGGAATACGAGGCGTTTTAACGCTGCCGTAAGCCTGGAGGCCCTGGAAGAGCTGAGAAAAGGGCAAAACACATTCGGGTACAGCGAAGTCATATACGGAGAACAGCTCGCCGGCGCCGAAAAAACATTTTACGTTCTTGAAGAAGACAAGTTCGTTCCCGTCGACCTTAGCGACAGGTTCGCGATAGCCGACGCCGTAAGTATAAACGGCAGGATGTACAAGCTTGTTCCGGTGCGCATGGTCGCCCGCGATACCGCAAGCGGCAAAGCGAGCGTTTACAGAAGCGAAGAAGACGCCGCCCTGGCCGTAACGTCGTTTGATGGAGGGGTAATAACCGACGTTTCCGGAAGAGCCTCCAATCCATTTATCAAGGCAGCTGCCGACGTCATGACGGTAATATACGACCTGGCAGCCGTTATAAAGGCCAATAGTTCAGCTGTAGTTACGACCTCCGACGGAAGGGAATTTCCTGTGACCAGGCTTGAGCCGGGAGCCGCGCTTGGCGGAGGAAAGAGAATAGACGCCGGCGAGGACAAGGATGTAGCGCTTATTGTGAGGGACGAGACAGGAGGAGTTGCCGAGTACTACGCTACTTTCGAGGATTTCAAGGATAATTTTGCCGCTTCGCACGGCATATGGGTGGCCGGGGATTCCGGAGAATGGCAGGCGGTAGACATAGCAGGACCCGCGGCCGCGGCTTATTCGAGGATTTCCGGAGAAGATTATGTAACGGGAAGGAAAAATCTTGACAGCTATGAAATATCTTTTGTTCCCGGCAGTACGGTCGAGTACAAGAAAGCTACGTATACCCTGGGCGCGGACGGCAGATGGGTCACCTCAAGTGGTCAGGCGCTTACCCAACCGGGCAGGGCGGCGAGAGGAAAAACGCTTCCCGAGGTCGGAAGCGTGATGCGTCCCGAAGAGGTTCTGGTACTTATCCGCAAGGGCGCGGTTTTTAGGGACGCTTCCGGGACAGAAATGTTCGACCACAAGACCATAGACAAGGGCCTTAGGAAGAAGACCCTTGAGAGAATGGTACAGCTTGTGTACTCGCACATGCAGTACCGTCATTCAGTGGCCGTGAACGAGCTTACAAGCGGCGGGGAAATATCCGCAGAACGGAGGAATTACCTTATTTCCGAGTTGGTGGCTACTTCCCGCGACGGGATAGCGTCTTTCTTCAATATAGTGCTTAAGGATGCCGAGGCCGTCAAAATAGAGAAGTCAGGGGTTCTCATGGATCTTTCTCTGGCTCTTCCCGATCTTACGCCTTCACTCGGTATACACATAACCATAGACCCGATGAAAAAGGAGAAAATAGAAAGAGCCGAGGCCGAGGCTGTTCAGGAAGGTTACGGCATGGAAGTAAGGCATGTGGCAAGCCTTATGTACCTTGACAGTCTCAGGCTTTTCGTAAGGGAGAGCGTATCGCAGAAGGTGAAACTCGCCGAGTTATCAGCCAAGGTCGCCGAGGAACTTAAAACACCCGGACTTGTGCATCCGGACATGGTGCCTATGGCGGAATCCAAGATAAAAGAATACGCGGCCTCTATGGCCGAACTGGATTCTTTTATTTCGTCGGCCAACAGCGCTGTAAAGACAATGCTTTCTCTGCCTGACAATTCCGATGTAAGTTTTCTTTTTAATATGGACGACGAGAGTTTTGTCACGGAAGTCTCGGGTATGCTCGGGATACCGCAAGGTATAGCCAGGGACATTTTCGGACTTAAGGCCGCGGAGAGAACGGCGGGCATATCTCTTGAGATAGCCAGGGACAAAAGAGGGACTACGACCATTTCGCTCGGGTTCCCGATAATATTCAGGATAAGTTCTACCCGCAGAAATAAACTTCAGCAGGCCGAGGATACTTTAAGAGCCAAAATGGACGAGAAAAAAGCCCAGATAGCCACTCTCTCAAGAGTAGGCGACCTGAGAAGAAGAAAAGATCTTGTGGCGGAACTTGTCGCCATGCAGGACCAGCTTATAAATGTTCTTACAGAAAGACAAACCGAAGCGGCTCGAATAGTTTCGGCTACAGAAGGTTTCTTCGCCGAGAGCGGCGTTACCTACATGGAAGTTCTTGAAGCCAGGGAAGATCTGGTGGAAGCCGAAGCGGCGCTTCCCGCGGCAAGGTCGGAAAAAGAGCTTTTGGCGGAGGAATACGCGCAGGAACTTTCTGACATAGAAAAAACGCTGGGCCCGGATACATCCGTTCCCAGGGGAGTCCTTTCGCCCGAAGAGGGCTACAAGCTGGCTGTGGACAAGTACTATAGCGCCAGCGGCGCCGGCAGAAGAGCCGACTATTACATGGAAATGCTGGAAGGGCTTCTCGCCGCCAGGGACAAGGACGGCGCCAAAGTGTTCCTTAACAGCTGGAGCATTTCATTCGACGGAAAAGGCCTTGCGGGGAGCCTGGAATTCATAACACAGCTTTTTGCCACGCCGGCAATGAAAGAATACATCAGGCTTGAGATAGAAAAAGCCAGGATACTGGAGAATAACGCCGAGGCTCTTCTCGCGCGTGAGTTCAGGATAAGGTGGCAGGAATACGCGGGCCTTAAGGCCATGGCCGAAAACCAGAAGGAAATAGTCGGCATAATGGAAAGCAATGTGGCCGCGGCCGAGCCTCTGGGAGAAAACAGAAGGAACGAGGCGGTGGCCAGCCTGACGAGGGCAAGGCAGGATCTGGAAGGGATCAACATAAGGCTGAGCCAGGCGAAAGCTTCTTTAAGGGACCTTATGGGCCCGAGTTTCGAGGATCTCGATCTGACCCGGGACATAGAATCAATGACATTCCCCGAAGTCGATCCTCTTGCCATGAAGAAAGTGCACGAGCTCGGCATAGCACAGGCCGAAGCGCTTAAAAAAGCCAGCATGCTCAAAGATTTCACGATAAACATGGCCGCCGGCACTGAAATAGGCGGTAACGACTGGCAGAGCCTGTCAGTTACTACTGATATACTCTGGAGGCTTCTCGAAGGAGTAGAGGCCGGCATAGAGATAGAAAAAGCCCAGGATATGCTCGAGAGGGAGCCCGCCAGGGTAATGGCCGCTAAAGTGCGGGCTGATTCCGAGCTTAGGCTTTCCCAGAACGAGCTTGCTTCGAGAGTCGCGGAACTTGAACGCGTGGCCATGCACATAAAAGATCTCGCTGCGGCCCGCGATAACGAGCTTTATCCCGAGCCCGTAACGGCTTACCAGATGAATTCCGCTTACGCCGAATATAAGACCATAGAGAACCTTGTAAGGGATGCCATGACAAGGTACGAAAAGGCCGTAATAGTGCAGGCGTCTTTTGCCGGGTTCGAAGAAAAGGACCAGACGCAGTATGCCGCTATATCCGAGGTCAGACAGAGGGAACTTGACGCGAAACTAGAAGTAATAAAGGCCACAAGGGCCATACTCGACGGAATGAGCGTTGTAGTGGGGTTCTCTGTGTCTAGGTCATATGAGTTCGACGAGAAAAAAGCCGAGATGATAAATGATTTAGAAGAAGCGACACAGTTCCTTAATACGGCGCTCGGTATCGCAGGTAAAATAATAGTTTCTCCCACCAGCGGTACATACTCACGGGAATACCAGAGGGGCGCTCCAATAGTAGATCCCAGGATCGTTTCCGCGGCTTTCGCGCTTTGGAGAGAAAGCATACAGCCGGTTCCGGTCGTAAAACTTGAGGGCGTGGCGAAAGTAAGCATGAGTTTGTCTCTGGCCGATATATACAGATCGGCGCAGCATAAGGAACTTTCCAAAGCCGAGATGGAAAGAGCCCGCATGGAAAGGCTGAAGGATACCGAAAGGGTAGCTTTCATGGCCGCCAGATACCATGTAGGCCTTGAGAGGAGAGAAAGCCTTATAGCCGAGTCCGTTAAGCTTCAGGACCAGCTTAAGACCGCAAGGGAACGTTACGTGCCCGGCGATATGTACCAGATGGAGGAAATTAAACGACTTGAAAATCAGGTTACGGTAAAGGCTTCCGAGCTGGACGCGGTAGAAACTTCCCTCAGCGAGGTCCGTGAACTTTTCAGGTTCTACCTCTACGGCGAAGGCGAAATGAAATATGTTTCAGTGGACGGGGTAACAAGCCCCGGCATGATCGCCTCGCTGAGCGACTCCGAAATAGACGGTATATGGAAAGGTTTTGAACAGGCCCATCCGCTTCTTAAAGAAGTTTCGGCGAGGGTAAGGGCCTCGGAACTGGGATATTCAGCGTCTACTTATCTCGCGAACCTTTTCAGGATATCTATGAGCTTCGACATAATATCCGGTTCTTTCGGTTCTTCGCTCAATCTTACGCTTTTCGATTCCGCCCAGCCGTACAAACAGTTCGGCGAGGCGGTAAAAGTACTTCTTTCAAAAGTCCAGCGCGACCAGGTGACAAGCGCTCTTTATAACGATCTTGTGAACACCGCCGATTCCATAGCTTTCGCCGTTACCGAACTTACGAACGAAGAAAGCTCGGTGGAAAACGCCCGCGTTTTTTACGAGAACACATGGGCGCAGTACCTTGCCGGCGAAAAGGAAATGAGCTCCGTTACGGACGCGTTCCGTCTTCTTTCGGAGGCAAGAGCCAGATATTACGCTTCTTACGAAAAAGCCCTGGGACTTTCCATTTCTTTCATGGAAACGATGAACGGCCTTGGGATAAGCGCGGTCGGGGTAGAGATGCCCCTTCCGGTTCCCGTGGAATCGGCGCCTGTGCTTGTAGCCGCCCAGGAGAGGCCCGCGGCTCCGGCGAGGACGCCCGATGTTCCGCGCAGGAAAGACACGGTCAAGCCAGCTGACATATCCCGCGCGGCCGACAGGTATTTCGCGGCTCTCGGAAGAAGCGGGGATATAAGCTCGGTGTTTAAGATCAAGTCCAGAGAAGATTTTATCAGCATGCTGGCTTTTATGGCTAATTCCATGGAGCTTTCGGTCAAGGAAGCGAACGCGCACATAGACCGCATGGCATATTGGGCCGGCAGGACCGCCGGGAATTCGGCTATTCTTGGCGACCAGACTTTCCTCGGCAGGTATCTGTACGGACAGACTTCTCTTGACGCGTCGGGAAGGATAAACGATATAGAGACGGGAATATATCCCAACCTTTTTATCATGGTAGGTCTTCATAATTTCCTTGCCGGGTTCGAGTACTATCACCAGACTGTCATGCAGCAGGCGGAACTTAGGGACGGCAAGGCATCAAGGGATTTTGTTGAAAAGTTCTGGGAAGCTTCGGTCAAAGTTCTCGGTAACCGGGCAGAAAAAAGCGAATACTACAGGTGGCTGGACAGGGGCCAGGAAAATCTGGGTATAGTGGGGCAGAGGCTCAAGGATACCGAAATAAATACGGCCAGGGCTTCTATGGTACCCTTCGCCGCGGTGATGGGTATGGACGGGCTTGACAGCTGGAACACCAATGACGCCGTTATACTCGATCACCTGTACGACGTTATAGCTTCCACAGGTCTTAGCTCATCGAATTTCAGGAAACTTCTTGATCTGGCTGTTAAGCTCACTCCGGTTGTTAACGCCAATTGCGGCAACGTTCTCGACCCGGCCGAATGGCCCATCGAGAAACTGCTGGGCGAAGCCGAAGCGGCTCAGCTTGCTTACTACATGGTGAACAATTACCCTGAGGACGTTATAGCAAGAGCAGAGAAGAACGCCCGCGAGAGAGTGCATCTTTCAAGGATAATCAGCACAGCCCGCGCCATGGCGGAAGTCGCTTCCGGAGAACTGTCTTTAGCGGAGATCCTGTCCAAAGACATGCACCTTGAGAACCTGGCCAGAAAGACCCAGCTTCTGGATAATCTCTTAAAGGGAATGAACGCGTCGAGGATAAAGGACTATAAGGAAAGCGTGGAAACGCTTTTCAAGGCTTTCCATTATCTCTTCAAGTTCCGCGACGCCGACCTTGTGGTAAAGGACGGAATGCTTTATGCCAAGCTCAGAAAGCCTTACCAGTTCTCAGAACTTGAGACGCTCAATACCGGAGACACCATAGTTATGAGCCTCGCTGACGGTAAGGTGCGGCAGATACGTATAGACACCGTTCTTTCGGAGAACGCTGTTGTGTCAGAGGGCAATCTCTGGAAAGAGTTCAATTACGAGCCTTTTGCCGGAAAGGTTGACCTTGGGAATATCTCGAGTGTGCCCGCGGAAGGTTTCGAATCCGGAGTAAGGTCTTACGGCGCCGGCAGCGAAAAGCTGACGGTTACGGAGTACAGCAGAGATAACTGGGAATTTCTGAAGACAAGTTTCACTTTTATAAACGAGCTGGGAGAAGACAGCGTTTCCTTCACTATGGCCGAAACCGAGGATGTCCAGGGCCTCAGCGATCCCCAGAAGACGGTGTGGATAGACTTTCACGATACGGCGAGAACCACCCGCAAATACGTGGGCGAGCTTGAGATAAGTCCGGAAGGCGCGAAAATAAACCCAACGGTCACGGACAGGCCCATACTCATAGAGGATGTTACGCACCCGGAAGGAAGGCATGACCTGCTTTCCATGAAGAAGTTCGGGATATTCGACGAGAAGAACCCCACTGAACAGAAATTCTTCGAAATGGACAAAGACGGCAAGATGTTCAGGGGAGTGTCTCTTGAGTTTTCTGATACTTTCGATCATGGGATAGTCGTGGTGTACGAGAGAGTAAAAGACGCCGCGCCGGGAAGCGACGAAATTATGATGCGCAAAACCGAATATGTCGCCGACGGGGTTAGGGATTTTGATGAATACCTCAGAGAATACGCCTCTTCGGGGAATGTCAGCGGCCTTGAATGGATATCAGAAGGAGTCTACGGCATAAGAGAAGGGCTCGACATACAAGGCAAAAAGAAAGAGATATGGGACACCTACGAGTATCGTCACATGAACGGCGAATATTACACCGTAACCGAGGTCCCCGGTGACGGCACCGATTACGGCGTTGAGACTAAGAGCTACATACAGAAGGGCCGGAACGTTTTCGGCAGGGAATACGAAAGGTCTTTCACCACGCTTGTCCGTGACAGCAAAGTGATAACCGAGCAAAGTATCCAGTTCCTCGCTCCCGGCGAAGAATATAAAGACGAGACCGGCTCGCAAAGGACGGATTTCGCGGGAAGGGTACAGACGGCCGTAAAGATGCGTCCCGATGAAGTAACGGATATCGAGGTCCTCACAGGAGCCGAAAAGGTAGCCCCGGGCGATAAAGCCGAGCTGACCAGAGGCGCTATAGAGATACCCGAAGCCAGTTTCGAAGGGATACCGGAGGAAGAGAGATTTGTTTTTAGGACAGAATCCAAAGAGATGAGGTTCATAGAGGGTATGCCGCGTGTCGTAAAAGAAGAGACACGTATAACCGACAGCCGCGGAGAGATACTTTACACGGTTACCACCAATTACCGTTTTGCCTGGGACAAAGGAACGATGGAGAAAGAGTCCACCGAGATACTTGTATACGACAATACAGCAGATGAAAATGGGGAAAATAAAGACGAGGTCAGGAAGTATGTTGTGGAGTATTCTCCGGAGTACCCCGCCGGCCGGTTCATGGAAAGAGGCCGGTACATATCCAGGGACAAGTTCCTTTACCTGGCTTCGGAAGGCAAGGCCGTAAGGAAGATACTTAACTATGTCGACGGTTCCGAGGTGGAGAGAGAGGTGGACCTTTTCAGGTATGTGGACCGCGATCACCCCTCCATAGACGAAGTTTATGAGACTGAAAGATGGAGCGATCCCGCGGAAGACGGCGGGGCCAGGGAAACGGCTGTGATAAGAGTTTCAAGCATGGATAAACGGGGAGTTTCTCTGGGCATGACCGCTTCGGACAGCCGGGTCATTTTTACCGACAATGACGGAAAAGAGACCGCTTCGGTGCCTTTCCCGCAGGCTGAAGAGGCGACGTTCGAAAGAATAGAAAGTTCCGGAGAGATACGTTCTCTGGACGGGGCTTTACTGGGAAATATCGATCTCGAGAACGGCATGGTAAACGTTGTTTTCGGCGGGGACCAGGCGGACGGGCCCGGCAAAGTAATAGTGCTTCCCGAAGGCGCTTATCTCGGAAGAAGCGTGGTAAGGCGCCCTGTAGGGCTTGCGAGCGACGGGAAGACCGTGGAGTTTGAGACCATAACAAGCTCTTTCGGTATATATGATATCACCGGCAAACCTTATTACAAGCACACGACCGAGAAGTATCCCGAAGCCGAGGATAAAGCCGAAGCGCACACCATCGTGAAGTACAACGAAAACGATAAGACAATGTCGGAATGGCTCTACGTTATAGGGGTTTCGTCGGACTCTGACAAGAGGTCGGCCGAACTTAATAACCCCGTGGTTTCCTCAAGGCACGCTCTTACGAGGTATCACGGTCTTAAGGACGATTTCTACCAGATAGAACTCGAAGAGAAAGACAGGATAAAGCGCGACGCCCTCTCCGGGAGGTATTCCACAGAGGACGACTACCAGACCAGCTATGTCTACGACAAGAACGGGTTTGCTTCACAGAGGGATTCAGGGACGCTTCCTCTGGCCAGCGAGACCAAGGTATTCGACCCGGTAACGCAAAGTATGAAGACAATAGAGGAGAACGTCTATTTTTATAACGAGGAAACCGGAGAAAGGTTCATAGTTGACGTTACGGGTATACTGCCGGCTGAAGTTGACAAGAACGATCCCGCGGCAGTTCTAAAGTATCTTGACGAGACCGGCCAGACGGTCACGGTGTTCAGGACGCTAATGCCCATCGAGATGCAGTTCGAAGCCGAGCAGTGGAGGACAACGGTTTCCGAGAAAGAAGGTAAGATCTCGGTGAACTATACCGATCCCGGGGCTTCGCTTGAGCTTCTAAGGATAAAGCATCCCGACAGCGAACACTTTGGCGGGACCTACATAACCGTTCTTCTTTCCGGTAAAGCCGGAGCCTATGAGGTAGAGGGAGTTTTCATGGGTAAAGGCGTGCATCTCTTTTACGGAGTTGCCGGTAAAAAGAGGGTAAGAGAAGGCGAAGAGCTTCCTAAAGATATAGTTACGATAGATCCCGTGACAGGACAGGTTCTCGGAGTAAGAGAAGATGTGCTTGAGGGATGGAAGGAAACAAGGAGCGTTTCGTTCGCCTATGATAAAGGCGATGAGACTGTGGTGCTTAATATTCCCGGTGTTATGAGTTCGGATGAGCTGGGTATACCCAACCCGGACAGGGGCGACGGGGTTTTCTATCTGCAGAAAAAAGTGCGCATGCCCGACGGGCAGGTGGCTTTTGTAATAGCCGAGTTCAAGGTGAAACTTAAAGAAGGCCAGACTTACGCTGAGGCTCTGGATGAGCTCGCGGCAAAAAGGAATTCTCTCACGCTCGAGATAGATTTCGAGTCGGCAGGAAACAGCCTTAAAGATCTCGGCACGCTTGAGTATCTATACTTCCCGTGCCATATGGGAGATGACAAGGCGCAGCTCTACCAGATGAAAATAGAGATGAACCCCGACAGGACAATAGGGGACGTGGTAACCCTTAACCCGATGGAGGATTTCAAGGCCGACACGAATAGAGGATGGGAATTCGAATATAAAGAAGAATCCGCCCCAGGTCTTACGGAAATATCCAAGACAGGCACGGAGATATCTCTCCAGGATGTGGAGATACTAATGGATATAGCGCCGGCGGAACTTCTTCCCAGAGAATTTTCCATCTGGGGCGAAGAGACAATGAGATGGGTAAAGACCCCGCAGCCGGAAGGCGACGTAATGGTCGAATACTTCAAACCCGGCCAGACCAAGGCGTTTAAGGTGACGTGGGAGATAGGTGAGAATGAGGAAGCGAAAGCGCTTGTTGAAGGCGCTCTGGCAGGTCTTCCGGAAAACAGTATTTTCGGGAAAGACGCTGATAAAAAAATAAAAGACGTGGTATACACGTTTGCCAAAGAAAACAATATAACAGATAGCGCTCTTCTTGCTCAGGGCCTTGAAAGAGCTATCGAGATGGAAAAGGTTTTTGAAGAGGTGCTGGGCAGAGAGAGCGGGACACTGGCGTCTTCAGTATCTCCGGAGTCAAGGCCGGCTATGGCCAGCAGCGTTCTGTACTGGACCGGTAAACTGAGTGTTCAAAAAGATGCCTCAACCGGGGCTGTTACAGGATTCAGCCGGATAGGAAGATCTCTTGGGAATAGGGCTATTCAGATGAAACCGGCCGTGGTAAAAGCCATGCAGGATCTTTACACCAAATACGGTTCTGATGCCCAGAAGGAAGGAATAGCGGCATTCACGACAGCTGGAACCGGCGAAGAATTGGTCGTGCTTGATATGGCAATATCACTCGCGGCGACAGATATAACTACGGACAGAGCAATGAAAGATCCTGCCCAGGTGATAAGCGCCGCAGATATGCTTTTTGACGGCGAAAGTTATGATAGGGCAGAGCAGGGTATTTTATCTGATCTCAGAAAAGCCGCGGTGAAAGAGTTCCAGGGTATTCTCGATGGAACTATAGCCCAGAGCCTTTCGGTAACGATAGAGTCTTTTATGAAGGGTAAGGTGCTGGCAGAAGCTGAAAATCTGGTGGAAGCCATACAGAACAAACCGGCGGATGCCGATGAGAGCGTAGAGAAAGGAATTGAAATATGGAAGAAGGTGGTGCGTACTTACTATGAGGCTTACGGCGATATTCTCTTTTCGGAGTTTGTCGATAATAGAAGAAAAGCGCCTAACATGTACGCTTTCCACGCGCAGGACCTTAAGAGCAAAGTGACTGAAATACTTGAAGAAGCCGGAATGGAAAACCTGGCTTCCGAAATAACGCCGGAGATAAAAGTGCCGGAAGTTAAGCCCGAAGAGGCGGCTCTCAGTATTTCTCTGGATGAGATGGGTCTTAATATACGTCCGGAGGCCCTTACTCCGAAAGTTATTTTGTCTGAAAATGAGGATTTGAACGGTAAAGGCGCCGTTTATTTCTACGCCAGTAACGAGACTTCTGAAGAAGCTCCGGGTACGCGTAACTTAGCGGGTAAAACGGTTACTGTTACCGGGAAAATGCCGTATCAGGCAGACCCCGACTCTCCGATAGTGATAGCCCTTACCGATACCAACGGCAATACCATGGCCGCCACGGCGACGGTGGGCGAGGACGGAAATCTTACGGCGGTATTTGAAAAAGTGCCGGCAAGCGAAGATTTTGACGGAACCAGCGTTGTTCTTATGGAAACAAGGTTCGCTATGGCGTCGACGACCCCGCCTGTTTGGTCGGTTATGGGAATAATGGTTGCTTATATGTTCGCCAGTTTCATGTTCATGGTCGTTAGAAAAGTCCGAGGGTACGGTAAACTTTTGCGTTTGTCTAAAGCAGGGGCGGAGCTAAAAGCAAAAACCCCTATACCGATGACAGGCTTTATAGCCGATTTTATAAGGGACCTGGGCTATGCGTGGAGAAGCGACCGCTCTTTCACTGGGGCGGCGTTCAAGGTATTTTTTATTGGATTGTTTAATATATTTAGAGGAAAACCTGCCGAGAAAAAAGAGGAAACTAAAAAAGTTAAGGAAGAGGAAAAAACAGAAACTACTGCAACCGACACAGCCAGGGAAAAAGCTTCACTTCAGCCGTTGGAGACAACGAAAGATGCCGAAGAAACAGCCGTACCCGCCGCTACCACCGAGGCTGTAGAAGAAGTTGCTATTGAACCGGCACCGGTAACCGAAGAAGAGATCCAAACCGAAGTCGATATGGAGTTAGTACATCTCGGTGTAAAAGAGATGGCGCATGCCATAAGGGGCTGGGTAGACGATATTAAGGTCGATTTCAGAATGATAGGGATTCAGCAGGAAGAAGCCGGCATATTTCTGCCTTTTATGAGGTCTTCCGAAATATGGGAATTCTCGGACTATGCCGCTAAACCAAAATATTCTCTCAGCAATATCACCCGGGGCTTGTCTATGGTAGGACTGGGCCTTGCCATCTACGGCCTTGCGGGTTTTGGCGGCGCTCTTACCTGGATATATCCGGTCGCTCTTATGCTGATACTTCCTGGGTTCTTTAACTGGCTGGCCGTGGCTAAAGTCTCCGTGCCGGGGAGTATAGGGTTTGTCTTAATGCACACCATTCTTCCTCTTTTTGGTATGTCGCATCCGGCTATAAGTGTAGTCTTTAGCGCCATTTTTATCGCTTTGTATGTAGCAGCGCCGTTCTATAAATATTTGCGAGCGATAAGTGATCCTAATAGCTATGTGGAAAAACAGAGGGGACAGCTTGAGACATTGCGAAGTATGGTATGGATAATGCAGAACGGAGATGAATCGCTGCAAAGAGCCGCAGATTGGCTAAGGAGCCACGGAGACCAGGGCCAAAAACTCGAGAAAGAGGAACTTGCAAATATTGCGGACAACAAAGATCTTAATTTAAGCTCCGAAGCCATACTATACTTGAAAGCAAGAAGTGTTTGGTATTCAAAAGAACGCGGCAAGTTAGGTTTAACTAGAAAACAAGTTATAGAACGTCTTGAACTTCTGGCGAGATTTAATAAGAATGTATTGCCCCATATAAAGGACCTTAGAAGGTGGAGACGTTCGCATGACGTGGGCGCCGGGACATCCTGGATAGGAGCGAAAGTGCCAGGCGGAGAACTGGAAGAGCTTCCTGAGTTCTCTAAAGAGCTGGAAAGTACGCTCAAAGAACTTGACGAACTGGTTGTTTCTACTCCCAATGAAGGTTCTTTTCGGAAGGATGCGCCGTTTTATCTATTGGGCGCTGGAATGGCCATGTTAGCCGGTGGTATTGGAGTGATATTTACTACAGGTATCGTAGTGCCTATCGTAATAGGAGTTATAGCGGTAACGGTTTCATTTATGCTGTTAGTGGCGGGGCTTGGAAAAATAAGAGAGAGTGAGATGATAATGTCGCCGGGCCGCGATATGAAAAAGCTGTGGCGCGATAATTTCAGGATCATATATTCCACATCCAGCGGACACGAGCTCAAAGCCCTTGCTTTGTGGAAAGGCCTGCAGGAAATAACCGCCGCTATAAGCAGAGAGACTTTGGTAATAAAGGCAGAAGAGACACTTTCTCGAAACAGGTTTGTTAATATTGTTCAAGGAAGTCTCAATAAGATGAAAACCGCACTTACGAATGTGCGTGATACGGCGATTGTAAGGGGCTTTTTCGATTCTTTCCATCTTTCAAGGAACGAAGAATTTGTCAGAAAAGTCCACATGCTGTTCAATGTTGTTGTTTTTGTTCTGGTGATAAGCGTTGTTCTCCAGCTTGCCACTTTCACGGGGCTTTTTGCCGTCAAAGAACTGGCAAACCTTGTACTTGCCGGAGAGTTTCTGTCTTTCTCGGAAGTCTTCGCGAAACCCTTCTATGTGCTTGAAATAGGAAAGGCCATATTTACATCCTACGAGCTCCAAAGCCCGTTTACAGCTGTGATACTGGCGTTCACTCAGACGGCTGTTTTCGGCACAACGGTCATAATGGGCCTCTGGCTTGCTCTCGGTAAGTTTGTTTTCTATTTTCTCGGTGATAATGCCAGACATTACCCCCAGGAGAAGGTGGTTACTTCCCGCCGGGTGTGGCTTAATGTCGGGATAGGCGCCGCGGCCGCTATTGCCTTTGCCGTTATCCCCGGAGGGTCATGGCTTGCTGTTATCGGCCGGGCCGTTTCGGCTGTATTTGTCGGGATTTCAGTTTTCAGGTTTTTTATAATGCGTACGGCCTCAACAAGGTTCAAAGCCATAGTCGAGCAAGACAAACTTCTCACCAAGGATTCCCCCATGCCAAGAGTTACGGCTCTCACGGAAGCTCAGTGGGATGAGATGAAGAGGGAGTCTTTTGACAATTTTGTTGATACGGTTTTAAGCCGTTATAACGCAGAGGAACAAAGAGTTATTCTTAAGGCTAACGAAGTTGGAAAAGAAAATCTGTCAGACATGGAAAAAATGGTTTACGAAAGAACCCTTGGAAGAGGAGCCGAACCATCCAGGTCTAAATATAAGAACTTTGACAGAGCGTCTCTGGAAGAGGAATATAAAAAGCTTACTACCGAAAACCTTCTTAATCGTATGTCCGGAGCGGGTTTTGAGAACCTAAAGAGAGCTTTAGGCTTGGACTGTGAAGATCTTAAATTGTGGCATATACAGTCAGAAGATGAGAGTATTAAATTTATAGCGAATTCCATAAAAGATAACGAAACTCGCAAGAAGAATTTTGAGAATTCCCGAAATGCTATAAAGGGCCTCAGCCCGGATGTTTTGAGGGATATTATAGACGGAGATCTTCTTGAGAGACGTGTGGTTCTTATGTATGACCTTCTCCCGAAATTTACGCCCTGGATAGTTGTTGTGGACGGAGCTAAAGAGACTCCCAAACTTGTGAATTATCTTGTGGGGTACAGATATCCTTTGCAGAGAATACGCATAGTTTTTGCCGGAGAGAACTGGGATAACGGAACGGATGATTTTGTGCAGAAAGGTAAAAGCAATAGCAGCATACCTCCGCAGCTTATTTTCCGCGGTATGCCGGTGAGGGAAGACAATCTTAACGAGGTTGATATTAAAAAACTTCCTCGTGAGGAAAGAAAGAAAATGCTTATGGCGTGGGTACAGGCCAATCATCCGTACACTAAACCCGGCGCTAATACATCGGTTCTTGACGACTCCGACGGGACAAGCGGGATAATATACGACGCTGAGAACACCCCGCACCCATTACAGCCCCTTGAGTTTATACTTGGAGTCATGGACGGGGTTGCCACTGTGCGCCGTCTTTCCGATAAATTCACAAAAGCGTATGCCTCTTCCGAGATAGGAGAAGAAGATAATGCCGCAGTTAGCGTAAAGAAAGCCTCGGCGCTGTTAGAAAAAACACTTCCTGAGTATGGAAGAGCTCTCGACGAAAAAGATATCTCCGATAGTTTAAGATTTAACATAAAGCAGAAAGGCATCCTTAAGCGCCAGATGCGTTATTTCGTTAAGCATAACCTTAAAACCCTGCTCGAAATAACCGAAAAAGATCCAAAACTCTTCTCAACCGGAATGTTGTTTGAATATATAAAAGAACAGGTCAAGGCAGGAAGGTCTCTCCTTGAAGACAAAGAAATGAGGGAGCTTCTCAATCTTTACATAGTTCTTTGTAATATGCCCGGTTATGGTGAGGCCGCGACTGAGTACATAAAGGGAACATTGACCAAAGATGCTTTCGTGAAAGAACTTATTAAAGGAGAGTTCCGAAGGGTTAATGAACCCAAGAACGGGCAGGGTCGTCTTGCTAAAATAACTAACGCTCTCGAATTTGCCGGGCCGGATAAGGGTGCGGGGTCGCAAGGTTCGGTAGCGGCTTTTATGTACGGTGAGTATGCCAGCTGGTATGATCCGGGCTGGTCCGGTTTCATGGCCTCTCAGGACACTTTTAAACCGCTTGGCGGAACCACGGGATATTTCTGTACAGAAGTTATAGAGGAAATAGACTGGCAGGACCAGGACGTACAGACAAAATTATCTTTTACGGCCGAAGAAAATGATATAGTGAAACAACATTATGTTACAAAGAATAAGCTCCTTGCCATAGGAGCATGGGACGAATTCCAGGTTGCCGAAGACTATATGCTTGGTTTCGTAACATGGTGGTACGGCTTTAATATAGCCGGTTTTATGAGTTTAACTCCCGAGAACCCTGCGGGTTTCGAGGCCGAGGTTGGCTATAAGTTCAGGCCCAAACAGCTTTCCCGCTGGATAAAGGGGTACAATATCGGCCTTGTTGTTCTTACGGAAAACTGGTCAAACGTAAGTGAACTCTGGGAAAGAAAGGGCTGGTGGGGTTTCTTTGTTTTTCTTGTCCCCACTCTTTCAAGCGCTGTAAACCCGCTTCTTTTTATAGCGGCAAGGTTCATAACACAGCTTTGGTGGATATTCTTCGTACCGGTAGAAACAATAAGAACGTTTCTTGTCAATATTACCTTTATGGACGCCGGCAGTTATATTCAGGGTATGCTGCAGGCTACCCAGTTAGATACGCTTCTTCTGAATTTTCAGGATTCAGTTGTATGGTTCATAACAGAGAACCTTAACTATCTTGACTGGTCGCTTGGAGCTCCGATAGTTGTTCTTCCGTTCGCTCTTCACGCCTATTTTACCTTGCGCGGAATATTTAGAGGAGTAGATAACCGTCTGGGGATGGAGCGTATACTGGCCGAACATGACGAGCTGCTTGAGGATGCCCAAAAAGCAGATCCAGCTGTTGTAAAAGAAGTAGAGGACAGGATCAAGGCTATAAAGGAGGGAAGTCTAGAAGAAGTTCCGGGGCTTGTTTCCCCGAAACCTTTCATTCTCGCGGCAAGCGCTCTAATAGGAGCGTTCGTTACAATAATCGCTATGCCGTTTATTGTTTCATCAGGTGTAACATTTCTTGCGGGTGTAGGAGTATGGGTAGCGGTTAGCCTTATTATATCACTCGGGGTAAACAAATTAACCAGATGGTATGTAGACAGCGCGGTCAAGAAGAAAGCGAATAAAACGCCCGAGGAAGAGGCTGCGGAAAAAGAAGAAAAAAGTATTCGCGCTATGGCAGTGAGAGCCGGTTCGGCCAATCTCTTTATAGCTTTTTATCATGCTACCGTGTATCTCCCCGGGAATACAATGGCGTGGTCCGAGATAATAAGCGGCGGCCGAACGGGTTATTGGTGGAGAACTCCTCGAGTTGTAGGTCAGATCGCTCAGGTCAAAAAAAGGCAAGATAGGAAGTTCGCTTTAGGCGAAGCTAAAATTGCAGAATTTCCTAAGCCGCAAAAAGAGGATAAGGTCGCAGAAGATGAGTTTATAGAAGCCTTCAAGGAAAAAATGACCAAGGATGAACTTATAGAAAGAGATTTGGAACATACGAGGCTCTGGACACGCCTTATTTACGGCTGGGGTTTTGTGGGAGCCATGCTTCTACTTGTGGCTTACAACTTCAGGATGAATTTAAGGGACCAGTTCATAACATCTATCGTCTCGCCGTTTATGAGCGGCAGCGCGCCGACTACTTATATCTATCAGCTGGCGTCGAGTAATCCTCTTATTGCTTTAGGGATAGTAGCCGGATCTATCGCCATGGCAGGCCTTCTTTTCGCCGTAAGTCGTTCTAGAGGCCGTTCGGCTGTGCCTGAGGCGTCAAGGCAGGAAACTTTAACTCTTGAACCGCGAACGGAAGAAGAAGTTATTCCCGAAACCGGAGAAGTTAAGTCCGAGGCGCCGGTAGCACCGAAACCAAAGGTTCCGGCTGTCGGTATAGGCATTGAAGTTTCTGAGGAAGAGGGAGCTCTTCTTGAAACATTTGAAACACTTGAAGAAATCCAGGCCAAAGTGAATATAAACACCGCCACTCTGGAAGAACTCCAGACAATACCCGGCGTAGGCCCGGTCTTGGCCGAGCGTATATTGGAATACCGCCAGACAAATGGGGATTTTGAAAGCATAGAGGATCTTCTTAAGGTCAGCGGTATAGGAGAGAAAAAGCTGGAAAGTATAAGGGAGTACGTGGACATTCCCCTTGAGCTTCCTGCCGCGAGCCACGCAGTACCGATATCCAATAAAGTAGGCATTCCTATAGGGTCTATAGCCATGCTCTTCGGTGCCGCTATTCTCGCTTCAATGTCAGCCGGTGCCGAAATGACCGGAGATGCTCTGCCAACAAAGGGCGCACGCCTTTTTGCGTCGATATCAGGTGTAGAAATAGCTCTTGTAGCCGGGGTTATTGCTCTTCTGGTATACGGAGCGATAAAATTGCGTAATTATTCAAAGGCAAACGCTCTAAAGTTGAGTTATAAAGGTTTTTCAGTTCCTATGTCGATAGCGATTCCGCTCAGTAAACTTGTTAGAAATTCTGAAGATAGAGCGGCAGTGATGGATATGATAAATCGGACTGCCTATACGAAAATTCGTAAGGAACCGGCAACGTGGCATTTTGAGACAAAGGGTGAAATAGTGGAACAATGGCCTTCCCGTGGAGGAGACGATAATAGGTACGGTCCTTGGGTGGAGGATAGAACTTGGGAAGAAAAAGTTGTCGATAGTTACAAAGATGTTGAATACCCTGTTTTCACTAAGACTGCTGAACTCGTTTCTAACTCTGCTGAACTCGGGAAAGTCTTCGCCGAAACCAAAGCCAGTCTTGCGGTTAAAAGAGCACGTCAAAATGAATACCAGAAGATGTTTGATGTTTCAGGAGAAGATGAAAGTTTTAACGCATTAGGCAAAATATATGCGTTTTATGAGTTGTTCCCAGGGGCAGATTTTACTCTCGATAATATTTTCCATATCGATGGATTTAGTGGACTCGAGAGCAGAGCCTTATTCTCAAAATTGGCAGGGCAAATTAACGACATTGAAAAGCTAAGAGCCATTGCTGTTCTCGTTCTTATGAGAGTTGAAGGGATAAATAGAGAACTAGTCGAAACTTTAGCGAATCAGGTTGAAGATATTGAAGACTTATATGTTTTGGAAAGCGTTCTTAGGGAGAATGTTTCCTTGTTGAGGTCGTCAGAAGTTCCTGTCTACCAGGGAATAACCGAAGAGGTTTATCTAAGAACCGATACAGTGGATGTAAAGCAGCATCTTGACTGGATAGAGACAGCGAGTGTTCCAGTGTATGAAACTCGCCAAATCGACGATTTTGTGGGATACCGCACTGTAAACGAGTACGATTTTTCAAAACTTGAAGAACTCGCAGCAAATACGGAAACATTGAACAGAGTCTTCGCCGAAACCAAAGTCAGGCTTGCGGATGAGAAAGGGTTACCTGCTGAAGAAGTTACAGCTCAGGCTCCTCTTACTACAGAAACAACTGGAATAGCGGAAATAGAATACACCTCTGAACAGGTTATAACTGACAAGCTTGCGGAAACCGCTCTCTCTATGGGGTACGATTCAACTGTGGTAACAGAGCTTGTTGATAAGACGTTGCAGCGTACAGTAACGTATAACGAAGACGGCACGCCGAATTTCGGAAGGCTTGAGGCTCTTATGGAAAACCCCATAGCTTTAGGAAGGGTTTTTGAAGTCTTGTCAGCCGACATCCACCCCATATCATGGCAGACATCGGCATGGGCGGCGGCGTTTTACGGGGCGCTTTCCGTTATTATAGGAATAGGTTCCGTTTCCGGGCTTTCGCTTGGCGGGAACTTTGTTCCGCTTATGGCCGGAGCTCTTGCTATAGTAGCGTCGATATACGCCGTTCAGGCCGCGGATGTTTCTTACGGCGTTCTTGCCGGCGCGCCTTCGGCTCTTATATCGCCTTTTGCTAATGCCCTTCCGGCGGAAGAAGGCTACATAACATATGTAAGAAGCGGCAGGCTACATGTTAACGCCGAAGAAATGGCTAAGCGGCCCAAGGCGCTTCAGTGGCTGTACTATTCGCACGAATATCTGCACCTTAAGGGAGTATATTCTCACGCGGCAGTTTACGGTCTTCAGGGTGTTCTAATGGCCGTTACGGCGGGCCTGGGAGTTATACTTGTTTCCACGGCCGCGGCAATGAGCCCGGCAGCGGTTTCAGGGGTAGGCATAATGGCCCTCGGGACATATTCGGCTTCGGGCCATGCCGAAACAGTCGGTAAACCCGAAAAAGTTAATGTTTTAAAGTCAAATAGCGTGCCGAACAGCGTATATAACGGTGTTGTATATAGGTATGATCCGAAAGAGGAGGCGCCTAAAGACGAAGAGTCTATGATGGCTTATCTTGAGGAAACGATGCTTGACTACGGCAGGCAGGGGATGGAAAGGTACTCAGGAAAGCTGTCCCAGGATAACATCAAGGACGAATTGACCCATTTGAACGGTGTCAGGTCCTACATTATGAGCAGCACCGGTGATATGACGGTTGAGTATTTCATGATGATGGAAACATTCGGGAAGATCAAGACTGCCGAAGGTTCTGACATGCCGGTATATCAGCTGATGAATGTGCTGGCTGATGAGCAGAACTGGAGGGCCAGGGCTAAGATATACGCCAATAACGGTACTTACGCCGACTTTAAGCAGATAGTTGACCTTTTCCGTAAAGCCGCGGAACAAATGGCTGAATCTTACAGGATAGATCCGTCGGACAGCGAGCTTGAAATAGAAAAACTCGCGGTAGTAGTTAGCGAACCCGGTTTTATATCTGAAGTTTCGGGCACTCCGGGCATGGCGGAACTGCTTGAGGGTGCTTTGCCGGATGTGGCAGAGATTATCAGGCAAGGGTATACGGCGAATTTCGCTTTGCGCAGGTGGCTGGAGACGCCCGGGAACGTCGATCTGACTCTTGCGGAAAAAGTTGTAAACATGGTATCGTCCAGCCTTTCTGCGATGCATGACGAGGAGCTGGCAAGGTTCATGGAAGAGACCCTTCCCGGAGGAAAATACGCCGGCCGGCCCGTGATAATAGTAGCCGATAACTTCCTAGCTAGCGAAGAAGAGATAAGAATGCTTACCGAGAAGTTCGGCATAAAAGCGTATGTTTCGTCTAAGGGCGCCAACGAGCTTACCGGTCATTACGCGGTAGTGGCCGGGGCGAGCGGTATGTCTATAGCCGCCGGGCTCGAAGAAAGTGTTCTTGCCGGGATAAACACCGGAGATTCATTGTCGTTCTTCGTGGAAGAACACGGTGAGGACGCGTATCTTCTTTTTACCAGGGAAGACGGCCGGGATTTCAACGAAGAGGCTAATTCCTGGATGCTCACGAGAATGCTTAGCGTTACCGCTCTTCAGGACTACTATGCGGAGAGTTCGTCGGGTGACGTTAAACAGACCATAGACAGGGTAAAGTTCCCTGTATTCGGCAACATAAACCTGCCTCTTTCTACGGACAGGGCGGTAGGCATGCTTGACAGCCTTATGGAGTCCGGGGCCGACGGCGTAGGGCTTGTAAGGACAGAGTATATGTACGACGGTGTCTCGGCTCCCACCGAGGCTCAGCAGGTAGAGCTCTATTCCGCTCTTGCTGAAAAAGCCGGCGACAAGATAGTAACTTTCAGGACTTTCGACAAAGTGGACGATAAAGAGTGTCCCGCTCTTCCCGTAGAGGACGGCAGACGGAGTTTTGATTATTACAGGACACCTGCCGGGAAAGAAGCTTTCACGGCGCAGTTAAGGGCGCTGTACAAAGCCGCTTTGAGACATGAAAATATCAGGATAATGTTCCCGATGGTAAAGGACATATCCGACATAGAGTTCATAGCTTCGGTAGCCAGGGAGAACGGCATGAGTCTCGACCGGGTGAGCCTGGGGATAATGATAGAGACCAGAGAACTTCTGGAAGATGGGAACGGTGATCTTTTCGGAGAGACAGGCAGTGTTTCTCCCGTCAATATAAGCGCTCTGGCGCTTAAGGCGATACTGTCTAATCAGGCTGTTCCGATAAGTTTCGTCAGCGTGGGGAGTAACGATCTTACCTCTGCCGTAAAAGGAAAACCGAGGACAGATATAACCGATGATGATTTCGACAAGGAGATGCTGGTGGTGCTAGAAGGTATAGCCATTGCCCTCAGACAGGAATATTACAGGAGGGTAGAGAGCGAAGATGATATGGCTGAACTTGAAGAAAGAGAGCCCAGGGCAATACAGCCTGTAACTATGGGTATATGCGGAGACGCGGCCAAGTTCGACATAACTTTCCTTTTCAGCCTGTACCTGTACAAGACCCATGGGGTGCTTCTCACACCGAGCGCCGTAAGTTCAGTTATTCCAAGAAGGAAAGCGCTTATTCCTTTTACCAACGCCGAAGGATGGGTAACGTCTTTCGACCACGGCTGGTGGAATCGTACGGAAGAAGAAATAGCCGGCATGGTAAGAGCCAAGGTGGACAAGGTTATAGGCAAGATACGCAAGTCCCCTGGCTATATTGAGATGATAAGAAGAAAAGTCAGCGACAGGGTAGGTATGCGGAAGATGACCGGGGCTCTGGCGATGGCCGGTTTCGGCGGGGAAGGCCTGAAAGTTTTCGGAGAAAAGGTTTCCGAGCTCATGTACGGCTATGTTCCGGAGCATCTTGATTCAGTGCTTCCGGCTATGGCCA
Source organism: uncultured Planctomycetia bacterium (assembly GCA_964421015.1). GTDB lineage: Bacteria > Omnitrophota > Gorgyraeia > Tantalellales > Tantalellaceae > SLID01. The sequence continues at coordinate 57,399 of CAYQUS010000003.1, forward strand.
TACTTATACTTTTGGGCGCGCTTGCCTGGAAAGCTTTCTGGACCGCGGCGGATACTAAGAATGAAGCTTTGCTGGAAGAACAGCTGACGGAACTTTCCTTAAAGCCTTCCGGCCAGAGGAGATGGCCCTCTATGGTTCATGTTATAGGGGTCCAGACATCTATGACCCAGGCGGAACTTGATATGGAATTTCCGGGTTTCAAGGCCGGCGGGGTAGACATATTGGCCCTTCCGGAAGGGAAGACAAACGAAGAGAACCTGCTTTTACTCGAAGCCGCACGAAGAGAGCGCAATACCGTATGGTCAAGCTATGTGGACGCTTCGGCTCTTGAAGCCGCCGGCGGAATATCCAGTCTCGGCAGGGTGGCGCTTGATATGACGAGAGAAATAGAGAAAAGAGAGACCGAGAAGTTCCTTGAGGAAAATTCTCTTGAAGAAATAGAGTCGCTGCGGTCGGCTCTTGAAGGGATACTGAAAGAAATGAATCTCCCGGCCATGCTTCCGGAAATCGGGCTTCTCAGCCTTTATAACCTGAGGATAACCGACAGGGCCAGATCCGGTATGCCAGGATGGCTTGACGCGACCACGCAGTCTTACATCGAGCGTGAAGATAAGGAATCTCTCGTTCATGTTACCGTGAGTTCTCTGGCCGAAGTTAAGACGCAGGCCGAAGCTTTCAGGCTAAGAGATCCCAGGAAACTTAAGCTGAGAGTTACCCTTGCAGTCGGTGACGAAACAAGCGAAGACGAACTTGCGGCTATGAAGACCGGCAAGGCGGCTCTAATGAAGAGTATGGACGTGGACAAGCTTATAGGCGAGGGCGATCTTGAAATAGTAAGAAGGTCCGACATAAAAGCCGGTCTTACCGACGCTACAATGGCGGCCATACAGTCCGCCAGGAGCACGGGAGGCGACGTTATAAGCGTAGACAGGGTAGAGGATGCCGGCAACCAGGCTAACCAGAACCTGCCAAAAGGCGTTCTCGAAATGAGGTACAACCAGTACGCTACTGCCGACGTGTTCGACACGGCGCTTAGGGTGCTCGCAAGAGGCGGAGTGGTAGGAGATATCGCTTCAGCGATAGGCCTTGATCCGTTGACTAATGGAGTAATTATGTATCTCAGGGAGATCAAACCGGAAGATATGGGTACACTTAAAGCCGAGTTCGAAAGGTACAGAGAGATACTTACCAGAGCGTAACGCATACGAATACACATTAGTGCCAGGCACCTATGGTGCCTGGCACTAATGTGTGATAAGCGTCATTCTGATGCCCCGATAGGGGCTGAAGAATCTAGAGGCATTAGATCCTTCACTTCGTTCAGGATGACGGAGAGAAGTCAGCTTAAAGAAGCCACCTTGCGCGCGGCAAGTATTTCCCGGCCGCCTCAGGTGGTTTCGTGGTCTCTGGGATAGAAAAAGGTTTTCAAAAAATGGATCCTGTTGAATATCAGGTACTTGTTGATCTCAATAAAGCGCTTTTACGAGTATTGCAGGCAGCTTAATTAACGAATACACATTGGTGCCAGGCACCATAGGTGCCTGGCACCAATGTGATAAAAAGTTAGATTCCATGTTAGTTATGAAAAATCTTGTTATTTTTCATTGAACCTATGTTCGCCTGATAGTACAATGTCATGTATAGCATATAAAAAGTTAGAAGGCGGAGTTCATGCATAAAAATTCACCGTTTTTGCGGTTGGTGGCAGTATTTTTATCTTTGGTCTTTTTTCTTCAGGAAACAGGAGTAGCGGCTGCGGCTACGCAAGTCCCCGGCGCGTCTGTTCCAACGGTAAAAGTGTCTCCCGAGGCGTTTACCGAACCTGAAATAAAACTTCCTCTTTCCGTTGCTCAGACCGAGAGCTGTTTTTTCGGTTGCGGCGGAGAAACCATAATCAATATACAGGACGACCATTCGTCTCTTTCCAGGCAGTATTCAATAGTGAACGTTCTGGGAGAGCTTTCATCTAACTACAATATCAACGTTGTGGCTATCGAAGGAGGAAGGGGGTATATAGACACCTCTCTACTTAAAAGCCTTCCCGACCGGACCGTAAAAGAGAAAACCGCTGATTATCTCATGAAGCAAGGGACGATATCGGCCGGCGAGTTTTTCTCGGTAATGTCAGAGGGAGATGTGGCTCTCTACGGCGCCGAAGAAAATGAGCTTTACCAGAAGAATCTGGAGCAATTTCGGGCGATATTTTTGAATAATGCCGGAAATAGAAGGATACTGTCGGTACTCATCGAAGAGCTGAAACGAAAAGAGAAGAGAGTATATTCCGAAGATCTTTGGAGGTTCGTGTATCGCTCGCGCCTTCACGCGGAGGGCCGGCTGAGCCTGGAATCATATTGGGATTTTCTTGTTAATGAGCTGGGCCTTGCCGGGGGAAAGATCTCGGATTATCCCGTAATATCAAGTTTTGTAGGGACAGTGGAACTTGAGCGTGAAATAGATTTCGAGAAAGCCACAGCGGAGAGAAAACAGCTTATAGACAGGATAATGGAGACGTCTCCTGCTGAAGCGGCAGAGGAACTTGTGGCGAGATCTGTAGATTTTGAGAAAGGAAAGGTCGATGAAGCGGGGTACCACGAATGGCTCCTGAAGTTTGCCGTTTCCCGGGGAGAGGAACTTTCCGGATATGCCGAGCTTGTTAAATTTTCCAGCTACTCTTCATCCTACAGGGAACTTGATGTAACCGCCCTCCATAGGGAACTTGCAACCGCCGAGAAAGAAATTTTTAACAGTCTTTGCGCCGCAAAAGAAGAGTATGATCTTTTTCAGGCGGTATCTTCAGCGGAGAAGCTCAAACGGCTTTTCGAGATACGGCTTTCGGCCGATGACGTTGACTCTCTCAAGGAGCTGGCGGAGGGGCTTTCAGGTAAAAGCATGACGGCGTGGTTGGGCGAGGACGCCGCTGGAACGGCTTCCGGCAAGCTCAGGAAGATCCTTCCTGGGCTTGATAAGCTGGCGTCAGACGCCAAAGAGGCCATGAAGTTCTACGCGGTGGCCAGAGAGCGCGAGAAGAAAATGATAGCCAACACGGTAAGGGCCATGCGTAACGAGGGTAAAAGGGCCGCGGCCCTTATATCAGGAGGATACCACTCGTCGGGGCTATCCGGAATGATGAGGGAAAAAGGGCTGAGCTACCTGGTCCTTATGCCGTCCGCGCAGGGAAATGTGGACAGGTCTTACGTGGCGGTCCTTACAAGGAAAACCGGCCCGTACACGGAACTTGTTAAGAGCGGCTCTTATGAACTGGCGCTTGAAGCCTATTTCGATTCGGCGGATCTGGATTCATTCGAAAAGATGCTGGCCTTTATAGCGGCGGAGAACGTTATGTCCGGCAAGACACCCATGGACATAGAGAGGGAGAAAAAGGAGTGGATAGCCCGGCTTAAGGCTGAGCGTGAAACAATGCCCGAGAGAAGGGCCAGACTTTCCGAGCTTGTGGATATAGAGGCTCTTGAAGAAAGGCTTTCAAGCATTAAGGTGCTTCAGTCATCCGGGGATGAGTGCGAAGTTTCCATAGCCGGAAGGCTTTACCTTGTGGCGGGGGGGGAGGTCTCTCTTCTGGAAAAGGCCGCCAGGATGCCCGAAAAAAAGACAGATATGAACGTTTTTCTGCCGGCTCTGAAAAAAACTTACAAATTGCCAGGCCAGGCCGCTTTTTATTCTTCCGGAAGCCTGCTGGGAGAGATAGCCCTGAACTGGGCCGCGACAAGGGATTTCAAGAACGCCGCCGATTCCTTAAGGAAAACGGCGAGAGCCCGGAAAAAGAACCCCAGCATACTTGAGGCGGCTCTATGGAACATAAATGAGGCCGCCAAGATGATGAAAATGGCTCCTGAGATAAAGGAGATAATAGATTCCCCCGAAAAAGTCACGGAAGTAAATTTCACGGTGGGGCTTGATGACGGCACGAGCGTGGAGATATGGGGTTTCAGGGCCTTGCATAACGGATCGCGCGGAGCGGGAAAGGGCGGGCTCAGGTGGCTTGTGGCTAAGGATGAAACTCCCGAAGACGCTATGAAGGCCGCTGTCGGGCTGGCTACTCTTATGAGCATAAAAAATTCCGGCGTAGGTATACCTTACGGCGGCGGTAAAGGCGATATTTTTGTTCCGGACAGGAAATATACCGACAGTGATAAAGCCCGGATAGTAAGAGCCTTCTCACGGGAGCTTACCCTGAAAGAAGCGGTAGGAACTTTTCAGGATGTTCCCGCGCCCGATAAAGGGACCGACGCTCGCATGATGGCCTGGTTCCTTGACGAGCATATCCGCACACTCCTTGAGATGGGAAAGATACACGATAAGCTTCTCCAGGAAGAGCTGAGAAAAAATCTGGCGGATACCGATCCCGGTGAGCTTGTTCAGTCCGACGAGAAAACACCTTACCTGGATATTTACATCGATGTTCTTGAGAACGATGACACGGGCGTTTTGAGAGGAGTGGAGCTGGGAGTTATAACCGGTAAGCCTTTGAGGAAGGGAAAGAAGGTTCAGCTTGGGTCTCTCGGCCGCACAAAAGCCACGGGGTTCGGCGGGTTCATAGCCTTCAGGTCAGTTCTGGAAAAGTTCTCCGCCATGAAAGATATGGACGGCGATGTAATAGCCGGAACACTTAACCCCTCAGTGAGGCGCGTACTCAAAAAGAATATAAGCGACATGACGGTTGCGGTACAGGGAACGGGCAATGTAGGAGAATATAACGCGTGGGAATTTTTCAGAGCCGGCGCCAGAGTGACAATGCTGGAAGACTGGCATGAAGGGACGAATTGGACGCTGTACGGCGATAAAGGCATCGACCTCGAAAAGCTTAACTCGGCTTTGGAGCGGCTTCCCGACGGCAGATGGGCGCCCCTTGCCACGCTGCCGGAGAAATTTCTAAGAGAGAACGGTTACGAGCTTAAAAAAGGGACAAGCGAGTTCTGGGATACTTATAGTGACGTAAAGGTTCCTGCGGCAACGGAGAACCAGATAACCTATTCCAACGCCGAGGATATTAACTGCGCCATAGTGCTGGAACTTGCCAATAATCCCACTACTCCCGAGGCGGACGCTATACTCGCGAAAAGAGGCCTTCTTGTTATCCCGGATGTGGTCGCTAACGCGGGGGGCGTAACAGTTTCTTATTTTGAGTGGCTGCAGAACATAGAGGGGAGATACTGGAGCGACATAAGTGTCGACATGATGCTTGAAGAAAGGATGGAGACGGAGATCAGGGATGTTATGGCCGTGGCTCAGAGGTTTTCCTCGGAGTTTCGGGAAGAGGGCGGTTCCGCCGGGCGCAATGTTTTCAGGCAGGCGGCGTATATTCTGAGCCTGGCCAGGATAGCCGACGCCGAGCTCTCGAGAAAACCTGAGCTGATGGTACAGCTGACGGGTGACAACAGGGAACCTTACAGGTTCCGCGGAAGTCTGGGGCTTGTGCCCGAGACGGTAGAGGCTCTTAATGATGTTTCTTCCGACGTGGAAAAATTCAGGGACCTTGCGGATTTTTGCGAGGCGCGCCATGAGAGAGAGATAAGAGGCATAGTCGCGGACGTGGAAAAGAAGTTCGCCGGCGCTAAAGGCGGGTTCGTTCTGGTCTCGGGTCCGGTTACAAGCGGAAAGATGGCCGTATCCGACAGAATAACCGCGGGGCTCATCGAGAACGGGTTAAAAGCCAGGAAAATAGATATCGACGAAATGATATTCCCCAAAGAAAGGTTCTGGAGGCAGAGCGGGCTTGATGAAAGCAGGGTGCATGAACTCGCTATAGCAGAGATAACGAATATTCTTGAAGATCTTATGTCGCGCGTTAGCTCGGAGATATTTGTTCTGGAAGGAAGTTACGTGCTGGACGAGGCGTTCCTCGACAGGGAAAAGGGCCTGCTGAAAAACGAGAATACTTACGGGATATTCACCAACATGGCCCCGGCAATGAAAATGTCGGGTAACGTTCCCCTTACATCTCTGGACATGAGGCTCATACGGCACATACTTACTTTTCAGAGGGTTTTCGGCTCTTCCCCGATAGACATAATAAGAGAATGGCCGTTGACGAGGGAAAACAATCTTAAGTACGTGTACCCGTCGTGGAAGAACGCCGACACTACGTTCAACAGCTACCTGCCGTATGAATTAGCCGTTCTTAAAAGCCCTGTTACAAGGGCCCTGCGCGACGCCATGGAAAACGCCTCTAACGACCTCGAGAAGTCCACAATAGAAAGGCTTCTTGGCATACTTTCCGGAGTTGAAGACGCGCCCGGGACAGCTGGCCTTGACGTGAATTCGGTAATAAGGCAGTTCATAGGCGCTCCCTCGTACCTTGATGAGATGGAAGCGGATGATGTGTTGTCGATGTACCGAGGCGAATACGTGGAGAACCACGCCAGGAGGGTCACGGATATCGGCGCCGTCCTGGCCGAAGAGATGGGAATAAGGAGAACCGACCCCGGGCTTTTTAACGATATCCTCTCGGCCTGCGCCGCCCATGATTTCGGAAGCCCCGGATCTCCCATAGACCCGGCTGATTTCGCGCGTATACGGACAAGCCTGGCTTCAAGGGGAGTAGATGTGCCAGAAAAAACATCCAGGGACGAAAACTGGCATGCCTCTCTTTTTGAGCGTTTCAGCGCGGCCAAGCCTGGGGAATTTTCCGCTGAAGAGGTTGATCTTGCTCTTGATATGTTCCAGGGGCCGGACTCCCTGAGGCGCCTGGCCATGCGCGGCGCCGTGCCCTCCAGGCCGGTCAGGACCGCTATACTTTTTCATCACCACGCCGGAGAGTTGGAGACTTATCTTTCCGGAAAAGACTGGCCGGAGAAGGAAAAGGAAAGGACGCGCTTGATCCTTTCGGTGCTTGTAGCCGCGGATGTCATAGAGAACGGCATGAATCTGTTCAAAAAAATATTTTTCAGGAACACCTACGTCGTTGAGACCCCGGATGAGACAATGAGATTCCTGGACCCGGCAAGAAGCGGTATCCCAAGGACAGAAGCGATAGAGGCGTACAAACGAATTGTCGCTGAAAGCCCCGAAAAGCTCCGTGGTATAAGCGAAAGGGCGTTCGATATATCACCTCAGGAAGAAGAATTCCTTCTAAAGGCCGAAAAGGTCTTGATAGATAGAGGGGAGATTCACGGAGCCGGGCCCGAGAGAGGAGGGACGACGGCCGTAATAAAAACCCTGAAAAATATTTCGGGTAAAAAAACGCCTTTCGGGTATTATGCCGTTAGCGTGGCTCCCAGGGTGGAAGAAAGACTTTTCTTTCTTGTTCCGGCAGTTCTCGGTTTCGCGCTTGACGTTGCGTTTTCGGGAGGCGGGGTTATAACACTTTCATCAATGGTAACAGCCAGGGCGCTTTTTCTGGTTTCGCACGGCAAGTTTGCTTTTTCAGGGTTTTTAACGAGAGGCCACGCGCCCTCGAGGGTAGCTATAGCCGGGGTTTTAGGTGTTCTCCCTCTTGCCGCCGTTTCCTGGCTGGGCCTTCCTTTGTTCCTGGCGCTCGCCGCGGGCGGAGTACTGCTGCCGGTTTCATATTTTTCCGTAAAAAGGTATCACTCCTTCATGAACAATTTGGCGCTACGGAGCGGGAATCTTCCCGCTGTTATGGGGCATTCTGGCGACATCTTTCTTCTGGGCGACGCAGACGCCGATAACATAATAAAAGGCATAGCTTCACATCATGTGCTTGTAAAGGCGGCATCAACCGAGGGGATAACTCCCGCTGAATATTCCAGATGGGTAGATGTAGACGATGAGGCTTCTCTGCTGAGAGGATTCAGGGCCCTGGCCGCGATGGGAGCCATGGAGAACGGCATAGAAGCGGCCGACGGAGCCAAGGCTTACCGGATCACTTCCTCCGGCATGGAACTATTGAAGGCCACCTGGAAAAATAATCTTAAAGAGTGGCTTGAGGCCATGTCGTCCCTGCCCGATAATTCGCCCGAAAAATCAAGGCTTTTCCAGGAGCTCAGAGAAAGCCGGTTTCTTGGTTTTACCAGAGGCAAAGAGTATCCGGCTGAGAGACTTGAAGTGCTGAAAGAGAACCGGACCAGGGTGCTGGACGCCATATTTATAGTCCTTACAGGCATGCTTGACGGGTCGGTTTCTTACAAAAGGAGCGATATACTTTTTTCCACCATGTACATTACAGCTCTTCTGGACATCGCCGAAACCAGCGCCGATGAGGCGTTCCTGGAAGATATACTGGAGAGGCTGATGGGGCTTCCCAACGCCACGGACGCCGAAGCCCAGGGGGAGATGCAAAAGTTTTTCATGCATACTATATCTTCTTATCCCGGTAAAGCCAAGACGCTTGTTTTTCACCTTATGGCTGGTTTGCAGGAGAACGGGAATGTTATCAAGGAAACGGACAATCCTCTTTTTGATCTTATGGACCTTCTGCATAAAGCCGGCGGCGGCGACTTCTACTATTTTCTCCGAAGAGTATCGGGGATGTATTTCATGGACAATTCGGGCCAGGTAAACGTGGGGGTCGACCACCCCTTGAGGGTAAGGACCCGAAGCGGCAGTTACGGGCTTGATATAGACGGAGTTGTAAGGGACTCCATACACAATAATCTCGGTGTTTATGTTCTTGGGCTTCTTGAGCGGATGCTGGAATACTACCGCACCGGGAACGTTGAGATCCTGGGGGACAAGGATTACGAGGTAGACGCTTTCAGGAACGATGCCGTGAAGGGGCTCGATGCCTGCTTTCCGGAAGAAGGAACAATAGACGTCAGAAGGAACAGGCCCTTGTACCCGGATACATGGCACGAAGCGGCCGTTCGGATATTTCACCATCTTGAGGGACGTCTGGGAGAAGATGCCGGAGCCGAAGGCGCAACGAGATATGAAAAGCTGAGGAATATATCCGACGAAGGTCTGCAGAAGATCTATGACGCGGTAAACGAGGAGCTCGGCCCGGGGTTCCCGAAGATGGAGGTCAATGATACCGGGTACGGGTTCTCGGGATATTTTTACGCGTACAGGGAACTTAGCCGCAGGTACAAGAGAGCGGATTCCGAAGAAGACCTTAAAGGTAACCTGAGGAGGCTCTCAGCGGTTTACCGGAACGTCAGGAATATAATCGGCCCCAGCGGCATTGCCGACGCCGGGAAAGTAGAAGGGGAAGCGTATTCCCCGGAAAAGGAGCTTTCCAGGATACTCGAGGTAAAGTCGGCTATAAGGGGAAAAATACTCGATATCGAGGCCGAGCCTTACGACAGGACCGCCGTGGAGGAAATATTTACCGAGGATTGGGGCGTGGATTACACTGGTAACGCCTACGGCGGAGCCTGGGTTAAGGATGAGCTTTTGGGGCTCTACATGGCCGATCACGGTGTCTCTCTGCTCTTGGCCAGGGTTATTGAAAAAATGGAAAGTACCCTGGTGAAAGGTATAAATCAGGACAATATTGAAGAGGCTCTGAGATACCTGAAAGTCCTGGCCGAGATAAATAATGTTAACGGTCTCATGCCGAGGTCTTTTGTCGATAAAGTCGATACCCTTATTGAGGAGAAGGCGATTGACGCTACGGTCGCAAGGGACCTTGTGAGCCTTCTTGAGGACGAGTACATAGAGAACGAGCGGTATATTACCCACAATATGAAGGTGTACATAGAGAGGATACTCGATATTAAAAAAGTGTTCGGAACGGAAGCCCGCAACAGCGAGATCAATAGGCGCATATCTTCCTTATTAAGGTCCGAGAGAGAATACTACGCTCTTTTCAGCCTTCTAAGAAGGATAGGAGTTTATCTTGAGGGGATGGAAGGTGTTCTGGGAACGGAAAGGGCGGGTGTGGAAGAGCTGCCTTACACGCTATTCGGGCCGGGAACGGAAAAAGATGTTCTCGACAGCGCTCTGGGCCAGGGCAGGTACAGGCTTTCCGGCAAGGGGATAGAGCTTGTGAGGATGGCCAGGGAGGGGCTACCGGTGCCGGAGGGAATAATAGTCCCGGCTACGTTCGACGTTACCCGCACGGTCAACTCTGCCGTTTCTGCCGTGTCCGCTTGGCCGCACGGGGATGAGGTTTTGGGTTCTTCCGAGCGGCCACTTGTTGTGTCGGTGCGTTCCGGAGGGTATTTTTCAATGCCGGGCCAGCTCCCGACAATAGTTAACGTAGGGCTTTCGAGAAGCACCATAGATGGATTCATGAAAGTTCTTTCGGAAAAACACGGACTAGGCGAAGACGAGGCCGCGTGGACGGCATGGGATTCCTATGCCAGGTTCCTGAGAAGTTACGCCGGCGAGGTCATGAAAATAAGCGAGGAAGAATTTATCCGGGAAGACGAGAGAGTTTTTTCTCAGTACGGTGTTTCAGGCGGGATTGAACTGGGATGGGAAGATAAACGCGCTTTAGCGGAAAGGTACGAGAATCTTATAGAGAGACTTCGCCCGGGAGAGTTTCCCGCTTCTCCCGAAGAACAGTTCGAAAAAAGCGTTGAGGCGGTCAAGTCCGCCTGGGAAGGTACGGAAAAATACAGGGAGAACATCAGGTTGAACGGGCACTGGCCGGGTACCGCCGTTATAGTGCAAAAGATGGTCTATGGCAACATCAGAAGATCTTCAGGTGCCGGCGTAATAAATTCAAGGAACGTTAACGTCAGGGAAACCGGAATAAAGGGTGATTTTCTTTTCTCTGCCCAGGGAGAAGACATAGCCCAGCACCGCAAGGCGGATCTGGTAGACATAGATGATATCGAAGGTGATCCGGAGTGGAAAAGAGACCTTGTCCGGATAGCACAAGGAATAGATAACGCGATAGGAACTATCGCCGAGATAGAGTTTACGGTGGAAATGGGTAAACTCTATATACTGCAGATAAGGAACGCCAGGGTTGAAAGCGTGTCGGAAGATTACCACTTTACACCTTCCTCCCAGATGCTTCTTGCCCCGCCCGCCGAAGTAGTGCCTTCCGGAGGAGGAGCCTACCGGGGAATGGTCTTCAATATGAGATCAGGAGATATTGACGAAACTAAAATAGGCGAAATGTACAGCCTGGCACGGGCAAAAGGATGCGACGGAATAATAGTTCTGAGCGACGATCTGGACCCCAAGAAAATGGACAGCCTCATGACCAGGGATGCCGAAGACGGGGGCCGGTACAAGATAGGCGGAATAATCACAAGTTCCGGAGGCAGGCTTTCGCACGCGGCAAGTATAGCGCGCAACAACGGGATAACCGCGATAGTCGGGGTTAAGGGGATGACTTTTTCTCCCCGGGGAGGAGCGTCCCTCGCCGGCCGGGAGATAAATAACGGCGACATAATATCTATATCGGGTAAAAAAGGCTACATAATGAGAGGCCTTATTCCGGTCAGCGCAAGAGAGCTCATTGACGGCCGGTACGAGATGAGCATGTCTCCCATAGATTATGTAAAACTTCTAAGGACGAGAGGCCAGGTGCTTACCGTTCTTAACGATCTTTTATGCGAGGACTGCGACGACAAGGGCCAGGAATACAAGAGCAAGGTCGCCGGGTTCATAAACCTTGTTCTTACCAACAGGCGCGAGATCCTTGAAACAAGGGCTCCGGCTGTCTTAAAAATAATGAAAGAGTATCTGGAAGAAGGCCGCAGGATAGAGGACATAAGGCGCGTTTTGAGCGAAGAATTGTCCAGAAAAACCAAAGAGGGAGGCGCGAGGGTTACTGAGGAGATGCTTTCCCTGGTGGTAAATCAGCTGACATCCAGGGACGCCTTCAGGAAAATGGGGATAAACCCGGTATCGGTGGAAAGGATAGTGCTGGCAGATCGCAAGATCGAGATACAGGAGGGAAGGGTATCTTTTGAAATAGATGTGGTTTACAGGCTTCCCGGTGATTCAGGAACTGAGAAAGTACCTTTAAGGGTTGTCCTGTATAAGAGAGGATACGGCCTTGAGGCGCAGGGCATATTTGAAGGTACGGCCGTGGCGGAAAGGATAGTACAGCTCTACCGCGACGGTCTTCTGACCGACTCACGCAGAGAAAGTTTCGCCGGGCTCGGGCTTGGCGCGGATCTTATACACAAAGCCCATTCAGAGGCTTTAGGAGAAAAAAAGAGGTCGGCCGAGATACTGGCGGAGAGGATAAGAGAGAACAATATCCCTGAACCCGCGCTGATGGACCTTATAGCCGGTATAGATGCTCAGAATATGGAGACTTTTTTCAGAAGATGCCAGGCCATGGATAACCCATTCTCTTTCGAGAGGATATTATTCCGGTCGGTGGACAGCGAGAAGTATGTAGCCGTAAAGATACGCCCGGTAGATTCGGCGCCGGATATAAGGAAATTTTCCGCGGCCGATGCTGTGGTGGGCGGAAGGCTGGGCGGAGCTAGGCTAAGGTCGGAGGACGTTCTCAGGATACGAAAAGATACCATTAAAGCCCTTTTAAGCGCCTACGACAACAGGATAGAGATATACAAGACGCTCTCCAGGCATTTGGGTGTACCGGCCTATTACAGCAGCATGACTTTCGACGAGATGCGTGAAAATCTGCGCGGTATAGATGTCGCGCGTATAGACAGCTCAAAACACAGACTTCTTAACGATCTGCTGGAGCTTAAGGGAGGATTTGACTCCTCGGATATCGAAAAAAGTTTTGTGCGCGCCGGCACGGTAAAGAGGTTCCCTCTCGACGTGGAACTTAAGGACCTTATACTTGTTCCTTCAGATACGGCGGCCGGATACTCTCCAAAGATACTCAGGTTCGGTGATTTTTTCGAAAGATGCTCCGAAAATACAGTTATAGCTCATCTTCAGGAAAACCTGGGATTCAGCTACGACGATATTTTCGAGTCTATAACGGAACTTTACAGCAGGGAAGACGCCGTAAGGTTCATGAAAGAGGCTTACAGGAGAGAACAGCCGGGTTCCGAGATGTTTTACGAACTGCAGGAACGGATAGAGGAGACTTTGTGCGAAACAGCGCTTTCGGTCGGGCTCCCGGGAGCCGTGTTCGGGGCTCTTTCCGCCGAGGACCTTATAGAGACCATAGAGGCGAACAACGGAGTGAACCTGGTGCCTGTTACAACGGGGGATGACGGTTATATCAAAGAGGCGCTCTCATCAGGGATAGGCCCTGGAAGAGGAGTGGCCGTTCTCATGGATTCCACGGCGTTCCCGGCGGATATTTCCTCTGAAAGCGGCATGGACGAAGCGATTTCTATCATAGATGGTTTTTGCCAAAGGGTAAAACTGGACATTACCCCAGGCCCCGGACAGCGGGAAATGGAGTTTGACTCTGTCACGGCAGTGACGGAAAGGGAAGAGTCGGTCCGCGTTGTTTTCAGGTCTCTCCCCGAGGGAAGATCCTACGATCTTGGTAACAAGAGCCTGCGTCAAATAGTTAAAAGCCAGTCCGTTATGGAAGAGCTATACGATTCTGACCAGATAGCTTCTCTTCAGCCTGTAATGCCGCGGGAAGCCGAGCAGGGTAAGGGAAGGTCATACCTTGTGCATTTTGCCGACGGCGAGGAGATAGTGGAAGGCGCAGGGCCCATCATAGTTCCTCCCGGTCTTGAGATAGCCAAAAGACGGAGGGAACAGGGGGTTATCGGCCGAAGCGACGTTCTTTGCCGGGACAAGTTCTTTGTTGTTGTACCCAAGGGCATTTCGAAGTCTGATTTTAAGAAATACCTAATGGAACTTTGGATGCTGGATGGTGTCGTGAACGATTCTGAAGTAGTAATATTGGACAGAAAAGAGGAAGGCTACTCCGTGAGCGAACTTTTCGGGTTGCTTGAGGGATCTTCCGCTAAAGTTCTTCCTCCAACAGCGCACAATACGGGGTTCAGGTATCTGGGCAGGGGTGATATGCTTAAATATGACACCAATGCCGGCGAGGAGGGGCTCTTGTGTCTCGGGCTTTCGCCCAACGCGGTGAGCAGTATGAGCCAGTATGAGGTGCTTTACAACCTTATAGCCGCGGCGAAGTCCGGAAATGGAGATTATTCGCTGGAAGGCCTTACGAATGTAGGAGAGAGGCACTTTGTTTATGGGTTTCCAAGGGCTACTTTTATAGATATTGAGCATGAAATAAAGAGATATTACGAACTTTACAGAGAAGAAGTGCTGATAAAGGCTTAATGGGGACATTGGTGTCTCCTCTGTATTAGATCCTTCACTTCGTTCAGGATGACAAGGGGTGATGTGCAGGGATGACGAAGTGAAGAGGTGGAGAAATGACGAGAAGTGTAGGGAAGGCCAGGGTTAAAAAGCAGCAAATTATAAGGTTTCAGTAGACTTTAGTTAAGATACAAAAAATTCAGAATTGATTAGTTGACTACATATTGCCGCTACTGTATAATTTTAGGTGTAAGGTTTTAAAAAGCAAGCTTAAATATTTCGGCGCACATCTCAACAAATTAAGAAGGTTTGCGCGTTGGTATTTTGCAATCCGGGTTTTTAAAGGAATTTAAAACAAGGGGATGAAAAAATGATGTCTTTAAAAATTAAGAACTCATTTTTAGGGAAAGTTTCCGCTATCTTTCTGATAGCGGCATTTTCTTTTTACAACTGCGACATAAGTTCCGCCGTTACCCAGGCGGAAATAAAGTCGCCGGGTTCCGCGTCCGATAATTCCGTTCTCTCTGTGGAGGATATCGGAATAGCCATAGACGCGGGCACGATAAGGTCGAAGTTTGCCGGCCAGACCGGCAAGACCATAGTGCACATACAGGACGCCCATTGTAATTTCGAGGCCCAGAGCAACATAAGCCGCATACTCGAACAGCTTTCCAGGGATTCAGGCATAGCGATGATATCAGTAGAAGGCGCCGAAGGAACGGTTGATACGGCCTGGTTCAGAGCCTTCCCGGACGCCGAGATCCGCAGGGAAGTAGCCACCTATTTCATGAAGAAGGGCGAAATAACCGGAGCGGAATTTTTCTCCATAAACTCGGATTATAACGGCACTATTTTCGGGGCGGAAACAAGAGACTACTACGTGCAGAACCTTAGAGCCTTCCTCGATATGTACCCCTACAAAGAAGCTATACTTTCTTATTTCAACGATCTTAAGTCCGCCGGCGAAAAACTGAAGTCTATAATATATCCTCCGAAACTCAGGGAGCTCGACAGGAACGCGCACAATTTCGAAAGCAAGGAGATGGACCTGAGCAAGTACGCGGAATATCTGGTAAAGGCTTCCGCGGAGAACGGGGTAGATACCGCCGGTTACGCCAACTTTAAAAAACTCACAGACACTCTCGAGTATGAGAAGAAAATAGATTTCGACGTAGTGGACGGTGAAAGGGCCAGGTACATAGACGCTCTTTCCAAGATGCTTTCCAAAGAGGAAATGGCCGACCTTGTGGCAGAGAGCATAAAGTTCAAGAAGGGTTACATAAAAGCCGTTGATTTTTATTCGCATCTCAGGGACCTGGCGAAGGCCCACGATATACCGATGATGCAGGAATACCCCAACCTTTTTTATTACTACATTTACTCCAAGATATACGACGGCATAGACATAGAAGGCCTTTTCAGGGAAATAGATCTTGTGGAAAGAGCCGTGAAAAAGAAGCTTATAAAGGATGAAACGCAGGACAAGCTCGACAAACTTTCAGAGAAAGTCGAAAAACTCATAGGGCTTGTGAATATCGAACTTACCAACGACGATTACGACCGTTTCAGGAAAATAGCCGACGCTTTTACACTTGACGACGTAGTTTCTTTTTATGACGGTATGGCCGGCAGATACAACCTTGATTTCTCCCTGGGGGAAGTTCCTTCGGTTGTCAGAGAGAACATGCCCAAGATGGTGGATTTTTACGAGATAGCGATAAAACGCGATATGGCCCTTGTTGAGAACACCCTGGCCCAGATGGAAAGGGAAGGCAAGGACAGATCGGTCCTTATAGCCGGAGGTTTCCATACAAGAGGTATGGCCGATATACTGGAAAAGAAAGGTGTTTCTTATGTGGTTGTCACCCCAAAAATAACTAAAGATGTCGAGTCTCCCTATATACAGGTACTTACCAACCAGAGAACTTCAATTGAGGACATAATTACCGAAAGCGCCATGCCCGGGACAAAGAACGAGAATGTCTCTGCCGGCGAGAACGCTGGTGGGCTTTTGTCTCCTCTTCTCAGGTTCGGTTGGGGAATTACCATGCTTCTGGACGACAACCAGAAGGCTTTGCTGCAGTCGGTTTCGGATGAACTTGGCAAGGTGGACGGCGGGGCCAAGTTCGAGGACGCCGTAAAGGAAAGTTTTAGAACTACTGTAAGAATGATGGCCGACAGGTGGCTTTCTACCGTAAAAAGCAATATGGTGGAACGCCTTGGGATGGATGAAGATAAAGCTGAGGAGGAATTTCTTAAATTCGCGAATGACGACAGCCTTTGGGCCATGCTTCAGTCTGTCTATGTCGGCAAATACGACGATTACTTCAGGTCGGTCAACAGAGTAGCTTCCCCAGCGGTGAAGGCGCAGATAGTGCTGGCGTTTAGTGAATATCGCAACGGGTATCTGGCTCGCGGTGAAATAGGTGAAGGGGATGGCGCCGCCCAGAGCCCCGGACGCCAGAAAGCGGGCGACAGGGTGCTTAAAGACAACGATGAAATAAAGAATTTTGACCAGATAATAAGGTTCAGTTTTGATTCAGGAAAAGCCAATGAGGAAGCTTTCAGGGTTTCCGGGGTTTTCGGCCCGGAAATAGACGGAAAGTTCAGGTTTTTCGCACACGATGGCTTAAACTCGTCGCTTGAGACCGCCGGGCTTCCGGCAAACGTTCACCCGGGCCGTGGCGGCGAGGCTAAGATGCACCAGGCCTATCAGGCCCACATGGACAAATATGTTTTCGATAATCTTACCGACGCCCAGAGAACCACTCTGGCAAGACATGAACTTGCCCATCTTGTAATAGCCAACGCCGAAGATATAGCCTACAAAGAAAGAAAGGATTACAAGACCAGGGGAGAGGTAGAGCTAACCATAGAGGGCAGGCTCGGAAGGCAGGCTTTTAACACCTGGAAAATGTGGGAGAAATTCGTGGAGAGAGAATTCTCCGGGAATTTCCAGAGGTACAAGGACCGCGCTCTTTCTGAACAGGAAATGGAAACTCTGGCGGAGCTCCAGGAAAGGTTCGTCAACAGCCTTCCAAATTCCGACGTAACCGGTGTAGTGGCCAGGATGAACGCGATATCCGAGGCGAAAAAAGCGTCGGATCAGAAGGCTCTTAGAGAAACGCTCCGTAAACACGCCAAAGAAATGTCGACTTCCGTAGCTGACGAAAAGGGTCCGGACGTAGTCATAGTGGTGTCTTCTACCGACGACCTGGCGGATTTCTGGCAGAAAAGGCTTACCTGGGATGGTTTACATGGTTCAGGCGCGGTAGTGAAAAAAAGTTCCGTGGTGTTGTCAGTTTCCGAGACCAACTGGACAAAAGGCGCCGGTAACGGACTTGGCACGCTTAATGGTTTTATAAGGGCCGCCAGAAAAGCCCAGGATCTCAATATCATAGAGACAGATGTTCCTTCTGGCAAAGTTAACCTTACTCAGGACGACATAAACAAGCTCGCGGACGCTTTCAGCGCCTATCTTAAGAGGGGCAACAAGAGCGCTTTTATGTTCCATACCGCCGGAAAAGGCACACGTACGGCGCCTCTTCCCGGAGTGGAAGGCAATTCCAAACCCAATATCAAGCTTCCCGAGATGGTTGATGTAGGCGGGGTTATGCAGCCCATGACCATACTCGAGGGTGTCATGAAGGCTATAAGCAGATATGCGGATACAAGAAAAGGCCGTCTGGGTGTTTTCTGGGGAGACCAGGTCATTATAAACCAGAACCCTGTAGGCGACGAGGCGCCCAAACATCACGTCGAGATATTCGGGCAGAACGTTCCATTGGATGAAAGCATACAGTCTTACGGTGTTCTTATAGCGGGTGACCAGCCGGGCGACGCCATGCAGAGGGAAAAGCTCCCGATGAAAGAGGTCGAGGACCTGCTCAAGGCCAGCAACAAAGGACCCGACGAGGTATATAAGAGCATAGGTTCGTTCACTATATCAAACGATTTTCTCATGGCGCTACTAAAAGACAATGTTGCGGGTTCCGAGAAGAGCCTTGAGTCCACGAAAGGCAGTCTTGATACCGACCCCGACTGGTGGCAGCCGCTTACATCGTCGCTTGACGAGTACAAGGCCATGATGGCGAAAAAGAAAAAGTCTCCGGCGGTCGCTGAAGCTCAGTGGAACAAGATGAACGCCCTTTGGAACAATTTTAACAGCCAGGGGAAGGGGAAAATAGGCGTTACCGACGTGGGTAAGGATTCGCTCTGGTGGGATTACGGCCAGAACAAATACTACCTTAGGAACATGCAGATACTCACAGAAAAGGACACAGTCGACGGAGTTTCCTCGAGAGAATTTTTCGGTATAGACAGCTGGATAAAAGGTTCCACGCTTGGTGACGCTAACGACGTTTCCGATACAGAAAAGAGGTTCACATCCCAGGCGCTGGCGGAAGGCAGAGCTGTCGGGGCAAAAGACGGCAAGAAATATCTGGATATACAGTCTTCTGTCGTACAGAACTCTACGATAAAGAGCGGGCGCCTTAAGAACTGCGTTGTAATAGACAGCTACCTGGAGAATGTTGACGCCGAGAACGCCGTGATAATAGGAAGCACTGTGTTCAAGCTTAACGCTAAAGGCGCTCTTGTATACAATGTGGTGAATGACGAAGTTCCGGCGCTTACTGAGGGCCAGATACTGACCAACGTTTTCCATCCCACGGTCGGTCGCATACAGATGCAGATGAGGACAGATGTTTCCCGTGACGGCAGTGTCGACTGGGAACAGGAGGTTTTTGTTTACGACAATCTTTATACTTACGCCGACGTCGCAAAACTCATGGCAGAGAGCGGTATTACAATGGACGTCATAAAGATTTTAAGAGATAACGCGGCCAGGGCGCTTATTGAGAGCCGCGAAGCCAGTAATACAAGGAGCGCTAACGAACTTAAGAATGATCTGCTTACCAGCAGGAACAAAAAAGCGGGGACGCTAAAGACCAAAGCTCTTGAACTTAAATCAAAGGCCGAAGGCGTTCTCAGGGAAGACCCGAAAGGCAATGTAAGGTCCATACTGAGGGAAGCGGGGCTTAACGAACTTTGGGCCGCCAGGGCGGAGCTCGACGAACCCGAGGCCAGAAAGATAGTAGCTTACAGCATTATGGTCACCGAGGGCAGGACCTCGATGGACGTAGCCGAATACATGGAGATGTTCGCTATGGTGCCTAACCCGGCAAACATCCGCGCGGCCGAAGAGGAACTGGTCGCCGTGAGAAAACTGGTGGAGCTCTCAAAGGTGGACCGCCGCAAGTACTACGCCCAGCAGGAACCTCTGGCTTTCGGTACAAGCGGCCTTAGGGACACAGTTGAAAGACTTACCGATATGGAAGTTTACATAAACGCCCGTGGCTTTATCAGATATCTTATCGAGCAGGGAGAGATAGTTGACGGTGACTCTGTTGCCATAGCGGGAGACTTGAGGCCGAGCACACCAAGGCTTATGACGGCTGTGGCCAGGGCTATAGAGGACGAGGGTCTTGCTAACGGATATTCGCTTGGAGTGGATCTTAGGGGATTCCTGCCGTCGCCCAGCGTGGCTCTTGACGGTTTTATCGGCAAGAAACCCAGCGTTATGGTGACCGGCAGCCACATACCGGCCGACAGGAACGGAATAAAGTTCAACAAGAAGAGCGGAGAAGTTCTTAAACAGGACGAGAAAGGCATACTTTCTAAAGTCAAGGAGGCAAGGGCCGAAGAGACCGCGCTTGACTGGCAGGTAACATTGTTCGATCAGGCCGGGAAGTTTAAGGACGCCCCGGTTTATGCGCTTCAATCCGGGCAGGATGAAAGTATAGAGGTTTTCGTCAATAGGTATACCAGCGTTTTTGGTACGGAAGCTCTTAAGGACAAAAAAGTGTTCATATACCAGCATTCAGCTGTCGGAAGGGACATAATTTCCGACATATACAGAAAGCTGGGAGCTACTGTGATAACTCCCGGAGTAGATGAATTTGGCGGGTACATAGAAGGTAAAGAAGAAGACA
The DNA here is from genome assembly GCA_964421015.1 of uncultured Planctomycetia bacterium. Classification (GTDB taxonomy): domain Bacteria; phylum Omnitrophota; class Gorgyraeia; order Tantalellales; family Tantalellaceae; genus SLID01. The sequence goes on from CAYQUS010000003.1 coordinate 77,438, forward strand.
ACATAATACAGGTTACGTATACCGACGAAAAAACCGGTAAGGAAGTAACAGAGAATGTGAATCTTCGCAGCGAGGAGTTTGTCCCGGTGGATACGGAGAAAGTATCCAATAAGACAAAGGCCATACTCAAAGCTGTTGCCGCGAAGTACGCTCCGGACGTTATAATATCCACTGACGGAGATTCTGACAGGCCGCTTTTTGTGGACGAAGAAGGTAACTTCCTTGTTGGTGACAAACTTGGTCTTCTTGCTGTTAAATTCATGGTGGAAAATGCTCAGAAACCCGCCATGGTGGCTTTACCGGAAAGCACTAATGAGGGAGTAGTAGCCGAGCTTGAAAGTATGGGGATAAAGGTGATCAAGACCAAGATAGGTTCGCCGCATGTCATAAAGGCCATGAACGACTGGACACGTCCCGGCAGGGGGCATGAGAACGACATAGTATGCGGTTGGGAAGCCAACGGAGGTTTTCTCCTGGGCAGCGACATAAAGTTGTTTGACAAAGATTTAAGGTCTCTTCCGACACGCGACGCGGTGTTCCCGACACTTTCCGGTATACTTTTGTCCGGGATAAAAGGGGTGTCAGTGAAGGAGCTTATAGAGAAGGAGACCCCGGCCGTGTATAACGGCGCCGGTGTTTTTGACGATTTCCGTGATAAGGACGGCAAGAAACTTACGGGTAACGCCGGGTTCGGGCTTATGAAGGAAACCATGGCGAAGTTCTCTCCCAAACTCGAGGATCAGACGATCGTAAGGGTTAATTTTGATAAGAACACTGTTATTCGGAGAGTACGGGACGAAGAGGCAGGAGAAGAAATAGCCGACAAGTATTTCTTTGAGACAGTGGAACAGAATATAGACACTCTTAGTCCGGCGGATCTTGCTGAAATAACAAGGGTCAAGGACCTTTTTGGTAAAAACATCCTTACTAAGGAAAGAGGGTTCGAGCCTATAGCGTCCATAAGTGTTCTTGACGGTATCAAGATATTTTTCAGTAACGGCGAAATATCGCATTTCAGGCCTTCCGGGAACGCTCCTGAGTTCAGAAATTACACGACAGCGGCGACACAGGAAAGAGCCGACGCGATGCTGGCCGTAGGACTGAAGGAGTTGGTGCCCTCTATGGTCACAGAGACATTAAACTCGCCTTCGGGAAGCACCGAGTTGCCGATATGGTCGCCCGGAAGACAGGCCGCGACGGCGACGCCGGCCTCTCCTGAAGTACAGGAAGTGGCCGATCTTTTGAGGCAGGGCTACCCGGCCATGATAAAGCCGCACAAGGAAGCCAAGGTATGGGGTGTTAATGGCATAGGAGAATATTGGTACGGCGCCGAAGCGGGAGACAAGACTTCAGTTGTTTCCGTGCGCGACGCCAATGGTAAAACGGTCGAAGCTCCGCTCAATGAGGTTTTAAGCTACGCTCCGGATGTTTTGGGCAAGGACGCGCTTGATAATTTCGGACAGATGCTGCCGCTTGTAAAGATACTTACGCCCCAGGGCAGGTTGTCGGCCCAGTTCCACGATGCCAAGAACGAGCTATGGATAGTTACCGGGATAGATCCCAAGGTCCAGAACCCCTCTATAATACTCGGGTTCAGCAAGGCTTCTGTGGACAGGTTCGGCAGCGCGGTCAATTCTGAATATAAGAAAGCTCTGGAAAATTACGGCGAGAAGCTTAACGCTCTTATAGACGCCGCTGAAGATATTGGTATCACGCAGGCTTTCCAGGGGGACATACTCGAAAAGGCTAAGGATTACCCCGCCATGGGAAGTTATGTGGCGGAACTCGAGTCGGCGAAAGGTGAGCTGGAATGGTTCTATAACTACAGGCCTGTTAAGGTTGGAGAGGTTATACCTGTTCCGGCCGGCACTTTACACGCTCTTGGAACAGGTGTGGAGGTAGTAGAACCGCAGATAGCCGGTCTTACGCAGTCTCTGGAAGACGGAGCTACTTATCCGGTGAGGTACTATTTCCCGGGGCATGAAAGGCCCGGCGCTCAGAAACAGCTGGATATAGACAGGGTAGGAGAGATGATACCCGCTGTGGCGGTAGAGACCAGCCCGGAAATTATTTCCGAACAGCCGAACGGTGAAAAGGTCGAGAGGCTTCCGGGAAATTTCGAGTCCAAGGGGCTTGAGGTTAACAGGATAACGGTAAGAAAAGACGCCGCCTCGACCGGGACCTTCAGGATAGGCAGCATGGAGAGCATACACAATCTGGTAGTGGTCAAGGGTGAAGCTTCGGTGCTTGTGGCCGGTCAGAGGATCAAAATACCCGCCGCCAGGGCCGGAGAGCCAATGATGATGATACCGCCGACGGCGGGACAGTACACCATAGTAGCCGATGCCGACGGTGACAGCGAGATCATTCTTACGCTGACCCCGAAAGCCGAGAAGTGGAATCTTGAGACTCCTGTTGAGAAGGGTTCCGGAGTGAGCATAAACGGCGAGATGGAGTACGGATATGAGGTGACACCCAGATTCCTGGAGTTTGAGACAATGGTCGATGTCAGGGACGAGGTGAACATACATGCCGGGCAGAAGGCTGAAAGTTCTCCGATCATAGCCGGAAGAGCCCATAAAATAAAGGTTCTGGACGGAACGGTAGTAGTGACGCGTTCTACTGGCGAGGAAGTTGTGGTGGCCGCGGGAGAAGAGTTCCTTGTTGATGAAAACTATTCCAACGTAAGCCTTCTTGATCCGGGCCGTTATGAGATAGTCAATAGAGCCGATCTTCCCGCGAAAGTTGAGGTTTCTTACAGCCTCACACAGGAAGAAAAAGTGGCATACGAGACCATCTCTACGCTTAAAAAACATATACCTGTCATAAAAGGCAAGAAGATAAGGGCGCATGTTCCAAACGAGATCTTCCCGAGCGGCGGTAAAACAGTGGTAGGGTCACGCCTTTGGACGCAGGAGATAATGCAGAATCTTCTTGGCCCCGACATAATTCTCGCCGGATACGATTCCGCGCTTGGTTTCAGCAGGCTCAAGACCAGCAGCGAGGACGATGTAGTGGAGATCCTTATAGCCGACAACAAGAAACTGGAAGCCGAGAAGGAAGTTAAGGGGTCGGAAGAGTTCCTCAAGAGCGTAAGGGTCCTGCCGATACCGGAGAACGCCCTTAGCCAGAAAGGCGGATGGGATTTCTGCCTCGAGGTGGTGGGTTGGTCCATGATACTTGGCGCCGTGGGTCCGGAACAGATACGCGATAAGGCCGATCTTACAAGCCCTGCCGCGGATATGCATAAGTTCCTGACGAAAGTCCTCAAGCGCCAGGTGGAAAGGGAACACCTTTTCCTCATGCTTTCTTTCAACGAAGCCAACACGTATCTCAGCGGTCTTTCTGAGGACGAAAGGACAGCCATACAGGAGAAGATAGGCGATGTCAGCGATGTCGTGACATGGATGAAGAACCTTGTTAAGAACATATTGTTCCAGATGCCGATAAGGCCGTTTGACCCTGCGGACACGCTCCGTCAGAGGCTCAAAGTAATGTGGTCGGCATAAGGATATAAAACACATTAGTGCCAGGCACCTATGGTGCCTGGCACTAATGTGTAAAAAAGTTAGTTGGTTCCGGTCCCGTAAAAAGGTCCGGACATACAGAGAGAGCGTTAAGCCAAACCACCTCCCCCTCGGCAAGGCAAGCTCTCTCTGTTTTTTTTGATAAGAGTTTACTTTTGTCGTTCTGAGCCGAATCCACTTTTGTCATCCTGAGCCGAATCCACTTTTGTCATCCTGAGCCGAATCCACTTTTGTCATCCTGAGCCGGCAGGCGAAGGATCTGGTCAATTATTGCCTGGCGTTATTGTCTTTCACCCGGCACAAAATGGTTGGAAAAATCGGGGGGTTGTCGTACAATTAGCGGGATGGAAGCTGAAAAAAATATTAAAAAAGCCGATTTTGGCGTTCTTGCCGGTATAGAGGAGATGTTAAGCGCTCCGGACCTGGGTATAGGGCCTGATGTTGTAATAGTGGTCAGTTCCTGCGAGGACGGCGCGTCTTTCTGGCAAAAGAGGCTCACCGGGGCGGACGGAGTGCATGGTTCGGGAGGCATAGTAAAGCCTTCCGCCGTAGTCCTTTCCGTGAGCGAGTCCAACTGGCATGGGTCCGCCGGCAACGCTCTTGGGACGATAAACGCCTTTTATGAAGCCGGTCGTATGGCCATGGAGCTCGGCCTTGTGCGGCCCTCAGGCGACGACATAGACCGGATCTTCAGTATTTTCTCGAATTTTTTAAAGGATAAAAGCGCTTTCATGTTCCATACCGCAGGCAAAGGAACAAGGTTGTCACCTCTTACGGCTGCGGAACATAATTCCAAGTCCAGAATAAAGCTTCCTGGCATGGTACACACAAGAGAAGGGCAGGAGCCCATAACAGTGCTTGAGGCCGCCATCAGGGCCGCGGGAATATGCGCGCCCACAAGAGAAGGCCGCCTTTCGGTTTTCTGGGGAGACCAGATACTCCTCAACGAGCGCAATGTGAGGTCGGACAATACACACCATATAGAAATATTCGCTCAGCCTACGGAACTCGACGAAAGTATTAGGTCTTACGGGGTCATAATACCCTCTGGCGCTGGAGAGTGCAGACTTCGCGAAAAACTGCGCCCGGCTCTGATAAAGAAATTATTCCCTGACGCGGCAGGAAATATATACAGGAGCATAGGATCATTCAGCATCACGCTTGAGGCCTTTGGAGCTTTCGCCGCGTCCGAGAAGAAAGCCGCTATTATGAGAAGCGGAGAGCTTAATACCGACAGCGGCTGGTGGCAGGCCCTTACTTCGGAGATGGAAGAGTATGTGGATCTACTTTCCGACAAGGGGCTTTCCCGGGCTAAGGCCGAGAAAAGATGGAAAAAGACCAGGAAAGTCAGAGATCAGCTCGTATCTGCCGGTAAAAACGTTTCGCCCAGAAAAGAGTTGATAGGATTCGTAGATACCGGGGCAGGTTCTCTCTGGATAGACTGCGGCCGATCTTCCAGTCTTTTTGAAAATATGCTTCTTTTGACCAAAAACACGCCCGAGGCCGTAGCGGCCAGGAAATTTTTCGGCCTTGACCGGGAATTTCAGGTTTCGTCGGATGCGCGCGGATTAATTTCGGAGAATTCGGCGGTAATAGCTTCCAAGGTAGGACGAGGCCGTCTCAAGAACTGCGTGGTGGTGGCCAGCGACATAGCGGAAGCGGAAGCCGAGGATTCGGTGATAATAGGGAGCGTTGTAACAAGGCTTAATGCCGGTTCCGCGCTGTGTTACAATGTTGTTTCCTCCCGGGAAAAACTGGGCAAAGGTGATGTGGCAGTTAATGTTTTCCATCCCGACAGGGGGCGGATAGTAATGAAGACCCACGTAACAAGGGACGGACAGGAGGATTGGGCCAAAAAGGTCAGGATCGGGGAGAACAGTTTTTCTTACCCGGAACTATCCGATCTTGTAGGGGGAGTTTCCGAGGAAGATATAAAAAAAGCCAGGATGTCGGCCGTTAAGGCCGTTAAAAAGGAAAGGAAGAACAATGCAGAACACTCTTAAATTCGGCACAAGCGGACTGAGGGATACCGTGACAAATATGACCGACCGCGAATGCTACATAAACACGGCCGGTTTCATAAGTTTTCTTAAAGAAAGAGGGGAGATCTCCGGAGAGAAATCCGCTATCGCTATAGCGGGTGACCTGAGAAGTTCGACTCCCAGGATAATGGCCGCGGTAGCCGCGGCCGCGAGGGATTCCGGATGCGCGGTAGTTTCGTGCGGCAACCTTCCTTCCCCGGCGCTTGCCTATTTTGCCATGAGCAGAGATCTGCCCAGTGTGATGGTTACCGGCAGTCATATACCGGATGACCGCAACGGGATAAAATTCACGAAGGTTTCCGGAGAGGTGCTAAAGACCGACGAACAGGATATATTGCGGAATGTTTCAGCTGTCAGGCAGAGAGCGGAAAAAGATCCCCGCGTTAAAGCCCTTTTCGGCGCGACAGGCATGTTCATCTCATCGCCTGAACCGGCAGGCAGGGAAGCGGAGAAAGAAGCCTTGAAGCTTTACCGTGAAAGGTACACCGGGGTTTTCCCGGCAGACAGTCTTAAGGGGCTAAAAGTTGTTTTTTATGAACATTCGGCGGTAGGCCGGGACATTATCGCGGAGATACTCGAGAAACTGGGGGCGACACTTATTCGTGTGTCGAGATCCGACAAGTTCGTTCCGGTGGATACCGAAAAAATATCAAAAGAGACCCTGGAGCTTCTTAAGAAATGGTCTTCGGAGCACAGGCCTTTCGCTATAGTTTCTACCGACGGAGATTCCGACAGGCCCCTTGTCGCAGATGAGAAGGGGGCGTTCATACCAGGTGATAAACTGGGCGCTCTGGCAGCCATGTACCTTAACCCTGATTTCGCGGCGGTGCCGGTGAGCGCCAATGACGCCGTGGTAAGCGCTCTTACCTCCAGAGGAGTTAAAGTTAAACAGACGCGGATAGGTTCCCCATATGTGGTAAAAGCCATGATAGACGAGATGGCTACTTCTCCATCCTCCAAAACAGTAAGCTGGGAATCCAATGGCGGATTTCTTCTGGGTAGCGCCTGGGTTTTCGCCGGGAAAAAACTGAAGGAACTTCCGACAAGGGACGCGGTATTGCCGATAGTGACTCTTCTTATGATGGCAAAAAAACGGGGGAAGGCAATATCTGAGATAGTAAGCGAGGATATGCCCGCAAGATATACCGACGCCGGAGTGGCCGACAACGGAACTCCGGGATGTGAGAAATATACCGCAGAGATGGGGACGCGTATAATAAACGCTTTTTCGCCGGCGAGAAAAGATATCTTGGAGGCCGTGTTCTCCAAGGGTGAAGTAAAGGTCCCGGGAGCGGATATAAGCCAGGCGGACAAAGAGAACCTAAAGGCGATAAAAGACAGGTTGTCGTCATATTTTGACCGGTCGAAAGGGTTTGGAGAAATAAAGAACATTAACTTCGTGGACGGGATAAGGGTCTATTTCGAGGGAGGGGATGTGGTGCACCTGCGCCCTTCGGGCAACGCCCCGGAATTCAGGTTATATGCCACGGCGGACACCACCGAAAGGGCCGGCGCGATAGTTTCTCTTAAGGACAAGATCCTTCCTCTCGTAATAAAGGACATTTCTGTTCCCGGTGCAAGGTCGGTAGGGGCCATGGCGTCTTCCGAATGCGAACTCGACGAGGAAATAGTCTCTTCGGTTTCAAGAGGCGAACCTTTCCTGATAGAGCCGTACAGGGAGCCCAAGGTATGGGGAGTTGGCGGCATCGGGGAGTACTGGTATGGTCCGGGGGACGAGGAAAAAAGTTCGCTGGCCGTAATAGCCGGTAAAAAAGTCCTTATGGGGGTGCTTGTTTCTTCTTTGCCGGAAGATGTTCTCGGAGGGAAGGTCATAGAGAAATTCGGGGTTATGGCTCCGCTTGTAAAGATACTGACCCCTAAAGGGAGGCTCTCGGTACAGTTCCATGACGCCAAGAACGAACTTTGGATAGTGACCTCATGCGACAACTCTCTGGTTGAAGGCGGCAAGAATTGGATAATACTGGGATTCAGCGCCGCATCGGTGGAAAAGTACGGAAATAAGGTCACGGAACATTACGGCAAAGCTCTGGGGGTTTACGGAAAAACTCTCAACGCGATGATATCCGCCATCGAAGCCTGCGGACAGGAGAAAAAAGATCTTTTGAAAGAGACCAGAGATGTTCTCTCCGCCGCCGAAAAGGTCAAATCGGAAAGTCCCGCCGTGGCCGGGGCGCTCAAGGATTTTTTAAAGGCAAAAAGTGACGTGGAGTATTTTTACTCCTATAGGCAGGTTAACGCTGGTGACGTTATCCCGGTACCGTCAGGTACTTTGCATGCCATGGGTCCGGGTGTTTATGTTATAGAACCCCAGATAGCCGGTCCTACCCAGTCGCTCGAAGACGGGACCACGTATCCGGTAAGGTATTATTTCCCGGGGTATCAGAGAGAGGACGCCGTGAAAAGACTGGATATAGACAGAGTAGGGGAAATGCGGCCCGAAGTTACCACGGACATACGTCCCGAGACAGTCGAAAAGGGCGAGGGTTACATCGTTGACAGGCTACCCGGAGACTTTGCCGACAAGGGGCTTGAAGCCCACAGAATAAAGTTTGTAACTAAAGCCTTTATAAGGAGATGCAACAACGACAGCATGCACAGTTTTTCCGCCACAATGGGGGAAGCTTTCGTGGATTTCTCAGGTAAAAGCTACGCTATACCAAAAGCCGCTCCGGGCGCTTCGATGCTTATAGTCCCGGCCTCTTGCGGAGAATATGTCTTAAGAGCCGGTACCGGAGCCGAAATAATAGATACTTTTACCCCGGTTTCTTAGGCGCTCCGCCCCTTCACAGGTCCTGAGGAAAAGGCATAAGTCGTGTTGACACCGTTATATAAATCCGTTAAAATAATAGGGCTAACTATCATACATTTGAAAAGCGTAAAAGAAGGTAGTTGATGGCCGGTAATAATTTTTTGAAGAAGCTCAATCAGCAGAAGATGTCCTATCTTTTTATAGCGGTTCCATTTACGCTTTTTTTCGTATTCCAGGTGGCTCCGGTCGCGATATCTTTTCTGTGGTCCTTCACTGAGTACAATGTCATACAACCACCCAAATTCATAGGTCTCAGCAATTACAGGCAGCTTCTTTTCAGCGATCCTCTTTTTTGGAAGGCTCTCAAGAATACGGCGATATATGTGGCGGGTGTTGTGCCTCTGGGGGTTTCTCTTTCCCTTCTTCTTGCAGTGGCCATAGACCAGAAGATCAAGTTCAAGAACTTTTTTAAATCGGTGTTCTTTCTGCCCACAGTCACGGCCATAGTGGCTGTTTCGGTCATATGGAAATGGCTTTATGCGGGGGAGAAGTACGGTCTTTTGAATTTTTTTCTGATAAAGCTCGGGTTTGAACCTTTGGACTGGCTGACAAGCCCGGAATGGATACTGCCCGCCATAATGATAATGTCCATATGGGCCGGGCTTGGGTACAGCATGATACTGTTTCTTGCCGGTCTGCAGACTATTCCACACTCGATGTACGAGGCGGCCGAGATAGACGGAGCCGGGTTCTGGCACAGGTTTGGTCACATAACGCTGCCGCTTCTAAGGCCCACTATAGTTTTCGTTTCCATAATGAGCTTTATCTCCAGTTTTCAGGTTTTTGAACAGGTGTACATAATGACGGGAGGACAGGGCGGGGTAGGTGGGGTGCTCAATTCCGCGCTCACGATCGTTTCATATCTTTACGACAAAGGTTTTGTGAAATTTCAGATGGGCTACGCTTCGGCTATCGCTTATGTCATCTTCGCGGTGGTTTTTGCCGTCACGGTGATGAACAAACGTTTTATGAGAGCTAACTTTGACTACTGATTGATGGAGAGTTATGCTGCCTAATGCCATAGAACACAAAGAGACCTGGGGAGTAAAAGCGATGATATACGCTTTTCTTATAGCCGGAGCCGTTACCATGGCTCTGCCCTATGTCTGGATGTTCGTAACTTCCATAAAACCGCTCGATGAGATACAGGCTTACCCTCCAAGTTTTCTGGTAAAGAACCCGACCTTGGAGCCGTATAAGGACCTTTTCAAAATGATCCCAATGGGAAGGTATATACTGAATAGCCTCTTTGTGGCCGGGGCTATAACGCTTTTCAATGTGTTCGCGACATCGCTTGCCGGGTACGCTTTCGCCAAACACAATTTCTGGGGCAGGGACAATCTGTTCCTGCTTCTCATAGGGTCTCTTATGGTGCCATGGCAGGTCAACGTGATACCAGGTTTTATCATCGCCAAACATCTGGGATGGCTGAACAGTTACCTGGGCCTTATAATACCTCCTATGGCGTGCTGCGCTTTCGGTATTTTCCTGAGCCGGCAGTACATATACAGCATACCCAACGACCTTATAGACGCGGCCCGGATAGACGGCTGCGGGGAGTTCACTATATACCTCAGGGTGGTCCTTCCCCTGATTAAGCCGGTAATAGCCACCATAGCCATATTCACTTTTCTTCAGCAGTGGAACAATTTCGTCTGGCCGCTTGTCATAATACACGCGGGCGAGATGAGGACCCTGCCTCTTGCCCTGGCGGTCCTTACGGGGCAGTTCGGAGCGAATTTCGGTATGGTCATGGCCGGAGCGGTCGTGGCTACGCTGCCTATACTGGCGGTGTACCTGGCTTTCCAGAAATATGTGATAAGAGGTATTGCAATGATCGGGATAAAAGGGTAAAATTCGCTAACGCTCGTCTAACGGAACGGAAGGAAGGATAATGTCGAAAAAGATGCGAAGGAACACCGGTGTTTTTCTCGGGTTTTTGTTTATGTGTTTTTTAGCGGTTTCCGGTTGCGGCGGAGCCAAGGGGACAGATAGCGCCAAAGACGCTAAAACGGTTCCCGCGCAGGTTTCACAGCCGGCAAGGCAAACCGCCAAAGAAGCCGACATAAAGACCGTTCAGGTAGCCGCGGATGATACTTTGGCCTATATAAAGGCCGTTGCGGCCGAGGCTTCGAGTTTCGACCAGACCCCGGACTGGGCCCCTGATCCCAATCCGATGAACGCTTACGACGGAGACATGCTTACCAGGTGGTCAAGCGATTACCACGAAGGGCCCCAGTGGATATATTTCGATCTTGGGAAAGAAAGCGTAGTGTCGAACGTCATCATAAGATGGGAAAGGGCTTACGCTACCGACTACAAGATATTGGCCTCCAATGACGGCGAATCGTGGAAAGAGGTCTATCACGAGACTGCCGGCAACGGCGGCTCGGACGATATAAGTTTCGCTCCTGTAAAATGCCGTTACATCAAGATGCTGGGGCTTGGCCGTGTCAACGAGGACTGGGGTATTTCCGTATGGGAAACCGAGATATACGGGCCCGGTTCCCACAATCCCCATGCCGTAAAAACAAAAGAAGAATATCTGGGGGCGGCCGACGATACCAACAAAAGAAAAGAAGCCGATGAGGCTCTCGAGGCTATCGCCCAGGAGCCCGTGGCTTTGTCGGTCAACCCTTTCCAGAAGGGCCTGGTTTATACTTCCTGGATGGGGGAGGAGTTCCTCTCTCCCGCCTCGGACATAACCCTCGTGTATCTTAAGAACGCCGGGTACGACTCCATAGCCATAATGGTGCCGGCATATCAGGACAGCATAGAATCAAAGGTTGTTTTTACCAACGATACCTCCGACGGAGACACTCCCACCGACGAGGCTTTGAAACACGTTATAGCTTCCTGCAGGAAGATCGGGCTTAGAGTGATGGTGAAACCCCACGTGGACCCCAGGACCAACGAGGCCAGGATAAACATAATGCCCTCCGAAGAATGGTTCGACAGTTTTGAGGCGTTCACTCTGAGGTACGCTCGCCTTGCGGCCGAAACCGGAGCGGAAATGTTCTGCATAGGCACAGAGCTTGAAGCCACCACTTTCGAGGCCTGGACGCACAGGTGGGAAAGGCTGATAGACAAGGTAAGAGAGGTTTATAAAGGAACTCTTACTTACGCCGCCAACTGGACAGAGTACAAAGAGGTTCCTTTCTGGAACAAACTGGACTTTGTAGGTATAGACGCGTATTTTCCCCTTTCGGGAAGTGAAGATCCATCCCAGGAAGATCTTATTTCGGCTTGGGAAAGGATAGCCGATGAGATAGGAGCCTGGAGAGAGTCCATGAAACTTACCGACAAAGGAGTGGTGCTCACGGAGATAGGATATCCGTCCGCCAGGGGAGCGGCTATACAGCCCTGGGCGGCTATTTCCGCGACGGAAGATCAGAAAGCCCAGGCGGAGAGCCTTAACGCTGTCTTTACGGTGTTAAGCAAGCGGCCATGGTTCCAGGGGTACTATGTGTGGCAGTATTTTCCTCAGGAAAGATGGAGCCCGCTGGGGTTCACGGTAAAAGGGAAACAGGCAGAAGGAATAATGACAAAATGGCTTAAAGGTACAGAACAATAATCCAAAAGGAGGGACAAAAAATGAAAAAGAGTATGTTGGTTGCGGTGATACTGTGTTTCTTTGCCGCGGGACTCTCGTTCGCGGGAGAGGATGTTCTTTTTAGTTTCGAAGGCGGCACGGAAGGATGGGAGATCCCGGATTGGGCCTATGAAAAACCGGACCATGTCCAGGAAGCCATAAACATTTCGGAAGAGTTCGCTTCTAACGGGGCCAACAGCCTTGAGGTAGAGGCTGTTTTTCCGGGCGGCAGATGGGCCGGAGCCATAGTTGAGACCATGCAGTATTTCGACTGGTCGGAATACAACAAGCTGGCCTGCGATATCTATCTTCCTGCTGACGCGCCTCTCGGGCTCAAGGCCAAGTTCATACTTACTGTGGGCGACAACTGGCAGTGGGTTGAGATGTCACGTTCCTACGATCTTAAGCCGGGCGAGTGGGTGACCGTAGAGGCGGACATAGCTCCGGGCAGTATAGACTGGCGCAGAGTCGAGGTAGGAGAGGCTTTCAGGCAGGATATCAGAAAGATAGACATAAGGGTTGAGTCTAACAATAAACCCGCTTATTCCGGACCTTTCTACATAGACAACGTAAGGGTCATAAAGTAAAAAATCAACGTATCAGGGAGAGGTCTTTATGGAAAAGACGAAAAAGTGTGTTTTATGCGGGGCCGGCGGGCTTTTTTTGGCCGCGATAGTGTTTCTTTCGGGATGCGCTCAGGAAGACGCGACAAAACCCATGGCCATGAAGCAGGCCGAGACCGGAGTGAAGTCGGACTCGCTTCAGCTAGCCGATAAAACCCAGACGGCCAAGGAAGAGGTTCCCGTGCCTTCAACGGCGCCTATAACCGAAGAGAGGTCCTACTACGATTTCGAAAGAGGCGACCTTGCCGGATGGGAAGTTCCGCAATGGGCCGAGGGTAAGAACGACTACGTGGCTAAAAAAGCGGAGATCTCCCAGGATTTCGCTTCCAAGGGGACGAGCAGTATGAAGGTTACGGCGGATTTCCCCGGAGGGTACTGGACAGCGGCCCTTGTGGAAATACAGCAGTATCTTGATCTCAGCAAGTACAGGGTCATAAGCGTTGACGTTTACCTGCCGGCAGACGCGCCTGTGGGTCTCAACGCCAAGCTCATACTGACAGTCGGCGACAACTGGCGTTTTGTGGAAATGAACAGAAGTTTCCCGCTTATGCCGGGCGAATGGGTCACCATAACGGCCAGTCTTGAGCCCGGAAGTTACGACTGGAAAAGAGTGGTTCCGGACGAGAAGTTCGCGGAAGACGTAAGGAAGATAGCCGTAAGGATAGAGTCGAACAACAAGCCCAAGTACACGGGCGTAGTATACATAGACAACGTGAGAGTCGGAAGGTAAAGCGTTCCGGAATATCTTTCCTTCCGCGAGTGAGAGCGGCGCGATATAAGCTGAGTTCACCCGCGGAAGGAAAGAGGGTTTTTATTATGCGGTTTTGTCCCGAAATTTCTCCGAATACGAATGAAACACCGCGGGTGAACACCGCGGTTTCAGATAGATGAAATAAAACTTAAAAGAAAACGGCTCGAGCTGAAAAGGGAGAAGGCTATGGCAAAGAAGAATAAAGCTGTAAAAAAGACGGGAATGGCGGTTTTTATGAAGTATGTCCTTGTAGCGCTTGCCATAGGTGTGGCGGCTACAGTGGCCATGAGGTTTATAAAACCTTCGGGGGCCTCTCTTCAGTTTCAGAAGGGTTTTGGTTTTTGCACATGGTCTAGCGACGGGTATCTAAGCGAGTTCTCGGACGAATCCATGACCGCAATGCACGAACTCGGCACAGAGTGGGTTTCGATACTGGCGACATGGTACCAGACAACATGCTGGTCGGGAGACATACACAGAACTTCCAAGACGCCTTCAGACGAATCCATAATCCACGCTATACGCAAGGCTCACAGCCTTGGAATGAAGGTAATGCTCAAGCCTCACCTGGACCTTCTTGACGAATCCGACGGCAGCTGGAGAGGGGAGATAGGCAGCTTGAAAGAATCGGACTGGGACAAATGGTTCGAGGATTACACCAAGTTCATAATGCACTATGTGGACATAGCCGCTAAAGAGAACGTGGAAATATTCTGCATAGGCACCGAGCTTTCCACGGCGGCTACGGCCAAAGGGTATATGTGGGAAACTCTCATAAGCAAGATACGGCCGAAATATAACGGGCTTCTTACTTACGCGGCCCATTGGGACAGATACCAGGATATACGGTTCTGGGACAAGCTGGATATAGTGGGAATAAACGCCTACTTTCCTCTTACCAAGAAACTTGATCCCACATATGAGGAGCTGGTAGAGGGACTCGAGAAATGGGTGGCCGAGGTAGATGATTTTCAGGAGCTTGTCAAGAAACCCATAATACTTCCGGAAATAGGGTGCGCTTCGGCCGACGGGGCAGCCATAAGGCCTTGGGAACACGTACAGCGAAGCGAGGTTAACCTTGCTCTGCAGGAGAACTATTATAAGGCAATAATGCAGGGGTTCTGGAACAAGGACTGGTTTTACGGAATGTACTGGTGGTACTGGGGAACTAACCTTAAAATGGGCGGAGAGTACAACCGTGGGTTCACTCCACAGAACAAGCCGGCCCAGGAAGTGGTTAAGGCCTGGTACTCCAAATCCAGCCCTAGATAAAAACCGTTTTACCCCGCAAGGGGAGGGGGAACCGCCATGGAAAGCTTTATAGCTCGGGAGGTACGTCTGTCCGAGAAGGAAAGGCGTAACTTGAGCATTCTCGACGCGATACGGCGCGGGGGAGAAATATCAAGGGCGGATATTTCCAAAGTAACGGATCTGAACATTGTCACCGTATCCAACTACGTAGGCAAATACATAAAAAGCAAACTTGTCTTCGAGACAGGTCTTGATATCTCTACCGGCGGCCGCCGTCCCGAACTTTTAAAGCTTAACAGACAGCACGGGTACAGTATAGGCATAGATCTGGGAGCCCCACAGATTACCATAGATACATCCATAAGAGCGGTCCTGATGGACCTTTCGGGAGCGGTTGTTGCCAGGAGCAGCGTAAAAAAAGAGAACTGTTCCTTCGACAAGATGACGGAAAAGGTGATAGATATAGCCGGAAGTCTTGTCGAATCCTCAGGGGTGAGCGGTAAGGACATAAAGGGAATAGGCGTAGGCATATGGGGAGTAATGGACCGCTATAAAGGAACGGTTCGTTACGCGGTCGAGGAAGAGCAGATAGTAAGCTACGCCGGGCTTTTAAACCAGCTCGAGATGAGGTTCAATGTTCCTTCGGTTATAGAACACGACGCCACGCTGGCCGCTTTCGGGGAAAGATGGTCCGGTATGGGCGCCGGAGCTACCGCCGACAACCTGATATTTATGTGTTCCGACTCGAGCTGCGGCATAGTAATAAGGGGAGAGCTCTACTACGGGGCGTCAAAAAGCGCCGGCGAACTTAACCTTAACCCGCCCTATTCCGGTGAGGGGGAGAAACCTTCTAATTGCTGGGAGAGCTACGAGCACGGTTGCTGCATGCGATCAAGAGGCATAGACCTCGGGATACAGGCGGCGGCCAGAGAAATGATCAAAAAGTCTCCGGGATCAGCTTCAGCCATTCTAGAGGAGGCTGGCGGGGACGCTGAAAAAGTTGACCTGGCCGCGGTAATAGCATCCTCCGCGAAAGGGGATGCCTTGTCTAAACAGATACTGGAAGAGGCCGGGTACTATCTTGGGGCCAAGATGGCGTTCCTCATTAATCTTTTTAATCCGGAAGTTGTTGTTGTTGGAAGAGGAGTGGAAAAGGCCGGCGACATTTTCTTCTCGGCGGTGCGCCGCTCCGTTAAAAGATGGGCTTATGACGAGACCGTCAAGATAGTCAAGATCCTGCCGACAAGTCTCGGGGAAGACGTGGTGGCGGTGGGAGCCGCGGGCCTTGTTCTGCAGGATTTTTTCGCAAAGGTATAGTTTTCTTGTCTTCGTCGGCTTTCGCTGAAGCTTTAGGGCACCTATGAAAAAATCAGCTTTATGTCTACTGGTCTTTGCCTTTATCACAGCCGCATCGGGATGCGGGGGGGAAAGGCAGCCTGAGAATACCATTGTCATGTGGCATGTCGGGGCGGAAAGCCAGGCCAGGACGATAATGGAAATAAGCCGGGCTTTTACCGAAAAGACCGGAGTAAAGGTTGTTTGTCAGGCAATATCATGGTCGGACGCCCACAGCAAATATCTTATTTCAATAGCCGGTGAACTGACTCCCGATATAGGAAGCATGGGGCTTACATGGGGGATGGAGTTCGGCGAACTGGGCGCTCTTATAGACATGCGGGAACACTTTCCCGAGGATGTTAAAAATCTCGAAAACAATATTTTCCCCGGCATACTTGAGTCCACCCGCGCGGGAGAAAAAGTTTTCGGCATACCTTTCGATTTCTCGGAACATGTGATGTATTACAGATCCGACATCATACCCTCCGCGCCCTATAACTGGGAAGAGCTCCTTGGTATGATAAGCAACCTTAAGAGGGAGGGGAAGGGAGCCCTTATGGATTGGGGCTCATTGGACTGGATAGGTTACGCACCTTTTTTATGGCAGGCCGGGGGAGATTTTTACGACGGCACAAAGACTAAAGTGACACTTGATACCCCCCAGGCGG
Organism: uncultured Planctomycetia bacterium; assembly: GCA_964421015.1. Lineage (GTDB taxonomy): Bacteria > Omnitrophota > Gorgyraeia > Tantalellales > Tantalellaceae > SLID01. The sequence continues at coordinate 94,060 of CAYQUS010000003.1, forward strand.
CTAAAGCTCTGGGCTACATGGCTTCGCTTTACAAAAACGGTGTCCCTGTGACGCAGATCCCTCTCGAACAGGGGCTAAGGACAGGTGACTATCCTCTTGCGATCTCAGGGAACTGGAAAATAGTAAGTCTTCTTGCCGGAACTCCCGAGATAAAAGGCAAATGGAGAATAGCTCTTCTGCCCGAAGGGCCTTCCGGGAAAAGAACGGCTTTTATCGGCGGCAGGGTAATGGGAATATTCAAGCGGTCAAACATGAAAAAGGAGGCATGGGAATTTATCAAGTTCCTTTTTGAGCCCGAGAACCAGGTGAAAATGTACCTTGCCACTACGGAAACAGAAGACGCTTATCTTCCGCCGAATATGGATACCTGGAAGACACTTCCCATGGAGCCTGACTTCAAGAGCGTTCTTGAGAAACAGGCTATGGACGCTAAGGGGCCTCCCGCTGTCAGAGCCTGGGACTCGAGTACCCGTTTTGTCAGTAATGCCGTGCAAATGGTTGTTTTTAAAAACGCCGATCCGGCCCAGGAACTTAAGAAAGCTTCCGCTGAGATGCAGAAAGAACTGGATAAGTAGGGGAGGCGGTAAATAAAGAGGGCGGATACCTTAAGGTATCCGCCCTCTTTATTTTATCTGTATACAGGTTAGAACTGTGTTGAAACCTTGAGAACGACCTCCTGGCTGGCGGTAGTATTCCTGCCCCAGAAAGTGTTGCCGTACTGAGCCTCGAGGTTAAGGGATTTTCCGGTTCTGGTAACTATGTTCGTATAGTCTTTCGAAGAAACGTCCACTCCTCTAAGCATGTCATAAAGCATTAAAAGCTCTATCGCCGGTCCGATACGCCATATCGCCCAGGATTTTTCCATCACAGGACTGCCCGATGTGGTATTGTCCAGCCCGAACATGCAGTCAAGCTCGGTTTTGATGAGGAGGAATTTCATCGGCCAGAAACCGCATTCATAGAAAAGAGGCACCTGGTCCACTACGTTCCTTGTATTGCATCTGTATCCGGACTCAAGACCCATGTAAAACGGCAGTTTCGTGTCCCATTTCTTGCCGGCGAGAAGACGTGTTTCCCAGAAATTGGTCCTGTCGCTCAGGCCGGGAGCCTCAGAAACGTCCGAAAGGCCGTTCTCCTGATAGGAGTCATTCCATATAGAGTAAACGAACTGGCCGCTAAGTACCATAGGTTCGTTAAGGAACCTTACTTTTACACCGGGTTCCACCGTAACAAGACCGTGGTTCTTGACGGAGTAGGGTCCCCAGGCGTTCGGCCTCGCGTACTCCTTATAATGGCCTTCCTTGTACTCCATCTTGAAAAGAAAATCCAGCCAGTCGGTTATACCGTAATGGATCTCGGGTATCATCGCCCAGCCCCAGCTTCTCGCGTCGCGGGGGAACCTGGAAAGGTCGCTCCCGGGAGAAAACTGTTTTTTCGCCCAGAAAAATTTTATCTGTTCCTGCATCCAGACATCGCCTTTAGGAAGGGTCCAGGCCCCGGCAAAAAGTATCTGAGGGGCGATAACACAACCTACTAGAAGGGCGGCTATTATCTTTTTCATGTTCCTCCTTGAGATTATTTTCCAGCCGACAGAAATCACGCAAAACCCACTATAACTATTTGCTTTGAAAAGTCTTGCGTGTAGTATATCTTAATAACGCGCCAGCGTCAAGTATAGGCGGGGACCGGCGCAAATACCCCGCTTCTTTCTCAAAAATCTTTGTGCCGGGGTTCCATAGGGCCGGGATCGCGGCGAAAGTAAGTGTTGACTTAGCCGCCGCCGGGCATATATCATACTATTTCTGGAAGCATGTTCCGGGAACAAAAACGACTCATATCCAGGCTCCGGAATCGAAAAACAAAACGAAAGGCGACGGAACACATGAAAAATAATCGATACTGGGCCGTGTTAGCCGCCCTTTGTCTTGTGATATTCCTCTCCGGATTGGGAAATCTTGCTCTTACCGACCCGGACGAGACCTTTTACGCCCAGACTTCAAAAGAAATGCTCGAGGCCGGCGACTGGGTGACGCCGAGGATATTCGGCGAGCCTCAATACGAAAAACCTATCTTCCATTACTGGCTCGTTATTTCAAGTTACAAGATCTTTGGTGTTAACGAATTTGCGGCCAGATTCCCTTCGGCGGTTCTGGCCATATTTGGTATACTCGGCATCTTTTTGATAGCGAGGCTCCTTTATTCTCCGCTTACAGGTTTTCTATCGGCGGCGATAATGGCGACCAGCCTTGAGTATCTGGTAGTAGGCAAGGCCTGTGTGACCGACATGACGCTTACGGTAGCCATTATTTATACTCTTTTGTTTTTCCTGAGGGGTTGGGTGAGCGGAAGTAAGTGCTCATATTTTGCCTGCGCCGTTTCGGCGGCCGTGGCCGTTCTGACCAAAGGGCCAATAGGACTTTTTATTCCGGGTGCCGTTATATTGATATATCTTTCCCTTACCGGGCAGATACGTGAACTTTTCAGGAGAGTGCCTGTATTTTCTTCTTTTCTGGTTTTTCTGGCCGCGGCCCTTCCTTGGTACGCGGCTGTTTTTATGCTGGACGGTAAAGCTTTTATGGACGAGTTCTTCGGGTTTCACAACATAACAAGGTTCATCCACCCCGAGCACACAATAGGAGACACGCCGTTCTTTTACCTGCCCGTAGCCATAGGCGGCCTTTTCCCCTGGAGTGTTTTCTTTCTTTTTGCCTTGTGGGATATATACGGCAGAAAGAAAAACGGGATAAATAGCGCTGTAGGGCAGGACGGGAGCCTGAGATCTCCCAAGGTTTTTCTGGCCGCATGGTTTCTGCTGGTTTTTCTTTTTTTCTCGGCCTCAAGGACAAAACTTGTTACTTACATACTTCCGCTTTTCCCGGCCATGGCCATAATTACCGGGAAATTCTGGGCTGATATGGCGGAGGGCGGGGTGCCAGGGGAAAAAGTCCGCAGGGCGTTCTGGTTTTTTTCTGCGGTTTCTCTTGCGGCTGCCGCAGGCGCGTTGGGCCTTGTGTGGCACGAATTTCCCGGTTCCAAGGCTGTTATAGGCGCGGTAATAGGTTCGGTTGTTTTTATTGTTTCGGTTCTTGTGTCGTGGCGGTTTCTTCTTAAGGGGAAGATCCTGGGAGCCTTCTGGGCGATAATAGCTTCGGTGGTGCTCATAATACCTCCCGTTATAATTTATATCTTCCCTCCCATAGAGGAGTACGAGTCCAGAAAAGCTCTTTCCACGGCGCTTAAAGAACTTGCCGGCCCGGGAGAAAGGGTGGGAGCCGAGAGCGATCACAGAAGGGGAGTGGCTTTCTATTCCGGGAGGATAGACGTCGAGGACATACATCCAAGCGAGAAACGAAGCGAGTTCTTTAAGGATAAGAACAAGGTTTGGGGTATAATAAAGATACGACATTACGAACAGGTAAAACAGGAGCTTAAGGAAAAGGCTCCGGTTGAGATAAAGCGTTCGGGAAAACATGTTCTTGTGACCAATCTCCCTCTAAGCTGATCCGGAGAAAAGTATGGGAAAAGGTAAAAGCCTGTCTTTTGTTCTGCCGATGTACAACGAGAGCGGCAATATAGAAAAGGTCGTGACGCTTCTCTCCGGCCTGGCTTCTTCAATGAGCGATGATTTCGAGATAATAGTCGTGGACGACGCCTCTACCGACGCGAGCGCTTCCATAGTAGCGGATATAGCGGCCAGGGACAAACGGGTAAGACTGTTCCGTCTCGGGAAGAACACAAAGTTCGGAGGGGCTTTCGCCGAAGGGTTCAAAAGAGCGCAGAAGGACGTGATAGTCTACATGGATTCCGACATGCCGGTCGGCCCGGAGGACATCGTATCGGCAGTAACAATGATAGATTCGGCCGATATCGTCACAGCCGTCAGCAGCGTGGAAAAAGGAGACACTGCCTTCAGGAAATTTGTTTCCGAAGGCTATAACTACCTTGTAAGGACGCTGTTCGGCCTTAGGGTCAGGGACATAAACTCCGGCTGCAAAATAGTCAGAAGAGACCTTGTTAAAGACATCAGTTTTATATCAAGAAGCCCTTTCGTTGACACCGAACTTTTTCTTCACGCGCTTAAAAAGAAAGCCCGTATCAAAGAATACTCGCTGATTTTCAGGACACGATCCGCCGGGAAATCCTACATGGCCCGGCCGAATATCATCATGGCCACATTTCGCGACATGATGAAGGTCTGGTTCAAGCACAGGTTCTCGCGATGAAAGCCCTCATAATAAACGCTGACGACATGGGAGTTTCCGCGGCCGTTAATGACGCTGTCATAAGGCTCTACAAAGCCGCGGCTATAACAGGCACAAGCATTATAGCCCCGGGCGAGGCTTTTATGCCTGCTTCGGAAGCGCTCAGGGCATCGGGTGTTTCCGAGGTAGGAGCCCATCTCACTCTTACGGGGAAATTCAGGCCTGTTTCCCGGGGGATGGGGGTTTTGACCGACAGCGGCGGATATTTCCCGGGAACTTACATCAAGCTTGTCCCGAAACTTTTCCTGTCTGGAGTGAAAAGAAAAGTCTTAAAGGAAGAACTCGCCGCGCAGGTAGAAAAGATAAAGAAAGAGGGCTTTTCTGTCACTCATGTCGATAGCCACGAACATGTGCATATGATCCCTTCGGTACTGGAAAGCGTGATCGAGCTCTGTTCGGATATGGCTATTCCTTATGTGAGGTTTCCTTTTGAAGAGAGGTCGGTTGCGGGTATCAGTTTCTCGGTAAAGGATCTTCTGCGCCATAAGGCGTTAAGGATATTTTCCGCGAGATCGCGCGGGAAACTGGCTGCCTGTTCTATCTCTTCTAACGATCATTTTCTCGGGCATTTTCATTCCGGGCGGCTTAATGGAGCTATTCTTATGGCCATGGCCGATAAGATAGAGAAAGGAGTTACGGAGCTTGCGGTACACCCCGCGGTACATTCTCCGGAATTTTTAGAACGGTCCCCCTGGTATGCCAACGGACAGCTTGAAATGGATGAGCTTATGTCAGAAAGCTGGAAAAACAAACTGAAAGAAAAAGGGATAACGCTTATTTCCCATTCAAAAGCCCGCCATTAGAAGGTGCCTGGCAGTGAGACCGCTGTTTCATGAACGAAGTGAAATGAAACAGCTTGGTCGAACTGTCCCCGAGCACCGCGAGGGGGCAGCGAGTAAATCAGGGCAGGGGGGACACATTTGGCCTCTAGAGAAAAGTTTATAGCTAGGTGCCTGGCACAAAAACCCGGACAAAGTGCCTGGCACCAAAGTGTTTTAAGACGAAGCTTTTCGCCCCTCAACCTCAAACTCAACCTGAACCTATCCCCACGTCATCCTGAGGGCGCGAAGCGACCGAAGGATCCAATATCCAATACTCGATACCGCGGGATAGGTGTATTCTGCGCGCTTCATAATTCGCCTGTTATTTTAGTACTTCAGGAGCAGATCCTTCAGGGGAGTGTCCTTACTTTTATCCTTTTCAGGCGGCGAATTCTTCCAGTGCTCGAATACACTCTCTCCGCGGTTATTCTCCCAATACCCGATAGCTTACTAACAGGGGGGACACATTCGGCCTCTATAGAACCCATCCCGTTCTCGGTGGACCTCGAACGGGATTTCACCATGCTTTCCCTTATGGCAAAAAAATTTCCGTCAAAGATTAGGAAATTTTTTTGTATATGTTGCATGGCTCAAAACTAACAGGGGGGACACATTCGGCTAACCTGTCCTATAAAAACAAAAGACAGGATCTCTGTGAGATCCTGTCTTTTGGCCAAATGTGGTGCGGGTGAAGGGACTCGAACCCCCAAGAAGTTGCCTTCATATGGACCTGAACCATACGCGTCTGCCAGTTCCGCCACACCCGCAAGAAACTCTATCAAAGATTGACCCCTATGACAGCGAGGATTATACTATACTTTCCCGGCAGCGTCAAAGGGGGAAGTGGGCGCGGGAAGGGGAAGTAAAGAGTATTTAAGGAGGAAGGAGCAAGTAGTAAGGAGCAAGGAGTAAGTAGTAAGGAGCAAGTAGTAAGGAGTAAAAGATAGGTTGGGCCAGTGAGACTGCAGTTTCATGAGCAAAGTGAAATGAAACAGCCTAGTCGAACTGTCCCCGAGCGCAGTGAGGGGATAAGGATAAGGTTGAGTTTGAGGTTGAGGGACGTCATTCTGAGCGAAGCGAAGAATCTAAGGTATAGGTTCAGGTTGAAGGCGAGAGTCAAAAGAATAGGGGTTTTGTCCTGGCTTTAATATGGTATAATGAGGGCGTAAATAATGGCGGAACACATAAAACCTATCATAACCAATAGAGAAGCTTCCCGGGATTTTCACCTTGAAAAGGCCTACGAGGCCGGAATACAGCTTAGAGGAGACGAGGTAAAATCCATAAGGGCCGGCAAGGCCAATCTTAAGGGAAGTTTTGCCAGGGTCGAGGGTAACGAGATATTTGTTTACGGTATGCATGTTACCCCTTATAAGTTCGCCAGGGAAGAACATGATCCCGTAAGGCCCAGAAAACTTCTCCTTAACGGTTACGAGATAAAGCATATAGCCGCTAAGCTGACGCGTGAGGGGTATACGCTTGTCCCCACTAAAGTTTACTTCAGGAGAAGCTACGCCAAGATGGAGATAGCTTTGGCGAAAGGCAAAAAGCTTCACGACAAAAGGGCCGCCATAAAAGAAAGACAGGCCAACAGGGAAATACAGAAAGCCCTAAGGCATAAAAACAGATAGCGTTCTTTGAAATATAAGTTCCGGATCAAAAACATGAATACAAAGGTCGAGGGCGAGCGGTAATACCGATGGAGCGAGCCCGAAGACCTTTTGCGTACTAGAGGGGGGTGACAGGCCTCGACATGTTCTTTTGGTCAAGGGGCAGCATGCAGAGGTTTCAGGAGGCCTCTTTAAACACCTGAAACAAAATAAACGCAGACTACGATCCAGTAGCCGAAGCCGAGTCTATCTTGGCTGAGGGAGCGTTAAATGTTCCTGCTTTAGCGGGGACTGGTTCCTTAGTAAGCGCCTTGGCGTACTAAGAGAACCCAACTAACAAGGACTCCCGGGGGGATGTCTCCTAATCCCGGGAGTATCAGGAGACCGCTCCGGGCGGGGCCCAGTTTACCGGACTCTCCCGGCTAAGACTAAAGGTAAGCTAAGCATGTAGATACTCCTCGGTCAGGGTTCATGGACCCGGGTTCGAATCCCGGCACCTCCACCACAATTGGCCAAAAAGCAGGATTCCGAAGGAATCCTGCTTTTTGTTCTTATAGGTTCCCTCGAGGCCAAATGTGTCCCCCTTCCCCTGTTAGTTTTGTTCTATTCAACAGCGTCACAGGACAAAACAAGGGGGGACTAAATCAAAACACTTTGGTGCCAGGCACTTTGTCCGGGTTTTTGTGCCAGGCACCTCGCTTTATACTTTCCTCTTGAGGCCAAATGTGTCCCCCTTCCCCTGATTTACTCGCTGCCCCCTCGCGGTGCTCGGGGACAGTTCGACCAAGCTGTTTCATTTCACTTCGTTCATGAAACAGCGGTCTCACTGCCAGGCACCCCGCTTTAAACTTTTCTCTTGAGGCTGAATCAATCCCCCCCTTTATTTACTCACTATGTTCGTAAATCAATCCAGGGGGGATTGCCCAAAATTTGCCTTTTCCTGTTGTGGGGGGTATGCTTTTGGGATAATAAAGAGAGGAAACGATGAAAAAGAGTATCACGGCAGCAATTTTATTGGTGTTTTATATGTCTTTATGCTCGGTTGTTTGCGGCCAAGATCCCGACAAAAGCGCCGAAGCGGACGAAAATAGTGCCGGGATAATTTCAGCGATAAATGACAAGGCCGATAGCATAAACACTTTTAAAGCAAACGTTATTACAACGGTTACTAAGGGAGCGGAAAAAACCGTCACAGAAGCTAAAATCATCTTTGAAAAACCAGGCAGATCCAATATGCAGGGATCGACATCGGCGTTCATTAACGGCACGTTAGTAAGGAAAGACATCGAACAGGCTATAATCTCGAACGGGGAAATACTCTGGCACTATATTCCGGCAATGAGAATGGCGGCAAAAGTATCTTTAAACGCGAATAGTTCGGCGCCCATAGGGAACGAGCTTGCGGCTCCATTTTATGGGCTCGATAAGAACTCCCTTGTTTTCATCGGCATGGACATAGCGGATGATCAGGTGTGTTATGTCATCGAAGGAGAGAGAAAAGACTTTGTCAGGCCGTTTAAAAAAATGTATTTTAACGTCAGAACCAATTTGTTATGCAAACAAATAAGCCGGGATATAGCCTCTACGAATGTAGAAGAAATCACATATAAGGGCGTGGATATAAACGTGCCGGTTTCTGATGAAGATTTCACATTTGTCGTGCCGGCCGGGGTACAGGTCAGAGAGGCCCGCTGAAAATTTACAGGTTTGGGATGAAAACCAGAAACGTTGATAGACTTAGAGCGATTTTTTAATTATGATAGGGAGTTAAGCAAGGCTTTTTAAGGGGCAAGGAGGAATGCCATGCAAGAAATTTACGGCAAAGTTCATGTGTACATAATGACGTACGGGCTAAACGCCATAGCGGCAGTACTGATATTCTTTGTGGGTAAGTGGCTGGCCGGTCACGCGGCCAATCTGCTGGAGATACTGATGCATAAAGCCAAGGTAGACCGCATACTTTCGTCTTTCGCCAAGAACATGACCTACATGATGCTTCTGGCATTCGTGGCGATAGCGGCTCTTAGTAAGCTTGGCGTCCAGACAACGTCTCTTGTCGCTCTGGTAGGCGCGGCGGGGTTGGCTGTAGGTCTTGCTCTTCAGGGATCTTTGGCTAATTTCTCGGCGGGCGTGATACTGATAATATTCAAACCTTTCAGCGTGGGGGATTTTGTGGAAGCCGGCGGATCGGCCGGTACGGTGGAAGAAGTGCAGATATTCAACACCATACTTACGGCTCCGGATAACCGGAGGATAGTAGTGCCTAATTCCAAAGTAACCGGGGACTCGATAACTAATTTCACCGGGATAGGAAAAAGAAGGATAGACCTTGTATTTGGCATTTCCTACGGGGACGACATGAAGAAGGCGAAAGAAACCCTTCTGGCGCTTGTGAATTCAGATCCCAGGGTGCTTAAGGACCCGCTTCCTGTAGTTGCAGTCGCGGAACTTGGCGACAGCAGCGTTAACCTTGTGTGCCGTCCGTGGGTCAAGCCGGCCGATTACTGGGATGTGCGTTTTAGTATGATAGAACAAGGAAAAACAAAACTTGAGGCAGCGGGCATTACCATACCTTTTCCGCAAAGAGATGTCTATGTCCACCAGAGGTAATTCAAAGCCACAAAGGCCCGTCGTTAAAGTATCATGGCATTAGTAGGTTTATACGAGATCTCACTGTCTTTCGGTTCTACGCTTATTTTTGATGAGCTGAGCCTTGAGCTGGAAGACGGTCAGAGGGTAGCCTTGCTTGGGCGTAACGGCGCCGGGAAGACCACTATGATGAAGGTCATCGCCGGAGAGGCCGAGGTCGATAAAGGCAAGGTGGTCTATCAGAAAGGCGTAAAGGTAGCCCTTCTTCCGCAGGAAGTCCCTACAGGTATGAAAGGCAGTGTTTTTGACATTGTCCTTTCAGGACTCGGAGGGGAAGTGAAGCTTCTGGCGGATTATCATCAGATAGCTCGCCGTTTAGAGACCGAACAATCTTCGGAACTAATGCGTCAGTTGGGGATCCTGCAGGCCCAGATAGATCATATGGGCGGGTGGGACCTGAACAGCCGCGTCGAGTACGTGATCTCTCGGATGAAGCTCGATCCGGAAAGCGATTTTGATGAGTTATCCGGCGGGCAGAAAAGGCGGGCTCTTCTGGCCCGGGCGCTTGTTATCCAGCCCGATATCCTTCTTTTGGATGAACCCACAAATCATCTGGATATAGATTCCATAGAGTGGCTTGAAGGTTTTTTAAGAGAATATCCCGGAACGGTTTTTTTTGTAACGCATGACCGCGCGTTCATGACCCGTCTTGCCAATCGTATTGTGGAGCTCGACCGGGGCAAAATATACAGCTGGGAATGTGATTACAGGACTTTTCTTGAGAGAAAGAAGGCTCTGGAGGAAAATGAGGCCGCCCAGTGGGCCAATTTTGACAAAAAACTCGCCAAAGAAGAGATATGGATAAGACAGGGGGTTAAAGCCCGGAGATGCCGTGAGGAGGGTAGGGTTAAGGCCCTGGAACGGTTGAGGGAAGAGAAGAAGAACCAGCGCAAGGCTTTGGGACTGGTTCAGATGAAACTTCAGGAAACCGGCATGTCTGGGCATATAGTGGTAAAGGCGGTAAAATTAAATTTCAGCTACGGCGGCAAAACTATAATCCGCGATTTTTCCACAAAAATAATGCGGCGGGATAAAATCGGTCTTATAGGTCCTAATGGCAGCGGAAAAACAACCCTGATCAAAATACTTTTAGGCGAACTGGTTCCTCTTTCCGGCAAGGTCAGGCAGGGGACCAACCTTGAGATAGCTTATTACGACCAGCTGAGGGAACAGCTTGATGAGGAAAAGACTATCGCCGAAAATATTTCCAGCGTAAATGATACCGTTATGTTCAACGGCAAGCCCCGGCACATAATAGGATATCTTCAGGGGTTTCTTTTTTCTCCTGAGAGGATCCGAACACAGGTGAAATTGCTTTCCGGAGGAGAGAGGAATCGGCTCCTTCTCGCCAAGCTTTTCTCTAAGCCTTCAAATTTTCTGGCAATGGACGAACCCACTAATGATCTGGATATAGAGACGCTCGAACTTTTAGAAGAGGTCCTTCTGGATTATCCCGGAACGCTTATCCTTGTCAGCCACGACAGGACTTTCCTTAATAACGTGGTCACTTCGACTATGGTGATAGAAAAGAATGGAGAGATAAACGAATACCCGGGAGGGTATGATGATTGGCTCAATCTACGGCCTGTCCCTGTAACAGAGATCAAGTCGAAAGTTACCGCCGAAAAAAAGAATACTAAGTCCGTTAAGAAAGAGTCTCACCGCAAAATGACCTTTAACGAGAAAAAAGAATTAACAGAGATCGCCTCAAAGATAGAACACCTTGAAGAAGAACAGAAGAGAGTCTTCGCTAAGCTAGCTGACGGCAGTTTCTATCAAAAATTCCCCGAAGAGGTGGCTAAAACCAAGGCAAGGGCCGCGGAACTGGAAAAGGAGATACTTGCCGCTTGCGACCGGTGGGAATATCTTGAGAAACTTTCGGATCTTTCTTGAGGCAGCGTTTTTTACGTCCTATAGTTCTTCCACTACAGGCTTTACATTCTGTTCCCGGGCCAAAGCGGTTATCTCGGCGAGTTTTTCAGGGGTTACGGTCTGGGAACCTTCCATTGCCGCGGTGGACGCTCCAAAAAGGTTCCCGGCGTGTACGGCTTCTTCGTAGGATTTTCCGTTTGAAAGGGCGTATAAAAGGCCGGCCTTAAGGGAGTCGCCGGCCGCGGTATGGCTTGCCGGTCTTATTTTTACGCCTTTTTCCGAGATCATCCTGTCCTTGAGGGCCAGGATCAGACCGTTTTTATCCATAGAAACAAGTACACCCTCGAGATTGTATTTCTCCCTGAGTTTTGCGGCGTATTTTTTAACTGTGGCCGGGGCCGGAACGGTTTTTTCATCGAGGTCCGGCCCGGCAAGTTCTCCGGCGCGTACTATCTGCAGAAACTCTTGTAAGTTAGGCTTGATTATGTCGCAAGGCGTCTCTCTCGGGAGGTCAAGCACAGACATGGCTTCCTTGGGGCCGGAAACATGTTTGAAATCTATCAGCATGTTCACAGAGTCCCGGTGTTTTTCTTTTATTTCTTTCACGAGGGAACGGTAGCATGCGATCTTTCCCTGGTAACGCAAAGGGCCTCCCGCGGAAAGAGCCATCCAAAGTTTTTTGTGCGTGCCTTTGGACATTTCTTCCAGCGTTTCCATGACCTTCCCGTTAAGACTGGCAACGGTTTTCTCTGAAAGCGCGTCCAGCCAGCCGAAAAGTACAGGAAGATGATGCCCGTCCGCTATGTTGTAAACCGCTACCGGGGTATCTTCGCTGTCACTTCGGAGAAACAGGGGTTTAATGAAAGGGGAGAGAAAGCTTCTTTCCCAGGCATTTGTGATTATCCCGTTTTTCTGTCCTGTGAGAGCCACGAGGGCTATTTCACTCTCGAAAGCGCTGAATACCTTGGAAACATTTATCTGGTCGCCGCCGGAGTCTATAAGGCACTTAACTGGAACAAGCTCCCCGCTTTGTGTGCGCCACTCTATACTGACATCGAGGGGGCCCACGTGATTTACTCCGAGAACCGCTGTGCCGGAAACTTCAGTTTTGCCGGTTACGGGCGAATCGACTGATGATCCAGGCATCCCCAGCTTTTCTATCACACTTAACCCGACCGAGCGGCATATCCGTCTTTTTTCACTGTCGGAAAGAGCGGTATTGAACTTTTCGGAGGCTTCGCTCAGAGAAGAATGCGTAAGTTTTTTAAGGCCGAAAGCGCTTTTGAACGCGGCTATTATGTCCACCTGGGTCTTTCTCCTCTTTTTGTGCTGTTTTTCAGAAAAAACTCCGGATATGTCCGGCCCGGGGTACCCGGAGGCGGAACATAGTTATTTTACTTCCTTAAAGAAGAGCAGTACACACTTATTTTTAAGGTCCCGGGCGACCATATTCGCCCCCCACGCGGGCTTATTACCGCGCGGCCGGGGCATAGCAAAATTTTATTGTTATTTCCTCGCAAGGGTGGTAGACTAAAGCCCTCTTAGGGACAGGCGCCTCTTCGGGTTGGTCGGTATAAGGACCTTTTTCCGGCAGCGGGCAACAACTAATTCCCATAAGGTATATCATCTAAGGAGCGATTCGTAATGGAGAGAAAGATCCTCTTCGTCTCTGATTTTGACAAAACTCTTTCAAAAGGGGACGTCGGGTACATTTTAAGCTCAAAACTGGGCATACCACCCGAAGATTTTGAGCGAAAGATCGAAGAAATAAAAAGCCGGAACATCGTACAGCTCGGAGGCGAACTTGCGCATCTTATGACCCGCGATCCCGATTATGTCGGTAAGGTCAGCAAGGAACTTTTGTACTCGGTAGGCAGGGAAATAGAGCTTAAAAAAGGCGTTCCCGAGCTTATGAGCATTCTCGCCAAAGGCATAGATAACTGCCGGTTCAGCACCTACATAGTTTCCGCGGCGCCTAAAGAATGCATCGAAAAGGCCGTCGAGAAGATATTCCCCCTTGAGAACATTTACGGTACGACTTTCCTGTTCAAAGACGACATAGTGCAGGACGTGGAAAGGACCAACGCGGGACACGCCAAGGTAGCCACTCTTGATATGCTCAAGCAGAAAGAAAACGTAACAAGATACGCCATAATCTACGTGGGCGACGGTTCGAGCGACGTTCACGTCATGCTGCATGTTAAATCCTATCAGGGATACACGATAACGGTTTCGCCGGCTCCTTACATGGGGCACATATGCAGAAGGAGCGTCATATCCGACAATGTGCTTTCCATCCTGGTCCCGATACTGCAGGACCTTCTTAAGTATGACCAGGGAAGGGTAAGGAAATTTTTCGAGGACAGGAAACATCCTATTTTGGAATGGAACAGAGCAGATACTGAGTGGCTGGACATAGCCTGATAATAACAACAGCGTGCACAAAAGAGGAGGTTACGCTTGAAGACAGAAAAGTATCCGATATGCAAACGGTACGAGAAGAACCCTATACTTACCGGCCGTGATTTTCCTGCCTGGGCGGACATCAGGAACGTTTTTAATTCAGGTATCATAAAATACAAGAGTACATATCTCATGGTCTGCCGTGTGGAGAACTCGGCTCTGGTGGACAGGTTCTGGATAGCGGAGAGCAAGGATGGATACAACTTCACGCCTAGGCCCAAACCCATAGATCTGCCGCATAACGACCCGGAATTCAAGGAGTACACCTGCGGAATGTACTACGACCCGCGCGTCACAAAGATAGGAGACGCTTACTACATTGTCCATGCGGCGCATAGCGGACACACTTGCCGCCTCAGCCTTGTTAAAACAACCGACTTCAAAAAATTCAAGTGGATGGGATTTATCTCCGAAACCGATAATCGTAACGGGGTACTTTTCCCGGAGAAGATCGGCGGGCTTTACGCGCGTCTTGACAGGCCGAACACCGGAGCCGATACGGGGGACATATGGGTATCTTATTCGCCGGACCTGATCTTCTGGGGCAAGAGCAAATGCGTTTTCAGGAATTACGAGGGAATACGCTGGGCATGGACGAAAATAGGCCCGGGAGCCGCTCCCATTAAAACGAAAGAGGGATGGCTCACGATATTTCACGGAGTGCGCAGCCAGTGCAAAGCGCATTTTGTATATCAGCTTGGTGTATGCCTGCTGGACCTTAAGGATCCCTCCAAGGTAAAAGCAATGTCAGCCGACGCCATACTGATACCCGAGGAGCAGTATGAGCTTGTAGGCCAGACTCCCAGTGTTGTGTTCACTTGCGGCGCTGTGGCGGAACCCGATGGAGAGGTAAAACTTTATTACGGCGGAGCCGACACGGTGCAATGTGTCGCCACCACCACCATAAAAAGGCTTATAGACGCGTGCTACAACCGTTGAAACCTGGACGTAAACAAATAGAAGGGAGGTAGATAGTGCAGGAAACTAACGTTGCTTGTGAAAAAAAGACGGTGCGCGACAGGATACCGAGAGTTACCAAGTTAGCTTACAGTCTTGGAACTGCCGTGGATATGTGGGGGCTGTGGCTCTATCCGGCTGTCGCTTTCGCGGTTTTTAACATGTATCTCGGAATAGAGCCTTGGCTGGTCGGACTGGCTTTAACGCTGATACGTATCTGGGACGCTGTGGTGGATCCTTTGGTGGGGTGGATGTCGGACAATCTGCGCTCCAGACACGGACGCAGAAGGCCGTTCATACTCATAGCCGGTATATTGAGCGGTCTGTGTCTGCCTGTTCTCTTTCTGGTGTCTCCTTCCTGGGTAGAGATCAAGTTCCTGGGTGTTACGGTGGTTTTCTGGTACATGATGTTCTCTACGATGTTCTACATCCCTATAATCAGCGCTTTTACCGTCCCATACTACAGTCTCGGGGCGGAGATGTCTCCCTGTTATGAGGAAAGAACTTCGATCATGTCTTACAGGAGCATGACGCAGAAGGTTTCAGAACTTGGCAATTTCTACGCTTTAAGGTTCACTAATCTGGCATGGTTCCTTATTCCCGGAACAAACCAGAAGAATACGCTTCTCGGAATACAGGTTTACACGGCTCTTTTGGGTCTTGTGATGGCGGCCATAGCTGTTATCATATTCTTCAGGGTAAAAGAGCGCTATTATGACAAGGTAGTCGTTAACATTAAGGAGAGGATATCTATTCTGAGCTCTTTCGGAGAAACGCTTAAATGCAAGCCTTTCCGTCAGATAGTTATAATGGGAGGAGCTTTTACTCTCGGGACTAGCATGGTAGGGTCGCTGGGTTATTACGCGACGGTGTTTTACGTTTCGGGAGGTAACAAAATAGTCGGCGATAACTGGCAGTTCTGGATGGGTGTGGCGTTCATGATAGGAGGTCTCCTGGGAGTTCCTCTTCACGCCGCTCTGGCGCACCGCATAGGCAAGAGAAGGGCGGCTGTTGTAGCCTGCCTGATAGGTATATGCGGTTACGGCGGGTCAT
Source organism: uncultured Planctomycetia bacterium (assembly GCA_964421015.1). Taxonomy (GTDB): domain Bacteria; phylum Omnitrophota; class Gorgyraeia; order Tantalellales; family Tantalellaceae; genus SLID01. The sequence goes on from CAYQUS010000003.1 coordinate 109,747, forward strand.
GGTTCCTTTACACGCCGGCGATACAGTGGCTTCAGACCATAGCTTCCGGACTTATGGGGATGGCCGCGGCTTCGCTCTGGATGCTCCACAGCTCGATAGGAGCCGACATAATAGACTACGACGAGATAACCACGCATGAGAGAAGGGAAGGTTCCTTCACCGCCTGCGGTTCTTACATATTAAAACTGGGGAACTCTCTGGGATATTATTTCTCGGGACTTATTCTGACATGGTCCGGTTTTACGTGGAAGCTTGCCGTACAGGCTCCCGAGACGATATTCTGGATCCGCTTCAGTCTGGCGACTCTGCCTGTCGCGGGGCTTATAATCGCCATTATTTTCGTCTTGCGTGTCCCTCTTACGAAAAAGAAGTCCGAAGAGATCCGCAGGGTGCTGGAAGAGCGCAGGGGATGTGTGTAGGGCGTTTTTAAATTTATGGGAAGAGATACAGTTTTAAAGGAGAAAGAGGTCAGGCCCTGAAATAAAAGGCCTGGCCTCTTTTTTTGCGGGCAGGTTCTTGTCTGCGGCAATTACCAAATAAGGGAAGGTAAAAATGACGGCTAAAAAGAAGACGGTTAAAAAGGTCAAAAAACCTGATACGGTAAAAATAGACGCATGTCAGCTTCTTTCCGAGATGCATGCAAGGTTCGACGCCATAGGCGAAAAACTGGATGCGCTTGTAGCCAAGACAGCTTCGCTTATGAGCATGGTGGGTACGGAGCGCGACCCCGGGTTCAAGACGGAAGCTACGGTCAATAAAAAGTTCCCCATTCCCCAGGACAATCCGCCCAGGGAAAGGAAGATGCATAAGGCCATATGCGCCGACTGCGGCGCGAGCTGCGAAGTTCCATTTGTGCCCAAGCCGGACAGGCCGGTTTACTGTAAAACTTGTTTCACGGGGCGCAAGAAGGACAATAACGCCAAGAATGTGCCTTCTAGGGAGGAGATAGTGGCCGAGATATCGCGCACTCTGAACATAGATATGGACGCCGCGCCTAAAGCCCCTCAGGGAAAAACAGAAAAGGCCTCTCGCGGGGCGGCGGCAAAAAAGGGTAAGGCAAAAAGATCCAAGGGCAGAAAGTAGGAATATCCGGAGTTTTTGACGCAAAACGGGGCAAAGGGTGTATGCTGCACAAAGAAAGATACATGGTCACGGCCGCGCTTATAAGTTTGTGGTTCAATGTGGTTCTCTTTATCATGAAGGCGGCGGCGCTGGTTTTCGTAAGGTCTCTTGCCATAGCATCGGATCTTGCGATAACGGTTGTGGGGCTTACGGTATCCATAATACTTTACCACTCCATAAAACTTTCGGCGCGGCCGGCGGATCTGGCGCACAACTACGGGTACGGAAAGGTAGAACATGTCTGCGAGGCGATAGAAGGTATTGTGCTGGTGGGAATAGCGGCGGTTCTCTCCGTTCTGGCCGTTAACTCATTTTTTCATCCTTCGCATGTTTCTTTTCCCTGGCTCGGGCTTGTGTCGAGTTCTGTCGGTTTTTTTCTTAATTTCACGGGAGCTTTTTTTCTGTTCGATCTGGCAAAAAAAAGCAGGTCCTGCGCGGTCAGGGCGGAAGCCGTCCACTATAAGCTCGAGGGCGCTATTTCGTTCGCGATAGCGGCCGCGTTCCTTCTTACCATAGCTATCGATGGAACTGTCATCGGTTTTATCGGCCCGTACATAGACCCCGCTGTTACCATAATCGTCTGCGCGGCCATACTTGTCCCTTCCTTAAAATTGTCCCGCCAGGCGTTCTTTAATCTTCTGGACGCGTCCATAGAAGAGACAAGCAAAATGGATATAGTCGCCCAGCTTGGGGCGCACGCGGAGAACTACTGCAATTTCAAGAATATACGAACACGGCAAGCCGGCCACAAGAAATTCATAGACTTCACCATTATTCTTCCCAAAGAAATGCCTTTTTCAGAGGCATATCGAGTGGGCGAAAAAATGCAAAACGATATAAGGCGCAGTGTGAGAGGCAGCGAGGTTACGGTTAATATCGAGCCCTGTAACTGGGACTGTGTCCTTGTTACGGAAGGACAGAATTGTCCTTATATGAAGGAGCACAAGAAATAATCCTCAAAACCACCTTTTGTACACATTGGTGCCAGGCACCACTGGTGCCTGGCACCAATGTGTATAGTCACCTTCAAAGAGTAACAATAGATTTCTGTTAAGCGCAAAAAAGTCAACTTTCTTTCCGTTGAGAAACTCTCTGAACTATGTTAGAATTTTAGCAAGGTGGAATTAGAAATATACTTCTGAAACAGGTTACTTGAAAACATGTTCTTGATGTTTTTGGAGTGTATGACGAAAGTTAGAGTAACCAGTCCGCTTTTCCGTGTCATCGCATGGCTATTGGTATTCAGCCAGTCAGTTTCACCGCTCTACGCCGATATTAAACTCTTTAATGAAGGCCATACTCTGGCCGTCCCGTCTCCCTTTCAGCGTTCCCTGACCGCGGTTCCTGGCGAGATAAAATTGCCTCTGCAAGAGATAGGAAGTATCCCGGAAATATCGGGCTCTGTAGGCCTTTCATACTCCATACTTGGAGCCGACATAAAAAATCTCAGAGCTGAAGTCGAAAAAGTGAAATTGAACGGGATGGACTCCCTTCATGTGGACCATTTTGACGGCAAGCTTACAAGAGGGGAAAGCGTCGATTCAGCTCCGGCCATAAGGGAGATCGCGGATATGGATGTGCCCATATTCGTGCATCTCTGGGTAAAATCCCCGGATGAGGATGTAATTGACAGGTTGATATCTTCGGGGTTAAAGCCGGGAAGGGACAAGGTGGTTCTCCCTTATGAGTGTTGTTCTACCCACGCCAAACTTATATCTCTGATCACCTATATAAAGAAGAAAGGCCTGGAAACAGGGGTATCTTTGAACCCGGAAACCCCCATAACCGTCCTTGATAACATTCGTGACCATTTTGATCCCTCCATGAGAACGATAACCGTAATGGGTGTTGTTCCGGGGGCCGCCGGTCAGCAGGCGTTCATCCCAGAGACAATAGATAAGATACGAGCTCTCAGGAAAATGCTCCAGGATAAAGGCATTAACGCCGAAATAGAGGCTGACGGAGGGATGGTGCTCGAGACATGCAAGGAGGTCATTACCGCGGGGGCGGACTCTTTTTGCGCCAGAACGCTGTTCTTTAAGTCCCCCAATTTGAAAGAGAGAGTGAGGTCCCTGAAAGAATACGGCGCGGGGATACGGAACATAAGAGCCAATTCCGACATAATCAGGATACTGGAAGGGTTCTCGTTCTCTATCGTGGCGGCGATAGACAGGAACGGAAAGAAAACCGTCAGGAAACAGGCGCTTTACAGCGGAGAAGAAGCGCTGAGAAAGGAGATCAAGTGGCTGCTGAAACTCCCCCCGGAACTCAAGCGTTACTTTCCCGAGGTGCTGAATTACTCCCTCGACAGAGGGAATGTCCATTACGAAATGACCTATTACCCCAGAATGAAGGATATGCTGAAAAAAATATCCGACGGGGAGATGGACGCTGAATCGGCGAAGGATGTGATCCAGGCGGTACTTTCGTCATATCTTAAGGACTTCATCATACGTCAGGGCAGAACAAAAGCCTCTCCCGGACATCTCAGGGAAAAATTCGTAGGAAAAATAGAGAACAGGATAAAGGAAACTCTTAAAAGGGCGCCGCATCTTGAGGGGCTTTACGGGCCGGAGTACTTGACGATAAACGGGAAGAAGTACAGGAACATACCCTCTATTTTAAGGCAGATGAAAGAGTCTCCGGAACTTCTTGAACAGCTTAATCCCAGGCATTTCCACTTTATACACGGGGATCTTAGCCTTCAGAACATCATGTCGGAAGGCAAGGAGTTCCTGCTTGTGGACCCGGAAGGGGAGAACTCGGGGGACATGGTCTACGATCTAAGCAAGCTGGCCCAGGTTATGTACGGAAAGATGCATCTTTTGGACAGGGGTTTTTACGACCTTGATGTGAAATCCGGAGAAGTGAAGTTTTCTTTTAAAGAGGACACGCCTGCCTGGGCTTTTTACAGCGAACTGGAAAAGAACTTTGACAGGGTCCTCAACCAGTCCGGGGTGATGGACTATCTGTCGGAGCACGAGCCGTACTGGCGATTGAGGATGCAGCTCATGTATTCCCTGAACTTCGCAGGTTACGCGTTTTTCAGGCTGGATAACGAAGAAAAGGCCAAGGCGTTCTACATAGAAAGCGTTATACTCATAAACGAATTTCTGGACAGGTTCGATAAACTCAGCGAATTCGGGAAGGCGCTGATAAAGTCGAGGGCCGGTAAAGATGCCGAGGGGAAAACAGCTACCCTTTTATCGGTATGTCCCATGTCCGAGGATATAATAAGGGCCAATGTCCAGGCCGCCAGGGAAGATTCCGCCGTGCCGGTGTTCATAGCCACGCCTCGGCAGGTGGATGTCGAGGGGTCCTACACGGGGTGGGACCAGAACATCTTCGTGGAACTTGTACACAGGATATGCAGGGAGGAATCCTATGAGGGACCCGTATTCATAGCCAGGGACCATGGAGGCCCTTGGCAGAGGCCTCAGGATTCAAAGTTATCTCTTGCGGAAGCCATGGCCAACGCCAAACGCACTTTTGAGGCTGACATAAGGGCCGGGTTCAATATATTGCACATAGACGTTACCGCTGACAGGGAAAGGCCGGGTGTAAAACTGACCGTTGAGGAGATGGTAGAAAGGACGGTGGAGCTTATAAGCCACTGCGAAAATTTCAGGGCAGGTGAAGGCCGTCCTCCCGTGACATATGAGATAGGTTCCGACGAGTGCGCCCAGGCCTTAGGGTCGCTGCAGGAGATAGATTCTTACGTTCTTTCCCTGAGAGACCGGTTGAACGCGGAGGGGCTGGGATATGTGTGGGATAATGTGGCGTACCTTGTGGTCGACACCGGCGCGAAAATATCGGGAGCGGGGCAGGTAGGTTCGTTGCGGGGAGAGGATACGGTCAGGGCCTGTAAGATAGCCTCAAGAGCCGGACTTTCGCTTAAGCAGCACAACACCGATTTCATGACGAGGGATGAGCTCAAGGCTCTGCCCACCGCCGGAGTAGCCGCCGCTAATATTGGTCCTGAGATCTCCGAAGCGGAGTATTCCGCGCTTGATGAACTTGAAAAGAATTTGGCCGGTCTCGACCCCAAGTACACGCCGGTTTTTATGCCGGAGGTCAGAAAAATGCTCGGCACCACCGACAGGTGGAAAAGGTGGTTCCCGGGGGTTGAAAGTATAGAGGGCCTTCCCGAGGAAGACCAGAAAAAAATAATCTTTAATTGCGGCAGGTACGTGCAGAATTTCCCCAGCGTGATAGAGGCAAGGAAAGAGCTTTACAGAAGAGCGGAACAAGCCGGAATAAAAGCTCCCGCGGAGTTTGTTACAGGGAAAATAAGGTCGGCTATACGCGAGATGGCAAGCCTCATGGTGGCGCCGGCCGGGGTGAGCATAAACATGCAGCGGGCCAGCCGCATGGTGGTAGAAAGCGATACGCTGGTTTTTGACATTGATCATACTCTCAACAGAGAAAGGCGCGCTCCCGTGGCCGAGGATGCCGCGTTTCTAATATGGAAGTTTCTCTCGGCTCCCGGGAACAAGAGGAAAAAAGTGCGTATAGTTACCGGAAGGCCTCTTTCCAAGGTTAAAGGCAATAACACACTGGGTCTTATCCTCCAAAAACTCAAGCAGCATAATGTGGAGTCGGACATTGTGGTCTATGTATCCGACGGCGGCGCCAGGTACACCGTGACAAATGACGGCGTTTTTAAGGCCGACGAGGAGTACAACAGGCCCTTTACCACATATGAGTCGAACCGGGTACTTGAGGTGCTTAACTCTATGCACGAGCGTATAGAAGAGGAGCAGAACCTTACAAGGCTCGGGATAAAGAAAGTCATAGTTAAAGAGGGGGACAGCAGATTCGAGTGGTCGCCTTACGGCAACGAGGACCCCGGACAGTATTCTTTCGAGACAGATCGCGACATCGTTTACACAAATCCCCGGAAAACAAGAGCGGAGCTCGCTAAGGAAGCTTTAGAGCTTATCCGCGCAAGGGGAGTAGAAGACATAGACGCCATAGTAAGCGGCAGCACCACCATAGGGTTCGTCAGAAGGGGGGTCAACAAGCGCCGCGCGATAATAGATATCCTCAACGAAGGCGGGAAGATAACCTACATGGGGGACGAAGTAGGAACCATCACCGACGTAAAGGGTTTTGAGAAAGCCGGGAACGATAACGTCGTTGGGCTTCTCGCCCAGGAAGGGACAGAAAACCTTAACGTTGTTTCTCTCGATGAAGTTCCGGTCAATATACCCAAGGGAGTTACATGGATAGGAGAAAGATGCGACGGCACGGTGAAGCTTCTTGAAAAAGCGTACTACGATATGATGTCCGATGACGAGGACATGGAGGAAGCTCTCGAGCTGCTCGGTAAATACGGAATAACACGCGACAATGTAATAAGCATATCGAGGTTCGAGAAGGGGCATGGGATACACGCGAGATATTTTCACGTCAGGACCGGTAAAAAAAGCTACATACTGCGTCATGTAAGCCCCAAGCTTTTCTCCGGTGACCTTATCTCGGCGGCCAGGTACGAGGTATGGCTCATGAATACCTTGAGAGAGGAAGGCATACCGGCCGTTCCCATAAACAGGAAGAAAATAAGAGAGGCATGGGAAGAGGTAAACGAGGACAGTTTTATCTGCGCCGACAGTGAAGGCAAATACCACATACTCTACGATTTTGTGGAAGAAGATAAGTTCCAGGGAGTGCACGTAGGTTCCATCCGGACCCTTTCAGAGAAAAGATTCGACAATATGATGGAAGTTATAGCAAAAGCCCACGCGGCCACGGCCGGCAAGAACTGCCCCTACACAAGAAAGTACGGCAAGAGGGACATGCTTGATATAAGGTTGCTGGCACCCGAGCTCAGGAAAATGCGGCAATACGTGAAGGACAAAAAGAACGAAAAGCCTCTCACCAGGGCCGAAAGGTTCATATACGAGAACGCCGGGTTCATAGCCTCGCAAATGGAGGAGGTAAGCGCCAGGCTGGCCCCCAGCTACCACCTCAAGGACCTCCGAAGAACCTATATCCACGGCGATTATAACGCCACCAACGTAATATTCAGGGAAGACGACGTGCTCGGAGTAATAGACTGGGAACACAGCCAGCAGGACATAATGGTACTCGACGTTGTGTCGATGCTGAGGCCGGATTCTCCGGATGCGAAGTTCACGATATCGATAGACAACATCAAAAGGACGCTTTTTGACTATAACCGCAGGAATCCTCTTACCGAGGCCGAAATAAGGACGTTACCCGAACTTTACCGGTACAGACTTCTTGACAGGCTGGCCAGGATGGTCGAGTGGGAAAGATACTACGAAGCTGTGGGTTTCGATTTCAAGGGAGTGCCGGACCACGCGAAATCCGCGCTTCTTATGGACAAGAACGACGCTGTCTATAACTGGCACGTAACCCTGGTGAATTCCCTGAGGAATTTCGCGGCCATGGTGGAGGACGGTTCTTTTGAGAGAGAAATAGTGGAGCCTCTTTTACGGGAAAACGGGATATCCGGAACACGCGGTTTTACCGCCGAGAGCCCGGCTAAAAGTTCAGAGGCCATAATAGACGAATGTAAGGAGGCCCTGAAGGGAAGAATGATCTTTTCCGTCCCGATGCGGCGTAAGCTTGGGGACATCTCGCTCAGGGGGATGCTCAAGAGAGCCCGTCCGGCCGACGCTGTGTGCCGTGAGAACCCTCAGATCTGGAAACAGAAGGGTAACTATTACGATAACGGATGGCTTTCCGTGATGAAGGATTTTGAGATAATCTTCGCCCACAAGTACGCGGTCATATACCGTGTTCCAACGGGGAATGTCTATATAGCGGTGAGAGGCAAAAACGACGCCAGGGTAAAAGAAAATAAAGACAAGGCTGTAATAGAGATAGTTCCTGACAGGGGCCTTGGGATAAGTAAGATAGCTCCCGTGTACCCGGCGAGTGAATACGACCTTTCCAGGTCCGGTATAGCAATACAGCTTACCGACGCGGAGGTTTTCGACCGGTTCCCCGAGATAGAGGAAGCCCTGCGGTACCAGCTTGTATGGCAGGAAGTGGACGGGGAGTCGAGGTTTCGCGAGGTAATGGACGAGCGGACCGTGGAAATGGGCAGTCTCGTTGAAAAGGCTGTCAAGTCTCCGCTCAGCCTCGGGGAGAAAGAGATCTCGGGAATTATGGCGCTTCGGTACGTAAAAAGCAAGGTTATAAGGCGCAAGGCGCTTCAGGCTCTCGCGGCTGTTTACGGCGCGGGCAGGATAAGCGAGGATAATTTCAGAAAAGCCGCCATGGAACTCATTGAACAGGATGTGAATGAGGATTACCGCGTAATAGAAAGGGCCGTTAAGTACAAGGAAGATTTTGTCAGGGAGATAATGAGAAACCTGTTCAAAGAGGACGCCGGGCTGGAAGACATATCCGGCATGGATATAGTCTACTTCGATCAGGACGACGAGAAAGAGATCTTTAAAGTCATGTTCAACCTGACGGGCGGCAGGGGAATAAGGGTGGCCGCTTTTTCGCTTATAAGGCATGATCCCGTAAATAATTCTCTTCCTCAGGAAGCAATAGAGATGTCCACTTCTACCTGGAAACAGCTTTCCCGGAACGGTCTTGACCAGACCGCTAAATACGGCGCAAGTTACTGGGAGCTGGATTACAGGGCGAGGATGGTAAATTACGCCTCCTCCCGCGAGACGAAGAAAAGGGAAGAGCCTCTTGTGAACAATATCCAGGTCACGGCAAGGGAGTTTGTCGAGGGAGAAACTCTAGAGGATATTTTATCTGACAGGGCGTATTCGCTCAGGGACAGAAAAAAGGCCGTTGACGCCTGTCTTAAGGCCTCGGAGGACCTGTTCACGGTTTCCAGGACGAATCTGGGGAAAGGCTATTACATCGAGGATCCTGATCCGGGACAGTTCGTGGTGTATAGGGAAGGCAGCGGATACAGGGCAAAAATAGTGGATCTTGACCGGCTGGTGGAATTCCCGGATATAGAAACCGTAAGGAAACTTTTCAGGATGAACATGTCGGGGAGAATAAGGCTTAAGACGCTTTTTGTGAATACCGCCGAAATAAATTCCCCTGAAGTAAGGCCTCCTCTGGCGATAGCATACCTCTCTTCCGCGGTGAAGAGCCGACTTGGAGACATAGTTTCCATAGAGGTCGAGGACCTGGGGCTCGGGAAAAGTGAAGAAGAGGTAGAGGACAGGATACTTTTGAGCGGGGCTGAGGTCTTCTGTATTTCTATACCCGCTTCCTCTCTTTTTGGCGCGGCTCGGGACCTGGCCGATAAGATAAAGAGCGCTAAACCCGGAGCTATAGTGATAGCGGGGGGGATCCATCCTTCATTGGACCCCGAAGGGGTAATGAATAGCGGCGAGTTTGACCTTATTGTAAAAGGGGAAGGAGAGAACGTACTGGTAGAGGTACTTGACGCGATATCTTCCGGGAGAGATATTTCCGAAGTTAAGGGAATATCGTACAGGGACGAGAAGGGCAGGATACGTGATACCGCCCCGGCTTCGGAGATGATAGAACTGGACGGGCTTACCGGGGACGTTTTTTCGGAGCTTCCCATGGGGGAATATGATCTTGCCATGGACGAATTCTCGGGCGAAAGGTTTTTGCCTGTCATGGCTTCACGGGGATGTCCTTTCTCCTGCCGGTTCTGTTCGTATTCCTCGAAGATGTCCATGAAAGTAAGGTCTAAGAGCCCGGGGAAAATGGCGGATGAGATTGAGGCATATACGGCCAAATACGGAGTAAGGAATTTCTTCTTCAATGACGATACTTTCACGCTCGACAGGGAATTCGTGAAAGGGTTCTGCGATGAGGTTATAAAAAGAGGAATGAACATAAGGTGGAGATGTTTCACCAGGGCCGACAAGGTGGACAGGGAACTCCTCGCTCTTATGGGCAGAGCAGGATGTTCTTATGTGGCTTTTGGGCTTGAGAGCGCCGATCCGGAGGTGCTCTCGGGAGTGAACAAGAATTGCTCCCTTGAATCGTACAGGAACGCCAGAATATGGGCCGGCGAAGCCGGTATAAGGGTCAAGTTCTTTCTGATGTTCGGATTGCCCTACCAGACAGAGCGGAGCGTTGAAGATACGATAGAGTTTCTCCGCCAGACGGCTCCGGAAGAGATAGACGCGCAGTTCTTCGTGCCATATCCGGGGTCTGAGTTCGCCGCTGATCCCGATAAATGGGGAATAAGGATACTGGAACGGGACTATGCGAAATACAGACAAAGGCCGGACCGCAAAGGCGGCGGTGAAGTTGAGCCGGTAGTGGAAACGCAATGGATGAAAAGGGACGAGATCGTCTCTTCCCGGCAAAAGGTATTGGAGGCTTTCCGGGCCATGCGTGAAGAGAAAAGGCCGTTTTATTTCCCGCGGGAAGGCATATCCGAGGTTCTGGAGGAAAACCCGGACGTATCCGTAGTTGTGATAAATAGAGACGGAAAATATTTTGTGAGGAAAAGAGCTTTCGACGGAGGGGAACAAAAGGTGCGGTCCGAGATAGAAAAAGTCCTTAGCTTTCCCGATGAGATGCCCGAAGCTTTCGCGTATTCCCTGGAAAAAGGAAACGTTTATTATGAAATGCCTTACACGCCCGAGGCGTGGTTGAAATTCGGGTCTTTTGTAGAAGGTCTTTCCGGGAGAAAAACAGAGAAGCTCTCCGCGCGGGCGGATAACAGGTTTACAAGAGACATATCTGAACTTCTAAAAGAGTTGAGAGACCCCTCCTCAGAGGCTTCAAGGGGGCTTGCGTCCATATACGGAGAAGAAGATCTGGAAAGGCAGAGAGAAAGGTATATCTCGCTTTTGGAAAGGTTCAGGGAATTGTACCCGGATACGGTAACCATAGCGCTGTCCCGGGCCGGAGGGCGGGTGGTGCTTTCGGGAGACAAGATAGATTATCATCACGGGTCCGTGCTTAATTCCGCCATGCTTAAGGATGTCATTACGGTCGTGGGTGTAAACCCCGACTCGAAAGAGACGATCTTTAACAGCATGGAGCCCCATCTATTTCCCACCGAGTCGGTTTTTGCCGAAGATTTCAAGATAGGTAAAAAAGCCAAAAAGGACATAAAGTGGTTTGAGTACAGCGTAGCTATGATACAGCAGGTGTCGGCCCTTCTTGCCTCGAAGGGGGCAGAAGTGCCGGGGTTGAGGATACTGACTGACGGCAGAGCCGCGTATGGAGGCATGCCGGTTTCCTCGGGGTTGAGTTCTTCCGCCGCGTCCATAGTTTCTCTGGGTGTATCCGTCGCCGGCATAACCGGTATGAGGGATAAGGTCTCCGCCAGCGAAATGACGGATGCCTGCGTGGCCACCGAACAGCGTCTCGGGTTCCCTTGCGGCAAGCAGGACCCGTGGGGATCTCTGATGGGATGGCTTGATTCCGGATCGAAAGGCGGCGGGTTCGCCGAAATGATGGACTGCGTGCCGCGCGTGGACGGCGACGGAAGAAGTAAGATAAATTCTTTTCTTGCCCCGATGCCTGAGGGGTATTCGGCGCTTGTTTTCCGGGTGGCGGGAGGAGCTGAGACCGCCGGAGGAAGATACAAAACCAACATCAGGGTGGCGGAAGGGGAGATGGGTTCGTACCTTATGTCCATTTCTCTCAGGAACCTGGTCAGGGAGCGTTACCCGGAGTGGTCACGGGAACTTGATGACAAGAGCGCCATGGGGAGGATGTATCCTGATATGGCCGCGGCTGACAATGAAGTGTTCCCTCCGTACTACAAACCTTTTTATTTCAGTTTTATAAATCTGCGGGATATGGGTATACCTCTCTCAAAAGAAGAGCTTATGGAGCTTGTAGATGAGCTTCCTTCGGAAGTTACAAAGGCGGAACTCAGGGAAAAATACGGGCTGCCGGCAGACAAGCTTGAGAAATTCACCGAAAGCTGCCGGGGGATAGGGCTGGATCTTGAAGAGATAAAATTCGACATACGGGGCACGATGAGACATGCCGTTACTGAGCAGGAACGGGTCGAGGAATCGGCGCGGGCTCTTAAGGAGAAAGACCTCGACGCATTTTTCAGGCTGCAGAGGGAAACTCATCTCAGTCTCGTCGAAAACTACAAGATAACCCCGGAACTCTCAATGAAGCTTATAGGCATTCTTGACAGTATAGGTTATGTCCGGGCATCCCGGCTACATGGCCCGGGGAATGGGGTCAATGTCCTGGCCTGGGTGAGATCTTCCGATGCCGATAAACTTGCCCGGGAAGTGAAAGAAACTTTCTATAAAAAACACGAGCCTTTCAGCAGACTTCCGGAAGGCAAGATCGACGAATTCATAATACCCTTTCATCCGGGTAAGGGCGCGGATCTCATGTTCGTCAAGGGCAGAGAGGTCGGGGAAGATCTTTCCATGCCGTTTACGGCGGCGGCCATCTGCAAATACATAGAGGCCGAGGGCAACCTCGACGGTTCCCGTGGGCTTCTAGATGTGATCTCCAAAGCGAAGGCTTTGGAAGAAGTGAACGTAGGGATACTTCCGGGAGAGGTCACAATAGAGCTACCAGGGGCTTCTACGGTCGTGAGGTATTTTGATCCCTCCAGGAATAATGTCATAACGCCGTATTCCGACATATCCAAACTGGAAACAAGCGTAATAAGCAAAAACCTTACCAGACAGATAATACACAGGGTTATCGCGATAGAGCGAGAACCAGGCTTAACCGGGAAGGCGGCGGGTGTTGAGACCAATGACGGAGAGATGGAGAGAATAAGGTATGTTGATAAGAGCCTGGATATTTTCAGGGCAGTTCTGGGCGGGGACAAAAGGAATGTTCTTCTCAGGGTGCCCGTGGAAGTTCTTGAGTCGATTGGACCCGAAAACGCAGGCTCTTTCCTTGAGAAATTTCAGGAAGCCTCAAACTCTTTTGTCGAGCTCTACTACATGTCCGGTATGGGGGAGGCAGGCTCTTCTGTTTATGGCAGATACGGGATAACAAGGAAGGAGCTTCCCGAAGACCTCATTGGTCCGGAAAAACGCAGCAGGGCGAACACGGTTACGTTGCTCGCGGTGAATAAAGGCGAGCGCGTAGACCAGACAACCGTAATTTCAAGGCTTGGAAACCCTTCTATGTCGGAGCGTAATACAGTTCTTTCTCCGGTAGGCATATTGAACGATCCGGCGGGGCTTGTCATGGCAAGTATACTGGGCCTTAAGATCATGGAAGTGGCTAGAAAAACCGGGTCTTTGGACAAGGATGAGATCCAAAGAGACGTTATAGAGGACCTTAAAATGATATATTCTCCGGAAGATCTCAAGGGCCTTACTCCGGAAGACATATTGAGACTGGCCTTAAGCGACAATATCAATCACATCATGAGATCTCTGGAGAAACTTATACAGCTTCTTCCTATCTCGCCTGTAGACCCCGGAGAGCTCAAAGAGATCTACGAACGCATTCGTACGGTCATATCGGCGGCATAGTGTTTACCGGTTGGAATTTATCCATTCCCTGCGGTTCCGGAGTACCTTTGGGCTTTTTAGGGTTATCAAAAGAATAGGATAGCCACTCCCAGAAAAATGAAAAGCGCGGCGAGAAAAAGCTTTATATCTCCGGCATGTCTTTTTATGAACGACCCGAAAGATACCGATCTTACCCCGGCCGTGTAAAGAACGGATACCGCTATAAGCGGCATGATGAACATAAGGTTGTAAGCTAATATAAGGGAAACGACCCCGAGACTTATCCCTGAAGTTTTTGTCATGTATACAAGGATCGGGAGATAAACCTGTCCGGTGCAGACCATTTCGAGAACCGAGACGGCGCTTCCCGCCAAGAAAACCCCTGTAAAGAGTGTCCTGAGATCCCTGCGGTTTTCCTCCCTTGTGGATGAACCCAATGTAAGGCTTATTTTTTTCTTAATGGCCGCGGGAAGAGAAAGCATGAGGCTGTCGGCTTTTCCTGTTTTTTTGTACCGGGAAAAATCTAAAAGGCTTCCTGCGGCCAGGATAAAACACAGAGCTCCCACGGCTGAACGGAAAACGCGGGATATAACGTAAAAAGACCGGAAAGAATAGATAAAACCGAACGCGCCAAAACCTATCAAAGTGTACGCGATGAATACCGCAAGGCAGTAAGATACGGTTACGGCGGCTATTTCCCGGGCGCCGTAGGATCTTACATGCATCATGGAAATAAGAAGCGCTATTGCCGCGAAAGCGCACGGATTAACCCCGTCAATAAGGCCTCCCGCGAGAATGAGCGGCAGAGACGGTTTTTCCCGCGGAGTAAGGCCCCTTCGGGAGAGCTCTGTCTTTGTTGATGTATTGGGGAACTCAAGGGCCGATAACACGGCTTTTTCCAGACCCAGTTTGATCTCAGAAGGGCCGGAGAGGACGGTTTTTCCGATGACAACAGATGGGGAGATGGAACCGAATTTCCTTTCCTTAAGCACAAGATCTAAAGCAAGTTCCAGATTTTCCGGGTCTTCGTTGATGTTCATTTCCTTTATAGTCAAGAAACCGCCGTATTTTTTCAATACCGGCGGAAAAATTTCATTCTTAACGTAAACGCATTCCCCGCAGTTGTCCGATGAAAAATAAAGAGCCGTAATCTTGATCTCATCCGATAGCGATGACGGAGAATGGCAGGTCAAAAACACGTAAAAAAACAAAAAGTATACAATTTTTAACTTCATCACGAAATAGTGTACCACATTAAAGTATTCGGGTTTATAATAAAGTTAAGTGTTTTTCATCTTATCAAGAGTTCCAGAAACATGAAAAAAAGGGGGGGGGATATGAAAAAACTTACGTTTTTGATGCTGACGGTTTTCGCCTTGTTCGCGATAGCTGTCACGGCATCGGCCTACCAGATACCCTATCAGGACTCACGGGTGAGAGCTTTTTATGTTTTCGGTTCTGACGGAGATCCATTAATGGGCGCTGAAGACAATAAGATGGAGATAGTAGTCGACGTTCCGGCAGATGAACCCGGAGCGGTGATCCTTGAGGTTTACGATCCTGACACGGGTGGTTTTTTTGACTGGAGAGTACCGTACAGCGAATGGGACACAATATGCAAGATAGAGGTAATAGGAAAGAGCGTTCTTGACACAGCGGAGTTCGGTGTTTCCTCCGAATGGGATGAAAAATGGTACCGGTTCGGGCCATATGACAAAACACAGGGAGAAAAGGTCGGGGATGTTTACAGGTTCAAGCTTGTAGTTACCGGTCTCAACGGAGACGATCAGAACCTTTTTAAGGTCAGAATATCTCCCAATAGCGCCGAAAGTTATTCTGAAACCATAACATTCCGTCTTCTGCCCAATGAGGGCGATAAGATGTACTTTTATCCGGCTGTTCCCGCCGGTACAGCGCACATTGTGGTCGACAACTACGACCTCGATGAGAATGGCGGAACAAGCACCCTGGCGGTAGATACAATAAGCAAAAAGTATTCCATAGGCACATCAGAAAGCGGACAGTGGAGAGCTACCACCGTGCCGATATCCACGGACACGGGCGGGAGGATGGTCTACACCATAACCAAAGCCACTCAGAGGTACGCTAACGCCGGATTAAGAATGAAGACCGATAAAGGCGCTTCTATTCCCATATATTTCAGGAGAGGAACTCCGCCTGTGGCCAAAGCGGCCCCGGCGCCGGTTAAACCCGCTCCGGCCCCGAAATCGGACTTAAAGTGCAATAAGTTCACTTTCGATGCCACGAATTCTTACGACATACAGAAACAGAAACTTTCTTTTCTCTGGAATTTCGGAGATGGGAACACCAGCACCGAGCCTGTGGTCACTCACATTTACGAGAAAGGCGGCGAGTACACCGTAACGCTTACCGTAAAGAACGATTCGGGGCTTGTATGCGATACGGCCGTGACGTCACAGAAGATACTTGTCAATACGCCCCCGGTGGCCGCTCTTAACGCTCCCGGGATGGTTTGTGTGTCGGATACAGTGACGTTCGACGCCTCGGGGACCCAGGATGATAATCCCGGTAAACTGACCTACACGTGGAACCTCGGGGACGGCTCAAAGGCGGAGGGACAGAAGGTAACTCATTCCTATGCCAAGGGCGGAACGTACAATGTTACGCTTTATGTGGACGACAATTCCGGAACAGCCTGCAATACCGACACGATACAGAAATCCATAAGCGTCAACACCTCTCCCATAGCCAATGCCGGTAAACCCGTCAACATGTGCCTGAGTTCCATGGACGCGGAGTACGCTGTCGTAATGGACGCTGGAATGTCGAAAGATCCGGACGGTGATGCCCTGAGCTACACTTGGAACATGGGAGACGGCAACACGCTGTCCGGAGCGAAGGTAAGCCACGTGTACGCCAAAAGCGGAGATTACAACGTGGTGCTTGTTGTTGACGACGGCAAAGGCCTTCCGTGCAGTAAGGCAACAGATTCGATAAAGGTAAGCCTGAACAGGTCCCCGCTCGCGGTCATAGGCGGAGACAAGAAAGTCTGCGCCGGGCAGTCCGTTAGCTTCGACGGTTCATCCTCGAAGTCTGAGACAGGGAACCTCTCTTACAAGTGGGTTTTCGGAGACGGCACCGAGGGGACTGGTCAGAAGGCGACGCACTCATATGAGAAAGGCGGGAAATACAAGGTACTGCTTTCTGTAGATGACGGCAAGGGAACCGCGTGTTCAACAGCCATGGACGCGGTAACCGTGCATGTTAATTCAAGGCCGGTGGCGTCTCTCGCGGCCGTTAAAGATATCTGCATCGGGAGAAGCATAAGTTTTGACGCTTCTGCTTCCAAAGATCCCGACGGAGACAGCCTTAGCTATACTTGGAATTTCGGCGACGGGACCATAGAAAAAGGTTCGGCCAAGATGACGCATAAGTATGAGAAGGGCGGCAGCTACAACGTTTCCGTGACAGTTGATGACGGCAGTGATTCCGATTGTTCCACAGCCTCGGACTCCATAAGGGTGAAGGTCAACACTCCTCCGTCAGCCAAGATGAGCATGGAAAAGGCCTGCTGCGTGGATATGGACCAGAAATTCGACGCTTCAGCGTCGTCCGATGCCGATGGGGACACCCTGACGTACAGTTGGGACCTCGGCGACGGTACGACGGCCGAGGGGGCTAAGGTATCTCATTCCTACGCCAACCCGGGGACCTACAAGGTTACAGTCAAGGTTGATGACGGTTCAGGAACAGAGTGCAGTTCCGATCATCTGGCGGGAGAGATAAAGGTAAGCGGTAAGCCTGTTCCCGTAATAAAGGTGAGATAGTATCAGCAAAACTCAACGGGGGGCAGCATCCATAAAAAGGTGCTGCCCCCGGATGTTTTGACCCATGAAAAAAGAATTCACAATAGTTTTGTTCATAGCGGCCGTGCTTATTTCCGGCCCGGCATATTCACAGAAAGGTCCATTGATCGGGACGGGTTTGTCTTCATGGGAGTTCGGTGACGTAAAAAAGAGCTCTATCGCGGAAAAGATATTTTCCGTTGAAAACAGCGGAGATGAGACGCTGGTAATACAAAACGTAAGTTCCTGCTGCGGATACGGGGTTGTGGATGTTTCAGAGTGGGAAATGGAACCGGGTGAAAGTTCTATGATAAAAGTTTCCTGCGACAGTTCCCGCAAAACTCCGGGCAGAGACGAGAAAAAAGTGGTGGTCCGCTCAAATTCCGTTAATTTCCCCGTACTGGAAATTCCCGTAACCTGTAATGTGGTAGACTGATACCTAAGTTTTTACCATATCTCTGATAAAACCTCCGCAAGACCCGTATAAAAGAAAACAACAAAAATCGTTAATAATAAAAAAGCTAGTTGTGTGGGCGGTTTTTGTGTGATAAAATCCTTTCAACGTTGAAAATTAGGTTAACTAAAAGTATAAACAACAATGTAAAACAGGTGAACCCTGTTTTAGAGGATAGGGTCATGTCTAAAAGATTTTTAGTTGTATTTTTGTCTTTAGGGATGGTTTTTACGCATGTTACGGCTTTTTCTTCCGGGGATGAAGTGCAAAAGGAAGTTCAGGACAAATTGTCACCCTGGTCACGGATCAGTCAGATGTGCAGTATAGAGAAAGTTGACGGCCGTCTTGAAGTGAGACTTAAGGATAATTCAGAGGCCATACGTCTCGGAGTCGGGGTGCTCAAGCATATAGTCGCCAACTCTTTGAGAAAAGATCTCGATCTTTCAGCCGGCGACGTTAAGAGCCTTATCGACACACACTGCGGTAAGTTCATATCCAGCGGAGCGTTCAGGGACCTTTACTGGCAGAGCCTCTCTAAAAGGGGCGGGTCTTTCTATATGCCCGCGGTTAACGGCAAAGGCGAAGAGGTGATGCTCAAGTTCTCGAGGGTTGCGGACGATGAGCTCCGTATGGAGGAGAATACAGTACCGATAAAAGATGGTTTTGTGCTGGTAGAGGTAATGGACAGGCTTGATCCTGAAAAGGTTGTTGTAGGGTCTGAAAGTATGGACCTGGAAGAAGGGGCTTTTACGGGAGCGATGAACACGGCGAATCTGAAAGAAGTAGGGATATCGGCTGTTCTCGTGGGGCACAGCGAGACAAGATCAAATAGAAGGGGAATGGAAGATACCGACCCCATAGTGAACAGCAAGATAAAGGCCGCGGTAGGAAACCTTGAGGTAACGTTATGCTGCGGGGAGCCGCTTTATGTGAGAAAAGACGGTAGGCATAAGGAGTTTGTGATTTCCCAGCTGAGGGCCGATTTAAGGGGTATCTCCGCGGAAGATTTCAAATCCACCGTCAGGGCCATAGCGTATGAGCCGATATGGGCAATCGGCACAGGGGAAAAAGCTTCTCCCGAGCAGGCTCAGGAAATGTGTTATTCGATAAGAGAGCTTATACGGGAGATGTACGGCAGCGAGATAGCGGACGACATCACCATACAGTACGGCGGATCCATAAAGCCCGATAATGCCCTCTCCATACTTTCGCAGCCCGATGTAGACGGCGCTCTTATAGGAGGCGCCGCTCTTATTGCCGAAACATTCGTAGATGTAGCCGAAATAGCGGAAAATATCAGGGGTAAGGCCAGGCCTATTCTCATTTCGGCAAACTGGAAAGCGTCGGTGAAGGAAAAACGGGACACTCCCGAAGAGTTCTTCATGCAAATAAGCGGCCTCAACCCCACGGGGATAGACATAAGGATATTTACTCCCGCGGTGATGACGGTCGATGTTGATAATCTCTTCAGAAAAGGAATATTCTACGCCAATCCGCCTAAAGTCCGAGAAGGCATTATAGTGGGAGTGGGTAATTACGGCCTGGAAGAGGGAGCCAACACAGGAATAATCAACGCGGATCACATAGCGGAGGCAGGGATAGGTTACGCGCTTGTCGGCCACAGCGAGACACGTGACAGTGTCGGGCTTAAAGGCGACAGCGCCGTCAGGATAAACCGTAAGATAAGGGCTGCCGACGGGAAGTTCAAAGTAATATTGTGCTGCGGGGAACCTGTGGCAGTAAGGGATAACGGAAAGCATGAGGAATACATTGTTTCGCAGCTTGAAAAAGACCTGTACGGCATAACCAAGGAACAGTTCGACAGGACGGTCGTGGCTATAGCATATGAACCGATATGGGCCATAGGAACAGGAAAGAAAGCCTCTTCCGAACAGGCCCAGGAAATGTGCAGGGTGATAAGGGAATTTGTAAGATCCAAATACGGGGACAGTACGGCCGATGTTCTCAGGATACAGTACGGAGGGTCGGTAACCCCCGAGAACGCGGGAGAGATCCTTTCGCAGCCGGATATCGACGGGGCTCTCATAGGCGGAGCGGCTTTGCGGGCCGAATCGTTCGCCCGCATAGTTTCAATAGCCGAAGGTATAAAGGGAAAACCGCGCGCGCTTCTTGTGGCGGGTAACTGGAAGGCAAATGTGCCCGGGCCGGGAAAGGGAGAGAGGGACGGGGCGGAAGAATTTATGTGGCGTCTCGAGGCAGAGAACGTGAACAACACCGACGTGGCTCTTTTTGTTAATTCCGCTATAGCGACCAGCGTGAAGTCGGTATTATCCGGAAATATGTCCGATGACTATCTTTTTGAGGGACATCTCTGGGAATGTATGTTCAAAAGCGGGCTTAAGATGAAGGAACTCGAGGAGACTCTGGCGGAAGTTAAGGAGACCAAACCTAACTCCCTTATACTTTATGCCGATGAGATGATAGATAAAGGCGCGGTGCTGGATCTTGCCGACACCATAAAAAGCGCCAAGGTAAAAGAGAGCGGCATCCTTAAAAACGCGAGCGTGATACTTTTTGCCGAGAAAAGGGGCAAGACGGAACCGGAAGTACTGGCCGTTAAGAGGATGATAGAACTTGCCGACGATACGATAGAGGTCACTATAGCCGATCGTACCGATCTTAACGGGAACATTTCAGACGAGGCCGGGGAAATAAAGGCCCTAAAGAATTTAGCTTCGCAGAAACTATCGAGATCTACAGGGCTTAGCCCGGAAAAAGATCAGTTCCTCGGTGTTTTCAAGGGGCCCAACGAGGATATGCATGTAATTCCGGAAATTTCAAGTTCCCTGGAGCTTCCGGTGGTTATTTTCGGGAAAATGAACGGTATATATTCGTTTGCCGAGGCTCTTGAAAAAGCTCTTAGCATCAGATATTCCAAAACACCTTCCAGGTGGTTTGCGTATCTCGACCCTGTTAAACTTTTGAGTGTAGAGAAGCTCAGGCAGGACTTCGAGATGTACGTATCAGAAATACTTATAAAAGCTTAAGTTACGGAATTTTACCTGGGCAGGAAAACAAGGTAAATGTATATCTGTGGCTAATTTTTGGGTATTTATTGACCTAACACACATCCTGTGGTATAATATAGCTGACCAGGGCGGATTTCAAAGGTCTTTCGGGGGTGTGTGTGAAAGGCTTATCCGGTTATTTACATATTTCCGTTTTACGGAAAAATATACGCGGAATCCTAAGTATTCTGCTGGCCGGGTATCTTTTATTTCCTCTTGAGGCTTTCCCAAAAGAAAATTTTCGCCAGGACTCATGCCTTGCTCCGGTTAATCCCTTTTCGGCCTTATGCAGCATAAAGCGCCTTCCGTCTGGAAGTATAGAGGTTACGACGGCAGACCCCTCCAGTCTTGAAGCGGTACCCCTTGTTGATGAGCTCTCAAAGCAAAGGTTCTCTTTTCTTTTTTTGTGCAATACAGTTGGCCGGGTGATGAGCTCCGGTAATGTTTCCGATGACAAGCTTTACTCGATACTCAACGAGCTTGTGAGGGAAGACAGCATAAGGACCACTATAGACAGGTTCTTCGACATTTACGGCCTGTTCCGCAACGGCGACAAAATAGTTGTTCCTCTCCGTAGCGATCTTACAAGCGGCGTACAGTTCACTTTCTCAAGGCAGGAATTGTCCGGACAGGAAAATATTCCGGTGGGAAAAGACAAATATGTTTCTTTCGATATAGTGGATATAGCCGGGAGTCCTGTAGTGTACGATGTTCCTGTTCCGGGCGTTTCAGGTTCTTACGCGCAGGAGATGACTCTTTCGCAAATAGATGAACTTTTGTATTCCAGCGGGAATAAGGCCCCCCCAGGATCTTACACCGAAGCCGATTTTTTAAGAGAGTACGCCGAACTTATGGAAAGCCATTACCGGTTCATGGATGATAATGTCAGGGAGATAATCGCCAAGGCATCCGAAAAAGGAAAGAGCGTTAAAGTGAGTTATTCATACTACGATATTTCGGGGGGATACAGGAACTGGAAAGAGATAACCGAAGAGGAAGCCGAAAACCTGGGGCCCGAGGCCTCGGCAAGGGTGATAAACCTCCAAATGGACGGTGACGTCGGGGAAATAGCGCCGGGCAGTGATAGCGGGGGGAGCTGGAGGGAGGTATTGTTTTATGAAAACAGCAGATCTGTGTTCAAATCCACCACAATAGATGCTCTTGAACATAAGTATCACAGGACGCTTTACGGCGGCATACCCTTCGCGAGGCATACGGGATATCTGAATAACTACATGATAGAAGAACGTGGACTTGAAGTGGAAGAAGCTATAAAACTGGCGGTAGAGGAGAACGATCTAGCGAAAGCCGAAAGGATAACAAAAAAAACAGCTATGCTGGCCAGGTTTTTCTGCGATTCCGGCAATATCCCGAACCAGTTTACGCCGATGGCCAACTCCTCGGGGGACAGGGTATATCTTTATGATGTTTACGAGCACAGGGCCGGAGGTGTAATAACAACCAAGAGGTTCCATGTAGAGGCCCTTAAAGAGTACGCGGTCTCGGGCCTTGGGCCATCGGCCAGCGGGGCGGCCAGGAAAGCCGTTGAGAGGCAGGTAGAACAGTGGTATAACGACGGCTATTACAACCCTGGTCAGTTCAAGGAATACAGGGTAATGAAGTGGCTTCAGAGAGAAGGGCTGCAGAAGAGGAACGGTATTGTCATGGATCTTGATATGTTCGACAGCGAAGTTTCGGGAGAGTGGGGCAGGTCTTTTTCCGAGGAGGCATGGGGAAGTTTCGATGCTTTCAAAAATATATGCGTTAATCCCCAGAAAGGAAAGATAAGGGAGCTTGAAGATGAAATAGGCTCGCAGCTTGAGCGTTGGGGGAACAACGAGAGGTGTGTCGTTTTTTACGCCGATGCTCTTGAGAAAGCGGTGTCTTTCGACACGGAATACGCCGTTAAGCTTCTGGCCGGGATGGAAAAGCCCAACGCAGGAGTGGTTATTTACAAACGCGCCGGATACGACGCTAAAAAACTTGAAAGTCTTCGCGGCATTATAACTTCGGCGGCGCCGGGTCTTAAAATCAACATTGTAAGCGCGGAGGATATCCCGAAACAGCCCGGCCAGGCCGAGGGAGACATTCCGGAAGAGGTTTCCAGGCTTGTATACTATCTCACGTCGGATTCTTTTAAAACCGCCTCCGGGGCAGGATATAATCTCAAAGAAAAGGACATAGAGGGCATACTTCTTACGAATGACGGAATGGATGTGGTGGACTTTTTTAACATGTACCGGCACCGCATACCGTGTATAGTCCTTAACAGTAACGATGCCGGGATATTTTCCTTGTCAAAAGTCCTCGAGATGATGTTTTCCATGGGGAGGCAGGCCGAAAATAACGCCAATCAGAGGGTGCCATCATACAAGTACATCCGAATACTCGAGCCGGAACGGCTCACGGAAAAGATGCTGGAAGAATATCTCAGATATCAAGCGAACGTCCTTATCCGGGCTTAAACTTACCCGCTTCAGCAGTTAACTGTGGGTTAACTTATGCAAAACTTGTTAATTTATACTTGACAAGAAATGTTTTCTAATGTAAACTTGTTTTGGAGGCGGGAAATGAAAATGGTAGGGGTTAACATAAAAAGAGCACGAGCGGAGAAGGGGCTTACTTTACGGGCTCTGGCGAAAAGTCTTGGCGTCAGCGCCAGTTTTCTTTCGCAAGTGGAAAGCGGCAAAGCGTCTCCCTCGCTTTCGACGCTTAAGGGAATATCTGACGCTCTCGGATGTACGGTGAGCGCTTTGATAGAGGACGGCCAGAAAACCGTCGAAAGTCCCATCGTGAGGGCTAACGAAAGGAAATACCTGCATGAGGCGGGAAAGGGCATAAATCTTTACCTTCTTACTTCAAAGGATCCGAACAAGCAGATGGAGCCGCTTCTTTTTAAATTGAAAGAAGGAGCGAATTCCGGTGACGCGACCTATAAACATTTCGGTCAGGAATTTGTTCTTGTGCTTAAAGGGGCAATAGAGATAACGTTGAATGATATCGTCTATGTCCTGAAAAAAGGCGACAGCATTTACTTTAACTCGAGCGTTCCTCACGCCTTCAGGAATCTCGGAAAGGAAGACGCGGAGGCTGTTTGGGTGGTGACGCCGCCCACTTTTTGAGAAGAGATTTTTTTTGTCTTAAAAGTTAACTAATACTTAATAGGTTAAATTATATACAACAAAATCGAGGTGAAATATGAAAAAACTTATGATGATGAAAATTCAGGGACTTAAAGAGCCTATGGCCAGATTTTCAAGGAAAATCGAAAAAATGAAACCGGGAACGGACAACTCCGGCGAATTTATGGAAACAGTGAGGTCTGAAATGGAAAACATGTCTTTTGACAGTGTTACCAGGGATAAGGCCGGCAACGTAGTGGGCGTTATAAAGGGGCACCAGAACGAAGAGGCCGTGGTAATGATATCCCATGTTGATATCATGTCTGGATCCAGGGAAAAAGTGGAAGATCTTAAAGGAAACGATATGGCCCGTTTCAAGGCGGGGATAGTGTCAAGCCTCTACGCTGGCGCCCTTCTTAAACGTACCATGCTCCCTCTCGCGGCGGACCTTGTCGTGTGCTGCGTGCCGAGGTTCGATTGCTGCGATCCCGGGGTAAAGTATCTTTTTGACGATCTTCTTCAGGGAAGGATCAACAAGATAAAAGGAGTAATACTCTGTGAGCCTACCGGTTTCAATATCAATCTGGGACACAAGGGCAGAATGGAATATGAGATAGTGGTCAGGGGCAAACTTAAAAGGAACTTCCTTGAGAACAGGGGCATGAACATGCTTGGTACGATGTTTCCCCTGATAAGCGAGCTTGAGAAAGTGTCCAAAGAGCTTCCGAATGATATAAATGTTGGAAGATCAGACCTCAGGATAAAGGATGTGCTTTACAGGGGATACAGTTCCTCGGATGAGACAAATGAGTTTCGCGTGGTCGTGGACAGGGCTTTTGTTCCCGACGAAAAGCAGGGGGACATATTGACCAGAGCCAAGACAATAGCAAGAAGCGTGTATAGTTCCGAGCCCGATGTAACTGTAAGGACCATGCTGGCTAAAGAACGGCTTAAGACCCACACGGGCCTTGAGATGGTATCGGAAAAAGAATTCAAGCCGTGGATAATGGAAAGCTACAAACCTTTTGCCATAGAATCTCTGAGGTGTCTTACTGAGAACGGTTTTAAGTCTAGTTTTGGTTTCTGGAGAAAGATAGTTACGGAAGGTTCTTATACCTCGGCCGAGCTGAAGATTCCCACAATAGGTTTTGGAGCGGGCGAAGAGGACGATATCTATTCAGCCGGGGATACAATAAGTATGGAAAAGTTGGAAAGGGCTGTATACGGGCAGGCGCTTATCGTACAGAGAAATATCGGGATGCCTTCTTTCGGCTGGAGTTATGACAGCATTTAAGGGTGACTTTATGAACATACTTGTTTTGAATTGCGGCAGTTCTTCGCTGAAATACAAAGTGATGAGGATGCCCGATGGGGTCGAACTTATAAAGGGCGAGGCCGAGAGGGTAGGTGTCAGGACTTCCGGTAAGGCCAGGATCCGTCACGAGGTTCTAGGGAAAGAAAGGGTGGTAGAAATCCCGATGGAATCCCACTCGGCCGCTCTCAAGGCGGCGCTTTGCCTTATGGCCGACGATTTTATAGCGGATCCGGACGTGCGGTTCGATGTTTTTGCCCACAGGTATGTTCATCCCGGAACTCTTTTTTCTGTTCCCGTCAGGATAACGAGGCCGGTACTTACGGCATTAAAAAAAACTTTTCCCCTTGCTCCTATACATAATCCCATTTCGTACGCTCTTATGGAGTTTTGCCACAAAAAGTACCGGAAAATCCCTCAATTCGCCGTCTTTGACACGTCTTTTCATGCCAGTATTCCGCCGGAATTTTCGACTTACGCCATCCCGCTCAAAGTGGCTAAAAAATATGGCATCAAGAGGGTGGGGTTTCATGGGATCTCCCACAAATATGTATCCGAGGAAGCATGCAGGTTTACGGCAAGGGGCATGTCTTCCCAGAGGATCATCAGCTGCCATCTCGGTACCGGAGGGTCGAGCGTCTGCGCGATCAAGGACGGCAAGTCCATCAATAATTCCATGGGGTTCACGCCGCTTGAAGGGCTTATGATGAACACAAGATGCGGCGATATAGACCTGGGGGCAGTATTCTGCATAATGTTCAAGGAAAAGTTTTCTCCCGAGGAGGCGGAAAAGATACTTAACAATAAAAGCGGAGTGCTAGGGGTTTTTAATTCGTCCTCGGATCTACGTGACGCGATGAAGGATATGGGTTCCGATAAACCGGCTAAAATGACTTTCGATATGTACGTCCACAGGGTGAGGGCATATATCTGTTTTTACGCTGTTATATTAAAGAAAGCCGATATTCTTATATTTACCGATTCATTGGGCCAGGGTTCTTCGGTTTTGAGAGAGAGCATTTGCCGCGATATGGAATTTATAGGCATAGGGCTGGATAAGAAGCTCAACGATGCTTATTCAGGCGGGGTGTCGGATATCTCGACAGCTTCTTCAGAAACCAGGGTGCTTGTTGTCCCTACTGACGAGGAAGCAATGATAGCCCGCGAGGCGTACAAGGAGATGAAAAAACATGGTACTTGTCGTTGATAGGGTCCCGGAAGGGATAAAAATATGGAAGTTCAAGCTTGACGGTTCAAGCGAGAGCTTTTATCTTGCCGGCGAGTTTTCGGGAGCGGTAAATCTCAAGAGGGCGGTATCGGGCCTTGTGGGAAGGGGCAGGATAAACTGTATTTCTTTTCGTATGATTTTTGGAGGAGATCTTTTTGCCGGTCCGGTTCCGGTAGATACTGAATTTTTCAGGCGGATGGAACAGTTGACCGGTTTTTTTACTCTGCATTTGCCATCGACAATGAGCATGATAGAGAAATTTCACGAAGCGTTCGAAGGAACTCCGATGATGGTTTTTTTCGAAAATACTTTTTTCCGGAATTTGCCGGATGAGGAGAAATACTACGCTCTTCCTGTTGAGTACTCTGAGAACAGCGGAATACGTAAATGGGGATTTCACGGAATATTTCACGAAAACAGCGCCAAGACAGTTTCTTGCGGAGAGAGGACCGTTTCGATAGTCTTTGATAAACTGACAACCGTATGCGCGATCCGTGGAAGGGAACCAGTCTCAATAAGCCTTGGATATACTCCTCTTGAAGGAGTGATGTCAAGGACAAGCTCGGGAGATATTGACCCCGGGATAGTCCTTTACCTAATGACCGTCCATAAATATTCGCTTCACAGGATAGACGATATGCTTAAGGAAGAAAGCGGGTTCCTGGGGCTTACGGGTTATGACATCAGCATTGAGGATATGATAAAATTTTCAGGCAAAGATAAAAAGGTCGACCTTGCGTTCCAAGTTTATAAGTCGCAGATCTTGAAATATGTCGCGGAGGGATTATCTCTTCTCGGAGGGCTTGATAATATCGTTTTTTCCGGGAGCGGCACGGGTGTTTTAAATCCGCTTATACACGGCATTCTGAAGAATATGTCATTTCTAGGGGTGAACCTGAAAAGCCTGCCATGGGAAAGCGAAGGGGAAGTGGTCTTGGCGTCTTCCCCCGAATCCAGGGTGAAAGTGTACATTAATAAAGCCCGGATCCCGGATATTATCTTCCAAATGAGCAAGCCCTTTCTCTTGTCTAAGAAACCCGCGTAATCCTAATTTCAGACCATTCAAGAAAAACAAAACATTGACAAATGTCATTTTATGGGGTAAACTGAAAATGGAAATCATTTTCAATAATGTAGGAGGATATATGCCCGGCAGAGGAATGATGAGGGGTTGCGGTTGGCACGGGGAATTCAAAAGCTGCGGCTACAGGCTTACTGTACCGCGTAAGCTGATAATGGACATCCTTGGCAAGACCACAAAGCACCTGAGCGCGGAAGACATTTTTATGGAAGTTCATAAGCTTAATCCACAGATAGGTCTTACTACGGTATACAGGACACTGGATATACTGGCGCAGATGGGAATGGTCTCGAAATTCGATTTCGGGGATGGCAGGGCAAGATACGAACTAAAAACTTCAGGTGAAAAAAGCCATCACCACCATCTTGTATGCACGGAATGCAAAAAGGTGATCAACTATAATGACTTTATGGACGAGGAGCTTGAGTGTATGGGGAAAACCGAAAAAGCTTTGTCCAGAAAATATAACTTTGATATCAAGAGCCACGTAGTGCAGTTTTATGGCCTATGCGAAAAGTGCAGGGGCGAAAAATAAAAGGAGGTGAGTACCATGCCAGGTTTTGACGGAACTGGCCCCGCGGGGATGGGGCCGATGACAGGAGGCGGAAGAGGTTTTTGCGCTCTTCCTGCCGGCGGAAGAGCTGCCGGGTTTTGGGGAAGGAGACCTTTAGCCGGGAGAGGAGGCCGCGGTAGACGTAACATGTATTACGCCACGGGTTTGACCGGGTACCAAAGAGCAGGTTACGGTTTGCCGGCCGGGATAACTGCCGAAGAAGAAAAGAATATTCTTAAAGGCGAAGAAGAGTTCCTTAAAAGGGAACTTGAGAATATTCAAAAACGTATGGCAGAACTATAAAGCAACATTGGTGCCAGGCACCATAGGTGCCTGGCACCAATGGAATAAAAAGTCAGAAAAAGGAGATGTGTATGAGAGTGGCTATTTCTACCGATGGGGGATATGTGTCAGCGCATTTCGGGCGTTGTCCTTCGTTTACGATAGTTGATCTAGAGAATGGAAGGGTGACCGGAAGAGAAGAAATACAGAACCCCGGGCATCACCCGGGATTTTTGCCTGAATTTTTTCATGGAAAAGGGGTGAACTGTATAATTGCCGGAGGCATGGGACAGAGGGCGGTCCAGCTTTTTCATGAAAAAGGAATAGAAGGTGTGGTTGGTGTAGCCGGTAGTATTGACGATGTCATTAAAAAAATTGCGGACGGCAGCCTTACCGGAGGGGAAAGCCTTTGTAGGCCCGGTGTCGGTAAGGGGTACGGTATTGATAAGACGGTGTGTGAACATCCCGAAGACGAACATGAAGCGGGGGGAGGGTGCAAATAATGAAGATATGTATAACTTCACAGGGTAAAGATGCGGAGTCAGAAGTGGATCCGAGGTTCGGGAGATGCCAGTATTTTCTGCTTGCTGATACTGATACAGGAGAAGTCCGCCTGCTTGAGAATTCAAATAAGGACGGTATGGGAGGAGTTGGGATCCAGGCCGGGCAGATGATGGCTGAGAACAATGTCAAAGTGGTACTCACCGGGAATGTGGGGCCTAACGCTTTCCAAACTCTTTCCGCGGCGGGGATAGAGATAATTACGGGAGTTTCGGGTAAAGTTAAAGACGCTGTAGAAAAATTTAAAAAAGGCGAGTACTCTTCCACTAAAAAACCTAGCGTAGACTCTCATTTTGGGACAAAATGATCTGACAGGGGATAGATAAGATGATAATTTCTGTAGCAAGCGGAAAGGGCGGCACAGGAAAGACGACAGTTTCAGCAAGCCTTGCCTTTTCTTTAGCGAAAAATGAGGATGTTCAGCTTCTTGATTGTGATGTTGAAGAGCCGAACGCGCATATTTTTATTAAGCCTGAAATAAAAGAAACAAAAACAGTATACATAAAAGTGCCCGAGGTTGACGAGACACTGTGCGATTTTTGCGGCATGTGCCAGAAGGTGTGCGCCTATAAGGCCATAGCTGTTCTTAAACCGGTTGATGGCAGGAGCGGTAAAGTGCTTGTTTTCCCGGAGCTTTGCCACGGATGCGGCGCGTGCTCGTACCTCTGTCCTAAGGGATGCATAAAAGAGATAGACCGTCCCGTCGGCGTTATAGAACGGGGTATCAGGGGAAGGATAGATTTTGTCCACGGTAAACTCAATATCGGGGAGGCAATGGCTCCGCCCGTGATACGGGAAGTGAAGAATATGACCGCGGAAGATAAAACCGTTATAATCGACGCGCCTCCCGGCACTTCCTGTCC
>CAYQUS010000004.1:0-133703 GCA_964421015.1 uncultured Planctomycetia bacterium
ACGTTACTCCCTGCTCCATGTTCCAGGTATACAGCATCCTCTGGAACCTTGTCCCGTCATACTCCGTAAAGCTTATTACCTTGTCCGTTACGGTTACCGTTTCGTTGGTTACCTTGCCATACAAACTTGTCGAGTTTACAAGGTACTGGCCCTCGTCGTAGTCGTATATAGTTGAATCGGCTACTGTAGTATAGAGATTATCCGCCTTAAATACCGTGTCCTGCTCCATGTTCCACGTATACAGCATCCTCTGAAACCTCGTACCATCATATTCCGTGAAACTTATTACGTTTTTACCTGCGGCATCCACGGAGCTTGTTACCTGGCCGTACAGGCTCGTTGAGTCTACAAGGTACTGGCCGCCCGCATAGTTGTATATAGTTGAATCGGCAACTTCATCTGTATAGGCTTTAAGAGAGTCATACGTTACTCCCTGTTCCATGTTCCAGGTATACAGCATCCTCTGGAACCTTGTACCGTCATATTCTGTAAAACTTATTACGTCTTTACCTGCGGCATCTAGAGAGCTTGTTACTCTTCCATATAGACTGGTTGACGTCTTCAAATACTGGCCGGCAGCATAATCGTATAGTGTCGAATCTTCGACATCAATATAGTTAAATTCCGCATCCTGAGTGTCATATTCTCCATCGGCATCAAACACTACCCCTTCTGCCATATTAAGCGTATATCGCATCCTCTGGAACCTGGTCCCATCATACGCCGTAAAGCTCATAACTTTGTCGGCATTAGCTACCGCGTCCAGGGAGCTTGTAACCCTACCATACAGGCTGGTGGATCCGACAAGATACCTTGTCCCGCTGTAGTCATACAGTATCGAGTCCATTACTTTGTCTATGGTTTTCCCCTCGATGTTCCCCAAATAGTCTCCGCTGGCTTCATAAATCACACCGTCAGCCATATTAAATGTATACTGCATTCGCTGTACTCTGGTTCCATCATATTTCGTATAGCTTAGTATATCGCGAAAATCCTCAACCTCTCCGAGCTCCCCGTACGTTACAAGGTCTTCATAAGACAAACTTTTACCGAGCACACTAAGACTCGAGACCAGGTACCGCCCGCCTTCATAGTCGTATAATGTAGTATCCGCTACCTTATTCTCATGAGAAGCGGAAATTGTCGGATCATAAGCCGCGCCGCTGAGAAAATTCCATGTATAAACCATCTTTTGGTACTTACTTCCGTCATATCTGGTCTTAGAAATTAAAAGTTCACCTGCTTCCAGGGTTTCAGCCATGCCCTCTACGGTATGACTTTCAACCAGATATCTTCCCCCCGAATAATCATATATTATGGACTCTGCTATATCAGACTCCTCATATGCCCCGCTGCCCAGATACCCCACGTCCTGCCCCATATTCCATGTGTATTCCATCCGCTGGTGCCGTGTCCTGTCGTATTTTGTGTAGCTTAAGATTATATCGCCATCGGTAACCAACCTCTTGAGCCCCTCTAAGGTCACAGTCTCAGCCAGATACTCTCCGGAATAAGCATATATGACAGAATCGACTACATCCTCCGGAAGATACTCAAGGCTGTCTTCCTTATATAAGGAGCCTGTGTCCATATTGAAGGTGTAAAGGAGCTTTTGCCTGGGTCCTTCGTCATATTTTGAAAAACTCAGTATCTCGTCGGTTTCACTTACGTCTCTATGCAGGCTTTCCAGAGTTACGCTCTCGGACATATACTGGCCGTTATACTCATATACCGTGGACTCGTCCACTTCCTCGGCCGCGTATGCCAGAGGATCAACCCTATATTTCGTTCCGGAAGACATGCTAAGTGTGTACAGTAGCCTCTGATACCGGCTGCCGTCATATTCTGTCAGGGACAAAACCTCGTCGAGCTCGTCCGCGTCATCCAACCCGCTTACCATTCCCTCCAGTTCCATGCTCATGTAAAGATAACGGCCACCGTCATAGTCATATACAACACTTGTGTCGATATCGTTAGCCGCAAAACTGGTGACCGATTCAGAGAGAAAAATATCCTGCTTCATATTGTAGGTATAAAGCATCCTCTGGTCTTCGGTCAGGTCATATTTTGTGTAACTTTCCACTTCATCGCCTGTTTCAGCGGTCTCTTTTTTCCCTGTCAACGTCATGGACCAGTCCATATACTCTTTCCCGTAGGTATATACCGTGGATGTTATCACCGACGGATCGGCAAAAACCTCTATATCCACCCCAAGCGCGGTATCCCCCTCGAAACTGTAAGTGTACAGCATCCTTTGGTCCTCGGTACCGTCGTACTTGATATAACTCTCGATAATGTCTCCGGTTTCAGCCGACTCTTCCTTGCCCGTAAGCGTCATGGCCCAGTCCATATATCCGCCGCTGTAAGAATAAACGGTGGAATTTACTATATCGCTTTCGTCAAACGAAAGTATGTCCTCGGCAAGAAGCGTATTTCCAAGGAACCTGTAGGTGTAAAGCATGCTTTGTTCCTCAGACCTATCGTACTTTGTGAAGGCCTCTATCACGTCTCCCGGTGAAGCGGTAAGTTTTTCCCCCACAAGCTCCATCGACCAGTCAAGATCGTCTCCCGAATAGCCGTATACGGTCGTCATCTCTACCGCAAGGCCGAGATAGTCATAAGCATACGTGCGTTGAGCCTTTTCTTCCTTCTCCACTCCGGTGTAAAATGTTCTGGATTTTTTTACAGGGTCAGCGGTAAGCACCGGAACATTACCCTCGGCCGAAACAACGACATCCCCCCTGTAAACCGTGCTCATGGTCATATTGCCTTCCGCGGCGTAGGTATACACCGTTGTCTCGCGGACCTCGCGCGTCCCGGAAAGATTATCGTGGTACTTATACGCGTAACTCTGTTTTTCCTCAGAAACATCTCCGGTAAAAAATGTCTGCGTGTCCATATCAAAGACCTTCTCGTCGGGGCCGGAGGGGTCCATAACAATACGATTGGCCTCTACAGCGTCTATCATGGAGTAATCTATTATTCCGCTGTAGGCGGAAAGATCTCCCTTAAAGACAACGCTTCTGTCCATTGCATCGTTGATATTAGCGGCGCCGGCCCTCAACACCTCGTCGGAATAAAAATAAAAATTTGTCCTGGCAACGCTCGTCCCGTCAAAATTGTACAAAAGGGTGTAGTCAGCCGTCTCCTCTCCCTTTATCCTGTCGTTCACGGCGTTAAATGTTACGCTTTTTATATTTGTCGTATCGGCCGCCGAACTGCCGATATAGTTCCCTCTATATGTGTTCACCTGGACATTAAGATCATCAGCTCCCGCCAGAGACGCTCTCTTAGCCGTCCCGTCAACATCGTAATAGTATGTCACGGTCGAGGTAATAACGCCGTCGGAATTGTAGTTCTGGGTATAGTCGGTAACTTCTTCTCCTTTCATCCTGTCAATCACATCGTTGTAAGTTATGCTCTTTATGCTTGCCAGGTCCGAAGCCGCCGTACCCTGCTCTTCACCCCTGTATACGTTCACCTGAGCGTTAAAGTCCTCGCTTACGGCTGAGCCTGCTCTTTCCAGAGAATCAACAACGAGATAGTAGTACACCGAGGTAGTGAGGATATCCCCGGCGCTATTGTATGAAGATGTGTAATCAGCTATCTCCTCGCCCGAAACGCCTTCGTAATAGGTAATGGACTTGATGGATCGATCTGCTTCAACATCCAAAAGACCGTCAGCAGCCGGGAGAAGATCCCAATTGGCGCCGAACTCCGAAAGTTCGACGGAATTTTTACTGTACACGATGCTTTCTTTCATGGGAGCCGACGCTCTAGCCAAAGAAGCACCTACAACACCAACGGTACCCTCATATGTATAAACGGTCATCGAACGTACATCGCCCGAAGAACTGAAACTCATGGTTCTGTCTGATTTTTCCTCGCCGGAATATCCCTCGTAAAAAGTCGCCGAGATCATCTTTCTTGAAAGCTCGTCATCTAAAAGACCGTCCAGCCTGTTACCTTCCGCATCCTTCACCAGATTCCCTGAAGCATCGATTTCTCCGGCGTCTATGGAATCCCTGCTGTAGACTACACTTTTCTTCATGGCCGCGTCAGGATCGGCAAGGGCCGCTCCTACATTCCCGGCCTCTCCCTCGTAGAAATAGACGGTCATAGAAGCAAAAACGCCTCCGCGGGCGTACTTTATCGTGCGGTCTGACTTCTCTTCACCGGAGGGCCCTTCAAAAAAAGTAGCTGATACTACAACCGGATCCGTAAGATCAGAAAGCCCGTCCTTGCCGGCCTTGAGAGTCCAGTCAGGATTAAATTCCAGCGCGTCAACCGAACTGCGATGATATACCGTACTTTTTCTCATGGGATCTTCCACATCCGCCGCGGCGGCAAAAACCAAATTACCATCCGCATCCTCGTACATGTATACCGTAAGAGAGGTTACCTCTCCTTTGGAGTTGAACTTTATGGTCCTGTCGGCCTTCTCTTCGTTTACAGCGCCCTCATAGAGCGTGATAGACACGATCACACGGCTTCCCTCATCGTCGATAAGACCGTCCTCTCCTTCTATAAGATTTCCGTTCTCGTCAAATTCGTCCTGATCCACCGAAGATGAACTGTAGACAACGCTTTTCTTCATAGCATCTTCCGGAGTAGCGTCCCCCGCCTCTACAAGCCCCGACTCACCCTCGTACAGGTAAACAGTCATGGAGGTAACATTGCCTTCAGAGTCGTACTTAACCGTCCTGTCGGCTTTCTCTTCTCCGGCAACTCCCTCGTAGAAAGTCACAGAAACTATCGTCCTCGCGGATTCGTCATCTACAAGACCGTCCTCTCCTTCTATGAGGTTTCCCTCTTCGTCAAATTCATCCTCGTCTATGGAATCACGGCTATACACAACGCTCTTTTTCATAGCGTCCTGCGCGTCCGCCTCTGAAGCTTCTACAAGACCCGTTCCGTTGTCATAGTAGAAAACCGTCAGCGATATGGCGTTACCGTCAGAGTCGTACTTCACGGTCCTGTCGGCTTTTTCCTCACCGACGGCCCCTTCGTAAAAGGTAACAGAAACTATCCTTCGTTCTGACTCGTCGTCAATTAAGCCGTCTTCACCCTCTATAAGATTCCCTTCCTCGTCAAATTCATCCGGATCTACCGAATCCCCGTCGTACACCACGCTCTTTCTCATCGCGTCCTCTGATGTAGCATCGTCCGCGCCTACAAGACCGTCTGGGCCCTCGTACCAGTAAACCGTCATATTTATGGCATCGCCGCGCGAATTGTACTTCACCGTCCTGTCGGCTTTTTCCTCGCCCACCGCGCCTTCATAGAAAGTAACCGAAATTATCCTGCGCTCTGATTCATCATCGACCAGTCCATCCTCACCCTCGAGAAGATTGCCCTCCTCGTCAAATTCCGACTCGTCTATGGAATCGGCGCTGTATACGACGCTCTTTTTCATCGCGTCTTCGGCCAAAGCTTCTCCGGCTTCCACAAGACCCGATACCCCCTCGTAGAAGTAAACGGTCATAGAAACAGCGTCGCCTTTCGAATTGTACTTTATGGTCCTGTCAGCTTTCTCTTCCCCGGCGTCGCCTTCATAGAAAGTAGCCGAAATGACTGTCCTGTCGGACTCGTCGTCAACTAACCCGTCTTCTCCTTCAATAAGATTGCCTTCTTCATCAAACTCGTCCTGATCCACAGATGAAGAACTGTAAACTACACTTTTCTTCATCGCGTCCTCGGCCGTAGCATCCGCGGCCTCAAGAAGTTCTCCGTCGCCCTCATAAAGAAATACCGTCATAGAAACTACGTCGCCGTCAGAATTGTATTTTACAGTCCTATCGGCTTTTTCCTCTCCAACGGCTCCCTCATAAAAAGTAGCCGAAACTATCGTCCTATCGCCTTCGTCGTCTACAAGACCATCTTCCCCTTCGATGAGGTTCCCTTCTTCGTCAAACTCTGTTTCATCTATCGATGAAGAGCTGTAAACAACGCTCTTTTTCATGGCGTCATTCGCTCCGGCTTCATCGGCCAGGGCAAGACCACTCGCGCTGTCGTAGAAGTAAACCGTCATTGACGTCAATACTCCCAGGGAATTGAATTTTACCGTCCTGTCAGCTTTTTCCTCACCAGACAAACCCTCATAAAAAGTAACCGACAATATCGTCCTTGCGCTCTCGTCATCAACAAGTCCGTCCTCCCCTTCTATTAGGTTCCCTTCCTCATCAAACTCGCTCATATCTATTGAATCTTCGCTATACACAACACTCTTTTTCATGGCATCAAGCGCTGTGGCTTCCGCCGCGCTGACTATGTTCCCCTCGCCGTCCACATAACTGAACACCGTCATAGACGTCGCATCGCCCAGGGAATTGAATTTGATCGTCCTGTCGGCTTTTTCTTCTCCGACCTCGCCTTCATAAAAAGTCACCGAAATTATCCGCCTGGCGCCCTCATCATCCAAAAGCCCGTCTTCTCCCTCTATGAGGTTACCGTCTTCATCAAATTCCGAACCATCGATGGAACTAGCCGAGTAAACAACACTCTTTTTCATGGCATCGTAAATATCCGCGTCAGCGGCCGAAACCAGGTTGCCGTCCATATCCTCATACAAAAATTCCGTAAGAGAGGTCATCTCTTCCCTGGAGTTATATTTTATGGTTCTG
Organism: uncultured Planctomycetia bacterium; assembly: GCA_964421015.1. Lineage (GTDB taxonomy): Bacteria > Omnitrophota > Gorgyraeia > Tantalellales > Tantalellaceae > SLID01. Next base: position 6,624 of record CAYQUS010000004.1, read on the forward strand.
TCGGCTTTTTCCTCCCCGACTTCTCCCTCGAAATATGTCTCGGAAACGACTACAGGATCATCCGTAAGACCATCCTCACCATCTATCAGCATGCCGTTCTCATCGTATTCGTCCTGGGCTATTGAAGATGCCGAGTAGCTGACGCTTTTTTTCATAGCGTCTTCAAGCCCGGCCTCATCCGCCGAAACTATCTCTCCCGCTTTATCGTACAAATAGACCGTCAATCCCGCCATTTCTCCGGAACTGTCGTATTTTATCGTGTAGCTTGCCTTCTCTTCTCCCTTTAAGCGGCCGTCTATACTGTAAAACGTCGCGCTAAGCATGGTCGCCCCGTCTATAAGCTGTCCGTCGTCATCTATCGCGTCCCCCGAATAAGTTACCGATTTAGACATTGGAGAACGATAATTCGCGCTATTGGCGTCATCGCAATTCTCTCCGTAGTAGTAGACGGTAGTTTTGGTTATGACTCCGTTGGTATAGCTCTGTGTGTAATTAAGAACTTCTTCTCCGGGAAGCCTGGCATAAGTGTCGTAGACCGCCACGCTCGACACCTGATCCTCATATCCGTCAAAAAGACCGTCACCATCCTCATCCGCGGTAGCCTCAACGTCATCCCAGTCTATCTCACAGTCGTACGTTACGGAACTTTCCTTGGGAGTATCTTCATCCGCCTCGCTGGCTCTTACCCCTCCGCGGTAATAGTTCACTATCGTGGACTTCACTGTTTCACCGTCTTTCTCGAAAGTCACGGTAACGTCTGCCACTTCCTCGTCCTTGTCTCCGACAAAAGTGGTTATGCTCGTCAGCGTGCCGTTCTCGTCCGAAATATCGTCTTCCGAAAGGCCGTCCTCTTCAGCGTCATACGATCTCACCTCTTTCAGAACAGAGTCCCCATTCGAGTCCTCCTCGTAAACAAAATCCTGCCACGACGATACCGATCCGTCGTCCTTATTGAAAGTGATCTTCTGCAAGACCCTGTTATTGTCCTCGCTTCCCGTAAAAATGGTTTTCTCGATGAGGGACAGCGACCCGTCAGCGCCTATTTCGTACTTCAGCATTTCGGAAATATCTTCACCGGAATACACATAGTCGGTCCTATACTTCGCTTCGTACTTGCCGGTCTCCGGATTGAGGACATACCCTGAAAGCACATACTGTATCTTTCTGTCATCACCTTCGCCGAAATACACACTTTCGCTTATTTTCCTGGAGTCTCCGGGAGAATCAGAATCCCCATATCCCACCCAATACCTGTCTCCCGTTTTTTCGTCTATCTCTTCCTCAGCCGTCCTCATCCACTTCTCAAGATCGATATCCGGCCTGCGCGTTATGTCGAACGTCTCTATTTTCTGCAGTTCGTTCTTCTCGTTCCTTTCGATCTGATTAAGTTGATGAGGATCCTCCATTTCATCCTCATTGGTCATAGTGTAATCTGGAGCCTTGCCTCCGGGAGCGCTGCTTTTCTTCTTTTTCAGCGGAAGATCTTCATCCTGATCAGGACGTCTGCGTATCTGAAGCAAAAGATCCTCAGCCCCCTGTTTCTGTCGAATGATTTCCTCGTGTTTGCTTTGCTGACGTTTCAGGTAGTAGGGAGCGAATGCCGCGGTCTGTTCCTGCTCGCTTGCGCTCGGAAGAAGCCCTCCGGCGCCGCCCTCCTGGCTCTTCTGCGAAAGAAGATCAAAACTCGTTATTTCCACGGAATCATCGCCCACTTCTTCGCCGACGACCATGCCGATCAGATCCTCGGGAACGGGAGCGGTCTGTGCGTTATCGGATTCTCCGAACTTCTCTTCTGTGGGGAACGGCAGGTCCGTGGGTTGAGGCTGAGAAGAAGTTACAGATTGAGAAACCATTTGAGGAGTTCCCCATGCGTCGGCTATCTGCTGCCATAGAAAAACGAATGCCACAAAAGAGGCGACTATCTTAATCACTCTTCTTTTCGTGCCATCGATCTGCGCGTCCATTATACTTACGGCATGAGAGATATCGCCTGGATCTGCCTCAGTCGCTATCAAACCTTTGGTAGCCCGAAACAGATGAAAATTTTTAATATTTAAATATTCCATAGCGCACCTCTCGGAAACATTCTAAAATTTGAAATAAATCTTTTTCAAACTTTTTATTAACGCCAACAAAAGACACTCTGGACCTAGTTTTCAGGCCCAGTGACCGTTCGTTCAAACAAATATAGTATATCACCGCAGACCAACATATACAAACTTTTGTAGATAGCTTTTTGAAATACTAACAAAAATGAGCATATCTATATAGAAGTGAAGTATACATTAGAGTTCGCCGCAAGTCAATGCAGCCCAGCAAAATCAGGTTTTCTGACCAAGCTAAAGGATTTTAGCCATGCAATAGCTCGCGACACTTAATGGTTAAAGCGGCAGGTCCTTGTAGTACTCCTGTAAGGACCTTGGAAAAAGCTTGTTAGCCTCAGCGGAACGTATGCCTTCCACGCTGGCTTTAGCTGCCGCAACCGAAGTTATGTACGGAACTTTATGCTGAATAGCCATCATGCGTATAAAACTGTCGTCGTACATACTGCTCTTACCAACAGGAGTGTTGACAATGAACGAGATCTCGCCGTTTTTTATGGCATCTGCTATATTGGGCCTTCCCTCGTGTATTTTTTTTATCGGATCGGTTTCAACACCGTTGTCATTGAGAAAACGGGCAGTACCCTCGGTTGCGTATATTTTGAAACCAAGCGTTTTTATAGCTCGCGCGATCGGCGCTATGTCTTTTTTACTTCTGTCGGAAACCGTAAAAAGTACCGCGCCTTCGGTGGGAAGTTTGGAACCGGTGGCAGCCTGAGCTTTGTAAAAAGCGGCCCCAAAATTTTTTGCTATCCCCATCACCTCTCCGGTAGCCCTCATTTCAGGCCCCAAGAGAGGATCCACTTCCGGGAACATGTTGAAGGGAAAAACCGCTTCCTTCACTCCGACGTAGGGTATCTTGACCTTTTTGAGCTGTGGAAAATCCTTTATGCTTGCGCCGAGCATAACGAGGGTGGCAATTCTGGCGATGGGAACATTCGTCATTTTTGACACTATCGGAACCGTGCGCGAGGCTCTTGGATTCGCCTCAAGAATGTAGACTTTATCCTCGCAAATTGCATACTGGATGTTCATTATTCCCGAAACATTCAGCTCCAGAGCTATCTTCCGGGAGTAGTCCTCGATAAGCGCCAGGTTTTTTTCTGAGATCGTCAAAGAAGGTATTGCGCATGCGGAATCTCCCGAATGAACGCCAGCCGGCTCTATGTGTTCCATTACTGCCGCTACAAAAGTTTCTTTCCCATCGGAAATAGCGTCAACTTCTGTTTCAACAGCGTTATCGAGAAATCTGTCGATAAGCATCGGATGTTCCGGGCTGACATTTATGGCCTCAAGTGCGTACTTTCTTATCATAGCCTCGTCGTAGATTACCTCCATGCCGCGTCCGCCAAGAACATACGATGGCCTGACCATCAGAGGATACCCGATCCGAGCGGCAATAGAGACTGCTTCCTCAAGAGACCTGGCTATTCCGCTCTCCGGCTGAGGTATCCCAAGTTTGGCCATCCTCTCGCTGAAATTCTCCCTATCCTCGGCGAGATGTATGTCGGAAGGTGATGTCCCCAGAACATTCACGCCATTTTCTTCAAGCTCTCTTGCGATGTTAAGAGGGGTCTGGCCTCCGAACTGAACTATCACCCCGTAAGGTTCCTCCTCATGATATATCGCCAAGACGTCCTCAACTGTCAGCGGCTCAAAATACAATTTATCCGAAGTGTCGTAGTCTGTCGATACGGTTTCAGGATTGCAATTTACCATCACGGTCTCATATCCAGCTTCTTTAAGAGCCAAAGCCGCATGTACACATGTGTAGTCAAACTCAATACCCTGCCCTATCCTGTTGGGACCTCCACCAAGTATCATTACCTTCTTTTTCTGGCTTTTCCCTTTTTTGTTGTTTTGTGGGACAGTTTCACAATAAGTTGAGTAAAAATACTGACCGTTCTCCACTCCACTCACAGGAACGGCTAAATATGAACTTTTTATCCCCACTGCCAGTCTTCTATTTCTTACAGTTTTCTCGCTTATTTTTAAGATCTGGGAGAGATATTTATCAGAGAAACCCCACTCTTTTGCCTGACGAAGTTCAGCTTCCGAAAGCGCATCAAAACCTTTTTTAGAAAGAAACTCCTCAAGATCGACAAGCTCCTTCATTTCCTTAAGGAACCATCTTCCGACATAGGTTATAGAGTGAAGATCCTCCACAGAAACCCCTCTACGAAGAGCTTCGTATATCAGGAAAAATCTCTGACTGGAAGGAGTAGAGATCCTGGCCCTCAGCACATCGTCGGGCAGAGATCTGAATTCCGCGACACCAAGACCGTATCTTTTACTTTCCAGAGACCGTATAGCCTTCTGAAAAGCTTCCTTAAAAGTTTTACCTATGCTCATAACCTCGCCCACGGCTTTCATCTGAGTTCCAAGAACATCCTTGGCCTGTGGAAATTTCTCAAAAGCCCATCGAGCGAATTTAACTACCACATAATCCCCGTAAGGTTCATACTTTTCAAGAGTTCCTTTTCTCCAGTAAGGAAGCTCTTCCAGTGTTATTCCGGTAGCAAGCTTGGCAGATATAAGAGCGATCGGAAAACCAGTAGCCTTAGAAGCAAGAGCGGAAGACCTTGATGTCCTGGGATTTATCTCTATCACAACTATTCTGCCATCCTTGGGATTGTGAGCAAACTGCACATTTGTACCGCCGACAACACCGATCGAGTCTACTATGTCGTATGAGAACTTCTGTAGTTTTTTCTGCAATTCTGCGGGTACCGTAAGCATAGGGGCCACGCAAAAGCTGTCACCGGTATGCACTCCCATAGCATCCACGTTTTCAATAAAACAAACCGTAATTTTTTGCCCCTTCTCATCACGCACAACCTCTAGCTCCAGTTCTTCCCATCCCAGAACAGACTCCTCTACCAACACCTGGTGCACCATGCTTGCCGCCAGTCCGCGGGTTACTATTGTCCTGAGCTCTTCAACATTGTAAGCTATCCCTCCACCGGTACCTCCCATCGTGTAGGCAGGCCTTAAAACCACCGGATACTTAAGCTTTTCAGCTATCACCTCTGCCTCCTCCACGGAAGAGCAGGGTTCGGATTTTGCCACAGGCACTCCTATTTTCGCCATCATGGCCTTGAACGCTATCCTATCCTCACCTCTCTCTATGGCATCGATCTTGACCCCGATAAGTTTTACTCCGTATTTTTCCAATACTCCGGCGGAACTCAAGCTTGAGGCAAGATTAAGTCCGGTCTGTCCGCCAAGGTTGGGTAGAAGCGCGTCCGGCCTTTCTTTCTCGATTATTCTCTCAAGATCTCCCACCGTAAGAGGCTCTATGTAGGTGTGATCCGCTATACCAGGATCCGTCATTATAGTTGCCGGGTTTGAATTTACAAGAACGATCTCATACCCCTCTTCTCTTAAAGCTTTGCATGCCTGGGTCCCGGAATAATCGAATTCACATGCCTGGCCGATAATTATCGGACCGGAACCTATTATCAGCACTTTTTTGACATCGTTTCTTTTAGGCATACCATCTCCTTATGTTTGCTTGGGGTCGAATTGAACATTTATTAGTCATTTTTTGCGCATAGCTCAGACAATTTCAGTAAAACCTGACCGGCGGACATTATACAACACACCCTGTGTCCGGGCAAACACATTTTGTCCATAGTAAATTTTTCCGCGCTATTGCAATTCCTAACACCATAGCGTATATTATCTCATAAAGAAGATAATATTGTTTACTTTTAGCCACACCGTAACCACAATAATTATAATATGATGCTATCGCCGAACAACGCGAAGGTTTTACGAAAAGTTTTAGGCACAGTTTGTTTTTCTCTTGTGTCATTTCCAGCTTTTTGTCAGGCCCCCCCTCCGCCGCAGAGCATTGACCAAGCCACCAGAGAGGTCGACCGTTCCGTGCGAGAATCGGCAGAGGCAAGAATGGCTCCCAAGTTAAAGGCTCCCGCGCTGAAGGAGGAAAAACCCTCCGCATCTTCAAAAGGGCCAAAGTTCCTGGTGAAGAACATAAAACTGGAAGGCACATCCACTTTCCCTCCAGAGGATTTTCTACCCATAACGCAGAAATTTACCGGGCGTGAACTGTCTATAGACGACCTCAAGATAGTTTCCTCTGCAATCGAAAGAGAGTATCTGAAAAGAGGAATAATTGCGGGATGTTTTCTTCCTCCTCAGGACGTCAAGGACGGCATGGTCACACTTCGTGTAGTGGAAGCCCGTTTCGGAAAACTCAAGATAAACGAGCACGGTAGATTTTTCGACCCTGAGAGGATCAATTACTACTGGAACATAAAACCAGGCGAAGTGCTGCGGTACGATAAAATGAGTAAAAGCAGTCAGATGATGAACAAAAACCCCGACAGAACGGTGGGAATAACTCTTAGCGCGGGAGAACTCCCCGGGACGACGGATGTTTTGATGGACGTTAAGACGCGGTTCCCGGTGCATATCTTCGGCAGCTTTGACCGCGAGGGATCTGTCCCCACGGGACGCATCCGAACCGGCCTGGGAGTCAGGCATAATAACCTCCTCAGGATTGACGATTCGTTTATGGCCGGAACCACATTTGGACAGGATTTCATGAGCTGGTACATGTACCACCTGGTCCCGATAACTCCTTTTGGAACAAGCATAATGTACGGGTACAGCGATTCCCGTTCCTCTCCCAAGAAGGAGTTCGAGCGCTACGTCATAAAATCCGAGTCCCAGAACTATTCGGCATACATTAAGCAGGACGTTTACCGTAAAGACGAGTACCGTGGAGAAGTCTCTGTGGGTGTGGACGCTAATGATAAAACCTCTAAATCCTTATCCACTACGGGAACCATGTCCCGTGAAAGACTCAGGATATTACGCCTCAAATCAACACTGATACATCGTTTCCCTGGCGCGATAACAAGCATCGCTCCTCAGCTCTCCCAGGGGCTCAACTGGCTCGGAGCCAGAAGAAAGAACCCTTTCTCATCACGGGACACTAACAACACTTTCGCTAAGTTCAATTTTGATATAAGGCACAGGCGGCAGTTCCCGATGAATCTTCAGGCTGTTTTCAATCTGCGCAGCCAATGGGCCGGGGAAAAACTTGCTTCACAGGAACAGTTCGGCATGGGAGGCATCAACTCCGTAAGAGGATATCCTTCACAGGACTATATGGCAGATGATGGTGTAGTTACAAATTTTGAGCTTATTTTACCTTCCTTCTGGATCCCCGAGGAATGGAAGATCCCTTACGAAAGCTCTGCGCTGCGTGACAATGTCGCCGCTTTCCTCTTTTGGGACTGGGGATGGGGAAAAAAACGTGGAGACATCCAGGGAGAACGGCATCTCAACTATATGTCGGGAGCCGGACTCGGTCTCAGGATAAAGATGTTCAACCAGGCTTCACTGCAACTTGCCTGGGGATTCCCTCTTCCCTTTGCGGATAAGCCCATAACAGAATCTTCAAACTCAAGGTTCCACATATCCCTGGATTTTGAAGACCAGTTCTACGATGAATTCATAAGGATCTCCGGAATGGCGGAAGAGGAACGGATCAACCGTCTGGCTTTGCGACTTATAGACGCCGAGCTTAACAGAACAGGAAGCGCTTTGAGGACAAAGGTGTACGGAACGCTATTAATGGCGCAAAGAGCCGAAAAATCCGGAGACCTCGTGTTGGCGGGATCCCTTTACACGGATCTGCTGAGGCTCGGCCGCAATATAGAGACCCAGGCGGTAGAGTACGTAAAAATGGTCTTCCGATCCGAAAAAGAACTTCGGGAACTGGATAAAAAAGCCAGTGAGGCCTTGTCTCGAGGTGAAGTTGAAATAGCAAAATCTTTATGGGAAGAACTTATATCCAGAGCTTCTATGACCCCTTTGGTTCTGGACATTTGATTCGTCATCTGTAATGCACACTTTTTTGTTTTTTAGAGGGAGAAAAATGGCAAATACACGCGTAAGGATCTCAAGGATTTTGTTTGTCCCCTTGTTCGCAGCTTTTAGCAGTTTCCCGTGTTCTCCCCTCTCCGCCGAAGAAGATCAGCCTAAATATGAGATCAGCCGGGAAATAGTTGAAACTACCCTTTCCACGCAGACGATATCGCTCAAGAAAATGATCAAGGAAGCCGAAAAGAAGCTTCATAAGGTCAATCAACTTATCCAGGAACAGAAAAAAGAAGAGGCTGTAGAAGAGCTTATCCAAAAAGGAAATCAGCTAAACTCCTCCGGAGACCTCGAGGAAGCCCGCAAGTATTGGGAAAAGGCCTACGAGATCTCTAAAGACCCCGCCATCAAAGCGCACCTTTCTCAGGCAGAAAGGGTGGCCACGGAAAAACAGGGGGTTCTCCCACCCGATAAAAACATTTCAGACAATAGGAACCCTGCCGTTAAAACTACCGAAACACTTGTTCAGGAGAATGCCGCTGCCGTAACAGATGCGCCAAAAGAAGAGACCATCGGGAAGCCAGTTAAGAGCGATGTCGTAACGCGTGAAAGTGACACGGAACAAAAAATATCTGCGCCAAAACAGCCCGATAAAAAAAGTTTAAAGAAGACTGAGAGAGAAACTTTGAACAACTCGTCCAAAAACATCAAGACAAATATCAGGGCTGAAAGATCCCGCGCTACAGGGTTCGCTAAAAAAACATCCCAAGCATCCTCAAAACGCGATACATCTTCTTCGGCTAAACTTGCCCTTAAATCTTTAAGGGAAATAGCTCAAACCCAGAAACCTTATGAACCAACCGCGAAAAACCTGCATGGGAATTTACAGAAAAAACAGGATCTTACCCGTCTCGATCCGCAAAGCCTGGCCATAAAAAAGCAGGCTGAGCTAAGGGCCAGACGTATCAGCCACGAAAGATCAATAATAGAAGCTTCCAGATCAACAGGTCTCATAGGAAGCCGGGGATAACACCGTAAGCGGTCCTGTCGTTAAATCTTTAAACCTTTTTCAAAATTTTCCCCGAGAAGATTTTCGTCAAAGTCCTGTCCGAACGGCTGTATCCACCCATTATGGAATCCAAGGGATTCACACTTATTTACCGCGGATTCGTATTCTTCACGGGTTATTTTTCGGTCAATCTCAGGGAATAGTCCAGACTTAAAAACGGGGCTGTACTGACTCATAAGGCTTATTGCGACGTCATTGCCAAGCTCACCGGATATAAATTCCAGAGTTTCCTCTGTTCCCGAAACTTTTTCCGGAAGGACAAGCAGCCTGACAATTAGCCCCCTTACGGCCACCCCTGATACCGATTCCAGATCTCCCACCTGCCTATACATCTCTTTAATGACATCACGGTTCGTCTTAACATAGTGTTTTATCCCTGAATACCTTTCCGCCATGATGTCGCTTGAATATCGCATATCCGGCAAATATATGTCTATTACGCCCGAAATAGCCCTTATGGTCTCGACCGAGTCATACCCGCCGGTGTTATAGACGACGGGGACATTCAGTCCCATTGATACCGAGTATTCCAGAGCTTCCAGAATCACCGGCAGACTGTATGTGGGATTGACCAGGTTAATGTTATGACAGCCCATGGACTCAAGTTTAAGCATTATTTTTCCCAGACCTTCCGCGGAAAGCTCTTTCCCCGCGAGAGACTGGCTGAACTGATGGTTCTGGCAATAAACACATTTCATGCCGCAACCCGAAAAAAATATGGTTCCTGAGCCATTTGACGCCGATAAAGGCGGTTCCTCTCCCTGATGCGGCATGGCGGTATAAACAGGAGCTTCAAGTCCCACCCCGCAGGATCCTCTTTCACCTACCAGCCGGTTCACTCCGCAATTCCTTGGACAAAGCCGGCATGACGGCAGAAAAGCCTCAACTTTTTCCCTGACGTTCTTTAAGAGCTTTATTTTTTCGGGATTTTTCATAGAATATCTCTTCCCTATATAAAGACCGGGGCATTAGTATGCCCCGGTCTTTAAGATCCTCTGAAACTGCCCCACCTTTATTCTCTTACAAAAACCTGTTTTATTCCTCCACCTATACGCCTTGTATCTTTTACCATGCCATTAACGGTTTCTCCGCAACCGCTTACTATATACGCCAGGATCAGCAACACCGATATTCCTAATAACCTCCGCATTTGCACCTCCGCAAAATCCCAAGTGAAAAGACAATTTTTCCGTTAGCAGGAATCCCTTATTTCCCCCACGATCTCCTCTAAAATATCCTCTATCGTTACTATGCCGACAGTTTTCCCTTCCGCATCAAGCACTATACCCATCGGCTGCTCTCTGTGCCTGAGTCTGGTAAGGGCTATGTCAAGGCCATCCGATACGTTAATGGTAACACATTCTCTCATAAAATCCCCGGCGCGACTCTCCACACCGCCGTCATCGGAAAAAATAACGTCATATATGTTGATAACCCCCACTATATTGCCTTTATCTTTTTCATAGGCCGGCAATCGCGAAAACCCCGTCATACCGGCCAGTTTTTTTAGATTTTCCAGCGTATCATCGACATTCACGGAAGACACCCTGTAGAGCGGTACCATTATTTTACCCACATTTTTAGATCCGAACTCCAGGATCTTGTGTATAAGTTCAACTTCGCTTGAGTCCACCCCGCCGGTCTCATAACCCATAAGAAGTATGTTCCTGAGGTCTCCTTTAGTAAGAGTGACCTCGAGGGTGGTTTTCTCGCCGCCAAAAGGCCTGAGGAGAAAACGTGACACACCGTTAAGTACGTTTATTATGGGCCTGAAGATCTTCCGAAAAGCCTCTATTGGGCCAAAAGCCGCCATGGCAAACTCAACTGAAAACTGATGCGATATCATCTTTGGAACTATCTCAGCCATCAGGAGTGTTATAGGAACCATGCATAAAGTGGTAAAAAGAGGCGCGTTGACCGCCCCCACATATTCCGCGAAAATCCTCGTCGCAAGAGCGGAACTTACCACTACGCAAATGTTCGTACCGGTCAGAGTGGTCCCGAGAAAATCCCCCTCTTTCTCCAGGAACGACAGCAATGCCGCGGCCCGAACGTTCCCGGAATCCACGAAAGCTCTAAGTTTTGTTTTACTCACAGACGTAAAAGCCATCTCGGAAGCCGTAAAAAAAGCCTGGGCTACCAGCGCAAAAACAACCATCACTGTATACAGTGGTATCATTATTCGCAAACCTTTGTTATTTCCAGCATTGTTACTCTGTTCTTAGACACATCCATTACCTTTATCCTGAAGCCTTCAATGTCAACATACTCTCCGGCTTCGGGTATCTTTCCAAGTTTGAGCGTCACATATCCTCCGATCGTGTCAACTTCATCAGTGTCTATCCCCATCCCCAGATCCTCATTGACCTGATATATGTGTGCCTGCCCGCTGACCTCATAGGTCTTTTGATCTATCATCCTTATCCTGGGTGCTTCCTCGTCAAGCTCATCTCGTATTTCACCAACGATTTCCTCCAATACATCCTCAACGGTGACTATCCCGGAAGTAACCCCGTACTCATCCGTGACAACAGCCATATGCTTTCTTTTGGACTTAAGCTCATGCAAAAGATCATCAATTTTCATACTTTCCGGAACAAAGAGGGGTTTGCGGACGAAATCCCTTATATTTTCAGAACTGGATAAAAGAACGTCTTTCGCATGAAGTATACCCACTATGTTATCAAGGCTGTGTATATATACCGGGTACCGCGAAAATTTATTGTCTTTTATCTCCCTCACTATATCGTCTCTCCCTGCCCCGAGATCTATTGCCACAAGATCTATACGCGGCGTCATAACGTCCGCGGCGTCGGAGGTCTTAAAGGAAAGCACGCTGTCAACCATATCTTTTTCCTTCTCCTTCACAAGCCCCTTTTTTCTGCCCATTGAAAAAAGCGTCCGTATCTCATCGTCCGTGACCTTCTGCCTTTCAGTCCTTATCTTGATACCCATCCCGCGCACTATGAACTTCGACAGTGTTTCGAGAACAACCCTTACCGGGAAAAACAGTTTTTCATAAAAGATCAGCGGTAGCGACGAGAAAAATGTCAGGTTTACGGCGTTTTTCAGGGCATACATTTTGGGAGTAACCTCTCCGGCTATCAGAAGAACTACGGTCATAAGAGGTATCGCAAGGCCTATTCCCGCCTCACCGAAAACAAAATACATATAATCCGCCATTACCGAAGAAGCGGCGACATTAACGAGTGTATTCCCTACAAGTATGGTGATAAGAAGTTTGTGCGGGTCGGCAAGAAGCCTAAGAACACGCCTGGCGCCCGGAGTCCCGACGGATTCCAGACGTTTTGTCCTTATTTTACCCAGAGAAAGAAAAGCTGTCTCGGAACTTGAAAAAAAAGCGGAATGAAGAATTAACAGCAAGAAAATTATAATTTCCACGATAAGATGGGTATATTATTTGGGTATTTTTTGTTTTTAGTGATGTTTGTCCTCAACAGCCGCCCAGTTTTTTTCTGACTATTTCGTTGACCAAGCGTCCATCCGCCCGGCCTTTAACAAGAGGCATTACAACGCGCATTACGGCCGGCATGTCCTTCATAGAAGACGCCCCGGCCTGGCTTATAGCTTCGCAAACAATTTTTTCAACTTCAATATCGGTAAGGGCTTCCGGTAAAAATTTTTTCAGGATATCCAGCTCGCGGCTTTCCTTTTCAACAAGATCCGCTCTTCCCCCCTTCTCAAAACTATCTATGGATTCCTTATAACGCTTGGCCATTTTCTGAAGCACACCTATTACTCCTTCATCAGGTGTGGGCCCGGATTTTATCAGATTTGCTATGCGGTAATTTTTGATCTCGCTTAACATCATCCTCAGAACCGAAACAACATTAGTATCCCGGTCTTTGATGGCTTTTTTGAGAGCGTCATTTATTTCGTTTTCCAACACGGCATACCACCTCGCATTTACTTTCTTTTCTTGGATTTTTGTGTGACATAAGCTCTCTGGTTACAAAAAAATACCTGACCGGATCCAGGTAATCGATTATTATCTTGCCCCTAAGGTGATCCATCTCATGTTGAACGGCTTTAGCCGCCAAACCCTCATAATCCCCTAAAAAAACCTTCCCGTTTTCATCATAAGCCCTGACCTTAATTTTATCAGGACGCGCCACGCTAACAGTTATGCCCGGGATACTCAAGCAGCCTTCCTCAAGCCTGGTCTTTTTAGAGGACGATTCCAGTATTTCTGGATTCACAAAACAGGAAAGACCTTCCCCTATGTCCATAACAAAAACACTGAGTCCGACGCCTATTTGAGGCGCAGCCAGCCCTATACCCCCGCTCTCATACATGACCTCTGACATAGCCAGGGAAAGATCCTTGAGATCCTGGTCGAAAAACTCTACTTTTTTTGTCTTTACTCTTAAACAGGGATTAGGATATGTCTTTAGGTCTGGCGCTTCCATGTCGGAACCTCTAGACTGTTACTTGCTGGTTTTACACTGATTGTTTTTACCGAGGGCTATGTGCCTGGTGCTGAAATTATGACTTTCCTTGGTTTCAAGCATGCAATAGGCAAGTATCACAAGTTCGTCGTTAATCTCTCCCATCCTTACTGCCGGTCCGTAAAGTACTATCCTTCCGGAGTTCTCCTTTTCCTCGATAGCGTATGTTATGAAACGTTCGCCGTTTGTGGCGTTCAGCACGTGTACCTGCTCGCCCGGAAGAATGTCAGCGGCTTCCATTATTACCTTATCCATCCCCAAACTGCCGGAATAATGAACGTCTTTGCCCACCACAAAAGCGTTAGTTACTTTGGACTTGCATAAAATTCTCAACATTTCTTTCCTTCCTCCCGTAATTGCAAATACTTTCTAATTGTCTCCGGCGGCAGAATCTTCCTCCCGGTCTACTCCAAGAGGCCGTTTACTTATGTTAGTAAGGTTATCACCGTCAAAGTAAAGATAAAGATCTTCCGACAGATACCCGGCGTTAACCGGCAGAACAGAGTACCTGGCTCTGTAAACCCATTCCTCCCTGGGAGAATTCCATTCTCCTGAAACCACTGTTGCCTTTATGTCAGGTTCACCGTATTTTTCCTTGACCTGAGACCTTGACATCCCCGCAAAAAGCCCTCCCGATCCCATTGGCTGCCTCAAAAGCTCATCGGTCTTGGGAGCCTGTACACCGGAACATCCCGCAAAACATGTCGCGATAAATGCGGTTATAACAGCAAAGCCTGCTCCTCTCATCAATTCCTCCTGGAATTTAAGTTCTTTCCCTGTACTCGGACCCATACAAGAGGTCACACAAGTACCTGAGAAACTCATTTTTGCCGTCATCTTCTATCTTGAGTATGTCTATCCCGACATCGTAAGGAGCGCCGTCCTCAAGACTTCTTCGGTTCTGCCAGATGATCTTTCCTCTCAATTTTACAGGTACAGCTTCTTGCGAAACTTTAAGCTCACATTCAAGGCTTTCTCCGACCTCAAAAACCTCCGGTGTTTCCACCATAAATCCAACCGGCGAAATATTTTTCGTTAAAAGCTTACTCTTCGCGCCATTTCTGTAAAAAAACACTTCAATAGGCACATCAAGCCTGACAAAACGTCTTCTTTCAGGAAGTTTCAGCTTCATTCATACGCTCCTTGGAACTAGAAGTATAACATATCGTATTTTTGTCGTCAATCCGCTTGTAGAATCACATTTTCATCGGCATTTCGCGCCAACACTCTATCTATCCAGCTTTTCAGAATACTAAAATATTCCGTATTCGGCACGTACTCCCACTTGTTTCCGACAAGTTCAATCGTCCCTCCATTTCTGGCCGAACTATTCAGGACCGCGACAGCGCTCATGTCATTCTCCGAAAAAACAGCTGTTCTCAAGGCTCCAACTGCTTCCTTGCCCGTACCGGGGTCACCGTTGCCCATCATTACAAGAAGCGGCTTTTTCATGGAAATGATCACTTTATAGGGGGTTCGTGAGAGATAATCCCTGTAAGTTTTAATGGGAAGGCCCAGCCCCGAAAAGTAAAACATTTCTGATGATGAGTTCTCGACCGTACTGAAATGATTCTCAACAACATCAGACACCTTAGAGAGAAAACCTTTGTCAAAAGCCGATGGATCGAGTATTCCGGGGAATTTACCAAGCTGCTCCTCGACATTAAGTCTCCCCTTGAGGTCATTCCTCATCCCCGAAAATGGATTTATGACGACGCACGCTGACACGCTGGAATTGTTTTCGGCAACCTTCATGGCCGGTACCGAAGAATTACCCCTGGAGATCATTAATAGCGGACCGGAAGCGGAACTTTCGGTACAAAGAAATTTTATCGCCGATTCTATATTTCTGGCCTTTATCGTATCATCGGATTCATAAAAACTACCCTGGCTTTTCCCGAGTCCGGGAGGATCGAAACTCAATACCAAATACCCGTAACGCGCGAGAAAACTCGCCAGATAAACCGTCAAGAGTCTTTCTCCGGTTTTCCTGGGCCCCTCACCTGGCACCAAAAGTACGGCCCCGCTTTGCTCATTCCCTTCGGGTTTCCAAATTTCGCCGCAAAGAACAGCATTGCCGCTTTCAAAAAAAACTTCTTTTGGATCTATTCTCCCGGGGATCAGAACTTTATCCGGAGAATCTCCTTTTAAAAGCTCATTTTGTTCAGCCCCGAACCTTTCATCGGCCGGTAACCCTCGAATGATATTCCTCAAAAATGGTACGCTGCCCAAAGAAAAGGAAGAAAACTTGGAAGCTCCTTCCCTTATGGACTCTAAGGTATAAACGGTCCCGTTGTAGGCGCACTCCATACCGAGAACCCTGTGTCCGTGCCTGGAAACCGAAACCTTGACCTCATTAAGCCCTCGTGACCCTAAAATATATCTCTCGGCCTCTATCTTCCTGTCCATAACAGGAATATAGTCCTCTTCCTTATATCTTACCCATAGCTTGTCCCTTAGAGGCGGTAAGGGCGCCGGCACAGGCATCATGACCTCGAAATACTGGGTGCCCTTTTTCCAGAAGCTATATCGTTCCATCAGCGCCGTAACAAGCATAAGATCTTCGGGAGAATAAACCATTGTCTTCTCTCCCGTTGAAAAGTTCTCAACGTGCAAAAATCTTGGATTCTCAAGAAAAACATAGTCTGAAAGATCTCCCTTCTGAACAAGAGAAGTTATTGCTCTTTGCCCTCTGGCTCCGTATTGGTCTTTTATGTATTTGCTGGGTGTTTTTGACGCCCTGTCGAGATATAAAGCGGAGGAAGAAGAGGGATACCCCTCGGAAAAAGGAGTAGCTTCCCGGCTCTTGTAAACTATCTTACTTTCAGTAATGTAGCGGTCTATAACAACGGTCCCATAAGGAACCCCGTTTTTTGTAATCTCATAATGAAAGCTTTTATGCCCGGTAAGATCTATGTACAAAAAAGCAAGACCTACCAGCGCAAATAGAACTGTCAGACTCACTGTCAATACCACGGTTGACCTGGTCATAATATCCTCATCGCTCCGACGGAATAAGTGAATTTTATGTCTCCGGAATAATTACCTCTGGCAAAACCTCTTATTCTGGAAGCCCTGCGTACAACGCTTTCCGGACAGTTTCTCATCACATGACGCAAACGAAAACTCTCTCCTGGCACTATAACCTCCCCCTCAGAAAGAGTGCCGGCGGAAAAAAGAACTCCGTCAAATCCCTGTCCCGCTAAAGGCCTTATCCACTCTTTATACAGCACCTTCCCGTCAGAGTCAGAAAAACAGAGCTCAATAATGATAAAAGTTATGACCCGTGACGAATTATTCTTCATAACGGCCTCGAAAACCGGCCCCTGAGCGTTCTTATCAGAGATTTTCACCTCTACGCCGGAAAACACGACATCTTTCCTGAATATGTCTGCAGTTATCCTGTAAATTGAATCTCGATAGGCGGCGGCCAGGGAATCTTTCTTGAATTGCGTATAAAGACTGAACCCGAAAAGAGTAGAGAGAAAAACAACCACAACAATTCCGGAAGAGAACAATATAACGGGAAAATGCTTTCTTTTCATGCTTTTAGCTCTCCTCCCCGAAGGATACGCTTCTGAGGGAACGTATGAACTTCTTCCTTCCGGGATCAGCGAGATAGAGTTCCCTGACCTTACCGAAAAACTCTCTCATCTCTGCTGAACCATAATCGGGATAGGTCCAAGGCCATACGTTAAAGATCCCGTCCCGGAAGAATAAGGTGCATTCCGCGAATATTCCTTCACCGGAGTAAATCCTGTGCGAGTAGTCCTTGGTCGTAAAAAGCGCCAGTTTGGCCTCCGTGAGATATCCCGGATCTATATTTACGGTGCGTCTCCCGCAGGAAGAAAATTTTCTTTCAAGTTCGTTGGTCTCAACCTTTGTTTTGTAACTTCCCTCCAGAGGAACAAGATCCTTGAATACAATTACTTTTCTATTAAGCGGCCTTCCCAATTCGGGATAATAGTAATCCGTGTAGTCAAAAACAGAAAAAAATTCCAAATCCTCTTTTTCACCAAAAAGATCCCTTAGGGCTGTCTCCGCAGCGGCAAATCGGTCCTCATCCTTATATATGACACTTGTAAAAAGTTTCACCTTCACGCCGAGATAGTTTCGTAAGTCTCCATTCATCCGACTATCCTTCCGGGATTTCTTCCGAACGCCACGGGTCACTCCCCCAAGATCTGTACCACAAGTTCCCTTGACCTCGGGACAGAATCAAAATCAAGAAATGCGATCTGTTGCCATGTCCCCAGGGTAAGTTTTCCATCGACAATGGGAACGGAAAGAGAAGCTCCGAATACAGAGGCCCTTATGTGCCCAGAACCGTTATCATCATTCCAAGTCTTCTTGTGATGATAAACTTTATCGGAAGGAGAAAATACCTCAAGAGCCTCTATCATGTCCTTGACCAGATTCGGCTCAAATTCTATCGTCGTCACAGCGCCAGTCGACCCTGGACAAAACAACGTCAAAAGCCCGTTCGATATTCCGCTCATGGAAACCAAGTTTGCGCATTCCGAGGTTACGTCCTTTACGTCTGTGTTTCCCCTGGTTTCCAGAGGGATATAGCCTGTATAGACCATCTTCTACTCGGACCTTCGGGAATTTATATACTCCATAAGTTCCTTTCTTTCCCTGGGCATAAGAGTGTTGAAGAATATAGCCACGTCGTAATGCTCTATCTTTCCGTCTTTCTTGACAGCGTGCTCCCTTACAACTACACCGTCAAGATCCATCGTAAGAGCTCCGGGCCCCCCTTTTACGGCAGGCAGAGATAAAGTTATTTTCACTCTTGTCATAAGCGGTATCCTGCCGTCTACCTTGCAGTAAACTCCTGAAGCGCTCACATCAAGGCTCTGGGTTATGGGATTGACCCCATCGCCTGAAAGTTTTATAGAAATGTTCTTATCCTTCAATCTGGGATGTTTACGCCTCTCGACCCTTTCTGACATCACTACCCTCCTGAATTTTTTCCTGCCTCTTTTAAGCTTATCACCCCGGAGGCCACGCCAGGTTCCTACCGCCTAAAAGGTGAAAATGTAAGTGAAAAACTTCCTGTCCCCCGTCCTTATTGCAGTTCAAAACTACCCTGTACCCGGTCTTCGCGATACCCAAAGCGACCGCTGTTTCCCTTATCTTCTCAAGTATATGTCCTAAAAGCCCGACATCTTTCTCATCGATATCATTAAGTGTCGCTATATGTTTCTTCGGTATGAAGATAACATGCACCGGCGCCTTTGGGGCTATATCCCTAAAAGCCGTAAGTTTTTCATCTTCAAAAACCTTATCCGCAGGGATAACCCCATTGGCTATTTTGCAAAAAATACAATTTTCACTCATTGCAGTGTTATTATACCACCGCTGAGCTATTTTTCAATGATTACCAGGAAGGCGGACAACCTGCCTCTTATTCGGATCTTTCATGAGAGGATTTGACGGTATAAGAAATCATACCATCGTGTCTGAAACTACTCTTATCCCTGAGGATTTAAATAGAGATGAGGTCACCCCTTGTCCCGGAACGGTTTTGAGATCGAACTTGCCGGAATATATAGACTCCACACCGCAGGAGGGGCTTTTATCTCTCAGCACGGCTAAATGACAGTAACTTTTCAGGGCCAAACTCAAAGCCTTTTCGGCGCCTTCTATGAACTCCGGTGTCCTGTCATTACGTGAGCGGGATAACACGAAAGCCCTGCCTTCTAAGACATCCTTGCCATCCCCAAAAACTATTTCATGAGTTTCCCTTGGGCAACCAAGTCCTCCAAGCATCTCGGGACAAGCCTTCACCACATTCTTACCCCTACAAAACTCAACGACCCTGGCGTTTTCTCTTGAAAGGCCGTCATAAGCGCATCTATCGCCCAAAAGACAAGCACTGACAAATATCGCTTTTTCCATTATGACGCTTTTTCCCAGAGATCAGTTAGCCGTTTCTTTTTCGTTTTTTTTCTGTTCCTCTTCTTCTTTTCTCTTGAAACATTTCTTATTGCAGAAAAACTTGCCGTTTCTATAGTACCATATCCTTTTTTTGAGGGCCTTTGCGCAGGCGGCGCACTCTGTCGGCCTCACCGGTGCTGTCGTCTTTTCCTGATTAGCAGGCCCCTTTTCCTTCTGAGGTTCCTGAGAAGCCGCTTCATTTTCTTTTTTTTCTTCTTCCACCACTTTTATTCCTCCCTTAGTTTTTACTCTTTACCCCTCTAATTTTCGTTCTTTACGGAGGGGATTATCCACCGATTGTACACATATTCAAGGAGCCTGGCTCTGTCATCATTCGCCACACTCTCGAATTTTATTCCGCCCTGATAATGGCAGCTGTCCTGAGCCGGAGCGGAAGCCCATGCAACCTCTCCCTGTAACACCACAGGAACATTGTCTCCCGGAATATTCATCTCGACGTCTATTTTGTCCCCTATCCCAAGAGGATAACTGCTCAAAACCCCCACACCCTCTTTGCTCAGATTGTGTATCTTGAGCCCCTTCCTCTGTCCGGAAAGGTTGCAAAACGCGTCCATTAGAACATCAAAACGAAGGAACCTTCTTTTTTCTCCCATTTCACTCCTGATTTAATACGTACCAAATATTAAAACAAAAAGGGGAACGATTCGCATCGTCCCCTTTTTGTTCACTGAAACATGACCTTGGATCTATTATTCACTAAAAACAAACTCAGGCTCCAACACCGGCTGATAATCTTCCGGGATCGGGAACGGGAATGTCACGGTTTCATAGACACCGGCGCCAGTTCTTACTATGGTCATGCCGATACCTTTCGCCAAACCCATCGTCAAACCTGAAAGCACGTTTTCTTCTACGCTCGTATCATAGATATTTTTCGGCAGCTCTACCCATCCGGTCAGAACGTTCGCGAGACCTCTTCCGAGCTTCTTCGCGGGATCCTGAGCCAGACACTGTGAAGCCATGCCTACCATAGCTATGACGACGAAACAAACCACTACCATTTTGACTAATTTCTGCATGTTACTTTCACCTCCTCCTCTTTATAATAACACACGTAACTCCAAACACCTGGAGTATATCACGCATGTTTTTCCATGTCAAGCCTCTGACTCTAAAATATCTTCGACAAGTGTGCCTATTCTTTTCCTGTCCTCACCCTTTATATCCTGGAACTCTATCCCCGTATCGTAGAACTCTTCATCTGTCTTAGCGGTTGCGTGCCGTTTTACGACCCAAACAACTATCCCTCTGCACTCTATCGGAGAAACTCCTTCCTCAATGAAGATATTCATTTTAACTTTCTCGAAGAGGCCGAGCCGTTTCTCAAGAACGACGCATATACCGCCCGATCCGATGTTTTCCGTGAAAGTCTCTATAGTGTCCTCCACGCCTTCTTTGGAAACGCGTATCAGACACTTATAGCTAACTCTTGGAAATTTACGTTTATTTATCCCTTCCCAAATCATAATCAGGTTAAATATACACAACCATCGTAACAAATACAAGTTTTTTGTTAATTTCCGATACATACGGCGGAACTTCTTTGACTAAAGTGGATTTGCGGGTATAATATTTCATAAGATGCCCGCGGCAAAATGACCCAGTGGAGAAGACTATGTACCTCGGTTTTTACGGACTTAAAGAAAATCCTTTCAACGTTACCAGCGACCCGGATTTCCTTTACATGAGCGGGACTCACAAGGAAGCTCTCAGTCACCTTCTTTACGGCATAAATAATCGCAAAGGTTTTATCGAGATAACCGGGGAAATAGGATCCGGAAAAACAACTCTGTGCAAGGCCCTGATTAGCAGCCTGGACGACAGAACCCGGGTCTCTCTTGTTTTTAACTCTTCCCTGCAGGACACGCAGCTTCTTGAGGCTGTGGTCGACGATTTCGGCCTAAAACCCGAACGGAGAGCCAAGCTTGCCTTCATAAAGGCCATCAACTCTTTTCTTCTTGAACAGCTAAAAGACAACAGAAATTGCGTTCTTATAGTTGACGAGGCTCAAAACCTTAAACCCTCCACGCTTGAGGCTCTGCGCATGCTTTCAAATCTGGAAACCAACAAAGAGAAACTTCTGCAAATCGTGCTTGTCGGACAGCCCCAGCTTAGGAACAAACTTAATCTCCCTTCCATGGTACAGCTCAGACAGCGCATAAGCGTCCGCTTTCACCTCTCCCCGCTTGAAAGGGACGAGCTGTCCTCGTACATAAAACACAGGCTGAGCATAGCCGGTTCTCACGGCAACATTTCCTTCTCTTTTGAAGCTGAGGACCTGATATTCTCGTATTCCAAGGGTATCCCCAGGCTTGTGAACCTTGTATGCGACAAGGCCCTTCTTTTCGGTTTTGTCAGAGAGTCTTTTTTAATAGACGAAGAACTCGTCGACCAAAGCATAAAGGAGATAGAAGGAAGCTACCCGCTCCTTCCAGTATAACATGAGCATAATCGCAGAAGCCCTGAAAAAGGCGCAGGAAAAACGTGAAAGATCTTTTGAAAAAACCAGCCGGACTCTGGAAAAAATAATCTCTACGGATGCCGGGCTTATACCGGAGAAATACAGAAAAAATAAAGGCAAGAGCGCAAGGTTCACATTCACCGGCGCCAGAAAGGTCCTTTTTACCGGCACAAGAAAAAAAGAACTGTTACTTATTTCCTTTTTGTGCCTTCTTGCGATATTCACCGTCATTATGAGCATGCATATCGTCGAAAAGCCTGGAATCCAGTCCGTTGAGAGTTCATATTCCCGAGAGAGCTCGCAGAAGCCGCGGTTTTCACAGGCCATATCATCCCCCCGGACCGCGGATCTAAAACCAAAAACGATAACCGGGTCATCCGGGCTGAACCTTCCCGTACTAAGCGGCATAATGTATTCTTCTTCTAAGCCGCAGGCTATACTGAACGGGATACTGGTGTCAGAGGGGGATCATAGCGGGGACTACCGGATCGTAAGCATACTGCCCGAAAAAATAATTGTTTCCCTGGGGGAAAAGGAATCGGAGATCAGTCTCCGCTGACAAGAGCCGCTTTTATATGCGGCGGGACCGGTATAGGTGACCCTTCGTTGTTGACGAAAGCATGTTCTGTGCTACCCGTGGCACAAACCTTTTCCAGGAGTTTGACCTCATACTCAAAACCTATCCTCGCCGAACGCACATAAGATAGCCTTATTGTCAAGGAAACCTGATCGTCATACTTAAGCGGTGCCCGGTAGCGGCAAGAGGCCCCTACCACGGGAAGATATATTTTCTCTTTTTCCTCAAGTTGCCTGTAGTCGAGCCCCAGAGTCCTGAAAAATTCGGTACGCGCTACCTCGAACCATACCAGGTAATTGGCGTAATATACAACTCCCATCTGGTCCGTTTCCTGGTATCTGACCCGCAGGTCAATAGTACAGGCCCTCATTTTTATTTTCCTCCCGAACGGGGCTTAGGCGCATAAACGTTTTTAACTGCCCTTCTGACTATCTCATCCTTGACATCATCATATACCTTTACTTTTCCTATCCTTTCCGGAAGGATAAAACGGTTCACGCCTGAGATAAACTTTTTATCGTACTTTAATGCCGACATTATCTTATCGGGGCCGACCCCGGAAAAAGTAACCGGCAGACCATACGATAAAATAAGTTCCTCTATCCTTCTCGAGTGGCCATCTCGCACCACTCCTAGGTCCCCGGCTATCCTGCAGGCCATGACCATCCCCAGAGCCACCGACTCGCCATGGTTATAGCTTTCAGAAAACCCCGAAGCCGCTTCGACCGCATGACCAAGGGTATGTCCGAAATTCAAGATTATCCTTATGTCTCCCGAGTCATTTTCATCTTTTTCCACCACTCTGGCTTTTATCTTTATGCATTCCGCGATGATCGTGTCGATTGCTGAATGGTCCATCCGCTCCACCTTCGAAACGTTGTTTTCCAGCGTTCTGAACAACTCCGGGCTCTTTATGACCGCGTACTTTATGATCTCAGCCATTCCGTTCCTCTTTTCGCGCAGCGGCAGGGTTTTCAGAAAACCGGTATCCGACAACACTGCCCTGGGCTGGTAAAACGCCCCGACGATGTTCTTAGCCTCCGGCATATCGATACCGACCTTTCCTCCCACGGAAGAATCAACCTGGGCCAGCAAAGTGGTAGGGACTTGAACAAGAGGCACTCCCCTTCTGTATGTAGCAGCCACAAAACCCGCCAGATCGCCCACAACACCTCCCCCGATCGCTATTATAATAGGCCTATGACCTCTGGTGCGGGCAGTTATCTCCCTGACGACCCCGCCGAAAACAGAAAGACTTTTAGACTTCTCTCCGGGAGTCAGTATTATTTTCTCGAGAGGGTTCCTGATCTTCTTAAAAACACCTTCAAGCATCCGGCCGGAAAATTTCAAAACATTTCTATCGGTTATCACGACCACCGGAGAAGAGGAAGATATCCCGGAAACGACAGAAGGAAGGCTTTTGACGGCCCCCGATCCCGAAAGGATCTCGTAACTTCTCTCTCCCAAAGAAACCCGTGTTCTTTTCATCATGCTCTCCTGAAAACTACATAAAATCTTTTAACAGCTCTTTTGGGAAACCTATATCTACCACATCTATTTTTCCGCAGAATTCAGGCCCCCTCCCGGAATAAAAACCCGTTTTAGGAAGGCCGAAAGTAATAGTCCTGTCTGCCCTGAAACAGCTGCCGAGAACCTCGCCTGTGGTAGCGTTCAGTCCGGATGGGACATCCACCGAATAAACCCTGGCTCCAGACTTATTGACCATATCTGCGATCTTTCCGAAAACACCCGACATCGCATCCTTATAGCCTGTTCCGAAAATAGCGTCTATGACCGCGGTATTCCTGTTGAAAGCGGAATTATCCTTAAGCGCTTCCCCTAAGGCAGAGATCTTAATCCCGGAAGCCTTAGCCCTGTAGAAATTAGAAAGAGCCGAGCCAGGCCTTATATCTCTCTCCGGAGCAGAATATAGCACAACCTTTGTCCCGAACACCGAAAAAAGACGCCGAGCCGAAACAAAACCGTCTCCGCCATTATTGCCTTTCCCTGACAAAACAATTATATTTTGGGGGTTATATCGGTAGGATTCGCTGATCAGGGTTTCCGCGACACTCAAACCCGCGCGTTCCATAAGATCTTCCTGTTTTAGCCCAAAAAAAACGCGCGCCTTCTCGTCTATTTCGGCCATTTTTTCAGCGGTAACCGGGACCACCAGCCCCTACCCCCTGTATAAAATGGATAAAAAGAAGTCCTATTTTACTACGGCCCCTGAAGGAACTTCCTTCTCTAAGGACAGGAGAACCGGCAAAGATCCGTCATGACTTGCGGCTAGAAGCATCCCGGAGGACACCTCCCCCCTCAAAACAGCCGGTTCAAGGTTATTCAAAACAATTACCTTCCGGCCGACAAGCTCCTCTTTCGAATAAGCTGCCTTTATCCCGGCCACTATCTGTTTGGTTTCCTCTCCTATAACAACATCGAGGACAAGAAGCTTGTCAGCGTTCGGGTGCTCCCGCACGCTCTTTATCTCAGCGACCCTCAGATCTAATTTTTTAAAATCCTCATAACTTACCATTTTACGACCCTCCAGGAGAGGACAGCTTCAAGCCCAAACCGTTTACTTACCTTTTTTCTTGCCGGCGTCACCGGAGGCGGCTTTGGCTCCCGCAGCAGGGGTAGCAGGTGTGGCCGCTGTCCCGGCGGCTCCTTCAGCCCCTTCTTTTTCTTCCGAGGGCCCCTTAGTTTTCTTTACCTTGAACTTAAGGCGTTTTATCTTAGGAAGACGGTACACGGAACCCTTTTCGTCATCCCATTTTTCTTTTTCATCAAGGTCCTTTATCTTCTCATACCTTTTCAGTACAGACCGGAACTTTACGCCGGTCTTTCCGCTGCCTTTTAAACTCGGGTGCTGGGTCATATTTCCCTCTCTTCTTTGTTTTTTAGTTAAAACTTTTAGGCCGCACAAATCCTGACCTTATTCTATTTTACGTATGTAACAATCAGCATAAGACTTCTTCAAAATCGCCTTTGCGGAATTAGCCTCGGTTATATTTTTATAACCCGCCGCATAGACCTGATACCAGTCGGATTTTTTAGCGAATCTCCCGTCTACACCGCCTGCCTTTAACTTGTCAGCCAGCTCTTTTGCCCGGCTTTCTTCCTTGAACGCCGCGAGATATATCACGTATTTGCCATCCGCCGGCAAAGCCTGGGGTTCTGCCACCGGAACAGGAAGCTCGGTTTTTTCTAACTCCGGAGAAACTGCCTCTTCCGGCAAACTCTCGACTATGTCCTCTTGCGTATCCTCTGGAGCGACCTCGGTATAGTCAAGATAGCTCTTAAGCCTCATTTCCCTGATTTCCTGATACTCAAGAGCTTCCGCTTCCTTCTCTTCCTCAGACACCTCTTTTTCCGCTGTATCGGGTGTCACCGTCACGCTTTCCGTAGGAGTAAATTGCGGCGCGGGAGCATAACTGCGCCCCACCTTTACACCCAGAGCGTACGAGACAGTAAGCATGACCAAAACAGCTATGAGAGCTATTACAGCGTATTCGGTAGGTATCTTAACATATGGCAAATAACGCTGCTGCCGCACATAACCGTCAAAAACAGGCAGTTTAGGCTGCTTCCCGAAGGAACCGCCCCTGCCGAAGAGATCCTCTTTAAAATTATCGTCCTGCATCGGGCTATATTTTAGCACAAAGTCTTTAAATGGCAAGCGCTGTATTATCTGTCCCCGGAAGGAGAAATCGCCGTGTAAAGCGCTTTTAAAAAGTCCGGATTGCCCTTATAAGCTATCGACGTCCCGAACCATCCGTCTTCCTTACTTGTCAATAATCGTTCCTTTATGCCCGATCCGGCTCCCGCGGCAAGCTCCGGAGAGACCGAAAACGCCATATCTATCGATACGGCGTTCCTTGACCTGTTCCAGTAAACATCTCCTTCGACAACAATATCTTCTGATACAGCCATAAGCGACTTTATTTCCACAAGCTCCCTGTCAGCTGTCAGGGAAAAAGAAAGTTTCTCAAAAACCTGTCCGGGAAGAGACAAAAGATCCATTACATTGGTAACTTTTCCGGGGTCGTCCCCTGAAAGGAAAAACACCACATCCTCAAAATAACATTGGGCTATAATTCTTCTCTTCCTGAAAAGCCCGGACGGGTCTATCTGAAAAAAAGCCTCTCGGGATCTCGCTCCGACCCCGCCTCTATTGAGACTGAAATCCGCCGCCCTTATACCCCTCCCCCGGAACGGATTGCCCCTCAGATCAGAGTAAGAGAGCTCCAATCCTGATATTTTCGCTACCGCCGGCAGTATTTTCCTCCCTATTAAGGCAGGCATGAAAAAAAATACGCAAGTTATACCCGCGGTCAGAACAACAGTAGTCAGTACCTTTGCCGGACGATTCATAATCGGTCAAAAAATTTTTCTATTTTTCCTGTTTTATCAGATCCTTCTCCAGAAGGCGTTTTACATCCTTTCTGTCTATGACCTCGCAAAAAATACCGACGACAGAAGGATCGAACTGTCTTCCCGAATTGCGCCTTATTTCCCTAACGGCATCCGGCATTGAAAGCGCCTTGCGGTAAGGTTTCTCGGTTATCATAGCCTCAAAAGAGCTTATAACGGCCAGTATCCTTGCCGCTATGGGGATATCCTTGCCCTTCAGCCCCTTGGGATAACCGGTCCCGTCAAAATTCTCGTGATGGTATAGTATTATGGGGAGTATCGGTTTTAATGGTTTGAACTTGGACAGCAGAGAAGCCCCCTTTAATGGATGTTTTTTGACAATACTGTACTCTTTACCCGTAAGCCCCCCTTTTTTCATAAGAACCTTTTCCGGGACGCTTATCTGTCCGGCGTCGTGCAGCATGGCGGCATACTGAAGCATCTTTGTCTCGCTTTCGTTAAGACCTAATCTTGGCCCGATTATATTTATCAGCCTTAAAAAAGAAGCTTCCCCTCTATGAGCCACATTCGACCTGTTCGCGAGCATGTGAGATATGCATCTTATGCTGCTGATGGTTATCTCGGCCTGCTCTCTGTAAAGATTGGCATTCTTTATCGCGATAGCCGACTGTTCCGCCAGCGTTTTCATGATCTCTTCGTCAAACTGGGTAAACTCTTTTCCGTCTGTCTTGTCGTAAATGGTTATTACCCCCATAATATCCTCATCTATGAGCGGCGCGGCAAGGTAATTGTCGCCCCTTATTGGAAGCCCCTTTTTAACCGCTCTTCCGGGGGCATACTTCCCTATCCGGACCTTCTTCAATTTTGTCTTCTTCTTCCTGAGATCTATCGTGACTTTAGGTATTAGTATTTTCTTCTGTCTGTCCACCATTTTTATCGAACACCTGTTTGCCCTCATCACCTGAAGGGTAAGATGCGCGATCCTGGGTAAAAGTTCGTTTATGTCAAAAGTGGCGGTCATGAGCCTATGGACAGTATGCACAGTGGATAACGCTATCGCTCTGGGTCTTATGGTCTTGTTCAGTTCCTCGAGCTCCATTTCCTGCCTGGTCTCTCGTATCACTATATCGGTGAAAGATATAAACAGCTTTTTCATATCAGCCGACATGTCTTTTTTAAGGCCGCATACCATGATTATGCCAAAGGCTTTGCCTTCAGACATCAGGACATAACAGACACCATGTTTGTCTTCGCCATAAGAAAAACTTTCGACCGTCTTAAGTTTATGGGACCTTTTGATGCAGGAAACTATCTTAAGCAGCTCTGCCCTGACATTGTCCTCGCTTTTTGTTTCAGCCAGGACTATCCTGGCAAGTTCCGTCCCCTTGAGTTCCTCCGTCCTTGTCAGAAAAGGAAGAATAACCCACGCCGGAAATTTCAGGATTTCGCCGAATACCGTGACCTCCCGTCTAAGATCCCAGTTCTCGTTGAATTTCCGAAAAATCTCCATTCCATGATCGTGATTTTTCTGCTTCATGTCAGACCCTCTCATAGGGTTCGAAGAATTTTTTATACTGGTCAAGCGCGTACCGGTCTGTCATGCCGGCTATATAGTCGCATATCGCCCTGTATTTCCCTCTCCCCGGAATATTGTCATAGGCGTGAGGGGGAAGCTGTTCGGGGTTATCACAATAGACCGAAAAAAGTTCCCTGAGAAAACGCGAAGCTTTCTGCGACATACGCACCACCCTATAGTGCCTGTAAAGCTTCTTAAGGAGTACCTCCCTAAGGGGCTTTCTTTTTTCTTTCATGGGGGAACTGAAATCAACCACCCGTTCCTTTACCCTGGAAATGTCGGAAATATCCTGTATTCCGAAAGACTTGACCATCTGAGTGGTATTTCTAACAAGATCAGAGACCTGTGTGTTTATAAGCTCCCGCACTACACACGACCTGCGGACACCGGGAGAAGCATGAGGAAATTTTTTATCGACCTTGGCTGCTACTTCCTCCCAGATATCACTGCCCCTCAAATCTCCGTCGGTTAAAAGACCGCTTTTAAGACCGTCGTCGATGTCATGATTGTCGTAAGCGATCTCATCGGCGACGTCAACAACCTGTATTTCGAGAAGGATCGGCCCCGGGATGACAGTAGTCTCGGCTCTTCTCATATCAAAGGGAGTCGAATGCCTTATAATTCCTCTTCTAACTTCCTCTGTCAGGTTAAGCCCTGGAAAATCAGGGTATTTTTCCTCAAGGAGATCCACAACCCTAAGACCGTGAGAATTGTGGTCGAACCCCCCGTGGGAAGCCATAAGTTCCGCCAAAGTATCTTCTCCGGAATGACCGAAAGGCGTGTGACCGAGGTCGTGGGCAAGGGCTATAGCTTCGACAAGATCTTCATTTAAACGTAGCGCCCTCGCTATAGTCCTGGCTATCTGCGCGACCTCAAGCGTATGCGTAAGACGGGTACGGTAATAGTCTCCTTCATGATTGACAAACACCTGGGTCTTGTATTCCAATCTTCTGAAGGCAGTAGAGTAAATTATGCGATCCTTGTCTCTCTGGTAAGCCGTTCGGTAGGGATGCTCCTCTTCACAGTGAACGCGTCCTGAAGACGCGGAACTTTTCATAGCGTAAGGCGCCAGCCAGTCGTTTTCCCTTTTTTCCAGGACCTCTCTGGCAAGAATCTCGTCTTTCATTGCACGCCTCCGCAAGCATAGACCTTGTCAAATTTTACACAGTTCCGATCTCGACTATTTCCGCTTTGACATCCCCGTTCTCTATGGATATTATGCCGTAGGTTCTTTTTCCCGAAAGCATGGTATCGGTAGCGCTTCCGGGGTTAAAATACAGGGTACCTCCGATCTTTTCATTAAAGGGTAAATGTGAATGCCCGAAAATCACTATATCGGGCTTGGATTTAAAAAAATCCTTCACCCATTCCAGGACAGCTTTCCCGGACCCCCTCCCATGTACCACTCCTATCTTTTTCCCTCCGGCTTCGAACATCAGATGTTCAGGCAAAGTTTTTTTAAGATCTTCACTGTCCATATTGCCCTGAACAGCCTTGGTTTCGGCTATCTTCCTGAACTCCTCCATAGCCCTTACGTCGACCATATCACCAGCATGTACGATAAGATCGCATGAGGAAAAAACACGCCTTATCTCAAGAGGCACACCGCTCGAGAAAATAGGGATATGAGTGTCGGAAATGACGCCTATTCTCATAGCACAAGCTCGAACCTCCCGTAAACCCTGAAAATCCTGTTTAACGTTCCTATATCCCATATCCAAACGTTGTGCTCTTTGGCAAGCAGGAAAGCGTTTTCGTCGATCCCGCCGAGAGGAATGAGCACCTTTTTAAGGATCTTGTGCTTGCCCGAGCCCGTCGGTATTTTCCTGATGTCACAGACATCCTGTTCCACGATGATATCGCGCTGTTTAATGTGAAAAACCCATTTACCCGCCTCGGTCTGGGCCGCCACAGAAGTAACATTGCCGTGTGACGCAATTCGCCTGATGTCGCTGAAAGCGGAAAGTTTACGGAGATTATGTCCCAACTCTATTTTTTCGTTATTGAACTTTCCCAGTATCCCGGTTATGAGGTCCGCGGCATCGATGGCCCTGAATAACCTATAATTCTCGTAATCCTCCCCGATCGAGTTCTTGAACTCAATGTACTTCATATCCATATCGTCTATCATGGACCTGGTCTTAACTGAATACACGTGCCTCAGCCAGTATTCGAACAGCTTATCGGCTATTTTATAGAACACGCCGCTGGACCAGATTATGTCCATCTCCCTGAGCTTAGAAAGTTTGTTTCCAAGATCCTTATCGTTCCTTCCAAGACCTTTCTGTATCGCCTTAAGCGTGGAGTTACCCCTCGACATAGACAAAAGAACGGGTATGTATTTCTTTCTGTTTTTCTTTTCCAGAAAGAAGTTGAGCGTGTTGGTGAAATACTGGCTCAGGACCCCTTCCGAAGAGTACATAAGTTCCGCCAAAGCCTCCAGAAGACATTCCTTGTCGTCTGCTTTATGCCCGTTTTCCGCAGATATCTTGGCCACGCGCGACGATACGGTCTCAAGATAAAAGGGACTGCCCTGGCATAGCTGTATCAAATAATCCCTGAGAATATTTTCTTCCGACATATTCCCCATCTTTCCGGAAATAAAGGACCTGGCCGCGTGATTGTCAAAACCCTTGACCTCTATTACCTCAAAGTTTCCAAAAAGCAGGGATAGTTTGCTTGAGAGAATATCCCTCAGGAGGCTTTCCTGGGAGCTCGAAACAATATACATTGTGTTCTTCTGGACCATTATAAATTTGCCGAACACCTGAAAAGGTTTGCGAAGGCCGAAATTGGAAAGATTATGGAACTCATCAAGTATGACCACACAATTTTTCCCTGTCTCCGATTTAAACACCGAAGTCAGAGCCAGAAGCCCTTCGTAAGCCTGATCGATCCTCTTTTTATCAAGGTACTTAAGGATAGCGCTCACACAAGCCGACGTTTCAGGGATAAGCTCCCGTGTAATTTCCCGCAGAAAATCAAAATCCGCCGAAACCCTTTCTCCACAGGCCTCGCCTCGCAATACCTGAGAAAAGTTCCCAACCTCCTGGGACAACTTACCTTCGCTCATAAGATATCCCCGCATAAGCGAGGCTATGAACCTCAGAGCGAAAACATTAAAATCCTCGCCGTCCATTTCTATGTAGATGGGGATCACGTCGGCATCGGAAGCGTTTCTTATAAAGTGGCGTAATATTGAGGACTTTCCGCAAAGCATAGGCCCGGTAAGGGCCAGATTTTGGCGATACCCGCCCTTGAGGGCTGTAACTCGTTTTTTGAGCGTACCCAAAACTTCTTCCCGCCCGAAGAACATCGAGCCCGAAACAGGTTCTATGAACATCTCGTTACCTCTTTAGGACCTCTTATAACGCGGCAGGGGAAAGAGCAAGGCATATCCTATTAAAATCCCAGTATTACCCTTGGCTTCCCCCGCTTTGGTATATTATTATTGTAAAACTTTTGCACACTTCTTCAATCGGTAAAAACCTCACCACGACTTTTCTATACTATTCCATGAGACTTTAGGTGTCAACTATATAAGATGATTTTTTTGATGTGTTAGGAAAAGATATCCTTTTTTAGCTTGACATATTGCCCGGAACCGAGAGTCACAATAAAAAAAATGGAGCGAGTGAGGGGAATCGAACCCCCGTAGCTAGCTTGGGAAGCTAGAGCACTGCCATTGTGCTACACTCGCCCGCCGTATTTCCTTTCTCAAAAAACCGTCAAACCCCTGAAACGCAAGTACCGTTCCTTTAAGCCCTTGGCCGTGATCCTTAAAAGCCCTGCCGCCGAAAAACTCTCCACCGCGAAAGACGCCATTATACTACCATACACCAAGGCTCTTCTCAATACCCCGGAATCGATTTTTTTTGCGCCCGTCAGGTATCCGAGCATCCCTCCGGCGAAAGTATCTCCCGCCCCGGTAGGATCGCTCACTTTTTTTATGGCATAGGCTGGAGACATGAACGAAAGACCGTCACAAAAGAATAAAGACCCATGTTCCCCCTTTTTTATTACGATCATTTTTGCACCCATGGACGATATGCACTCCGCGGCCTTGATAAGGTTCTTCTCTCCGGAAAGCTGCCTTGCCTCCTCATCGTTAAGCAAAAATATATCAACTTTTTTAAGCAGCCTGATAAGCTCCTTTCTCCTGTTTTCTATCCAAAGGTTCATTGTATCGCAGGCAACGATCCCCCTGGGACGTATCCTGTTGAAAATATGACTCTGGAGTTCAGGATCTATATTGGCGAGAAGAAGGTTGTCCTCGCGGGATACCTCTTTAGGAATATGGGGACGAAACCCTTCAAAAACGTTAAGCTCTGTACTGAGGGTCCTGGCATGGGCCATATCCTTATCGTACCTGGCTTTCCACCTGAATGTGTTACCGGTCTTTATCTCAAGTCCCGAAAGCCCTATTTTCCGGCTTTCCAGAAGTTTAAGATATTTTTTGGGGAAATCCGTTCCCACGACGCTTATAAGGTTTACCTTTGAGAAAAACGAAGCGCTTAAAGAGGCATATATGGAAGACCCTCCAAGAACATCATCTTTTCGGCCGGCTGGTGTTTCTATAGTGTCCAGCGCGGCAGATCCTATAACTGTAAGTTTCATGTTATTTCGTCTCACCTTTCCCGGCAAGAAGACTCTCTTCGGTTATCTTTATGGAACAGTATTCCGAACACATAGTGCACATATCTTCCTTTTTAGGATGGGCGCTTTTCCTCATTTCCCTCGGCAGGACAGGATCCAGAGCGAGCGAAAACTGTCCTTCCCAGTCCCTTCGTGCCCTGGCCTGAGAGATCTTTTTATCGCGTGATATAGCCGTAACGTTACCTTTGGCTATATCCGCTGCGTGCGCGGCTATTTTAGAAGCTATTACACCGTTTTTCACATCCATCTCATCGGGAAGCCTTAAATGTTCGGCCGGTGTGACATAACACAGAAAATCCGCTCCGTGCCAGGCCGCTATCGCCCCTCCTATGGCCCCGGTTATGTGATCATACCCGGGAGCCGCATCTGTTACAAGCGGCCCCAGTACGTAGAAAGGCGCTCCATGACAAATAGACTTCTCAAGCTTGACGTTGGCCTCGATCTGGTCAAGGGGAACATGTCCCGGACCCTCTATTATCACCTGAACCCCCATCGACAAAGCCCTTTGTTGAAGGTCGCCCAGGATAAGAAGCTCCTGAACCTGCAGCCGATCCGTGGCATCGGATACGGCTCCGGGTCTCAAACTGTCTCCCAGACTGAGGACCACACCATACTCGCGTGCGATCTTAACCACGTCATCAAACTTGGAAAAAAACGGGTTTTCCCTGCGATTCGCCTCCATCCAGGATGCGAGCAAAGCGCCTCCCC
Organism: uncultured Planctomycetia bacterium; assembly: GCA_964421015.1. Lineage (GTDB taxonomy): Bacteria > Omnitrophota > Gorgyraeia > Tantalellales > Tantalellaceae > SLID01. The sequence goes on from CAYQUS010000004.1 coordinate 40,433, forward strand.
TGCTGACAATATTCATTATTCTCGGGTTCTTTTTAACCCAGTTGACACTTTCCAAAGTTATACCTGAATGAACGGTAAAAAAATCAACTCCTTCCTCGGCCTGTTTACGAAGAACGTCAAGAAAGTCATCCTCTTCCATGGAAAGGAACTTTTTCCGAGAGGAACACGCCAATTCGTAAACCGGCACCGTACCGAGCGGAACGGGACATTCCCGGAGTATTCTCTTTCTGATACCCGTCACATCCTCTCCCGTAGACAGGTCCATTATCGTGTCGGCCCCGAAAGACACAGCCATTTTCATTTTACCGATCTCAAGATCCACATCAGAATTTCCCGAAGAAACTCCTATGTTCGCATTGACTTTTGTAACAAGCCCTTTACCCACAGCGCAGGGCTTTTCTATGTCATGAAAACGGTTTTTCATTACGGTTATAGTTCCCGCCGACACCCCAGAGATTATGAACTCTTCCGGAAGCCCCTCTTGAAGAGCTATCTTAGAGATCAGCGCTTTTTCCAGTTCTATCATGATTTTCCCTTCCGATTTTTTTTGCGAGCTCCCCCGAATAGAACCCTGTCTTCTACGGCGGACCTTTCTATGTCGTATAGTTTAAATCTGAATTTTTTGAATTTCTGGGAAACATCCCCGTCAAAAAGCTTAAGGACTTCCTCTAATACCCTCAAAGATTCTTTTCCTCTCTGGACATTGGCCATAAAAAGCTCTGAAACATCGCCTCTTTTCTTTTCCGATTCGGTGGTCTTGATACCCACGTCGTTAACATCTCTGGCTGATACCATCTCGAACAGGTACTGCTGTCTTATGTCTTTTACCGCCCCGAATATCTCGTGCCTGAGGCCTTTCAGGCTGGCTGTAAGGTTTTTATTGTTAGAGGAAAAACGCGCCACATCTTCGCATACCCTGACGCCCTCCATGACCCTGTTAAGGTTGGCGTCGATTATCCTGTAAACACCGCTGTCCATTATCCCTCCGCTGAGGATCGCAGGTTCTTTATCATTCCGGTAGTGGAGTACCCTTGCTCGTACGGCACGACAACGACCCTTCCTCCGTTCTTTTTGACCTCCGGAGCCCCGACTATATCGGCCTCTTTCCAGTCCCCTCCCTTAAAAAGGACATCCGGCATGATTTTTTTTATAAGCTCGATCGGAGTTAATTCGCTGAAAATAGTTACGAAATCCACACAAGATAAGGCCGATAGGACTTCAGCCCTCGCGCCTTCGCTATTTACAGGGCGCTCGGGGCCCTTTAGCTCCCTGACGGACAGATCAGAATTTAGGCCTACCACAAGAATGTCGCACTCTGTTTTTGCCTTGGCGAGGTAACGTACATGGCCCAGGTGAAGAATATCAAAACACCCGTTGGTGAAACCCACTCTTTTTGAACCCGCTTTCATCACCCTTATCTTTTCCGCAAGAACGTCTCTTTCGAGGATCTTCCCGCTCCCAGGTTTCACAGGTCCTCCTCAACAAGTTCGCAAATGGCATGCATTATGGCGCTGTGTGTTTCCTGAACTCTCGCCGTAACGGGTGACTTCACGACTATGGGAATGTCCGCAAGTCCGGCAAGTTCTCCGCCGGACTTTCCCGTAAGAGCGATAACGGGAACTTTCCTGTCCTTAGCGTACCGCACTGCCTCGATAACGTTAGGAGAATTCCCGCTCGTTGATATCGCTATCACAAGATCCTCTCTCTTCAAAAGAGCTTCCATCTGCCTTACAAACACCTTGGAAAAATCGTAATCGTTGGACGCCGCGGTCAATATCGCGGTATCGGCCGAAAGAGAAATGCATGCCAGGGCTTTCCTTTCCTTCCTGAACCTTACAACAAGCTCTCCCGCCATATGTTGACTGTCCGAGGCGCTTCCCCCATTTCCGAAAACTATAACCTTGCCCCCTCTCGCGTAGCAGTCCTTTATTGCCGTGACAGAGGCAGCCACATTGCTTATCGCCGATGGATCAGCGATGAATTTCTTTTTAACATCTATGCTCTCCAGAAATATTTGGGATATTTTGTCCCTGCTGTCCATTGCGTCTCCCTGAAATTATTAGAGTCTAATCCAATTCCCTGAAAGGAGGATTCGCCGTTCTTTCGGGCTCGTCCTCCGTTTTGTCTGCCGGCTCATTATCCTTTAGTATCTTTACGACGTGCATGGTAACCGTTATTTTTTCTTCTACACCAAGCATGTCCTGAACCTTGCTTTTGACGGTCATCTGGATGTTTTCCGTAGCCTCAGGTATGTTCGTTCCGGCTGAAACAGCCACAAAACTGGTTATGAATATACCTTTCTTGTTCACCTTGGCGGAAGCTTTAACGTCAGCTATGCCGGGAATATCCCGTGAAACCCTCTTCACGTAGTTTTCTATGGCAGAAACCGAAACGGTAACCTCCCCGTCGGGATTCTGAAAAGTTATAAGTTTCTCGCTCCCCTTTAACTTCCTTGATTTCGAAAAGACAAAACACCCTGTCAGGAAAATAACCGCCCCTACGGCTGCTACTCCGGCCTTGGACCATACGTCCGACCTCACAACACTGATAGCCTCAGAGAGCATTGTCTCCGGGACCGCTTCGAGCGATATCATCACCAAAACTATCCCGGCGGATGCCATAACAAGGAAATAAAGAAATCCCGTCAACTTTTTTAGGAATAACATAAATACCCCCTGTTTTGAAGGACCGCAGAACAGAAAATCAGTTTTCCTCTTTCGGGAAAAACTTTTCGACATAGTGCGTCGATATGGCGCCGGCGTGAAAATCTGAATCAGACATGACCCTCTTATGAAAATCTACAGTGGTTTTTATGGGTTCCACATGAAACTCCGAAAGGGCCCTCTGCATTATACGTATGGCCTCGTCACGGTTTTTCCCGTGAGTTATAAGCTTGGCTATCATAGAGTCGTAAAAAGGGGGGATCTCATATCCCGAATAAACATGCGTGTCCACTCTTACCCCCATACCTCCCGGTATGTTAAGAGCGGTTATTTTCCCCGGGCACGGGCGAAAATCATTATCCGGGTCTTCCGCATTTATCCGGCACTCTATGGCCGCTCCTTTGAAAACTATATCCTGCTGGGTATATCCCAGCTTCTGCCCCGCAGCAACTCTTATCTGTTCCTTGATAAGATCTATGCCGGTAACAAGCTCAGTAACGGGATGCTCGACCTGTATCCTCGTGTTCATCTCCATGAAGTAGAAGCTAGACCCGTCTACCAGGAACTCTATGGTTCCGACCCCGCGGTATCCCACGCTCTGAGCTCCTTTTACAGCGGCTTCCCCCATTTCCTTGCGCATTTTTTCCGTCAAATGAGTGGACGGGGATTCCTCTATAAGTTTCTGGTGGCGCCTTTGAACTGTGCAGTCCCTTTCCCCGAGATGGACTACATTCCCGTGTTCATCGGCAAGGATCTGGAACTCAACGTGCCTTGGAGCCTCTATGTACTTTTCCATGTAGACAGCGGGATTCCCAAACGACGCTTCAGCCTCGCTTCGAGCCGTCATAAAAGCCCCTACGAGCCTTACATCGTTATGGCACACTCTCATCCCCTTACCGCCGCCTCCAGCCGATGCTTTTATTATGACAGGGTATCCTATTCTTTTCGCCTCTTTAAGAGCATCCTCTTTTGTATCAAGGATCGTCTCCGAACCGGGTATAACGGGTATCCCGGCCTTCTTCATAGTGTCCTTGGCGGCCATCTTGTCTCCCATCATCCGCATGTTTTCGGGAGAAGGGCCTATGAACTTTATCTGGCAGGAAGCGCATATCTCGGCGAAATGAGCGTCCTCGGCCAGGAACCCATAACCCGGGTGTATAGCATCAACGTCCGTTATTTCAGCGACGCTTATTATATTGGGTATGTGAAGATAACTAGTCGAAGATTTTGCCTTGCCTATGCATACCGCTTCATCGGCAAGCCTTACGTGAAGAGACCCTGAGTCGGCCTGTGAATAAACCGCTACGGTCTTAACACCAAGCTCCCTGCATGCCCTTATTATTCTGAGAGCTATCTCGCCTCTATTGGCGATAAGTATCCTTGAAAACATATGCTGTACCTTCCGGTTTTTAGCGGAACTTAATGTCATAAAGGTTCGATAAGGAAAAGTGCCTGCCCGAACTCCACTGGCTCAGCATTTTCCACAAGCACTTCAGCTATGCGCCCGCCGAACTCGGCCTTTATCTCATTCATGAGCTTCATAGCCTCTACTATGCAAAGTACATCTCCTTTTTGTATCACGTCTCCGACATTAACATAGGGCGCGGTTTCAGGGGAAGGAGATCTGTAAAAAGTCCCCACCATAGGGGATAGCACCTCTTTACGGTTATTTTTTGGCTGTTCCTGCTGAGAAACGGCGGGCTGCGATACGGCCGGCATCTGTACCGGGGCTGCCGGTATGTAATTCACCTGCTCTACCGCGCCGCTGCGGGTTTTTATGAGCCTTACCTTAAGACCCTCCTGCTCGACTTCAACCTCAGAAAGATTGTTGTCGTTCATTAAATCCACGATCTCCTTGATCCTTTTTATGCTCATGTCTATCCCCTTGTCGTTTGCTTTCCTGACCGCTTTACCAGGGGCCCCTTTACCGGCGGGTCGTTTCGCGGATTTAGGCCCTTTCAATGTATTCTCCAGTACGTGTATCAACTTTTACCAGCTGCCCTGTTTCAACAAAAAGAGGCACTTTTATAACCTTACCCGTCTCAAGAGTCGCCGGCTTTGTCGCGCCCGAGACAGTATCTCCCCTGAAACCGGGATCGGTCTGTGACACCTCTAGTACCACGTGTATGGGAGGATCTATACCGAGGATCTCGCCGTCGTGCAAACGCATAGTAACGCTCATATTCTCTTTCAGGTAGTCGGCGGCGGCGGAAACTATCTTTTCGTTTACATGGACCTGTTCATACGTAGTTTCATCCATAAAACAGTATCCAAGATCGTCCTTATAAAGAAACTGCATCTGTTTCTGCTCGATGAAAGCGTCTTCAAAAGTTTCGTCGGGCCTGAGGGTCTCAGACATCACAGACCCGGAAACCAGGTTCCTTAATTTTGATCGCACAAAAGCCCCGCCCTTACCTGGTTTGTAATGCTGAGCCTCTACTACTTCATGCAGCTGACCGTTGTAAACTATTATAGTTCCTTGCCTAAGATTGACCGCTTTTATCATACAGTGAGCACCTCTTGTCCTTTTTGGGTAACAAGTACCATGTCTTCTACGCGAACTCCTCCTAAACCCTTAACGTACAGTCCAGGCTCGACCGTAAGCACCATTCCCGCCTTAAAAAGCCCTTTTGAGTGTCTCCCGAAAGAGGGGCTCTCATGAACATCAAGCCCTATCCCGTGCCCAAGACCGTGCATAACAAAACGCCCCATCCCCTTCCGGGAGAAAAGGGCATCTATTTTTTCCGCTATTTGTCTTATTTCCACACCAGGTTTTATTAACCGGATGGCTTCCTTCTGGGCTTCCTGAACGCATGCCAAAAGTTCCGCAATTCGCCCGTTTATTCTACATTCGCCCCATACCCTTGTCAAGTCGGAACAATACAAATCGTGTCGTATGCCGAAATCCACTACGACGTGCTCTTTCCTGCCGAGCTTTCTTTTTCCCGGTATGGCGTGAGGGAAAGCGGAATTAGGACCTGAGGCAACGATAGTTGGAAAAGAATTTTCATATCCGGACTGGCGGATAAGAACGTCCACCATTCTGGCTATCTCTAATTCCGTCATCCCCGGTCTGATCTTTCGAGCGATCTTATCCCATATCACAACTGTCTGCCCGGCGGCAAATCTAAGTGCGGCTATCTCTTGCGGGTGTTTTACGGCTCGGATACCATCCAGTATCTCTCGAAGCGAAAAACCGTCAACCATTGAGGACAATTCCACGCCTCTAAGCCTCCGTGCCATAAGTTTGTAGCCTAACGCTGAAATGTTCGACGTATCGCAGAAAATACGCCTTATACCTTTTTGGGAAACGATTTCCGATATTATTTCCAAAGAAGATCCCGGAGAAGAAAAAACCCTGACCCCAAGGCCTTTGAGCTCCTTTTCTGCAAGAGACTTGTTCATGCCGTCTATCACGCAGATCGGGCAGGCACCGGGTAAGATCAAAAGTTTTTCGCCTTTGGAATAGAAATTTGAAAAATACCTTATGTCTGATTCGGAACTTAGGAGCACAGCTTCGCGGGAGGACATGCGTTTGCGTAAAGATTTTATGGCCTTACCGGCTATCTCTTTATTTACCATTTAAAAGCTCCATGAGAGCCTCGAGAGCCAGCAAATATACATGTTTACCCAGACCACTGACCTGTCCCGTAACTACGGGCGCTATCAGCGACTTATGCCTGAACTCCTCGCGGGCATATATGTTTGAAATATGCACTTCTACCGCGGGCAGAGCTCTGGCGCTGAGGGCGTCCCTTATGGCCACGCTGGTATGCGTATATGCCGCCGGGTTGATTATTATCGCGTCCACTTCTGATCTGGTTATTTTTTCGACTATATCTCCTTCATGGTTCGACTGGTAAAATTCTATCTCGAACCCACGGGATGCCGCCTTTTTCAAAAGCCCGGAGTTAATTTCGTCTATTGTCACATTCCCGTATATTTTCTCTTCCCTTTTCCCCAGGATATCAAGGTTGGGACCGTTTATCACGAGTATCTTAGCCATCTTATCCTCCATATTTTTACATCATACTTCCGTCTTCCCCAGAGCGCGGGAAGGAGCTACCGTCCAGCGCATATAAACCAGACCGCCCGCGATACTAACCAGAAAGTTCCCCGCCAGGACCAGAAGACTTACAGCGAAAGAGACCTCTCTGCCTGCCACTACCGAAAAAAATGCCACCATAGCGTACTCTCGCACACCAAGACCGCCTATGGACGGTACCATGCTGATGAAAACCACAACGGGCATGAGAAGGAAAATATTCCCCAGGCTTACCGGTTTCCCCAGAGAAACGAACAGAAAATACACAAGTATACAGTTGGAGGCCTGCACGAGAACTGAATACAACAAGGACCTGACGACAACATCCGGCCTGTTCCTGTAATCGTGTATTATCGAGTATGCCTCGTTAAGCCTTTCTCCCAGCCCCATCATCCGGAATCTTGTGAAAAACCTTTCCATTAACCTGGCTACAGTCCTGTTCGTTACGACTACTATACCGGTCATCCCTATCACTAAGAAAATAAAGATCATCGGCCTTATGACCGCCAGAGAGAATCTGCCCCTGTCAAAGACCACGGCTACAACAGCTATAAAAAGTATAGCCAGCATCCCTATTATGCGGTCCATAAAAACACTGGCATATGACTTGATCTTTTTACTATTGAACCTTGACGCGTAATGAGCCTTAACGATGTCGCCTCCGACCGCGGTCGGCATAAAGTTGTTAAAAAAGAAACCCACACATGTGAGTTCTGCCGACTCTCTGAAAGAGAGGGCAAGGTCCTCCCCCTCAAAAACTACCTTTAGCCTGGCTGAGAGCAGCGCGACCATTACCAGAAGAAAAAGAACGGACGCCATCAGATACGCGGGGTTCGAGGAAAATATGGTCCTGCTTATATCCCCGATCTGCCCTCGCATTACCCAGAAAAGCCCGCCGAGAAGACCGAAACTCACTACCACTCGGATCAGCACGGATAAACCTTTTTTCACGAAACACCACCGGTCCCTTGCCCCTTTTCCCCGGTGAGTCCATCGTTCTTCAGAGAGGCTACATACCCAAGCCGCAGCTGATGAAGAGCCTCTTCCAGAAGATCGGATTCCTTTACGCTGAGGTTGCCGGCCGTCTTGCCCTTAAGCATACTGAGAGTGTCTATGACAGCCTGAGCGTGCTTAAGATCTTTTTTGATCCCCTTAAAAGCCGGATGATCCACTATCCCCATAGCCGCGAGCGCCTCCGCCGCAAGAGCCGACACAAGGGAATCAAACCCCATTTCTGTCCCTGAATTCTCTTTGTTCATCTCTCTCCGTAGTTCTATCAGAAAAACCTGCGTTTTACTTTTTTGATCATACTCTCAGCCGCGGCCTCTCCCATTTTTATAATGTAACTTGATTTATCGAAATCAAACTGGTCTATTTCCTTAAGATCCGGTTTTATGGTAACATCCGCCTCTTTAGACTGGTAAGAGTTAAGCTCCTCTCCCATTATCTGTACCGCCTGCACGGTAACCCTAAGAACATTACTCATCTTCTGGTTTTTTACGGCGAACCCGGGGTCTACGGCTAAGATAGATGTGGCCCCGTAAGTTTTAGCGGCTTTAGTCGGAATACTGTTACGCACACCGCCGTCCACCAATAGATCACCGTCATATTCCACGGCAGTGAATATGCCCGGCCAAGAACAACTTGCCCTTAAGAGCTTTACCAGATCTCCTGTTTTGTGGATAAGCTCCTCGCCTGTTTCTATTTTGGTAGTTGTAAGAGCGAATGGGATCTTCACTTCCTCAAATCCCTTCCCCCCGACACAATCTTTTATTATCTCCTCCAGCCTGTCACCTTTTATCATGCCAGTCGAATATATTCCGAAGTCTACCAGCTTTGGCCAGGAAAAATCCTTAACTCTCCTTTCAAGCTCGTCAACCGTCATTCCAAGGCAATAGGAAGCTCCGATCAGACTTCCTATGCTGGTCCCGATGATCATATCGAACGGAAGTCTTCCTCTTCCGTAGTATTTTTCCAATACCTTCAGCACCCCTATGCTGCAAAGTCCCCTGGCGCTGCCCCCGCCCAGAGCCAGAATATTCATGCGTTTTTTAAAAAAAACCATTTCCCTCCCGATAGATCAGCTGACTATCACCCCTGCGTATCCTACCACCTCGGAAGTATTACCTGTCACTTCTCCGGAATCGGCGTATTTCAGAAGACGGGCATTAACCGCCCCCATGGCGCGTGCCGCATAAAGCATCATGACAGAAGGCGCCCACCCGCACATGGATATATCTCTTTCAGCCACTGTTTCCGCGAGCCGTTCTGGATCGAGGGACAATAAAGCGTCTATGGCGTGTTTGTCTTTAGCCGACGCCGAACATCTCGTCTCGTAATGGGTCATATCGCTCGAGGCCAGAACAGCTATATCCCGGCCTACCTCCCCTGCTGCCTTTACGATCGCCTCCGCCGTCTCCTTCAGCTCTGAAACGCTGGCCGAAGCGACACAAAGAGGCACTATCATCGATTCCGGGAAAAACCTTTTAATGAACGGCAGCTGCACCTCGATAGAGTGCTCCCCGGAATGCGCCGAGACGTCCTCAACGATCAGCGCCGTCGATCTTTTTAAGGCCTTGGCCAGAGGTATATCTGTTTTCACACCGCCTATTGGAGTGATCCACGACTCCATCGACAGGGAAAACCTGTGGCCCTCTCCGGTATGATTGGGGCCGATGATCACAAAAGTCTGCCTCGCTTTTATCCTCCCGAAAACTTCCCCTGCAACCCTTCCGGAATAAAGGTACCCTGCATGAGGCACAAGCCCACCGATTATTTCTTCTTTATCTTCCTCTTTTACAAGAGGCGAAAGAGCAGACACCTCTTCCCAAAGAACCCCGGCATCAGCCGGATAAAAGCTCCCTGCAAAAACAGGACTGCGAGACACATCTACCTCCCTTGTGTCACCATGACCGCCTTACCATACCTGACAGTATTATACGCGAAACATGATACCCGGTAAAGTTTTTGTATCCTGACCCAAGTCATTTCGCAGAAACCATCTCGACAACCACAGCCAACTCCGGTTCTAAAAATTCAGAAGCAACCCTCCGGACATCTTCCCTTGTGAGCAGCCTAACCTCAGAAGCGTACAGGTCCTGATGCGAGACTCCAAGCCCGTAGAGAGAATTGAGGGCAACGGTCATGGAAACCGCCGAAACTCCCTCAAGGCTTACAGCGTTATCTGTTATTGTTCTCATTTTCGACGACTCCAGGTCCTCTTCCGAAAATTCTCCGGCGATTATAAAATCAAGAGCACTCATTATCTTATCGCGGACTTTCTCGAGATTCTCCCTGGTAGTCGCCGCATAGAGCACAAAATATCCGTCATCCAGATTAGGACCGTTCACGGCGCCGGACACGTAAGACATTCCCATATCTTCCCGTATCCTTTCGAAAAGCTCTCCGTCGCGGCCCGAAAGCATCGAACTTATGACATCGAGAACGTATTTTCGCTTATCCTTGACGCTAACGCCCCTAAACCCCACAAGAACAAGAGACTGTTCTTTGTCCATTTGCACTGACTCTTCGGACCAGGCTTTATCGGGCATAATGGCCGGACTGCTTTCATCTTCCCCACCGGCCTTCCACGGCGAAAAGACGGAACTCAGGCGTTCTATTGTCTCCTGGGGATCTATGTCTCCGGCCACGCAAAGAACAGCCCCCTTCGGCACGAAGATCTTACGGTAAAATTCTTTTATGGCTTTCCTGTCCATGCTATCCAAAGTCCCTTTTTCCCCCAGGACCCTTCTCGAATATGGATGTTCGCCGTAAAGGAGTTTTCTGAGCCGGACCATACCGAAGCTGAAAATATCCTTTTCCTGCTCGCGTATCTCGGCAATTATTTTTTCCTTTTCTTTAATTATTTCCTCCTCTGGAAAAACCGGACGCATGATAACATCTCCCAAAAGGTCCACACATTCCTTGAAATTCCCCGACAGTATGTCCATCGATACACCCGCGCTGGAAAATCCGCTGAAAGATGATATATCTCCTCCGAGGCTTTGCACGAACGGGACTATCTCGTCTTCCTTTCTTCCGGAAGTCCCCTTGAGCAGCATGGCCGCCGTAAGATTAGAAATACCGCTATTTTCCTCTTTTTCGGACATAAGACCTCCGCGCGCGGCGAACGTAAAGGAGACTACGGGCAGCTTCCCCGTCTTTACTGCCACCAGCCGTAACCCATTGGTCAGAACCTTTTCAACGGTACGCGACTCTTCGAGGCCTGACACATCCCCAGGTCCGGTCTGATCCGAAAAAAGACATCTCTTGTCCGCGGGAACCAGGTATACGGTGCTGGAATTCTCCTGCGATAGATACTTTGCGGCCGCCTGGCGAACATCTTGCGGGGATACTTTTCCTATATTTGAAACATATTCCTCGAGAAAGAAAGGGTTCCCGGTGAACATAACGGCGCTCGAAACAGATGAAACGGCTCCATACGTTGTCTCGTTAGTCCTCAAATAAGACATTACCGTCTTATCCTTGGCGGACCTGATACCTTTTTCGCTTATATTGACCTTCTTGAAGGTCTCTATAAGTTCCATTATGACGGTCCTGGCTTCTTCAATCTTTTCGGCTTCACCCGAACCGATGACGACAAAAAGTCCGGGATACACCGGATTAAGAGAAAACGCGTTCACAGAGTGTAGTAAGCGCCTTTTTTGCACCAGTTCACGATAGAAAAGAGAATCCTCTCCATCCCCAAGCACCATAGCAAGGACATTGAGAGCGTACATATCCTCTGAATAGAGCCCCGGAACGTGGTAACCCAGCGCTAAATATCCGACTTCCACGTCAGCCCCGTGAACCGCTTCGCGTGAACTTACCTGAGCGGGCTCCAGCTCGACACACACAGTCCGATTGGAAGCCCTGGAGTATCCGGAGAGAAGCTTTTCGGCCTCAGAGAAAACCGTATCGGGATCTATACCACCGGCGACCCCCAGAACCACCCTCTCGGGGACATATACCGCGGCATGGTACTTTTCAAGATCTTCTTTGTCCAGATCCTGAAAAATACTTTTTATCCCTATTATTGGATACTTATAGACATGACGCCTGTAGGCTGTTTCAAAAAGAAGACGCATTATCCTAAGTTCAGGGTCATCCTCTATCATGTTCATCTCGTTGAGAACGACTTCTTTTTCGCGCGAGAGCTCTTCCGCGCCAAAGACCGGATCCATAGCCATGCTCACTATAAGTTCCATGGCCTCCTTAAAGAATTCTTTGGGAACTGTGATATTATACTCCGCCGAATCCAGCCCGGTGGATCCATTCATGGTACCGCCCATGGCTTTAACGGCCTTCTTGACAGGCGCCGTGCCGGACCGGTCCATGCCTTTGAAAAGCATATGTTCTATGAGGTGTGATATGCCGCTTCCGGCGTACTCTCCCTCATTTGACAAGCCTGAAAGTACCCTGAGCTGTACGGTAACAAGAGCAGACCCCGGCATGTAAGATGAAACGACGATCGCTCCATTCTGCATTTCTTTTTTCTGGCAAACCGTCGACCCGTGCGCGTGAGGTATCCTGCCGGCAAGCAGAAAAACAAAAAACAAACAATAGAACCCGCTTCTAAGCTTTAGTGAAGTACGTCTCATATGGGAAATAGTATCATCATATGCTCTATAGTGTCAAAGTGTTCTTATCGCTCGGTTTTACCGGCTATCCCGATCAGGTAAGATCAAAAAGTCGCTGACACCCCGAACTCAAAGACCCTTTCCGGAGCCGGATAAAAGGCCACGTTACCCTGCCAATCTTTCGTTCCTCCGATGAAATACTCCTTTCCGAACAAGTTCCTGACGGCTCCGAAAAACCTCAGCCCCCCGATTTCGTATGACAAGACCGAGTCGGCGGTAACATTGGATTTAATTTTTCCGGCGCTGTTTGCCTGGTCACTGGAAGCGTATCTGGGACCTGTATAAACGGCGGCGACCTCAATGGTCATACCATACCACGGCCCCGCGATAAGACCGGCTACGGCTCTATCTCGGGGGATCAACGGTATTTCGTTGCCGGCGAATTTCCCGCCCGAAAAATAAGCTTTTTGAAAATTATACCCGGCGCGCGCGTTCAGTTTTTCGGCGATGTTGACCGTAAACTCACACTCGAAACCGTGCCGCAACGTACGGGGATAATTACTATTTTCATAACTTATCGGGTCGTAGTATATCTCTTTTCGGGTGTCTACGAAGTAATATGCGGCGTCCGTTATGACCTTTCCGAAAGTCCGGTCCTTCACCCCTATCTCAATATTGTTGGACACTTGCTGTTTCAATGAAGTATTAAGGGCCGCGGGAACAAGCTGTACCGCTCCGAACCAGTTGACGAACTCATACGCCGAAGTAAAATATTCGTCGGTAGCGGGGTATCTGTAGGACCTTGAGCAATTCGAATATATCTGGGAATTCTCATTATACTTATAGCCCGCCCCGACCTCGAAAGCCGTTTCTTTTAAATTTCTCGTACTGTACGACATAGCCGGATCTCTCTGGTCGAAAATGTACCTTGCCCACTCTCCCCTTACCCCTCCGTTAAGAAGGATCTTTTCTCCGAGAAGCAAGCTGTCGGAGGCATATATACCGAAAGTTTCTTTGCGTATAGCGTATTTCTGTTTAGTCAATGTAATGTCACCGCTCAAAACGTTGTCGGTAGCGGTGAAACAGTCTATTCCGGCCACGAATTTATTCTCCACCCCGCGCTCCGGGAAAAATAGCCCTATTTCGGCTTTCGGTTTGAACTCGAAAGAGTCTATCCTGTGATTGACTTCGTAAGGATTACTCCCACCCCTGGAAACGGAAGCCGTCCTGCGCGACCTGTACGAGGTAAGAGCGGAAACAGCCCATTCTCCGGCGGTAAAAGACGATAAAATCCTGGGTATGGCCGTAAAGTAATAATCCTCCGTTTTTGCCCTGTCATTTGGGAACCGGGAAGCTCTCGTTCCGTCGCTTTGTATGTTGCCGGGATACAAAGCCCCCGGCTGGCCATACCAGTCCCTGTGGTAAGCCGACGAGAATTCTATCTCAAACGGATCCGCCGGCGTCATCGTAAGAGAACCGAAAACATCGTCGGCCTCAAGATTATTATTGACCCTGTATCCGTCAGAGTCCTTATGCGCGAAATTAAAAAAATACCCTATGGATTTCTCGGAACCTTCCGCGGAAATATATTCTTTATGGGACCTAAAACTTCCCAAAGCCTGAGCGTACTTTATCCGGTGCCCCTTTTTCCCGCGTTTGGTGATTATATTCACCACTCCTCCCGAGGCGTTGTCTCCGTAAAGCACCGAATTCGCCCCCTTAACTATTTCTATCCGATCTATGGAAGCTATATCTACCTGCGAAAGATCTGCCCCGGACATATCTATCTGATTCATACGGCGCCCGTCAATAAGCACATCGTAGTTCAAAAGCCCGGTTTCACCGAACCCCATCATATCTACGTTATTGTCCTTGGAATTACCCATGTACCCGTTAATGTTTATACCGGCCTTGCGAAAAAGTACGTCTTGCACACTGCGAGCGGCGGAAAGCTCCATCTCTTCAGATGTTATCACCGTGACGTTCTTGTTGATATTTGTGGTGTATTCAGGCGTCCTGCCCGGGGTCGACACTATGCGCGAGGCGTCAAAAACGGGAAGCAGCAAGGCCTCCGCCGGAGCGACCATGCTTTTTGATGTCTCCTTTCCGAATACCGGAGCCAGGACCATCTCGACTGGCCCTGTAATAATGTCGGACACCCCGATTTTATTTTTTTTCGCATCAGATCGCGGTGGTTCTTCCTCACATTTAACAATACCCGAATATGCAAATGTCAATAAAACCACTAGAAACCATGTCCTGCGCATGCGTCCTCCGTCTTTTGGGGCATTCGGGCTTTACCGTTGCGCGACAGCTGCGAAATTTCATCGCATTTCCCCCTGTGAGAAACAAACCCCCCCGGCGATGAACTTCCCCGCCGGGGGGCTACCGTTTTGACCCCTCAACACCGTCCCGGCCTCCTCGGGCCGTTACGTCACTTTAAAACCAAGGGCAGGTCTTCTGGCTCAACCTCTCTTTAGGGAACCTTCCCGTCCTTTGGACAGTGGCGTTCTAGCCCGAAAGTTCCGCGTCTTTTACGCGGACGGTTTTACAGCGGCGGGACCGCGCCCGATTTCAACGGGCTTCCCTATTAAAGCCTTTCATAACACAAAAGGCTACCCTTAAGATCTAATGATCCTTTTCACTTCATTGTTGCGCCTATCGAGCAAGCAAAAAATTACTATACCGCGATCCTCCGAAAGATCTTACGAAAAACCCATAAACCGAGAAAAGTATCGCTGAAAATATAAGATTCCCTGCGATCATATTCCTGAGAAATGGTAAAGCCATGGCGTAGCAGTTAAGTAACCCCTGAAAAGTAGGGGGGTACCAGAACAACCATACACCAAAGTTTGAAATGACGAAGAACATCAGGACTCCCCCCAATGTCATAAAAAAAACTCCGAGAGGACCGGTCCTACCCTTCAGAAGGGTTCCCGCTATGCCAACGATCAAAAAACCTCCCCAGGTAAACGGAATAATATCGTGAAAGCCTATGATCGCATCCGTGAGGACCATAACCGCCAGAGGAACCCATGGGGCTATCCGTCGGTCCAAATAGGCTCCCGAAAAAACAGCTATAGAAATAATGGGAGCCGCGTTGTGATCAAGCGGTAAAAGCCTCAAAGCGAACCCGGCAAGAATTAGCAAGTACGCCAGCATTTTGTCTCCTTATATGGTTTGTTATAAAGAATTTCCGGAAGCCCGCTTATCTTTTTTTCTGAAAAACGGTCCGAACTGATATCTCAAGACCAGATAAAAAAATCTTATAGTGTCCCTCACCGGGTTTATCTGAGACTGTTCGTCCCCATATATGGTCCTAACAGAAACCGATTTTATCTTAAACCCCTGCCTGGCGGCCTTTATGAGCATTTCCGACTCGATGTCGTACCTGGAAGACTCAAGTCGGAGCTGCTCAAGAGCGGAAGCCCTTACTATCCTGAACCCGCATTGGGTGTCGGGTATAGTCTGCCGGCACATTTTAGAAACAACAAAAGAAGTGAACCTGTTAGTAAGATAGCGAAGCGTAGGCATATTTTCCGTATACTGCATACGGTTACCGGTCACCATATCCGCTTCCCCGTCACGGGCTCCGGACATAAGAGCCATTATGTCTTCAGTGTGGTGCTGCCCGTCTCCATCCATCAACACAACCCATTCAAATCTGGTTTTCTGGGAAACGTAATCTATACCCTGCCGGACAGAACTGCCCTTGCCGAGGTTCCTTTTGTGTCTAATGACCATCGCCCCGTTGTCCAGGGCAGCGCGTTCCGTGGCGTCGGTTGACCCGTCGTCCACAACAAGCACGGACATCCCCATCTCAGTGATGTTCCTCACTATCGAACCTATGGTCTTAGCCTCGTTATACGAGGGTATGACCACTATCGTATTGCCTATTTTGGGTCCCATATTCTCCTGAAGGCATACCACTGGTCGGGATACCTTATTATGTACTTCTCAAAAAGCCTGGCATATTCTCCGATAAGACCTCTCACGTCACTCTCATGATCCCCCGTAGAATGATATCTTATCGGCTTCTCAAAAACAAGCTTGAACTTATCTCCTTTCTCCCGGGTAAGCGCCGTAAAAACTATCGGCGCTCCTGTTCTCAGGGAAATAACTGCCGCTCCTCTCGGAAGAAGCGTTTTTCGGCCGAAAAATTCGACTTCCACTCCCGTCAAAGTATAATCCTTGTCCGCGGCTATAGCAACTATCTGATTCTTGTTCAAAGCCTTAAAACAACTGCGGACATTAGCGCCTGTCGGTATGCTTTTTACACGGTTAATTGCCCTCTGAGAGTTAAAGAAGTTATTTATCCTGGGATTAGCGTGTTCAAGAGCTATAACACAAAGGTCGTATCCAAGCGCTCCTACAAGAGCAGCCCCCAATTCCCAGTTTCCGAGGTGTAATGCCACAAGAATGGCCCCTTTACCCTCAGAAAGGCAGATATCCAGATTTTCCCTTCCGGAAACATCGATGTTGGACGAGATGTATTCCTCCGAAAACCTGGGAAATCTGAAAAAATCCACAAGGTACTTGGCGAAATTCTTGAATATCCTGAATATATTTCTGTCAATCTCTGTTTGGGAAGCCCCCGGACCAAGCACCACGCTGAGATTAGCGCACAGATCCTGCCTGTCCCTTCGAGATAACCAGAAATACACCCACGCTATGGAACCCGCTATAGCGTAAGCGACCCTTATCGGGAAAAGCCTTGCCAGAAAGAAACCTGTCATGTAGACATAGTAGAGCATCGCTGAGCCTCAAATAGGAGACGCGCCGTGTCCACCGCGCTTTCGGGATGGGCTATCTCCAACGCTTTGTCCTTCATACCTTTAAGTTTTTGTCTATCATCAAAGAGTTCATTTAGTTTAGCGTGCAAAATCCCCATATCCTTGACCTCTATGGCAACTCCCTTTGACAGGAGATAATCCGTGTTCATCCTCTCATGTCCCGGTATGGGTTTTACTATCACTATGGGCAGCCCCTTAACGAGGGCCTCAGAAGTTGTCATCCCTCCGGGTTTGCTGACAATAACGTCAGCGGCATCCATAAGGATGTCTACGTTGTCGACATAAGAAAAAAGCTTTACCTCACCTGCGTTACCCTGAATGACGGTTTTCTGAAGTCTCTTAAGAAGCCTGGTATTGGATCCCGTAACCACCATCAGTTGATAATCTCGTTTTCTATCCGAGACCAGTGAAAGCACTGTCTCCTCAACCGCGCCCAACCCTTGACTTCCTCCCATTATGAGAACAACCGGTTTGCCGGACTTAAGCCCGACCATGGAAAGCGCGATGTCCTTATCCCGCCTGGAAGCGAAAACCGGATCCACCGGGATACCGTATACTCGTATCCGCTCTCCGGGAACACCTTTTTCCTTAAGCCTGTTCGCCGTTTCCACGGAAGGGGCCACATAATAATCAACTTCGTTATTTAGCCAATAGGAGTGAGGCGCATGATCCGTAAGCACACCTATAAGGGGCACGTCTGACAAAAATTTCCTTTTATAGTCCGACATCATTCCGCATGGGAAGGCCTGTGTGCAGAAAACCGCGTCAGGAGAATATTTTTTCACAAGCCTGCCGATTTTGGCCATATTGAACCTGTGCAATGCCTCGCGCACTTTCTGGGTTCTTTTCATTACTTCCGGGTTATCGTACATCCGCTCCCATATCTCAGGTCTTTTCCGTATAACCTCCATGTAGGCCCTGTTTATTATCTTGCCCAATACAGGATTGGTATATCCAAGAGCATTTATTTTCGTGACTTCAACTTCTTCCGTAAGCTCCGCGAAACCCGCTTCAATAGCCCGTGCGGCTCTGTAATGCCCGGAAAACCTGGAGATGTAGAGAAGAAGCGCTTTTTTCTTCATAAACCTACCGTAAAATTCATTCCCTTACTTCGGCGATGACCTCTCCGGAAACAGCTTTCTGTCCTTTTTGCTTGAAGATATTGATTATCGTTCCGTCACACGGAGAAGACACGTCAAAAGTAGCCTTATCAGACGAAACCTCTACTATATCCTGTCCTTTCTCTACTCTGGAATTGAGGCCCAAATACCAATGCGTGACCACGGCTCCGTCCCGGGAAGACACCTCAGGCATTTTTACCAGCATAAAGACTCTCCTTCTCAAGCATACTCGAAAAACACTCCGAAAAAACTCTCTTTACATCGGGCATATTGAGCTTTTTCCCGGTTATCTCCCTGGCCGAAGTTACCTGTATGTCCGGCTCTCCGCACGGATCTATCATCTCAAAAGGATATATCTCGTTATTTATGTTGACGGCAACCCCATGCGAGGTCACCCATTTGCGCAGCTTTATCCCGGTAAACGCTATTTTTTTTCCAAAAACCCACACGCCTCTTCTCTCGGGGTTGCGAACGGCAGGTATTCCGATTTTTTGAAGAGAACGCATCGTGACCTGCTCCAGAATATCCAGAAAACGCGAAACATCCCGCATTTCACCCTCCAGAGCTACGATCGGATAGACCAAAAGCTGTCCGGGAGCATGATATGTTACTCCGCCCCCTCTTTGGGTTATTTTCATCTCTATCCCGCGTGAGGTAAAAAAATCCCTGTCACGTATATGTTCCGGCAGGAACGCTCTACCTAAGGTGAGCACGGGAGTGTGTTCCATCAAAAGCACGGTATCTCCTACTGTCCCTTTTATCCTTTTTTCAAGAAAAAGTTCCTGGGCCAAAACGCCCTCGTCGTAGGGAACGGTGCCTAGATCCAAAACTTCTATTTTCATCTTCACTTTTGCGGAACAGTTCAGGCTATGTCGGAAAATCCGCCGTGAGCCTTGAAATATTCTATTACTCCGCCCGCGTCGAGAAACTTTTTCATTATTTCGGGAATGGGCTTGATCTCTATATTCACTCCCTTGGAGATATTCTTGAGCACGTTCTTCTCCAGATCCAGCTCAAGCTCGTCCATGTCGTCTATATAGTTTGTCTCGCATTCTATCAGGCAAAGACCAACGTTGAAAGCGTTCCTATAGAATATCCTGGCGTAGCTTCTGGCTATAACAGCCGATATCCCGCTGGCCTTAAGCGCGACGGGGGCCTGCTCCCTGGAAGAACCGCACCCGAAATTATTTCCAGCCACCAGGAAATCCCCGGGTTTAAGGCGCTTATGAAAATCCTCCTCAAGATCCTCAAATATGTGCTTTGCTAGTTCCTTATGATCCTGTATTTTGAACTTGTACCTTCCCGAAATGACGTAATCGGTGTTTATATCATTGGATATTTTAAGACGTCTAGCGAATTTCGCCATATACCTTCCTCCCTTCCCTTAAAAACCTACTTTATGCGTCTCTTATGTTCTCTGGGATCAGCTATTTTACCTTCCAAAGCGGTGGCCGCGGCCGTGGCGGGACTGCCGAGATATATTCCCGAGTTAGGATTCCCCATTCGTCCCTTAAAATTTCTGTTTGCCGTCGATAAGGCCACTTCACCGTCGGCAAGAACTCCCTGATGAGTTCCAACGCAGGGCCCGCATCCGGGATTATTGACCACGGCGCCGGAACTCACAAATATCTCTATGAGCCCGGATTTCAAAGCCTCAAGGTATATTTTCCGCGAAGCCGGAGTGATTATCAGTTTCATGCCGCGGGCTATTTTCCTTCCCTTGAGTATACTGGCCGCTATCTCAAGGTCCTCCAGACGCCCGTTTGTGCATGTCCCGATGGAAACTTCATCAATGTGAGTGCCTAAAACTTCCTCTACAGAACATACATTGTCGACGGTATCCGGCCGGGCTATCTGAGGCGAGAGCCCGCTGACATCGAATTTCCTTTCCTCGGCGTATACGGCGTCATCATCCGGAGCGACCGGCCTGGCCTCCCTTGAAGAGTGCTTTTTTATCCAGTCGATAGTCTTCTTGTCGGCTTCCATCAATCCGCACTTAGCTCCCATTTCAACGGCCATATTTGATATGGTCATCCTGGCGTCAACGCTAAGATCGCTTATGGTCTTTCCCGAAAACTCAACTGAACGATAATTAGCCCAGTCCGCTCCGACGTCGCCGATTATCTTCAGTATTATGTCTTTCGAGTAAACCCCCTTATTGAGCTTGCCTTCGACCACTATCTTCACCGTTTCCGGGACCTTGAACCAGTTTTTGCCGCTGGCCAGGGCGACCGCCAGATCCGTAGACCCCACCCCCGTGGAAAGCGCGTTAAGAGCCCCGTAAGTACACGTGTGTGAATCAGCCCCGAGAACCAGGTCTCCGGAGACTACAAACCCGGACTCCGGAACAAGCTGGTGGCATACGCCGCAACCTACGTCAAAAACCCTTACTCCCTGCTCTGACCCGAACCGCCTTATCTTGTCGTGTATCGCTGAAACCCCGATATTGGGGCTGGGAGCTGAATGGTCTATCACCATGCAGAAGGAATCCCTTTTAAAAACATTATCGACTCCCATTCTTTTGAAGCTATCTATTATCATTCCGCTGGTCCCGTCCTGGCCGAAACAAAAATCAACATCCGCCATAACAATGTCCCCTGCCATGGCCCTTCGCCCGCTGTGTTTAGACAGTATTTTTTCAGCTATAGTCTGCGACATTTCTCAACTCCCCTTTTCATAAGTGTTAAAACAGCAACTTGAAATCAGGCCTCTCTTACCCACTGCGTGATCCTTCCTACACCTTTTTTGATTGTCTCAAGATCGGTAGCGAAACTCAACCGGACATATTTATCATCACCGAACGGGCCTCCCGGAATAACAGCTACTTTTTTTTCCTTAAGCAGCCTTTCGGAAAACTCAACGGATCCCATCCCGGTACGGGAAACATCGCAGAACATATAGAACGCTCCCAGAGGAATGAACGGTTTTATCTTTTCCTGCCCCGAAAAAAGCTCCAGCATAACGTCCCTGCGCTTTCTATATTCGGCGCAGTTCCTCTTTATCTCATCTTCGAGTTCCAGTGAGGTCATGGCGTATTCCGCGGCCGCCTGGCTTATGGAACAGGGATTGGAGGTGGTCTGGCTCTGGAAATTGGATATTAGGGAAGCCAGTGTCCTCTCCGCGGCGGCATACCCTATCCGCCAGCCTGTCATGGCATAGCTTTTCGAAACACCGTTTATTACGACGGTAATGTCTCTTACTGCCGGCGAGACAGCGGCTATGGAGAAATGTTTTTTGCCGTCGAACATAATTTTCTCGTAAATCTCGTCACTTATTATGACCACTCCCTTTTCCAGGCATACCTCCGCGATATCCCTGAGCTCTTTCTCATCATACACCGCTCCCGCGGGGTTAGAGGGGCTGTTGATTATTATGGCCTTGGTTTTGGATGTAACGGCTTTTCTGATATCGCTGGGAGAGACCCTGAAACCGGCGTCCGCTGATGTATTTATTATGACCGGTTTACCCCCTGCGAGCGTTACCATCTCAGGATAGCTCAACCAGTACGGGTGAACCACTATTACCTCGTCCCCGGGGTTGCACAGAACCCTCAAAGTGTTATATATCGAATGTTTAGCCCCGCAGGAAACCACTATCTCCCCCGGAGAATATTCTACCCCGTTATCCCTCTTAAGTTTTTCGGCTATGGCTTTCCGCAAAGAAAGCGTCCCGGCGGCCGGAGTATACCTGGTTTCCCCTCTTTCCATGGCTTGCAAGGCCGCTTTCCTGACACTCACCGGTGTGTCAAAATCCGGTTCTCCCGCGGCGAGGATAACGACATCCTCTCCTTTCTTTACCATATCCTTGGCTTTTGATGTTATTTCAAGGGTCGCGGATGGCTCGAGGGAACTGATAGTTTCAGAGAATTTTATCTTTTTGCGGGAAAGAACATTCTCAGACATTAAACTCCTCCTTAAAACAGTAATAGTAGTTATTCTTTAAAGGGATAGGCGTCAGGAAGACCTCAAGAAGGAAAACCACTTTTCTTCCGCGCAAGGCCCTACAGCGCATTAAGATATCATAACAGTGTGTATATTACAAGAGGGAAAAAGAACCTGCAAACACAAAAAAATAACGGATTATTCTTTTAACACTTTTATCTGAAAAGGGTTATCAATTATCATTTCCGTCCCGGAAAGTGTTTTCTGGACCTTACCGAAAACCTCTACGGTTTTTCCATTATATCCATTTAAAGGATCGACGGCTTCATCGTAAAAAAATCGCAAGTTCCTCGAAGGTATAATGATCCTCAGTTTTTCTTTCCCTTCGCCGAACATAAGACTTAGCCGTCCGGGAGATACTTCTGCCCCGGTTATCCTGTCCCTGATAAAACAATAAGAACCAGAGTAAGCAGAAGCTTCTTCGGCCTTGATTTTCGGGGCCCTCCCCCATATCCCTCTCCCGGAGGCAACCGCTTTCTGCTGAGCCTGGTTCAAGGCCTTATAATATCTCACATTGGGAGGAAAAGTATATACGCTCGCCAACCCCTCCTCGATAAGTTTCAAATTTACCATTTCCCCATCGGCGTAAACATAAGCCAGGTATCTGCCGTACTTATCCTTTATGTCCTGATCAAACTCAAGCGAAAGTTCTTTTCCCCTTACAAGCTCCTCATTTCTTTCCTTGGCCTCCACGGCTAACATTTCGGGAGAAAAAACCCACTCCGACCCTTGTTTTAGACGCGTTTCAGGAGCATCTATCCCCGTATATCTGATCCTCTCTCCGGAGAAAAGTTCCACCGTATCACCGTCTATTACATATCGCGCCATCTGTTTTTTCCCCGAAAGCCGCTCGAATGAACCCTCGGCGCAACTTACAAGCGAAAAAAGGGTAAGAACGAGAAGAAGAAGCGCGCCTAACCTGCCGGATATCTTACGGCCTTTGGCAAAAAGACATTTCCCGCTGACAGGGCATTCCCCGCAAAGAGGCCTTATAGCGCGGCACACTTTCCTGCCATGCGATATTAGCACATTAGTGAGGTCCCCCCATTTGTCCCTGTCGAAAATTTTCATAAGATCTTTCTCTACCCTGACAGGATCCGCGTTCCCGGTAAACCCTATCCTGCCGGAAACCCTCTTGACATGCGTATCGACTGCTATGCCTTCTATCTTACCGAATCCGTGATAAAGCACTATGTTGGCCGTTTTTCTGGCCACCCCGGGAAGGCTTACGAGTTCTTTCATGGTACCGGGAACCTTACCTCCGAAACTTTTCTCTATTTTTCTGGCCGATCCTATTATGTAGCGTGCCTTGCTCCTGTAGAAACCCGTAGACTTTATTATCCTCTCAATATCTCGCTGGCCAGCCGCCGCGATTTTTTCTATAGTCGGGTATTTTTTAAAAAGTTCCGGAGTGACCATGTTGACCCTTTTGTCGGTGCACTGAGCCGATAGGATCGTCGCTATAAGAAGCTCGTGAGGTTTCTGGTACTCGAGCGCTGTCGTGGATCCGGGGTAGGCTTTAGAAAGAATGCCGTAGATCTCGGAGGCTATCTTCTTGTTCATTCTAGCTCCGCCTGAAACGTTTTTCCAGCTCTTTCAAGGAAATTTCAATTGTGGTGGGACGGCCATGAGGACAAGTGAACGGAAGCTCGCAACTTTCTAGCTGCGTTAACAGATCGCTCATTTCCTGGCAACTCATCATGTCGCCGGCTTTCACGGCCGACCGGCAGGAGACAAGCTTCACAAGCTCTTCCATACATTCCATCTCCCCGGACCCTGTATGCGCAAGATCGGATATGACATCTTTTACCGCTGTTTCAAGCTGGTCCGGCTTTATCGCGGCGGGAACCGATCTTATCACAAAGGATTTTTCGCCGAACGCGTCAATTTCAAATCCCAGCCGGGAAAGCCCCGGAACTATCTGTCGCATCACGGCGGACTCCGACGGCGAGAGATCTATCCTCAAAGGGAAAAGAAGGGTCTGCTTCTCCAGAGAACTCCCGTTCAGAGTCTTTGAAAAAAGCTCGTACAGCACACGCTCGTGGGCCGCATGCTGATCCGTGATCATTAGCTCTTCGCGGGTGACCCTGACGATGTATGAAAGCCCTAACTGGAACAATCTTAAATGGCCATTCCCTTGAGAGTGAAAAACTTCCGCGACAGCGCCCCACGAACCAACGCTCCCGAGCCCCCCCGTCCTTGCGGAATTCACCCCATAATCAAACTCCGCCTGCTCTTGCGGTGAGCTCAAGATCTGCTCTCCCGCGATACTTTCCGACAAAACATCACTTTCTTTTTTAATGGCTGCGGGATAGGCGGAACTCTCTCCCGAAAAGACCTTTATATCCGCATTTTTCAGGTCTTCAAAACTTTTTTTCACAGCCCGGGAGATAAGCCCTTTTACCTCGTTCTCGTTCTCAAACTTTATTTCTGTCTTTGAGGGATGTACGTTAACATCTATTCGGCCGGGATCGATCGTTATGAAAAGCAAGCCCCACGGATATCTTCCCCTCTCAAGCAGACTCCGGTAGGACGAATAAACGGCGTCGCCGAGAACTCTGCTGCGGACAGACCTGCCATTTACAAAGAAAAACTGACCTCTTTTGTCTTTTTTGGTGAATGACGGCACGCTCACAAAACCTTCTACGACGATACCCTCTTCCGAAAGAGAGATCGGTGTCATCGCCTTTGGCACGTCCTCACCCATTATCATCCCCACGCGAGAAAGCGTATCAAGCCCTTTTGGGGCCTCTATCAAGGTTCTCCCTCCATGTATAAGCCTGAAGCTTATATCGGGCCTGGAAAGCACAAAATCCGAAAAAACATCTATTATTCCTGAGACCTCCGTGGATTCTCTCTTCATGAACTTCTTTCTGGCCGGAACGTTGTAAAAAAGGTTTCTTACCTCTATGGTAGTGCCTCTGTCCCTGGCGGCGGGCCGCTCTCTCTGCACTACCCCGCTCTCAACATACATGTATATACCCGCGGGGTCCTCCGCCCGTTTAGTTACGATATCTATCTGCGAAACGGCTGCTATGCTCGCCAGGGCCTCACCCCTAAAACCCAGTGTTGTTATGTTCCCCAGATCTGTAATTCCGCGTATCTTGCTCGTGGCGTGGCGCTTGAATGCCATGCCGACATCCTCTTTGCCCATACCTGAACCGTTGTCCGCAACGCGTATGAGATTATGGCCTGACCGGTCTATTTCCACCTCCACGCTGTCAGCCCCCGCATCTATAGAGTTCTCAATAAGTTCCTTAACGGCTGAAGCCGGGCGTTCCACCACTTCCCCTGCGGCTATTTTGCCTATAGTGTCCTCATCAAGCATTATTATGCGAGCGCTCATTTTTTATCCCCGGTAATTTTTTGTGCCGTTGCTCCAGATGAAAGCTCTTTTTTTATTTCCGCTATGGCCTGTAAGGCCTCCATCGGTGTCATCCTGTCCGTATCCATATCCATTATCCTCTCCGCGATACCCGAGGACAAGGACTTTTCCCCAAAAAAATCCAGCTGTTTTTCCGATCCGGGAATTTTTTCTATGAATCTTGACCTTACATTCCCGGCAAAGGAGTCTCTATGCAGATTTGCCAGTATTTCCCTTGCCCTTTTTACCACCGCCTCAGGCAGACCCGCCAGCTTGGCTACATGTATACCAAAACTTTCGTCGCAACTGCCTTTCTGAACCTTATAGAGGAAAATTATCTGATCCTCCCATTCCTGGACGGCCAGATGATAATTTACCACTCCTCTCATTACCTCTGAAAGCTCCGTAAGCTCATGGTAATGGGTCGCGAACATGGCCTTGGCGCCTTTAAGTTCGCCGTGTATGTATTCAACCACGGCCCACGCTATCGAAACTCCGTCAAAAGTACTGGTACCACGGCCAACCTCGTCCAGCACTATAAGGCTTCTCTCTGTGGCACTATTAAGAATATTGGCGGTCTCTATCATTTCTACCATAAAAGTGCTCATTCCCTGGTAAAGCCTGTCCGAAGCGCCTACCCGGGTAAATATCCGGTCAACTATCCCGATTTCAGCCGACGACGCCGGGACAAAGCTTCCCATCTGGGCCATTATGGTTATAAGAGCCACTTGTCTTATAAAAGTGGATTTCCCGGCCATATTGGATCCGGTTATTATGAAGACTCTCTCCTCGTCCGTATCCATAAAACAGTCATTACTGACAAACTCCTTACCCTTGAGTATCCTCTCGAGAACAGGGTGTCTCCCTTCTTTTATCGACATAACCCCGGAAGAGGTAACTTTCGGGCGAACGTACCTGTTGTTGAACGCCGTCTCGGCCAGCGCCGCGATAACATCTATCTTTGACGCGGATTCCGAGGCCTGCCTCACATTTTCTATACCCCCTGCCACTCTTTCTCTGAGCCGCACAAATATCTCATATTCAAGGTTCTTTATCCGCTCTTCGGCCCCGAGTATCCTATCCTCCTGTTCCTTGAGCCCTTGAGTGACAAAACGCTCCGCGTTGGCCAAAGTCTGTTTCCTTATGTAGTCAGCGGGAACGCTGGGAAGATTGGAATTGGTTATCTCTATATAGTACCCGAAAACCCTGTTATATCCCACTTTAAGGGAATTTATACCGGTTCTCTTGGCCTCGTTAACCTGAAAGTCCACAAGCCAATCCCGCCCGGAACTCACAAGCTTCCTGAGCTCATCCACTCCCTGATCATACCCGTCCTTTATTATCCCCCCCTCTTTGAGTGCGGTCGAAGGATCCTCCCTCAGGCATGACCTTATATCAGCTATCACTGAAAAAAAATCCTCCATACCCGAGGCCATATCAGCCAGGCTACCGGGAAATTTTTCCTTTGATAGTTTCACCATCATTCCGACTTTCTCAAGAGAATCGGCCAGCGACAGCATATCCCTTGGGTTTGCCGTGCCAAGCGCCACCTTGTTGGCGAGCCGCTCTATGTCATACATCCCGTCAAGGATCTCGCGCGTATCTACCCTGACCTGATTATTATCGTGAAAAAACTCCACAGCATCGAGCCTCTCGGATATTTTCACGGTATCAAGCAGGGGATTCAGAAGCCATCTTTTCAGCTCCCGTTTCCCCATAGGGGTCTTCGTCTTGTCCAACACTTCGTAAAGTGTTCCCGAGGAAGTAAGGTCCTCCTGATTCTCCACCAGCTCCAGATGGCGATGCGATACCCTGTCCAATGTCATATACTCCGTAACATTGTAAACCCGCATCGACCTGACATTGCCAAGCGAGTTCTTCTGAGTGTCTTTAAGGTACCTTAAAAGCGCTCCAGCCGCACCGATCCCGGATCCCATCGCCGAACAGCCGAACGATTCAAGAGTTTTAACCTCAAACTGCCGTCTAAGTTCCTCCTCAGCTGTCAGAGAGTTAAAAGTCCAGTCTTCCCGGATAGTTATTGTCCCGAGGCCGGCCTCCCGTATCTCCTTCATTTCTGCAGAGTCTCTGAACGATTTAGGAATAATGGTTTCAGCCGGACAGATCTTATAGATCTCAGGAAAAAGCCTCTCGGTACTGTCCACTTCTGTCAGCCTGAACTCCCCTGTGGAAATATCAGCATAGGCTATACCGAACCCGCAGGAGTTAAAGTTAAGCGACATTATGTAGCTATTGGAGGCTTCAGTAGAAAACCCTTCCGCTATGAATGTTCCGGGAGTTACAATACGCGCTATGCGACGCCCAAAAATCTTTTTCCCTTCCTCTGCGGCCTCTTCTATCTGCTCGCATACGGCTACTTTTTTCCCGCTTTTTATGAGCCTGGCTATATAGTTTTCTGCCGCATGATGCGGAACCCCACACATAGGCACCTTGACGCCCTTGTGCTGTCCCCTGGAAGTTAAAGTTATGTGCAGTATCCGGGAGGCCTCTACGGCATCCTCGAAAAACATCTCGTAAAAATCCCCAAGCCTGAAAAAGAGAATAGCCCCCTCACATTCCTTCTTTATCTCAAGATACTGGCGCATCATGGGAGTGAGGTTATCGCTCATTTTTCTATTTTCCTTTTTCGTTCATAAAACATGCAGACAGAACCAAATGAGACTACCTTATTAATGCCTCTCAAAACTAAAAACACAAAGGCCCAAAGCTCCACGGACGGACACCCTCTCCGCCTTTAGTAGCTCTGGGCCCCTAAAGAACACATGTACAAAGCTTTTACCCCATCGATTTGCGCTGAAACCTCTTGAAAAGACCCCTTTTTGCTACCTTCTGCTGCTCTGTTTTGGCCTTTTCTTTCTTTACGTCCTCAACAAGGCGCTTCTCTTTTTCCTCTTCTTCTATTTCAGGAGCCACATGCTTGGCTTCCTTAAGCGGCTGCTCTTTTTTATCCTTAGCTGTTTTTCCCTTTTTGGTCTTTTCCTTCTCTTTCTTAGCTTTTATTCCGAGAAGCTTATCATCGGATATCGTTCTTTTGGTAAACTCTATGATCGCAAGCTGAGCTCCGTCTCCCTTCCTGTTCCCGCACGCCATGACTCGAGTATAGCCACCCGGGACACCGTTAAAAAGAGGCGCAATATCCGTAAAAAGGCACTTTACCATGTCTTTATCACACAGTTCCTGAAAGGCTCTGCGTCTAGCCGTAACCGATTCAGGATCTTTCTTGGCCATTGTTATAAGAGGCTCCACGAACCTTTGCAGAGCTTTCGCTTTGGCAAAAGTTGTCTCTATCCTCTGGTATTCCAAAAGATCGTTGGCCATGCTCTTAAGCGTAGCCTTTCTCCAGCTTGTTCTTCTGCTGAGTCTTCCTTTATTTTTACGATGCCTCATTTTTCCCTTCCCTGTTTAAAAGCTATATTATTCCTCTTCGCCTATTTCCATACCAAGATGCATCCCCATGCTCTCCAGTACAGCATTTATCTCGTTCAAAGACTTCTTTCCGAAATTCTTGTATTTAAGCATCTCTGTCTCTTTCTTGGAAACAAGATCTCCGATAGTCCTTATGTTAGCCTCTGCCAGGCAGTTCGAGCTCCTTACAGAAAGTTCCAGCTCAGATATAGGCTTAGAAAGTTTTTTAACAAGATCCTTCCTGTCCCTGACGTCCCCGTCTTCCTCCTCTACGTCCTCAGGAAGTTTACCGATAGTCAGGAATACATCAAGATGCCTTTGCAGTATGTTGGCCGCGTAAAGCACCGTGTCCTTAGGCTCCATGCTGCCGTTGGTGAACACCTCAAGGATAAGCTTATCATAGTCGGTAATGTGTCCAACCCTGGTATTCTCAACTTCCACATTGACCCTTTTTACAGGAGAAAAAAGAGAATCTATAGCTATTGCCCCTATCGGATCATCCTCCGACTTGTTCTTGTCCGCGGGAACATATCCCCTGCCTCTTTCCACCGTCATCTCGATCTCAAGCTTTACGTCTTCCGTGAGAGTGGCTATGTGGTGCTCCGGATTTATTATCTCCACTGTCTCATCTGTGGTTATGTCCTTCGCCTTAACCTCGCCCTTTTTACTGACGTTCAGGAACATAGGTTTCGGGGTCTTAAAATGAGACCTCAACACAAGACCCTTTATGTTCATTACGATCTCGGTAACATCCTCATATACTCCGGGAATAGTAGCGAACTCGTGGAGCACCCCGTTGATCTTTATCTTGGTCACCGCCGTACCCTCTATTGAGGAGAGGAGTATCCTTCTTAAAGAGTTCCCTACGGTCACTCCATACCCCTTTTCAAAAGGCTCCGCAAGTATCTTTCCATAGGTGGGAGTATATGTCGACTCGTCGAACGCTATCCTTTTAGGCAGCTCAAAGTTCTTCAGTTTTATTCCCATTCCAAAATCCTCCTCGTATTATCTCCGCCTCAAGCTAATGAGGCTTTTTTTATTCCCAGTGACAGTCTTCCCCCGCCATTACTTCGAGTATAACTCAACTATAAGGTTTTCCTGTATACCCTTGCCGGAATCACTCTTGGTAGGAAGCCGTTTTATTTTTATCGCAAGTTTCTCCCCCGAAACCTCAAGCCACTCGGGAACACCTTTCTCCGAGAGCTCCTTAAAAGTCTCTTTCAGGGCCTTCATCTGCGCCTCAGTGCCGTGAAGCGTTAACTCATCTCCGACAGACACCTGGTAAGAAGGTATATTCACCCTACGGCCGTTGACTTTGACGAACTTGTGCCCCACTACCTGGCGGGCTCCTGAAAGCGAAGGCGAAAAACACGACCTATAGACCACGTTATCCAGCCTTCTTTCCAGAAGCTGCAGAAGAACTTCGCCCGTAGCTCCTTTGGACCTTTCAGCTTTAGCGAAATAATTCCTGAACTGTCTCTCCATCATGCCGTATATTCTCTTAGCCTTCTGCTTTTCTCTCAGCTGCAGAGCAAAGTTGGAAGGTTTACGCTTTCTCAACTGACCGTGCTGTCCCGGCCCGTATTCCCTCTTCTCCAACGCGCACTTGCTTGACGTGCATCGCGTACCTTTAAGAAAAAGTTTATCTCCCTCTGTTCTGCACAATCTGCATGAGGCTGTTATTCTTCTCGCCATCTATCTGCCGCTCCTTATTTATCCTCTTTTGATTTTTGACTATACTCTTCTTCTCTTCCTGGGCCTGCATCCGTTATGCGGCGTCGGGGTAAGGTCTTTTATCATTTTTACATTAAGACCCTCGGACCTTATACTTCTTACGGCGCTCTCCTTACCCGATCCGGGCCCTCTAAGATACACGTCTACGTCCCTTATGCCATGGGTCTTTGCTTTCTTGACCGCGTCTTTCGCCGCTACAGTGGCCGCGAAAGGAGTGGATTTTCTCGACCCCTTATATCCTACGCTGCCCGGGGAACTCCAGCATAGAACCTTCCCGGCCTCATCCGTAACCGTAACTATCGTGTTATTGAAAGTGGCATGAACGTAAACACAACCCGTCGTTACTTTCCTGAACACTTTTTTCTTTTTTTTGGTGGCTTCTTTTTTCTGCACTTTTAGTTTCTCCCGTTTTTATCGCATGCCTTTTACTGTTACAGCCAAAAGCCTACTTTGCGGCCGGCTTTACAGCCGCCCTGGCGGCTTTGTCCTTAAACGCACCTATTGTCTTCTTAGGGCCCTTTCTCGTCCGGGCATTAGTCCTGGTTCTTTGCCCCCTGAGAGGCAGATTTTTCTTGTGCCTTAGACCTCTATATGTACCTATGCTCATCAGCCTTTTTATATTGCCGGTAACGATCCTGCGAAGGTCGCCCTCGACCTGAAACCTCTCCTGTATTATTTTGGTTATGGCGTTTATCTCCTGATCATCAAGATCCTTAGCTCTTTTATCGACCGATATCCCGGCCTCGGCCAATATTTCCTTGGATCTGGTCGGACCTATGCCGTAAATATATCGCAGAGCTACCTCGATCCGTTTTTCTTTCGGTATGTCTATTCCTATTATCCTTGGCATCTTGGCTCCTTAAGATTTTACTTCTTCTTTCCCGTTTTATTACAAAAAATCCCGCTATCAGTACCGCCCGAAAAGATCAGCCTTGTTTCTGTTTGTGTTTCGGCTCGGAACATATAACCCTGACGATACCGTTACGCCTGACTATTTTACACTTTGAACATATTTTTTTTACGCTTGGTCTGACTTTCATGATTATTTCTCTCTTTTTGTTATTCTGCCACGTCCGAGATCGTAGGGGGACAACTCAACCGTCACCCTGTCACCCGGAACTATTCTGATATAATACATTCTCATCTTTCCTGAAACATGGGCAAGGACCATATGCCCGTTATCCAGTTTCACCCTGAACATAGCGTTAGGCAGATTTTCAACGATCTCGCCCTCAGTAACAACCGCGTCTTCTTTGGGGCTCACGACGTCACCACCTCCACATTGCTCTTCCCTACTATCACCGTATTCTCAAAATGCGCTGAAAGCTTTCTGTCAGCCGTAACTGCCGTCCATCCGTCAGGCATTATTTCTACTTCTCGTGTTCCCTCATTGAACATGGGCTCTATTGCCAGGACCAGACCTTCTTCCAAAACCTTCCCCCGTCCCTTGACCCCCCAGTTCGGTACCTCGGGAAGCTCATGCAGATTACGCCCGGTACCATGCCCCACAAATGCTCTAACTTCCTTAAATCCCGAGCTCTGAGCCACTTTCTGTATCGCTATGGATATATCTGAGACCCTGTTACCTGATACCGCATTCCTCGTACCTTCTTCAAGGCTTTTTCTCGTTGCCTCTACCAGCATGGAAGCTTTTTCGGAGATCTCTCCTACCGGAAAAGTCCGCGCGGCATCGGCATAGAAACCGTTAAGCTTTACGCCTACATCCACCCCAAGTATATCCCCCTCGCGGAGAATAACTTTTTCAGAAGGGATCCCGTGAACAACCACTTCGTTCCTTGAAGCACAAATAGTCGCAGGGTATCCCTTATAGCCCTTAAAAGCCGGTTCGGCCCCATTATCCCTTATCAACTCTTCGATCTTGGTGTCTATTGATAAAGTCGACACCCCGGGCCTAACCAGTTTTCCGGCAAGTAACAAGGCTTCCGCCACCAATCTACCGGCGGCCCTCAGCCGTTCATATTCCTCTTCATTTCGAAGAATCGTCACCCGTCAGCCCCTCTTTTCGGAAAAGGGCGGCAATAACTTCAAAGAGCTTATTTGCTGGCATATCGCCGTCAAGTTCGCGCAAAATATTCTTTTCCCGGTAGTACTTTATAAGTTCCTCGGTCTGGCGCTGATATACAGCCAACCTGTTCTTAACCGTTTCGGCCTTATCATCCTCTCTTTGGAAAAGCTCTACACCGCAAGAATCACATATGCCGTTTTTAACAGGAGGCATATTGGTTATATGATAGTTCTTCTTGCATTCCGGGCAAACCCTTCTCCCTGAAAGCCTCTGCACCGCCACATCCTCAGATGTCCTGAAATAAAGAACAAGATCAACTTTTCCCGAAACATTTCCCATAGCCTGATCAAGGGACTCGGCCTGAGGCCTGGTCCTTGGGTACCCGTCAAGCATTACTCCGTTCTTCGCGTCCGGCTTCGACATCCTCTCGAGAACAAGGCTGGTAACTATCTCATCCGGAACCAGCTCTCCTTTGGCCATATACTCTCCGGCTCTTAAGCCGGTCTTGGACTGCTCCTTTATCGCAGCCCTGAGCATATCCCCTGTGGAAATATGCAAAAGCCCGTATTCTTTTATCAGAAGCGCCGCCTGTGTTCCTTTTCCGGCTCCGGGAGGCCCTAAAAGCACCAGATTCATCTTACTTTTGCACTTTGTCACGCCATCCGTCCTTTTACTCTGCCTTTTTTCATGAAACCCTCGTAGTGACGCATCAGCATATGTGACTCCACCTGGCGCATCGTGTCAAGCATTACCCCGACAACTATCAAAAGTCCCGTCCCTCCAAAAAAGCTGGCCACCATAAATGGAACCCCCATCTGCCTGTTTATTATGGAGGGCAGTATAGCGATTATCGTCAGGAATATAGCTCCTGGAAGAGTTATTCTGGTCATTATAAAATCCAGGTACTCCGCCGTTTGCCTGCCAGGTCTTATTCCGGGAACAAATCCCCCGAACCTTTTAAGGTTATTAGCTATGTCGATCGGATTAAAAGTTATCGCTGCGTAGAAATAGCAGAAGAAAAGTATCAGAAGAGAATAAACAACAAAATAAAGAGGTCTTCCCATCATAAGAGCGCTGGCAAACCCTTGAACTCCTCTGTGGGGTATAAAGCCCGCTATGGTAGAAGGGAACAAGATTATAGACTGAGCGAATATTATCGGGATTACTCCTCCCTGGTTCACCTTTAACGGGATGTAAGTGCTCTGTCCGCCGTAAACCCTTCTTCCAACCACCCTTTTGGCGTACTGCACAGGTATCTTTCTAACCCCCTGTGTCAAAAGCACGACAGCCACGACCACTATCACGAACATAAGAGCCAGCAAAACCATTTTAAACGCGTCTATCTGCACGTCCCCACCTGTGGTCCCGGGAGTAGCCAGCGCGATAAGCTGCGCGAAAGCTTCGGGCATTCGCGACACTATGCCTGCCGTTATAATGAGGGAAATACCGTTTCCTATTCCCTTTTCCTGGATCTGCTCGCCCAGCCACATGATGAACGCCGTTCCTGTGGTAAGCGTGATTATCGTAAGGAACCTGAAGCCCCACCCCGGGAACTGCACTATCTCAAGCCCCTGGAACCTGTCCGGATTCTCCAACCACAAAGCTATAAAGAAAGACTGTATGACCGACAGAATGACCGTAAAATAACGGGTGTACTGCGTTATCTGTTTTCTGCCCTCTTCCCCCTGTTTAGCAAGTCTCTCAAGAGCGGGTATAACCGTTGTCAAAAGCTGCAATATGATCGATGCCGAAATGTACGGCATTATCCCAAGAGCAAAAATAGTAAGACGCTCCATTGCTCCGCCGGCGAACATGTTAAGTATTCCGAACAATGTTCCACCCTGACTTCTGGCCATATTGTCGAAGAACTGAGCCAGTTTAGCCCCGTCAATTCCGGGAGTCGGAATAAAAGCCCCTACCCTGTAAATAGCAAGGAGTCCCAAAGTCACAAAGATCTTCTTCCTGAGATCAGGTATCTTGAAGATATTTCCAACTGACTCGAACACTTAGATCTCCTTTTCGTTCTTTGTCTGTCTTATCCGCATTTCACTGGCACGTACAGCGACTATTTCGGCTTTACCGCCCGCATCTTCAATGGCTTTTTTAGCCGAGGCCGAAAAAGCATTGGCCTTTACAGTGAGCTTTTTCTGAAGCACTCCCTTACCCAAGACCTTAAAAGGGATCCTCTTAGAGTTCATTATCCCGTTCCCCAGCAGAAACTCCCTGTCCACAACTGAACCTGAACTCAAGGAATCCATCTTTTCCAGTGTTCCTATATTGACTATTCCCCATTCTTTCTTAAACTTATTCGTAAAACCCCTTTTGGGGAGTTTCCTTATAAGCGGCATCTGTCCGCCTTCGAACCCCGCAGGATAATTTCCTCCTCCGGAACGCGCTTTGGCTCCCTTATGTCCTTTTCCGGCCGTCTTTCCTCTGCCGGAACCTATACCTCTTCCCTTTCTCTTACCTTTGCCCTTTATGACCGGCTTTGGTATATTCTCTATCCTGAGCACCATGTCGTTTCCTTTTCGAGTTTTATATCGTCTTTACGTTAATTTTCAGCCAAGGAACCCTTACGTTTCAGCATAAGGTTCTTGAACCCGTTTTCCGTCGCCTTCACCACATTGACCGCGTTCCTGGAACCAAGAGTTTTCGTAAGTATATTTTTTATCCCCGCAGCGTCACACATGGCCCTTACCGGACCTCCGGCTATAACTCCCGTACCAGGACCTGCCGGTTTAAGGATAACACGTGACGCTTTGAACTTCCCTATGGTCTCGTGAGGGATAGTGTCCTCTCTCATGTTTACTTTAATGAACGCTTTATTGGCCTGGGCTGTACCTTTTTTAATAGCTTCCACAACTTCGTTGGATTTTCCCAGGCCTATGCCCACATTACCTTTGCCGTCACCCGTTACAACAAGAGCACTGAACGAAAAATTCTTACCGCCTTTTACTACCTTCGACACCCTGCTTATCTTTATGACCCTCTCGATAAAACCTGAATCGGTCTTCTTTTCCCCCTGGGAACGCGAAAAACCGTCTTTCTTTTTGCGCTCTCCGCCTTTACCGTCCCGTCCTCTGGATCTCCCGGATCTAGCTTCCGCGGGCTTCTCGGTCTGCTCCGTGCCGCTTACGGTCTCATTTTCTTTCAGGTTTTCCTCTGTTCCGTCATTTTTAAGTTTCTCATCGCCAGGCATTTCGTTTTCTCCTTAAATTAAACAACTAAAATTCCAAACCGGCTTTTCTCGCCCCTTCAGCAAGAGCCTTCACGGCCCCGTGATACTTGTAACCGCCCCGGTCAAAAACGATCTTTTTTACTCCTTTACCGATCGCAGCCTCAGCTATCCTCCCGCCAAGCGCCTCAGCGTGTTTGGTGCTGGTTTTTGTCGTCCCTTTGGCGGAAGTCTTAGAACCCCCGGTTTTAGTGGACGCTCCGCATATCGTCTTTCCGGTTATGTCGTCTATAACCTGCACATAGATGTTCTTATTGGACTTATGCACAGCCATCCTGGGCCTATCAACCGTCCCGGAAACTTTTTTTCTTACTGATTTTTTACGCCGTTCTTTCTGCTTAAGCTTGTCCATATATTTCCTTTTTAGATTTTATCAGGTTACAGCTTTTATGCCACGCTCTTGCCCTGTTTCTGCCTTACATATTCGCCCTCATACCTTATTCCTTTGCCTTTATACGGTTCGGGCGGGTAAAAATTCCTTATGTCAGCCGCTACCTGTCCTACAACCTGTTTATCCGGACCTTTGATCACTATCTGGGTAGGCGCCGGGGTCTCTATGGTAATATCCTTAGGCGGGGTAAACTTCACGCTATGAGAAAAACCTATATCCAGAACAAGCTCTTTACCCTTCATCTGGGCTTTATATCCTACGCCCTGTATCTCCAGTTTCTTCTGAAAACCAACCGTAAGTCCGGTTATAGTGTTCTGTATCAAGCTCCTCGTTGTCCCATGCAGGGCTCTGTTTATACCCGAATCGGAAGGTCTGGATATGGTGAGAGCCGTGCCTTTAACTTCCGCTGTAAAACCTTCGGGAAGAACATGCTGCACTGTCTTTCCCTTGGCCTCAACACTCACTACTTTTCCTTTTACTTCCACCTTTATACCCGAAGGGATCTCAACGGGTTTCTTCCCTACTCTCGACATTACAATTCTCCTTTTTCAATTACCAGAGATGACAGATAACTTCTCCGCCTATACCCTGCTCTTTTGCCTCTTTATCCGTCATCATACCTTTGTTCGTGGAGATCACGGCTATTCCCACTCCCGCTACCACGCTTTTTATGCTTTTAGCCTTAAGGAATTCTCTCCTTCCCGGCTTTGAGACCCTCACAAGTTTCGTAAGCACAGGGGTTTCGTCGACCTCATATTTCAGATAGACCTTTACCTCACCCTGTTTCTTATCCTCGATCTCCTTGAAATTCTCTATAAAACCTTCCCTTTTAGCTATCTCCAGGACCTGAACCAGCATTTTAGACCTTTTTACCGTAACCGTCTTTTTGCCGGCCATTATCGCGTTCCTTATAACTGTTAGCTGATCCGCTATAAAATCCGAAACACTCATTTACTTTTTCTCCTTGTTTTTCGCCCGTACAACCGCTTCTACCAGCTCGCTTTCTTCACGCCCGGTATATCCCCTTTGGACGCCAACTCCCTGAAACATATCCTGCAAAGCTTGAATCGTTTCAAATACCCCTTTTTCCTTCCGCATATCTGACAACGCGTTATAACACGCGTGGAAAACTTGGGGGTCATTCTGCTCTTTTCCAATAATCCTTTTTTCGCCATTTTTTCCTCTTGTATTCCTTATTTTTGTCGAAGATGCCTTTTTTACTTTTTGGTAAAGGGCATTCCAAAAGCCTCCAGAAGCCCCATGGCCTCTTCAGCTGTTCCAGCCGTTGTTACTATGCATATATCCATCCCATGGCTCATCGGGATCTTGTCGAGTTCAAGCTCTGGAAATATAGTCTGTTCCTTTATTCCCAGGGTGTAATTCCCATTCTGGTCAAAAGCGGTCCTTGAAACGCCCCTGAAGTCCTTTATACGAGGTATCACAAAATTAATGACCCTGTCGAGAAATTCATACATTTTATCCTTCCTCAGAGTCACCTTATAACCTACCGGCACGCCTTCTCTTA
This sequence comes from uncultured Planctomycetia bacterium, assembly GCA_964421015.1. Taxonomy (GTDB): domain Bacteria; phylum Omnitrophota; class Gorgyraeia; order Tantalellales; family Tantalellaceae; genus SLID01. The sequence goes on from CAYQUS010000004.1 coordinate 78,273, forward strand.
TTTTAAAGTTAGAAATGGCTTTCTTCGACCTGGTTATGCTGGGCCGCTGCCCGGTTATAGCCGCAAGCTCGTTACGGACAGGCTCTATAAGGTCCTTTTGGTGAGCCATTTCGCCCATACCGACATTGACAACTATCTTTTGGAGCTTCGGTACCTGCATCTTGTTGGCGTAACCGAACTTTTTCATAAGACCCGGAACTATTTCCTTGTCATACATCTCTTTAAGTCTTGCCATATTGTATCTTCCTCTTTCGTGTAGCCTTTTTTATTGAGTTACCGATATCAAAGCACTTCTTTACACTTCCGGCAGAACCTTACCTTTGACCCGTCGCTGAGTATATCCATACCGACCCTTGTAGGCCTGTTGCAACCTTTACACACAACAGCCAGATTGGATATATTTATCGGCGATTCCTTATGCATTATCCCGCCCTGGTCGTCCTGTCTTGTCCTGCGTTTATGCTTAACGGCGAAATTCACTCCCTGTACTATGGCTCTGTTGGTGGAAGGATACACCTTCAGCACCTTCCCTGTCTTGCCTTTATCCTTGCCGGCAAGCACCTTTACCGTATCGTTCTTCTTTATACTTAACATGTCTCTCCCGAAATATTTTCCTTTTCCCCTGACTATATTACCTCTGGGGCAAGCGATATTATCTTCATAAAGTTTTTGCGTCTAAGCTCACGGGCGACCGGACCAAAAACACGTGTCCCTCTCGGGTTTCCGTCCTTGTCTATTATGACGACCGCGTTATGGTCAAAACGTAAAAGAGTTCCGTCTTCCCGGTGTATGGGATAAGCCGTTCTCACTACTACTCCCCTTACAACCTCTCCTTTTTTAACCTCGGCCGTGGGAGTGGACTCTTTTATATTGCACGTTATAACGTCCCCTATCTCCGCCGTGCTTCTTCCCGACCTTCCTATCACACCTATCATGGATGCCTTTTTAGCGCCGCTATTGTCGGCCACATCCAGTATAGTTCCCATTATTATCATTTCTTCTTTACCTCCTCCGCCTTCTGGATTATCTCTCTAAGTATCCAGGTCTTCTCCTTAGATATAGGGCGGACCTCCTCTACCATAACAAGATCTCCCTCAGAAGCCTCGTTTTTCTCGTCATGAGCTTTTATCTTTTTGTGCCCTCTGACAAATTTCTTATAGATGGGGTGCCTTTTCCGGGTCTCCCAGAGCACTGTCACTGTTTTGTCCATCTTATCGCTTATAACAGTGCCGATTATGGTCTTTTTAAGAGGTTTTTGTGAGTTCACCTTTCTTCTCCTTTAAAATTGTAAGGCAGCGTGCTATATCCTTTTTAAGCAGTGAAAAACCGCTGGGCCTTTCCACTCTTCCCGTAACCATTTCAGCTCTCATCTTAAAAAGCTGTTCCTTTAAGCCCGCTAGTTTGTCCTCTAACTCCGGGACCGTCATTTCTCTGACCTCTTTCGGCTTCAACTTTTTCCTCCTCTGGTGATAAATCTTGTCTTCATGGGGAGTTTATGCGCCGACAGCCGGAAAGCCTCTCGAGCCATGTCCAACGGTACACCTTCCATTTCGAATATCACTCGTCCCTTCTTAACAACAGCCACCCAGCCGACGGGCGTTCCTTTTCCCTTACCCATACGAGTTTCCGCCGGAGTTTCGGTATATGGCTTGTCAGGAAAAACCCTTATCCATAGTTTCCCCGCTCGTCCGGTCTCTCTCATAAGAGCTACCCTGGCCGCTTCGATCTGTCTGTCGGTCATCCATGCTGTCTCTATGGCCTTGAGGCCGAATTCACCGAAACTTAAACTGCAAGCCCCTGAACTCACACCCCTTCTTTTTCCTCTCTGCTGCTTCCTGAATTTGACCCTCTTGGGCATCATAGCCATCGCTTACTGCTCCTCTATTCGCTAACGTTCTTCTTTTCTTTTTCCGGAGACTTATCTTTCGCTATACCCGGAACTTCTCTTGTGAACTTTTCCCCTTTGTATATCCATACCTTTACGCCTATCAAACCATAAGCTGTCCTTGCCTCGGAAAAACCGTAATCTATATCAGCTCTTAGCGTATGAAGAGGTATCTTGCCCCACTTATATCCTTCGGACCTGGCTATTTCCGCACCCGCCAGACGCCCGGAACACTTCACCTTTATACCTTCTCCGCCAGCGTCCTTAAGCGACTGTATCGTCTTTTTCATCGCTCGCCTGAACGCTATCCTTTTAACAAGCTGGAAAGCGATACTGTCAGCCACTATTTTCGCGTCCAACGCAGGATTAGAAATTTCCTTAACATCGATAAAAAGCTTGTTCTGATCCCCTATTATCTGCTGTATCTCCTCTTTAAGCGTCTCTATCTGGGCTCCCTTGCGTCCTATTATCATACCGGGTCTTCCGGCGTGTATTATCACCCTGACCCTCTGATTGGCCCGTTCAATATCCACACGCGATACCATCGCCTGCGTCAATGTTTTCTCGGCTATCTTCCTGATCTTGCAATCCTGCAGAAGCTGATCAGCGTACGCTCCCTTAGAAGCATACCATCTACTGTTCCAGTCGCGTATCACACCCAGTCTGAAACTTATAGGGTTGACCTTTTGTCCCATATTAACTCTCCGCCTTGGTTTTCTTTTTCTTTTTGCTTTTCTCCGCTATTTTAACTGCTCTCTCAGGAACAACCTCAAGCTCAACCTTCAGATGAGTCGTCCTGTGCCTGACCGAAGTGGCTCTTCCCATCGTGGCAGCCCTGTACCGTACCAGCATAGGCCCGCCGTTAGCTGACAATTGTGATATGTAAAGATCGTTCGTAAGAAACTTTTCCTGACGGTTGAAATTCGCGTTAGCGAAAGCCGAACTTAAGACCTTCCTTATCGGGACAGCCGCCATCTTATTGACGTTATCCAGAATAAAGTTCGCTTCTTCAACTGTCTTTCCCTTTATGAGGGCTACCACAAGCCCTGCTTTTCGGGGAGACATTCTTATGTATTTCGCTTCTGCCTTGGCAATCATTTTTCTTTTTCCCTTTTATTAGAAATCAACTTTTCCTACAGCTCTACCTTTAGGTCTTCTCAAGAGAAGTCTTAGTAGCCGCTCCGTGACTCCTGAAAGTACGCGTTGGAGCGAACTCTCCCAACTTGTGTCCTACCATGTTCTCCGTGATGAATACCGGATGGAACTTTCTTCCGTCGTGTATTGATATGGTCAACCCAACGAAATCAGGAAGAACGGTAGACTCTCTCGCCCAGGTCTTTATGGGCTTCTTGCTCCCCGTTTCTATCATTTTGTCGACTTTTTTCTTAAGCTTTTCGTCTACAAACGGGCCTTTTTTGACCGACCTTGACATCTCTATCCCCTCCGTTTAATTATCTTCTTGGAAGACGCCTTTTTGCGCTTCCTGGTCTTAAGACCCTTAGTTATTTTTCCCCAGGGAGTAACCGGATGTCTTCCGCCGGACGATTTCCCCTCGCCTCCGCCCATCGGATGGTCAACCGGGTTCTTTGCTACGGCTCTGGAAAGAGGGGCTATTCCCCTGTGCCTGCTTCTCCCTGCTTTGCCTATGGATATATTCTCATGGTCCGCATTACCCACCTTACCCAGAGTAGCGTAACAATTCTCGTTAACAAGCCTGACCTCACCGCTGGGCATTCTCAAGTGTATGTTCTTGCCGTCTTTGGCTTCAAGAACCGCGTTATTTCCTGCGGATCTAGCTATCTTAGCCCCACGGCCAGGATCCATTTCTACACAATAAACCTCCGACCCTAGAGGAACCCTCCTGAGAGGCATCGAATTACCCACCTCTATCGCGGCCTCCGGGCCGCTTTCAAGCCGTGTTCCTATCTTTAACCCTTCCGGGGCTATCGTGTAACACTTAACCCCATCGGGATATTGTAAGAGGGCTATGTTAGCGGAACGGTTCGGATCATACTCGATGGAAAGAACCTCCCCCGACATACCCTTCTTTGTGTAATCAAAATCGATAAGCCTGTATCGTCTCTTATGTCCGCCGCCTATTCCTCTCGAGGTTATGCGCCCCAGATTATTCCGCCCGCCGGTTTTACGCAAAGTAACAGTAAGAGACTTTTCCGGATAGGACCTGGTTATCTCTGAACCTTCTGAAACCGACGACCATCTTGTTCCTGGTGTTCTTGGCCTGTACTTCTTAACCATATCAAGTTACCTCTATTCTGTTTTCCGGTTTGAGCGTGACTATGGCTTTCTTCCAGGAGGGAGTCATTCCCTGTTTCAGTCTCACTCTTTTCTTCTTTCCCCTGACAATCATCACATTGACGCTGTCGACTTTTACCTTATAGACGTTTTCAACGGCATTCTTTATCTCTATCTTATTGGCCCGGCTGTCGACCTTAAAGAGATATTTGTTCTGAGCCAATATCGACGAGCCTTTCTCTGTCCGTATCATATGTTTCAACACTTCATGGGAATTTCTCATCTTAACCTCTCGATCAGTTTTTCAAAGGCTTCTTTTTCTATCACGATATGATCGTGAAGAAGAACATCCCTCGCGTTCAAATTCCTCCCCTCCATCAGCCTGACCCCGTCAAGATTCCGGAAAGAAAGTTTAACGTTATCAGACATAACATCCACTATCACGAGGGCTTTTCCGTCCACATTAAGCTTATCCAGTATCCCTCTGGAAACTTTGGCTTTCGGTTCAGCCATCTCTATCTTAACTACCGCTTTTATCATCTGCTCCAAAAGCCTCGCGTTAAGGCCTGAAAGCAGAGCCTTTCGCGCGGCTTTTTTGGGCATAGCGTAACCGAAATCCCTCGGGGTGGGGCCGAAAACAACTCCTCCGTGCCGCCATAGAGGGTTACGAGTTGACCCGACTCTCGCCCTGCCCGTACCCTTCTGACGCCATGGTTTTATTCCTCCGCCGGAAACATCCCCTCTGGTTTTGGTAGATGCCGTACCCCTGCGCCTGTTGTTCTCATACATCTTTTTGGCCTCGTACAACAGGGTAGTGTTAACCGTGCCGTCGAAAAGATCCTTATCAAGAAGGATGTTCCCAACTACCTTTCCCTCGAGGTCATATACCGGTAATCTGTTATTGATTTTTTCCATTTTGTGGCTCTTCCTTACATTTTCCCGTTGTAACCGGATTTCGATTGATTTTTAATATCCTACTTTTTGCCTTTTTCTTCGGACGGTTCCGCCTCAGCTTCCGCCGACTCTTCTTTTCTTGGAGCTATCTCGCACTTCTTCGCATACCTGACGATAACGAAAGAACCATTGGCTCCGGGAACGGCGCCTTTTACCATCAGTATGTTCTCCTCTTTATTGACATCTACTACCTCGAGGTTCTGCACCGTAACTCTTTCAGCCCCCATATGTCCGGCCATCCCCAGTCCTTTAAAAACCCTGGAAGGGAAAGAACTCTGGCCTATGGAACCCGGGGCCCTGTGCGACATCGAGCCGTGCGTATCTCCGCCTCCGTACCAGTTGCAGCGTTTCATACCTCCCTGAAAACCCTTTCCCTTTGAAATACCCGCGACATCCACCATATCGCCCTTCTGGAATATCCTGCTTGTCACCTCGTCGCCCACTTTAACATCGGCCACGTTGTCGCATCTTATCTCCCTGACGAATTTTTTAGGCTTAAGACCCAGAGCCTTCAGAAGATCCCGCTGCGGTTTATTGGTCCTTTTTTCCTTTGCGTCGCAAAACCCGAGCTGCACCGCGTTATACCCGTCGCGTTCCGACACCTTTATGGCTTGGACCGTGCACGGGCCCGCTTCAAGAACCGTGACCGGGATGCTTATCCCGTCTTCCGTAAAAACCCTTGTCATTCCTATTTTCTTGCCCAATATTCCTGGTATCATCTTTTCCTCTCTATGGTCTCTATCTCCGTTTTAGCGTTTTATTATGGGGGCTCATTGCTTTATTTCGACATCAACACCAGCGGGAAGGTCCAGCTTACGTAAAGCGTCGATCGTCTTCGACGTAGCGTCGACAATGTCAAGAAGCCTCTTATGGGTCTTGAGCTCAAACTGCTCTCGCGACTTCTTATCCACGTGCGGCGACCTCAAAACAGTGTAGAGCTCCCTCTTGGTAGGCAGCGGTATCGGTCCAAGGACCGTTGCGCCCGTCTTCTTCACCGTATCGACTATTTCGCTCATAGAAATATCCAGAAGCTTATGATCGAAAGACTTTAACCGTAAACGTATTTTCGCCTGTTTTACCTTTTTTGCCATTTTACCCTCTGTTTTTACTGTATAATTGCCGCGAGCACTTTATCAACTTTGCTTTTGCGGTCTTTCTGTTAATCAAAACTTACTGCAATATTTCCGCCACTACTCCGGCGCCTACCGTATGTCCGCCTTCTCTTATGGCGAACCTCAGTTCCTTCTCTATGGCTACCGGCGTTATAAGCTCAACTTCGACCGTAACGTTGTCGCCCGGCATTACCATCTCCACTCCCTTAGCCAGCGTAACCACTCCGGTAACGTCCGTCGTCCTTATGTAGAACTGCGGCCTGTACCCGTTGAAGAAAGGCGTATGCCTTCCACCTTCTTCTTTGCTCAGTATGTACACCTCGGCCTTGAACTTGGTGTGCGGTGTTATAGACCCCGGAGCGGCAAGTACCTGTCCCCTCTCAAGATTGTTCTTGTCTATACCCCTCAAAAGCACTCCAACGTTGTCTCCGGCCTGACCCTCGTCAAGCAGCTTACGGAACATCTCTATTCCCGTAACCGTGCTCTTCTTCGTGTCCCCAAGTCCCACTATCTCCACTTCTTCCCCGACCTTTACCTTACCTCTCTCTATCCTGCCCGTACCGACCGTTCCTCTTCCGGTTATGCTGAACACGTCCTCTATCGGCATAAGAAAAGGCTTGTCAACGTCTCTCACCGGCGTGGGTATGAAATTGTCGCAGGCGTCCATAAGCTCGTCTATGAACTTGCAGTCCGGGCTATTGAGCGCTCCCTCCGCCTGAAGGGCCTTAAGCGCGCTGCCCTTGATTATCGGGGTCGTGTCGCCAGGAAAATTGTACTTCGTCAAAAGCTCTCTTATCTCAAGCTCAACAAGGTCAAGAAGCTCGGGATCGTCAACCATGTCCACCTTGTTCATGCATACCACTATCGCGGGCACGTTTACCTGCCTGGCCAGAAGTATGTGCTCTCTCGTCTGCGGCATCGGGCCGTCAGCCGCCGAAACTACAAGTATCGCCCCGTCCATCTGCGCCGCGCCCGTTATCATGTTCTTGATGTAGTCGGCGTGACCGGGACAGTCTATGTGCGCGTAATGCCTGGCGTTCGTCATGTACTCAACGTGCGCCACGGCTATGGTAATTCCTCTTTCCTTTTCCTCGGGAGCCTTGTCTATGGTGTCAAAAGCCCTCTTCTCGGCCATGCCTTTATTCGCCAGGTACAACGTTATCGCGGACGTAAGCGAAGTCTTGCCGTGGTCTACGTGACCTATCGTGCCTATGTTAAGATGCGGCTTTGTTCGTTCGAATTTTTCCTTGGCCATGAGTCCTCCTAAAATTTTTTATCTGAAAATATATCCCTTTTTCAAGTGAACGTTACTCTATAATAACTATTATTTCGTACCTTGCAATATCTTCTCCATTATATCCCGTGGAACTTCCTTGTAAAATGAAGGTTCCATTGTATACGTTGCCCTTCCTTGTGTCAAGCTTCTTAACGCTGTCGAGTAACCGAACATCTGCGCGAGAGGAGCGGCCCCGGTAACGATCTTTGTCGTGGCTTTCTGGTCTATATTCTCGACCTTTATCCTTCTCATGTTCATATCGCCTATGACATCTCCAAGATACTCGTCAGGCGTAGTCACCTCGAGCTTCATTATGGGCTCAAGAAGAAGCGATCCGCCTTTATTAAGCCCGTCCTTAAGAGCTATCGACGCGGCATTCGAGAACGCTATTTCAGAGGAGTCAACCTCGTGATAAGATCCGTCATATAAAGTAACCTTTACGTCGGTCACGGGAAACCCTGCCAGAACGCCGGTTTTAGAGGCATCCATTATTCCCTTTTTAATGGCCGAAAAATATTCGCGCGGGATCGAACCTCCCTTTATAGCCTCTATGAACTCAATGCCCGCGCCCTTTTCGTTGGGTTCGACTATTACCTCAACGTGCCCGTACTGACCACGGCCTCCGCTCTGTTGTATGAATTTACCTGTCGTCTTTACAGACTTGGTTATCGTTTCCCTGTAGGCAACCTGGGGACTTCCGACATTAGCTTTCACGCCGAATTCCCTTTTCAGCCTGTCCACTATTATTTCCAGATGAAGCTCTCCCATTCCGCATATGAGCGTCTGGGCCGTCTCTTCGTTGTACATTACTTTGAACGACGGGTCTTCGCTCTCAAGTTTTCTTAAACCCTGGGCCAGTTTATCCTGCTCGGCCCTTGTGCCAGGCTCGATAGACATTGAAATTACGGGCTCCGGATATTTGATCCTTTCCATCACTATGGGTTTCGATTCGTTACAGAGAGTATGCGCCGTTGTGGTATTTTTAAGGCCCACAAGACCAACAATATCTCCCGGGCCCGCCATTTTTATCATCTCTCTTTCCGCGGCGTGCATCTTTACGATCTGTCCTATTCTTTCTCTTTTTCCGCACGAGGCGTTATATATGGAAGTCCCGGCCTCGATCTTTCCGGAATATACTCTCGTAAAAGTGAGAGTTCCTATAAAAGGATCCGACATTATCTTGTACGCGTAAGCGCAAAGCGGGCCATCCTCATCCGGAGAAAGTTTGATCGGCTCTTCTGTTTCCGGGTCCACGGCCTTGGGAAGTTCTACATCAAGAGGAGAAGGAAGATAGTCCGCCACGGCGTCCAGCACCAACCTCATTCCCTTGTTCTTAAGGGCCGAGGCGCAAACCACCGGCACAAATAGATTCTTATTGGTAACTCTGCGGATATGTTTTTTAAGGTCTTCGGGATAGATGCCTTTATCATTAAGATAAAGGTCTTCGACCTCGGGATCTACATCCGCGATCTTTTCTATAAGGTTATGTCTCCAGTGGCTGGCCAGTTCCTTCATATCCTCCGGTATCTCACATTCCTCATATGATTCCCCGAGATCTCCTTTCTCTCCGAACATGTAGGCCTTGCAGGAAACAAGATCAATGACCCCCTTAAATTCGTCTTCTTTCCCTATAGGAAGCTGTATGGGAGTAGCGTTGGCCCCGAGCTTTTTGTGCATTTCGACTATGACCCTGAAAAAGTCTGCCCCTACACGGTCTACTTTATTGACAAGCGCTATCTTGGGAACATCATAGTGGTCTGCCTGTCTCCATACCGTTTCTGTCTGGGGCTGCACTCCGCCTACCGCGCAGAAAACTACAAGCGTGCCGTCAAGGACCTTAAGCGACCTTTCGACCTCAATAGTAAAATCGACATGCCCGGGTGTATCAATTATGTTTATCCTCTTACCCTTCCATGAACAAGTTGTTACGGCGCTCGTAATGGTTATTCCTCTTTCCTGTTCCTGTTCCATCCAGTCCATTACGGCCGTTCCCTCGTGCACTTCCCCTATACGGTGTATCTTTCCCGTGAGAAAAAGTATTCTTTCCGTGGTCGTGGTCTTGCCGGCGTCGATATGAGCTATTATGCCTATATTTCTTATGTCCGCTAATTCGTCAGATTTAGCCACTTATATACCCCTTATTTTCAAGCATACGCTTGAGTTGTTTTGTTAAAAAATCACCACTTGTAATGGGCGAATGCTTTATTCGCCTCGGCCATTCTGTGAGTATCATCACGTTTTTTCATGGCCGCGCCCTCTTTCTTGTAGGCCAGCATTATTTCCGCCGCCAATTTCTCGCCCATGGCTTTTCCCTTCTGCTGCCTGGCGAAATCCCTAAGCCATCTCATGGCGATGAACTGTCCTCTCTCGGACTTTACTTCAACAGGCACCTGATACGTGGCTCCGCCTATACGCCTCGACTTTACTTCGAGAAGGGGCCTGGCATTGTCCAGCGCCTGCACGAATACCTCAAGCGGATCTTTGTCCGGCATCTTCTCTTTTATGTCCTCAAGGGCGCCGTAAACTATCTTCTCGGCTATGGATTTTTTCCCTCTTTCCATCACCATGTTTACGAACTTGCCAAGTATCTTGCTGCGGTATTTTGGATCGGCCGCCGCCACTCTTGTTTCAGCTCTTCTTCTTCTCATTCTTTATCCGTTCCTTCTTATTATTGTTTCGGTTTTTTTGCCCCGTATTTCGACCTGCTTCTCCTTCTAGCCTCGACCCCCGAGGAATCAAGCGTTCCTCTTACTATGTGATATCTTACGCCCGGAAGGTCTTTTACCCTTCCGCCTCTTATTGTAACTATAGAGTGCTCCTGCAGATTGTGTCCTTCTCCCGGAATGTAGGCGGTAACTTCCATTTTGTTGGTAAGGCGCACCCTGGCCACTTTTCTTAAAGCCGAGTTAGGTTTTTTAGGGGTACGCGTCTTTACCTGAAGGCAGACCCCTCTCCTTTGCGGGCAGTTCATCAGGGCCGGCGAGCTGCTTTTGTACTTAACGGCCTTTCTGCCCTTTCTTATCAGCTGGTTTATCGTAGGCATTACTTTTTCCCCTTGTGTTTTTTATTTGTTCTCCGTTGGATACTAATCTTCTTTACCGTCCGAGCTTTGCTCCGACACTTCCGCCTTAGCCTTTATAAGCTCCCTCTCTATCTGTATCTTTCTGTGAGAGCCGTACCCAGTACCTGCCGGAATGAGATGCCCCATTATGATATTTTCCTTAAGGCCCTCAAGATTATCTTCTTTTCCGGAAGACGCCGCCTCGGTCAATATCCTTGTTGTTTCCTGGAAGCTGGCCGCCGCTATAAAGCTTTCGGTGGTAAGAGAGGCCTTTGTTATGCCCTGCAGCATCGGCTCTGCCGCAGCGGGCCTCTTCTTGCTCTTTATCATCTTCTCGTTCTCTTTTTTGAAGGTGGTCTTATCTATCTTGTCTCCCGCCAGGAACGACGTATCCCCCTGGTCCGTGATGCGCACGTTCTTCAGCATCTGCCTGACTATGGCCTCAATGTGCTTATCGTTTATCTGCACACCCTGGAGACGATACACTTCCTGAACCTCATTGAGAAGGTACTCCTGCAGAGCCCTTTCCCCGGAAACCTTGAGTATATCCTGCAATACCACCGGACCGTCAACCAGCTGTTCTCCCGCTGTTACCCTGTCACCCCTGTAGACGTTAAGATGCTTTCCGTGAGGTATGACATATTCTTTCCTCATTCCGGTTTCGCTCTCGATTATGATAGTCTTCTGACCTTTCTTAAGCTCACCGAACTCGACAACACCGTCTATTTCGCTTATTACAGAAGGATCCTTGGGTTTCCTGGCCTCAAAAAGCTCGGCTACCCTGGGAAGTCCTCCCGTAATATCTTTTGTTTTCGTCATAACCCTATGGGTTTTGGCTAGGACATCACCGGCCATTATCTCCTGCTTATCAGCGACGGCTATATGCGCCCCGACAGGAAGAGGATATATGGCGACAACCTCATTTTTGGCGTCAACCACCAGTATCTGCGGGTGATAGTCTCCCTTCTGGTCAATTATCACTTTATTCTTTACCCCGGTAGACTCATCCGCCTCTATCTTCATCGTAACATCTTTCTTGATATCCTCATACTGGACCTTACCGCCGACTTCCGCGAGTATGGGCACCGAATACGGATCCCACTCTGCGTATTTCTCTCCCTTTTTGATCTTTGCCCCATCCTCGAAAAATACGAAAGACCCCTGCAGTATGGTCTGCCTTTCTACCTCGCGGCCGTCTTCCTCGTTTATGCTTATCTGTCCGTTCCTGTTGAGGACCACAAAGATCCCTTTTTGCCTGCTTTCCACGACCTTCAAGTTATGATAGTTGATCGTTCCTGCCTCTTTGCTCTTAAAGAAAGACTGCTCGATTATCCTGGAAGCCGTTCCGCCTATGTGGAACGTCCTCATGGTAAGCTGTGTTCCAGGCTCACCTATGGACTGAGCGGCTATAATACCTACGGCCTCTCCCACTTCGACAAGCCTTCCGCTGGCAAGGTTCTTCCCGTAACACTTGGCGCAAACTCCGTTGTCGGATTCGCAGGTCAGAACGCTTCTTATACGTATCTTCTCAATACCGCTGGACTCGATCCTGCGCGCGTGTTCCTGGGTTATCATCTCACCGGACTTCACTATAAGAGTATCGCTTATTATGTCCACTATGTTATCCAGCGCAACGCGTCCCTCTATACGTTCCGCCAGTGAAACCACTACCTCGTCGCCCTCGATTATAGCCGTGGATGTTATCCCGTTGAGCGTGCCGCAATCATCTTCCCTGATTATAACGTCCTGAGCCACGTCCACGAGCCTTCTTGTTAGATATCCTGAGTCGGCTGTTTTAAGCGCCGTATCCGCAAGACCCTTTCTGGCTCCGTGAGTAGAAATAAAATACTCAAGTACCGTAAGGCCTTCACGGAAATTCGCTGTTATGGGAGTCTCGATTATCTCTCCGGAAGGTTTGGCCATAAGACCGCGCATACCGGAAAGCTGCCTTATCTGCTGCCTCGATCCTCTGGCTCCCGCGTCCGCCATCATGAAAACAGGGTTGAAACTATCAAGGGTCTTGAACACCATGTTTGACACATCCTCCGTGACATGGGTCCAGATATCGATTATCTTATTGTATCTTTCTCCCCCGGTTATAAACCCTCGTTTGTACTGCGTCTCTATCTTGTCGACCTCTTTCTGGGCCGCCGCTATCGTCTTGAACTTCTCTTCCGGGACTTTTAGATCTGATACGGCCATTGATGCGCCTGACAAAGTTGACTCCTCGAACCCAAGCTTCTTAAGAGAGTCCAGCAGCTTAACCGTATCCTGATGCCCTTTTATCCTGTAGCAGTCGGAGATAACGCGGCTGACGGTCTTTTTATCCATGGTATCGTTATAGTAAGGCATGCCGGCCGGAAGGATGTCATTGAACATAACCCTTCCCACCGTGGTGTCCACTACCTTTCCTTCGATGCGGACCTTGATCTTGGCGAACTTATCTACCTCATCGTTCTGATAGGCCATTATGACCTCGTCCTTACCGAAGAAAAACCGCCCCTCTCCCTTCGCCCCTGACTTCTGTTTGGTGAGGTAGTACGCTCCCAGAACTATATCCTGAGACGGGGTGGTGATCGGCCTTCCGTTAGACGGAGAAAATATATTGTGCGAAGCGTTCATCAGAAGCCTCGCCTCCATCTGGCTTTCCATAGAAAGCGGAACGTGCACCGCCATCTGGTCACCGTCAAAGTCAGCGTTGAAGGCCGAACAAACAAGAGGATGTATCCTTATCGCCTTACCCTCGATAAGTTTAGGCTGGAAAGCCTGGATCCCCAGCCTATGAAGGGTGGGGGCTCGGTTAAGAAGCACGGGATGGTCGGTAATTACCTCTTCCAGGATATCCCATACCTCCGGATTTTCCTGCTGCACCATCTTTTTAGCGCTCTTAATCGTGTGAACAAAACCTTTTTCCCTGAGCTTCCTGATTATAAACGGCTGATAAAGCTCAAGCGCCATTATTTTCGGAAGACCGCATTCGTTTATCTTAAGTTCGGGGCCTATAACAATTACGCTTCGTCCGGAGTAGTCCACTCGTTTACCGAGAAGGTTCTGCCTGAAACGGCCCTGTTTTCCTTTGAGCATATCAGCCAGAGACTTAAGCGGCCTTCCGCCCGAGCCCATTACTTCCCTGCCGTGGCGGCCGTTGTCAAAAAGAGCGTCAACAGCTTCCTGTAGCATCCTTTTCTCGTTTCGAACTATTACTTCCGGGGCTTTTAGCTCAAGCAGTTTCTTTAAACGGTTGTTCCTGTTTATAACTCGCCTATAAAGATCGTTGAGGTCGCTTGTCGCGAACCTTCCTCCGTCAAGAGGAACAAGAGGTCTAAGATCCGGTGGGATTACGGGTACGTAATCAAGTATCATCCATTCGGCTTTATTTCCGCTCTTTCTGAAAGTATCAACTATCTTAAGCCGTTTCATTATGCGCTTTGTGGTATTGATGTCCTTTTTCTCAGACACCTTGGCCATAAGATCAGCCGCCACCGCGTCAAGATCTATCTGCTGAAGAAGATTCCGTATCGCCTCGGCACCCATCATGGCCTTGAACTTGTTGCCGTATTTTTCCCTGGCCTCGGCATACTTGTCTTCCGAAAGCATCTCAAAAACCTTAAGTGGCGTTTCTCCTCCGTCCGTAACCACATACTGCTCGTAGTAGAGTACCCTCTCAAGATCCCTCATCTTCATGTCCAGTATGTTAGCAAGCCTCGATGGGATAGCCTTAAAGAACCATACGTGCGACACGGGAGCCGCGAGCTTTATAACGCCCATTCTCTCCCTTCTCACGCTTGACTTGGTAACTTCCACTCCGCATCTGTCACAGATTATTCCCTTGTGTTTTATGCGCTTGTATTTACCGCAGTTGCACTCATAATCTCTTGTAGGCCCGAATATTCTCTCGCAAAAAAGGCCGTCCCTTTCCGGCTTCAACGTCCTGTAATTTATAGTTTCGGGTTTCTTTACCTCAAAAAGAACGCTTTTGGCCCCCACTCTACGGGTAGCCCACGAAAGTATTTTCTCGGGGGACGCTATCTGTATCCGTACCTTGTCGAATTTGTTCATTTTGCTCAGCATAAGTTTTGCCCCTCTATTGGGTTTGTTAGCGCTTTTACAATTTACAGCACAGCTTTGTTTTCCGCGCTTTCACTCTGCTCAAGATGCACATCAAGCCCAAGGCTCTGCAACTCTTTTATAAGAACGTTAAAAGATTCGGGAGTAGAAGGTTCCAGCATATTCTCCCCCTTTACTATGGTCTCATATATCTTCGTTCTTCCGGCGACATCGTCGCTTTTCACTGTAAGAAGTTCCTGAAGCGTGTACGCGGCGCCGTAGGCCTCAAGCGCCCACACTTCCATTTCGCCGAACCTCTGTCCTCCGAACTGCGCCTTTCCTCCCAGAGGCTGCTGGGTCACAAGCGAGTACGGCCCTATCGACCTGGCGTGCATCTTATCGTCTGCAAGATGAGCCAGTTTCATCATGTAAATATAGCCCACTGTGACTTCCTGGTCGAAAGGCCTGCCTGAGAAACCGTCTCTCAGCATTATCTTCCCGGAAACCGGAAGCTTCGCCTTCCTCATCATTTCTTCTATGTCGGCTTCCTTGGCCCCGTCGAAAACAGGGGTTTTAACATGTAAGCCAAGCGCCTTGGCGGCCCACGCGAGCTGTGTTTCAAGAAGCTGGCCGATATTCATACGGCTGGGAACTCCGAGAGGGTTAAGCACTATGTCAAGCGGGGTTCCGTCCGACATGTAGGGCATATCCTCTTCCCTTACTATCTTAGCTATAACGCCTTTGTTCCCGTGCCTTCCGGCCATCTTGTCTCCGGCCTGAAGTTTCTTTTTACTGGCGACGTAAACCGTTATCCTGCGGAGCACCCCGGCGGGAAGTTCATCGCCGTGTTTTATCTGATCCATGTCGCGTTCCATGTCGCTCATGGTCTGCTCTATCTGTCCGTCTATCGTCATCAATATGGAGTTTATCCGAGACTGCATCTTTTCGTCGCCTTCCACATAGATGTTCTCCAGATCGGCTTTCTTGAACTTGGCCATATCGCTTTCCGTTATTACCTGCCCGGCCTTTATCAGGACTTTTCCGGTCTCCAGATCTTCCAGCGGGTTCATCAGCCTGCAGCCGAGCAGTTTCTGATGAACTCTCTCGGCCTTTTTCTCCTCAAGCTGCTGCAGTATGTTCTCGTACCCTTCTTTCACTACCTTGCGCTGCTTTGAATCCATACGTTTCTGTTCTTTGGAAAGAGTTTTCGCCGATTTCCTCGAAAGCTCCTTTACATCCACGACAATACCGTTTATCCCCGAGGGAACCCTCAACGACACATCCTTTACATCGCCCGCTTTCTCTCCGAATATGGCCCTTAAAAGCTTTTCTTCCGGAGAAAGCTCTGTTTCAGACTTAGGAGCGATCTTCCCGACAAGAATACTTCCCGGAGAAACCTCGGCTCCTATGCGGATAACACCGGCCTCATCCAAATCCTTCAGGGCGTCTTCTCCCACATTCGGGATGTCCCTTGTTACTTCTTCGTTCCCCAGTCTGGTGTCCCTGGCTTCGAGTTCGAATTTGTGTATGTGTATAGAGGTGAACGCGTCCTCGCGGATAAGTTTTTCGCTTACGAGTATAGCGTCCTCAAAATTGTAACCTCTCCAGGACATGAAACCTACCAGAACGTTCCTTCCGAGAGCCAGTTCGCCTTTGTCAGTGGCAATACCGTCGGCCAGTATATCCCCGGCTTTTACGACATCTCCAGGCTTGACCATAGGTCTCTGGTTTATACATGTTCTGGCATTGGTCCTTTGGAACTTCTTAAGCTTGATTTTCTCTCCTGATACAGTTATCTCAGAGCCGTCCACTTTCGTGACCTTGCCTTCTTTCCTGGAAACAAGCAAAGCCCCGGAGTCTTTCGCGGTGCGGTGCTCAAGCCCCGTACCCACTATCGGGGTCTCCGGAAAAAGCAGAGGCACAGCCTGTCTCTGCATGTTCGCACCCATCAGCGCCCTGTTAGCGTCGTCGTGCTCCAGAAACGGTATAAGCCCGGCGCAAACGCTGACAAGCTGAAGAGGCGAAACGTCCATGTACTTAACTTCTTTGGCGTCAGCCTGTATAAAATCGTCCTTGAAACGTGAAAAAACCTTCTCATTCTTGAAATACCCGCGGCCGTCAACTTCGGTATTGGCCTGAGCTATAACGTAGTTGTCTTCTATGTCGGCGGTAAGGTACTCTATTTCATCCAGGACCTTCCCGTTCTCCACCTTGCGGTAGGGAGTAACAAGAAAACCGAACTCATCAAGACCCGAGTGGCACGTTAGGGAGTTTATAAGCCCTATGTTCGGACCTTCCGGCGTCTCAATAGGGCAAAGCCTTCCGTAATGTGAATAGTGGACGTCCCTGACCTCGAACCCAGCCCTTTCACGGTTAAGTCCTCCCGGACCCAGGGCGCTGAGCCTTCTGAGATGCGTGAGTTCAGCCAGAGGATTTGTCTGATCCATGAACTGGGACAATCTGCCCCTGGCAAAAAAATCATGTATAACGCTGGTTATAAGCTTGGTGTTCACGAGATTATGGGGCATGACGTCCTCCATATCGTAAACACTCATTCTTTCCCTGGCAACTCTTTCCACCCTGGCCATGCTTATTCTTATCTGATTAACAAGCTGCTCTCCTACGCACCTGACCCTTCTGTTGCCAAGATGGTCTATATCGTCCGTGCTCTGCTTTCCGTTCTTTATGTCAAGAAGTCTCTGTATAGCTCCCACCAGGATGTCTGAATCAAGAAGCTGTGAGTCAAGAGGCTTATCCAGGCCAAGTTTACGGTTTATCATCCTGAGCCCGACCTCGGTAAGATTGTAGCGCCTCTTATCGAAAAACATCTGGTCTATGAGCTCTCTCGCGGAATCAAGCGTTGGCGGGTCACCCGGCCTCAGTTTGCGGTACATATCCAGATACGCTTCCTCGCGTGTCTTTGTCCCGTCGTGCTCGAGCGTTCGCACTATCTCTTTTGGAACATCAAGGAGAACTTTAAGTTTTCGGATCTTCGCGTCCCATATCCTCGAAGCTATGCTCGGCGTTATCTTTTCTGTTTGCTGCGCCAGTATCGAAGAAGATGTCTCGTCTATTATGTCCTCTGCAAGAACGCTTCCCACCAGTTCTTCGCACTGGTTTTGCCTTGTAAGCGTTATCTCTTTAACGCCTCCGAAAGCCTTAAGGATATCCTCCTCGCCCGAAAGCCCGAATATCCTCAGAAAAGTCGTGGCGAGGAATTTTCTCTTCCTGTCTATATACACATGCAGAAGCTCGCTTTTGTCGAACAGGAATTCTATCCACGCGCCCCTATCGGGTATCAGCCTGGCTGAAAAGATCGACTTGCCGCCCGGTACGGGCGTTTCCTCGAAAGATATACCGGGAGACCTGTGAAGCTGGCTTACGACAACCCTCTCGTCCCCGTTCACTATGTATGTTCCGTAATCGGTCATAAGCGGTATCTCTCCGACATAAACCTCCTGCTCCTTGACTTCCTGAGGAAGCCTCAAACGCAATTTCACCCTCAAAGGAGCGGAAAATGTCAAAGAACGCCTTTTGCACTCTTCCGGATCGTACTTCGGCTGTTTAATGTCATAATAAAGGTACTCCAGGACATACTCGTGGTTGGAACTCTCTATGGGAAAAACTTCCCTAAAAAGACCTTCCAACCCCTTGTTCTCTCTCTTCGTCTTAGGAGTATCTTTCTGGAGAAACTCGTCGTAAGAATCCTTCTGGATCTCTATCAGGTTGGGAATATCGTGCGTCTCCTGCAACCTGGCATAACTGGCACGCTTGACCATTCCAGACATACGTTTCATTGCTCCCGTTTTATGGCTTAAACATTAAAAGCGCAAAAATACACACAGCTTCGAACCGCGCGGCATCAACACATCTATCACGCGCAAAAGTAAACGGACCTTACCTTACTTAAGCTCTACCTTGGCGCCGGCTTCTTCGAGCTGTTTCTTTATCTTCTCGGCTTCATCTTTGGTAGCGCCTTCCTTTATCGTTTTGGGAGCGCCTTCCACAAGATCCTTAGCTTCCTTGAGACCGAGGCTGGTAAGAGCCCTTATTTCCTTGATGACGTTTATCTTCTTGTCACCGGCCGAAGCGAGAACCACCGTGAACACGCTCTTCTCTTCCTCGGCTGCGGCTCCGGCTGCGCCGGCGGCAGGAGCGGCCCCGCCTACCATAACTCCCATGGGAGCGGCCGCGGATACCCCAAACCTGTCCTCAAGAGCCTTTACCAGGTCCGAAAGTTCAAGCACTGTCATCTCTTCTATGGTCTTTATGAAACTTTCCATTTTCTGAGAAACGGCCTTTTTTTCTGTTTCCTTTATTTCCTCTACCATCGCACTTCCTCCTTGATTTACCTGTTGCGTTGCACTATACCTACTTCGACTCCTTTTTATCCTTTACCGCGTTAAGCGCGTATAAAAGACTTCTCATTACACCTGAAAGAACGGTCACAAAGCCCCTCGCGGGAGCGTTCATTGTTCCAAGCAGCATGGAAAGCAGCTGCTCGCGTGAAGGAAGATCGGCCAGATCGCTCACTCTTTCGGCTGTTATGACCCTTCCCTCGACATAGCCCATCGATATGTTAAAACCCTTATTCTGTTTGGAAAAATCCTTGAGGATCTTCACTACCTGCACGGGATCGTCCTTTATGACCCCTATACCCAGTATCTTTTTCTCCTTGGATATCCCCTCGAACCCCTCTATCCCAGATTCTTTAAGAGCAATGTTCGCCAGACGATTCTTAAGGACCAGATACCTGGACCCACTCTTTTTCATGGTCTTACGAAGAACGTCTATATCGGAAGCCTTCATTTTCTCCATGCTGGAGAGGATGAACCCTCCGTCACCGGAGACAATGCTTTTCATCTCCTTTACCATCTTTTCCCGGACTTTTTTCCCGTATTTCTGCGACATTTTTACCTCTTGTTTTTTGTCTTATCTCTTCCGCCCTTTAGCAAGGGTTTTTTCCGTCTCTTCCCCGAAAGGCTACTGCGCCTGCCGGTAATGATTCTTATCTATCTTTATCCCAGGCCCCATGGTGGAGCTTATAGCTATGGATTTTACATTGTGTATTTTCTGCAATTTGGGGCTTGAAGCCATTACGGCCTTTATGAACGCGTCTATATTGTCGGCGAGATGCTCCTCAGGGAATGAAAGTTTGCCTACCACACCTTTGACACCGGACTGTTTGTCCATCCTGTACTCTATTTTCCCGCCCTTAAGATCCTTTACTGCCTTACCTATCTCGGTAGTGACAGTCCCGGATTTCGGGTTGGGCATAAGACCTCTGGGACCGAGCACTTTACCGAGTTTCGCAAGCTCTCTCATCATATCCGGCGTGGTGACCGCCACATCGAACTCAAGCCATCCCTCCGACACCTTCTTCATCAGATCCTCAGCCCCTACATAGTCGGCGCCGGCGTCCTCGGCCTGCTTGGCGAAATCACCTTTGCAGAATACAGCCACCCTCGCCGTTTTTCCGGTCCCGTGAGGAAGGCTGACCGTACCCCTTATGGGGTTAGTGCTCTGCTCAAGTGTCAGCTTTATAGAAACTTCCACGGTCTGGTCGAATTTGGTCGCGGGTCCTTTCTTAAGAAGCGCAACCGCTTCCTTTACAGGCATATCGCTCTTGGATTCCACCAATTTTGCTATTGCCTTGTTCCTCTTAGTCGGTTTTGCCATCTAAATCCACCTCGTTGTATTTAATGTCAGCCTTCGACCTCTATACCCATGCTTCTGGCCGAGCCCTTTATAATTTTTACCGCCGCGTCCATATCGGCCGCGTTAAGATCCTGCATCTTCTGCTTAGCTATTTCCTTGACCTGTTCGATGGTGACTTTCCCGACTTTCTCGGTCTTAGGGTTGCTGCTGGCCTTAGCTATTCCGGCGGCCATTTTCAGTAAAACACTCGCCGGGGGGCTCTTGATGATAAAAGAGAAGGTCCTGTCCTCATAAAGACTGATTATTACCGGCAGCACAAGCCCGGGTCTGTCTTTGGTCCTCTCGTTGAATTGCTTGCAGAATTCCATTATTGGTATTCCGTGCTGTCCCAAAGCCGGTCCTACCGGGGGCGCCGGATTAGCCTGTCCTCCCGGACACTGCAGCTTTATCATTGCTTTTACTTTCTTGGCCATTTTTTTTCCTTTTTTATTTTGTTCAGCCCCGATCTTTCCGGGAAACTACATTTTTTCTATCTGCCACGCTTCCAGTTCAACGGGAGTGGGCCTTCCAAAGATGGATATCATAACCCTTATTTTGCCTTTTTCCAGATTAGCGTCTTCGATATTTCCTGTGAAGTTCTTGAACGGGCCCTCTTTGACCCTCACGGCCTCGCCGGACTTGAACATTATCTTGGGAACAGGCCTTTCCTTGCCTTCCTTGGTCTGCTCAAGGATTTCCTTGACCTCGTCTTCTCCGAGAGGTACGGGCCTCGTCTTTGTGCCAACAAAACCCGTAACACCGGGTGTATTTTTTACCATGTACCATGTTTTGTCGTTAAGTTCCATTTCGACAAGTATGTAACCCGGGAAAAACTTCCTCTCAGTTATCTTTTTCTCGCCCTCTCGAACCTCGGCCACTTTTTCCGTAGGGACAAAAATGTTCGAAAAGAACTTCTGGTCTTCCGGGGAGTTCATTATCTGACTCTCCAGAGCCTTTTTAACCGTAAATTCCTTGCCGGTAAGTGTATGAACAACATACCATCGCATGTTCGTCATCGAAAAACCCCGCTTATTAGCAGATTTACTACTCTCGAGAGGATAATGTCAGCTACCCCCACAAAAATAGCCAGAAAGAACGTGGATATGAGCACCACGACCGTGGACGCCACAAGCTCATCTTTCGTGGGCCAGGCTACTTTCTTCATTTCCCCGTTAACCTGACCGAAAAAATTACCTATCTTAAGCATTTTTCACCTGTTCTTTTTACAGCGAGTCCGAAACATGGCAGGAGAGACAGGCCTCGAACCTGCAACCCCCGGTTTTGGAGACCGGTGCTCTGCCAATTGAGCTACTCTCCTAAGATAAACATGCGGCTATTCGTCGGACGGTAAGTCCGTGAAAAGGCTCACAATACTCCGTTTATTTCACTTCCTTGTGCTGGGTATGTTTGCGGTCGAACCGGCAGAACTTGCTTACCTCCAACCTCTCGGGAGTGTTCTTCCTGTTCTTAACTGAAGTGTAATTCCGCCTCTTACAAACCTCACACTGCATGGTTATGATCTCGGTATTGTCCTTTTTCTTCGCCATTTTACCCTCGGTTTCTATCGCTCCGGCTGCTGTAATTCCGCCAGCCGTCTCTTCGCACTTTTCTCCAAAAACCCGTCAGGGACCACACCCCACAAGACCGGGCCCTGTTCCTTACTGCAATATTTCCGCCACTACTCCGGCGCCTACCGTATGTCCGCCTTCTCTTATGGCGAACCTCAGTTCCTTCTCTATGGCTACCGGCGTTATAAGCTCAACTTCGACCGTAACGTTGTCGCCCGGCATTACCATCTCCACTCCCTTAGCCAGCGTAACCACTCCGGTAACGTCCGTCGTCCTTATGTAGAACTGCGGCCTGTACCCGTTGAAGAAAGGCGTATGCCTTCCACCTTCTTCTTTGCTCAGTATGTACACCTCGGCCTTGAACTTGGTGTGCGGTGTTATAGACCCCGGAGCGGCAAGTACCTGTCCCCTCTCAAGATTGTTCTTGTCTATACCCCTCAAAAGCACTCCAACGTTGTCTCCGGCCTGACCCTCGTCAAGCAGCTTACGGAACATCTCTATTCCCGTAACCGTGCTCTTCTTCGTGTCCCCAAGTCCCACTATCTCCACTTCTTCCCCGACCTTTACCTTACCTCTCTCTATCCTGCCCGTACCGACCGTTCCTCTTCCGGTTATGCTGAACACGTCCTCTATCGGCATAAGAAAAGGCTTGTCAACGTCTCTCACCGGCGTGGGTATGAAATTGTCGCAGGCGTCCATAAGCTCGTCTATGAACTTGCAGTCCGGGCTATTGAGCGCTCCCTCCGCCTGAAGGGCCTTAAGCGCGCTGCCCTTGATTATCGGGGTCGTGTCGCCAGGAAAATTGTACTTCGTCAAAAGCTCTCTTATCTCAAGCTCAACAAGGTCAAGAAGCTCGGGATCGTCAACCATGTCCACCTTGTTCATGCATACCACTATCGCGGGCACGTTTACCTGCCTGGCCAGAAGTATGTGCTCTCTCGTCTGCGGCATCGGGCCGTCAGCCGCCGAAACTACAAGTATCGCCCCGTCCATCTGCGCCGCGCCCGTTATCATGTTCTTGATGTAGTCGGCGTGACCGGGACAGTCTATGTGCGCGTAATGCCTGGCGTTCGTCATGTACTCAACGTGCGCCACGGCTATGGTAATTCCTCTTTCCTTTTCCTCGGGAGCCTTGTCTATGGTGTCAAAAGCCCTCTTCTCGGCCATGCCTTTATTCGCCAGGTACAACGTTATCGCGGACGTAAGCGAAGTCTTGCCGTGGTCTACGTGACCTATCGTGCCTATGTTAAGATGCGGCTTTGTTCGTTCGAATTTTTCCTTGGCCATGAGTCCTCCTTCAGACTTGGTTTTTCCCGACCGTGCCTCATCCGTGGCACCGGCATTTTTCAGCTATTTTTTCCCGCGCTCCGTTGCGTTTACGGCGCGCGCTAAATTCCTGGAGCCCTCGGCCGGAATTGAACCGGCGACCCCATCCTTACCATGGATGTGCTCTACCGGCTGAGCTACAAGGGCGCGCTTTTTCCACCGTTTCTTTTCCTCTATATCTTATCGGCTAAAGCTCAAAACCACACCATATGCTCGGCTTTAACGCCGGCACTGCATGTGCGGTATATGTATATTTTCGCCTAACCGAGATGTCGGAGTTAAGATTTTACCAAATAAGTCTTTTTTGTCAAGCCATATTTGCCATTTTTTTATTTTCTATTGTTTTTCACCCCGAACCGCCGCCACGGAAAGTTTTTTTTAGAAAATAACGGCACTTTACTCCGAAGAGTTCATCGGATATACTTAATGCTATGAAAAAACCGCCTTCTATGAGCTCTGCCTTAACAATGTGGACATTTTTCAGCCTCGGCATACTTTCGTCGCTGGCCTTCCGTGTTCTCATAGTCTTCCACCACATCGATCCCGGAATGGTCCGCCCTGTGTGGTACGCCGGGGTCGCGGGCTATACTTTCTTTTTTTTCTACAGGTACGGCATATCGAAAAAACGTAAAAAAGCTGTTACGGATTTTGGCCTGCTTGAAAAAATATCCTCGGGGGAGTGCCTTTCGGGAGACGACAGAAAAGCCGCGGAGTATCTTTTTAGATCAATAACCAAGTCAAAAGAGGATATCAACTACCTTGTTATTTTTATTCTGTCGATAGTGGCAGTGGGCATAGACCTGGCCCTTAAAGCCGCGGGGAGATAGGCTATGAGAAAACTGCCTGCCTTTGTCATATTAGCGCTGTGCCTGTCATCATGGGCCTATCCCGAAGCGGTTCACGCTCAACCTCTTTCGTCACGCCCCTCCGCTCCGGTCGTCGACCCCTCAGATCCGATGGATGCCGTACGGGAGAAGGTAGCCGACCAGATCTATCTTTATCGGGAGGTAATGCAGCACATATCTGATATCTCTGAAAGTTTCAGTTACGGGTACAATACCCCCGACGAAGCTCTCAAAAGGGTCCTTGTTCTGAGGCACGCCTACAACACCAAATCCGAGCCGCTTTGCCCCGAGATAAAGCGGTTCAATGACCTAATGAACCAGATGTTCTCGCGGCTCGAGAACTATTTCATCCATTTTAAGCAGATATACCGGGAGGATCCTTACCTGAACGCGAAACTTGCCGAGACAAAATTCTACACCGCCGAGGAAGCCGAAAGGCTTGAATATACTTACCTTAAATAGGAGAAAAAATGAAACTTTCATCGTCTCAGATAATTTCTTTGGCTGTCCTGGTGGCAATTACGATGATCGTGGTGTATATTCTTAGACAGGAAATATCCGACATGCTTTTTCTCGGGGGGAAATAACATGACACTTGTATCGACCAAAACAAAATGCCGAATGATCGCAGCGGCAACTTTATCCTTTTCCCTATTCGCGTCCCCTTGTCCCGCCGACCCCATGGACAATCTTAGCAGAACAAGCATAGACCAGGCGACGCGTGAAGTCGACAAAGAGGTGATCCCGGAAAACTTTCAATGGGTGGTCCGCAAAAAGGCGGACATAAGAAAAGAAGACGGCCAGCTCATAGAGGATCCCGATAAAGACCTGGAAGGTTTTCCTCTCGAAGAAACCGCCGACGACTTCCCCCCATGCGCCCCGTGCTCCATCAAACCGCAAAAGAGCCGTTAACATTTACCGGCTACAAGCGGCGCGGATACTTTTTTTCAGCAAATCAATTGACAAGAATTCAGAAAGAGTATATCATTTTCCTTCGTGGCACAAGGGCGAGCGTAGCACAATGGTAGTGCAGAAGCCTTCCAAGCTTCCTACGTGGGTTCGATTCCCATCGCTCGCTCCATCTTTCCCGCGCTCCCTACTCCGCGTCTTGGCGATACTCAGATATAGGACTGCCTTCCGCTCCGGCATAAAAAACAACTATTTCCGCCGGCTTATCGCCCTCGTTATAGCCGTAATGCCATGTATCTACCACCTCGACTATGGCCTCTCCTTCTTTTAGATGAAGAATGTCCCCACGCTCGGTAACAACAGTAAGCTCTCCGCTCACCATGTATCCCGCGTTCATAACAGGATGCAAGTGCGTCGGAAGCTTTACCCCGGGAGGTATTTTTATATCAAGAACGGTAATTTCGCTCTGCCCTTGAGGGTACCCTGGAAGAATGTTACCGTCCCATGAATTTGAAGTTTTAGCCAGTACTCGGGTTTCAATCGCCGTCTTTTCCGCTACCGCCTCTTCTCCACATGCCCCGGAATGTATCAAAAAAGCGAAACCCCATACAAATACACATCTTGCGATCTTCCTATAGGTTAACACTTATCCCCCTCTGCCCGGAAGTTATAAACTATTTCTTATCGGTGCCCATAAGGGCTCCGCGTCTTTCCTCTCTCCTCTCTTGCCTTCTTTCTATGCCGGCTTCTACTATGCCGGTGGCTTCCTTACCCACTTCTGATACGGCGGAAACAGCCGGTAGAGATGCTTTTTCGGAAGAAGCCGCGGTTTCCTGTACAGCCGGGGTTTCTGTAACGATAGGGGCAGATCCCTCGGTAACAGCCGGAGCTTGAACGGAAACTTGCGTTTCATTGGCCTGCTGATCTACATTCTCTGGCTCTTCCGCGGCGAACGCCATACTGGAAACGAAAACTAATGCCATCACCATACTAATAATTTTTTTCATACTGTCCCTCCTCCGGTCTGTTCTTCAGACTTTTTAATAAAGGTTTTCACCACCGGGGCGGTAAAAAAACATTCTCCCGGTGAACCATAAACCCGTTTATTATAACTCCGGGCTTCAAGATTGTAAACTTAATGCCGTATCAACATATTACGTCTTTTTACGATACGCCCGGTCACCGGATCTGAGGAAATACGCTCTAAATTTTCCAGGGGTTACGCAAAGCCGAACATAAAAAAACTTCGCGGGCTTTCGCCTCGGCTTCTACTCCGCTATCTCGATGCAGTTAATAAGGAAGGTCCTGAGCTCCTGACGGAGATGACAGAAAGAATAAACATAATCGCCTTTTATGCTCAGGGGGGTGATAGTCCTTTCCGTGATCTTTTCTTTCCACGAAGACCTGTACCTGATCTTTACGGGATCCTGTGTCTTTATGGCTCGGTTCAATACCGTTAGCACATTCCCGCCGGCGGCAGCCGGGCCGGCCGTCTGCGTATAGGTCCTGGCTATATCCTCAACGTTCTCTATACCTCGTTCTTTCAGGACCTCTAAGGCCTTATTAAAAACTCTCCAGGTGGATATTACATCTGCCAGTGCCCTGTGCTGGAGTTCCGCCTTGATATCGAAATATGAAACCACATTACCAAGACTATAACCGCCCGGAACGGTGAAACAGCTCCTTGCCAGCTCAAGAACGTCTATAACAAGATAATCGTTAAGTTCGGTCCTTTTAGGCCCCAGGGCCGCGGCCAGAAAACTTATGTCGAACCTGGCGTTATACGCTAGAAGAACTGAACCCCTTATGAATTCCATAAACCCGGGCAATACTTGGTCTATTACTGGCCTGCCTTTAAGCATGTCAGAAGATATCCTGTTCACTCTGTAAGCGCCTGGTGAAACGGGCCTTAAAGGGTCCACAAGCTCCTCAAAAACGCTCTCTTTACCGTCAGGCTCGCGGCGCATTGCCCCGATCTCGCATATAGCGTCACCTGAACCGGCAAAAAGCCCGGTAGTTTCAAAGTCGAAAACCGTATATGTAGCTTCACTTAAATTCATAGTGTTGTGTTCGGGGTATTGAGTATCGAGGATGCTCCTATCGGCCCCGGCGCCATTTTATCCCGATACTTTATAAGTGATACCCTCGCGACTTCCCTCTGCCGGGTATTTATTTATCTCCTCTTTGGCCGCGGCTATCCTTTCGTACAGATACGGATGGCTGCGGAGAAAATACACCCATTTCGCATCCCCTCCAAGCCGCTGTAATTTCTCGAGGAATGTAACTATGGCGTTCGGGTCATATCCCGCCTGATACATGTACTTTATGGAAAGCCTGTCAGCCGCGTATTCGTCCTGTCGCGAAAACCCGTTGGCCGCCAAAGTGTAAACAACGTTGGCCGCCTGCGAAAAATACTGCCATGCCTGGTCTTTTTTATCGGCGGGCCGCGTATCTAAAAGATATGCCAGGTTAAGGGCCATCTCGGCGCCGAGCCCTTTTTCCACCATTTTCATCACATGCCTTGCCTCATCATGGCCCATCTCATGGGCTATAACCGCGGCAAGCTCGTCATCCGTAGCCGCGGCCAGAAGGCCCGTGGAAACCACTATGTAACCGCCTCCCGGAGTGAAGGCCTGTATTTCCTTATCCTCGTAAACTATTATGTGTTTGTCGCGGATACGCGGAGAACCTATGGGAGAGGCCAGAGCGCGGGCCGTCTCAAGGGCCCGGGCATCCTTAACCAAGACTTTTCCCTGAAGTTTAGCTCTCAGGGTATTGATCGCGATGGAATCTTCCTGCTCTAGAGAAAGCCAGGCAGCCTCGTTTTTCTGAGTAGCAGGATTGTAATAGGTCGCGCAGCCCGAAAAGACCGCGCACATGAAAACCGCCAGAAAAAAATTTAAATACCTCAACGCCCTCATCATAATTCACCATGCATTCTCTGTCCGGGCTTTTTAAATCGCCGCGCTCATGCCCAACCTTTTCGTCTCAAAAAAATAAACGGTCCGGGGACGCCATACACCCGGGCCCCGGACCGTTCTACACACGAATAATTCCGGATCAGAACGACCAGTTAGCAAGGACCATGAATTCCATAGGATCCTTGTTGCCGTTATAGTTACCCAGGCCTATTTGAAGGCCGTTCAGGTTGTTGGTGTAATTCACAAGCCCGAGCTGAAATCCCTTCATTTCGGCGGCGTAATTTACAAGCCCTCCCTGAAAACCCTTAAAAGTACCGTCGTTGAAATTTACGACGCCAAGCTGGGCGCCTACGGATTCTCCTTTGGAAACGTTAAGAACACCGCACTGCCCCCCGTGCAGAGTCCCTTCCGTCCAGTTCACAAGACCCCACTGTATGCCTGTGGTGTCACCGCCTACAATATTAGCCATGCCGTACTGAAGCCCCACAAAGCGCTGTTTAACGTAGTTTACCATTCCTATCTCTATACCGTAAGCGGATCCCTCAACCCAGTTACCAAGACCGAACTCTACTCCGCTCATGTCGCCGGTGGTCCTGTTGACACCGAACCACACAAGGCTTAGACCCGTAACGTCCTTGTTGACGGTGTAAAAAACGCTGAGCCTAAGCCCCTTTATTGACTGGTCCTCAGGCACGGTCTGTACAGGGTTGAAAAGCGCGAGCTGTAAAGGCTGTGCCTCCGTGGCAAAAGCCGTCCTGGCCATTGCCGAGATCAAAATAACTGCCGCCACAAAAAATTTTTTCATCATGTTTTTCTCTCCTCCTTTTAACCCCCGGTTTTATATTTTCCGATTTCCCTATTCAGATTCTACGCCTTAGGGAACATATTTTCAAACTTTATCTTTTTGAACGTCTCTATTCCCCGATCACTTTTATCAAAACCCTTTTACGGCGCTGTCCGTCGAACTCTCCGTAAAATATCTGTTCCCACGGCCCCAGATCAAGTCTGCCGTTCGTGACCGCTACCACCACTTCTCTTCCCATAACGGTCCTTTTAAGATGAGCGTCGGCGTTGTCCTCTCCGGTGAGGTTATGTTTATATTTGTCCACTCCGTAGGGCGCGAGTTTTTCAAGCCACACCAGAAAATCCTGATGCAGTCCGGACTCATTATCGTTGATAAAAACAGAACTTGTTATGTGCATGGAGTTAACAAGACACATCCCTTCCTTAGCCCCGCACTTTTTTACGGCTGCCTCCACCTGTGGCGTTATATTAATAATGTCGTACCTTTTTTCGGTGTTTAACCATAGATAATCCGTATGAACTTTCATCGCCATTCCTTTTTCTTTTTACCGGCCTTGAGTTTGAACGCCAGGCTCTCTTTTTTCTCTCTCTGAAGGCGCGATATGTCTTTCTGGCGCCGGGTTATTGTGTGTTTAGTCATTCGCTCGCTCCTCACTTTAAAGGTTCAGGATCTTTGCACGCGGCCCAGACCAAAGCCGCCACCCATCCTATAAAAGTCCAGCCAAGGAGCAGGTTCAGTATAAAAATAGCCCCGGCATTACGTTTTCTTCGGCCGACTATGGCGGGCAGAAAATAAAAGAACAGGCTGAATATGACCGCTAACGCGATGATAAGTACCGCGATCGTTCCTTCTTGCATGTAAGCCTCCTTAAGTCAGGTTTTAACACACCCCAACTCTAATTATAAGTGGCACGGTTTTGGGGGGAAGGTCCCCATCACAACCCTTAGGTCACGTTTTTGTAAACACTTGCATTATAGACTTTATCGACAAGGTTTTCAACAGCTTGGTGGCCAATTTACAGGGTAGATTTGGCCGACCGTGGGCATATAAGAACAAAACCCAGGATCTCTCTGAGATCCTGGGTTTTGGCCTCGGTTATTATTTGTCTTGGTGTCCCTTGGAGCCGGGGTCGGCTCCAAGGATCCCCCATCTTTCCGGGAATCTCACAAAAACTTTCCGCCCAAGGTAAGGAAAGTTTTTGTGTATAGGTTAAGCTGGTGGGGAGGGAAGGATTCGAACCTTCGAAGGCGTAAGCCGGCAGATTTACAGTCTGATGCGTTTGGCCACTTCGCTACCTCCCCGAACGAGGTGTATTCTATGTTATAGAGCGCTTTTTGTCAAATAGCCTAAACTTTGACCTGTGATTGCTACTTGCATATTACTGTTTTTTTAGATCCTTCGGTCGCTTCGCTCCCTCAGGATGACGAACTTTAGGCTCAGGAAAACACCTTGGTGACAGGCACCTTTGTATCACAACATAGACCAGACAAAGTTGCCAGTCACCAGTCGCGGCAAAGTTGCCAAACACCTTTGAAAACACATTGGTGCCAGGCACCAATTGCTTCCTCCTTCCTCCTTCCTCCTTACTCCTTACTCCTTACTACTTTCTACTTAAAGACATGGAGCCGGCGGAGGGATTTGAACCCCCGACAGGCTGATTACAAATCAGCTACTCTACCAACTGAGTTACGCCGGCATTCTATCGTTTTAAAGAGCATCGACCCGTAAAAGATATACTAAATGATGCGTAAAGTCAAGTAGCACGGGAACAGAACCGGGATTGGGATTTTTTTGCTGTTAAGTTCACCACATTGGTGAAAGGCACCGGCGGTTCCAGTCACCGGAACCAGAGCCTCTTTGCCTCTAAAGCCCGGCTTTGGCGAACGCCTCGTTGAGCGAATCCAGAACATCAGAAGCTATCATGCTGAAAATACCTTTTTTCTGCGCAGCTATGTCGCCGGCAAGGCCGTGAAGATAAACCCCGGAAACGGCCGCGCTGTAAGCATTGAGCCCCTGCCCTATAAAAGAAGCTATTATCCCGGTAAGCACGTCGCCTGTACCTCCCGTTGCCATGCCGGAGTTCCCGGTATCGTTAACGAAAGTCTCTCCTTCGGGAGAAACTACAACGGTCCCGTGCCCTTTAAGGCACACTACCGCTCCCGTAATGTCGGCAAGACGTTTGGCCGAACCCACCCTTTCCTTCTGCACATCGGATGTTTTTTTTCCAAGTAAACGAGCGGCCTCGCCCGGATGCGGTGTTATGACCGTAGCGGCTTTCCTGCCCTTTATGGTTTCAGCCTCGCCTTCCATAACGTTAAGTCCGTCGGCGTCAAGCACCACCGGAACACCAAGTTTACGCAAAAGCGCTCTTACCAGTTTATGCACATCTTGACTTTGCCCCAGACCGGGCCCCATCGCCACGACATCGCATTTTTCCGACGCCTCAAGTATTTCCTTTTCCGCTTTCTTCGAAAAAGCCGACCCATCGGCTCCGGCGGCCACGGGCAGGGTCATTACTTCAGTAAGTTTGGTTTCCATTACGCCGTTTAGCGTCTCCGGGACGGCGCATGTCACAAGGCCGCTTCCCGCTCTTAAAGCGCCCATCGCCGTAAGACAGGCCGCGCCAGTCATGCCTCTTGACCCGGCGACCACAAGAACTTTTCCGTAATCCCCTTTATGAGAATCTTCCTTCCTGGAACTTATCTTGCCCATGTGTGTTTTAAACATCTTTCACCGCCAATGCGTTTGATGTAGCTATGTTTTCTGTGTGTGATACGCTCACAAGAACGCGCGTCAGGTCGAACTCCCGCATTATCTGCCCGGCTCGCCCGTGAAGCTCAACATAGGGTTTGCCATCGGGATGGTTCAAAACCTCTATGTCGGACCAGTTGAGGCCTATCCTCGCGCCGTCAGGAAGAGCCTTCTTGACGGCTTCTTTGGCGGCGAACTTGCCGGCCATGTGCTCGTAAAAAAATTTTTTGCTGGAAGCGTGTTCAAGCTCTTTTTCGGTAAAGATCTTGCGGAGAAAATCTTTTCCTCTTTTTTCCACGACTTTCCGGAACCTTTTTATGTCAACTATGTCCGTCCCCAGACCGAAGACCCTCACGAGATCAGCTCCTTCATTCGCCTGACGGCCTCTTTTATCCCCCAGAAAACGGAATTTGAGATTATGGAATGTCCTATATTAAGTTCGTATATTCCGGATATATGAGCCACTGCCGCCACGTTGCCGTAAGTAAGGCCGTGCCCGGCAGCCACGATAAGCCCCATTTCCAGGGCCCGTGCCGTCATGTTTTTTATCTCTTCAAGCTCCTTTTCCGCCGCCATACCTGTTAAAAACCCTTCGGCGTAACGCCCTGTATGAAACTCTACCATCTTTACTCCCGCGGAAACCGACGCTTCCAGCTGTTTGAGTTCGGGATCTATGAAAAGGCTCGCTCTTATCCCCGAATCTTTCAGCCTTCCCGCGACTTCCCGTATCTTTTTCAGGTTGCATGCTACGTCGAGACCTCCTTCGGTGGTTATCTCCCGGCGGTTTTCAGGAACGATCGTGGCCTGCTGCGGCCTTAAAAGGCATGCGATATCCACTATTTCAGAGTCTACTGACATTTCCATATTAAGAGGCGCATTGATCGCCCGCTTTATCATGAAAAGATCTTCGTCCTGGATATGCCGACGGTCCTTCCTGAGATGACATACTATGCTGTCGCAGCCCGCCTCGACACACTCAATTGCCGCCCTCACAGGATCTGGCTCAACGGTCTTCCTGGCTTCTCTCAGGGTAGCTACATGGTCTATGTTAACACCGAGTTTTATCATGTCGTTTTGGAAAAGGCGCCGCGCCTTATCGCGAGGTATTCTCCGCGGGTTCTACGGGCAGGTATACGTCCACCACCTTGTTATCCAGATTTATGTACTTCACGTCTGAACTCAGCCCCAGACGGAGCTGAACCGCGGCCGTGTATTCCCTGAGATCTATCCTGTCGGTCCTGAGCTCCTCCACCTGGTCCAGAGCGCTCTTGGGACCGAATATCGCCATTTTTTCAGGTTCGACCTTAACTTTTTCGAACGGAACACGGTACCCTTTGGGAGACTTACCGTAGAAAACCGGTTTTATAGGTACCTCTTTAAGAGAAAAATTAAAATTCGAAAGTATCTCTTCAGTGGACTCTCGCCTGTGAGCATAAGGATCGCTGTTCATAAGATCAAAAACATAGAACCACGTCGCTACGGCAAACGCCAGCGTTACCACCTTGGCCCAGAAATTGTTCGTAATTATGCTTTTCATCTGGAGATCTTCCCCGGGTTGCGCATACCTGTTATCTTTTTTATCACCGAAGGAACATGTCTTTTTTTGTCTTTCGGCGTATAGGCTTTTTCTATTATCCCCGCCAGGTTCTTCGGGTCGATATCCGTGTTTATTCGCCCGCCCGACGCCACGGATATGGCGCCGGTCTCCTCGCTTACCACCACGACCACGGCATCGGTCTCTTCCGAAAGACCCAGGGCCGCGCGGTGCCTTGTGCCCATGCTTTTAGGCACGTCAGGGTTCTGCGTGAGAGGAAAAAGGCATGCCGCGGCTTCAAGCCTCTGGTGCGACACTATTATCCCGCCGTCATGAAGCGGTGTAGTCACCGAAAATATGGTGTTTATAAGTTCACTGGTTATCTTGGCGTCCAGGCTTACCCCGCTCTCAACGTAACGCCGTAAACCGATCTCCCTCTCTATGGCTATAAGGCCGCCTATACGCCTCTTCGACATTATGGCGCATGACTTTGATATCTCGCCTATTATTTCTTTCTCTTCTTGAAAAACACCGAAACGCCCTATCCTGGCCAATCCTCTTCGTATCTCAGGCTGGAAAATTATGAGGAACGCTACAACGGATATTGCCAGAAGCCTTGTAAGCATCCAGTTGATGATAACGAGGTTCAATCCCCTGGTAAGGAGGACTATAAGAGAAATGACGATTATCCCCTTGAGCACCTGTTCGGCGGCGGTTCCTTTGAAGAGAAGGTACACCATGTAGTACATTCCCCACAAAAGCAGTATTTCAAGCACAACTTCCCAGCCTAGAAAAAAACCCATCATCCCGCGCCTTTTATGGCGTCCGCTACAAGCGCCGCGTCGCGTATCTCCGCGACGTCGTGCACCCGTACTATGTCCGCCCCGTTAAGTATGGCGGCCGTCACAGCGGCGGCCGTCCCGAAAATCCTCTCACCCGAAGTCTTTCCCGTTATCTCGCCCAAAAAACTTTTTCTGGACACACCTACCATTATAGGCCTTGAGAGAACCTTAAAACAAGAAAGTTTTTTCAATATCTCAAGATTGTGCTCTTTTGTCTTGCCGAACCCTATACCCGGATCTATGATTATCCTTTCGTGGTCTATTCCCGCCTCTAAAGCTGCCTCGACGGACAAGGAAAGGTACTCCGTTATTTCCCCGATAAGGTCTACGTAGCTGGGGGACCTCTGCATATCCCTGGGAGTCCCCTTCATATGCATAAGGCACACCGCTGCGCCCCGTGAAGCGACGACTTCTGCCATGCGGCTATCCCCATGAAGCGCGGTTATGTCGTTAATTATCCCGGCCCCTTCGTCCAGTGCCAGCCTTGCCACTTCGCTTTTCGCCGTATCTACAGATATCACAGCGCCGCATTTTTTTCTAAGGAGCCTTACGACCGGGATAACCCGCCTTATCTCTTCTTTTTCGTCTACCGGAGAAGCCCCAGGCCTTGAGGACTCTCCACCCACGTCGATGATCCCGGCTCCCGCCGATACCATCTCAAGAGCCCTGTCCAGAGCTTTCTCCGGAGCCATGTACCGCTCGCCGTCGCTGAAAGAATCAGGCGTAACGTTCAATATGCCCATCAGGCACGTCCCGCCCGACAGGCGTATCACATGTTCCCCAAGACGCAAGTCTTTCCCGAAAAAAGCCATTTAAAAAACCCGCCTCAAGCGTTATCCGTGTCGTCCTGCGACATGGACGCGAACCCGAGAAGCTCGGCCACCTCATTTTCGTAAAGTGTCTCTTTCTCTATGAGTTTGCCGGCAAGAAGGTCCAGCTTATCTTTGGCCGCGGACAGTTTAGAAACCGCCTGATTGTAACAGCCGTCTACTATCGACTTCACCTCGTCGTCTATGAGCTTAGCGGTATCCTCGCTGTAATTCCTTTCTTCGGCTATGTCCCTTCCGAGGAATATCTGGTCGTGCCTTCTGCCGAAAGTAAGATGTCCGAGTTTTTCGCTCATGCCGTACTGGGTGACCATATCGCGCGCTATGGTCGTGGCCCGTTTTATGTCGTCACGGGCGCCGTTGGAAACATCCCTGAACGTTATCTCTTCGCTGGCCCTGCCGCCGAGAAGCCCCGTTATTATGCCGAGGAATTTACTTTTCATGTAAAAATCCTGGTCTTTTCTGGGAAGCTGTATCGTGTACCCTCCGGCCATGCCGCGAGAAACTATGGTCACCTTATGCAGAGGATCCGCCCCTTCCACAAGATACGCCAGAAGAGCGTGTCCGGCCTCGTGATACGCCGCTATCTTTTTATCCTCTTCGGTTTTTTTCTTTGACTTTCTTTCGGGGCCGGCTATGACCCTCTCCATAGCCTCCTGCAGCTCTTCTGTCCCGACAGCTCGCTTATTTCTCCTGGCTCCCAACAGCGCCGCTTCATTGATGAGATTGGCAAGATCAGCCCCGGAAAAACCGGTTGTTTGTTTGGCTATCTTACCAAGGTTTATGTCCTTCTCCATTTTGACTTCTTTGGAATGGACCTTAAGGACTTCCTCTCTCCCCTGAAGGTCCGGTAGCCCTACTACCACCTGGCGATCGAACCTTCCCGGACGCAGAAGCGCCGGGTCAAGAACATCTGGCCTGTTGGTGGCCGCCACAAGTATTACTCCAGTCTCCGTGTCAAACCCGTCCATCTCGGAAAGAAGCGCGTTAAGGGTCTGCTCGCGTTCGTCGTGCCCTCCCCCTATACCCGAGAACCTCTGTCTTCCCACGGCGTCTATTTCGTCGATGAAAATTATACAGCCTTTCTGGCTCAGCTTGACCGACTTCTTAGCCTGATCAAAAAGGTCGCGGACCCTTGAGGCCCCTACGCCGACGAACATCTCTACAAAATCGGATCCTGAGAGGCTGAAGAAAGGAACACCGGCTTCCCCGGCGACAGCCTTTGCCAGAAGGGTTTTACCGGTACCGGGAGGCCCCATAAGAAGGACCCCTTTGGGCATCTTACCGCCAAGACGCTGGAATTTTCTGGGGTCCTTAAGGAACTCTATGACCTCTTTGAGCTCTTCCTTGGCCTCTTCTATGCCGGCCACCTGATCGAATGTGACCCTTGTCTTGTCTTTAGCCGCAAGTTTCGCCCTAGACTTACCGAATGAAAGCATCCTTCCGCCTCCGGCCGAAGCTCCTCGGTAAACAAAGAACCAGAGGAAAAATATGAAAAGTATCATCGGCCCAAGCGAGTAAAAAAGGTTCGCCAGGAAAGTCTGCGGAGGTTTGATGTCAAAGTCCGGGATATTGGACCGCATCGCGTTAAGAAGCACGGTATCCTCTTCCGGCACTATCACCGAAAAAGCAAGGCCGCTGTTCAGCTTACCCGCCACTCTGTCCTCCACTTTAACCGCGGAAACTATTGTGCCGGAACGGTCGTTCGTCATGACCGTGTCGTAGAACTCTTTGTATGTCATGGATTTAGCTGTCTGCTCAAAAGATGAAAAAACCCACTGAAAAATAGACAGAACGGCCACTATGATAAATATCCACGTCACCAGGTTCTTGTCAGAACCGGGCGTTTTGCTTCCTTCCGGGGGTGTCATGCCCTTTTTACCCCGTTCAGGTTTTTGCCTGTTTTCCATGCCGCTTTTCTCCCTCCGATATAATACCGTTGTAGCTCTTCGTAAAAACTGTTCCGGTCATTGTAGCATACGCCCGCGCCGGGGGTCAATTCGAGTATATCAGGCGGACCGGGAAAAAGAGATCTTCCCTCCGCTCTTGACAGCCGTCACGCCTCCCGGAAGATCCAGCGAACGGCCTTTTGACTGTGTCCGGGCGAAATTGTCCAGGAGCATCCAGTGCCTGTAAGAAAGTTTTTTTACGCTGCCTCCCGATGAAACAAAAAACCTTTTAAATATTTCTCTCCTTACCGCCGCTGGCTGAGCGAGATACTCCCTTAGTTTTACCCCCGTGCGGGGCTGTCCGTCAGGGACCACACATTCCGCCTTTTCTTTTCTGCAGGCCGCGGCGAAGAGCAGATCTTCTCTGACTGAATCGGCGATATTGACCAGCGAAGACCTAACCTCCGGATTTATCTTTTCAAGAAAAGGCAGGACTTCCATCCTGATACGGTTGCGCAGAAATTTTTGATCCGCGTTGGAACTATCTTCCACATGTTTTATGCCGTTCACGTTCACAAATGACACAATATCCTTTCTTGATATCCTGATGAGCGGCCGTATGAACCTTATCCCCTGTTCTGTTCTGACAGGCGGTATCCCGGCAAGACCGTCAGCGGAAGAACCTTTTATGACTCTCATAAGAACAGTCTCCGCCTGGTCGTCCATATTGTGTCCCGTGGCCACGCATGAGCATCCTTGAGCTTTAGCTGTCCTTATAAAAAACTCGTATCTTTTTTTCCTGAGCTTTTCCTCCAGAGATATCCTGCCTTGATGGCGCGATGGGAACCTCAGTTTTTCGCTCACGCACTTTAGTCCGAGACTTTCCGCGAGATGCGCCACAAAAAGAGCTTCCCGGGCGGATTCGCCCGCGCGGGTCCCGTGATCGAGCGTGGCCACGACTATCTCTATCCCTAGCCCCGAAGAAAGCGCCCTGAGCGCCGTAACAAGAGACACGGAATCCGCTCCGCCCGATACCGCGACCAGGACCTTTTCGCCCTTTCTGACCATATCGTAATGAGATACGGTATCTTTGACCTTTTTGAGAAAATCGGGATACCTGGTTTTAACTTTTTTCTTCATTTTTACCTTTTACGGCTCTCGCCAGCTGTATCTCGTGACCGTACACGCAGCCGCAGTAATCCTGCCTGTAAAGCCCCAGTTCCGCGGCTATTTCCAATGACCTTTTGAACCCGTCTTTTTTCTTGAAGTCGTCCTGAATGAACCTGTCACGGCCGATCTCGCGTCCTGCAAGATTTATCATCGAGGCGTCTTTCATGGGCCCCATGGTGAGCGTGGTCGTAAACGCGTCATACATGTGCGCTCTGGCGTATTCGTAAGTTCTTTGGAGCCGCATCCTGAAACATATATCGCATCTTTTCCCGCCCTCTTTCTCATATTCGCAACCCTTTACCGCCTCAAACCATTTTTCGCGGTCGTATTTGCCCTCTATAAGTTCTATACCCCAGTTAGCCAGGCACTTCCGCGCGGAATCAAGCCTCTTCTGGTATTCATCGGCAGGCTGTATGTTGGGATTATAAAAATACCCGGTAAGCGTGTATCCCCTGACAAGCAGTTTTTCCACAACTCCTCCGGCGCAAACCCCGCAGCATACGTGAAGCAAAACTTTCATTTCTCTCCCTTATCTCAAAGCGTCAAAGCGTTATACTGTAAAAATCCTCGGCGGCCTCAAAAACAGGGTTCCCGGCGAACATTTTCCTTACTTTTCCGGTCTCACCGTACTTACGGCTGAAATGCGTAAGGATAACTTTCTTTATCCCCAGATCTGAAGTCATCCTGAGTATCTCGGGAAAAGACGCGTGACAATGCGGCCTGTCTTCTCCCTGCTCGTCGATGTATGTGCAGTCCTGAATAAGGATGTCAGCCCCCTCGGCCAGCCTGACAAGATTATCGCATATTTCCGTATCACCGGAATACACTATCTTTCTACCCGCTGTCCTTACGGATATGTCCTCTTCCCTGACCCTCCTGCCCGCAACGACACAGCTCCCTTTTTCCTTGATAACCCCGAACATTTTATCATTTTGGGAAAAGCCCATGCCCGCGGCCTTTTCGGGATCTATCGAATATCTGTCATTCTCGATAAAAGCATAGGAAACAGCCGGCACACTATGGCGCGCCGGAACCGACACAACCCGAAACTCTCCGCAG
This sequence comes from uncultured Planctomycetia bacterium, assembly GCA_964421015.1. Classification (GTDB taxonomy): domain Bacteria; phylum Omnitrophota; class Gorgyraeia; order Tantalellales; family Tantalellaceae; genus SLID01. The sequence continues at coordinate 117,004 of CAYQUS010000004.1, forward strand.
CCATACACTTCCGATACCCTGGAGCCTTTATACGGCACGTCACGGTTCTCTACCTTGAACTTTCCCATGGGATAAAGAAGGCCTCCTCGCGGACGCATCTTTCTGGCCTCGGGCCCATGTATATAAAGGGTACGGTCCCGGCCCTCGAAACCCATAGTGTCCACAAGCCCCGGTATGCCAAGACAGTGGTCCCCGTGCCAATGGGTAACAAAGATCCTGTCGACGCTGTTTATCCCTATCCCGGAAATAAGCATCTGCCTCTGAGTGCCTTCACCGCAGTCAAAAAGACCGGTGAACCTGGAAGCGCTTTCGTATCTGAGACATATGGCCGTGTGCGCCCTTTCTTTGGTGGGCACGCCGGCCGCCGTTCCAAGTATAGTGATCTCTATTTTAGGCAAACTTTCCACTCTCCCTTGTTCGATGCTGAAAACTAAAGCTCCGCCTCACTGCCTGACACTGCCCTATACTTCCTGTTTAGGAAGGATCTCCGAGATCTTCTTATTCTGGGACTCCCCGTAAAGGTTCCAGTGACGCGCCGTCATCCTGAGCCCCTCCTCGGTAGAAACCCTCGGGACATAGCCCAGCACATCCCTTAAACGGGAAATGTCATAGACCCTGTCCTTGAATATACGGCCCATCTTGCGCCTCACAGACGGTAAAATCCTCGCCGTCTTTACCGCCCACGCCGGTATCACGAAAGGATCGGGAGATCCGAGTTCCTCAGCGATTATGTTTATGAACTTCCGTATGGTTATTGTCTCTTTGTCGGCCACTATGAACGTTCCCGTGAGAGCTTCCTGCCCATACAGCGCCATAACAAGGGCATCCGTAACATTACCTACATACACAAGGCCGAGCCTGGCATCCATGCAAGGGTCATCAAGAACGGGCAGGCGCCGGCGTTCTATGGCGCTCATTATCCCGCCCAAAGCATGAGGTTCGTCCTCGCCGTAGACCATACAAGGCCGCAGTATAGCCGTTAATAGACCTTTCTCCCTGTAGTAAAGCGCCGCTTTTTCAGCTTCGGCCTTTGAGCGGCCGTAGGCGTCAGAACACTTGTGTTCCATATCGTCGGTAAGTGGCACTTTGTCGTTACCGCTTATAACGGCCACCGAACTCAGGTAAATCAGCCGCTTAACGCCGTGGCGGTAACAGGCTCCGCATACTTCCCTGGTCCCTTTGACATTGTTCTCAAAGAGCTCTTTTTCGTCCTTAAGCCAGACTTTAGCGGCGCAGTGATACACGGCGTCCGGCTTAACCATCGCTACCGCGTCGGAAAAAGCCGGGCCGTCCGTCACGTCGGCTTTCACAAAAGACACATTGAGCTTCTCAAGTTTTGAAACATCGCTTGTTTCCCGCACCGAACATACGATCTCATGCCGCTTTTCCCCTGCAAGCCTCCGGGTAAGGTCTAATCCCAGAAACCCATTAGCTCCAGTAATCAGTATTTTCATATTTTCTCCGGCGGTATCAATGCCTATTAGGGCTCCCGTTACCCTCTGTCCTCTTCCCGGTGCCGTGCCGTCCCGGTCCTGTCCACAACAGAAAAAACGAATTTCATGACAAGTATCACAAGGCAGAACACCAAAGATACCCCGTTGGCTATGATTATGGGCAGCTCCTTTATGTTTACCCCGTACACAAGCCAGAGGAATATCCCGGCGCTAAGCGCAAGATACATATACACGGAAATGTCCCGGGTTTTTCCGCTAACGGCTATTTTAAATATTTGCGGCAGAAAAGACAATGTCGTCAGGGTTCCCGCGGCAAAACCCATTAACTCTATATACGTTCTTTCCACGTTTCTCACCTTCCTTATTTTATGAACCTTATGCAAAGAGGATACCTGTATTTTATCCCCTCGCTGGCCGCTATCGAGGCTTTGATAACCTGTACTACCGCGAAAAGCCCCACGACTACCAGCATCAGCATCCCCGCCAACACAAGCACCAGTATACCGCTTATAAGCGCGTAGATAAAAACGCTTATCTGGAAATTAAGCGCTTCTTTTCCCTGATCGTCAACCAAGGGATCCTCGTCTTTTTTAAGAAGCCATATCACGAGCGGAGCTATAAAATTCCCCAGGGGTACCACCACTCCGGCGAAAGTGCTGAGATGACACCACATTGCCAGACTATTATACTGCTTCATAGATCAGTAACCTCCTGTTTTATCGTCTTTTTGAGTTTTTCGATCTGGTTCCTGTACTCTATGGCCTTTTCGAACTGCAGGTTCCTCGCGGCCTGTTCCATGTCGCGTTCCAATTCGGATAGAACGGCCAGGGAGTCATAGTCCCTGCCGGATCTCCCGGTGACCCCCTCGACTATCTCGCGGGCTTTCTTGTACGCTTCTATGCCTTCGGCTATGGCCTTTTTGACCGTGCGCGGCTTTATGTCATTCTCCAGGTTATACCTGTACTGTTTTTCCCTTCTCGCGCGGGTGATATCTATGGTCCTTCTCATCGAGTCCGTAACGGTGTCGGCGTAAAAAATTACCTGCCCGTTAACATTACGCGCGGCCCTTCCCGCCACCTGTATAAGAGACGTGTCGCTGCGGAGGAACCCTTCCTTGTCGGCGTCGAGCACGGCCACAAGAGAAACTTCCGGAAGGTCTATACCCTCTCTCAGGAGATTTATACCCACAAGACAATCGAATTTCCCAAGCCTGAGGTCTCTAATTATCTCGATACGGTCCAGTGCGTTTATTTCAGAATGCAGGTACCTTACCCTTAGCTTTTTACCTTTAAGATACTCCGTAAGTTCCTCGGCAAGACGCTTGGTTATGGTGGTAACAAGCACCCTCTCGTCTTTAGCGGCTCGTTTTTCCACCTCGGAAACTATATCCTGTATCTGACCGGAAGATGGTCGCACTGATATTTCCGGATCCATAAGCCCCGTCGGCCTTATAACCTGTTCGGCTACCACCGAACTCTTTCCGACCTCATATTCAGAAGGGGTCGCGGAAACGAACATCACCTCGTTGACTATATCCATGAACTCGTCGAACTTAAGGGGCCTATTGTCCAGGGCCGAAGGCAGCCGGAACCCGTATTCCACAAGGGTCTTTTTTCGTGCCTGGTCGCCGTTGTACATGGCTCTTATCTGCGGCAGTGTAACATGCGATTCATCGATGACAACCAAAAAATCCTTGTCGAAATAGTCAAGAAGGCACCAGGGCCTCTCTCCCGCGGAGCGCTGTGAAAGATGCCTTGAGTAGTTCTCTATGCCGTTGCAATATCCAAGCTCATTGAGCATCTCAAGGTCATACCTTGTCCTTGAGGCAAGGCGCTGCGCCTCGAGGAGTTTACCCTGGGCTTTTAGTTCCGAGAGGCGTTCCTCAAGTTCCGCTTTTATAAGTTCAGATGCCCTCTCTATCTTCTCCCTGGTAGTTACAAAGTGTTTGGCCGGATAGATAGACACTTTATCGAGAGCGGCTGTTATTTCGCCCGTAAGCGGGTTGATCTCGGATATCCTGGTGATCTCATCTCCGAAAAATTCTATGCGGCACGCGTTTTCCCTGTAAGCCGGAAAGACTTCAATGACCTCTCCCCTCACCCTGAACTTGGACCTTTCGGGGGCCACGTCGTTGCGTTCATACTGTATCTCCACGAGTTTCCTCACTATATCGTCCCGGGAAACACTCTGTCCGACGCGCGCGCTTACAAGCATGCTGGAATAATCTTCCGGGGAACCCAGACCGTATATACACGATACGCTCGCGACAATGAGAACGTCTCTCCGCGAAAAAAGAGAACTTGTGGCCGAGAGCCTTAGCCTGTCAATATCCTGGTTTATAGAAGCGTCTTTCTCTATGTAAACGTCTGTTTGCGGAACATAGGCCTCAGGCTGGTAATAGTCATAGTAACTTACAAAATACTCTACGGCGTTCTCGGGAAAGAAAGACCTGAACTCGGAATAAAGTTGGGCCGCCAGTGTCTTATTGTGGGATATGACAAGAGTTGGCCGGTTAACTCTCTCGATTATATTGGCCATCGTAAAGGTCTTGCCGCTTCCGGTAACTCCGAGAAGAGTCTGAAAGGGGTTTCCGGAAAGTATGGACTCTGTCATACGCTCGACAGCCTGGGCCTGGTCTCCCGCGGTAACAAGATCGGTGATCAGTTTAAATCTGTCCATGGGATCTTCTATGTAACGCGGTTACAAACTAACTTTTTTACACATTGGTGCCAGGCACCATTGGTGCCTGGCACCAATGTGTATCATCTGCGAAAAATGATCTCCAGGCTGAGATCTACTGAGTTGATAGAGGAAGTTAACGCGCCCGAGGAAATAATATCCACCCCGGTCTTGGCGTACTCGTTTACGTTCTTGAGCGTTATCCCCCCTGAAACTTCAAAAAGAACTATACCCTCAAGCATCATTTTTTTTCTCATCTCGACCGCTTTTATGATAAGTTCCGGGGACATATTGTCCAGCATTACCACGTCCGGGCGCGCGCCGAGCGCCGCCTCGCATTCCGCCAATGTCTCGACCTCGACCTCAAGCCTCACGTTTTTCTGAGCCTGCTCTCTTGCTCTTTTTATGATCTCTGGGAAAAGCCGGGCGCTGTCGGTAATGCCTGTCTGCATGGAAAAGGCCCGTATATGATTGTCCTTTATGAGCACCATGTCCCAAAGGCCTTTTCTGTGATTGCGGCCGCCCCCCACGGTAACGGCGTATTTCTGGAGATATCTGTGCAGCGGTATTGTCTTGCGGGTATCGTATATCTCTATACCGGTACCCTCTACCGCGTCCACGAGTTTTCTGGTATTCGTCGCCACGGCGCTCATAATGCCCATAAAGTTAAGAGCCGTTCTTTCGGCCTTGAGTATCGACTGAGCATCCCCTTCCACAAAAGCCATCTCCATGCCGGGCCGTATGACATCGCCATCCGAGACAGCCGGCCTGAAACGGGTAGTACAGTCAACTGCCGCGAAAACCCTCTCGGCCATATTCATCCCGCAGGCAATAGCCTCCTGACGTGATATTATAACGCCATCCGCCTTCAGGAACCTGTCTATTACTGCCTGGCTAGTGATGTCCCCGGTCCAGACATCTTCCTTGAGGGCGAAACGCACTATCGCGTCTATTCTTTTTTTATCAAGATCCGTCATTATTTCCACCCGTCATTATCAGGGCCTATGGCCCGAAGAATCATTTTGTTTTATGGATCCTTCGCCTTCGGCTCAGGATGACATAAAGACCGGCCTAGGATGACATAAAAACCGGCTCAGGATGACACAAAAACCGGCTCAGGACAATAAAAATTAGCTCAGGACAACTCAAAAAAACCTGAGGCGGCTCAAAATACGCCCTCAGGATGACGAGTGACCGAACACAAGGTTCCTCAGTTTCTCTATTTCTTTTTCAGTCAATTCTCGCCGCTCTCCACGCTCTAGCCCTTCCGCTGAAAGTCCGGCATATCTTACGCGGTCCAATTCCAGGACCTTCGCGCCGGCCTCCGAGAACATTATCCTCACCTGGCGCTTCCGGCCCTCATGCAGCCTGACCGAGTAGACATTCCGTCCCTCAGGATCTTTTATTTCGTTCACGCGGCAGGGACCGGTTTTCTTGCCTTCTATTACAATCCCTCCCGAAGATATCATCCTGAGAGCTCTCGGATGGATTTTGACGTCGCAAACCACCCGGTATTCCTTCTCTACGCCGAAACTGGGATGCGAGAGTCTGTGAGCGAGGTCTCCGTCATTGGTAAGTATTATCGCCCCGGTAGTATCTTTGTCGAGACGTCCCACGGGATACAGCCTGGCCTTTACATCCCTGAAAAAATCCGTTACTTTTCTTCGGCCGTGAGTATCTATCGCGGTGGATATAACGCCGGCGGGTTTATTGAGAATAAAATAGTACTTTTGTTCTTTAGTCCCGATATTCCTGCCGTTCACGGCTATCCGGTGTATATCAGGATCGAACCTGGCGCCTTTCTCCCTTACTACCTTGCCGTCGACCGTGACAAGTCCTTTTTCTATAAGACCGGCCGAAGCCCTTCTGGAAGCGACTCCCGATAAAGCGAGTATGTTTTGAAGCCTTTTCTCCATATGCCCCGCGTCTTTGGGCTAAACTAAAGCTTCCAGGTTCTCTATAAGATTGTCAGCTTCCTGCCTGAACTTCACTATCTTGTTCTTTTCTTTTTCCACTACCTCTCGGGGAGCCTTGGACACAAAATCCTGATTGGAAAGCTTTTTCTCTACACCTTTAAGGTAACGCTCTATCTCCGATATCTTGTCCTTAACCCTTTTCTTCTCCTGGTCTATATCCACGGTCGTACCCAGAGGAACAAATAGTTTAAGCCCGCCCACTATGGCAGCTACTGATTTATCCGGCCTTGCCGTACCGATACCCGATGAACAAACGGAACATGAGGCAAGCTTCTCGAGGAGATATGAATTCTCAGTAATAAGTTTTTCGTCCTCAACCGAAGTTACGTCAAAGTGCACGTCAAGTTTTACGGAAAGCCCGACATTCCAGAACGCCCTGATGTTCCTGACAGCCGAGACGCAGCTTATGATCTTTTCCATCTTGACCGACGACTGTTCGTCCATCCATTCGCTTTTTGTTCCCGGCCATTTAGAAACAGCTATAAAGTCGGGACAGGAGGAACGCGTCATCTGCCACACCGCTTCGGTAAGAAAAGGCATTATTGGGTGGAGAAGCTGCATCGAGGTTTTAAGCACCCGCATGAGTACCCTGCCTGTACGGGCTTTATCGCGGGAAAGCTTGGAGATCTCAAGGAACCAGTCGCAGTACTTGTGCCAGATAAAGTCATAAAGCCTCGCGGCGGCGTCGTTGAACCTGTATTTCCCGAAACATTCCGACACTTCCTCGCAGGCGGAGTTAAGGTTGTGCAATATCCACCTTTCCGCCAGGTCCAGGGAAGATGTGTCAATCTCCCCCGAGATATCTTCCCCCTCGGTGCTCATCATTACGTAACGCGCCGCGTTCCAAATTTTGTTGGCGAAATTCCTTCCTATATCGAACTTTTCCTTCGAAAGAAAAACGTCCTGCCCCTGCGATGTTATGGATATTATGCTGAACCTGAGAGCATCGGAACCGACTTCTTTTATAACATCCAGCGGATCAATGACATTCCCCAGCGACTTGGACATCTTAGTTCCGGTGGAGTCACGGACCGTACCGTGTATATAAACGTCGCTGAACGGTATTTCGCCCCTGAACTTCAGCCCCGCCATTATCATCCTGGCTACCCAGAAGAAAATTATCTCCTGCGCTGTAACAAGAGCGTTGGTCGGGTAAAACGAGTCCATTACCGGATTCTTTTCCGGCCAGCCCATGGTCGAGAACGGCCAAAGCCACGAACTGAACCATGTGTCAAGGACATCGGGATCCTGTTCCATATCGGCGCACCCGCACGAAGGACACGCCGCGGGCTTCTCTTTCCCGACGAACACCCCCTTACTTTCCGGGCCCGATACGTCGATGTCGCGCGCGTGCCTGCCCCCGGAACATTTCACACAGTACCAGACCGGTATGCGGTGGCCCCACCATATCTGTCTTGATATGCACCAATCCCTGATATTGTACATCCATCCCAGGTAGACCTTGGTCCACCTGGAGGGATAGAACGTGATCTTGCCGTCCTCAACTACCTTTATGGCCTCCTCGGCCAGAGGTTTCATCTTAACGAACCACTGTTTTGAAAGCCTGGGTTCCACTATTACGTGACACCTGTAACAGTGCCCCACGGCGTGTTTATGCTCTTCGGACCTGACAAAAAGTTTCCTTTTCTTGAGCTCCTCTATGATCACCTCGCGGCACTCGAACCTGTCCATCCCCTCGTAATCCCCGCCTACGGAATTAATGGTTCCGTCCGGTTCCATCATGTTGATACACTCAAGTCCATGACGTCTGCCAAGTTCGAAATCCAGAGGATCATGCGCGGGAGTGACCTTAAGAGCCCCAGTCCCGAAATCCGGATCCACGCTGTCGTCGTAAATTATCCTGAGTTCGCGTTTAACAATCGGCAGTTCCAGGGTCTTCCCCTTGAGCGAAGCGTACCTGGGGTCTTTCGGGTTCACAGCGACAGCCACGTCTCCGAGCATGGTCTCCGGTCTCGTAGTCGCCACTATCACATAATCCTCATTTTCCTTGAGGAGCGCCCGGCTGCCTTTAACAGGGTATTTTATGTAGTAGATCATACCCTCGAGATCCCGGTGTTCGGCCTCTTCGTCGCTGAGGGCCGTAGAGCACCTGGGACACCAGTTTATTATGTAGTCTCCCTTGTAGACAAGGCCGTCCCGGTAAAGCCTGACGAACACCTCTTTTACGGCCTCTGAAAGACCGTCATCAAGCGTAAAACGCTCTCGCTTCCAGTCGCAGGAACATCCTAGTTTTTTGAGCTGGGCTATGATAGTGCCCCCGTATGACTTCTTCCATTCCCAGACTTTTTCTATGAACTTCTCGCGCCCAAGGTCCTGCCTTTTAAGGCCCGTTTTGGCCAGGTCCTTTTCCACCACGTTCTGGGTGGCTATCCCGGCGTGGTCGGTGCCAGGCAGCCAGAGGGTTTCATAACCCTGCATCCTTTTCCACCTGGCGAGAATGTCCTGTATGGTGTTATTAAGAGCATGCCCCATATGGAGCACTCCGGTGATGTTGGGCGGAGGTATGACTATGGAATAATGTTCGCGGCCGGGCGTACCCTGGGCATGAAAAAGATCGTTCTCATGCCACAACTCGCTCATGCTGTCTTCTATGCTTTGGGGATCGTAGCGGGTGGGCAGTTCTTTCATTTTTTCTTCCTGGCATCGTCCTTTACGAACTTGTACTCTATCGAATCTTTCAGAGCCATCCAGCTGGCCTCGATGATATTCTCGGAAACTCCCACAGTCCACCATGAATCAACGCCGTCGCTGGACTGAATAAGAACTCTTACGCTGGCCGCCGTTCCGGACTTTTCGTCTAGCACCCTTACCCTGAAATCGGTGAGGCGCATTTCGTTAAGAGCGGGATAAAATTCGGCGAGCGACTTCCTTATGGCCTGGTCCATAGCGTGAACGGGACCGTCGCCGAGCGATACGGTATGTCTTGCCTCGTCGCCGACCTGGACCTTTACCGTAGCCTCTGAAACTATCTCACCGCCGGACCGGCTTTCCACTATGACCCTGAAATCCTTCATTTCAAAATGCTTTTTCACCTGGGCCGCGGCTCTTTTCATAAGAAGAAGAAGCGATGCCTCGGCCAGTTCGAACTGATACCCTTTATTCTCAAGATCCTGGACATGATTCAATATGTCCGCGGCCGCAGAAGAGGAAGAATCTATCTTTATGCCCATTTCTCCGGCCTTGTCGATGATACTGGACCTTCCCGAAAGCTCCGAGATAAGCATACGCCGCTTATTTCCCACCTTCGCCGGATCTATGTGCTCATATGTCCTGGAATTTTTAAGTACCGCGTTAACGTGCACCCCTGCCTTATGGGCGAACGCGCTCTTTCCCACATAAGGCTGAGAGTTAGCCTGTTTAACGTTAGATATCTCCGCTATGTAGACCGACGCTTCGGTCAGGTCCTTGAGAGCGAACTCCGAAAGACAGTCCATCCCCAGCTTGTATTTAACCGCCGGAATTATGGAAACAAGATTTGCGTTGCCGCATCTTTCCCCGTATCCGTTGAATGTTCCCTGTACATGCGTGCAACCTGCCTGGACCGCTGCCACCGAATTGGCCACGGCCATCTCGGCGTCGTTGTGCACGTGTATCCCCAGCGGTATCTTTACCTTAGAGAAAGCTTCTTCCACTATGTCGAATATCTGGCTTGTAAGGCATCCCCCGTTGGTGTCGCAAAGGACCAGAGCTTCAGCCCCTCCATGGGCCGCGGCTTTAAGGGTCTCTATCGCGTACCCGGGGTTCCCCCTGTACCCGTCAAAAAAATGTTCGGCGTCGAAGAAGACCTTTCTGCCGTTCTTCACAAGGAATTTAACGGAAGACTCTATCATCCCGAGATTATCTTCCAAAGACGTCCTCAGAACTTCCTTAACGTGCAGATCCCAGCTTTTTCCGAAAATGGTCACATATTTGGTTTCCGCCTTTAAGAGTTCCGCCAGTATTTTGTCCCTGGAGCTCGAGACGCCTGACCTTCTGGTGCTCCCAAAAGCAGTAAGGCGCGACTTCTTCAGCTTAAGCTCTTTTTTGGCAAGGGCAAAAAACTCGCTGTCCTTGGGATTGGACCCGGGCCACCCTCCCTCAATAAAGTCCACACCCAGTTCGTCAAGTTTAAGCGCTATACGGATCTTATCCTTAACGGTGAAAGATATTCCCTCGGACTGCGAACCGTCCCTTAAGGTCGTGTCGTATATGCTTACTCTTCCGTTTTTCTTCATTTTTTCTAGCCTCCCTTTTTCCCTCAGCGGGAAAGCGGGGTTTTGTTTTTAGGATTTACCGCCAAGGCCGAAAGCCTTGTGAACGACCCTGACCGCCTTGTCGGCGCATTTCTCTGAAATTATGCACGATATCTTTATCTCGCTGGTCGATATCATGTCGATGTTTATCTTCTGGGAAGCAAGAGCCTTGAACATCGTGGCCGCCACTCCCGAGTGGCTTCTCATTCCTATACCTACCACAGAAAGCTTGGCCACATCTCTCTTCACCTTCACGTCTTTGGCCCCTATCTTCCTGGCGATCGTCTTGACCACGGCCTCGGTCCGGTTCAGGTCCTTTCTGCTCACCGTGAACGATATGTCGGTTGACCCCGTTCTTGAGACGTTCTGTATTATCATGTCCACATTAACATCGGAATCCGCCAGTTTCTGAAAAAGTCTGCTGGCCTCCCCGGGTTTATCCGGAACGTCGCAAACGGTTATTTTCGCCTCGTCTTTATTAGCTGTCACTCCTCTTACCAGAACGTCTTCCATATCTTTGACCTCCTTGGTCACTATTGTTCCTTCTTCCATGGAAAGGCTCGACCTTATGTGCATGGGAACGTTGAATTTTCCGGCCACCTCCATACTCCTGGCCTGCATTACCTGCGCGCCCATGGAAGCAAGTTCAAGCATTTCCTCATAGCTTATTGTCTTAAGTTTTCGGGCCTCTTTCACTACCCTGGGATCGGCCGTGTATACCCCTTTCACGTCCGTAAAGATCTCACAAAGTTGGGCATTAAGCACTTTCGCCAGCGCCACGGCAGTCATGTCGGATCCGCCTCTTCCGAGAGTGGTTATTTCCTGGTCTATGTCAACTCCCTGGAAACCGGCCACGATCGCTATCCTTCCTTTTGAAAGAACCTTCTTAAGCCTCTCGGAAGATATGTCCACTATCTTGGCCTTCGTATGGGATGAATCTGTCCTTATCCCTATCTGGGCTCCGGTGAAAGACCTAGCCTCGAACCCCAGTTCATGAAGCGCCATGGCAAGAAGAGCCACGGAAACCTGCTCACCCGTGGAAAGCAGCATATCGAGCTCTCGCACCGGAGGATCGGAACTTATCTTGGCGGCCAGCTCCAAAAGCTCGTCCGTTGTGTCCCCAAGAGCTGAGACCACCACTACCACGTCATACCCTTTCTTTTTAGTGTCCGCTACCCTGCGAGCTACATTCTTAATCCTGTCGGTATTAGCGACGCTGGACCCTCCGAACTTCTGAACGATTATCCCTTTCTTTCCCATTTTCTCCCTTTCCTTTTGTCTGTGCTCCAATTTTGATTTACCGGTGGATCCTTCACTTCGTTCAGGATGACGCCCCAAGTTTTGCCAAGTTTTGGTGCCAGGCACCAGTGGTGCCTGGCACCAAAGTGTCTGAAATTTTTAGTTTCAATCCTTACTCAGCAGTATCTTCATGAGGTCGGATCCTTTCTTTATCCCCATACTGCCGAATTTCGCTGCCTTTTCAGTGAAAACCGTAACATCATCAGGTTCTATTCCCGTGCCGCAAATAGCGAAAGGAACGGGATCGGCGGTGTGCGTTCTCAGCTTAACGGGAGTAGGATGATCAGGTATGACCATTGCCCTGTACGCGCATCCGCCTTCCTTAAGAAAATCTATCACCGGCCCCACTATCTTGCGGTCAAAATTCTCTATTGCCCTTATTTTTTCGCGTATATCACCGTTATGCCCTGCCTCGTCCGGAGCCTCAACATGTATGTACACAAGATCCATTTTCTCGAGAATGGCTACGGCGGCATTAGCCTTGCCCTCGTAGTTGGTGTCGTAATAACCAGTCGCTCCGGGAACATCCACCACTTCCATGCCAAGCACTCTTCCAAGCCCTTTTATTAGGTCCACAGCCGATATTACGCCTCCGGAAACATTGTAAGCATCCCTGAAAAGCGGCATGTCAGGTTTCTTACCCTGCCCCCATATCCATATCATGTTTGCCGGGTTCTGCCCCAGATCGAGGCGAACCTTGTTTACATCCGCTCCTTCAAGTATTCCCACGGACCTTCTCATTATGTCGGCTATTTCCGGATCTTTGGGAAAATATCTTGCTATACTTTTCCCTGATATATCGTGAGGCGGCACACATTTAAGTTTAGCCAGGTTCTCCGCCTCTTCCGGCCCCGTGCAGTGGGCTACCATTAGGTTGCGATAACTTGTTCCGGGATAAAAACTGAACTTCCCTCCGCCCATTTCTTTGGACAAAGCCTCGGCCAGCACGGTAGATTCCTTGGTCGATATGTGCCCTGCGCAATAGTCAACCATCTTCCCGTCGGATACAGTAACCGTGTTAAAACGGAAAGCCACATCGTTCTCGGCAAGTTCGACTCCGAGGTTAGCGGCCTCAAGAGGCCCTCTGCCGCAATAATATTTCTGGGGATCATATCCAAGAATGGAAAGGTTGGCCACATCGCTGGCCGGGACCATACCTTTGGGAGCGTTCCTCGCCGTTCCCACTACACCCTTGCCCGCCAGACCGTCCATATTTGGGGTGTTGGCGCTTTCCATGCACGTCCTGTCCCCTAATTCCTCAAGAGGCAGACCTGCCATTCCATCCGGCACGAATATAACGTATTTCATCCGTTTTCTCCGCTTTTTTAAAGACCCGCAGCTTTTAAAACTTCGCTTAAAACCGGGTTGACCACAACCGGCATCTCAAGACACTTTATCGCCCTGTCGGGATCCTTAAGACCGTGGCCTGTAAGCACACACACGATGTCTATTTTACCGCTGCCTTTACGATACCCGTCAAAATATCCTTTGGCCGCCTGTTTCATGACACCTGCCACACTCGCCGCTGAAGCGGGTTCCGCAAAAACCCCTTCCCTGGCCGCGAGAAGTTTATAAGCCTCGATTATCTCATCGTCTGTCACTATATCTATCATCCCCCCGGAACTGTCCCGGGCTTCTATGGCTGTTTCCCAGCTGGCGGGATTGCCTATTTTTATGGCTGTAGCCAGTGTTTTAGGATCTTTTATAGGGTGCCCTTCCACTATCGGAGCCGACCCAGCCGCCTGGAACCCCATCATGACCGGAAGTTCCTTTATGATGCCTTTCGAGTGATATTCCCTGTAGCCTTTCCAGTACGCCGTTATATTTCCGGCGTTACCTACCGGAAGCGCGTGAAAGTCGGGAGCTTTCCCGAGAACATCGCATATCTCGAACGCCCCGGTTTTCTGTCCCTCTATGCGATACGGATTTATCGAATTAACCAATGTTACCGGATATTTGTCAGTAAGCTCTCTGACTATTTCGAGAGCCTGATCGAAATTTCCTTTTACGGCTATGACTTTCGCGCCGTGTATTAGTGCCTGGGCCAGTTTACCCATAGCTATCGCGCCTTCGGGTATAACAACTATGCACTTTATCCCAGCCTTGGCTGCATACGCCGCGGCCGAAGCCGAGGTATTGCCCGTAGAAGCGCAGGCTACCGCTTTAGATCCCTCTTCCACGGCTTTCGAAACAGCCATGGTCATGCCTCTATCCTTAAAACTACCGGTAGGATTGAGCCCCTCGTACTTGAGCCATAAATTGAACCTTGGCCCCATCATGGCGGCAATATTGTCAGCCTTTACAAGCGGTGTCGAGCCTTCCTCTATCGTAATGACAGGGGTTTTCTCGGTAACCGGAAGGTACTTCCTGTATTTTTCTATTAATCCCATATTCGGTCCTTATACTTTTCCCGCTGAGGCCTTCCTTGCAAGCCTTCTCTGAAAAAAAGATCAATCCTCTATCCGTATGACCACGGTTTTTGCCGTGACGTACTTCATGGAATCTATGGTCTGTATCGCTTTGCGCATATCTCCTTCTTTTGCCCTGTGCGTCAGGATTATTACGGGAACTGTCTCTCCCTCGTTCCTTTCTTCCTGGGCTACATTCGCGATACTGATATTGTTCTCGGAAAGTATCCCGGATATCCCGGCCAGCACCCCGGGCTGGTCTATCACGGAGAACCTGAGATAATAAGCCAGACGCATGTCTTCCATCTTTCTGGCCTTCAGCTTTTTGGAAGTATAGTCAACGTCCGGCAGAGCCGCCTTTTCTTTCCCCTGGCTCATCATTCTGGTAGCTATCTCTACCAGATCCCCCACCACGGAACTCGCCGTTGGATACTTCCCGGCGCCCTTGCCGAAAAGAAGAGATTCGCCTACCAGATCGCCTTTCACGTATATGGCGTTGTCAGCCCCGCTCACACCCGAGAGAAGATGGCTCAATTTCAAAAGAGTGGGATGCACTCTCAACTCAAGTCCCTTTTCCGAATCTTTCGCTATACCCAGAAGCTTAAGCCCGTATCCCATCTTTCGTGCATTGGCAATATCCTGCACCTCGAGAGATGAAATCCCCTCGGTGTATATGTCTTTCGAGTAAACCTCCTGCCCGAAACAAAGAAGCGCAAGTATCGCCAGCTTGTGAGCGCTATCCGCGCCGCTTATATCAAGCGTAGGGTCGCTTTCGGCTATACCTTTTTCCTGAGCTACCTTGAGAGCGTCCTTGAAAGAAACCCTTCCGGACTCCATGGTGGTAAGTATGAAATTGGTAGTTCCGTTGAGTATACCGTAAACCGCGCTTATCCTGTTGCCCACAAAACTCTCACGAAGGGTCCTGATAATCGGGATAGCTCCCCCAACGCTGGCCTCGAACTTAACAAACAGCCCTTTTTCGGAAGCCAACTTAAATATCTCTTTCCACTTCTCGGAAAGCAAAGCCTTGTTCGCCGTAACAACGTGCTTCCCGGCGTTAAGAGCCCCTTTAATTATGCTGAGGGCTGGCTCCATGCCGCCTACAAGCTCGACCACAACATCGATATCCGGGTCGTTAAGAACATCGTTGTAGTCTCCGGTCCTTACCACATCGGGTGAAATTTCCATTTTTTCAAAACGAGAAACATCTTTGTCGCATATGGTCTTCACCGACACCACGACACCCGCGCGTTCCTTTATGAAGTCCCTGTTACGGTGAAGCGCCTCTACTACACCGCTTCCCACCGTGCCAAGCCCGATTATCCCGACTTTTATTTTTTTCATATTTTCACCCGCCCGGATCGTTTCTGCCTTTTAATAAATGGTCGGGACGGTGGGATTTGAACCCACGACCCCTAGTCCCCCAGACTAGTACGCTAAACCAGACTGCGCCACGTCCCGACTTTTATTATCAGCAGTAATCCTCCCGCTTGGCGCCTCTTGTCATAAGCTCTTTAACTGCCATAGCGGGATCGGCCTTTTTATAAATTATCTCGTACACTTTTTCCGATATCGGCATATCCACGGAATATTTCTCCGAGAGCTGAAACACCGATAGAGATGTTTTTTCCCCCTCTATCGCCATTTCCGTGGTTTTCTTTATATCATCGGCCTTGCGGCCTCTTCCTATCTCTTCTCCGAACCAGCGGTTCCTGCTTTGCCGGCTCAAACAAGTAGTAGCAAGGTCTCCCAATCCGCTCAGGCCCCTGAAAGTCTCGCTCCGCGCGCCCATCTTAACCCCAAGACGCGTTATCTCGGCAAGTCCCCTTGTCAAAAGACCGGCCTTGGTGTTGGTGCCGAACCCCATACCGTCCGATATTCCCGCGGCTATGGCTATAACGTTCTTGACCGATCCGCCTATTTCCACACCCAGCACATCCTGAGATGTATACACCCGGAAGGTTTCCGTCATTAACACAGGACGGATATCCTCGCACTTTCCGCCGGATGACGCCAGTACTACAGCCGTGGGCATTCCTTTAGCTACTTCTCCGGAAATACTCGGCCCGGACAGGACGGATATTTCCTCTTTCGGGAAATATTCCAAAAGCACCTCGGAAGCCCTCTTCAATGAACCGTTCTCTATTCCCTTTGTAGCGCTAACTATGGCGCCCAGCTTTCTGCCTCTGAACTTTTCAGCGACCTTCCTGAGATGCTCCGAAGGTACCGCGAAAAAAGTCACATCCGCGCCGGAAACATCCTCTGTATCACAAGTTATCTTAACGCCGTCAGGTAAAGCAATTCCCTTAAGGAACTTAACGTTCTCTTTTTTTGACCTCATTTCCTGGGCATATTCCGGGAAAGCGCTCCAGAGCGTGACATCTAACCCCTTTGAATTCAACAGGATAGCCAGAGCCGTTCCCCATCCGCCGTCCCCTATTACGCTGATCTTCTTCATAATGAGTTATAGAGTGTAACATACAAAATAATAGTAGTCAATTAAGTATCTTAGTTCAGGTTGGGTCCGCGGTCAAGGTTGATGTGCCTGCAGTGAGACCGCTGTTTCATTCATTCAAAGGTGCCTGGCACGATCTTGTGCCTGGCACCAAGGTGTCCTCTCCCCGCTGTCAT
>CAYQUS010000004.1:133803-137601 GCA_964421015.1 uncultured Planctomycetia bacterium
CATTCTGAGCCGAAGGCGAAGAATCCTGAAGTGCCTGCACCAACGTGTCTTGACCGGGGTCAGACTATTCGGTTAAGGGCCCCCATTGGGAATTTTAGACTTTCATTTGATGTTTTTATTAGGTTTAGGTGCCTGGCACGATCTTGTGCCTGGCACCAAGGTGTCCTCTCCCCGCTGTCATTCTGAGCCGAAGGCGAAGAATCCTGAAGTGCCTGCACCAACGTGTCTTGACCCCGGTCAAAACGTGTAGTGTTGGGCACGCCGATCTTATTAGGCATATTTCTGAACGTTATAGATGGACTTGAGAAGTTCGTAGTCCATGGGCTCCGGGTGCGGGACGATGATATAGAAATTACGCTTCCCGGCCGGCGGGAATATGGTCATATGCTCATTATCAAGCGAGGGTTCAATGCCGATAGATAACCCTAAAGCGATGGTCAATAATTCCATTATGCGGATATAGCTGTCGTCTGTAAGCGCGGTTGAATCCACGCCGACCACGGTGAAAAGTTCATGCGCGGTAAGCCCCCTAATGACCTGCGACAACATGCCTTCCTTGTTCGCTCCGGCCAATATCACCGTTTTCGTGTCAGATGACATGCCGCGTTCGGCTTTTTCTTTTGCTATAAGAGCCGGGATCTCATCGTCGTCAGCAATAATGAACGGAACATCACGCTTTTCGCAATACGTTTTGAGCATCGTAATAAGAGGGTTAAGCGCCAGATACTGATCGGTCCCCCGTTCATAACCTTTAAGCCAGCTTTTACCAACGGCTACTATGGTCGAACGGGGCTCTATCATTCCTTCAGGTCCTACCAAATAAGACTCGGCCTCGAGCCTGGCGCGCAAAGCCCTCCGCTCTTCCTTGCCCCTTATGTATCCCAGTACCGTGCGAAAATTAATAGCATGCGCCTCTTCTATCTCAAGAGGAAAACCATTCGTCACATCCGTCTTTTCTTTTTTCGGATTTTCCTTGGCGCGGACAATAAAATCTTCTCCCAAAAAAATATCCGAGTACAAAAGAGGCTCTACCCCACACTCGAATTCCACTTTAGTGCCGCGGGGGACAGGAGCTCCGGTTAGTCTTTCTTCCTCTTTCTGTCCTTTTTTCCAGGAATACCGGTGCGCCTGTTCGGAGAGCCCATTTATGGTTGTTATAACCGCCTCATCGGCGCTGGCGACGGTATGCGTGAGCCCCATACCCTTAACGCCTTTCCTACCAAAAGATACACCTCTCCTGACAGCTTCATGAATGGGAGCGGGGTTATTTTCATGGTCTACAAATCCTTCCCCCCTGTCCATCAAAACAAAAGAGCAGCGGATATCCCTCCCTGCCGGCTGAGCGACTCTGAGTAAAAGAAAACCAAAATCTCCTCCGTGCTGCTCAACATTTTCTATGGATAACCACAAAGAGTTATAATATTCTTCCATCCCGTTACGGTTGATTTCTCTATCTATAAATCCATACAGCTCAGCGGCGCTTCCGACCTCGACTGCTATGAAATCCGAAGGATAGCGCCTGGCAAATTCCGTCCTTATCTCCTCGGCTCGCGCTTTACAATTTTCGATATTCGCCGGGGAAAGTTCATTCCAAAGTTTGTTCATCATGCTATCTACACCGGCCTCTTCCGTCGCGGCAATGATCTTACCCTCAAATTCTTCTTCCTCATTTGCCTCAACCTTAACCTGAGTCCCGATCTCCCCTCGCTGGCGCTCGGGGACAGTTCGTCCATGCTGTTTCATTTCACTTTGTTCATGAACCAGCGGTCTCACTGCCTCGGCCTGAACCTCTCCTCCTTCCTCCTTCCTACTTCCTACTTCTTCCTTAGGCTGTTCCTCGTCACCCCCTCGCTGCCGCTCGGGGACAGTTCGGCCATGCTGGTTCATTTCACTTTGCTCATGAACCAGCGGCCTCACTGCCTCAACCTGAACCTCTCCTCCTTCCCCCTTCCTACTTACTACTTCTTCCTTAGCCTGTTCCGCGTCACCCCCTCGCTGGCGCTCCGAGAGCATCTCTTCCCTTATATTTCGGACGGTTCTTGCAAACCAGTTATCGGGTTCCGAAAGTCTTTTGAAAAATAATCTAAACTCCATATCATGGTACTCAATATGCGCGGCACCTTTCGCGTAATTATCTTCAGGCCTAGATTCCCTCCCGTCTACTATCACTCTCACATCGGGGTTAACCGAAGAAGCCACCTGAATAACTCTGTCTACATCAAAAAACTGTGAATACTCCGGGACAATTAGAACATCGGGTTTAACCTCTCTCACAATGTCGCATGTCTGCCCTCCCCTCACGTCAAAGTGATTCTCCACGTAAAATTCGTCCTCAGGAAGAACTTTTGCCGCCCTTTCTATAACCTGCGACAAAGTACTGTCATCGAGTATGGAGAGCACTACCGTTTTGTCGCTATCCCTCGAGTTTCCCTCATGTTTTAAAGCTGGCGTTCCCGACGAAAAAGCATATTCATCCAAAAGATCTCCATCTGACATATTCAGTACATCTTCCAGACCGGCCCGGTCCAAATATCCATCCTTAACGTCCATCCTTACGAGTCTTTTAGTTACGTAGAGAAGCAGCGCCGGGGACTTCAATATTTCAGCCAATACACCGTCGGGGTTATTATGCGTTTTTATTTTTTCGGCAATATCGGGATCGGCCTCCATGGCAATATCCATGACATACCCCACACCTTTTTCCCTTAGCGCGGCATAAAGCGGATTATTCTTTTCAATATCCAATATCTCTTTAGCCGTCATTTTGTGTATATTCCCAACGGCAAGACCTTTAAATAAATTGCCTTCAAAGCAGTGTAAAGTAAGGTTTCCCGCCGGATCTATAACGATATCTTTTTTGGAATCATGCCTTCCCATATAATGCGTCTTGCTCCTGAGAAGCCATTCAATATCAAATTTTTCATATTCTATGCCGGCATCATCGAACCCCGCCGGTGGATCTAACACGCTATGAAGAATTTTGAAAGCAAACCCGTTCTTAAGTCTGACATTGCGGATCTGATATTTTCTCCCCGGGGACAAACTCATTGATATTCCGGAAACACTCCCCGCGTCTTTACTTTCCACAGGTAATCGAGATATCAACTTCTCTACTATATCTTCCTCTCCGGAACGACTGACCCTGAGAGCCTTAAGCACCAGGTTTATCCTGCCAGAAAAATTTTCCTCGGAAAGCGCATTTATAACATTAATTATGTTATCAACAGGAACATACTCCTGGTGAAAAATATCAGCGCTTACTTCAATCGTGAAATCTTTCATGTAAGGATTTTGATCCGCGCTCTCCAGCATTTCCTCCACAGTGGACCTGGCATTCTCAAGGGTATCAGCCCAGTAAGCGCTTGTAATGAGCGTCACGGATCTGACCGGAACCGTTTTAATGAGATGTAATACTTTTTTCTTTTCAAGCCACGGTTCCCCGCCGCCCGATATCGTGAGATCCTCAAATTTTCCTTCCATTACTATATCGGACACTTTACTAACACCATCCCAACTCATTATGGAACTCTCCGTATGCGGGGCATAACCGGAACGGAACATGCAGTGCCTGCACTTATTGGGACAATGGTCAGTAAGAGACACCGTCAAATCCCCGTATGACATCATGTCATGCGCCACATATCTGGTTTTTCCCACCAACTTTTTGTATTCTGAAAGCGGTTTGTCTTGCTCGGCGACTTCATCCTCAACCTGAACCTGACCTTCTTCATCCCCTCGCTGCCGCTCGGGGACAGTTCGGCCATGCTGTTTCATTTCACTTTGTTCATGAACCAGCGG
>CAYQUS010000005.1:0-110018 GCA_964421015.1 uncultured Planctomycetia bacterium
TAGATTTGGCTTCGAGAGGGTTAGAAGAACAAGAGACAGTATGTGGTGGAGACCAGCCACTTCCTGTCTCTTGGCCAAATCTAGGAGGGCGTTTCTTTTTTTCAGGGGTAAAAAGTAGGAAGTAGGAAGTAGGAAGTGATAGATGAAGGTTAGGGGTAGAACAAAAGGGAGGTGTCAAATGAACAAAATAATTTTAAGAAAAGTGCTTTTTATGATCGTGTTTTTTGTTTCTACGGTCCTGGTGGCGGGTTCGGAAGCTCACGCCATACTTGATGTGGAAGGCGGGTGGCTGCCGGAAAAATCAGAAAAACTCCCGGAGGTATCTCTCAGCCAGGCATTTTTCACAAAGTATATCTGGAGAGGGTGGAACCTGGGAGATGAACCTGTGATGCAGAATGATTTCGCGGTTTCCTGGTACGGTCTTACTTTCGATCTCTGGACGAATTACAGCCTGAACAACGATAAGGAAAAGGACTCCGGCCGCTACGAGGAGTTCACCGAAATAGATTACACGATAAGCTACGAGTTCAATGTCGGCGAGGCCGGGGACTTTATGTCCGTAAAGGTACCGGAAATACTCAGGCCCATAGGGATCTCGGGAGGGTACATATACTACACTTTTCCCAATGTCGACTGGAATGACAAGTTTTTCGACAGCCACGAGGTCTTTCTGGGAGCTTCTTACGATACTTTTCTTTCTCCCAGTTTTGTGTGGTACTGGGATGTGGGAAGAGGGAAGGGGAATTCTGACGGCGGCGGGAACGGGTCCTATTTCGAGTTCGGTCTGAGCCATACCTTTGATCTGGGTGAAACAGGCTCATCTCTTACGGCCGGAATGACCACGGGCATCATAAACGAACAGTGGACCGATAAGACGGGGATGGCAGACATGGTGTTCTCTCTGGGGCTTGATGTTCCCGTGTTAAATTATTTTACCCTGACCCCGAGTGTGGCGTACTCGCTTATCCTGGACAGGGAAACTTATAACGATGCCGCCGAGAACGAGTTTTACGGCGGGATAACTATGACTTTCACGTATTGAGGCCGTTAAAGGCAGCAACTTTACAAGGAGGGAGACATGAGGAAACTACTTAAGGTGATATTTATCCTCTCTCTCATTTTCGCAGGATCGACAGGAATGGTCTTAGCTGAAGAACACACGCCTGCTTCTAACGCGGTGGCGATAGACACCATGTGGACACTCTTAGCGGCGTTTTTGGTGTTTTTTATGCAGGCCGGATTTGCGATGGTGGAGACGGGGTTTACGAGGGCAAAGAACGCCTGCAACATAATGATGAAAAACCTTATGGATTTTTCTGTGGGATCCATAGTGTTCTGGGCCGTGGGTTTCGGGATAATGTTCGGGACGTCGGTCATGGGTATCTTCGGGAAAAGCGGGTTTTTTATGTCCGCGGCGGATCCTTCCACGCAGGAGGGGTTATGGCAGTTCGCTTTCTGGATGTTCCAGGCGGTTTTCGCGGCTACGGCGGCGACGATAGTTTCGGGAGCGATGGCGGAAAGGACAAAGTTCAGCTCATATCTGGTCTATAGCGCGGTCATAACCGCGCTTATATACCCGGTGGTAGGGCACTGGATATGGGGAGGCGGCTGGTTGTCTCTTAAGGGGTTCATTGATTTTGCGGGGTCAACCGTGGTCCATTCTACGGGAGGATGGGCTGCTCTTGCCGGTGCCATGATACTGGGGCCGCGGGTGGGGAAATACTCACCTGACGGAAAATCCAACGCTATACCGGGGCACAATATACCTCTCGCGGCGCTTGGGGTTTTCATACTGTGGTTCGGCTGGTTCGGGTTTAACGCCGGGAGCACTACATCCGGGACGAATCTTAGCACGGCCGTAATTGCCGTGACCACTAATCTCGCCGCCGCGGCAGGGTCCATAACCGCCATGTTCTTCGTCTGGTACAAGTTCGGCAAGCCGGATATAAGCATGACGCTCAACGGAGCGCTTGCCGGACTTGTGGGAATAACAGCCGGATGCGCTAATGTCTCTCCGATGAGCGCTCTTATGATAGGAGGTATAGCCGGGATACTGGTAGTTTTAAGCGTAGAGTTCCTGGACAAAGTTCTTAAAATAGACGATCCGGTGGGGGCGGTTTCGGTGCACGGGGTATGCGGAACCTGGGGCACCATCGCCGTGGGAATATTCGCCGAGGAAAAATTCGGAGGGGTTAACGGTCTTTTACACGGAGGAGGGTTCGGACAGTTCTTTACGCAGGTTCTGGGAGCGGGGAGCGTTTTTGTCTGGGTTTTCGGGACGTCGGCTCTTCTCTTTTATCTTATAAAGGTAACTATGGGGCTTAGAGCCGGTGACGAGGAGCAGATAAAGGGGTTGGACGTGGACGAACACGGCATGGAAGCTTATGCCGGTTTTCAGACGTTCATGACCCAGTAGGCCAGGACGCGTGATGTCCGGGGCATAGGATAAGCGCAAAGAAAAAGCAGGAGCGGTTTTAAACGGGTCAAGTTGTGTGTAAAACAAGGAGGAAAGATGATGTTCGCGGGATTTAAAAGGAGGGTTCTGGCAGTTCTATCAGGGGCTCTGTTTCTGTGGGGCTCTCAGACGGCTTTTGCCAGCTCTTCCGGGGACGGCGCGCTTTACGCGTCCACTGCCGGGATAGATACGCTGTGGGTGCTTCTTGCGGCCTTTATGGTGTTCATTATGCAGGCCGGGTTCGGCATGGTTGAGGCAGGGTTCATAAGGGCAAAGAACACATGCAATATATTGACGAAGAATTTTCTCGATTTCTGCATGGCATCGATAGCTTTCTTCATGTTTGGGTATGCGATCATGTTCGGGTCGGGAAATGATTTTTTCGGACTGTCAGGGTTCTTCATGAATGGCGCTGAATCACCGACGCCAATACCCTTGTTCGCTTTCTGGCTCTTCCAGGCGATGTTCTGCGGCGCCGCGGCCACCATAGTCGCTGGCGGCATGGCCGAAAGGATGAAGTTCACGGCATACCTTATATATTCTTTTATAGTGTCGGCCTTGATCTATCCTGTTGTCGGTCACTGGATCTGGGGAGGCGGATGGCTTTCAAAGCTCGGCTTTCTCGATTTTGCCGGTTCCACGGTCGTTCATGCTCTTGGCGGATTTGCCGCTTTGATAGGCACGATAATATTAAAGCCGAGAGAGGGGAAGTATAATGTGGATGGTTCTGCAAACGTCATAGCTGGTCACAATATCCCCCTTGCATCGCTAGGCGTCTTTATCCTGTGGTTCGGGTGGTTCGGTTTTAACCCGGGGTCGACATTGAGCGTGGGAGACGGCAGTCTTATTGGAAGGGTGGCCATAAACACGAACCTCGCGGCAGCAGCAGGCGGCATACTGGCCATGATAACAGTCTGGAAAATGTTCGGGAAGCCCGACCTCTCTATGGCAATGAACGGTGCGCTTGCCGGGCTTGTCGCCATAACGGCTTCGTGCGCATTTGTCGAGCCATGGGCAGCTCTTCTGATAGGGGCGATAGCGGGAATCATAGTGGTCCTGGGCGTCGTACTTCTAGATAAACTTAGAATAGATGACCCGGTCGGAGCGGTGCCTGTCCACGGGCTGAACGGCGTGTGGGGAACTCTCGCGCTCGGCATATTCGGCCAGAAGTCCCTGGGTTTGGCTAATGAAGGGCTGATATACGGAGGCGGTCTTAAGCAGCTTGCGATACAGTTAGTGGGCGTTTCAGCGGTTATAATATTTGTGGTTGTGGCAATGGGTATAGTCTTCACGATCATCAAGAGGACAATTGGTCTGCGCGTAACCAGAGAAGAAGAGCTGAAAGGTCTTGATATAGGGGAGCATGGCATGGAGGCCTATTCCGGGTTCCAGATATTCACAGCTCAATAAGGGGCTTTACCAATACCGATAAAGGAGGGAAAACATGAAACTTATAATAGCGATGATACAGCCGCACAAATTGCCTGACGTGAAAAAAGCGCTTTTTGAGGCGGAAGTGCATAAGATGACTGTCACCAACGCTCTCGGGTGCGGACAGCAGAAAGGATTTACCGAAACATACCGCGGCGTCATACACGAGGTCAATCTTCTCAAAAAAGTGAGGCTTGAGATAGCCGTGAACGAGAATTTCGTAAAGCCTACCATTGACGCCATAATAAAGGGAGCAAGGACCGGAAAAATAGGCGACGGGAAAATAATGGTGTTGGATCTCTCGGAATGTATACGTATACGCACGGGAGAAACAGGAAGGGAAGCGATAGGGTAGACGGACGGGCGAGGCGGACGGTTGGCGGAGTCAAGAAAAGAAACAAAGATGGAAAAACTGGGGATCTTGTGAGCGTAGGGTCCGGTGTTCCCGGCAGGGGCGTTGGACGACCGAGCGGGCAAGGTCCCCGAGGGCAAGTCTGGGCGCGGTGTTTCATTTCACTTTGCTAATGGAACGACAGTCCTACTGCCCGAGGGGGAGCGAGGGAGTCCGTCGAGCGAAGATTTCCTCGCTGGGGAAATCGAGCGTCCCCTAAGGGGACACCGGGCCCTACGCTCACAAGATCTCAGGAAGATACCCGGTGTATTTGACAATAACGAGATAACCGATGCCTGAAAACTTTTCTTTTCCGGGTAAAAAGTTATTGAATTTTCCCGCTCCAGGGTATATCATTAGGTCGGCTGTAATGAAGATGAACCGGCCCGATGACGCGCCGGGAACAACAAAGTCGTTGAGCTTCAAAGGGCTTTTTGTTTCCTGCGAACGACAAAAAAGGAAGGTTTTTCATCATGAAGGCCGTGGTTGTTCTTGAGGACGGTAAGTTTTTCCGGGGCAGTTTTTTCGGTGACGAGAAGAAAGCCGAAGCACTCGGGGAAGTTGTCTTCAATACCAGCATGTCGGGATACCAGGAGATCATAACCGACCCCTCCTATAAAGGTCAGATCGTTACTATGACCTATCCTCATATAGGTAATTACGGAGTTAATCACGATGATATAGAGTCGGCTTCGCCTCACGCGGCGGGGCTTATAGTCCGTGAACTTTGCGGTGTCCCCAGCAATTTCAGAGCTAAATCCGCTCTTGATGAATATTTCCGGTCAGGAGGCATGGCCGGGATAACAGGCGTTGACACAAGAGCCCTCACAAGGCACATACGTTCCGCGGGATCCATGAAAGGCATAATATCGCCTGAAGGGCCTTCCGTTAAAAGTCTGGCCGAAAGAGCGGCTAATATACCCGATATCGTCGGCGAGGATCTTGTAAAGAGCGTTACTTCAAGGGAAACCTACGAGTGGAACAATTCCGGAGATGTGCACATTGCAGTGCTTGACTGCGGGGTGAAGTACAATATTCTCAGGAGGCTCTCTTCCCGCGGGTGCAGGGTAACGGTCTTTCCGGCGTCTACCGCGGCCGGAGATATCCTTGCGTCTAACCCTGACGGAGTGCTTCTTTCCAACGGGCCCGGCGACCCCGAGGGCGCGCCGTACGTTTACCGGACCGCGCGCGAGCTTTTGGGGAAAGTCCCCATATTCGGGATATGCCTCGGGCATCAGATGCTGGGGCTCGCTCTCGACGGAAGGACTTACAAGCTTAAATTCGGGCATCATGGCGGGAACCATCCTGTTAAAGATCTTAGGACGGGAAAGGTAGGAATAACGTCGCAGAACCACTGTT
This sequence comes from uncultured Planctomycetia bacterium, assembly GCA_964421015.1. Classification (GTDB taxonomy): domain Bacteria; phylum Omnitrophota; class Gorgyraeia; order Tantalellales; family Tantalellaceae; genus SLID01. The sequence continues at coordinate 5,637 of CAYQUS010000005.1, forward strand.
TTTGCGTTGATCTCTCGTCCATAAAGAACAAGGATGTAGAGATAACTCACTTGAACCTTAACGACAATACCGTTGAAGGTATGGAAAGCGCGAAGATGAGATTTTTCAGCGTTCAGTTCCATCCCGAGGCGGGTCCAGGGCCGTATGACGCGGAATATCTTTTCGATAAGTTCGTCGACATGGCCAGAGGAAAAAGGTAAAAAGGAAAAATGCCCAAGAGAAACGACATAAAAAGCATACTCATAATAGGAGCCGGTCCGATAATAATCAGCCAGGCCTGCGAGTTCGACTATTCCGGAAGTCAGGCCTGTAAGGTCCTGAGGGAAGAAGGATTCAGGGTGATCCTGGTAAATTCCAATCCCGCTACTATAATGACCGATCCTGAGATGGCCGACCGGACATACATAGAACCCGTCAATCCCCAGACCGTAGCCAGGATAATAGAGAAAGAAAGGCCCGACGCGCTTCTCCCCACTCTTGGGGGGCAGACCGGGCTTAACACGGCCATGAAACTTTACGAAGACGGCATCCTTGAGAAATTTAACGTTAAGATGATAGGGGCCGATTATGACGTTATAAAGAAGGCCGAGAATCGCGAGGATTTTAAGGCCGCCATGCTGAGAATAGGGCTTGATGTTCCGCAAAGCCGTATCGCAAAGAGCATGAAAGAGGCTCTGGCTGTATGTGAAGAAATGGGCTTTCCCCTCATAGTAAGGCCGAGTTTTACTCTCGGGGGAACAGGCGGAGGTATAGCCAGAAATATAGACGAGTTTAAGGAAATAATGGCAAGGGGACTCAGGAACAGCATGACGAGCGAAGTTCTGATAGAGGAGTCTATACTCGGCTGGAAAGAATATGAACTTGAACTTATGAGGGATGAGAATGACAACGTTGTCATAATATGCTCTATCGAGAACCTCGATCCTATGGGGGTTCACACCGGAGACAGTATAACGGTGGCTCCGCAGCAGACGCTCTCCGACAGGGAATATCAGGCCATGAGGACCGCCAGCATAAAGGTCATGCGGGAAATAGGGGTGAGGACCGGAGGTTCTAACGTGCAGTTCGCGGTTGATCCGGCCACGGGCAGGATGGTAGTTATAGAAATGAACCCGCGAGTTTCAAGGTCTTCGGCTCTGGCGAGCAAGGCGACGGGTTTTCCGATAGCCAAGTTCGCGGCAAAACTGGCTGTAGGTTATACTCTTGATGAGATCTCCAACGATATAACCAAGACCACTCCGGCGTGTTTCGAGCCTACGCTGGATTACTGCGTGGTTAAAGTGCCGCGTTTTACTTTTGAAAAATTCAAGCTTGCCGACACGACCCTCGGTATATCTATGAAGTCGGTTGGCGAGACCATGGCGATAGGGAGGACCTTCAAGGAAGCTTTGCAGAAGGGGCTCAGGGGGCTTGAGACCGGCAAGGCCGGTCTTGAGTGGTCCAGAAAAGATCTTCCCGGAGGGAAGGACGACCTTGACGGACTTTTATCCAGGCCGAACGCCGAGAGAATATTCCATATAAAGGAAGCTTTCTCCCGGGGGTATACCATTGAGAAGGTGGCCGGGCTTTCAGGTGTGGATCCGTGGTTCCTGCGGGCTATAATGGAAATTGTAGCTTTTGAGAAAGATCTTAAAAGATCTTTAAGGCCGGGGGTCCTTTCTGAGATCTCTGCGGGAAGCGGTATGGCTGAAATTGTCAGGGAGGCCAAAAGGCAGGGCTTTAGCGACAGGCAGCTTGCCGTTATGACGGGCGTAAGCGAAGATGAGTTTCGCCTGGCCCGTAAAAAGGCGGGTATAGTACCGGTATACAAGCTTGTAGATACCTGCTCGGCGGAATTCGAGTCATACACGCCGTACTACTACTCCTCTTATGATGACGAAACCGAGACTAAGGCTTCGGGCAGAAAAAAAATAATGATACTGGGAGGCGGTCCCAACAGGATAGGGCAGGGTATAGAGTTCGATTACTGCTGCTGTCACGCCTCTTTCGCGCTTAAAGAAATGGGATATGAGACAATAATGGTCAATTCCAACCCCGAAACGGTCTCTACGGATTACGACACTTCCGACAAACTTTATTTTGAGCCGCTCACGTTCGAGGACGTGATGAATATATGTGATGTGGAAAAACCCGACGGGGTAATAGTTCAGTTCGGGGGACAGACGCCGCTTAATCTGTCAAAAAGGCTTATGGATGCCGGAGTCCCCATAATTGGCACATCGGTAGAGTCCATAGCCCTTGCCGAAGACAGGGAGAAATTCAAGAATCTTCTCGACAGGCTCAAGCTTAAACAGCCAGCCAACGCGACGGCGAATTCCAGAGAGGAGGCTGTTTCCAGAGCCGAGACAATAGGATATCCGGTAGTCGTAAGGCCCTCATATGTGCTGGGCGGAAGGGCCATGAAGATAGTTTACGACAGGGAGTCTCTCGACAGCTTTATGGAGGAGGCGGTGGATGTATCTCCGGGACATCCGGTGCTTCTGGACAAGTTCCTGCAGAACGCCATAGAGGTGGATGTGGACGCTGTTTCAGACGGGAAGAACGTGGTGGTGGCCGGGATAATGGAACATATCGAGGAAGCCGGCATACATTCGGGTGATTCAGCGTGTGTTCTCCCGCCGCACACGATAGCCGACAATATCGTTCATGAAATAAAAAGACAGACCCTTATGCTGGCTTTAGGGCTTGGGATAAAGGGTCTTATGAACGTTCAGTTCGCGCTTCAGGGGGAGGATGTGTACATACTGGAGGTCAATCCGAGGGCGTCCCGAACGGTGCCTTTTGTGTCCAAGACCATAGGAGTGCCTCTTGCCAAGGCGGCCGCGCGGATAATGGCGGGAGAATCGATGGAAAGTCTCGGGATACCGGCAGATCCTATGTCGGGAATACCTTATACCAGCGTTAAGGAATCGGTTCTGCCGTTCTCGCGTTTTTCCGGCGTGGATATCCTTCTCGGCCCGGAGATGATGTCTACGGGCGAGGTTATGGGTATAGCGGGTTCTTTCGGCACGGCTTTCGCCAAGGCGCAGTCGGGTGCTGGAGGTATACTTCCGGTAAAGGGAAAAGTTTTTATATCGGTGCAGGATTCCGATAAGAGAAATATAGTTTTTATGGCGAAAAAACTTAAGGACCTGGGTTTTAAGATAGCCGCTACTGCCGGAACGGCCAAGATACTGAAGAACAACAACATTCCGGTGGAGGTCCTTAAGAAGATGCACGAGGGTTCGCCGAACGTTATGGACGCGGTGGAAAGCGGAGAGGTGGTCCTTATAATAAACACGTCCTGCGGAAAAAAACCGCATAAGGACGGAGCTCTTATACGGTCAGCCGCGGTCATGAGAGGCATTCCTTGCATAACCACCCTCGCGGGGGCGCAGGCCTCGATAAACGGTATAGAGGCCATGAAAGAGGGGGGAGAGACTGTAGGGTCTATACAGGAATACTATGGGACAATTTCGGGGCGATAAAAAAGAGAATTGCGGAGTTTTCGGGATATTTGACCATGAGTCCGCGGTAGATCTTACATATCTCGGGCTGTACGCTCTTCAGCATCGCGGCGAGGAATCATGCGGGATAGCTGTTTCCTCGGGCAAAGGGATAAAACAGATAACCGGTATGGGTCTTGTGGCGGAAGTCCTGGCTCCCCGAAAGATAAAGGACCTTAAGGGAAGGATCGCCATAGGGCACGTAAGGTATTCGACTACCGGTTCGAGCATACTGCGTAACGCCCAGCCTTTCCTCATAAGCCACAACAAATTTTCTGTATCCATAGCGCACAACGGAAACCTTATAAACGCCGAAAAGCTCCGCCGCCGGCTGGAAAAAGAAGGATCTATATTCCAGAGCACGATGGATTCTGAAATAATACTTCATCTTATGGTAAGGTCCCGGAAAAAGACTTTCGAGGAGAGGATCACGGAAGCTCTTTCGGAATGTGAGGGGGCCTATAGCCTTGTGCTTCTTTCGGAAGGCAAGATAGTCGGAGTGCGCGATCCACACGGCCTCAGGCCTCTGTGCCTGGGCAAGAAAGGTTCATCATATGTTCTGGCAAGCGAGACATGTTCGCTTGACATCATAGACGCCGAATATATCAGGGATGTAGAGCCCGGGGAGATGATCGTGATAGATCCTTCCGGGATGAGCAGTATCAGGCCTTTCGAGCAAAGAAAAGTTTCGCAGTGTGTTTTTGAATTTATATACTTTTCCAGACCCGACAGCGTGATATTCGGCGACAGTGTCTATAGAGTAAGGAAAGAACTGGGGCGGCAGCTTGCCAGGGAATATCCCGTTGACGCCGATATGGTCATATCCATTCCAGATTCCGGAAATTACGCGGCTCTCGGGTACGCGGAGGAAAGCGGTATACCGTTTGAATTCGGGATGGTGCGAAATCATTACATAGGGCGCACTTTTATACAGCCTTCCCCGGAGATGAGAAAACACGGGGTAAAGATAAAGTTAAACCCCATAATGTCGGTGCTTAAGAACAAGAGGGTGATTGTCGTGGAAGACTCTATAGTTAGAGGCACCACCACGAGCTGCAGGATAAAAGAGATACGGGACGCGGGCGCGAGCGAGATACACATGAGAATAAGCTGTCCTCCCATAAAGTTCCCTTGTTTTTACGGAATAGATTTTCCGTCAAGAAAAGAGCTTATAGCCAACGAGTACGGGACCGTAGATGAGGTCGCCTCGGCGATAGGAGTGGACAGCCTTAAGTACCTTAGTATGGACGGTATGTTCGAGGCGATAGGCGGCAACAAGTTCTGCGCGGCCTGTTTTAACGGGATCTATCCCACTAAAACAAAGAAGGCCGCGGTCAAGGCGGCGTTCGAAAAATAGCTAATAAACGGCAGGTGTAAAATGGCGAAGTACATATATGTTACGGGCGGCGTGGTCTCTAGTCTCGGAAAAGGCATAGCGTCGGCCTCGATAGGAAAGATCCTTGAATGGGCCGGGTACAAGGTAGCTATAGTTAAATGCGATCCTTACATAAACGTTGATCCCGGGACCATGAACCCGTACCAGCACGGGGAAGTATACGTTACCGACGACGGCGCCGAAACCGATCTTGATCTGGGGCATTATTACCGCTATACGCGCTCCCCGCTTTCCAGAATAAACAATATCACCACCGGGAAAGTATACCAGAACGTTATAAATATGGAGAGAAAAGGGGACTTCCTGGGGGACACAGTACAGGTCATACCGCATATAACCAACGAGATAAAGTCGCTTATCCGCCGCGCGGAAAAGGAATATAAGGTAGACATAGTGCTTGTGGAAATAGGCGGTACGGCGGGTGATATAGAGAGCCTTCCTTTCCTTGAGGCCATAAGGCAGATGAAAAATGAACTTCCGGCGGGGGATTCCGTTAACATACACCTGACGCTCCTGCCGTACATAAAGTCCGCGGGAGAGATGAAGACCAAGCCCACTCAGCATTCGGTCGGTAAACTTAGGGAGATAGGTATACAGCCCGAGATACTGATGGTGCGGACGGAAAGGCCGCTGGAGGATTCCTCGAGGGCTAAGATAGCCCTTTTCTGTAACGTACGGAAAGAATGCGTCATCGAGGCCCGCGACGTTGATAACGTGTATGAGATACCGCTTAAGTTCAGGGAGAGCGGCCTGGATAAGATAATAATGGACCTTTTAAGGATAAAGAAAAAACGCGACTACCGCGACCGCAACTGGGAAAAGGTGATCCTCGCCGCTAAAAAAACCGAGAAAAAAGTCAAAATAGGTATAGTGGGAAAATATATAACATTGCAGGACGCCTACAAGTCAATAGACGAGGCGCTCAAGCATGCCGCTATAACCGCGGGATTAAAGCTGGAGCTGGTTAAGATAGAATCGGACGATCTTGAGAAGAAAAGCCCGGAGGCGCTGGAAAGTATCTTTGAAGGGGTTTCAGGTATTCTTGTCCCGGGAGGGTTCGGTTCCCGCGGGATAGCGGGTAAAATGGCCGCGGCCAGATATGCCAGGGAAAAAGCTTTGCCTTATTTCGGGATATGTCTGGGGATGCAGGTGGCTGTTATGGAATTCGCCCGCAACGTATGCGGGCTCAGCGGAGCTGATTCTACTGAGTTCAGGCCGGGCACACGCTATCCTGTTATATCGCTTCTTTCTGAGCAAAAGAACACAAGGATGATGGGCGGGACAATGAGATTGGGCGAGTACCGCTGCGATCTTTCAAGCGGCAGCAAGGCCAGGGCATCTTACGGGAAGGCTTCTGTAATGGAGAGGCACCGTCACCGGTACGAGTTTAACGGGGACTACAAGAAACTTTTCGAGAAAAAGGGAATGCTCTTAAGCGGTATACATCCCAAAGGAAAGCTGGTCGAGATAGTAGAGATAAAAGACCACCCGTGGTTCGTGGCTGTCCAGTTCCATCCGGAATTCAAGTCGAGGCCCGATGAGCCGCATCCCCTTTTCAGGGATTTTGTGGCGGCTGCCGGCAGAATTTCGTTGACATGAACCCGTAATGATGTTATAATCAGCTCAACAAAGATGTTGACACAGCGGCTACGTGGCCCCGGTTTTAAGTCGGGGCTTTTTTATTTTCCGCGTAAGGCGATGAAGCCCTTTCAAGTACCGTATCGGTCTTGGTAAGGGCTTTTTTTTATGGTCTTGTGCATAATTTAAAGGCAGAAGCTGCACAAACCAGGGTTATGAGATGCCGGAGGCAAGGCTTTTGTCCTCCCGGGGAGCGGTTATGGAAGATATAGACAGGATGTTCCTTATGATAGGCCGCGGAAAGGTGTATAATAAGGTGATAAATGACACTGAAAAGATGCTTATCGAAGGTGCCCTCGCCAGGGCTTTCGGTAACCAGTCTATCGCGGCCAAGATACTGGGCATAAACAGGAACACCATGAGGGCAAAGGTAAGAAAACTCGGGATAGATCCCAGAAAATTCAGGATATAAAGCGGGGAAAAATATGAGAAGTCCGAATCTTCCGGTCAAGCAGGGGTTATACGATCCGGCTTTCGAACATGACAGCTGCGGAGTAGGTTTTGTATGCGACATCAAAGGCAGAAAATCGCATGATGTTGTTGCTAAAGGGCTTGAAGTCCTCGAAAGGATGAGCCATAGGGGAGCCGTAGGCGCGGACCCAAGAACCGGGGACGGAGCGGGTGTGCTGATCCAGATACCGCACGCTTTTTTCGCGGACGAGTTCAGGAAAAAAGGCCTTACGCTGCCGGGCGAAGGAGAGTACGGAGCGGGAGTGGTTTTCCTGCCTCAGAACAGCAAGTGCAGGGAAAATTGCGAAAAAATAGTGAAAGAGGCCGCGGAAGAAGAGGGGCAGGTTTTTATAGGATGGCGGGACGTTCCGGTTGATGAGACCATAATAGGGAAAGTAGCCAAGATAACGCAGCCTGTTATAAGACAGGTTTTTATAGGCAAAGGTTTGTCGTGCCCTGACGATAAGGCTTTTGAGAGGAAACTTTACGTAATACGGAAGGTGGCTGAAAACCGGATAGAGGCTTCAGATATCCCGGAGAAAGACTTTTTTTACATGACCGGGCTTTCCTCCAAAAAAATAATTTACAAAGGGCTTTTAATGCCGGAACAGGTGGGGCCTTACTTCCCGGACCTGCGGAACAGCCTTATTTCCAGCGCTCTTGCTCTTGTCCACTCGAGGTACAGCACGAATACTTTCCCGACCTGGGACCTTGCACAGCCTTTCCGGTATCTGGCGCATAACGGGGAGATAAATACGCTGAGAGGTAATATTAACTGGTTCCGTTCCGGAGAGAGGCTCCTGGCATCCAAGCTTTTCGGCAACGATATATCAAAGGTAAAACCTGTGATAGTCGAGGGGGGTAGCGATTCTGCCGCTATAGACAATGTTTTCGAGCTGCTTACGCTGAGCGGAAGGCCTCTTCAACACGCGATGATGATGCTTATTCCCGGTTCCTGGGAGCATGATGCTTCCCTGGATGAGAAGGTGAAGGATTTTTACGCCTACCACGCCTGCTTTATGGAACCATGGGACGGTCCCGCAGCCATAGCCTTTACCGACGGAAAAGATATAGGTGCGGTCCTGGACAGGAACGGCCTTAGGCCCGCAAGGTACATAATAACCAAAAAAGATCTTGTGGTCATGTCCTCAGAGGTGGGGGTGCTGGATATCTCTCCTGGAGAAATAGCTGTTTCGGGAAGGCTGGAACCTGGGAAAATGTTCTTTATCGATACTTCCGCCGGCAGGGTCGTGGGCGATGAGGAGATAAAAAAGACGCTTGCCTCTTCCAGTCCATACGGTAAATGGCTGGGGGAGAACATCGTTGACGTCGAAGAACTTCCCTCTTCGGCGGCAGGGGACAGAAAACCCGCCGACCTTACCAGGATGCTCAAGTGTTTCGGGTATTCCAGGGAGGATCTCGGGGTGATACTTAAGCCCATGGCAGAAGAGGGAAAAGAGCCCGTGGGCTCGATGGGTAACGATATCCCACACGCTTTTCTCTCGAAAAGGCCGCAGCTTCTTTTCGATCATTTTAAGCAGCTCTTTGCCCAGGTTACCAATCCCGCCATAGATCCAATAAGGGAAGATGTGGTAATGAGCATGGAAACTTATATAGGAACAGGCGGGAATATACTTGAGGAGTTACCCGGGCATTGCAGAAAGCTCAGGTTAACCGATCCCGTACTTTCCGACGAGGAAACTTCGCGGATAAAACATGTCAATTCGGATGTTTTCAGGGCAAAAACGGTATATGTCTTTTTTGATCCCGAGAGAGAGAACGATTTCGCCAAAGCCATAGACAGGATATGCTACGAGGCCTCTTTCGCGGTTGAGGAGGGTTATAGCTTTCTTATACTGAGCGACCGTGGGCTGAACTCCGAGAAAGCGGCTTTACCTTCTCTTCTCGCCCTTAGCGCCGTGCATCAGCATCTTGTAAGGAGTTCGGTGAGAACCCAGATAAGCATAATAGTGGAAAGCGGAGAGCCTCGCGAAGTGAATCATTTCGCGCTGCTTTTGGCTTATGGCGCGGACGCCGTTAATCCGTATCTTGCTTATGAGGCTATAAGGGATATGGCAAGAAGAGGTGAAGTGTCCTGCGGCGTGGACAAGGCCGAAAAAAATTACCGCAAGGCTCTGGAAGCCGGGATACTGAAGATACTTTCCAAAATGGGGATATCAACGCTGCGCAGTTACAAGGGAGCGCAGATATTCGAGGCGCTTGGACTGGACAGCGACGTTGTGGAAAAATTCTTCACCAACACGGCCTCGAGGATCGGGGGCGTGGGGCTTCTCGGTATCAGGAAGGACGCTGTTGAAAGACACACGGCGGCATATCTGGTCCCGGAAGGCGCAGGTAGGGACATACTTCCGTCGGGAGGGGTATATCAGTGGAAAAGGGACGGCGAGTTCCATCTGTGGAACCCCGAAAGCATAGCGGCGTTGCAGGACTCTGTCAGAAAAGGGGATTACTCCGGGTACAGGAAATTCGCGGCGCTTATAGACGATCAGTCGGGTAACCCGGCTACCATAAGGAGTCTTTTCAAATTCATCAAAAGGGAGCCCGTTCCTATAGAACAGGTCGAACCCGTTGAGAGCCTTCTTAAAAGGTTCGCTACGGGGGCGATGAGTTTCGGTTCCATAAGCAGGAACGCTCATGAGACCATAGCGATAGCCATGAACCGTATCGGGGGGAGGTCAAACACGGGCGAGGGAGGGGAGGACCCGGCGAGGTTCATACCTCTTCCGAATGGAGATTCGCGCAAGAGCGCCATAAAACAGGTAGCTTCCGGAAGGTTCGGCGTTACGGCGAATTATCTTGTTAATGCCGACGAGATACAGATAAAAATATCTCAGGGCGCTAAACCGGGCGAAGGAGGCCAGCTTCCCGGGCACAAGGTAAGCGCAATTATAGCCAGGACCAGGTACACCACTCAGGGGGTTACGCTGATCTCGCCTCCGCCGCATCATGACATATATTCGATAGAGGACCTGGCGCAGCTTATATTTGATCTTAAAAGCGTGAATCCTATGGCAAGAGTGAGTGTCAAGCTTGTTTCCGAGGTGGGAGTAGGGACTGTAGCGGCCGGAGTGGCCAAGGGCCACGCCGACATGATACTGATATCCGGAGGGGACGGCGGAACAGGAGCTTCTCCCAGGACGTCGATACGGCATGCCGGACTTCCCTGGGAATTAGGGCTTTCGGAAACCCATCAGACTCTGGTGCTTAACAATTTAAGGAACAGGGTGCGGTTACAGACCGACGGTCAGATGCGTACAGGAAGAGACGTGGCTCTTGCCGCCATACTGGGCGCGGAGGAGTTCGGGTTCTGCACGGCCGTTCTTATAACCCTGGGATGCGTGATGCTAAGGCACTGTCACCTCAATAACTGTTCGGTAGGAGTGGCTACCCAGGATGAGCTTCTAGAGAAAAGGTTTTCCGGCAGGCCGGAATATGTTGTCAATTACATGAACTTTATAGCGATGCATCTAAGAGAGATCATGGCGGATCTGGGTGTGACAAAACTGGACGACCTTGTGGGGAGGACGGATCTTGTGGAGGTAAACAAGGACATACTCCCTGAAAAAGCAAAAAACACCGATCTTTCTCAGATACTTTACCGCCCACGGACGCCGGAAAGTCTGCTTGGAATAAACGTGGACGGCGGGAGCGGCGTAAACAGGAACATGCTTGACGAGACCATAATACGATTGTCCGCCGAAGCCATAAATAGCGGAACTCCGGTAGAGATGGACCTTGATATACACAATCACGACAGGGCCGTGGGAGCCAGGCTCAGCGGGAAAGTCTGCAGGGAACATGGGGAGCAGGGTCTGGGTGAAGATACCATAAGGTGCCGGTTTAAAGGGTTCGCCGGGCAGAGCTTTGGGGCGTTTCTCGCCAGAGGCGTCACTTTTGAGCTTTCCGGCATGGCCAACGATTATGTGGGTAAAAGCATTTCGGGAGGAAAAATAATCGTGTATCCCGGAAGGGGGGCTTCATACAAGGCCGAAGAAAATGTCATAATAGGTAACACCTGTTTTTACGGAGCGATATCGGGGGAGGCTTACATAAGAGGCCGCGCCGGTGAAAGGTTCTGTGTCAGGAATTCCGGTCTTTACGCCGTTGTAGAGGGGCTGGGGGATCATGGTTGCGAGTATATGACCGGGGGCAGGGTCGTTGTACTGGGTAAGACAGGCAGGAATTTTGCCGCCGGCATGTCAGGGGGTATAGCCTATGTCTACGACAAGAAAAAGGAACTTAAGGGCAAATGCAATATGGAAATGGTGGAGCTTGAGGCTCTTAACCAGGATGACAGGACAATGGTATACGGTCTTTTGCGGAGCCATCATGTGAATACGTCAAGCTCGGTTGCCGGATACATACTTGAGAACTTTTCCTCGGAGATAGAAGCTTTTATAAAAGTAATGCCTGTGGAGTATAAGCGGGTGATGGCGGCAAGGGAGATGGAAGAGAAGATGGGGCTAGGGGAGGCTTCCGATGGGTGATGTAAGAGGATTTCTTAAAGTGCGGAGAAAAGAGGCTTCATACCGGCCCGTATGCGAGAGGGTGGAGGATTTTGAGGAAGTGGCGGTGCCGCTTACTTCGGAAGAGGCTTCACATCAGGCTTCAAGATGCATGGACTGCGGGACGCCGTTCTGTCATTGGGGGTGTCCGCTCGGGAACCAGATACCCGAGTGGAACGATCTGGCCTTCAAGGGGGAATGGGAAAAGGCCTTCCGCCTGTTATCGTCCACTAACAATTTCCCGGAAATAACGGGACGCGTCTGCCCGGCGACATGCGAATACTCATGCGTGCTCGGCATAAACGACGAGCCTGTAACGATACGGCAGAATGAACTTTCGATTATAGAGAAGGCCTTCGACGCGGGGATGGTAAAGCCTAGGGTAAGGGAAAGAAGGACCGGGAAAAAAATTTTTGTTGTTGGGTCGGGACCTGCCGGCCTGGCCTGCGCCGATCAGCTTAACAAGGCTGGGCATGATGTGACTCTTTACGAGAAGGACGATAAATCCGGGGGGCTTTTACGTTACGGCATCCCCCAGTTTAAGCTTGATAAAAGAGTTCTGGACAGGCGATTAGAGCTTATGAGAAAAGAAGGTATTGAGTTCGTTACAGGTATGCTCGTGGGCAGGGATATTCCGTCCGGCGAGCTTTTGTCAAAGGCCGACGCGCTGTGTCTGGCTCTGGGGTCGGGCTGCCCAAGGGACATCCCCATCGAGGGAAGGGATCTTAACGGGATACACTTCGCGATGGAGTATCTGACACAAGGCAATAGGATAGCCGCGGGGGAAAAGATACCCGCGGATAAGCTCATATCGGCCGAAGGTAAAAAAGTCGTTGTTATAGGGGGAGGCGACACCGGGTCGGATTGCGTCGGGACGGCCAATAGGCAAAAAGCGGCATGTGTTGTGCAGATAGAGCTTCTTCCCAAACCTCCCGATCAGCGGACGGAGGAATATCCGTGGCCGAGGTATCCGGTGGTCCTTAAGACCTCTTCCAGCCACGAGGAAGGAGCGTCGAGGGAATGGGCCGTACTTACAAAAAGGTTCCTGGGAAGAGCGGGAAAAGTTACCGGTCTTGAGTGCGCGAGGGTGGAGTTCGTGAAGTCGCCTGTTACGGGGCGCTTAGAGATGAAAGAGATGGAGAATAGTCGGTTCCCCGTAGAGGCCGATCTTGTTATAATAGCCGCGGGTTTCGTTCATCCGGAACAGGGCGGCATAGTTTCCGAGCTCGGTCTGGAACTCGATGAAAGGAAGAACATAAAGACCGGGCAGGAGATGATGACCAGCGTGAAGAAGGTTTTTTCCGCGGGGGACAGTAGAAGAGGCCAGTCCCTTGTTGTCTGGGCCATATCTGAGGGGAGAAAATGCGCCCATAACATAGACAAGTATCTTATGGGGCGAAGTTTTCTGCCGTTCATGTGAGGATAATATTTGTGACATGCCGGCGTGGCGAAAAAGGTTTGATAAAGGTCTATAACAGCGAGGCACAGGTTCACGGGAGGGAGCATGATAAGTACCGGATTCAAAAATCTAGATGATGTCATAACCGGACTTAGGACGGGAGATAACGTTGTATGGCAGGTTGACGACATAAAGGAATACAGGGAATATGTCGATAATTTCGTACGGGAGTCCCTGTCATCCGGAAAGAAAGTCATATATATGAGGTTCGCCGGGCACGACGACCTTGTCAAACCATCGGAAGGGGTTTCCATATACAAGCTTGACTCGCATGAGGGGTTTGAAAGTTTCTCTACAGAGGTTAACGCGATAATAACCAGGGAAGGCGTAGGGGTACATTATGTTTTTGACAGTCTTTCCGATCTTCTCCCGGCGTGGGCTACCGACCTTATGATAGGCAATTTTTTTATGGTTACCTGCCCGTATCTCTATGAACTTGACACCGTTGCTTATTTCGCCCTTATACGCAACTACCATTCTTATAAGACAATAGCCCGCATACGCGAGACCACCCAGCTTCTTATAGACGTTTATGACTGTAACGGTGAGTTCTACGTGCACCCTCTTAAGGTCTGGAACAGATATTCTCCGACAATGTTCCTTCCGCATCTCAAACAGGCGGACAAGTTCACTCCTATAACTGACAGCGTTGAAGCCACAAGAGCCCTATGCTATATGAAAAACCCCGTTATAGAGGCCGGGAAACGCAACCTGGATTACTGGGACAGGCTTTTTATGAAGGGGGAGGAGCTGTTGGACTCTAGCGCTCCGGCAGAAGAGATAAAAAAAATGATCTCCCTTTATTCGAACGTAATGATATCCAAGGATGCCAAGATACTTTCTCTGGTGGAAGACAACTTTTCACTGGAGGACCTTCTTGAGATAAAAGCCAGGATGATAGGAACGGGTATAATCGGAGGGAAAGCCGTAGGTATGCTGCTGGCTCGAAAACTGCTTTCTAAAAACCCGGAACTCAAATGGGAGAAATGGTCGGAGCCGCACGATTCGTTTTACATAGGGTCTGATGTTTTTTACAGCTATATCGTGCAGAACGGATGGTGGAAACTGAGGCTTGAGCAGAAAACGGAAAAAGGATATTTCGAGGCAGCGCGCGTGCTCGGGGAAAAGATGCTGCACGGCAAATTCCCCGAGGAGATAAGGGACCAGTTCCAGAGGATAATGGAATATTTCGGGCAGTCGCCGATAATAGTGAGGTCTTCCAGCCTTCTTGAGGACGGGTTCGGTAACGCTTTTGCGGGCAAGTATGACAGTTTCTTTCTGTCTAATCAGGGAACCCCCGAAGAGAGGTTCATAAAGTTCGCAGAGGCCGTACGAAAGATATACGCCAGCACGATGAGCGAGGACGCTCTTGTCTACAGGAAGCAGCGGGGCCTTGATAAGCTCGACGAGCAGATGGCACTTCTTGTGCAGAGAGTCTCGGGGGCGTATCACGAGGACAGATTTTTCCCTGATATGGCCGGGGTGGGGATATCATATAACACTTACGTATGGAGCAAAGATATGTCTCCCGAGGCCGGGATGCTGAGAATAGTCATGGGTCTTGGGACAAGGGCGGTAAATCGGGTCGAGGGTGATTATCCCAGGATAACAGCACTTGATAAACCTTTACTGAGGCCGCATGCCGGCCGCAATGACCTTGTCAAGTATTCGCAAAGAGAGGTTGACGTCATTGATATAGCCAGGAACTCTTTTGAGACCGTTCCGCTTGACGATGTTTCCTCGGCACCGGATGTTCAGCACTTGATGGACACCATAGCCGAACGAGATCACGAGGGAATGAGGATGATGGCGGAAAGGGGCATGAACAGGGAAGCTCCGTGGATAATAACTTTTGATAGTTTTTTTTCGCGCGGCGATTTCATAGAAAAAATGAAGCTGATGATGAAAACGCTGGAAAAAGGATACAATTATCCCGTGGATATTGAGTTCACGGTTAACCTTACGGAAGGAGGGTACGCGGTAAATCTTCTGCAGTGCCGGCCTCTTCAGACGAGGGGGTTGGGCAAAAAGGTCGAAATACCTTCCGATATCAAAAAAGATAAGGTTATGTTCTCTTCCGGAGGGTACTTTTTCGGCGGGAATATTTCTCAGGATATACACTCCATAATATACGTGGATCCGGCCGGGTACATAGCTCTTTCGGAAAGCGGGAAGTACGATATCGCCCGGGCGGTGGGAAAACTTAACCGGAAAATATCCGGCAGGAATTCTTCTCCCACGCTTCTTTTCGGGCCGGGAAGATGGGGGACATCCACCCCGTCGCTCGGGGTTCCCGTGAGCTTTTCCGAGATAAACAATATAGCGGTGCTCGCCGAGATATCTTTTTCCGGGGGCAACCTTATGCCGGAACTTTCTTTCGGAACTCATTTTTTCCAGGATCTTGTGGAAACGGAAATATTCTACGCGGCGATATTCCCCGAAAGAAAGGACACATACTACGACTCTTCGTGGATGTCAGGTCTTAAGAATATGTTCGCGTCGGAACTCGAAGAATACGCCAAGTACAGCAATGTTATAGGGGTCTATGACGTAAAAGGCAAGGGGCTTAAAATGCTCTCTGACGTCATGACCCAGAAAATGGTCTGTTATTACACTATTTAATCAGATCGATGGCGCGAAAAACGTATAAGAATTCTCTTGCCTTATGCCAACAATTTGATACTATATCCCTGTAATTTACCCATTTATTTTGTCCAAAGGGAGGGCAAGATGAGAAAAGTAACATTGTTATTAGCTGTACTGTGTCCTGTTTTATTGCTTCTTTCCGGCTGCGCGTCAACAGGCTCTAAAGAAATGGGGAGCCTGAAGAACAGGATGAACGCCTTGGAGGAAAGACAGGATGCTCTGGAGTCAAGGTCAAGAGCGGTCTCGACGGATGTGTCTTATGTGTCGGCCGTTGAGAGGCCCGCGCCGTATACCAGCGGATCTTCAAGCAGCCAGACGTCATCGGTGATGACAAAGACCGATGTACAAAGGGCGCTGAAAAACGCCGGTTACTACGACGGGTCTATAGACGGTAAAATAGGGCCCAAGACACGTAAGGCCATAACGGATTTCCAGGCGGCAAAAGGCCTGAAAGTCGACGGAGTTGTGGGTCCCGCTACCAAAGCGGCGTTATCGAAGTATTTGCAGTAAGCGTTTTAAAGGCAGTTTTTCCTTGACTGCCCCAAGGTAAAAGAAGATAATCTTGAGTGAACAAAGGCGTTCATCCTCAAATGTGTTTTATGGGGAAGAACGCCTTTTTTTATCACAAGATGCCTTATCTTGAGGCTTTTTATGATGTTTTTATGACCTAAAGGGAGAAAGGGAAATGCACAAAATAGTTTTCAAAAAACAGCTTAATCCCGAGATATGTCTTGTTGAATTCGAGGCCGGGGATCTTGCGGCCGCGGCTAAAGCCGGACAGTTCGTCATACTGCGCGTGGATGAGAAGGGAGAAAGGTTCCCTCTTACAATATACGATTTTAACGTTACCAAGGGCACGGTTACGGTTGTTTGCCAGGCGGTGGGTGTAAGCACAAAGAAGCTTTGCGCTCTTAACCAGGGAGAAAGCATTCTTGATGTCGCCGGGCCTCTTGGCCACGCTACGGCCACGGAAAATATAGGCAAGGTTATCTGTATAGGCGGAGGTGTGGGTACCGCTGAGGCTTTTCCTATAGCGCGCGCGATGAAAGAGGCGGGCAACGACGTGACGGTCATAATAGGGGCCCGCAATTCGGGTCTTGTCATATGCGAAAAAGAAATAAGGGAGTTCTGCGATAAGGTGCATGTTACAACAGACGACGGTTCGTACGGAAGGAAGGGTTTTGTCACGGATGTCCTGAGCGAGCTCATAAAAGCCTCTAGGTATGATCTGGTTTTCGCCATAGGCCCTGTTCCCATGATGAAAAGGGTCGCGGATGTTACAAGAGGCGAGAACATAAAGACAATGGTGTCGCTTAATTCCATAATGATAGACGGTACAGGCATGTGCGGGGGATGCCGCCTCAAATATGACGGCAAACCAAGTTTTGCCTGTGTGGACGGGCCTGAATTTGACGCGCATCTGGTGGATTTCGACGACCTTATGAAACGGGGATCGAGATATAAAGACAAAGAAAAAAGGGCCAACGAGCATTACGGCGAAAAATGCAGGATAGGTCTGGGAAAATAAATTTTTCGGAGAAAAAATGGCTGACAAGGTAAAAATGCGAGAGAGAGCGGCGAAGGAACGGGTCAAGGATTTTGCCGAGGTCCCTTACGGGTATAACGAAGAGGAAGCGGTCGCGGAGGCCTCGAGGTGCCTCGGATGCAAGACGGCTCCCTGTGTTTCAGGATGCCCCGCCGAAGTGAACATCCCGGCTTTTATAAAGATGATAAAGGAAAGAAAGTTCGACGAGGCTGTAGCCGTGATCAAAAAGACCAACACGCTTCCGGCGGTATGCGGCAGGGTGTGTCCCCAGGAAGACCAATGCGAGAAAAATTGCGTGCTGGCAAAAGCGGGAAGGCCCATCGATATAGGGTCTCTGGAAAGGTTCGCAGCCGATCATGAACGGGCGAAAAAAAAGGGTTCAAGCGCGAGTTCAGGTCCAGTAAGTAACAGCAAGGGACAGAAGGTAGCCGTTATAGGGTCCGGGCCCGCCGGTCTTACGGCGGCGGCCGATCTTGCCAGGATGGGTTACAGTGTTACGGTATTCGAGGGGCTCCATAAACCCGGAGGGGTACTTACTTACGGCATTCCGGAATTCAGGCTGCCCAAAGAAATAGTGATGCTGGAGGTAGAGGGCATAAAGTCTCTGGGCGTTGAAGTGAAATACAATTACGTCATAGGCAAGATAAAGACCATAGAGGGGCTCAGGAAGGAAGGGTTTAAGGCTTTCTTTATATGCACCGGAGCCGGGCTTCCCTCGTTCATGGGAATAGAAGGCGAGAACCTTCCGGGAGTATACTCGGCCAACGAATTTCTGACCAGGGTAAATCTTATGAAGGCCTACAGTTTCCCGGAATATGATACACCTGTCAATATAGGGGCTAAAGTGGCCGTGATAGGCGCCGGTAACGTGGCTATGGACTCTGCCAGATGCGCTCTCCGCCTGGGAGCGGAAAAAGTCTACATAGTCTACCGCAGGACCGAAGAGGAAATGCCGGCAAGGCTTGACGAGATACACCACGCGATGGAAGAAGGTGTGGAATTCCACCTTTTAACAACGCCTGTAAAAATATTGGGCGACGAAAAAGGCGAAATAAAGGGAATGGAATGTATAAAGAACTCTCTCGGCGAACCGGATTCAAGCGGCAGAAGAAGGCCGGTGCCGATAAAAGGGTCTGAGTTCGAGATGGCTGTTGATACTGTGATCGTGGCAATCGGCAACGGGCCGAACCCGCTTCTTCTGAATACCGTTAACGGACTTGAACTCACAAAGTGGGGCAATATAAAGGCCGATGACGACGGAAGAACATCGGTTCGTGATATTTTTGCCGGAGGAGATATAGTGACGGGAGCGGCTACGGTCATAGCCGCCATGGGCGCCGGGAAAAAGGCAGCCCGGACCATTGATAGTTATCTCTCGGGGAAAACCGGAGAGAAGTGAAAAGTCTAAAATAAAATCGGAGGTGTTAAATGAGTTATGTGGAGGGAGTTTTTGAAGAAGTGGCGAAACGCAACGCCGGAGAACCGGAGTTTTTACAGGCGGTCAAGGAGGTTTTTGATTCGCTCTCGCCGGTGATCGAAAAGAGAAAAGTGTACAGGGACGCCAGGATACTTGAAAGGATAGTTGAGCCGGAAAGGCAGATAATATTCCGTGTTCCGTGGCAGGACGATGCCGGAAATTTTCACGTAAACAGGGGAATAAGGATAGAGTACAACAGCGCCCTTGGGCCTTACAAGGGTGGGCTCAGGTTCCATCCCACGGTAAACATGAGCATACTTAAGTTCCTCGGGTTCGAGCAGATATTCAAAAATTCTCTTACGACCCTGCCGATGGGCGGAGGCAAGGGAGGAAGTGACTTTGATCCCAAAGGCAAATCCGACGGGGAAGTAATGAGATTCTGCCAGTCGTTCATGCTTGAGCTTCAGAGGCACATAGGTCCCGATACAGATGTTCCCGCCGGAGACATAGGTGTTGGCGGAAGGGAAATAGGCTACATGTTCGGGCAGTACAAGAGGATACGTAACGAATTTACCGGTGTTCTCACGGGTAAAGGTCTTAAGTGGGGAGGGTCTCTGATACGGCCTGAGGCCACTGGGTACGGAGCCACATACTTCGCCGAAGAAATGCTCAAGACGCGCGGGGAGACTTTTAAGGGGAAGACGGTTGTTGTTTCAGGGTCGGGAAACGTGGCCCAGTATACCGTGGAAAAAGTGAACCAGCTTGGCGGTAAAGTTGTTTCCCTGTCAGATTCTAACGGTACCATCTACGACAAAGACGGGATAACCGCGGAAAAGCTGGCGTATGTAATGGAACTTAAGAACGTTAAAAGAGGAAGAATAAAGGAATATGCCGATAAGTTCAAGTGCGAATACAGGGATGGCAAACTTCCGTGGTCCATTAAGTGCGACTGCGCTTTTCCGAGCGCTACGCAGAACGAGATAAGCGGAAAGGACGCCGCTGAACTTGTCAAGAACGGATGCATACTGGTCTCCGAAGGAGCTAATATGCCTTCGACCCCGGAAGCAGTTGATATTTTCCTTGAGAAAAAGATACTTTACGGCCCGGGTAAGGCCGCGAACGCCGGAGGGGTGGCGACGTCAGGGCTTGAAATGAGCCAGAACTCGCAGCGTCTTTCGTGGTCAAGGGAAGAGGTGGATAAAAAACTTAACCAGATAATGGTAGCTATCCACAAGCAGTGCACGGATGCCGCTAAAGAATACGGTCAGCCGGGCAACTATGTTATGGGCGCGAACATAGCCGGTTTCGTTAAAGTGGCCGACGCTATGCTCGACCAGGGCCTTATTTAAGCCTGCCTATATGATCAAAAAGGGGACATGCGCTTAAAAGCGTATGTCCCCTTTTTTACGCGGTAAAACTCTTTATGCTTACATCTTTTTACAAATATTGTGCAATAGGCTCGGGAGAGCTCTTTGCGCCTCCCGAAGGTCTAAAATTTCCAATGGGGCCTCTTGATTAAAGAGCTCTCCCGAGCCTTATCACTCCAAGAACGAATGTTTAAACGTCCCTGGTAAAAGCACAACCCGAAGCCTAGGGTTGCTACAATGCGAATTGACACCCGAGGAGCGATGTGGTCTAATGTAGGCTATATATCCGGGGAGGGCGTGTGGCGCTCTGAGAGTTCCGATCGAGAAGCGGATTACCCGAGTAACCTGATCTGGATAATGCCAGCGTAGGGAGAGTGAAGATATAAAACCTCATGCGCTGCATGGGGTTTTTTGTTTTCGGAAGAGACCTTGTAATCAGAGAGGCGATAGGGATAGTGTTCGGGCTAAGTCTGGGTAGGGCTTCCGGTGTTATGGGTTTCAACGCATGAGGGTTTAGCAAGATGAAAAATAAAAAACTGAATGACCGTAATCTGTACCTCGTTACGGGACAGGAATGTTCGCTTGGCCGAGCCACCATTGAAGTTGTTAAGGCTGCCATACTGGGCGGTGTTGATATCGTTCAAATGAGAGAGAAAACGTTTTCAGCCGCCGAACTCAAAGAGCTGGGTGTTAAACTCTCAAAGATATGTTCCGGAGCCGGGGTTAAATTTATAGTGAACGATGATCCGTATCTTGCGAAAGAGGTCGGCGCCGACGGAGTGCACCTCGGGCAGGAAGACCTTAAGAAATTCCCCATAGATACGGTTCGCCGTATTTTAGGGCCGGACGGGATAATAGGTGTTTCGACACATTCACTGCAAGAGGCCGAGATCGGTATGACAAGTGACGCGGATTATATCGCGTTCGGGCCGGTCTTCCCGACAAAGACCAAAGACTATTTTGTAGGCATTTCTGACGTTCCCGGTGTGCTTGGTCTTGGGAATAAGCCTGTAGTAATGATAGGCGGCATAAACGGGGATAATATCGATCAACTCCTTTCTCTGGGAGCCGGAAATATAGCCATGATAAGGCATATAACGGAGGCTTCAGATATAGAAAAGGAAGTAAGAAGGATGAAAGAAAAGATATTTTCTTCAGGTTCAAGCGGTACGGGAGTCAATATCAGGATAAACGGTGTTGTTCAGGCGATCGGAAAGGAAATGAGCATTTTTGAATTGGTAGAGTCAAGGGGGCTAAGGCCTGAACGGGTAGTTATAGAGCATAACGATAAAATAGTCCTGAAAGATATGTGGTCTGAAGTTTCCCTGCGCGGCGGGGACAATGTTGAAATAGTGAGTTTTGTTGGCGGAGGATGATATGGAAGATTTTCTTGAGATAGCCGGGAGAAAGCTCTCCAGCAGATTTTTTCTGGGGACGGGAAAGTTCCCCAGAAAGTCAATGATAAGAGAAGTTCTTGATGTGTCGGGAGCCGATGTGGTGACGGTAGCATTAAGGAGGGTAGATACCGGTTCAGAGGATGAGAATGTTCTGGACCACATACCTGAAAGATGCGTGATAATGGCCAATACTTCCGGCGCCAGGAACGCAGAGGAGGCTGTAAGGATAGCCCGGCTTGCCAGGGCCGCGGGTTGCGGTAACTGGATAAAGATAGAGGTGATCCCGGACAATAAGTACCTTCTTCCCGACAATATGGAGACGCTTAAGGCTACCGAAATACTTGTGAAGGAGGGTTTCACGGTACTTCCTTATATGAATCCGGATCTTGTTTTAGGGCTTAAAATGGCCAAAGCCGGCGCCGCGGCTGTAATGCCGCTTGGGTCGCTGATAGGCAGTAACCGGGGCCTTAAGACCGAGGAAATAGTAAGCGTTATGATAAGGGAGATAGAAGTCCCGGTCATAGTGGACGCGGGGATAGGCAGGCCTTCCGACGCGGCAAGGTGTATGGAAATGGGGGCCGCGGCAGTTCTTGTCAACACGGCGCTTGTTACTTCTCGGGATCCGGTAGCTATGGCGGAAGCATTCAGTCTTGCCGTCAGGGCGGGAAGACAGTCGTTTCTTTCCGGTCAGGGCGGAGAGTTTTTAGGGGCAAGGGCATCGTCTCCGTTCGAAGGTTTTTTGAGGGCAATAAACAATGAGTAAAATCGGGACTTTTTTGGACATAATTAATTCTTTTGAGGAAGGCTTTCCCGGGATGCCTTCCGCTCAAAATCGGGATCTTGAGGCAAGGAAGGCGATATGGTCTGACATCGTTACTCCCGAGGGGTTTTCCGCTCTTCTTTCAGACCTGTCCGATAGCGTCATAGAAGAGGCTGCCGAGCGGTCGCATGAGCTTACCGTTCGTAATTTCGGCAGAGTGGCGCATCTTTATACTCCGATGTATCTTTCCAACTATTGCGACAATGAGTGCGCGTACTGCGGTTTCAAGAGAGATAACGCCATAAAGCGAAGAACACTTACTCTTGAAGAAGTGCGGCGCGAGGCGGAGTTCATATCTTCCAAAGGGCTAAGGAACCTGCTGATACTTACCGGAGGTTCAAGAAAGGAGGCTCCGGTAAGTTATATACGCTCATGCGTCAAGGTGCTTAAGGAATTTTTCAGTTCCATAGCGATCGAGGTCTACGAACTTACCCTGGACGAGTATAAAGAGCTTATAGATGAAGGTGTTGACGGGCTTGTGATATATCAGGAGGTGTACGACAGGGAAGTGTACCGCAAAGTACACCTAGCGGGATCCAAAACAGATTATGATTTCAGGCTGGCCGCTCCCGAACGGGCTCTATCGGCGGGCATGAGAACGGTCAATATAGGTTCTCTACTCGGGCTTGGTGAATGGAGAAAGGAAGTTTACCTTACCGCGCTGCACGCGGCGTATCTCGAAAAAAAATTCCCGGCCGCCGAGATCAGTGTTTCCGTACCGAGGATCCGTCCGCAGGTCTCTTCTTTTATCCCGAACTCTTTAGTTACCGACAGGGATCTTGTTCAGATAGTTACGTCGCTGCGGATATTCCTGCCCAGGGTGGGAATAACTCTTTCCACGCGGGAAAGAGCGTCTTTGAGGGACATGCTCATTCTGGCGGGCGTAACAAGGATGTCGGCCGGGTCGACGACCGTCGTGGGAGGGCATACTCTCCCGGGAGAGCCGTGCCGGGCGGAACAGTTCGAGATACTTGACGAAAGAGGTGTCGAGGAGATAAAAAAAATGCTGCGGGCAAAAGGATACCAGCCCGTTCTCAAGGATTGGGCATGACGGAAGAAAACAGGCTCAAAGATAAAGACTCTCTGGATAGGCAGCTCGAACGCAAGTTCGGAACTGAGTATATGAAAAAGGTCCGGGGAGTGCTGGTTGGGATAGCGGGCGCCGGCGGGCTGGGGTCTAACTGCGCGGCGAACCTTGTCAGGAGCGGGTTCAGGAGGTTCGTTGTCGCGGATTTCGACACGGTCGAACATTCGAATCTTGACAGACAGTTCTATTTTTACGACCAGGTGGGCAGGAAAAAAGCAGATGCCTTAAAGGAAAACCTAAAGAGAATAGATCCCGATGTCGAAATAGTTATTTTCGGGGAAAAGGTTACCGTGGAAAACGCGGGAAAGGTCTTTTCGGAATGTGATGTTATTGTGGAGGCTTTTGACAAGGCCGAAGAGAAGAGGATGCTGGCCGAGATTTTCATGAAAAGCGGGAAATTCATGGTTTCGGCTTCCGGTATTTCCGGAATAGGGCACTCCGACGGGATAAGGACAAGAAAGATAAATGATAACTTCGTCATAGTGGGGGATCTTATGTCGGACATAAGCGAAAGCCCGGCGGTATCCCCCAGGGTGAACGCGGCCGCCGCCAAACAAGCCGACGTTGTGCTGGAACATGTGGTCGGGAGAAGCTTGCGGAAAGATCCCTCTACGGGTGGTGGCCGATGAAAGCCGTATGTTCCTTTTCCGGCGGGCTCGACAGCATGCTTGCCGCTGAACTTATGCTTGAACAGGGGATAAAGGTGGAAGGTCTTTATTTCCGGACCGGTTTCGGCGGCTGCGGCGATTCGGAGGATGCGACGCCGGTAAGGGAGCGTGCGGAAAAACTCGGCATAGGTTTCAGGGTGGTCGATGTCGGGGAAGATCTCCTAAAGATCGTAAAAGACCCGCAGCACGGTTACGGAAAACACATGAACCCCTGTATAGACTGCCACGCGCTTTTCTTCAGGAAATGCGGCGAATATATGAAAAAGCTCGGATGTTCTTTTATCGTTACCGGTGAAGTTCTCGGCGAGCGGCCGATGTCGCAGCGCAGGTTCGCGATGAGGCAGGTGGATAAGGCGAGCGGTCTCGGCGGACTTATACTGCGGCCTCTTTCGGCGAAACTTATGGATGTGACCATCCCGGAGAAAAAGGGATGGGTGGACCGGGAAAAACTTCTCGATATAAACGGCCGGTCGCGCAAGAGGCAGAGAGAGCTCGCTAAGAAGTTCGGTATAAAAACCTATCCGAATGCCGCGGGAGGGTGTCTCCTCACGCAGAAGGATTTTTCGCGCAGGATGAAAGACCTCTTGGAGAATAAAAAGGACATATCCGCGAAAGATGTCCTGTCCCTTCGGTCGGGCCGGCATTTCCGTCTTCCCGGAGGAACTAAACTTGTTCTCGGCCGGGACCAAAAAGAGAACCTTAAACTTTACGGGTCGCTCGCGCCGAAAGAGATATTTCTGATAACGGTGGATGTTCCTGGTCCTGTGGGCGTGCTTTCGGGACAGATAAACGAAGATGATCGTGATCTTGCCGCGGGGATAATAGCGGCTTACAGCGATTCGGAGTGGGGCGACATAGTGGAAATGGAAATACAGAAAGGCCCTTCGGGGAAACGCCGGAGCATTAAGGCGGAAACCCCCCGCAAAAAAGAGGCGGAGAGGTTTCTGGTGTAGGTAAATGGAGAGGCGCTCAGGGAGAAGACTAGTGGAGTAATAAGGAGAACAGACATTGTCATTCTGAGGGGGCGAAGGTAGCGCGAATAAACATTGTCATTCTGAGGGGCCGAAGGCTCCGAAGAATCTAAAAATATTTTAATGTGATCCTTCGTCGGCCTGCGGCCTCCTCAGGATGACAATTTTGGTTGGCCTCTTCAGGATGACAATGACGTGTTGCGAACGGGGACGTGTACCTTTGGTACGCGTCCCCGTTCCGAGAGTAAAAAGTAGGGCAACAACTCAATAACGAAGCATGAACATAAAAACGATCTTCAAAAAGATTGACAATGATACGCCCCTCAGCCAGGAAGAGGTCGAGTTTCTGCTCTCTGCCTCCGGCGACGATATGTCCGCGCTTTACGAAAAGGCCGACAGTGTGCGCCGTGAGTACATGGGCGACGAGATATTTCTCCGGGGCATAATAGAGTTCTCTAATTTCTGTACAAAGAAGTGCCTTTACTGCGGCATAAATTCGCGTAACGATAAAGTCGCGCGATACCGCATGTCTGACGAAGAGATACTTGAAGTCTGCCGCGGAATGGTATCACGCGGACAGACCACAGCTGTCCTCCAGTCGGGAGAAGACCCTTTTTACACTAAAGAAAAAATGGCAGGTCTTATAAAGGCGATAAAGAAGGAAACTTCGCTTGCGGTAACGCTTTCGGTAGGGGAAAGGGACAGAGATACTTACGCTTTATGGAAAGACGCGGGCATGGACAGGTATCTTCTCCGTTTTGAGACCTCGGACGAAGAGCTTTTTAGGTCGTGCCACCCTGACAGCGATCTTAAGACCCGGGTAAAGTGTCTCCGTGACCTAAAGTCTCTCGGCGTTCAGACGGGGTCAGGTTTTCTTATAGGTCTCCCCGGCGAGACCATACAGCAGCTTGCGCGCGACATACTTTTCTGTACATCGCTTTCCCTCGACATGATAGGAGTGGGGCCCTTTATACCTCACGGGGATACCGGGTTCGGCCTCGAGAACAATCCATTTCCGAAAGATGTCTTTTTTAAGACAGTATCTATCCTGCGTCTTCTCAATAAGACCGCTCATATACCCTCAACGACGGCTTTCGACGCCATAGATCCCGACGGCAGGAACCTTCTTCTCGAAAGAGGGTGCAATGTCTTCATGCCTAACGCCACTCCCGGTAAATACCGCAAACATTATCTCCTTTATCCGGGCAAACCCTGCGTCGATGAATCTTCCGAAGACTGCGCTTCGTGCGTTATCGCGCGTATAACCTCTCTAGGCAGAAAACTGGGTAAAGGCCCGGGACACTCGTTACGTAAATAGCCGTTTTCGTTATTGCGTTGTTGAGTTATTGCGTTGTTGCGTGGTTGTCATCCTGAAGCCCAACCAACATTGTTATCCTGAGGCCCAACCAACATTGTCATCCTGAAGGCCAACCAACATTGTCATCCTGAGGCCCGAAGGGCCGAAGGATCACATAAAAACAAAAATGACGGGACAGGTGGTGCCCGACATTTACGCCTCAGCTGTCGACCTGTCCCGAAAAGTACAAGATGGTTAGAAATGAAAAAGACGGTTGTCTTTTTGTTGTTTTAACAGAATGAAAATATTATAATACCTGCGATGATATTACATAAAGCTAGGTATAACGTTGTTTTAAGGGGAATAGCGGCTGTTCTTGCTTTTGCCGTGGCATTTCCTTCTTATTCCGCCGACATCGCTCCGGGGTTACCAGCGGCGTCGGAATACTCTTCAGATACTCTCGGTATACTCCCTGCGCCCATGCGCGGTATAGATAACGAAGCGCGCAATATGGCGTACCGTGAGCTATTCGAAAAGAACCTCGCGCCCGTTTACGGCGGAAAAGGCGCGTGGGATATCCTCCTTGAACGACTCTCCTCGAAAATAGGTTTTAATACGGCGACTTCTGTAAGGTTTTCCATAGAAGATGTATGGGCGCGTTTCATAGACGCCAATAGCGCTCTTGCGGAGGAAGGCAACGCTTTTATAGACAGATGTATTGCTTCCCCGGACGGCGTGCACGGTGTGTTGGATAAATATGATGTAAAAAAGCTCGAAGAGATGGCTTCGAACTTTGTTTTCCCGCCCGAGCTCGAACTCTACATAAAGAAACACACAAAAGACCTGACCGGATGGGTCATTGCCAGGTCCAGCGGTATAACGGAAGACTCTTACATAAGGAACCTTGCGGGTATCTTCAAGTCCCCTAAAGAAAAAGACGAGCGGCTTGTGGCGCACGGCATAAAAACGATATTTGCTGACGCCGTAAGGAAAATATGGATAGAGCAGAATTACGAGGACGGGTATATAAAGATAGACGGCATACCCGACAGGCTTACCCGTTCTGACGGGTTCGGCGTTGTTGTGCAGCCTTTTCTGGATTTTGACGCTTCCGGTACGGGCATGACGGATATGTACGGATGTTCGACCATACAGGCGGTCGTGGGCGATGCCGATAAGGCCGTGCTTCCTGTGTACGCCACGACATGCCAGTTCCTTTTTAAGAAGGACGCCGCTGCCGGGAGCGATATGGAGTTTAATCCGTCATTCGAGCGTCTGCCGTACGAATTCCGTCTTAAAGGCGAACTTTATTCCGCGACTGACCCGCAAGGCGCCGAAAAGGCTTTGGCCGGTTACCCTAAGATAGACGGCACCTTTTCCCCGATAAGCGAAGACGCGGCGAGAGAACTTTATCGTGTTATGAGCGCGCTTGAAGAGGAGATAGGCTGTCCTCTCGACGTGGAATGGGGTTTTCTTGACGGCAAACTTTACATAGTGCAGATGAGGCCCATAATAGGCGATTTTAAAAAGCCTCTTGTTGAGCCATGCGAAAAATTGAAGAACTCAGAGCCCATAGCGCGTACACCGGTGGCCAGGGGGGAGACCTCTCCGGAAGGGTTTACCTCGAAAGTGGTCCTTATTGCCGATATAGTGGGACGTGACGACGTTAAAAAGTTCGAGGATACTCTGGACGGGGGATATATACGCGTGCAGTACGATGTTGCGACTAAGCTCCTCCCTAAGAATGATAACGGTGTGTTCGAGGAAATAGCTACGAAGGCAAAGGTTCTTGTGGACCCGTATCAGGGGTCCCCCGAAGCGCATAACATAGTACAGCAGTACGGCCGTATAGCTTCCGGGGAATTTGTCTACGCGAACGGGCCTAAATTGAGGAACGGCCTCAATGACAACCTTACTTTTGTGCCGCATCCCGACATAAGAGGCATATGGGTGTCGAAAGAGGATGTTACATATTTCTGCGACGGTTTAAGGGCGCAGTTCTTCATAGCTTCAGAAGGTGAAAGAGAGGACGAGCCGAAACTCGACGAAAGACAAAAAACTATTATGGATTTTAATTCCAGAGTAAGAGGAATGTGGTTTGAGAATTTATACTCTAAATTCTGGCCCGAAGACCATAGTTTGTTTAAAAGCCGTATACTTACAGAGATCGTTTTTAAAGGGGCTACCAGTGGACAAAAATCAATAGCACAACATTTCTGGTACAGCGCATCAGACGATTATATTGAAAAAGCCCGGTCGGTTATTTTGAAGGGAAGAGCTTCGGAAGAAGACTTAAACACGATAGGCCCTTTTGTGGAGCTTTTAGAAGAAATTTTATCTTATCCGCTTTATCCGAGAGAATGGGAATCAGAGTGGATGGAGGAATATCAGCGCGTGCTGAAGCTTACGGATATGTCCGGGGCAGTAGAGGAGAGAAAGGCAGAAGACGCCGTTAAGGTGGTACCCAAAAAATACAGGGCGGTTTTTGCAGATTATAAATATCCGCGGATATTTCTAGCTTCTCGTCTTGAAGAAGATCTCCCGGAAGCTGAAATATTACGCGTTCCGACATTAGATCCGGGTCAGATTAAATATGAACTTTCGAAAGTGGATTATGATGTAGCTTTCTTCTACACTCATGAAACGGGCTGGAAGAAGGGAGAACTGGTGGACATCATAACCAGGATAAAAGAGAAAAACCCTGCTGCCGATATTTTTCTGGACTCGGTCATAGGAGGGCCTGATCTATCGGCTTTGCAGGAAAAATACGACAGAATATACAGAGATGTAACTCATCAAGATAAGGTTCTCGAAAAAGCCATACAAGAAGGATTTTTAAAGTGGCAGGACGCTGTGCGGGCCGAGGGGGCGGAAGATAGTGAAAAACAAGAAAATCTCTCGCCCAGTCGGCTAAATTACAGGGCCTTTTTTGTTGATGAGTGGACAAAGTCGCGTGAAATGATAACGGATGAGGTTCAGGATGATTTTCCGGATTGTGAAGTGATAAGACCCAGCGGAAGCGGCCAGACAGACATAATAAACGCTCTTGAGAAAGTCGATTACGACATAGACTTTTTTTACACTCACCTTACGGCAGGTTGGCCCCGCGCGGACTTTTTAGAGATATTGGCAAGAATAAGGAAAAAGAACCCGGAAGCCCTGATATTCATAGACAGTACTATGGAGGACTTTTTGTTTTTCGAGGCCTTTGAGGCCGAATTTGGAAAAGTGCACCGCGCAATGAGCGTTTCCGATGAGCTCATTAAAAGAGCTATGGTAGAAGGGATACTTAAAAAACGTTCGGGTGCAAGTTCTTCTAACACGGTATCCGAAGAAATGTCGGAGACAGCATCAACTTCAGCCTCTAGTAAAAATTTTTCCGAAAAACTTAAAATATTGGTGTTCGATGACAGCAGGTTATATCTTTTGCCTTTCGTTGAATATCTGGGAAGGGCTCTTCCACAAGACGAATTTGAGATAGTATCCGCGATGAGTAATGATGAGGTCGTCTCTCTTCTTGAAAGCGGCGGATTCGATATGGTCATAGCCGACCTCCAATTTCATGGAGCGATAGACGATGGGATAATAGAACTGCTCGGAAATGTTCCTCATGTAGTGGCTTTCTCGGGAGATGAGGAAGATGAGATGCGAAGAGTAGTGAAGAGAGATTTCCCGCAGGAGCTTGCTGAAAGGACCATCATCGTTGAAAAAGGAAATGTGAAGCTGAGCGCCGAAAAAATAACTGTCCTCGCGAGAGACATAAGAGAACAGCTATTAAGAGCCGAGGAAGAAGCGGGTATAGATGGCGATGGTACTGATACGACAGGTACCTCCGAATCAAAACTCAGAATTTTCATGGTAGAAGACGAAGAAAATACGGCCAAGAGGATAGAAGGCGATATTTTAGACAGTCTGTCAAAAGACGAATATGAGTTCAGCCGTGTTTCTCTCTCCGAGCTTATGCACGGGAAGCTTCTTGAGAGAGGTGACGTAGTTATTCTTGATATTTCGGGGATATCACAGACGGCGGGTGGTATTATCAGGGATATGCTCGATATGGGAGCGGCGATCATCTGTCACACCGCTTACAGCGATAAGGAAGTTGAAGACAGGATAGGCAAAGAATTATTCTCTCTTGTGGAGTATTCGGATAAGGTCGGCGGGAGCTCGAATATAGTACCGCTTTTAAGATCGGTAATGGAAGAGCAAATGATACAGTCTGGAATAGAGCCAGAATCCGCAAGTAAAGTGAGAGTTCTGTGGGTAGACGGAAACTCGGATGATATCGCAAGGGCCCAAAAAACCAATAATGAAATGTTCCATACCGAAGGGGATATAGAATTTGTATATGTTTCTTCCATGGAAGAAGCCCTGCGGGAGATGACGTCCGGGAAGTTCGACGCGGCGGTATTTGACGCTGAGCTCGAAGAAGAACCGGCATTTACGCGCGACTTTTACCGTCAGATCTTTCGCATACCAAGGCTATGCGCCTTAACTTCAGGCACTGTGAAAGAAGCGGCTCGGGATCTTTCAGAGATAAATCAGGACAGTTTTGAAAGAGTGGAGATATTCCCGAGGATATACTCCAGGGACGATAACCGTGAAATAACGGCCCAGAGATACGTAAAGGTGATAGCCGACAGGTTAAGGCCCTATTTTGACATGAGGCTTAGCGAGTTAAGACTCAGAAAAGATCCGTCTTGGGGGCGATCTGAATGGGGGGAAAGCTTGGGAAAACCCAATGTGACATTTGACGACGAAGAGCCTGTTCTTGAGAAGGTAAAAGTGCTTTATGTGGACAAGGGTTTAGATGAGAAGAACCCGGGCTATCTTAATTTATCGCGCGAGCTTGATAGGTTTTTTTCTGGACAGCTTGATATAGAGGTCTTTTACGCCAAGGATCCATCGAGCGCCGATATCATTCTGCAAAAAGAACTGCCTGACGTGGTAATTTGTGATATGAACCTTAAAGACGCTCTCGAATCAGCCGAGGAAATATTTTATTTAGCCAGACATTACTCGAAAGAGAAAATGAAAAAAGTTTTTCTTATGGGAGTAAGCGGACTTGTGGATATAGATATTGAGAGGATATCCGACCGCGTAGGCGCGCCCATAGAGCTTCTCGACAAAATGCGCGCGGATCTAAATAAAAATCCAACACGGACATTGCTGGACATACGAGAGAGGAATATAAAAGAATTCCAGGCAAGAAAAAAAGCCATGGATGACATTGAGATAAAGAAACTTATTAACGATCCCCAAAAGATAAAAATTCTTTTCGTCCAGGATTCCAAAGGGGTGACGGATTACGCGAAGGATGTATTCACCAAAGAACTCGGGCTTGTTTTAAAAAACGAACGTCTACTGTCGGGAGAAGAATATATTATCGTTTTTAGCGATTCTGAATGGGAAGCCCTTGGTTTTTTTGACGAAGGGGCTTTTGACCTCATTATATCCGATTGGCTCATATCTTCTGACGGTCCTATGGACCTTTTTAGGACGGCTGCCGCACGGGGCATGAAAAAGATAGGTGTATATTCGGCCAACTGGAATTTTGTGGAACTTGCCCGGACAAGGTTTGGGGATGTTATGGAGGTTGTGGATTGCTGCGGGGGCCTTTCCGATACAGCGGTGCCGCTAATAAGGTCTCTTCGGGAAGAACAGCTTAGGCGCATGGATGAGGAAAAGGCGGCTTTAAAAGTGGAAGAGCCAGGTTCTGACGAAGAAGATAAGACCAAAGGCCGGCCCGAATATCCCAGGCCGATGAAGGCGCTTGTTGTTTATGAGGACGTTGCGCGTGAGGATGAACGTTATTATGAGAGGAAAAAGACTTTTCTTTCTGAAATAAGCGAATATTTTTTGCTTGAAGAAATAGCCCCGGGACGATATGCGGGAGAGGATATAGAAATAGAATATTTCAAGGCTGAGTCTTATGACGAGATATGGGACAGGATAACGGAAGGCGACATCGATATAGTGGTGAACGAGACTATACCCGAACTTGATAGGAATAAAGGGTATTTCAATCACGTTTATGCTTCCGTTCGGGATGCCAACAACATGCTGCCCAGGATGTTTGATGAAGTTCTCTCAGGCAACGCGGAAGTCAGCGGTTTTGTCGAGAGCGTGGTCGAGCGGAGGGACAAAGAGCTTTCTCTTTATAGACAAGATCTTGCCAGATGGGAATCGGCGCATCTTCTGAGAGAGCCCGAAAGGCCGGAAAAATTAACGGTTTTATGCCTGCAGGATGAACCGGAGATAATAACCGGAGAATGGTGGCATGATATGATAAGATCCGAGCTCGATCCAAACGAATATATTGTTCTTGGGGCTAAAAATGTAGCCGAGGCCCGGGAAAGATTTGGACATATGAAAGTTGATATATGTTTTTCCGATATAATGGGGACATTCGCCGCGGAACACGCTAAAGAGCTTTATGTATTATTTCGCGGTGAGGATTATGGCATAACATTGAGTTCGATTGTGTCTATAAAACACATTCCTCGGGCGATTGGCCCTGGAATCAATATTAAAACTAGCCTTATAGACGCCGGGTTTGATCCAGAAGGCGTTCATGTAACTGTCGGTATATCTCCTGGAAGTATTAAAAACAGGGTGCTCGCCGCCCGCGAAAAACAGCTTAAGGAATATGAAGAGCTTAAGAAAAAGTGGGATGAGAAGGTCGCCCGTGAGGCTTCCGCCTCCGCCGGTAAAAGCGGAGAGGACGAGCCGCTAAAAACTGAAATATCCGAAGAAAAACTTCCGAAACTCCGCATTATTATAGGCGAAGATGATGAGGACCTCAGGTCTGAGCTGTTGGGTGTTTTGATGGTACGATTCGGGCTCTCCCGTATAGATGATTTCCACTATGAGGGGGAGGATATCTTTGTCACAACTGTCGCGTCACAAGGGGATTTTTTAGATCGCTTGTCGTCTCAGGATGCGGATTACGCTGTTATAGACTGGGACCTTGTCGGGGGCAAAGGGCCGTTCGATATGCTTGATGCGCTTTCCGGGAAAAATATAATGGCTGTCGATCTCAGGTCAGGGCTTCCTCTTTCTTTTGACAGTAAATTTCATGATGCCAGAGAAAAATATCCGGATCTTGCTATAGAAGAATTTCCTTTTGAGCCCGAAGATATTATTACGCGTATTCGCCAGTTAAGAGAAGATCAGATAGCGGGTTATGCTGAGACTTTCGATAGCGCCGAAGAGGCGGTATCGCCGCTGACACGTCCCGAAAAACCCGAAAAGTTCAGGGTTTTGATGGTAGACGATAACGGTGGGGTTACGAGTGCCATAGAGGATATGTTTAAAAAACGTCTGTCTGAAGAGTTTGAATTTTATTCGGCATACAGGGTTCTTTCGTCGATAGATCTACTTAAGAACATAGATTTTGATCTTGTTATATACGATATGTTGCTTCCCGGGTCGGCTGTTCCCGGAATAGACGAAGTTTTCAGGGATAAGCTGCTAAAAGTGCCGCACCTTATAGTTGAATCGGGAGGGGGCTTTCCTAAAGAGGCGGAAGGGCCGTGGGCCGAACTCTATCCCAGGGCAGAGACATTATGGAAGGGGGATATTATCGGCAAGCTTCCCGGGATCGTTATGAGTTACCGTGAAGAACAGCTCAGGCAATACGAAGAGGCCGTTAAAGAATGGGAAGTATCCAATGTAAATGTGGCTCCGCGCGCGGAAAAACCCGCCGGGGAAAAAATATTCATTGTCGATGATTTTGGTGACGACGCGGCAAACCTCGCGTCGTTCATAGCAAAAGAAAAGGAAAATTTTAAGGTTGATAGGTACAACATGATGTATACCCTGCGCCGGGCGCTTGAAAAAGGCAAAGTGCCGGATATCCTTGTTGTGAATTCGGCCGGCGTGAAAAAAGAAGGCGAATTAGAGAAAGAGTCCATGGACGTTATAATACGCGCGGTCATGGAAAAGAACCCGTCGGTCAGGGTGATAGTTATAAGCGACGAAGCTGCTGTTTTACCGGAAGACGGCAGGGAGGACCTGAATATAGAGGCTGTTATCGAACGGCCGTTCCATTTCGCGCTTGTGGCAGATGCTATAAACGGCAGGCTTGATCAAAAGAGAAAGTTTTCCCGCGAATTATTCGGCCTGGAAGAGACTGAAAGAATTTTTGACGATATGGAACAGGCCGAGCTTTATGGAGAGACGGCAAATATAAACGTGTGGAAAGGTTATGCCGCTCCGGCCCAGGAGAACATGCTTACGCGTATACGTAAACACACCGAAAAAGGGCCGTATAAAGTGAGTTTTGGTTCCGAAATAAATGACCTTGTGAAACGCGCGGCAGAGGCTTCCGGTAAAGATAATACGGTTACAATATTGCCTTACGGAAAACTCAGCGAAGCGCAAAGAGAAGAGCTTAACTCATCAAACGCCCGAGTTATATTTATGGATATACCCGGCGACGTTACCTCCTCAGAAGATGGTTACACGAATCTTGCCGCCATCATCGGAGCGGGGGCGGCGTATTTAAACATGAATACCACTGCTTTAACAGGTTTTTATTCTATACTTACCGAAGAGACCCTCCAAACTGATATTACAGTAGAAAGCCTCATGAAAGACCCCGCTAGGTTTATTTTTAACCTCGCCCCCAGGCACAGTTACGGTGAACTCAAACTTATCAACGAAAGAATCGAAAAGATCCTAATGATGGCGTAACATTGAAATAGGGTTTCTGTGATCCTACCAGGGCCCCTCCGCCCGGTGTAGATCCTCCCTGTACGGATCACAGAAAACACCTTCTATCTTTGTGCCGGGAACAAAGTCCGCTATCAAAGTGTCCCCAAAACGCTTCGTCATTCAGTCGAGTTGGTGACAGGCACCAGCGCCTTTAACAGGCGAATTATGAAGCGCGCAGAATACCACTTCCCAGCGGGTAACGGCTATTATAGATTCTTCGCTTCGCTCAGAATGACAATGTTCCTACTTCCTACTTCCTGCCTTTGCTATGTCTCTCGACTGTTGCCTCCGGCCCCGCCCATGCACAAACATTTGCCCGATTTGGCCTTTATGTTATAATATCCCAACGGGGTAGATAATACACTCCGCGGTGATCAACGTTAAAAATGCCCCTCTGGGCAATGGAAGGCCGGTCGATATGGTGGAAAAACATATATACATGGATAATAACGCGACAACCCCTCTTCACCCCGAGGTGCGAAAGGCCATGGCGGATGCCATGGATGTTTACGGCAACCCTTCAAGCCTTCACTGGTTCGGCAGAAAAGCCAAGGGTATGATAGAGACGGCCCGAAGGAAGGTAGCCGGTCTTATAGGGGCTTCCCCCGAGGAGATAATATTCGTAGGCAGCGGGTCAGAGGCCAACAACACAGTTCTTTCTATTTTTTCCTGCCATCCGAGGTCCTGTGACGGATGCCGGCAGGGAAGAGATGAGATAATAACGACCTCTATCGAGCACCCGTGCATTATTGAGACCTCAAAATGCCTTGAGATGAAGGGTACTTCCGTGAAATACCTCATGGTAGACCGTTACGGAAAAGTGGATACGACGGACCTTAAGGCGTCCCTTGGCAAAAAAACCGGTCTTGTGTCTGTTATGATGGCCAATAACGAGATAGGCACCCTGCAGGACATAAAGCTTTTGGCCGCCATGGCCCATGACGCCGGAGTGCTTTTTCACACTGACGCTGTGCAGGCCGTGGGCAAAGTGCCGGTAGACGTGAAGGACCTTGATGTGGATTTTCTCACTATATCCGGGCATAAGATATACGGACCCAAAGGAATAGGAGCGCTTTACATAAAAAAAGGAGTGCCGTTCTGTCCCATGATAAGAGGCGGGCACCAGGAGATGGGCAGAAGAGCCGGTACCGAGAACACTATCGGTATAGTGGGGCTGGGAAAGGCTGCCGAGATGCGCGTGAAGGAAATGGCGGAAGAGGAAAAAAGGCTGCTCGAAATGAAGACTAGAATAAAAAAAGGGCTTATCGAGAATATCCCGGATATTGTTTTCAACGGGCATCCTGTTGATTGCCTGCCGGGAACATTGAACGTTTCGTTCGAGGGGGCCGAGGGAGAATCGGTTCTTCTCGGGCTTGATCTTGAGGGGATAGCGGTTTCGACAGGATCCGCCTGCGCCTCGGGAGCCCTGGATCCTTCGCATGTTCTGCTCGCTACCGGGCTTGATGTTGCCCTGGCGCACGATTCCATAAGGATAAGCCTGGGACGGGAAAACACTGCAGGTGAGGCGGACAGGCTTGTAGAGGCGATGGCGGGCGTTGTATCAAGGATACGGAGCATATCTACCGCCTATGGGAACAGAAAAGGATAGACGGCGGCATACAAATATGAAAAGGCGGACTGTATGGATTGGGCCTACACAGACAAAGTAAAAGACCATTTTGTAAACCCCAGGAACATACTTAAGGATGAGGAAGAGTATAAGTATGACGGCAGGGGCATGGTTGGGAACATAAAGTGCGGAGATCAGATGCTTATGCTGATCAAGGTGGATCCTGACAAGGGAACCATAAAAGACTGCAAATGGAAAACTTACGGCTGCGCCAGCGCCATAGCCTCGACCTCGGTCCTGTCGGAAATGGTAATAGGCATGAAACTGGATGACGCGTACAGGATATCCCCGAAGGAGATAATGGAAAAACTCGGGGAGCTTCCCGAACACAAGATACATTGTTCCGTTCTCGGGGACAAAGCTTTAAGGGAGGCCATAAACGACTACTATCGGAGGTCCGGGAAAGAAAATCTTATTGAAAAAGAAGAGGTAAGGATAGTCTGCCAGTGCATGAATGTAACCGACAGAGAAATAGAGGACGCCGTTCTTGAAGGCGTGAAAACATATCTGGAGCTGCAGGAGCGAACTAAGTTAGGCACGGTGTGCGGACAGTGTAAGGAAGAAGCCACAAGGCTTCTCGCCGAGTACAGGGAAAAACACTTTACAGCCGGTTGATGCCGGAAAGATCTCTTACAAAGACGATAACCGCGTTATCCTTTTTTCAGATAAAGCTTGACAAATGAGATAAAAATGGTATCATTATGTCATCTGTCGAAAAGTTCTAAAAGAAAAACCACAAAGGAGGCGGCATGAAAGTCACTGTAAGATACATGCTTCGTCCAGTGGCCCATTGTAAAGAGGGCTGCTGTACAAGGTCCCGGGTAAGACGGTAAACTGCCTCTGGTGTCCGCCAGGGCCGGTGTAGAAATAACGGCGCCGGTCCCGGCGGCATCAAGAAAAATAAAATTTTTAAAAAACAGCTCAGGAGGGGAATAATGGATAAATATGTATGTCTGGTTTGCGGTTATGTTTACGATCCGGCGGAAAATGATGGGGTGTCCTTTCAGGACCTGCCCGAAGATTGGGTATGCCCGGAATGCGGAGTGGGAAAAGACCAGTTCGAGAAGGCGTGAGAAGAGATAGAAAATAGAAGGTAGAAAGGAGAAAGGTTTAGGTTGAGGTTAAGGTTGAGGGGGAGGTAAAGTATGATAAGCGACAAGATGGTAAAGGGGATTACAAGGCAAATAAACCGCGAAATATATTCCGGTTATTTTTATCTGGCCATGGCGTCTTTTGCCCAGGACGCGGGGCTTTCGGGCGTGGCTAACTGGTTCAACGTACAGCTTCAGGAAGAGATGAGCCACGCTAAAAAGTTTTACGACTATCTCCAGCAGCGGAATGTCAGGGTAAAACTTGATGCTATAGAGGCTCCGCCGCAGGAATTTTCTTCGGTGACGGATCTTTTTAAGCAGACTTTGGAACATGAGAAAAAAGTAACGGCCATGATAACGGATCTTGTGAATATGGCCATAGAGGAGAAGGACAGGGCCACGGAAATAATGCTTCAGTGGTTCGTTACCGAGCAGGTAGAGGAAGAAGCTAACGCTTCGGATATACTGCAGAAGCTGAAGGTCTTCGGGGAAAAAGGTGACGCCCTTCTTATGATAGACAGGGACCTGTCGCAGAGGGTATTCACCCCTCCCGCGGCGTGAGATACGGAGAATAAAAACATGAAACCCGTAAGGATAAAAGAAGACATATACTGGGTGGGTGGCATAGACTGGGACCTCAGGAACTTTCACGGGTATTCCACTGGAAGAGGGTCGACTTACAATTCATACCTTATTCTCGACGAGAAGAAGGTACTGGTCGATACCGTAAAAGTGCATCTTTTCCCGGAGATGGTAGAGAGGGTCTCGGGGGTAGCGGATATATCGGGACTGGACTATATCGTTTCGAGCCATACCGAGATGGACCATTCTGGAAGTCTTCCTGAGCTCATGAAAATGTGCCCTGACGCCGTAATAATAACGTCTCCCAACGGGGAAAAGGCGCTTAGGAAACATTATACGCACAACTGGAAAACAAAAGTTGTTAACACTGGTGACGAGCTGAAAATAGGCAGAAGAACGTTAAAATTCGTTCTTATGCCCATGGTACACTGGCCGGATTCCATGGCTACCTATGTGCCGGAAGAGAAACTTCTTCTTCCCAACGACGCTTTCGGGCAGCATATAGCTTCGGTTGAAAGGTTCGATTCGGAAGTGGGGCTTGATATCCTTACTGGGGAGGCCGCTAAATATTACGCTAATATTGTTCTCCCGTACGGGGCGCAGGTAACGAAGGTCCTGGAGACTGTCTCAAAGCTGGATGTGGACATGATAGCTCCGAGTCACGGAATAATTTGGGAGAAACACATATCCCGCATAAAAGAACTTTACGCTGCCTGGGCCTCCAATATTACAAAGGAAAAGGCGGTAGTGGTGTATGACACGATGTGGCATTCCACCGAGGCAATGGCGAAGGCGATATCCGAAGGGTTCGCTCGTGAGGCGATAAAGGCCGTTCCCATGAACCTGGAAACGAACCATATTTCCGACATCATGACCGAAATATTGGACTCGAAATACATCTGCGCGGGTTCTCCGACACTGAATAACGGTCTCTTGCCTTCGGCGGCGGCTTTTCTTACGTACATGAAGGGCCTCGCTCCTAAAGGAAGAAAGGCGCTAGCGTTCGGGTCTTACGGATGGGGAGGCCAGAGCGTAGATCAGATAGATGAGATATTTAAAAACTGCGGGTTCGAGACTTTCGATAAAATAAGGACGCAATGGGTACCCTCTAAAAGCGAGCTTGAAGATATAACTTCCCGGGTAGCCGGCTGGGTACGCAAGTAAAGGAGGAAGGAAATGACAAGATTAAGACAGATCTACAGATGTAACGTATGCGGCAACGTGGTGGAAATTTTGCATGAGGGCGCTCCCGATCTTCATTGCTGCGGCGAGGCGATGTCCAGGCTCGATGAAAAATCTCAGGATACCGGGCTGGAGAAACATGTGCCTGTTGTGGAGGAAAATACCGCGGGTGTTCTTGTGAAGGTGGGAAGCGTCGAGCATCCGATGGAGGAAAAGCACTATATCAAATTCATCGAGGTGCTTACCGCTGACAAAGTGCTTCGAGCGGAACTGAAACCCGGGATGAAACCACAGGCTGTATTTCCCGTAAAAAAGAGCGAAATTGTCCTTGTAAGGGAGTTTTGCAACATACACATGCTTTGGAAGGCCTGAGACAGGATATTTTAATTAAAAACCGACGAAAGGAGAAAGAGATGGCTAGCGTAAAAGGTACAAAAACCGAAAAGAACCTTCTGGCGGCTTTTGCCGGAGAGTCGCAGGCGCGCAACAGGTATACCTATTTCGCGGGTGTGGCTAAAAAAGCCGGGTACGAACAAATAGCGGCTGTTTTTCTTGAGACCGCGGACAATGAAAAGGAACATGCCAAGATGTTCTTCAAGCACCTGGAAGGAGGAGAGGTCGAGATAACCGCTAGCTATCCTGCCGGGAAGATAGGCGATACCGCGGCGAATCTGGAGGCTGCGGCTGACGGAGAGAAGATGGAGTGGACGTCGTTGTACAAGGATTTCGAGACTACCGCCAGAGCCGAGGGTTTTGACAATATAGCCGAAACTTTCAAAGAAATAGCCGAGGTGGAGGAAGAGCACGAGAAACGGTACAGGGCTCTTTTAAAAAACGTAAAAACCGGCAAGGTATTTTCCAGGGAATCCGCCGTTAAATGGCACTGCCGTAACTGCGGGTATGTGCACGAGGGCAAAGAAGCTCCCAAAGTTTGTCCGGCGTGCAAGCATCCCCAGGCCCATTACGAGATCCTGGCGGAAAATTATTAATCTCAGCTGCCTGAGGCGCTTTCCAGGAGAAAGGCGGGAAATATGGCTAAAAGGTTTTCGGCTTGCGAGATAATAGAAATAGGGATACAGATAGAGGAGAACGGCAGGGACTTTTACAAAAGTCTCGCGGCTGTGGCGCGGGGAACAAAGGCTGAAAAGGTCCTGCTGGGCCTGGCCTCGGCCGAAGAAGATCACATAAAGGTGTTCAGGGAGGTCTTTACAGGTTCATGCGCGTATGATCCCGAGGGAGCTTACCCGGAAGAGTACTTTTCCTACATGAACAGTCTCGCTTCAGAATATGTTTTTACGAGGAAGGGAGCGGGGGAGAAGGCTGCTTCGGGGTTAACGACCTACGAGCAGGGGCTGGATCTGGGTATATCTTTCGAGAAAGACTCCATCCTTTTCTACGAGGAAATGAAAAAGTTCGTGGCTGCCTCGGAAAGACGAAAAATAGACATCCTTATAGAGAACGAGAAAAAACATCTCAGCCAGCTTGTACAGATGAAGGAGGACGCTAAAAAATGAAGAATGTGATAATCTATTCTACACCTACATGCCCATACTGCATAAAGGCCAAGAAATTCCTCGAGGAAAAGGGAATTGAGTATGACGAAAAGGACGTTTCCTCGGATACGGAAGCGGCCGACGAAGCGGTAGAAAAATCCGGGCAGATGGGCGTGCCTGTCCTGGATATAGAAGGGGAGATAATAGTAGGGTTCGACAGGGCCGCGATATCAGAGGCTCTGGGAATATAGGGAGCCGCGCATCAGGTGGATACACTGTATGATCTCATAATAGCCGGGGCCGGGCCTGCCGGAATAACAGCCAGCGTGTATGCCGCGCGAAAAAGGATGTCGCTCAGTGTGCTTACCGGTGACATAGGGGGGCAGACGGTATGGAGCGGTGATATAGAGAACTATACCGGCTATCAGTTCATAAGCGGGGTGGATCTCGCCGGTAAATTAGAGGAACATATAAAGCAGTATTCCATAGAGGTCAGGGAGGGTGAAACCGTAACC
This sequence comes from uncultured Planctomycetia bacterium, assembly GCA_964421015.1. Lineage (GTDB taxonomy): Bacteria > Omnitrophota > Gorgyraeia > Tantalellales > Tantalellaceae > SLID01. The sequence goes on from CAYQUS010000005.1 coordinate 47,018, forward strand.
GAGGTGCGTAAAGAGGGCAGCAAAATACATACTTTTACTTCAAAGGGGGAGTATGTATCCAAAACCCTTATAATCGCTTCCGGTAAAAGGTCCAGGGAGCTCGGTGTCCCGGGGGAAAAGGAATTCAGATCAAGGGGACTTGCGTATTGCGCCACATGCGACGGTCCCCTTTTTGCCGGCAAGGACGTAGCCGTGATAGGAGGGGGTAACTCCGCTCTGGAAGCGGCAATGCAGCTTATCAGGATAGCAAAAAAAGTTTACATCGTTAATCTCGCGGAAACCCTTACCGGAGACGCCATACTTATAGAAAAGATCGAGCGATCGGGTCTTGTAACGCTGATCAATGGCGCCAGCGTAACGGCTGTCAAAGGCGGAAGATTCGTGGAGTCCATAGATATCGCCGGGCGCGGCAGAACGGAAACACTTTCGGTACAAGGTGTTTTTGTGGAGATAGGCCTTATCCCTAATACCGATTTTAAAAGCGATATTGAGCTTAACTCCAAGGGGGAGATAAAGGTAGACAGCGGTAACCGGACAAACATACCAGGGATATTCGCCGCCGGGGATGTTACGGATGTTCCCGAAAAGCAGATCATAATAGCCGCCGGAGAGGGCGCGAAAGCGGCTCTGAGCGCGTTCAACCACATAGCAAGGTCGAAGGAATGGCAGTAAAAAAAGAGGAGAAAAGCCCCGCGGGATCCGAATACAGTGTTTCCGCCCTCGTGAAAGAGCACTCAAAAAGGAAGACCGCCATAAGGCGGAGACTGGATGATTTCCGTAAAGTGTGGGGCCTCCCAGACAGGAAAATATTCGCGGAACTGTGTTTTTGCATATGTACCCCGCAGTCAAAAGCGGTTTACTGCGATGAGGCTGTAAGAGGCCTGGAAAGAAGCGGTGTTCTTTTTACTGGAGAAGAGAATGATATCCGCCGGGGCCTGGTAAGAGTGAGGTTTCCCAATAATAAATCCAGGTTCATAAGGGAAGCGAGAGATACGTTTACTTCTCGCGGGCGTATAGAGATAAAAAAACACATAGATGTTGCCGACATAACAGGTACGAGAGAACGGCTTGTGAATAAAGTAAAGGGTATAGGCTATAAGGAAGCCAGCCACTTTCTGAGGAATATAGGGCACGGGTCCGATATAGCTATACTTGACGTTCACATTATAAAGAACATGATAAGGTACGGCCTTATCGAAGATAAACCATCGTGCATATCGAGGGGATGTTATATGGATATGGAAGAAAAACTCCGAGCTTTTTCCAAAAAAACCGCCATCCCCATGGATGAGATGGACATTCTTTTCTGGTCCATGGAAACGGGGGTAATATTCAAATAACTACCCGGAGGGGGCAAGGTGACGGACGTTCTTATCGGGATATTCAGGGCGGCGTATGACCTTTTCGGCAGTATGGCGCCGTATCTTCTTTTTGGGTATTTCTTCGCCGGGATCTTGCACGTTTTTATACGACCGGGGGCCATTTCGGCGCATCTGGGAACAAACAGCTCGGCTTCGGTGATAAAGGCCGCGTTATTCGGGGTTCCTCTGCCTCTTTGCTCCTGCGCCGTTATTCCCGCCGCTCTTTCTCTGAGAAAGGAGGGGGCCTCTAAGGGCGCGGTACTGTCATTCCTTATATCCACCCCTACCACAGGGATAGATTCCATACTTGCCACATATTCCCTTTTGGGCTTATTTTTTACTGTTTACAGAGTAGCAGCTTCTTTTATAACAGGGGTCTTATCCGGTTTTCTGGCCAACATAATGCTGCCCGACGTAAAGGACGCGCCTTCTGCCGATGTATGTTCCCGGTGTCACAGCGATAGAGAAATGCCTTCGGAGGGGGTCTACGGACGTATCCGGAGAGTTTTTACTTACGCTTATGGGGATCTTCTAAAGGATAGCGGCCCGTCCTTAATTGTAGGTATATTGCTGGCGGGCGTTATAACTTTTCTGATCCCGCCGGAGATCGTGGAGACGCACCTGGGTTACGGCATAGCGCCGATGCTGATAATGCTCGCGGTAGGACTGCCTATGTATGTGTGCGCCACGGCTTCTATACCCATAGCCGCGGCTCTCATGATGAAGGGACTTTCTCCCGGAGCGGCCTTTGTTTTTCTTGTCGCCGGTCCGGCGACAAATATGCTTACGATGTCGGTGGTCGCTAAAAGCCTGGGTAAAAGAGCTCTTTTTATATACCTTTTTTCTATAACGGTCTCAAGTATAGGTATGGGAACGATACTTAACTATTTCTGGAAAGGACTGGACCTGAACTACGGGATCTCCCATATCCATCAGCAGAAAGAAATGATACCGGAATGGGCGGTACTTATTTCCAGCGTAACGCTCGGGATCCTTATCTTCAGCGACGTTTTATTGCTTTTTAGGCGGAAATACTTATCCTCAAAGAACTGAAAGGAGTCAGCATGCAGGATATAACCCTGGGAGTGGCGTTCATCGCCGGCATTCTCTCTTTTCTCTCTCCGTGTGTTCTGCCACTTGTGCCGGGGTACATATCTTTTGTTTCGGGAGTTTCATTCGAGGAGCTCAAAGACCGTTCAGGCGGAAGCAAAGTCATGTGGCGTTCTGTCATGATGTCGGTATTCTTCGTCACGGGGTTTTCGATAGTTTTTATACTTATGGGGGCGACGGCCACGTCTTTGGGGCAGGCGCTGGCGAGGTATATCCACGTTTTTACGCGCGTGGCCGGGGTAGTGGTCGTGGCGCTCGGCCTTCATCTTTCTGGAATACTGAGGATTAGCTTCCTCGAATATCAGAAAAAGATAGATGTGTCTCCCTCTAAGAAAGGGGCTTTTGGCGCTCTTTTGGTAGGATTTGCTTTCGCCTTCGGTTGGACACCGTGTATAGGACCCCTTCTCGGCGGAATACTTGCCGTAGCGGCTACGGAAAGCACCGTGACAAGGGGAATAACCCTTCTTTCGGCGTATTCGCTGGGGCTTGCGATACCGTTCGTCGCCACGGCTTTTGCAATAAGTTCCTTTATGAAGTTCATGCAGAAATACAGAAGTTTCATCAAGTGGGGGGAAGTGACAGCAGGGGTTTTTCTTATAGCGGTGGGGGTGCTGATATTTTTCGACAAATTAGGTGTCTTGGCCTACGCCTTGCAGGATCTTTTGCAGTTGGACAAGGTTTAGGTTTTAAAACAAGGAGGTCATACGTGCGCTCATTATTGCAAAGGTCTGTGCTGGGTTCGGTGTTACTGGCGGTATCTTTGTTCGCTCTGGCATCGTGCGGAAACACAACCTCGGCCAAAGGGTCTCTCGGCCCGGCGGCGGATTTTACTTTGAAGGACGAAACAGGCGAGGACTACAATTTTTCGGAAAACACCGAAGGCAAGGTGGTCATCCTGAACTTCTGGGCCAAAAGATGTCCGGCTTGCAAGGTCGAGATCCCGAATCTGGTCGAGATATACGGCGAATACGCCGATTCCGGTCTTGAGGTGATAGGAGTGGATGTGGACGCAAGCGGAGTGGCCGCGATGAAGGCCGCCAGCTCCCAGTACGGGATAGATTATCCGCTACTCAGCGGAACTTCAAGAGAGATAGGGCGGATCGTATCGAGCTATGGTTCTTTCAGGTTCATACCGACCACCTACATAATAGACAGGGAAGGCAATATTACGGAAAAACTCAGCGGTCCAAAAGGAAAAGCTTACCTGGAGGGCGCGGTAAAGAAGCTGTTATGACACGCATCGCCACGCTGTTCAAGCTTACACGGATCAATTTCGTTCCCGCGAGCGTTCTGGCTTTTTTTATGGGTTCGGCGCTGGCTTTCAGAGAGGGGTATGCCGTGTCCCCTTCAAGGTTCTTCGCGGCCATGATTGGCGTAGCCGCGGGGCATCTGGCGGCGAATACGTTGAACAACTATTGCGATCATGCATCGGGAGCGGATTCCCTTGAAACCCAAACGACGCCTTTTTTCGGTGGTACTAAGGTCATCTGTTCCGAGGAGGCGTCGCCGGCTGCGGCTCTTTTAACGGCGGCTATTCTGGTCTTTATGGCTTTTATTTCGGTCTGGGCCGTTTTCGTCATGACCGCCGACGCGGTCTTTATAATTCTTGCCGTCACGGCGGCTTTTTTAGGCGCAGAGTATACGGCCCGGCCGCTTCGATTCTCCTACAGAGGAATGGGAGAGGCTGTTATATTTTTTCTTTTCGGCCCCATGCTGGTGTCTGGAAGTTTTTACCTTTTTTCGGGTTTTTTCTCTATCGGGAGTTTCCTGCTGTCTCTTGTTCCCGGGGGGCTTATTTTCAGCGTTATTGTGCTGAACGAAATACCCGACGCGGATACCGACAAAAAGGCCGGAAAGAACAATCTTGTTGTTATCGCCGGAAAAGAGCTCGCTGTTTTCTTTTATGTCTCCGGCGCCGTGGTGTCGGCGCTTTCTCTGGCGGTATCTGTTCTTAAAGGTATTCTTCCGCCTTTTGCCATGGCCATTCTTTTGCCGTACGCCGCTATTTTCGCGGTATTCGCAAAAATGTCGGAGCGTATTCCGGGGGCTGAGGGAATGTCTCGTTTCTCTGGAATAACCGTGGCCACACACGCTCTTGTGACATTGCTCGTGACCGCGGTTTTAATTGTATCCTAGCTGTCTTTTCCCGGAGGGATAATGGCGAAAAAGAAAATCATCATAGCCGGGTGCGGCTTTGCCGGTTCCAACGCACTGAAACGTTTTGGAAAACTCAGAAAACTGTGGTCCAGGGATTTTGAAGTTTTAGTTTTTGACCCCAAGGAAAACCTGGAATTTCTGCCGATGCTTCCGGATGTCCTGAGCGGTAAGGTATCTCCCGGAGCGATAAGCTATCCCATAAAAGAGCTTTGCCGAAAATACGGATGCGTTTTTGTGAGGTCCGCTGTTACATCAATAGATCCGGTTTCGAGAAAGGTGTGCTCGGGCGAAGGCGTTTTTGAGTACGAGTATCTTCTTTTGTCGCCGGGGTCACAGACGAATTTTTACGGCAACGAAAAGATGGAAAAGGCCTGTTTCAAAATGGACTCTGTGTCCGACGCCTTGTCGGTCAGAAAAGAAATACTTTCAAGATCTTCTTCAGGCAGGGAGGTCAGGGTCCTGGTGATAGGAGGAGGATACACAGGGATAGAAACCGCCTCCGCTTGTGTTTCTCTTTTAAAGAAGACGGGAACAAGGCATAAAGTGATGATATCCGAAATGTCGCGTGATATTCTTCCGTCTCTTCCGGAATGGATAAGAGTATTCGCGCGGGGGGAACTTGAAAAAATGTCTGTCGAAGTATTTCCGGAGGAGTCCCTTAAGGATATCATTTCAGGGAAGGCCATAATGGCTTCCGGCAGAGAGATCGATGATGTTATGCCAGTATGGACGGCCGGGGTAAGAACGCCAATGTTCCTGGAAAGTTTCAGTTCTCCGAAGTTCCGTACGAGGTTGAACGTAGACAGTAAGATGTGCCTTGAGACCTTTTCAGAAGGTAAGATCTTCGCCTCCGGCGACGCCGCGGCTTTTTACCCGTATCCGGGAGGCGAACCCGCGCGGATGTCGGTCGTCTCGGCGATAAATCAGGGAAAGGCCGCGGCTGAAGGCATATTAAGACTTGCCGCTTCGAGGCCCGCTCCGGCCTACAGGCATTACGATCCCGGATATGTTGTTCCGTTTTATAACGGAAAAGCCCCGGGTATGTCGATGGGCATGAAAATTCCGCCTGTTATCGGTTATTTTCTGCACTACTTTATGTGTGTTTACAGAGCGCCTTTTCGTGGGAAAATAAGGATAATTAGGGACATTATTTCAAAGAGGAGGTAATTATGAACAGTGAAAGATCGATCGATACGGCTTTAATGATCATTCGTTTGACTTTAGGGGGGATAATGGCCGCCCACGGGGCGCAGAAGGTATTAGGAGTTTTCGGAGGAAGCGGTATAGAACCCTTCGCCGGCATGATAAAGGCGATGGGATTTACCCCGCCGCTTGTTTGGGCATGGGCGGCGGCTTTAAGCGAACTTGCCGGAGGCATACTGTTGGCTCTTGGAATAATACCGCGTTTCAGCGCCGCGATGATAGGGATTGTCATGGCTGTTGCCATAATTAAGGTGCACGGAGCCAACGGTTTTTTTATGATGAAAGGGGGCTACGAGTATCAGCTTCTCATTTTGGCGTCGTGCGTGGCTCTTGTTATTTCCGGAGCAGGTAAATATTCATTATTCAACAAGTTTTAAGTTTTAATCGGAAAAGAGAGATATTTTTCTCTTGACAAATGATACTCGGGTGGTATCATTAATAAAAGGAAAAAACATGAAAACAATAACAAGGGACACCGACTACGCGATAAGGGCTCTAGCCTGCGTGGCTTCTTCTTCCGGAGGAATGGTAACGGTAAAGGAACTTTCAAAAAAACTGAATATACCCGGACCTTTTCTGAGGAAGATATTTCAGGCGCTGAATAAAGAGGGGATCATGAAGTCCTTTAAGGGGAAGTCCGGCGGTTTTTCTCTGGCGGCTGACCCCGACGGCATAACGGTGTTGAGGCTCGTTGAGATCTTCCAGGGACCGTTCTGTCTCAGCGAGCATCTTTTTAAAGGAAAGATCTGTCCTTTGGTAAAAGTATGTTTTCTTAAGAAAAAACTGGACGATATAGAGAGGACTGTCAGTAAAGAGCTTAGTTCCATAACTATCGGGGAACTTGTGAGAAAAGGAAGGGTATCGTGACTAAACGTTCGATAATCACAATAGACGATAAAAAATGCGACGGATGCGCGTTATGCGTGCCTAACTGTCCGGAAGGCGCTATACAGATAATAGACGGTAAGGCCAGGCTTGTAAGCGACCTGTTTTGCGACGGTCTGGGGGCGTGCATAGGGCACTGCCCTAAGGGAGCGATAAAGATAGAGGAGAGGGAAGCTGAGCCTTACGACGAGAAAAGGGTAATGGAAAATGTGTCTAAGCACGGCTCTAATGTGATCAAGGCTCATCTTAAACACCTGAAAGATCACGGTGAAGAAGAGTATCTTAAAGAAGCTGTGGATTTCCTGAAAAAGAACAGGATACCTGTACCGGACTATGAAGGCTGCGGATGTAAGTCGGAAATGCCGGGTTTTAGTTCCTGTCCGGGGGCCAGGGTCATGGATACAAGGCCGGGTTCCGGTGATGCCTTGGCATCAGGGGATGAAACAGGCCAGAGAAAGTCGGAGCTTACACAGTGGCCCGTTGAACTTCACCTTGTGCCTCCCGGAGCATCTTTTTTTAAGGGGAGAGATGTTCTTATTTCCGCTGACTGCGTGGCTTATGCCCTGGCAGATTTTCATAAAGACTACCTTAAGGGCAGGGCTTTGGCGATAGCGTGTCCCAAACTTGATTCGGGACAGGAAGTGTATCTGGAAAAAATAAAGGATCTTATAGATAAGGCCGGGATAAAAACCCTGACGGTCATGACCATGGAGGTCCCATGCTGCATGGGACTTGTCTCTCTTGTCAGGAAAGCGGCAGAATCGGCGGAGAGAAAGGTCCCGATAGAACACATAACCGTCGGGATAAACGGGTCCGTGCTAAGCAGGAAAAAAGTTTAGTTTATAGGAACAGGCGGTAAAATCCAAGGAGGGAAACATGTTTTGCAGGCAGTGTGAGCAGACGGCTATGGGCAAGGGGTGCGACAAACAAGCTGGGGTATGCGGTAAGACCGATGAGACGGCGGTGCTACAGGACCTCTTAATACACAGCCTTAAAGGGATAGCGATCTATGGTAACATGGCAAGACCCCTGGGCGTTAAGGACCCGGAAATAGACCGTTTCATGATGGAAGGTCTTTTTAGCACGATAACGAATGTCGATTTCGATCCGGAAAGGCTTAAGGGACTTTTATCTGCGTCTTACAAAATGAAAGCGAGGATAAAGGATTCTTTCGAGAAAGCTTACAAAGAGAAAAATAAAAAAGACTTTTCAGGAACTCTTCACTCTTCGGCGTCATGGGAACCCGCCTCTTCAACGGAAGGATTGATAGAGCAAGGCAGGAAAAATGGTATTTTGTCCCCCGAGGGGATATCCGAAGACGTGAGGAGCCTCAGGGAGATAATTCTGTATGGTCTTAAAGGCATAGCGGCTTACGCGGACCATGCCGCCGTCCTCGGGAGAACCGAGGAAGAAGTAAGCGCTTTCTTTTATGAGGCGCTTGCGGCGATAACAGACGATAAATTATCAGCTGACGCTCTTACCGGTCTTGTGTTAAAAGCCGGCAGTGTGAACCTTAAATGCATGGAGATGCTGGACGCGGCGAATACCGGAAGATTCGGGCATCCGGTTCCCACTAAGGTCTTTCTTGGGGCCAAAAAGGGACCGGCTATACTCATAACCGGTCATGACTTGGCCGATATGGAGGATCTTCTAGAGCAGACTAAAGACAAGGGAATAAACGTGTACACGCATGGGGAAATGCTGCCAGCCCACGGTTATCCGGGTCTTAAGAAGTATCCCAATTTCGCGGGGCATTTCGGAGGAGCCTGGCAGGATCAGCAGAAAGAGTTCCCGTCTTTTCCCGGAGCCATGCTTTTTACCACGAACTGTATACAGAAACCCCTGGATTCTTACAAAGACAGAGTTTTTACAACAGGGCTTGTGGCCTGGCCCGGAGTGGTCCATATCTCGGGAAAGCCCGGCAAGAAAGATTTTACGCCTGTTATTAAAAAAGCTCTCGAAGCGGGAGGATATAAAGAAAATGTCCCCGGTAAGGAAATAACCGTGGGATTCGCTCACAACACGGTATTGAGCGTAGCCGACAAAGTGGTGGATCTTGTAAAAAGAGGTAAAATAAAAAGGTTTTTTCTCATCGGAGGGTGCGATGGGGCAAAATCCGGAAGGAACTATTACACAGAGTTCGCCGAGAAAGTCCCTAAGGACTGTGTGATCATAACTCTGGCCTGCGGGAAGTTCAGGTTCAACAGGCTTGAGTTCGGGGATATAGAAGGAGTGCCTCGTCTTCTTGACTGCGGACAATGCAACGACGCTTTCTCGGCCATAAAGATAGCCTCGGCGCTTGCGGGAGTGTTCAATTGTTCCGTTAACGACTTACCGCTTTCCATGATACTTTCATGGTACGAACAGAAAGCTGTGTGTATTTTGCTTACGCTTTTTTCACTCGGAATAAAAGGCATAAAACTTGGGCCGAGTTTGCCCGCATTCGTATCGCCTAATGTGCTTAAGATCCTTGTGGAAAAATTCAACATAAGCCCTATATCCACAGTGGACCAGGATCTTAAATCTGCTCTTGGGAACTAACTTTTTTACACATTGGTGCCAGGCACCACTGGTGCCTGGCACCAATGTGTAATGCTGTTAGGAGTATAAAATCACTTATTTCTTGACATAAACCTGCCCTTTGCGTTACAATTTCATCTATAAATAGCTCTATAAAAAGCCAGTCTTTTAGTGAGAATAAAGTGTACTAATGCACTTTTGAGGACAACTGCTCCCGGCAAATGTCTGAGATTAGCGAGATTTTAGTATAGAAACCCGACCTTCAAAAAAAAGAGGTGTCCAGATGGGATCTAGCAGAAAAATTCTCCGCAAGATATTCTCATTTCTACTGCTAATAACTTTTTCGTTACAAAATGTTTCTTCCGGCCAGGATATTTTTACAGATACTCTGGCCACCAGCCCGGTTTCTTCGGAAAAACCAGTTACAGAGGAATCTTTTCTTTTCAGTCAGGCGATACGCGGCGACATAAGAATGATGTCCGTTATTTACTCTGTTGCTCAGGCCTTTTTTGAGTCGGGGGAGAGTAAAGAAGGTCTTCTGAAAACTCTTTCCGGAAAATTTTTCTGGAACGATTCTTTCTTAAGAGGTCTAAACATAGATCTTGAGAACATATCTATGGAGGATTACAGAAATGACGGTTTTTTGAGCATACCTTTTGTGTCTGAGGACGGTAGGCTCAGCGGAATAGTTGGCGTATGTCCGGTGACGTCCCGGGTGGTTTCCGCCAGGGATGATAAGAGCTGGGAGAGACTCGGCGAATACACTTTTTTTATTGAAAGCAGACCCAGGGGAACGGATATAACGTCAAGAGATATGCGCGGCCCGGCGGCTTTTTCTGAAACCAATCCCATACTGGAGGGGCTAATAGTTTCGGGAAAGGTGGTAGAGCTTTCCATGGACACAGAAAACGGGGATTTTAAAGCCCACAGAGTAAAGTGGGTGGAGGACTATGTCCCGGGCGCCACTCCGGAAGACGTGTATAAAGGCTCTGAGATATCTGTCTCCCAGGTGCTGTCACGGTCCGAGAGGAAAGTTTTGCGCAGGTGGATGAGAGAGCATTCGGTGCGCGGGTCTCCGGTCAAGTTCAGGATAATACTGGGAGATCCCGCGATAGGGTGGTTCAGCGATATGGACCATTCTTACATAGCACATGCCGGGTTCAGGGATAATGCGGTCTACATGGGTTCTCTTCTCTTAAGGTATCTGCTCCGGGAGGAGTCATCCGGGGTAAGGTCGGAGATACTCGATAATGACGAGTTCAGGCACCTTAGCGGTCTGGATCACGGGACAGCCGAAGAGATAGAAAGAAGGCTTTCTCTTGTGAGCGAGGCCATGGAAAGGGAGAATTTGCAAAGAACAGGAGCGGCTATAGCTGAAGACGATGTAGATTTTATGGTCGCGGAGATGAAGTCGCTTCTTTCCTCGGGTGACACTTACGGGATACTGAACTTTCTGTCGGCGGTGAATGACGTAGCTCTCACAAGAGGTAAATATCCGGTTGAGAGCACATACCCCATAAAACACGCCGTAGCTCTTCTTTCTAAGAAAGAACAGGATCTGCTTATGGATATACTCACCGGAACGGTTTCGAGGTCCGAGGAATATCGCTACAAGATAGTGGTTGACGAGCTCATTTCTATGCTGGATGAGGACCAGGTGCTTCAGGAATGGATAAAGGTTTACGCCCCCAATCTTGAGGGCCGCTCCCTGTGGCAGATATCTCCGGAAATATGGCATGAGGCGGGTGGGCTTGCCAGGGTAATGCAGTACCACGGCGCCGGTATAAAGCATCTCATAGGACAGTCAGGAGTGAGGTTCCGGCATATAGAGCCCCATTATCAGAACAGGATAGATGCCCAGGGTAATCCCGGGAAGTTGGACTACACTGACGCAGCCCATATAACCCATCCGATACAGGGAGAGCTTGAGGAAGTGGCAAGATATTCCGTGGAACTTAACGGCAAGGACGTCAATGTTATAGTAAGCCGAGGCGTTAACGACCTGGGGATAGAAATATATCTCATACGTGACGAGGGAGGAGTTTACACACACTCGCTCTACAACTACAGGAATCCATGGGAAACAAGGACGGATCTGCCAACATGGGAGGAGTTTTCGGTTTTTTATTCAAAGGCTTCTCTTGAGCTGGTGAGAATAATAGAGGAAAGGGAAAAGACCGCGCTCGAGAACCTGCACAAAAAATGGAAAGCTCCTCTTCTTCATCTAAATGATTCCCAGACCGCCCTTGTAGCGGCTTTCCGTAAAATATACTATGACGAGGATCCGGTTCTTGGCAAGGCGATAGTGGCTTTTACCACACACACCTATGGTAATAGAAGGGATTATCCGCTTAACGAGGGTTATGGTGACAGGGTACTCAATTTTATGGGCATACCTGAAAAATACCGGGAGTTTTTCCGGCATATCAAGCCCGGGACGGGCTATGTTTACGACATGGCCTCGGCAGGGCTGCGAATGTCGGATTGGCAGGGAGCCGTATCTAGAGCGCATCGCGATGACGTGGAAGTTTACGATGAATGGATAAATCATCCGGAAGGTGAGGCTCTTGCGGAATATTACAGGGAAGTCGGAGGACGGTTCAACCTTGTGGGGGTTTCCAACGGAGACCTGAGATCCAAGACCATGGTATACTTTACCGAAAAGCTCAGGAAACTCTACGGCTCGGACGTGGATGTGGAAGACCTATCCCCGGAGCAGGTAGCGGAGGCCAAGAAACTGGCTAAAGCTGAACTCAGGGTTTCGGAAAATAAGAATTTCTACTCAAGCCGCGGTTCCGATGACAGGTCAGGACCTATGCTTGATCCTGATCAGATGGTGGTTTCATATTCAGGCAGGCTTGTGCCTGAAAAAGCCGGCAGATCCAGGGCTTTCACCGACAATAATATCGAGGAGATGGTAAAGAGCGGTATACAGGTGGTCATATACGGTAACGTTCAATCAAACAACCCAGCCAGCGACAAGCTCAGGGACGATCTAATAGCTTTGACGGAAAGGCTAAAAGAAAAGAATTATGAAGGCAGGCTTGTTTTTGTTCCGAGATTCAGCCTGAACGACCAGAGAGCTCTTCTGGCTGCCAGCGACGTACAGGTGCAGGATTCGCATCCGGCCACAGAAGCCGCGGGTTTTACCGAGGCGGATATTTCGGCCTGCGGTGGCATAGAGGTGGGGACGAGAAGGACTGACAACGAGATAGGAGAGGGGCTTTTTGAGGCTCAGGGAATACCTATGGATTTGGCCGTTCCGGGGCATGGGAATGTCATGATACCCGAAAGGCTTGACGAGGCTTCTTACCTGGCGGTTCTTTTTGATCTTAACGATGCTTATGTCAGGGGGGATCTGAAATATTACCAGGCCACTTCCGTGAGGCTTAGCCGGGTTCTGGAGGCCAGGCTCACATCGGCGGCGTATCTCAGGCAGTTCAACGATGCCATAGCGCAGAAGGAGAGGGAGAATATCGTGAAAGAACCTTTAAAAACGGACCAGGGACGGGAAAGAGCTATGACAACCTCCGGGAAGAACAGCCTTATGGCCCAGATATACCGTTCGGACCCCTCGGCTTACGCGGCCTACAGGGTCAGCGATTACCTGGAAAGTTCGGATGTGGAGAATGCCCAAAGGGTGTTCTTTACCTGCGAGGCTTTTCAGGACAGACAGGAAAACCTTTCATCCGTGGCGGACACATTTAACCGCATAATAGACATGGTAAAAAGCGGGAACATAGGTCATGAAACGGCTAAGGAGTTCTTTTTCAAAATAAAATCCGACGCCATGGAATTTTCGCGGTCTTACGCGGTAGCGGAGGCTGTGCAGATAATGTCCATACAGTCGCTTTCGATATTGAGCTGGCAGAAAAGAGGGCTGCGTGAAGCGGGGAGTTTCAGGATAACGGCCGATCCACATAAGATGGTGAAAGCCGGAGACAAGGAGAGGGGCCCGAGTTTTCTGAGTATACCGAGAGAGTCCGGCATAAACGAAGCTTTTGCCGAGGGACACGCGGGTTTTTACTGGCGCGGTATAGAGAAACTTAAAAAGCTCGGGAGCAACGTGATAGCCGCTCTCGGAAAGGTCGACATGACGGGATCCAAGGCAAAGTCCACGGTCATGTACGCTATGGATCACGGTTTTGTACCAGTTCCGGGAGGGATACTTTCCGATACATGGAAAGGGAAGATAAGCACGCTGCACGAGACAGCTTTTATAAACGATTTAATCCCGGGGTCTTCCCAGGTCACGTCAACCGGGGCCGGGCATTTTCAGGGGGAAAAACTCGACGTTAAGTATGTTACGGAAGGTTCCGGGATACAGGTGAATGTCAGGTACGACAGTCGCGGGGAAATAGAAGAGGTGCTTGTTCACAAGGTGTCAAAAGGCGATTGGACGCTGGCTCTGCCGGGTTATGTAGATTATGTTATAAATCTGGGTGGGCTCAGGTTCAATGATTTTTCTGTGAGCCTTTCCTACGATGAGGCTGTACTTTTTAACAGCAAGATACTTCACGGAAAAGGCGATGCCGGCATGGAGGACGGGGCTTTTCTCAAGGAGATCGAGGCTGTTTCGCGAAGCATAGAGGTAGACAAAGCGCCTTATGCCGCTTTTATGACGGAAACAGCTCCTGCTCTTCTTGAGACCGTTAAGGGTATACCGAGCTCAAGATGGATAGGGGCATTAAGTGATTTTGCCGGGAAAAATACAGGGGATCTTACGGAGATGTATCTTTCTTTTTCCTCTTTTGATGAAGTGAGGAAGAAAGTGAGGGAACTGGCCGAGAATTTCAGGGCTAACAGGGAAAACTCTGAGGCTTTGACGGTTTCTCGGGCGGCGGAAAACGCCGGGGGTATGGACGTTTACGGCGAACCCTTGACTCTCCAGCCCGGGGAGAAACTTTTTGGAGAGCCCACGCCGGATTCTTTCTCGGGGATAGAAGGGGTAACGGATTACATAGAATCCAGCGAAAAGATCATGGGCGACATTCTTTCGGAGGAAAACTCCCAGGACAGGCTTTTAAGGGTTCCCGTGGAATGGATAGAATCTGTCGGAATTGATAACGCCAGGGGCGTTATCGAGGCGTTCCAGTCATCGCCGCGTGGTTTTGTGGAATTTTATTCGTCGGACCGGCCCGAGGGAGTGAAGGACCCTTACGGCGTAGTTACAAAAGACATCCCGGAAGCTCTTACAGCCTCTAAAAGAACTAGAGCCAATACCGTGACGCTTTTTCCGGTATTTAAAGGCGAGGTTCTGCCGGCGCGCAGTAACAAGAGATGGGGCGGAGAAGATTATCGAAAAAGCATCATATCTCCTTTCGGTTTCAACTATGATGAGGCCGGTGTTATAAGGAGCATCATACTTGGGCTAAGGCTTTCCGCCATAGCCGAAGACCCTGCAAAAGATGAAAACAGCGATTTTGTCCTTGAAACCTATTCGCAGTACAGGGAACTTTGTTTGAACCAGGGAGAGGATGAAAGGTCTTTTGACCTGACGGCTCATGATATAGTGAATATGGCCAAAGGCGATGAAAGGGTACAGATATTGTCTCTGAATAAGCTGATAAAACTTCTCCCGATAATGCCTTTCAATACTGAAGAGCTCAGGATAATGTATAATCGGTTCAAGGAGGCCTTAATAAGAGCATAATCGGACGTTTTTTTTAGAAAAAGGGATGCATGCCTTTCGGCTAGCGTCCCTTTTTTTTTACCATAAATTGATTTTTGTTAGTGTTTCAAAAAGTTTGAAAAATAGAATTGCTCCTTATCGTGTCTCAAGGCAAACTCTATTTAGGCGCTATGGCGCAGGTGAAATAAGAAAATGAACAGTGGCCTTGCAGCCTTATAGGTCCCTCCGTTAAAACGGAGGGAGTATTTTTTGTGTGGACAATTAATTTTATGTTTTAAAAACTGTGCAAGAATGTGTTTCTGAGAGGCAAAATGGGTATCGGCGGATTTTATCACATAACTGTGAAAATGAAACGGACCATAAGAAGATCCGTGGCCGTTTTTATCTCTGCCGCCGTGTTTTTTGGAAATTACTGTGAGTTCCGGTGTGAAAATGTTTTTGCCCAGGATGACGAGACGTCTTACGCCTCTTCTTTGGACAAGGGGCAATACTGTGTTCTTGACGTTGACACATTTACGCTTCCTCCGCATCTGGGGGATGTAAGGTTCTCCCACAAAGGCCATTCCGCCAGGATGGTCATACACATACAGGACGCGCATTGCAATTATTTCGCGCAGACCAAAATAGCCGATATCATCGACTATCTCAACAAAGAGTACGGAGTTACTACGATCAATGTCGAGGGCGGAGCCGGGGCGTATGATCTTTCGGCGTTTACCGCCATATCAGGCTCTGAGATACGGCGTGAGGTGGCGGAATATTTCGTAAAACGCGGGGAAGTTAACGGCGCGGAGCTTTACGCCATAAATAACCCCAGGGACGTCTCTCTCTGGGGCATCGAAGACAAGGAACTTTATCTAAGGAACCTCAAGGTTTACAGGGATTCCCTTTTGTATAAGCCGGAGGTGGATCTTTATCTGAAAGAACTCAGGCATGCGATAAATAACCTTAAGAGGCATATATACACTCCCGAGCTTCTCAAGATCGATATGGCCTATAACTCCTATAAGGCCGGGAACATGGATTTTAAGGCGTATCTTGATTTCCTGATATCCACTGCCAAAGGGAGTGGGATCTCGGTAAAAAAATATCCCAACCTGTACCTCATAGGGCAGGCCATGGAAAAAGAGGCCAGCGTTGATTTTAAGAGAGCCAACGCCGAAAGGGGAGTCCTGGTCGACAAGATGAAACAGATACTTTCCCGGAACGAAATGGGAGAGCTTTTGTCTAAGACCGTAGACTTTAAGACAAAGAGAATATCGGTAAAGGACTTCTATAATTATCTTCTCGGAAAAGCCAGGGAATGCGGAATAAAAACGTCTGATTATCCCGCGCTTTCGGGATATATCGTGTATGTATCCCTTTTCGAGGCCGTAGACTCTTTTCTTGTTATGGGAGAGCTCGATAAGCTCGAATCTGAGCTCAAGGAGCCCTTGTACCGCGACCAGAGGGAAAAGGAGCTTAACGTTCTTTCCCGCAATCTGGCATTGTTGGGGAATATTTTCGAACTTTTGCTCACAAAAACAGATTTTGCGTATTACAAGGAAAATAGCGCGTCCTTCGGCGCTGCGAGGTTCCTTTCTTTTATAGAAAAGGAGGCGCCGGCTTTCGGGATAACTGCAAAGGTTTCCCGGGAAGCGGTCAACCTTGACAGATACCTGTCCGACATAATCAGGTTCTATGAACTGTCCTTCGAGAGAGACAAGGCCTTTGTGAAAAATATGCGTTTTGCCTCGTCGCCCAGCGGCAACGAGGCTGCCGTCATAATGACAGGAGGGTTCCACACAGAGAACCTGTCGGAACTTTTCCGCAGTGAAGGATATTCGTACCTGTCCATTATGCCGAAATTCACATCCGAGGAAAATTACGATAACCCGTACTTCGCTATTCTTGCCGGGCAGACCGCCGATGTTCAGCAGATGCTGCGCTCCGCCCTGGCACAAACTGCTTTGCTGCAGGTCGTAAGCCTGCTTAACAGTGATCCGGAGAT
Organism: uncultured Planctomycetia bacterium; assembly: GCA_964421015.1. Classification (GTDB taxonomy): domain Bacteria; phylum Omnitrophota; class Gorgyraeia; order Tantalellales; family Tantalellaceae; genus SLID01. The sequence continues at coordinate 63,876 of CAYQUS010000005.1, forward strand.
GTCGGACGCGTTTTACGCCAAAGGCGAGTCGGATATTTTCAGGACCGCGGTCGGGGTAATAGCCTATTTAAGGGAATCGGGATATTCGCTTTCCGATATCGAGATAAAAGGAATAACTCTCAACTCTTCCGATCTTGGATTGGATGTGAGGTTTTCCGAACGGGGGAAAGAAGATGTTAATCTGACGGTCCCTTGGGGCAATGCCGGAAGGATAAGCCTTGAAGACAGGCGTGTACAGCTTGAAGCTCTGCGAACGGCCTCTTACAGCGGGGCTTCATCGGGGGCCATGACAGAAAAATATTTTGTTCATAAATGTATGAAGAACCTGGAAGAAGGGAAAACGCTTTTAGTTGTTACGGGTGAAACTTCGGGATTGAGCGATCTTAACAGCCGGTGGGGACATGTGGGCGTGGATACGGTAAGGGATGCTTTCGGCGAAAAGATGTATGAAATCCTTACGTCCAGAAGAAACGAACTTGCCGGTATGGGTGTGGAATTTTCGGGTCACAATAACCCCTATGGGGGGAGGTGGCACTTTGCCTTTACGGTAGATGAAGATCAATACAGCAGCGCAAAATTTAAAGAAGAGATAGAGAATATCTATTTAGCGGCGAAAAACGCTCTAATTGAGGACGCCAGGATCTCTAAGGACATAAGCTCCGAGCTCGATTCCCTGAACGTGGTCTTCGGTGTGTCTGAACCTATTAGCGCGTCGGGGGTTATGGATCGCATGAGTTCTCTGAAAGAAGGCGACGAGGAGAGGCACCAGTCTCTTCTGGATTCTTACGCCAGATATAAGGGGACGGCTCCGGAGGAACTATCTGCCGAGGCTTTTGACGAAATGGGAGAGGTATATAAATACGCGGTCAAAATGCTTTTCGGCGACAGCCTCAGAGGAATAATATACGCCGAAAATGTTTATTATTCCGATAAAGCTCCCCAACTTCTTTCCAGGCTTCTGCGCGAAGAACTTGAAGGAGGGATAGCCGCTAACAATGTTTTCTCGAAGGGGGCAGTGCCCTCCGGGGTGGAGAGGGTGTTTTTCTCTTCTGATCCTGCCGGACAGGGGACAATAAAAGACTGGTATAGAAGTGAGTGGACGCGCGGCTGGGGTAAATACGATGTCTTCAGGTTCAGGATACCGAATTTTACGCAGATAGAAAGAACCTTAGAGGACCTGGGTGATGGGAGCCTCACCGAGAGCGAGGCGTCGAGGATAATAGCCGAAAGATTGTCCTTAAATTTTCCAGATATGAGGAGTTTCGGGCAGCTTACCGATTATATTACGGGTCTTGCGGTCCTTTCCCATGATGGTATTCCCCAGGGCAGGGACCTTATTAATACCCTCATGAGAAAATATTCCGAACCCGACGACGGTTTTATGTTCAGGATAAACCTTGATTTTGATAATCTCTCGCAGGCGCCAGTCGCGTACGGTGATATTGTCAATTCCTCCGGAGTTAATCTCATAGAGGAGGCTTTTAGCAGAGTTCTAGGAACCGCTGTCACGGTAAGGTCAGGGTCCGGCGATGAGATGGTTGTAGTGGGGTATTCCCCGTTATCGGAAAAGGATACAAAAGACATGATCTCTGGGGTTGTTAAAGAACTTAACGAAAAACTGCTTCCTGGACTTACGTCTATTTCTTCCGAAGGTGAAGAGAAGACAATAAGATGGACACTGATGGATGGGACGGAATGGTCTCCTTCTATAAGCGCCGGAGTCTCGTTCTTTGATCTGGGGAATAAGGATGATATCGAAAAACAGCTTTCGCTTCTTGACGCTAAATCCGAGCAGGCGATTACCGAAGTAAAGAATTCCGGGAAAAGGAATGTTGTTTTTTATGACGAGAATTTGCCGGGCGAGGACCTGTACGAAGAGAACATGGAACGTGCCATACCTGCGGATCTTGTGGATGTAGCTCTTAAGACAGTTTCGGCGGCCTACGCGGAAAGAGCCCTGAAAGATCCTTTTGTTACCCCGGATCTTGCCGCTATTTCTGTGAGAGCCCCGCCGGAAAGCCTTGATATGCCCGAGAGCGTTACCGGAAGTATTTCCCAGCTTATGGGCAATGTCAGGAATCATAACTACCCGAATGTCCATATTATAGGTCTGACAAAAGAGGAGTTCGAGATAGAGAGAACATATATGCAGAATCTGAGCAATGAAACAAAACGCTACTGCACAAGACAGGTAGGAAATTCCAACTATTACCAGGTTTTCTATAACATGGAAAGCAGCGATGTGCCGGGAGACGTAAAGGAAGCGGTACTGTCTTTGCCTGAAAACGTGAGGGGTTCCGAGGAAGCTCGTTTTGTAGCTTCAGGTAATGAAGGCCTGAGGGCCAAGGTGGAAAGTGTTCTTAAAGACGCTGAGGTTACGGGAATGGGTCAATATGTGGGTATGGTCGAGGGTAACTTTTCACCCGCTGACGGCTACGAGAACCAGAGGTATTCTCACGTAAGCCTTGCTTTTTACGGTATAGGGCTTATGGAATGGGACAGATCGGAAGGGGCTACAAAGAAAGCTATAGCCGAAAGCCTCAAAACCCTTCTCGGCGCGATAGTAGATAATTTTGATGAGGTTAAAAATCTGGATCCGGAAGATGTGATACGGCAGGTGCTGAGCGGAAACTTCATAATGAATATAAAGAAAGTGGACTTCGAGAACATAAAAGCTTTCATGGAATCAGAAAGGGCGATCCTAAGGTCGCTGTAAAGACTCATACAAATTGTGTGTTTTCCTTCAGGGAATCCGCTCAAGTGCTTGAACACGCCCTGGGAGAAAGTGTGTTCTGCGCGCTTTCGCTACTTCGCCTGTTAATTTTATAGGGTAAGGAGAGCTTGTAATCGAAGCAAATGTCGGGCGTTAAATTTTATCCTTTTCGGCGGCGAATCCGCTCAAGTGCTTGAACACGCCCTGGGAGAAAGTGTGTTCTGCGCGCTTTCGCTACTTCGCCTGTTAATTTTATAGGGTAAGGAGAGCTTGTAATCGAAGCAAATGTCGGGCGTTAAATTTTATCCTTTTCGGCGGCGAATCCGCTCAAGTGCTCGAACACACTTTCTCCCCGGCTAATTTTTTCAATATGTGTCATCCGCGAGGCCGACCGTGAGGATTTATCTCCGCTTCCCACATCCGCCACGTACATGTATAATGAGATGGTATAAAGGAGATAATTATGAAGTACAGAAGACTCGGTAAAACCGGAATTGACGTTTCCGAAATATGCCTCGGGACGTGGGTTTTTGGCGGAGACCTGTGGGGAGAGGTGGACGACAAGGTGTCGGAAAGTGTCGTTAGCCTGGCGATAGACAAAGGTATCAATTTTATAGATACGGCCCCGATCTACGGAGCGGGAAGGTCGGAATCCGTCATAGGAAGGGCTATAAAAGGGAAGAGGGATAAGGTTGTAATAGCCACAAAATGCGGGCTTAAAGCTAAGGGTCACGGTATAGAGGTAGATCTTAGCGCGGGTTTTATAAGAGAGGACATAGAGAACTCTCTTAAGAGGTTGGATACGGATACGATAGACCTGTACCAGTGCCACTGGCCCGACAATAAAACGCCTTTCGACGAGACCTTCAATGAATTAAACAAGCTTGTTAGAGAAGGTAAGGTGAAACATATCGGGATATCCAATTTTGATCCGCGTCAGACCATAGCCGCAAGTGAAAGGGCCGATATTATCTCAAATCAGGTGCAGTACTCTCTTCTCGATAGAAGGGTAGAAGCGCAACTTTTCCCGGTACTTGGGGAAAAAAAGATATCGGTATTGCCTTATGGTGTTCTCGGCGGAGGGATACTTACGGGGAAATACCGCACTCCGCCTGAAATTAAGCCCGGTGAAGTTAAAGATTTTTTCTACAAGTTCTACAAAGAACCGGAGTGGTCCAGAACCATGAAGCTTGTCTCTGTCATGGACAGAATAGCAGAAAAACACGACGCTTCGGATTCTCATGTGGCCATAAACTGGATGCTTTCGCATGAAGAAGTGGCAAGCTGTATAGTGGGCTGCCGCACTCCCCAGCAGCTTGACGAGAACCTCAAAGCCCTCGAGTGGGAACTTTCCAAACCAGATGCCGAGAAACTTGATCTTGTCAGCAAAACAATATAGATCCTAAAGTTTTGAGGAATAGGGCACTGTTCTTACTTGCCCTCCAGGGACGGCCAATTTTCCCAGCGAGAAAATTGGCCTCGGTGGAAGCCCTCGCTCTCCCGTGGGCTTTTGTGCCCACGGGAACCTTGCCCGCTCGGTCTTCCAACGCCCTTCCGGGCAAATAAGAACAGTGCCTCATAGCATGGGGCGCAAGAGGATCCTTAGTGACTGGCGCGGAGTTGCTATTTTCTGATGAGAAGTGCCTGTCAACAATGTGTCTAAACAAGTAGCAAGGCAGAAGTGGGGAGTAGAATAGAACGTCATTCTGAGCGAAGCGAAGAATCAAGATCCTTCGGTCGCTAGACTCTCTCAGGAAAAAGTGGTGAGTGAGTTACATGACACCAATCTCTAATCAATCCTTCCTGATCGGATTATCTTGGAGTAGCATCTGGCGGACGGGCGGATGGTGCGCTGCTGGGTGCTGAAGTCTACTTCTACAAGGCCAAATTTTTTGCTGTAACCCGAGTCCCATTCAAAATTGTCGAGGAGCGACCAGTGTAGGTATCCTTTTACGTGGAAGCCTTCGTTCAAGGCTTTTAGGACGGCGGTGAGATGTTCTTTTATGTAATTTTTTCTTCTGTCGTCGTTTAACGTGCCGATACCATTCTCGGTTATCATCATCGGAAGCCGGTATTTGGCGAAAGCTTTTATGACCTCATACAGCCCTTCCGGATAAACTTCCCAGCCCATATCTGTTATCTCTCTTTTCCCGGCGCGCGGGGGGGGAGAGACCACTTCTCCGAAAGGATGCGCGAAAAGGTCTTTTTCTCCCCGGATGAACTGCCTGAAATAATAGTTCAGCCCTATGAAGTCGAGCGTACGCGCTGCGGGGAGCCTTTCTTTGCGAAATGGATCAAACTCTATTCTGCCGTTTACTAGGGAAGATATGAAGTTGTAGTTATGGAACCTGCTTCTAAAGGCGCAAGCCAGGCGGTCAGAAATTGAAAAAGGCGATTCAGGATGAAAAGCTGTAACAGCTTTTGCTATGCCTATTTGTGTATTTTTGCATGACGTATTTTTTATCATTTCATATGAAAGGGCATGGGCTTTGAGCATGTTTCTTAGGACGGTGACGGCCTCATTGAAATTCTTATGACATGGCGGCCACTGACCCCAGAAATACGCGAGTATGGCGAGTATGTTAGGTTCGTTTATAGTGATCCAGTATTTAACACGGCTTCCAAGTTCCCGAGCGGCTTTTTCGGCGAAACGCGCGAAAATGCAGGGAGAATCAGGGTTAAGCCATCCGCCTTTTTTTGAAAGCCATAAAGGCAGTGTAAAGTGGTGGAGCGTAAGTATAGGTTCTATATTTTTTTCGAGCAGTGAATCAAGGACAGCTCTGTAATGCTCCCATTCCTTATCCTGCCATGTATTCTCGGAAGTCTCTATCCGGCTCCACTCAAGGCCAAGACGATGGGCGTTATGCCCGAGTTCCGCGGCTATACGGAAATCGTCGTTAAAACGGGTGTAGTGTTCGCAGGCCCGGCCGCATTCTTCGTGCGCGGAAGCTTTTTCCCAATCGGCCCAGTCACAGGTCGAATTAGCGCCTTCAACCTGATAAGCGCTCGTCGACGCGCCCCACAAAAAGTTTTCCGGGAATTTGTTTTGCATGAGGTAAGTATATCACGGGAAGGGTAAAAGGAGGAAGAGGGAAGCAGTGAGGGGATGGGCAGTTGGTGACAGGCACCACTGGTGCCTGTCACCAATGTGTACAAAAGTCAGGTCAGGAATGAAAGGACTTCAAACACCCCGTCATTTTGAGCCACTCCACCTGTCATTCTGAGGAGGCCGACGGCCGACGAAGAATTTATATTTTATGTGATCCTTCGGCCCTTCGGGCCTCAGGATGACAAGTTAAGAAAGGCCTCAGGATGACAAATACGAATCTTGTGCCGGGTGGGAACCTACATACCAAAGTGTCTCCGGATTATGCGGTAAAGTGCCCTGTAGTTTTTCGTATATTTATGCTGGATTTAGTTGACTGTGGACATTTTGGTGCGTAATACGGGGACACTTTGCGCTATGGCGGCGCACCCGGCGCAAAGCGAAGTCGGTGGGGCATCATTTGCTAAAAAATAAAAAAATGTTGACAAAAAATAAAAATAACGCTAAGATTTAACGCGTGAAACGCGCCTGGGGTAAGTTTAAATAAGGAGGACGAGAAATGAGAAAGTTTGGTTTTAGGGGTTTTGCCGCGGTTTTGGCTCTGACATTTATCTCGCATATCGCGGAAAGCGGCGCTGAGTGGACCGAGATAACAGGACATCTCGGGGCATCGGAGGATATCACCTGTATCGGAGGCATACCGGGAACTGATACTATTTACGCCGGATCCACCGCCGGGGTGTACGTAAGTAATGATCTTGGGAAAACATGGAAGAGAGAAGATGTATCTTCTTTCGGTCCGAAAGTGACAGGAATAGCCTTTTGGACAGGGAAGATCTTTGTATCTTCAGACGAAGGCCTCTATATAAAGGAAGGCACGGAAGACCTGTGGCGTCATTCAGAGGGGGAAAGGAACCTTAAAGGGGTGTGCGCTTATGGAGACACGGGAGAAATAGTAACATGGACAAGGGACAGGATATTTACGGTAAACGGCGATTCCTGGAGGGATATAACTCCGGGCGCGGTCCAAGGCGAGATAGTAAAAGTAACGGCAGGTTCGTCTCTCCTTTATATAGCAAGCGGCGGCGAGGTAATTTTTGGTAAACCAGGCACTGACGGCTGGGATAGAGTAACTCTTGTCGGGGACAAAGGAGAAGAAGTCCCTGAAGACATGGAAAATATTACCGAGGATGAAAATGAAGACGAAGAGGCTGTTCTCCTGGAAAGCATAAGGGATATGACACCTCTTTATTCTGACGGAGTCTGTGCGTCCACAGGAAAAGGGATATATTTAATGGAGGGAGCTTCTTTAGGACCAAAGAAGGTGGATACCACCGGACTTCCTTCTAAGAGCGTTGTAACGGCCCTGGCCGTGAATGAAGGCATACTCGCCGCTACCGATAAAAAAGTGTTTTTTCGAGGTTCTGAAGCACTTTCCTGGAAAAGCGTCCTTGAAGTTTCGGACGGGGGGAAGATAAGAGAGATAAAAACATACAAAAGCAATAACGGGCCCGAGATAATATTGGCGGCTTTCTCAAAGCGGGTATTTCTATTCGCATACAAGCAGGGTTCATTTTCTGATATAAGAGGTCCGGGTGAATTGTCAGTCTTTGGCGAGAGGTTTTCAGGTGGCCCAGACATAAAGGAAGTGCATAAGATGGCTATTGATTACGCGGAGGTAAGCCCCGGCAAGATCGAAAGCTGGAGAAAAGCCGCCAAGTGGAGAGCTATCCTCCCAAGATTATCATTAGGTTACGACGAAGATCACAGCGATAACATAGAGATATACACAAGCGCGACGCAGAAGTATCTTGTGACAGGGCCCAGGGAAAAAAGGGACGGGTGGGATGTTTCGCTTACGTGGGACTTGCCGGACCTTATATGGACCTCGGCTCAGACCAGCATTGACGTAAGGAGTAAACTTATGGTGCAGCTGAGGGACGATATACTCGAGGATGTGACACGATTATATTTCGAGAGAAAAAGGCTCATAGAGGAAATTTACCTGAGGAGGGAAAAAGATAAAGAGGTCAGGGATCCGGCGAAGGAGAGCCGGGTGGAAGAGCTTACGGCGTATATCGACGCTTATACAGGAGGGAAATTCTCCGCGGCGATGGATAGCCGGAGCGAGATGTGATACAATTTGATCATGGAAAACAGGTCTGAAAAGATAAAGTTCTGGCTTTTACGTATTGTCCCGGGGGCTGTGCTTGTTGCCGCGTCGGTGATACTCTTTTATTCGGCGGACGGGAAAGATGAGTCCGAGCGAACGGGATACGTAGAGCCGGTTAAAGAAGAGGCTAGCGGCAGATTCGGTGATGAGGAATGGAAGAAATTCTCGGAATACGGCGATAAGATTATTGACCAGGTATTAATCGCCTATAACAACGGTAATTACGATGATTTTGTGAAGCATTTTTCGACTAAAAGACGGGCGATAACCCCGAGGAGTTTCGCGGCGCTTTGGGAAGGGGATTATAAAGGGAAATTCGGCGAGTTCGTCTCAAAAGAATTTTTTAAGGAAAAGTCCAATCCTGTCAGGAACTTCCCGCTCCTTACTTACAGGGCTGTTTTTGAGAAAAACGGTGACATCGGTATAAGATGCGTTTTTACCATGGACGATGACGGGGTATACCGCATATTCTACCTTCGTTTCGATCCCTACCAGGATCTCTTCTACTAACGAGAGCAAAGACACTTTGGTGCCAGGCACTATAAACTGGAAAGCCAACGCTCTGTGCCAGGCACCTCGACCTCAACCTGAACCTTGATCTGGTCCCCTCACTGCCTCAAATTTTCTTGACAAAAAAAGTAATGCTGTTACAATTAGGGACGGAAAAACGGAGGTCAAAATGGAACTCAACGGAAAAGTTTCTTTAATAACCGGCGCGGGCCGGGGGATCGGTAAAGAGATAGCTATGCTTTTCGCCCAGAGGGGATCGAACCTGGCTATATGCGACGTAGACGAGGCTCTTGTGGCCGCTACGGGAAAGGAAATAGAGTCAAAAACAGGCAGAAGGGTGATTACGGGCAAAGTTAACGTTACGGCGCTCCCTGAAGTGGAGGATTTTGTCAAGAAAACCCTTGACAATTTTGACTCGGTAGATATACTTGTCAACAATGCCGGCATCACCAGGGACAATCTGATCATGAGAATGTCCGAAGCGGAGTGGGATTCGGTAATAAGCGTTAACCTGAAAGGCGCTTTTAACTGTATAAAGGCTGTAACCAGGCCTATGATGAAAAAGCGCTCCGGTAAGATAGTCAACATGGCCTCGATAATAGGGGTAATGGGAAATGCCGGGCAGGCCAACTACGCGGCGAGTAAGGGCGGGCTTATAGCCCTTACCAAGACGGTCGCTAAAGAGCTGGGGTCAAGGAACATAACAGTTAACGCCATAGCCCCGGGGTTCATAAAGACCGATATGACCGATAAGCTCGCCGATAAGTCGAAAGAAGCGCTTTTGGGGCTTATACCCCTCGGAAGAATGGGTGAAACGGCCGATGTGGCCAAACTCGCCCTTTTCCTGGCAAGTGAGGAGTCTTCCTATATAACGGGACAGGTGATAAAGGTGGACGGCGGAATGGTGATGTAGCCGTGCCCAGCTGAAACAAAGAAACGTTCGTAATTAAGGTAACTCATAAAAGGAGGAAAAATGTCAGGGATAGCGGAGAAAGTAAAATCGATCGTAGCGGAACAGCTCGGAGTCAAGATCGAGGAAGTTAAGGAAGACGCTAAGTTCATAGACGACCTCGGAGCGGATTCTTTGGATACGGTTGAACTTGTCATGGCTCTTGAAGAGGAGTTCGGGGCCGAGATACCTGACGAGGACGCGGAAAAACTCACCACTGTCGGTGAAGCCATATCTTATATTGAAGAGAAAAGTTCAGGAAAGTAACGTCCACAATCCTCTCACAATAAGATGTCCAATAAAAGAGTAGTCCTTACGGGAGTAGGTGTAGTTACTCCCGTAGGGAACAATATCAAGGATTTCTGGGATTCCCTAATAAACGGTAAAACGGGGGTTTCCCGTCTTACGGCTTTTGATCCTGAGCCATTCAATTCCCATGTCGCGGCAGAGGTAAAGAACTTCGACGCGACAGCCTACATAAACCCCAAACAGGAAAGACGTCTTGACCCGTTCGTGAAATTCGCTATAGCCGCTGCCAAAATGGCCTTAGCGGACGCGGGGCTTGATTCTTCGGGTTTCGTACCGGAGAGAGCTGGGGTGTACATAGGTTCCGGTATAGGCGGGCTGCACACCGTCGAAACTGAGCATGAAAAGTTTCTTAAATCGGAAGATGAGACCAAGGGCGCTTCAAGGATGTCGCCTTTCCTTATACCGATGCTCATAGTCAATATGGCCTCGGGAATAGTTTCAATAGAGCTGGGTTTTAAGGGGCCTAATTCTTCCTCGGTCACCGCATGCGCCGCAGGTAGTCACTCCATAGGTGACGCGTTCCGGCTGGTACAGAGAGGCGACGCCGATGTTATGGCCGCCGGCGGAAGCGAGGCAGCTATAACAAAAATGGGTTTTGGCGGATTCTGCGCTCTTAAGGCGCTAAGCACAAAATACAATAACGATCCCACACGGGCGTCGCGTCCCTTTGACAGGGAAAGAGACGGATTTGTAATGGGAGAAGGTTCCGGCGTAGTGATACTTGAGGAGCTTGAACACGCCAGAAAAAGAGGGGCCGAAATATACTGCGAGATGGTAGGTTACGGTATGAGCGGAGACGCTTACCATATGACCGCTCCAGATCCGGGCGGAGACGGGGCAGTAAGATGTATGAAGCTTTCCATAGAAGACGCTAAGGTCGACCTTTCGGATGTAGGGTATATAAACGCCCACGGAACATCCACTCAGCTTAACGATGCTATGGAGACCGCCGCCATAAAGAAGGTTTTCGGGGATATGGCATACAAGGTGCCTGTAAGCTCCACCAAAGGAGTTACGGGCCACCTCTTAGGTGCTACCGGAGCCACTGAACTTATAGCCTGCGCCATGGCCATAAAACATGGCGTGATACCGCCCACAATAAACTACGAAAATCCTGACCCGGCCTGCGATCTGGACTATGTGCCCAACACGGCCCGGGAAAGAGAAGTCAAGGTTGCCTTGAATAATTCCCTTGGTTTCGGCGGTCACAATGTTACTCTTGTTCTCAAGAAGTTCAAAGGATGAAGGAGCCAGGCCGCACGTGGAATGGCCCGTTTTCTTGCGAGTGTTTGAGCGTTAACTTTTAAGGAGAAAAAATGGATTATCTACTTACAGAAGAACAGGAGATGATACGGGACCTTTGCCGTAAGATCGCCGAGGAAAAGATAAAACCTGTAGCCGCCGAATACGACGAGAAAAACGAGTTTCCCTGGGAAGTGGTTAAGGTCATAGCCGAGTCCGATATATTCGGAGTTTATATACCCGAACAGTACGGCGGAATGGGCGGCGGTGTGCTTGAGATGGCAATAGCCACGGAGAACCTTTCGTGGGGATGCGGAGGGATAGCTCTTTCCTTCGCCGCCACAGGGCTCGGAACATATCCTATACTTCTTTACGCAAACGAAGAGCAGAAAGAGAAGTATCTTCCAAACATAGCGGCCGGAAAGACCCTGGCGGCTTTCTGTATCACGGAAGCCGAGGCTGGTTCGGATGCAGGCGGAATAAAGACCACCGCCAAAAAAGACGGCGATTATTACATCCTCAACGGGACGAAACAGTGGATAACCAATGGCGGAGAAGCCGAGGTTTACACCGTGATAGCCATGACCGATAAGACGAAAGGGCCGCGCGGAGCCAGCGCCTTTATAGTGGATAAGAATACCCCGGGTGTGAGTTTCGGTAAGAAAGAAGATAAGTTCGGGATAAGGGGGTCGGCTACGCGTGAAGTAATTTTCACCGATTGCAAAATACCTAAAGCGAACCTTCTCGGCAAAGAGGGGCTCGGGTTCATAGTGGCGATGAAAACTTTTGATCACTCAAGGCCCGGCGTGGCCGCCCAGGCCGTTGGAATAGCGCAAAGGGCTCTTGATGAGGCTGTGAAATACGCTCACGAGAGAAGACAGTTCGGAAGCGCCATATCGTCGTTCCAGGGCATACAGTGGATGCTGGCCGATATGGCTACCCAGATAGAAGCTTCCAGGGCGCTCATATACTCGGCCGCAAGAATGGTGGATTCCGGGGCCAAGAATATATCCAAGATCTCCGCTATGAGCAAAATGTTCGCTTCGGATGTGGCTATGAAGGTTACCACCGATGCCGTACAGATATTCGGCGGGTACGGTTACATGAAAGAATATCCGGTTGAAAAACTTATGAGAGACGCCAAGATAACACAGATATACGAGGGGACGAACCAGATACAGAGAAATGTAATAGCGTCCGCCGTAATAAAGGAAAGCCTGTCGAAATAGGCTCATACTGAAAAATGAAGATTCTTGTCCTTATAAAGCAGGTTCCCGACACGACTGACGTCAAGATAGACCCGGTAACCAATACCCTCAAAAGAGAGGGCGTTGCCTCGGTTATAAATCCTTTTGACATGTACGCTATAGAGGAAGCTCTCAGGGTCAAGGACCGTGTCGGAGGAAATTCTGAGGTTATAGTGATCAGCATGGGGCCTCCGCAGGCCAAAGAGGCGCTTAAAGAGGCCGTATCTATGGGCTGCGACAACGCTGTTCTTCTAAGCGACCGTAAGTTCGCCGGAAGCGATACTTGGGCCACAAGTTACACTCTGTCCCAGGCCATAAAGAAGATCGGTGGGTACAGCATGATATTCTGCGGCAAGCAGGCTTCCGACGGGGATACAGCCCAGGTCGGACCGGGAGTTTCCATGCATCTGGATATACCGCAGGTGACCTATGTAAAGAAGATAGAAAGCGTGGATAGCGGCAAGGCTGTTGTCGAGAGGATGACCGAAGAAGGATACGACATTATAGAGACTCCTTTGCCGGCTGTGTTTACGGTGGTAAAAGAGATAAACGAGCCGAGGCTGCCTTCCCTTAAAGGGAAAATGAAAGCCAAAAAGATAGAGATACCTGTTTGGAGCGCGGACGATATAGCCTGCGAGGCCGGGAAAATAGGACTTGAAGGATCCCCCACAAGAGTCGTGAAAGTTTTTAGTCCAGCGCCCCGCGAGGGTGGACAGGTCCTTACGGGAGAACCCGAGGAAATAGCGGTTAAACTGGCGGCCGTGCTTAAGGAAGTTATTTTAGGCTAAGAGGGTTTAAATTTGTTTCCGGGATCGCCCGGGAAAGAGAAAAGCATGTCGGAACAGGAAGCGATAAAAATAATACTTGATAAGTGTACGGGATGCACGCTGTGCGTTAAGGTCTGTCCCTTTGGGGCCCTAAAGGTGGAGGCCAGGAAGGCCGTAATAGATTATGCCAAGTGCACGCTCTGCGGCGCCTGCGTCGAGGCCTGCAAATTCAAGGCCATATCGCTTGAGAAGAAACCGGCAAAGCCTTCAGTGGATTTTTCGATCTACAAGGATGTATGGGTATTTGCCGAGCAGAAAAAGGGGAAAGTGCAGTCCGTAGCCTACGAGCTTCTCGGTAAGGGCAGGGAACTGGCCGATAAACTGGGCGTCGATCTTTGCGCCGTTCTACTGGGAGATAAAGTGGATGGCGAGTGCGCCGAACTTATAGCAAGAGGCGCCGATAAGGTTTATCTTGTGGACTCGCCCAAACTCAAGGCCTATCTTGACGATCCGTATACCAAGGTGCTGACGGCGCTTGTGTCAAAATATAAGCCTGAAATAGTTCTTTGCGGGGCCACTGTTATAGGACGAAGCCTTATTTCAAGAGTGGCGGTAACGATAAACGCCGGACTTACCGCAGACTGCACCGGGCTTGATATAGACGAAAAAGAAAAGATACTTCTTCAGACCCGGCCGGCGTTCGGCGGTAACATAATGGCAACCATCATAACGCCAAATCACAGGCCGCAGATGTCCACAGTGCGCCATAAAGTAATGAAAGAACTTGAGCCCGACGCTTCGAGAAAAGGTAAGGTAATACGCGAGGAATTTCCCGCTGAGACATTCAGCTCACGAACGGTGCTTAAGGACATAGTCGAGGAGATAGAAGAGACCGTTAATCTTGCCGAGGCCGACATAATAGTTTCGGGCGGCAGGGGAGTGGGTTGCCCGGAGAATTTTTCGGTGATAAAAGAACTTGCTCTTTCTCTTAACGCGGCCGTCGGAGCGTCTCGAGCGTCTGTCGATGCCGGGTGGATACCGTATTCTCACCAGGTGGGACAGACCGGGAAAACGGTATGTCCGAAGTTGTACATCGCCTGCGGTATAAGCGGGCAGATACAGCACCTTATAGGCATGCAGTCTTCCAACGTAATTATAGCGATAAACAAAGACCCCGAAGCTCCTATCTTCAAAGTAGCCACGTACGGAATAGTGGGCGACCTTTTTAAAGTCGTCCCAGCTCTCACAAAAGAGATCAATAAAATTCTCAAGTAAAAAAACGAACAGGTTAAGGTTGTCCCCCCTTGATTTCCTCTCTTCGTTCAGAAATCATTTCAGGGGGGATAGATTTGGCCTTGTGGGAACCTCTATGAACAAAAGACAGTATTTCAAAGAAATCCTGTCTTTTGGCCAAATCTAAGGTGCCTGGCACAGAGCGTTTGTTTCCAAGTTGCAGTGCCTGGCACCAACGTGTTTTAAAAACTCCTTGTCATTCTGAGCCGGAGGCGAAGAATCCAATACTCAATACCCGATGGTTTTAACAGCCCCACCTTCGGAGGGGCTGTTAAAATGGCTCAGGAACAGATCGGATCCGGACACTCTTTCTCTGTAATTTACGAAACCCCTTGACACATGTTAGGAACACGTATATACTCTAACAAAGTTTGTTAAAGGCATTTAAACCTTATCAAACCTATTCAAAGGATAATAAAAATCATGATAGCTAACGGCGCAAAGCGGTACACGGTCCAGGATGTAGCTAATATTCTCGGTATTTACAGAGGTACAGTGATAAACTACGAGAAAAAGGGCATATTTCCCGAGCCTCGGCGCAATCCTATCAACGGTTACCGCGAATACACAGAAGAAGACATAGAGCATCTTAAAGGCATTTTAAAGGGAGAATCTGAGGCCATTCAGTAAAGGGGAGGGGTCATGTATTTCAAGCGTCTTGAGATTTCCGGTTTCAAATCTTTTTTAAACAGGACCAGGCTTAAGTTCGAGCCGGGAGTTACGGCTGTGGTCGGCCCCAACGGCTGCGGTAAAAGTAACGTCGTCGACGCCATTAAGTGGGTGCTCGGCGAGCAGTCCACCAAAAGCATGCGTTCGACTTCCATGCAGGACGTTATTTTTAACGGCACGGAAAAACACGAGCCTGTGAATCTGGCAGAGGTTTCTCTGACATTATCAAATGAGGACAAGGCTCTTCCGGTGGACTATGACGAAGTTACGATAACCCGAAGAGTTTACCGTTCGGGAGAGAGCGAATATCTTCTAAATAAGACTCCGGTCAGGCTCCTGGATATACGAAACCTTCTTATGGGAACGGGGATAGGCACAAGTTCCTACTCAATCGTGGAACAGGGCCGCATGGACATGATACTCTCGTCGAAACCCGAAGACAGAAGATACGTTTTTGAGGAGGCCAGCGGCATAACCCGCTACAAGACGCAGAAAAGAGAGGCTCTTCTTAAGCTTGAAAAAACACGCGATAATCTTCTCAGGATAAACGACATAATACGGGAGGTGGAGCGTCAGATAAACTCAATAGAGCGGAAAGCCAGGAAAGCCGAGCGTTATAAGGCGCGTTTTGACGAGCTTAAAGATCTGGAGATAAAACTTTCCGTTAAAAAATTCAGGGAGCTGGGTACCGATGATTCTTCGCTCGCGGAGGAGAACAGAAAACTTAAAGAAAACATAGACTCGCTAAGCAGTGACGCCGAAGGTATTTCCTCGCGGCTTTTGACGGCCCGAGAGGAGTACAACTCGGTAACGGAGGACCTGAATATTTCCCAGAACGAGGTAATGAGGCTTTCCACGGATATGGATAAGAACACTCATACGGTTTCGATAAACCGCGAAAGGGTGGAGGAGTTCAGAAAGCAGGTAGAGAGGCTGGACTGGGAGATAGAGCAAGCCACGGAGCGCAAGGACAGGATGGGCGAGAGGCTTTCCGGACTTGAAACCAGGTTCAAAGAGGTCGAGGAAAAAAGGCAGAATAAGGACGAGGCTTTCCGAGCGGCAGAGGAGAATATAAAGATACTTTCGGAAATAATGGACAGATGTTCCCAGGAGCTCAAGGCCAGTAAGGAAATGATAATGGAAGCCGTTTCCGAACAGACCCGAGCGAGGAACGCGCTTATAAGGACAGGGGCTGACACGCAGAATTCGGTGTCGAGGGAAAAGCGCCTGAAGACAGAACTTGCGCAGGTCCTAGAGGAAAGGTCCCGGGTTGAAGATCGGATGAAGGCATTTGAGGACGAGATGGGTGAAGCGGGCCGTGAGATGGAGTCCAAGAGAGAGGAATACAGGGTCTTCAGCGGGGAATATTCCGATAAACAGAAGGAACTCGCGGTGCTTTTTTCAGAGCGCGCGTCCAAGGAAAAGAAGCTCAACGAGATAGTTCCCCGCAGGGAATTCCTCGAGAAACTTATTTCTGAACGCGAGGGCATGGGGGAAAGCGTCAAGGAGATAATGCGCAGGGTCGAGGCCCAGGACGCTTTGTTTTCCGGGGTCGCGGGGATACTCTCGGAAATGATAAGTTTCGGGGACAATTACGAGGAGTCGGTCAGGGCCGCCATAGGTGAGGCGGCATATTCGGTAGTCGTAGATACGGCCGCCTCGGCCGACGCGATAACGGGTTACCTGGCTGAAAATTCCATGGAAAGCGTGAATTTCCTGATACTTGATGAGATAGAGAGATTTGTTTTGTCCGGGGAAGGTTCCTTGGAGGGGTCTTTTAGATCTCTTTCGGAAATAATGACGACATCCTTTCCTAAAGCCGAGAGCCTTAAAGCCTTTTTCGGCGATATACTCGTGGCTTCTTCGCGCGAGGACGCCGCGAGAGTGTTGGAGGCGCGTCAGGGTGCGGGTGTAAAGGTCATAGGAGAAAAAGGAGAGCTTTATTCAAAGGGTTTCAGGAGAAGCAGGAATTACTCGTCCAAGGAATCCGTGCCTCTTTTCGGAAGAAAGGAAAAGGCCGCTTCCATGGCAGCCGAGGAAAAGGCCATAGCTGGAGAGATAACCGCTATAGAGGAATCCGTGAAAAGGCTTGAAATGTGGCTTGTTTCCGCCGCTTCCTCCAAGGAGAAACTGGAAAGGGAGCTAAGGGATTCTCAGGCCCGTTTTTCGGACGTTCTTTCCAAGAGGTCTTCGGTAAAAGAAAAATTCGACTCTGTCATGAGCGAGATCTCCGTTCTTGAGACCGAGATAAAGGAAGAGACAGCTAATCTCGCAAAACTGGAAGCGGAACGGGTTCGGCTGGAAGAAGAGATATCCTGCTCTGAGGGAAAATGCCGTGAGATACAGGGATCCATAGACAAGGCCCAGGAAACAATAAAAGAAAATTCCATAAGAAGGGAAGAAACACTGTTCTGCATGTCCGATCTTAAGGCGGAACTTTCCGCGCTGAGAAAAGACGAAGAGAACCTGGCTGACAATCTTGAAAGAGAAAGGAGCGCCTTTGCCAGGATAGATTCCGAGGTCGAGGATAAAAGGTCGAGGATAACGGAAAGTGCCGCAAGAATAAAGTCTCTGGAGGAAGAAATAGTGAATCTGGAGGCTGCTAATGCCGAGTTCCGAGAGATACTTGCCAGCCGAGGCGAAGAGATAGCGGTAAAGAAAGAGCGGAAAGAAAGCCTTTTGAGAGAAGTAGAGTCCCTGAGTTCCGCGCTGGCAGGAGCGGAAGGAGAACTTGAGAAGCTAAGAGATAAGGCGCGCGACGTAAATATAATGAAAAAAGAGATAGAATACAAGAAATCCGCCATACAGGATAAGATCTCCGACACTTATAAGGTGGATATAGCCGCTCTTGACGTCGAGATAGATCCTCAGACAAACTGGGACGAAGTCTCGTCGCTGGTTGAAGATCTTAAGGGCCAGATAGAAAAGATGGGAGATGTGAGCCTGGGAGCGATGGAAGAGCATAAACAGCTGGAGGAAAGGTTCAGGTTCCTTACAAAGCAGAGGGACGATCTTGAGAGCTCGCGCGAACAGCTACTCGACGCCATACAGAAGATAAATCGCACTACCCGCAAGAAGTTCATGGACTCTTTCGAGGCGATACGTAAAGAATTCAACGATTATTTCCGTATGCTGTTCAACGGGGGCAAGGCTGATCTTATCCTCGAGGACGAGAGGGACGTATTGGAAAGCGGCATAGACATTGTGGTGAGGCCTCCCGGCAAGAAACTTCATAACATCATGCAGCTTTCCGGCGGGGAAAAGGCAATGACGGCGATCGCTCTTATATTCGCCATTTTCAAGGTCAACCCGAGCCCCTTCTGCGTTCTCGACGAGATCGACGCGCCTCTTGACGAGTCGAACGTGGTGAGGTTCTGCAGGGTTCTCCAGGAGTTCCTTAAGCTCTCGCAGTTCGTCATAATAACTCATAACCGCATGACCATACAGCTAGCGGACGTGCTCTACGGCATAACCATGCAGGAGAAAGGCGTCTCGAAGATGGTTTCGGTTAAGTTCGGCGAGGAAAAAGAGGTTATGGAAGAGACTGAAGTGGGGGCGGCGGTCTAACGGATCCGGCGGGAACAGTGAAAAAAAGACCGGAAGAAAAACTTTTCAGGCGTTTCTCCAAAAAGGCTGCGACACTTTCCCTGGCCGAGTCCTGCACGGGCGGGCTTGCCTCGAGCCGTGTTACTGACGTGCCGGGAAGTTCCTCTTACTTTTCCGGAGCCGTAGTAGCTTATTCCAATGATATCAAAGTAAACATTCTCAAGGTAAAACGGTCGACTATAAAAAAACACGGTGCCGTGAGCCCCGAAACCGCGGGAGAGATGGCCCGCGGCGTGAGAAGGCTCACAGGGACGGATATCGGAGCGTCGATAACGGGTATCGCTGGGCCTTCAGGCAGCCGGCCGCTTAAGCCCGTCGGGTTGGCATATGCCGCGTTCTCGGATAATAAGCGCACCGTTATCAGAAAAATATTTTTAAAGGGCGGCCGCCTGAAGCTCAAAGACGCTTTTGCAAGGGCCCTTTTAGAGTTCATTCTGGAATGCATGTAGTTCACTTTTACCGGGGAAACATCCTTGGAAGAACCCGAAAAACTAAGAGTTTTTGTCGCTATAGAACTTAAGGATGCGGCTAAAAAAAGCCTCATCAGTCTTCAGGAATCTCTCAAAAAAGCAACATGCGATGTAAGATGGGTAGACCCCGGCCTGACCCACATCACGCTAAAATTCCTGGGTGACGTTATGGAAAAAGACGTTCCGGGGATAATTTCGGTTCTGCAAGAAGAGGCGGGGCGTATAGAGCCTTTCGCGATAACCATAAGAGGGATAGGGGTTTTTCCGGATTGGCGTAATCCGAAGGTCCTTTGGGCGGGGATACGTGAAGGGGAAAAGAGCGTTTCTCTGGCAGCCAAGAGTGTTCAGTCTATCCTATCCAAGATCGGTTTTGTCGAGGATAAAAAGAGATTTGTTCCTCACATTACTATAGGCCGCATAAGAAGTTACAAAAATACATCTTCCCTCAGGAAAGCTATATTGGCCGAGGATGATTTCTTGGCAGAGACCAGCGCGGAGAGTATGACACTGTTCAGGTCGGTTCTTTCTCCGGAAGGGGCGGATCACATATCCCTGGCAGAGTTCCCTTTCAGGGGCCGGTACAGAGCCCCTAAAAATAATCCATAAAAAAGTGAAAGAAAAACCCTTCAAAAACCGTCTCTAATAGCGGGGGAAAAGCGCGGCCGCAGAGAAAAACGGGGTTTGGTATACGGATAATTTTCTTTGCAAAAAAGACGGGTGGTACGTATAATAAGTCAGTAATAATAAGGGCCTTAATAAGGCGGGAGGGTAAAATGTCGAAAAACGTGAAAAGTAAGCCTGTTGATAAGAAAAACGAGGTTCCGGAGGCCGGGTCGGTTAAGGATGACTCCAAGAAGAAAGCTCTCGAACTTGCCGTTAGTAAAATAGAAAAGGATTTTGGCGAAGGCGCGATAATGACGATGGGAGAGGGGTATAAGGTCCAGGTAGACGCTATATCCACAGGTTCTCTGGGGTTGGATCTGGCGCTGGGGGTTAACGGGGTACCCCGCGGCAGAGTTGTTGAGATCTTTGGTCCCGAGTCAAGCGGTAAGACTACCCTGACTCTGAGTATTATAGCCAATGCCCAGAAAATGGGAGGAGAGGTAGCTTTTATAGACGCCGAGCACGCTTTTGATCCCAATTACGCTAAGACCATAGGGGTCAATCTTGACGAGCTTTTGATATCACAGCCCGATAACGGTGAGCAGGCTCTTGAAATAACAGAAACCCTTGTAAGAAGTAACGCGCTTGATGTAGTTGTTGTGGACTCGGTGGCGGCGCTTACGCCAAAAAAAGAGATAGACGGCGAGATGGGAGATTCCCATGTGGGGCTTCAGGCCCGCCTGATGAGCCAGGCGCTTCGCAAGCTCACGGCGGCGATAAGCAAGTCCAAGACTTGCGTTATTTTCATAAACCAGATAAGGATGAAGATAGGCGTCATGTTCGGGAACCCGGAAACCACTACGGGCGGCAACGCTCTTAAATTCTATTCTTCCGTGAGGATAGACCTGAGGAGGATCGCGTCCTTAAAGAAGGGAGAAAGCGTTATAGGCAGCAGGGTCCGCGCCAAGGTAGTGAAGAACAAGCTTGCCGCGCCTTTTAAACAGGCTGAGTTCGACATAATGTTCGACGAAGGGATCTCCCGCGCTTCAAGCGTGCTTGATCTTGCCGAGGAGCTGGGGGTAATAAAAAAGACAGGCACCTGGCTCTCTTACGGAGAAGAGAAGATCGGTCAGGGTAAAGAAAACGCCCGCATATACCTTAAAGACAACGTTAAAATACTCGATACTTTGGAAAAAGACGTCAGGAAGGCTTACGGAGCCGTCGTCTGATCCTCTAACTGTTTTTCCGGGTACCTAAAATGAATTCTTCTGAAATACGGCGGAAATTTCTTGATTTTTTTAAAGTTAAGGGGCATGTTGTCGCGCAAAGCGATCTACTGGTCCCGGCGAATGATCCTACCCTTCTTTTTACCGGGGCCGGAATGAACCAGTTCAAGGAGCAGTTCATGGGGAAGAACGTGACCTTTCAAAGGGCCGCTTCCTGTCAGAAATGCTTAAGGACCGGTGATCTGGACAACGTTGGAAGAACTCCGAGACATCATACTTTTTTTGAGATGCTAGGTAATTTTTCTTTTGGGGATTATTTCAAGAAAGAGGCCATAGAGTGGGCCTGGCAGTTCCTGACCGTGGAGATGGGCATTCCCGCGGACAGGCTTTGGGTTTCGGTTTACAAGGACGATGACGAGGCCTACCGTATATGGAAAGATCATATGGCGTTGGATCCGGCCAGGATAGTGAAGATGGGTGACCATGACAATTTCTGGCCGGCGGACGCTCCCCTCAAGGGCCCCAACGGGCCATGCGGGCCTTGTTCGGAGATATTTTACGACAAAGTTCCCGGTAAAGGTTGCGGCAGCGCGAAGTGCGATCCTTCATGCGATTGCGGAAGGTTTGTGGAAATATGGAACCTTGTTTTTACGCAGTTCGAAAGAAAGCCCGACGGCAGGCTTATTCCCCTTCCGGCAAGGAATATTGATACCGGTATGGGACTGGAAAGGATTACGGCGGTGATGCAGGGAGTAGCCAGCAATTTTGAGACCGACCTTTTTAGGCCGCTTACGGAAAAAGTAAGACAGCTGACCGGAAAAACCGACCCGGCGGTTCTAAACGTTGTGGCCGACCATTTGAGGGCGGCTGTTTTCGCGATAAGCGACGGTGTCTCTCCGTCGAACGAGAAGCGGGGGTACGTTGTAAGAAAGCTCATAAGAAGGGCCTGGCTTAAAGGAAATTCAGGCGAAGGGGCGTTCATTTATAAAATGGTCCCGGATGTGACGAGGATGTTCAAGGATGTTTACCCTTCTCTTGAAGAGAACAGAGAACATATAGCCGCGATAGTAGAGGGGGAGGAAATACGGTTCAACGAAACGCTTAAAGAAGCGCGTCCTGTTTTCGAGGAAATGATATCTTTAGAAAAGGGCGTGTTAAGAGGCGAGGATATCTTTAAGCTTGTTGACACTTACGGTATGCCCCTGGAAGTTATACAGGATATGTGCGATGACAGAGGCGTTTCGGCGCGCATGGAAGAATTCGAAGGTTTTATGGAAAAACGCAAGGAACAGTCCAGAAAGGGAAGCGATATTTCCTGCGATTTTATTTTTAAGCCGGATTCTTTCAAGGACGCTCCGAGGCCATCTTTTTCCGAGGAACTTCCGCTTAAGGCCAGTCTGGCTTTTATGGTAAAAGGCGGCGTAAGCACCGACGTTATGGGCGAAGGAGACTGCGGGGAGGTAGTAACCTCGCCTTCAAGCGCCCTATTCTACCCGGAGTCGGGCGGACAGACAGGAGACAAAGGGACAATATCCTCCAAGGGCGCGAAGATGCTGGTCGTTAACACTATTTTGGCGGACGGGAGGAAAATACATCAGGTTACGGTTGAGTCGGGGTCTTTTTCCAAAGGAGATGAGGTCTGTCTGGACCTGGATACGTCTAAAAAGTCCAGAACGGCCATGAACCATACAGCCACGCATCTTCTGCAGGCGGCTTTAAGAGGCGTGCTTGGGCAGAACGTCAGGCAGTCGGGATCTCTTGTCGACCATCGAAGGCTCAGATTTGACTTTACCAATCTCAAGAAGCTCTCACACAGGCAGATCGTTGAAGTCGAGAGGCTGGTGAACGGATGGGTAGAGGACGGTATAGGGGTATGCATTGAGGAGAAAGATATAGTAAGCGCCAAAGAAGAAGGGGCTCTTTCGTTCTTCGGCGAGAAATATTCCGACGTTGTGCGCGTGGTCAAGGTCGGGGAAAAATCCATGGAACTATGCGGCGGGACACATGTGGAGAATACGCGGGACATACGGCTCTTTAAAATAGTCGCCGAAAGTTCGGTGGCAAGCGGAATAAGAAGGATAGAGGCCGTGACCGGAGACGAAGCGGAGGAATGGATAAAAAGAAAACTTTCAGAGATGCTTCGCGAGCTTGAAGGAAAAAGAGAGTTCATATCGGCCGAAGATCCTGAAGAAGCCATAAGTGAGGCGAGGAACATAGTGGACGGCAGAACGGCGGTATCCGGAGCCGTTATAGAACGGCTTGACGAGTATATATTCCCGGCGCTGGCCGAAATAAGGGAAAAAGCCGAGAAGGAAATAAAAAAAGCGGAGAAGTCCAGGGAAAATGATGTTTTTTCCGAAATAAGGACAAAGGTCGAGGATGCCGCAAGCGATCCAAGGGCAATTAAGAACGTTAAAGTGGTTTCCGGTATTTTCCCGGCGGCGGACATGACGCTTTTAAGAAAAGCCGTTACCTGCGCCGAGAAAATCGCCCGGGACGCGGTGGTGATACTTGCCGGAGGGACAGGGGATAAAGCTTACATCGCCTGTTCTGTTCCCCAGGTGCTGGCAGGTAGAGGATTTAGCGCCAGAGAGATAGTTTCTCGGGCGGCGGGGGAAATAGAAGGGTCAGGCGGCGGAAAGGAAACCTTCGCCCAGGCCGGAGGTAAAAGACCGGAGGGGCTGTCCGACGCTCTTGAGAGCGCTTTTAAATTCATTGAGATGAAACAGGAAGGCTGACATGAAGATCGTCAAAGCAGGAAGTAAATCTTTTCAGAAAATAGTCGAGAGGTCAGGTTTAGGCAAGGAACGTGTGCGAAAAAAAGTCGCTGGCATACTCGATGACATCAGAAGGGACGGAGACAAGGCTCTTCTAAAGTACACAAGATGTTTTGACAAGGTGGATCTCTCTCGCAGGGAGATAAAGGTCTCGGAGGCGGAAATAAGCGGCGCGTATCAGGACCTTAAGCCCGGCATATTGGAAACACTGAAAGCCGTCATACAGAACATCGACAAGTTCTACCGTAACCAGCTGCCCAGATCATGGACCATAAGGCACGAGAACGGAGTGGAGCTGGGGGAAAAGTTCGCCCCCATCGAGAAGGTCGGGGTGTATGTGCCCAGCGGGACGGTGCCGCTTGTATCAAGCGTATACATGACGGTGCTCCCGGCTAAGATAGCCGGGGTAAAAAAAATAGTTCTGGTCTCTCCGCCGAATAAGTACAATTCGATAGACCCGCATATACTTGTTGTGGCGGATCTTCTTAAGGTGGACGAGATCTACAAGGTGGGGGGAGCCCAGGCGATAGGAGCTCTTGCGTTCGGCACGAAAACCGTGCCCCGGGTGGACAAGATAGTGGGCCCGGGCAACGAATACGTTACCGAGGCGAAGCGCCAGGTCTTCGGTTATTGCGATATAGACATGCTGGCCGGTCCCAGTGAGGTTCTCATAATCGCCAACAATCACGCTGACGTGGAATACCTTAAAAGGGATCTTTCGTCGCAGTCGGAACACCATAAGGGGCTTTCCGTACTCGTGACACCGTCTAAAAGGATATTCAGCGCTCTTTCGAAGGACAAAAATATCCCGGGGTACATAATAAAATCAGAAAATCTGGAGTCTGCCGCGGAAATTTCCAACATGATAGCGCCCGAGCATCTGCAGCTTATGGTGAAGTCGCCAAAGAGGGTGCTCAAGAACATAACGAACGCGGGAGCGGTTTTCCTGGGGCAGTATTCTCCGGTGGCCATCGGAGATTATATAGCCGGCCCCAGCCATGTGCTTCCCACCGGCGGAACAGCGCGGTATTCGTCGGGGCTTAATCTCAGAAGCTTTATGAAAAGTTCACACATAATTTCTTATTCCCGTAAGGCCTTGTCGGCTTCGGCGGTATGGGTGAGAGAACTTACCGCCATAGAAAAACTCGAAGAACACTGGAGATCCATAGAAGTTAGATGCGAATGACGGTTTAGATGCCGCCATAGCTTGATGATAAAAGGGGGGGACATGGGCATTTTCAGTAAAAGCGCTCAGGCTTCAAAAAGGTCGGCTGTTCACTACAAAAGGAAATCCAAGGAAACCTCGATAGAGGTGGACGAGCTCAACATCGACGGGACAGGCGTTTCGGCCATAGACACGACCATAGGTTTTCTGGACCACATGATAACGCTGTTTGCGTATCACGGTCTTTTCGATATAAAGCTTAAGGCTTCGGGCGACACACATGTGGACAAACATCACCTCAACGAGGATATAGGTCTTGCTTTGGGAGAAGTTTTTAAAAAAGCTCTCGGTGAATGCCGAGGAATAAGGAGAATAGCTTCTGAAGAGGCTCCTATGGATATGGCTCTGGCCAAGGTTACGGTCGATATTTCCAACCGTCCGGCGTTCAGTTTTAATTTTCCAAAGGAAAAAGCCGGGGAGCTCTCAGGGGAGGAAGAGGGATACTCTTTGCACTACGGCATGGATTTTCTTGAAAGTTTCGCAAAAAAAATGGGAATAAACCTGCATATTCAGGTGTCCGGGGAAGGAGATCTGCATCACTATATGGAGGCGGTTTTTAAGGCTTTCGGTCTGGCGATGGACAAGGCCACATGCGTGGATCCGCGCCGGCCTTTAGATGTGCCTTCAAGTAAAGGTATATTGTAGAGGATCACCAATCGCCGGGTAACGAAAAGGCAGCAAGACTGGAGTGGCAGGTCAAGGTTCAGGTTAAGGCAGTGAGTTGTGGAACAGACCAGTAGCAACATGATATCTCGGCTCTAAAAGGATAAAAGCTGATAATGATAACAGTAGTGGATTACGGGAGCGGGAATCTCCGGAGCGTTTATAACGCTTTAAGGTATATCGGAGAGGATGTAAAGATCTGCGAGAACCCCGGTGAAATAGACAGCGCCGAGAAGATAGTCCTTCCGGGAGTGGGTTCCTCAAAAGACGCTATGGAAGGTCTTGCGTCAAGAGGATACCTGGAAAAGCTTGTAAGGAATATCGAGAAGGGTAAGCCTTTTCTGGGGATATGTCTCGGGCTTCAGCTGCTTTTTGATAGCAGCGAAGAGTCCCGAGGGACCAGCTGTCTCGGGCTTGTACCGGGCGCGGTCAGGCTCTTCCCAAGAAAAGAAGGTTTAAAAGTCCCTCAAATAGGATGGAATACCGTTGAGCTGTCTAAAAACAACTGTCCTTTGTTCGAAGGGATCCCTTCCGGGGAATATTTTTATTTTGTGCATTCTTACTACTGCCCTTACATCGAAGAATACACGGCCGCTTTTACCGATTACGGGCTAAAGTATACATCGGCGCTCTGGAAGGGGAACACGTTTGCCGTGCAGTTTCATCCTGAAAGGTCTCAGGAAAACGGCATGAAAATACTAAGGAACTTCTCAAAACTATGAAGATAATACCGGCCATAGATCTTATCGACGGGAAGACGGTACGCCTCAAGCAGGGCGAGTATGACAGGAAGATGGTTTACGATATCTCCCCGGTAGAGGCCGCCAGGAAATGGGCCGACATGGGAGCCGAGCTTATACATGTTGTTGACCTGGACGGGGCCAGGGACGGAAGACCGGTCAACCTTGATGTGACGGAGAAGATAGTCAAGGCCGTGAAAGTGCCAGTGGAAACGGGAGGGGGGTACCGGACAAAGGAACATGTTGTATCGGCCCTTGATAGAGGGGTCTCTCGGGTTGTTCTGGGATCCAGGGTCTTTACCGACGTAAGTTTCGCCAGGAAAATAGCCGAGGAGTTGAAAGACAAAATAATATTCAGTTTAGACGTCAAAAATTTCAGGCCCAGCGTGGATGGGTGGAAAAACACCGTGGATATAGACATTTCCACCGTAACGGGCTGGTTCTCGGATTTTGGCGTTAAAGAGATAATATACACTGACATAAAGAACGACGGTATGCTTGCCGGGCCGGATATGGAGGGGCTGGAAACATTGCTTGCCTCTTCGGGGCTCAGGGTAATATCGGCCGGAGGCGTCAAGACCGTCGAACACATAAAGGCCCTGAAACAGCTTGAGGCGAAAGGGCTCTCGGGTGTGATAATCGGCAGAGCTCTTTATGAGGGAACCATAGACCTGAAGGAGGCCGTGCTTGCTGGCAAAGCGGATAATACCCTGTCTTGATGTAAAGGACGGACGGGTTGTGAAAGGAGTTAATTTCTTGAGTCTTCGCGACGCCGGGGACCCGGTGGAGAACGCCAGGGTGTATAACGACGAAGGCGCGGATGAACTGGTGTTCCTTGATATAACCGCCAGTCATGAGCAAAGAAAAACCATAGTGGATGTAGTTTCCCGGGTGGCCGAAGAGGTTTTTATGCCCTTTACCGTCGGGGGCGGTATATCCGGGACGGAAGATATAAGGGTTCTTTTGAACGCCGGATGCGACAAGGTTTCTGTGAACACTTCCGCCGTGGCGGATCCTGAACTTGTACGGCAGGCTGCCGAAAAATTTGGTTCACAGTGCGTAGTTGTAGCCATAGACGCCAAAAGGAAAAGGGACGGTTCCTGGGAGGTTTATGTCAGGGGCGGACGGGAAGCCGTGGGCCTTGACGCGGTGGACTGGGCCAGACGTGTCGAGAGCCTGGGCGCTGGTGAGATACTTCTTACCAGTATGGACCGGGACGGCACAAAGGACGGGTACGATATAGAGCTCACGAAGGCTGTAAGCGATGCGGTCAATATACCGGTGATAGCTTCCGGAGGATGCGGAGCGCTTCAGCATTTCGAAAAGGCCCTGACAGATGGGAAAGCGGATGCCGCTTTGGCGGCGTCAGTTTTCCATTTCAGGGAGATATCGATACCTGAGGTAAAATCTTATTTAAAGGAACGCGGCGTCGCGGTCAGGGAAAACAGGCGCTAAATAAGCAAAGGGGAGAACGTGGACTTAATAGGAGAACTTAATTTCAGCGAAAAAGGACTTATTCCGGCGATAATACAGGATCTCGAGACCTCGCGTGTATTGACGCTTTGCTATATGGACAAGGAGGCTCTTGTCAGGACTATAGAGAGCGGGAAAATACATGTTTTCCGCAGGTCAAAGGGACGTGTGATGATAAAGGGAGAGACGTCCGGATGTACCCAGGAAGTTAAAGAGGTTTTTGTGGATTGCGCCGAAAACTCTCTGCTTTTTAAGGTCAAACAGAATAGGGCCGCGTGCCACGAAGGTTATTTTACATGTTATTTCCGTAAAGTCTCGGGTAATGGAGAAGTGGTTGTGGAAGATAAAAGGGTATTTGATCCCAAAGACGTGTATTAGGTTTTTTGTGTGGAGAAGTCGTCATTCTGAGGGGCGGTAGCCCCGAAGAATCTAGATCCTTCGCTTCGCTCAGGATGACAGAATGGTGATAGGATGACAGAAGGGTGCCGGGATGACTGAAGGTTTTTGGGGATGAGGTGCTAGTCATTATCCCTAAAAAAAGATAGAACAAGCAGTAATGAGGACAGACATGTATTATCCCGATAAAAATGAGTTTAAGGCTCTGGCCAAAAAAGGTAACGTCGTGCCGGTGTACAGGGAGCTTCTGGCTGATCTGGATACCCCTATCTCCGCTTTTATGAAAATAGACGGCGGCGAGTATTCTTACCTTCTCGAGTCTGTGGAAGGCGGGGAGAATCTTGCCAGGTACTCTTTTCTGGGCAGTTCTCCGTCGCTCGTGATAACTTCAAGCGGAGACGATATAACCTTTACCAGAGGCTCGAAGTCCCGGACCTTTAAGACCGCCGATCCTGTGGCCGAGGTTAAAAAATATATGTCGGAATTCAGGTTCGTTCCGGTAAGAGGGCTTCCCAGGTTCTCGGGAGGGCTTGTTGGATACCTGGGGTACGACATGGTGCGGTTCATAGAGGATCTACCCGATGATAACCCTGACAGGATAGGCATGCCGGATATGATGCTTATGCTCACCGACACAATAGTCATCTTTGACCATGTGGACCACAAAATAAAGGTCGTGTCGAACTGCCTTATAGACGGGGAAGATACGGATAAAATATACGGCAGAGCCTGCCGTAAAATAGACGGGATAATAAAGCAGCTTAAGTCGCCGATGCCGGCTCTCGGTAAAAGGCGATCCGCGCCCAAAGGCGATAAGCATCGTTCCAATTTCACCAGAGAAGAGTTCTGCCGTGCCGTTGAAAAAGCCAAGGAGTACATATCCGCGGGAGACATCATACAGGTTGTTTTGTCCCAAAGGATAACCCGGCAGACGCACTCGGAGCCGTTACTGATCTACAGGGCCCTTCGTTCGGTAAATCCTTCGCCCTACATGTACTATGTTAAGGCGGGAGACAAAAGGATAATCGGAACGTCACCGGAAATACTGGTCAGATGCGAGGACGGGAAAGTCACCGCAAGGCCGATAGCCGGTACCAGAAAAAGGTCTGAAGACCCGGAACGGGACGTCGAGCTTGAGAGGGAACTTCTGGCCGATCCCAAGGAAAAGGCCGAGCATATTATGCTTGTAGACCTAGGGAGGAACGATATCGGCCGGGTATGCGAATATTCCAGCGTGAATACACGGGATCTTATGAGTATAGAAAGATATTCTCATGTAATGCATATGGTCAGCGGCGTCGAGGGCAGGTTAAGGAAGGATAAGGATGTTTTCGATCTATTAAGAGCCACATTTCCCGCGGGGACTGTAACGGGTGCGCCTAAAGTAAGAGCCATGGAGATAATAGACGAGCTTGAAAATCTGAGAAGAGGCCCATATGCCGGGTGCCTGGGATATATAAGTTTTTCAGGGAATATGGATATGTGCATAACCATAAGGACTATAGTGATGTCCGGTAAGAGCGCTCATATCCAGGCGGGGGCCGGCATCGTTCTGGATTCAGTTCCTGAGCTGGAGCATAAGGAAACCCTTAACAAAGCCATGGCCATGATGAAGGCTATAGATACTGCCGAGGAGGGACGCGTATGGTGATAGTCATAGACAATTACGACTCTTTCACCTATAACCTTGTCCAGTATCTTGGGGAAATGGGAGAGGATGTCAGGGTTTTCAGGAACGACAAGATAACCGTTGAAGAAATAGAAAAGATGAAACCGGGAAAACTGATAGTTTCTCCTGGGCCGGGAAGACCTTGTGAGGCGGGAATATCCGAAGATGCGATAAAATATTTTGCCGGGAAGTTTCCCATACTCGGGGTGTGTCTGGGGCATCAGGCTATAGCCGAAGTATTCGGAGCGGTCGTTGAACGCGGCGGAAAAATAATGCACGGCAAGGTCAGCGATGTTTATCATGAGGGAGAAAGCCTTTTTAAAGACGTGCCGTCTCCTTTTACGGCGACCCGTTATCATTCTCTTGTTGTGAGGCCCGACAGCGTGAAATCTCCTATAAAGGTCACGGCCTGGACAAAAGACGGAGAGATAATGGCATTAAGGCATGAGGATCTCCCGGTATGGGGAGTTCAGTTCCATCCCGAATCCATACTTACCGTAGAGGGTAAGAAAATACTTAAGAACTTTATGGGGCAGGGGGGAGCAAGTAGTAAGTAGCAAGTGGCAAGGAGCAAGGAGTAAGGAGTAAGGAGTAAGGAGCAAGGAGTAAGGAGTAAGGAGCAAGGAGTAAGGAGTAAGGAGCAAGGAGTAAGGAGTAAGAAGAAAAGGTTTAGGGTAAGGTTGAGGCGCGAGGCATCATTCTGAGCGGAGCGAAGGATCCAGGAGTAGAATGGCGCTCAGCGACAAGGCGTAGGAAAGGAAAATAAATGCAGGCGAAAGAAGCCATAAAAAAAGTTGTCGGGGGCAAAGACCTGTCCGGGAAGGAAATGACCGCGGTGTTCAGGTCTATCATGACCGGGAAATTCACCCCGTCGCAGATAGCTTCTTTTTTGACGGCTCTTAGGATAAAGGGCGAGACAGTTGAAGAAATAACAGCCGCGGCGAGGGTAATGAGAAACGAGTCTGTCAGGATAAAGGTCAAGCCCGGCCCAGTGGTGGATACCTGCGGTACGGGAGGCTCGGGCCTGAGTACTTTTAATTTCTCGACCGCCGCCGCTTTTGTTACTGCCGGGTGCGGGGTAAAAGTTGCCAAACACGGCAACAGGTCCGCGTCGGGGCGATGTGGAAGCGCCGACGTTCTGGAAAAACTCGGGGTAAAGCTGGATGTTCCGCCGCGTTTTAGCGAAAAATGCGTAAACACCATAGGCATAGGTTTTCTGTTCGCTCCTATTTTTCACAGGTCCATGAAATACGCCCTGATCCCGCGGAAAGAAATAGGGATAAGGACGATATTCAACCTTTTGGGGCCCTTGTGCAATCCCGCTTCTCCGGACAGACAGGTCGTGGCGGTTTATGACGCTTCGCTCACCGGGACCATAGCTGAGGTCCTGAAAAATCTGGGTGTCAAAAGAGCTTTTGTGGCCCACGGGGCTGACGGGCTTGATGAGATAACGATAACCGGAAAAACCAGGGTAAGCGAACTTGACCGCGGCAAGGTCCGTACATATTCTCTCGCCCCGTCTGACTTCGGGTTCAGGAAAGCTCCCTTAAGTGAAATAACCGGAGGCTCTCCCGAGATGAACTCAAGGATGATGAAAGCGCTTTTTGCCGGTAAAAAGGGGCCTGTAAGGGACATGACTGTCATGAATTCGGCGATGGCCCTTGTGGCCGCCGGTAAAGCCGGAGCTATCAGGGAAGCGGTTAAAATGGCGGAATTTTCCATAGATTCGGGCGCGGCAGCTGAAAAACTCGACCAGCTCAGGTGCGCTACATGTAACGGGTACGTGGGGGTGAAAGGTAATAAAAGATGATACTTTCCAAGATCATAGAAGAGAAACGAAAAGAGGTGGACAGGGACCAGCGCATGCTTTCCTTCAGCTCGGTGAAAAAACAGGCCGAGTCCATGTACATACACAGTTCTTTCAAAAGGAATATCTCCAGAAAAGGGCATATTAACCTTATCGCGGAAATAAAAAGGAGTTCTCCGTCGAAAGGTATAATCAGAGCCGATTTCGATCCGGTAAGGATAGCTCTTACGTACAATGCCGCCGGGGCATCGGCGATAAGCGTTCTTACGGACGAAAGGTTCTTTGACGGCAAACTGAGCTACATAAAGACAGTCAAGGACAGGGTATCGGTGCCTGTCCTCAGGAAAGATTTCATAATCGATGAGTACCAGGTATACCAGTCCGCCGTGGCCGGGGCTGACGCGATACTCCTGATAGCTAACATACTTACCACGGAGGAGCTTACCCGATACTACAATACCGCCAAAACTCTTGGGATGGACGTTCTGGTGGAAGTGCATAATTCCGAAGAGGTGGAAAAAGTCCTTGCCACACCGGCCTCGATAATCGGCATCAATAACCGTGATCTCGGGGATTTTAACGTCGATCTCTCGGTTACACAGCACCTTATCAGAATGATACCGGAGAATAAGGTGATAGTGTCGGAAAGCGGGATACAAAGTTACGAGGAGATAATGTTCCTTAAAAGCCTGGGAGTTAACGCGGTGCTGATAGGCGAAACTTTTATGAGGTCGGAGAATATAGGCGAAAAGATCAGGGAATTGATGAAAGATTCGTAAGAGAAAAAACGGAGGATAAAAATGAACGACAATAAGATCCTGCTGTCTGAAAAAGATATCCCGCAAAGGTGGTATAACATACAGCCTGATCTTCCGGCGCCTCTTAAGCCGCCGCTTAACCCGGCTACGGGAAAACCCATATCCCCGTCTGACCTTTCGGCGATATTTCCGGAAAGCCTCATAGCCCAGGAGATGTCGCAGGAGCCGTACATTGAAATACCTGACGAACTGATGGATGTCTACAAAATATGGAGGCCTACGCCGCTTAAAAGGGCCGTAAGGCTAGAGAAGGCCCTAAAAACTCCCGCTCGCATATATTACAAGGATGAGAGTGTGTCACCTGCCGGAAGCCACAAGCCCAATACCGCCGTGGCGCAGGCGTATTACAACAAGAAAGAAGGCGTGAAGAAGATAACAACAGAGACCGGAGCGGGCCAGTGGGGGAGCGCTCTCTCCTTCGCGTGTAACGTTTTCGGGCTTGAGTGCGAGGTTTACATGGTAAGGTGCAGTTACGAACAGAAGCCTTACCGCAAGTTCCTTATGCACGTATGGAACGGAACTGTATATCCATCGCCTAGTGACAGGACACAGGCCGGAAGGGATGTCCTGGCCAGGGATCCTAATACTCCCGGCAGCCTTGGCATAGCCATTTCCGAGGCCATAGAAGTGGCCGCAAAGAACAAGGACACCAAATACTCGCTGGGAAGCGTTCTTAACCACGTTCTTCTGCATCAGACCATAGTCGGGCAGGAAGTCGTCAAGCAGCTTAAGATAGCCGGGGAGAAACCAGATACGCTTATAGGATGCTGCGGCGGCGGAAGCAATTTCGCCGGTTTCTGTTTTCCCTTTGTGAAAGATAAGCTTAAGGGCGCCGACATAGATATTATCGGAACAGAGCCTTCGGCCTGTCCCACGCTTACAAGGGCGCCTTACCGTTACGATTTCGGGGACATAGCTAAAACAACACCTCTGATCATGATGCATACCCTTGGTCACGATTTTGTGCCGCCGAACATACATTCCGGCGGGTTAAGGTACCATGGAATGGCGCCGCTGGTGAGCCTTCTTGTTGACCAGGGGGTCATCTCGGCCAGGGCATATCACCAGAACGCGGTGTTTGAGGCGTCGCTGCTTTTTGCCCGGACCGAAGGTACCGTGCCGGCGCCCGAGACGGCGCATGCAATAAAAGCCGCTGTGGACGAGGCCGTGAAATGCAGGGAAACAGGCGAAGAGAAGTGTATAGTGTTCATGTTCAGCGGGCATGGTCATTTTGACCTTGCGTCGTACGATTCTTTCCTGAACGGGAAACTTAAGGATTACGAACTTCCGGAAGCTGACATACAGAAGGCTCTTAAAAATGTTCCGGTTATTCCCATGTAGGGCGAGGAATTGATGGTAAAGGTAAAGATATGCGGCCT
The DNA here is from genome assembly GCA_964421015.1 of uncultured Planctomycetia bacterium. GTDB lineage: Bacteria > Omnitrophota > Gorgyraeia > Tantalellales > Tantalellaceae > SLID01. Next base: position 97,646 of record CAYQUS010000005.1, read on the forward strand.
TAAAGATCCCGAAAGCGTCGGTTACGCGTGTGAGTACGGCGCGGATTATCTGGGGTTCATCCTTATAGGAGGGACGCCTCGTTTTCTTGATAACAAAGAGGCCGCGGCGCTTGTAAAAGGGATACCGGGAAAATTCAGGAAAAATATGGTCACGGTCGGGCTTTTCCGTAACCAAAGCATCGGGAAAGTGTCTTCGGCCGTTGCCGAATGTTCTTTCGATATGGTTCAGCTTCAGGGAGAAGAGAGCCCGGAAGACTGCGCTTTCATAAAGAAAGAGACTGGATGTCTTGTGGCGAAGGCCTTTAAAGTGGGAAGCGGCGGTCTGGTCCTGGAGAAATATTCCCTTGCAGATTACGGAGCCTGCGATTATTTTATGTTCGATACCTATCACGCCGGGATATCGGGGGGGACGGGAGAAACGTTCGAGTGGGGAAAATTAAGCGCCGAAAGGTCTTTGGACCTTAAACCATTTTTTGTGGCCGGAGGGCTTAATCCGCTGAATGTGAAGATGGCCATAGAGGCCACAAGGCCCTACGGCGTAGATGTCTCAAGCGGCGTGGAGACGTCCCCCGGGAAAAAAGACAAAAGACTTTTAAAGGAGTTCATAAAAAATGCCAAAGAGCTGTAAGTTTCCGGATAAAAAAGGGTATTTCGGGTCCTTCGGGGGGAGGTATGTGCCTGAAACACTTGTTTCCGCCCTCGATGAGCTGAAGAGCTCTTATTTTAAGATAGCGCGGTCGGCTCCTTTTAAAAAGGAACTTGCTTACTATCTTACGGAGTACGCCGGAAGGCCCACGCCTTTATATTTCGCCGAAAAACTGACCGAAAAGTTCGGCGGAGCTAAAATATACCTCAAGAGAGAGGATCTTCTGCATACGGGGGCCCATAAGATAAACAACACTCTTGGCCAGGTGATACTGGCCAGCCAGATGGGAAAAAAGAGAATAATCGCCGAGACAGGCGCGGGACAGCATGGCGTGGCCACGGCCACGGCGGCCGCTCTTTTCGGACTTGAATGTTCTGTTTATATGGGTTCTGAGGATATAGAAAGGCAGAGTCTTAATGTTTTCCGAATGAAACTTCTCGGGGCGGAGGTTATCCCTGTGAACTCGGGTTCGCGCACACTGAAAGACGCCATGAACGAGGCTATGAGGGACTGGGTGGCCAGGGTGCGGGATACCTTTTATGTAATAGGTTCGGTCGCCGGGCCGCATCCGTACCCCCTTATGGTAAGGGATTTTCAAAGCGTGATAGGCGCCGAAGCAAGAAAACAGATAATTAAGAAAGAGGGACGGCTGGCCACGCATCTGGTGGCTTGCGTGGGAGGGGGAAGCAACGCCATGGGGCTTTTTCATCCTTTTCGTAACGACAAAAATGTTAGGTTCATAGGAGTAGAGGCCGGCGGGCTGGGATTAATAACCGGAAAGCACGGAGCCGCTGTCATGAAAGGGGATGTCGGCGTGCTCCACGGCAGCAAAAGCCTTGTTCTCGAGGATCATGACGGGCAGATAGCTCTGGCCCATTCGGTATCGGCCGGGCTCGACTATCCGGGGGTCGGGCCGGAACACGCTTTTTACAAGGAAACAGGAAGAGCCAGTTACGCATCCGTTACCGACAAAGAAGCCGTAGCCGCGGTTAAAATGCTTTCGGAAACGGAGGGCATAATACCGGCTCTTGAGTCAGCCCACGCCGTGGCTTTTCTTTCCAGGCTCATTCCGAAGATAGGGAAAAAAGACATAGTGATAGTTTGCCTCTCGGGGCGAGGAGACAAAGATATAGACATAATGAGAGCCAACATAAAGTTTTGACGGGCCTGGCGCTTTTTCGCGCAAGGCCGGAGGACACGAGTATGAACAGGATAGACGCGGTATTCAGGGACCTTAAGAGGAGCGGGCGCAAAGCCTTTATCCCATATGTTACAGCAGGAGACCCGGATCTTGGCACTACAGGTAAAGTAGTTCTCGCCCTGGCAGAGGCGGGGGCGGATGTAATCGAAATAGGCATACCTTTTTCCGATCCTATAGCCGATGGGCCGGTTATTCAAAAGGCCGTTCACAGGTCCCTGTCGGGAGGCTGTACCGTAGACGGTGTTTTTGATCTGGTAAGGAAGATCCGCGAGAAAGTTTCCACACCGATAGTTTTTATGACATATTACAACATAGTTTACAAAAGAGGCCTTAAAAATTTTGTGAAAGAGGCCGCGCGTTCCGGCGCGGACGGCATCATAGTCCCGGACCTTCCTCTCGAAGAATCAAGCGAGCTTAAGGCGGCGGCCGACGCTGAAGGTTTTTCTCTTATCATGCTCACTTCTCCGACCACTTCGGCGGAACGTTTCAGAAAGATAGCCTCATCGACCCGGGGGTTTTTATATCACGTGTCCCTGACAGGTGTCACCGGAGTGCGCAGCAGCGTGCCGGCCGGGCTTAAAGAAGATCTTATTAAATTTTCCAGGCTTTCACAAAAACCTTTATGTGTGGGGTTCGGGGTGTCGGGACCGGAAAGGGCGAGGGAGATAGCTGAGCTGGCCGACGGAGTAATAGTGGGAAGCGCGATAGTAGGGATAATAGAGAAAAATCTTGGCAACAAAAAGGAAATACCGGAAAAGGTACGGCTGTTCGCCGAAAAAATAGCTTCGGCCGTGCACTCGGTGCAGGTTCATGAGGATAATCGGTCTTGATGTCGGGACGAAACGTATAGGAGTAGCCGCCAGCGACGAGACGGCTACCTTGGCTCAGGGTAAAGGGGTCGTTCTTAGAAAGAGCGACGATAAGGCCGTAAAGGAGATAGTTTTTTTGATAGAAGAGCTGGGCGCCTCGGAAGTGGTTGTGGGATTGCCTCTTAATATGAACGGCACAAGGGGAGAGAGAGCCGAGGACGCTGAAAGGTTCGGGGAAAAGCTCTCGCGGGCTTCATCCGTAAAAGTAGTTTACTGGGACGAGAGACTGAGCACGAGAGAGATAGAGGAAATGCTCATAACGGCCTCGGTGCGACGGGATAAACGCAAGGAGGTCATCGACAAAATGGCGGCTCAGGTAATACTGCAAAGCTATCTGGATTCCAGAAAGCCCGACAGTTAGGGGGCGGCCGCGGTTACGAGTCTTTTAAACGGCTATGTTCAGAAAAGGAAAACATGCATAAACATACTGTTCTTGATAACGGTCTTAACGTAATAAGTTCCGAGATGAAAGCGATGACCTCTGTCGCGCTGGGAGTATGGGTCGGGATAGGGGGAAGGTACGAAACGGCGGCAAAGAGCGGGATAAGCCATCTTGTGGAGCATATGCTTTTCAAGGGTACCCAGAGCCGCTCTGCGAAACAGCTCAAACAGGAGATAGAGGGTGTGGGCGGGGCTTTTAACGGATTTACTTCCGACGAGGCTACCTGCTACATGGTGAAGGTACCGCGAAAACACGCGGAACTCGGGCTGGATGTTCTGGCTGATATGGTGCTGCGGGCCAAGTTCGATCCCAAAGATCTCGAGAAAGAAAAATTCGTAATTTACGAAGAGATAAAAATGTACCGTGACCAGCCGGCGGAGTACGCGCTTGAGCTTCTCGCGGGGCTTATGTGGCCGGGAAACCCTCTTGGAAGGTCACTTACCGGAACTGTTAAGACGGTCGGGGCCATGACCCGTGAAGATATAATAAAATTCCGAAACGAGAATTATGTTCCGTCCAATATATCAGTGGTAGCGGCTGGCAATATCGGTCACCGGAAGCTGTCTGAAATTTCCGAAAAACTTTTTAGCGGTAAGATCCCGGGAGAGGCCCCTTCCTTTACAACCCCCCGGGCGGAGAAACTGGGTCCCAGGATAAAATTTTCAATGGGGAAAGTCAAGCAGGCCCACATAGCAATGGGCTTTTACTGCATAACTAAGAATGACAGGGAAAGATTCGCCTGCAACGTCATGAATGCCATATTGGGCGGAAATATGTCGTCCCGGCTTTTCGAGTCGCTTCGCGAGGAACATGGGCTTTGTTATGACATTTCTTCCATTTATAAAAAGCACAGTGACGTCGGCGAAATACAGATACACGCGGGAGTGGACAACGATAAGGCGGTCAGGTCTGTTGTGGCCATAATAGACGAACTTGAGAAAATGGCCGACAGGGGAGTTTCTCAGGGAGAGCTTTTAAGGGCTAAGGAATACATGAAAGGCCAGTTCCTTCTTGCCATAGAAGGCACGAACGGAAGGATGCTGTGGTTGGGGGACAGGTTTGTGGTGCATAAAGATATCCCTGAAGTGGAAAGCGTGCTTAGGAAGATCGACGCGGTTACAAGAGAGGACGTGCGGCGTTCCGCGCGGAAAGTTTTTACTTCCGGAGCTATGAATCTCGCTCTTATTTCAAAGGTGAGGGAAAAGGACAAAGAAGTAATAAGAAGGAAGGCCGGAAAGCTGTAGCGGGAAGGGTGTTCGCGTAACTTTTTAGCCGTTGCTAAAACGACGAAGGCAAAATATAATACAGGCGGTCAGCGGGACCGGATCTTCCCGGCAGGCATTACAGGAGAAAATATAATGGTCACAGGCAAAGCAAGAAAAGTGTTGATAGCGCCAAGCATACTTTCAGCTGATTTCAGCGCCCTAGGGGATGATATAAAGGCCGTTGAAAAAGCCGGGGCGGACTGGATACACGTGGACGTTATGGACGGGGTCTTTGTGCCGAATATAACTATCGGTCCTTTAGTAGTGAGGTCAATAAGGCCTGTAACGGGCCTGCCGCTTGATGTGCATCTTATGATACAGTCTCCCGAAAAATACATAAAAAGTTTCGCCCAGGCCGGCAGCGATCTTATAACATTCCATGTTGAGGCGTGCCCGGATCCGGAGAAAGCTGTCGATCTTATACGTTCTTCGGGAAAAAAGGCCGGGATATCGGTAAAACCCGGGACCCAGATCTCTTCGATAAAGAGGCTCTTGCCTGTACTTGATATGGTGCTTGTTATGACGGTTGAGCCCGGTTTCGGAGGCCAGTCATTCATGAACGAAATGGTCTCTAAGATAAGGGAAATACGGGCGGAATTTTCGGGTTACATCCAGGTTGACGGAGGCATTAACGCCGACACGGCCCGGGTGGTAAGAGAAGCCGGCGCGGACGTTCTTGTGGCCGGGACGGCGGTTTTCGGCGAAAAAGATTATTCCGAGGCGATCAGGAAACTGCGCGGCTAATTTAAAAATAAGCAAAGAGGGGGACCAATATGTCTGAGATAAAATTCGGTACCGACGGCTGGAGGGCCGTGATAAGCGACGATTTTACTTTCAAGAATGTGCGGGTGGTGGGGCAGGCTATAGCTGATTTCGTGAAGTCGAGAAAGGAGCCCGTTTACAGGAAAAGGACCCTGGCAGTGGGTTTTGATACAAGGTTCCTTTCGGGCAAATACGCCCAGATAGTGGCGTGCATACTCGCGGCTAACGGGATAAAGGTCAAACTTTCGGACAAAGCCTGTTCGACCCCGTCGGTGGGGCTTATGATACGCGATAAAAAAATGTCCGGAGGGGTGATGATAACGGCCAGCCATAACCCTCCCGAGTACAACGGAATAAAATACAAGAATTTCTGGGGCGGTTCAGCGGGAAGCGAGATAATAGACGACATCGAAAAAAGACTTTTTAAGAATCCGGTAAAAGCCATATCGCTTGATGACGCCATGGACAGGGGCACCGTGAAAAAAGAGGATTTTATGGCGCTTCAGGTGAAAGAGGTAAGGAAATTCGCCGATATGAAGATCCTGAAAAAGGCAAGGATGAGAGTTCTTGTAGACTCTATGAACGGTACGGGAGGGAGATATCTGGAGGAAATACTTAAGGGAACGGGAATAAAGCTGGACTACATATACGCTGACAACAACCCTTCTTTTAACGGCCGGGCTCCCGAACCCAACGAAAAGCACCTCAAAGAGCTCATGACGCTTGTCAGAAAAGGCAAGTACGATCTTGGTATAGCCACCGACGGGGATTCGGACCGGGTGGGAGTGGTGGACGAGAAGGGCAATATACTTACGGGGCACAAAGTAATGGCTCTTCTTCTCGTGTGCCTTTTTGAAATAAGGAAGATGAAGGGCGGAATAGTCCAGACTGTATGCGGAACGGGACTCATAGAAAGGATGGCGGAGAAATACGGCTTAAAAACTTACGAAACGCCCGTTGGGTTCAAATATATCTGCGATATCATGGCGAAGAAGGACATACTTATCGGAGGAGAAGAAACCGGAGGGATAGGGTTCAAGGGGTATATCCCCGAGAGGGACGGATTCCTTTCGGCTCTTCTTATAATGGAGCTTATGGCTTCCAGGAAACAGAAGCTCAGCGCGATAGTCTCGGGGCTTGATAAGGAATACGGCAGTTTTGTTTACGAAAGAGAGGACATCCTTTTTGATTCCGCGAAAAGGAATAAGCTTCTCTCGGGACTCAAAAATAAGCCTCTCCGGGAAGTTCTGGGCAAGAAAGTCGTAAAGGTCAACGATTCCGACGGGTATAAGTTCATATTGTCCGACGGAACATGGCTTCTTTTAAGGCTTTCCGGGACGGAGCCGAAGCTCAGGGTATACAGCGAGACGCCGTCAAAGAAAAAGTCCCTGGAATACATAAAATACGGCAGAGAATACGCATTCGAACTTATGAAATAACGAAAAGGGATATTGATGGAAAGAGAAATGACAGGAAAGATCAAACAGGAGAACACGCGCAATTTCTGCATAATAGCGCATATAGACCACGGCAAGTCTACGCTGGCAGACAGGATGATACAGCTTACCGGCGCTGTGGACGGAAGGGAATTTCGCGATCAGCTGCTTGATTCCATGGATCTTGAGAGAGAGCGCGGCATAACGATAAAGTGCAGCGCCGTGCGGCTTATTTACAAGGACCTTTCCGGAGAAAAATACATACTTAACCTGATAGACACCCCGGGACATGTGGATTTCTCGTATGAAGTATCCAAATCCATAGCGGCATGCGAAGGGGCCATACTTGTGGTAGACGCCGTCCAGGGAGTTGAGGCCCAGACAATGGCCAATCTTTATCTGGCCATGGAGCACGATCTTAAGATAATCCCGGTGATAAACAAGATAGACCTGAAGACGGCCAGGGTGGATGAGATAAAACATCAGATACACGAACTTACGGGCGTTGACGAGGATGAGATACTGCTTATCAGCGCCAAGGAGGGGCTGGGAGTAAGAGAGCTCCTTGACCGCATAGTCAGGGATGTGCCCCCGCCTTTCGGAAGCCCTGAACAGCCGCTGCAGGGGCTTATATTCGATTCTTCCTACGATACGTATAGGGGAGTTGTGGTCTATGTGCGTAACATGAACGGCAGGATACGCGCCGGCATGGAAATAAAGATGATGAACAAGGGCTCGCGGTACGAGGTCAAGGAAGTAGGGGTTCTTACTCCCGGGGAGATGACTGTTGATGAGCTTGACTGCGGGCAGGTAGGCTACATAGTATGTAACATAAAAGAGGCCAAAGAGGTGGTGGTCGGCGACACGATAACCGAGTACGGTTCTCCGGCGCCGCAGCCCCTTCCTGGTTATAAACAGGTAAAACCGATGGTCTTTAGCGGAATATATCCGGTGAGTAACGAGGACTATGAGGATCTTAAGAGCGCTATGGAGAAGCTTCGCCTCTCGGACTCGTCTTTTGTATACGAGCCTGAAACCTCGGCGGCTTTGGGTTTCGGTTTCAGGTGCGGTTTTCTGGGGCTTCTTCACATGGAAATAATACAGGAAAGGCTCGAGAGGGAATTTTCTCTGGATCTTATAGCGTCGTCTCCGAGCGTGAACTACAGGATAAGGCTCTCTAACGGCGAACTTATAGAGGTGGATAACCCCACTAAATATCCCGACAAGGAAAGGCTTGAATATGTCGAGGAGCCTTTTGTGAAGTGCTACATATTCGCTCCCTCGGAGTTCATAGGCTCGATAATGAAACTTTGCGAGGATAAAAGGGGAGAGTTTGTGGTGACCAAATACATAGACCCGACCAAGGTCCAGATAATCTACAATATGCCTCTTTCCGAGATAATAGTGGACTTCTACGACAAGATAAAGTCCTCAACTCAAGGGTACGGCTCCCTGGACTATGAGCTTATGGGGTATCGCAGATCTAACATAGTCAAGCTTGATGTCCTTATAAATTCCGTTCCGTGCGACGCTCTGTCGACGATCGTTCATAGGGACAAGGCCCGAAGGGTAGGTATCGAACTTGTTCATAAACTTAAAGAGACCATTCCTAAACACATGTTCAAGATAGCCATACAAGCCGCTATCGGGGGCGATGTCATAGCCAGGGAGGACGTAACGGCCCTCAAAAAACATGTTACCGGAAAGTGCTATGGAGGAGATATAACGCGTAAACGTAAACTTTGGGACAAACAGAAGGAAGGCAAAAAGAAGATGCGCCGCATAGGGCAGGTGGATGTTCCCAAGGAAGCCTTCCTTAAAGCAATGAGGATATCATGAAAATAGTTCTTAAGAACTGGAATTACTGGTGGTACGAGTGGGTTAAACCGATACTTGTGGCAGCTGTCCTTGCGATGTTCATACGGACTTTCATTATGCAGCCTTTCAAGATACCGTCGAGCTCGATGGTGCCGACTTTTGTGCCGGGAGACAGGATATTCGTCAATAAATTCGTTTACGGGGCTAAAATACCGTTCACCAAAATGAGGCTTCCGGCTCTTCAGAAACCCCGACAGGGCGACATAATAGTTTTCTTTTCCCCTGAAGAGAAAAAAAAGTTTCTCGTGAAGAGATTTATAGCCTCCGGCGGACAGACAGTCGAAATAAGGGACGGGGACATACTCATAGATGGTAAGCCTTCCTCGGCTAAAGCGCTTGAAAAATTCTATTACCACAACACGGGGGAATACGGGCCTGAGGGCAGGGCGGTGGAAGTTCCGGAAGGGAGTTTCTACGTGCTGGGCGATAACAGCGCAAATTCCATGGACTCAAGATACTGGGGTTTTGTTCCGGAGGATAACATCGTGGGGAAGGCCTTCATTATCCATTGGCCCCCGAAACGGATCAGGCTTATATCCGAGGAATAGCCTTGTTAATCCAGGGAGGATCGCGGTATGAACTGGGCCAACAGACTTACTGTTCTTAGGGTTATACTGGTCCCTGTTTTTGTAATGGCGGTGCTTTATCACAGGCTTGACGCGGCGCTTGTGGTTTTCGCCGTTGCCTCCGTTACGGACGCTCTGGACGGTTACCTGGCCAGGACACTGAACCAGAAGACAAAGTTCGGAGCCACTATCGATCCCATTGCCGACAAACTTCTGATAATGAGCGCTTTTGTGAGCCTCAGCCTTGTGTCGGGCCTTCCGGAATATTCGCGTATGCCGGTATACGTGCCGGTGGCGGTAATATCTCGCGATGTGATCATTCTGCTGGGCGCAGGGGTCATATACTTTCATAACGGCGGGATAGAAATACGGCCCACGTCCATAAGTAAAATAACGACATTTTTCCAGATGTTAACGGTGATATCCGTGCTCTTGAAGTTTGTTTATTCCGCCTGGATATGGAATATAGCTGTCATACTGACGATAGTTTCGGGACTTGACTACATAAAAAGAGGAGCCGATGAGATAAATGGAAAGCAATAAAAGGACACAGACCATATGTATAGTCGGCCGTCCTAACGTCGGCAAGTCCTCGCTTTTTAACTGCCTTCTCGGGGAAAGAAGGTCGGTAACGCTTGAGCAGTCCGGTACAACTAGGGACAGGGTAGAGGCCGTTATGCGCCTTGGGAGGAACGCCGTAAGGCTTGTTGATACGGGAGGGTTCGAAGCGGGAGAAAAGGATGAGATCTCCGTGCAGGTAAAGGAGCAGATATTCAAGGCCATGGAAGAAGCCGACAGCGTGATAATGGTGGTGGACTCTATGGACGGCCTTACCGGAGCGGATATGGAGGTCGCCTCTATACTCAGAAAATTCAATAAACAGGTCAAGATCGTGGCCAATAAGGCCGACAATGAAAATATAGCTTTTTCCCTTTACGATTTTTATTCTCTTGGTTTCGGTGAGCCGGAAGCTGTTTCCTGTATTCACAGAAGAGGAATAAAAAAACTTAAAAATCATCTCTTGGAGCAGGTTAAAAAAAGCGGCAAACCGGAGTTCGAAGAATCGGGAGAGATACTCAAGATAGCTATCGTAGGCCGACCCAATGTCGGCAAGTCTTCGTTCGTGAATAGTCTTCTTTCCCGAAAGCACGCCGTTGTAAGCGATATCCCCGGAACTACCAGGGATTCCATAGATACTTTTTTCACTCTCGACGGGTCCAGGTACATGCTTATAGATACGGCCGGGATAAGGCACAAAAGGAAGGTGAAGACGGCCGTTGACACTTTCAGTATGATGCGTTCACACGATGCCGTTAAGCGATCCGATGTCGTCATACTCGTGCTTGACGCCAAGGACGGTATAACGAAAGATGATCTTATGATACTCGATCACATTGAAGAGAACGGTAAAGGGTGCCTTATAGCCGTCAATAAGTGGGACCTTTCAGAGGGAGTGGAAGGAGTTTCCGCGGAAGAGTACCGCAAGGGGCTTACATATGCCGCCGAAAGACTCGGAAGATATCCTGTAGTTTTTGTTTCTTCTACCACGGGCAAGAACGTCCCGGCATGTCTTCCTATTCTTAAAACTTTGAACGCGAACCTGGATATCAAGGCATCGACCCCGTTCCTTAATAAAATATTCGAGAAGGCGGATCCTTCGAGGGTATCCATTCCCAGGAAACTGAAGCGTCCCAATTTTCTTTATCTTGTTCAGAGCGGTTCGCGTCCTGTCGAGTTCAGGTATTTCGTGAGCGATCCGGCTAACGTTATCCCTGCTCACGAAAGCTTTATAGAGAACCGTTTGAGAGAAAATTTACCTCTGACGGGAATACCGATAAAATTGACTTTTGTCCGGTCCAGAAAAGACCGGGGAGAAAGCGCGAAAAAATAAAGGATGGTAATATGGCTCTGGCTTTTCTTTCGGTTCTTCTGGCGTACCTTCTGGGCTCTCTGCCCACGGCCTATATTTTTGGAAAATTCTTGAGGGGTATAGACATAAGACAGCATGGCAGCGGTAACGTGGGTGCTACAAACGTTCTCAGGGTTATCGGAAAAGGCCCGGGAATAGCGGTCTTTGTAATTGATTGCGCTAAGGGGTTCGCGGCCGTTGCCGTTCTGCCGGAACTTATCAACAAAATCTTCCCGGGACAGCTTTCCGGGGGAGATGTTTTTCGCCTAAGCCTCGCCGGAGCCGTGATAGCCGGACATATATGGACATGCTTTCTTTCTTTCAAGGGCGGCAAGGGAGTGGCGACCACGGCGGGAGCCATGCTGGGTCTTTATCCCGCTGTTTTTATTTCGGGTCTTATAGTATGGATAATGGTTTTTTACTTATGGAAATATGTTTCGCTTGCCTCAATAGCGGCGGCGGTGTCGCTGCCCGTATTTTCTATTTTGACCAATGAGAGTCTCACCACGACAGCCTTCATGGCGGCCCTAAGCCTTCTCGCTATTTACTCCCACAGAGATAACGTTAAGAGGCTTATTCAGGGAACCGAAGCGCGATTTGTTAAGATGAAAAAAATGTAGTTATATCCGCTTGCTTTCCCCCTTTTATCAGGTATACTGAAATTGTTAGTCCAACATAAACTGAATTTTTAAAACTGAACTTATTGAACGATTTTAAAAAGAAGACAAAAACCATGAAAAAGATAATACACAAAGACGTGTTGGGAAGAAACCCGAGAAAGAGAGAAGTTTCGGTGGATGAGACTGTTTACCGGATAGGTAGAAGCATACACAAAAGAAGGAGCTGCAAATACTTTATAGAGGAAAGCAAGGTTTCTGAGGATCCCTTGGAGCTTCAGCGCTGGATAGAACAGGAGAAGAAATATGGGCTTAAGAAAAACAGTCATGTTTTCAGAGAGCTCAATACCGAAACCGGTATCAACAAAGTTATCTGCAAGGTCATAGGCGAATTCTTCGCGGTGAGGGGAAATACCGCATTCAAAATATTTTACGTTAATGAGATCAAGCTGGAGATGGACGCCAACAATACCGAACAAGAATAGGAGATGCCATGACGGGGATTTCAGGGAAAACAATAAGCTTTAGAGTTTTGTGGTCGGTTTTTGTTAAGCTTAGCGCCATAAAGCTTAAACTGGTGTTTATGGAATTAGCTACACGGATCTAACTCCAAAGGCTGCCTTGGTGGCAGCCCTTACCTCCCGAAAGAGGGAAGCGGCGCGTAGCCGTTTCCCTCTTCTCTTTTTTTAGGGACTTCATCTTAAACTCTGCCGCAAAAGCCGTGCGAGAGCGTCTCTTAAGCGAGGGTGACAGGCACGAACCTGTGCCTGTCACCAATGTGT
>CAYQUS010000006.1:0-46995 GCA_964421015.1 uncultured Planctomycetia bacterium
ACGAAAACGAGATGGAACTGCTTAAATACGCGTCGATGTATCATGATGTAGGGGCTGGCATACGCGGACAGAGAGAAGAGGATTTTGCCGATTTGACAAATGTTCTAAAAAATGCCGAACCCGGTAAATCTATCAAGAAAGCAGTAGAGGCAATTATTGAACGTAAAACGCCGCAGGGCAGAACGGTCTCGGATCTTACTCTAGAGGAAAAGTACGAAATTTTCAGAAACGGCATGATCGAACTTCTCTCCCGGGATCCCGATAATGCGACAGAAGAAATGATCTTTTCTCTTTTTGATGTAGCCGAGAATTCGGTGAAGATATTGAAGGAGAAGGGCATAGAGATGTCACCTGATCTTGAGATGATAATAAGGTATCACAACGATTATCCCGGTCTAATAAGGAATTATGACAAGATCCAGGGGCTAACCCTTTCTAAAAATAGGGCGGCGCTGATCGTTTCTATTCTTTTTATGACAGATGCTTTCGAACACGGGAACAACTACAACACCCAGGTGATGCAAAGGAAGAAGGAAAGAGTAGAGAATCTTTTTGAAACATTTAACTGGATAGAGAAGCAGTTCAGCGACAACAACATAAGCGACAGGAGTCCATGCCTGGTGCTGAAGGATCTTTTGATTAAAAGAGATTTCCGTCTTATGCGCGTTATTCTCTCTTCTAGAGAATCTGATGAGCTGATGCCTGAAGACGAGCAATTTTTGAAGTTGTTTGCTTTCGGGCAACTTGACAGGCACAGCCTGGTGAAAGATATTCTTTCGAAAGAGGGTCCGAAATGGGTGACCCCGGATACCGTTAAATTTGACTTATCGATAAACGGCGGGCACGAAAGGCATGTTCTTAGCGCCTTTGAGGATCTTTTGTCGGGGGATAAGAGATCTTTCCGGGATATAAAACTTGAGGATGAAGAACCTGTAAGCGAATCTCAGGCCATGGAAGCTATGGAAGTGGTTAAAAACTTCGAAGAAAAAGATATTTTAGTGATGAGATGGGCTCTTCTGCTACATGACATAGGAAAAACAAGAGGTTTAGGGGAGCAGGTTCCTCATCCAGAAATAAGCTGGGAAATAGCCAAAGAAATTTTATCATCCCAATATTTTGAACAAAGGGAGACAGAGCTCGGGCTGGGGCAGGCTGAAAAGGAACTTGTGCTGTGGCTCATACGCAGCCATGACGCTATGGGTAACGTCAGGACACGTGAAAGGTCTCCAAGGGGACTTTTACGACTTGTCGAAGAAGCCACGAATGAGCTGAAAACCCTTGGGAAGGAAATATCTTACGAAAAGATCATGGATATGCTGTTCATAGTCACCTTATGCGACGCCAGGGGATATACAAGGTCTGGGAAACTTTTTCCCATACTGTCAGACGAATACTACCGTGAATTAACAGGTTTAAGGAGCGAGATCAACTTAAATAAAATCCAGAAGAATCTTTTTGAGGAAAGGATATTGAAGTGGCAGGAGGACGACGATAATACCGAAGAGCCTATGGATGAAACTGCATTCAGGGAAAAATTAGATAATGAAGAGCTGTTTGATAAGATAAAAATATTTTTCGGGGAGAGAATAACGCTTTTTACCAATGCCTTATACATCTTGGGTGAACTCTCCCCCGATGAGATAGTGGAGTTCTGCGGCAGGGCGTCTCAAAAAATAGACAATGGAGCCGTGGATGTAAGGGTGGATTTTGAAAGAGCTTTGCCAGTTGAGGCCATTAAAGTATGGCTGAATTCACCGGATAAAAGCCGCATCGTTATGGAGTTTGAGTGGACAGACAAGGAAAAGAACAGTGGAAGGGTTTTTATAAAAAGAACGAACATTCTTGATATATCCGGTGATGATATCTTAGGGCTAGTTCGCCCGGGTAATGAAGAACTTAAGAGGCATATGACAGCTGATCTTAAATATGCCGAGGCTGTGGCCAGCTCAGCAGGGTACGGGGACAATAAAGATTTCATGAATAAGCTTAGAGTCATAAGTATGTCGCATGATGTCGGAGGGGTTCTGGGAAATCCCGATGATGAGGTCCTTGAAGGGAGACTTTTGAGGCTGGCTAAGGAGAACGGGATAGCATATTCACACAGGGATCCGGCGGATGTTTTGAATGATTTCGCGAAGGCAGGGGTTGACTTGACGGCTGAAGAAAAAAACTTTGTGAATGCGATGGACCATGCCGAAAATTCCGTGAGGATCCTTAAAGCGAACGGTGTCGATATTCCGGAAGATGTGGAATTCGTGATCAAGAATCATATGGACGCTCTTAGCGAAGATGAACTTAACGCCCTTCCTCAGGCAACCCGGGACCTCTATCTGTGTCTGGTGGTTGCCGATGTTTTTGAGTTCGGCAATAACTACTACAAGCATTTTGATCCTGTTTCCGGAGAAGTTAGGGCTTTTGAGGATCCGGAAAGAACGCTTAATTTTCTGAAAAACATAAAGTTCAAGGATAATTCGGTGGCGCAAGGGTTTTTTGAGAAGCTTGATATGGATGCCCTGGGCGATGCGATAGTGTTCAGCAGGGAGAGCAGGGAAACTGCCAGGGCTGATGTGGAAGTCGAGATAAGGAGTTTTAAGAGTGAGCGAGGCCCGGAAACAAAAATGGCCGTGGCTTTATTCTCGGAAGAGGTAGAGGCTATACCCGTCTTTCAGCCTGATATCGAAAAAAGCTGGGGGATGTTGAGGGACAAGGCGCCGATGCACTTCAGGTATAAGCTCGCCGGAAGAGATGTGAGCGATGTTGACGATCTGGCCCCCGATTATGAAAATGCCAGAAAAGACGTCTGGACCATAGAAAGATATTTAAGCAAATTTCAGGAAGATCATCCCGATATGGAGATAGTGGGTTTTGTGGGGAATGGCAATATACTGGCTAACGCCCATCTCGTTTCATACGTGAACGGGCGGAAATATGGGACAGAATCCGAACTTGAACGGATATATCAGGGAGACAGCAGGGTGTACCCATCGCTTGTTATGTGGAATGACGGTCATTTCAGCGTGGAGGATATAGAATATCTTCAGGACGGGAAAATAATAATGGTGGGAACGGGACGTAATATACGCGATGAGGTGAGGTTTATAAATTCAGGGATAGGTATCCTCAAGGACGGAGAGCCTTATGATCTGGCGCAAAACTATGAACACGACTATGATGTAAGACATTACCTGGACTTTCCTTTTATTCCGGGAGCTAATGTTCATTTTGGCGTAAATTTATTCTACGACGTTAAGGGCAGTCCGATAAGGCATCTGATGCAGGACGCTATTAACGAAATCCCGGTGACGCTTCCTTTGGAGGATAAAGAGAACAAGATCATAGGAGGCACGGCGCAGGAAGTTAGGACCAAACTGACTCCCGAGCAGGTGAACATGCTTGAGGAAAATCTTCTGAAAGAGAAGGGGTATGAAAGAGTTTCCTCCTCGGAAGAGGTAGCCTACGGCAAGTTTTTCATAGATAGAGCCGGGGGGACCATAACGATAGGGTTAATGCGCGGCATAAACCCGCACAATATCAGCTGTATAGACAACAATGGTAAACTTGTTTCCGTGGTCGTCTCCGGGAAATCTAACAGAATAGGCATAACTTTTAAAGAAGCCCAGGAAGTTTTGAAAGGCATGGGGATGAAGTCTGCCGTCATATTCGATAACGGCGCGGATGTGATGATGAATATCAAGGGTGAGACAATGATCGAATCTTTTCAAAAGAGGGACAGGATCACGTCTCTAATGATCTTCGCGAAACAAAAGAAAAGAGATGAGGCGAATGATATCTCAGGGAACGGTGCCGACGGGACAGTTCTCGTGGGGGATGAAGGACGTATGGATAACCTCCCGGAAGAAGCTAAAATCCAGACGGAAGAAACCGTAACTCAACCTGCCGGGAAGGCGGAGACCGAGCCAAATAGCCGTAGGGCAAGGACGGAAAAGGCGGCCAATGGGCTGGCATCCAGGTTGGGCGTTAACACCCAGGTGGATAGGAAGGGTTTAACCGCCGAGATGGTGAGGGACGTTGAGGACATATTGCAGGCAGGATCGGATTTATCTGAGCCGGAGGCTGAAGAGATATCTGATATTTTTCAGAACGCGGGAAAGAATCTCGATCAGATAACGGCCGATGGCCTCGTGGCAGGGCTGATAGTCCTTGCCAGGAAAGCTGCCAGGGAGGGCCAGCAGCTTATAGTGGGCCTTGAGACGGAATGGATACCCGGAATAGGGAAAGCCGGGCATTTACAGAATGACGGTATGAACCCCGTTTTGCGGGAAATAAGGGGGATCGGAGATAAACTTAAAGAGCTGGGTATAGACAATGTCGTTATTATCCATAGCGGGAGTTCGGACCTCGGTGAGAGCATTAAAACAAAAGCTGACGAAACCGGGACAAAATTATCGAATGTTGTGGTGCTGGCCTCGGAGGATACGGTACGCAACAAGCTGGAACAGCTAAAGGGAGATCCCAAGGAAGCTCCCTTTATGGCCGGTGTTGATGGGGGAGGATTTAAGGACTTTTATGCCGATAATCCAGGGAAAGAACCCGTGGTAGATATCGTTTCCATGCTTACTTTAGCGGTGGAACTTGCCAGCGGGGTTGTGATAAGGGATCCCGGGAAGATTAAGATGATCAAGGGGGGCATATATGACCCATCCGCCAGGATGGTCTTCTTTTCTCTGCCGGATATGAAGCCCGTTAACCCTGAAGATCTGAAATCGGAATATCTGTTTAAGCTAGAGGCTCTCATAAGGGCATAGTTTTTCCATTGTCTCCCGATTCCTTCGGGAAGAGCATATTCTGCGCTCCTCACGTTCCGCCTGTTACTTTAGTACTTCAGGAGCAGACCCTTCAGGGGAGTGTCCTTATTTTTATCCCTTTCGGGCGGCGGAAGCGTTTTCGGTGCTCGAATACGCTCTTCCCACGGATTTTCTTAATACCCGACATTCTATACCGAGGAGCTCCTCACCAAGGTATCTTTCAAAAAAAGTGAACGATTTTGCCTTAAAAAACCGTCTATATAGGTAGGTAGCCTTTGCCAAGGCTATCGGGCAGGGTTGACAAGAGTTGCCTTTATGCTATACTTATAAGACTTTACGCTTCACAGCGGTTGGATGGTATACGGCAGCAGGTATAAAATGCCGTATTTTTGTGCTGTAAAGACTCTATAATTATAATAACGGTGGGGAAAAAATGGCAAAATTGAAAGGTTCGGAAATACTGGTCAAGTGTCTTTGTGAGGAAAAGGTAGAGCATATCTTCGGGTATCCCGGAGGGTCGGTTCTGCCCCTTTATGATGCCCTTTATGATGAAAAAAGCATAACGTTTCACCTGACAAGGCATGAACAGGGCGCGGTTCACGCGGCTGACGGATACGCAAGAGCCACAGGCAAGGTCGGAGTCTGCATGGCCACTTCCGGGCCCGGGGCCACCAACCTTGTTACAGGCATAGCTACGGCCAATATGGATTCTATTCCAATGGTGGCGATAACAGGCCAGGTCAAATCGGTGCTGATAGGGAACGATGCCTTTCAGGAAGCCGATATAGTGGGGATAACAAGGTCTATAACAAAGCACAACTACCTGATAAAAAACGTCAACGACATAGCCAGAACGGTTAAAGAGGCTTTTCACATAGCACGCACAGGCAGGCCAGGCCCGGTGCTTATAGATCTTCCGGTAGATGTGCAGATGCATGAAGCCGAGTTCAAGTATCCCGGCACAATAGAGATGAGGAGCTATAACCCCGTAATGAAAGGGCATCTCGGGCAGATAAAAAAGATAGCCAAGGCCATGGAAAAAAGCGAAAAACCGCTTCTTTACGTTGGAGGGGGGGTAATACTTTCCGAGGCTTCCGGAGAACTTACGCAACTGGCACGGAAGACCAATATTCCCGTAACTACCACGATGATGGGGCTTGGGGCTTTTCCGGAGGACGACCCTTTGAGCCTTGGGATGCTGGGTATGCACGGAACAGCGTATGCCAATCATGCGGTGCAGGAGGCGGATCTAATAATAGCCGTGGGCGCCCGTTTCGATGACAGAGTCACGGGAAGAATAGACCATTTTGCCCCTACTTCCACAATAGCGCATATAGACGTGGATCCTTCGAGTGTCGGTAAGAATGTCAGGGTGGATATACCGGTCATAGGGGACGCCAAGGACGTTCTTAAGGAACTTATCGAGCTTGTTGAGAGCAGAGAATACCGATCCTGGCACGAGAAGATAGCCGATTGGAAAAAGAAACTCCCGCTTTCTTACAAAAAAGATGAAAGGCTAAGGCCTCAGTACGTTGTGGAGAAGATAAACGAGCTTACAAAAGACAAAAACGCGATAATCTGCACCGAGGTAGGCCAGAACCAGATGTGGGCCGCCCAGTTCTACAAGTACACTAAACCGAGGACATGGATATCTTCGGGAGGGCTGGGGACCATGGGGTACGGATTTCCCGCGGCTATAGGCGCTCAGATCGGTTGTCCCGACGCCCTGGTTTTTGACATAGCGGGCGACGGGAGCATACAAATGAACATACAGGAGATGGCTACTGCCGTAATGGAGAACATCCCCGTAAAAATAGCTATACTCAACAACGGGTGGCTGGGTATGGTGAGGCAGTGGCAGGAACTTTTTTATAAGAAGAAATACGCTTATGTATGCCTTTCGGAGGATGTGACCAGGTATTGTCCGGATTTTGTAAAACTGGCTGAAAGTTACGGGGCCGTCGGCATAAGAGTATCGAAAAAGGAAGATGTAGAGCCTGCGATAAAAAGGGCCATGTCCGAAAAAGGGCCTGTGGTGATGGATTTCATAATAGAAAGAGAAGAGAACGTGTATCCTATGGTGCCTGCCGGAGAGGCTATAGACCGTATGATACACGGGCTTGCCTGATGACCTGGGCGGGCCTTTTAACGTGGCAACTTCACGGAACAAAGCAGAGAGGCGGGAGATAATATGGCAAAATTCGTTATAGCGGCCTTGGTAGAAAATAAATTCGGTGTTCTGGCGAGGGTTTCGGGACTTTTTTCGGCGAGAGGGTTCAATATAGACTCCCTGGCTGTGGGTGAAACGGAAGACCCTGAAGTTTCCAGGATGACGATAGTGGTGGACGCCGACGAGAAAATTCTCGAGCAGGTCAAAAAGCAGCTCAATAAGCTCATAGACGTGATAAGAGTGTATGATCTTACGGGCGGGGAGTATGTCGGCAGAGAGCTTATTCTCATCAAGGTCAAAGCCGATACGGCAAGAACACGGGAAAAGATAGTTCAGGTAGTGGATTCGACCGGAGCGGAGATAGTTGATATAGGCAAGAAAACCGTGACAGTCGAGGAGTCCGGAGACGAACATAAGATAAAGGCGCTCATAGAGCTTTTACGGCCTTACGGTATAGAAGAGATAGTCCGTACCGGCAAGATCGCCATACAAAGCGGTGTTTAAAAAAACAGGGAAATAAAAAAGGAGAACAAAAATGGCTAAAATGTACTATGACAAAGACGCGGATCTTAAAGCAATAGCGGGCATCAAGGTCGCTATTATAGGTTACGGTATACAGGGCAGAGGGCAGGCCCTCAACCTCAGGGACAGCGGTGTTGATGTTCTGGTGAGCGAACTCAAGGGCACTCCCAACTATGAACAGGCTGTAAAGGACGGGTTCAAGGTGTTAGGCGCCGAAGAGGCGGCCAGGGAAGCGGGTATAGTGCAGATACTCACTCAGGACCATGTTCAGGCCGATGTGTACAAAAAGTCCATTGAGAAAAATCTTAAAAAAGGCGGAGCCCTTGCTTTCTCGCACGGGTTCAACATCCATTTCAAGCAGATAGTCCCGCCGGCGGACGTTGACGTTTTTATGGTGGCGCCAAAGGGACCCGGAGCTCTTGTAAGAGAAATGTATGAGCAGGGCAAGGGTGTACCCTGCATAGTCGCGGTGCATCAGGACGCTTCCGGTAAGGCAAGGCAAAAGGCTCTGGCTTACGCTAAGGCCATAGGTGGAACAAGGGCCGGCGTAATAGAGACGACTTTCAAGGAAGAGACGGAAACGGATCTTTTCGGGGAGCAGGCTGTGCTTTGCGGAGGCACGTCAGAGCTTATAAAAGCCGGGTTCGACACGCTTGTTGAGGCCGGGTACCAGCCGGAGATAGCGTATTTCGAATGTCTTCACGAACTTAAGCTCATAACCGACCTTATTTACAAGTATGGGATATACGGAATGAGGAAAAGGGTGTCGGATACGGCCGAGTACGGTGATATCACAAGGGGTAAGAGGATAGTGAACAGCGAGACCCGCAAGGAGATGAAAAAGATACTAAAGGAGATACAGTCCGGAAGTTTCGCCGAAGAGTGGATAAAAGAAAACCGCGACGGCAGGCCGAACTACAACAAAATAACGGAAGACGAGAAAAAACATAAAATAGAGACGGTAGGCGAAGAGCTCCGCGGAATGATGCCGTGGATGTAAGAGCCGCTATCTCGGGGAAAAAGCCATGAAAGACGGGAAAATACTGATATTCGATACCACGCTGAGGGACGGGGAACAGACCCCGGGGGCCAGTTTAAATGTCAACGAAAAGCTCAAGATAGCTCTTCAGCTTGAGAACCTTGGAGTCGACATAATCGAGGCCGGGTTCCCGAGGACAAGCCCCGGGGACCTTGATGCCGTTAAGACCGTAAGCTCTCACATAAAGTCATGCGTGATATGCGGTCTTGCCAGGGCCACCAAAAAAGATATCGATGACGCGGCGGAGGCTCTTAAAAAGGCGAGGAGATCGAGAGTTCACGTTTTTCTGGCTACTTCCAAGATCCACATGAAATATAAGCTGAAAAAAGCCGAAGAGGAGATACTGGAAACCGCCATAGAGGCGGTTAAATACGCCAGAAAAAAATTCGGTGACGTTGAGTTCTCTCCCGAGGACGCCTCCAGGACGGAACTGGGTTTTCTGAGAGAGGTCGTGGAAGGCGTGATAAAAGCGGGGGCTAGAACGGTTAATATCCCCGATACCGTCGGGTACGCTGTTCCGGTGGAATTCGGAAAGACCATAAAGTTCCTTAAGGAAAACGTCTCCAACATAGACAAAGCTGTAATAAGCGTGCATTGCCACAATGATCTTGGCCTTGGGGTAAGTAATTCCCTTTCGGCCGTTCTCAACGGGGCGAGGCAAGTTGAGTGCACGATAAACGGCCTCGGGGAGAGGGCGGGCAACGCCTCCCTCGAAGAGATAGTAATGGCCATAAGGATGAGAAAAGATATATTCAAGGGGCTTTACACGGATATAAATACCAGGGAGCTTTACAAAACAAGCAGGCTTGTCAGTAAGCTCACCGGTATACCCGTGCAGCCTAACAAGTCCATTATCGGGGAGAACGCCTTCTGCCACGAGTCCGGGATACATCAGGACGGGGTGCTAAAAAAGAGGGTCACCTATGAGATAATAAGGCCTCAGGATGTGGGGTTCGAGGGCAGCAAAATAGTGCTGGGCAAACTTTCCGGAAGGCACGCTTTTTCGGACAGGTTGAAAAAACTCGGGTTCTCTCTTTCTGACTCCGAACTCGACGCAGCGTTCGGCAGGTTCAAGGTCCTGGCCGATAAGAAACAAAAGATCTACGACGAGGATCTGGCTGCCATAGTGGAGGAGGGGCTGGATGTTTTAGAGGAGAAGTATAAGCTTGTGGACTTTGAGGTCACAAGCGGGAAAAATTTGAGGCCCTCGGCTAAGGTAAGGCTGGATTGTCTCGGCAGGGAGATAAGCTCTTCCGCCGAGGGGGACGGCCCCATAGCGGCATGTTTCAAAGCCATAGATAAAGCTACACGGAAAAATGGCAAACTGGTCGATTACAAGGTCGGCGCTGTAACCAGCGGAAAGGACGCGCTCGGTGAGGCCAGCATTAAGCTGGATTTCGCGGGGCGAGTTGTGATAGGACGCGGAACAAGCACGGATGTCATAGAAGCCAGTCTGCGGGCTTATGTCAACGCCATAAACAGGGTAAGTTCCGTTCCAGCCGGCAGATTTCACCCGAAAAGCTCTAAAAGCTCAAGCCGTAAGGCAAAGGCATGATAGAGATGGGGGAAAAAAAAGTAAAAAAAAAGGCTTACGGTCTCTTGGGCTGTAAAATCAGTTATTCCCTTTCCCCGGTAATGCATAACGCCGCGTTCAGGCATTTCGGTGCGGAGGCTGATTACAGCCTGTTCGATATAGAATTGCCGGATGTGAGGGGGTTTATGGACCGACTTACATCCGGTTTTTTTTCCGGGATAAACGTAACAGTTCCATATAAAGTCACGGTAAAAGATATCATGCTCGAGAACCCGGGTAACCGGCTCGACGAATTCGCTTCTAGGCTCGGCGCGGTCAACACGGTAAGGCGGCGGGGTAAATATCTCGAAGGCTTTAATACGGACGGCCCCGGTTTCGCCGAAAGTCTCCGGGATGATCTTAAACTTGTACCGGAAAAACTTGCCGGGAAAAAGGTCCTTCTTCTGGGCTCCGGGGGAGCGGGGAGAGCCGTATCTTTCTATCTTTTGGGATCGAATTTCAAACCGGCACTTGTGAGCGTGTACGACACTGACTCCGCCAAAGCGGAAGATCTTGTCTCCAGCCTGGCTTCGGTATACGGAAAAGACAGGGTGAAGAGGCTTCGCGGCGACGAGGAGACCTCGGCGGAAGCGAAGGAAAGCGCGCTTGTCGTCAACGCTACGCCTCTTGGAACGAAAGATGGAGACCAGATGCCTCTTCCCGGGGGATATCCGGGAGGCTCTGCGTGTCTGTACGACCTGGTGTATGCCAGGGAAACGGAACTTGTAAGGTCCTGGAGGGAAGCCGGATCCATTGCTTCGGGGGGCCTGGGTATGCTGGTCAATCAGGCAGCTCTCGCTTTCGAGATATGGACCGACGGTGAATACCGCCTTGACGATATAAAGTCGGTAATGAGAGCCTCTCTTCCCGATGAAATGAGGAGACGGTACGGATGGAATACTTTTTAGTTTTTATTTTCGGAGCCGTTATCGGGAGTTTTCTCAACGTCTGCGTGCACAGGCTGCCGATAGGCAAGTCCATAGTGTTCCCCGGGTCTCACTGCCCGTTCTGCGAAAAACCAATACGCTGGTTCGATAATATCCCTATCATAAGCTACGCGGTCCTTCTTGGTAAATGCCGTGACTGCGGCAGGAGGATACCCTTCAGGTATCCCGCGGTAGAGCTTATCTCGGCCTTTAGCGGCGTGGGGCTTTTAAGCTATTTCGGTCTTACTGCGGCTTTTTTTGTTTACTGGGGTTTTGTCCTTGCGCTTATAGCCGTGTCTTTTATAGATCTTGAGACTCAGGAGATACCGGATGTGATAACCCTGCCCGGGATAGTTCTCGGGGTGGGCATAATGACCTCGGTCAATCCTCTCGGAGCGACCGGGAGGATCGCCGTTCTTCTGGATTCTCTTTCCGGAGTGCTGGCCGGAGGCGGGATCATGTTCCTCATGGGTTTTTTGGGCGAGATGATATTCCGGAAAGAAGCTCTCGGCGGGGGCGATGTTAAGCTTATGGCTATGATAGGCGCTTTTCTGGGGTGGAAGCTTGCCGTTCTGACATTTTTTCTGGCTCCTTTTTTCGGGGTTGGTGTCGGAATATTTATGAAACTGAAATTTAAGAGCGAGGTCATACCATACGGGCCTTACATATCCATGGCTTCCGTCACTAGCCTTTTGTGCGGGAACTGGATAATAAGATACCTGTTCCCGATGTGACGGGAATGGTCGGAACAATAGAATTTCGTGGAAAACAATATGGAGGCGAAGATGCTGAGGTATACGACTGCTGGAGAGTCGCACGGGAAGGGGCTTGTAGCTGTTATCGAGGGGGTTCCGGCGGGACTGGGCATCAGGGAAAAGGATATAAACATCGATCTTAAAAGGAGAATGAGCGGGTACGGCCGGGGAGGAAGGATGTCCATAGAAGCCGACACAGCCGAGATAATATCCGGGTGCCGCAAGAACCGTTCCATCGGAAGCCCTGTGGCGATCCTCATAAGGAACAGGGATCATAAAATAGACGTACTCCCGGATGTGATTAACCCCAGACCCGGGCATGCCGATCTGGCCGGGATGATGAAATATTCTTTCAACGACGCCAGGGACGTTCTCGAAAGGGCGAGCGCCAGGGAAACAGCCGCCAGGACGGCGGCCGGAGCGGTGGCCAAGATTTTTCTAAGGGAATTCGGGATAGAGGTCCTGAGCCATGTAACTTCTATAGGAAAAGTGGACGCGTGTACTGCCGGAATGCCTTTTTCCGATATAAGCAAGAAAGTCAGGTCTTTCGGGAAGCTTAACTGCGCGGACGCGCGGGCGGAAAAACTCATGTGTATGGAGATAGACAAGGCCAGGGTATCCGGAGATACGCTGGGAGGGACCTTTGAGGTCGTGGCGGGTAACGTCCCTCCGGGGCTAGGCAGTTACGTTCAGTGGGACAGAAGGATGGACGCGGCTCTGGCAAGAGCGGTCATGTCCATTCCCGCTGTCAAAGCGGTGTCGATAGGCAACGGTATCGAAGCGGCCTCAAGTTCCGGTTCGCAGGTGCACGACGCGATACTATACGACAAAAAGAAAAAGTCTTTCCCGAGGGCTACGAATAACGCGGGCGGCATAGAGGGCGGAGTGACCAATGGTGAGACCCTTAGGATAACAGGGTTTATGAAGCCTATCGCCACGCTGATGTCGCCGCTCCGCACGGTCAACACTAATACCAAAAAAGCAAGCAGGGCATCCACGGAGAGATCGGATGTGTGCGCCGTGGCTTCCTGCGGAGTTGTCGCCGAGGCCGTTACAGCTTTGGAAATAGCGGCGGCCTTCATCGAAAAGTTCGGTTCGGATTCCATATCCGACATAAAGAGCAATTACAGGGCGTACACCGAAAAACTTAAAAAGATGTAAAGGTACCGCAAGCCGCGGGCGGGATGTAAGCCACGATTTGCCGGGAACAGTAAAACGGATGGTAACCAGTGTGAATAAAAACAACATTGTTCTTGTCGGGTTCATGGGGACGGGGAAAACGGCTGTCGCGAGGAAACTGGCCTCTAAGATGTCCATGAGGTATGTGAGCGTGGACGAGATAGTGGAAAAAAACGAAAAAAGGCCGATAAGCGAGATATTCCGGCTTGAGGGAGAACCTTACTTCAGAAAATTGGAAAAGGAGATAATAAAAGATCTTTCCGCCGGGTCCGCGCAGGTCATAGATTGCGGCGGCGGCGCGGTGGTGGATCAGGAAAATCTGGATAATCTCAGGGCCTCGGGATGGGTTTTCTGCCTGTGGGCCGATCCGGCCGAAATATTCAGAAGAGTGGGCGGTTCCAGGGGAAGGCCTCTTCTGAACGTTGAAGATCCCATGAAAAAAATAGAAGAACTTCTGGAAAAAAGGAAAAGCTGTTACATGAAGGCTGATTTTCACATAGATACAACCGGTAAGACCCCGGCAGTCGTAGCCGAGGAAGTAAGGAGGACGTTTGATGGCGCGGGAATGCGTTGATCCGGAGAAGGACAAGGTAAACAATGCCGAAATAGTGCTTTTCGGTTTATTCTTTGAAAAAATACTTCGTAACCTCGAGGCCGTAGCAATGGTCACCGACGCTAAGGGCAGGATCAAGTTCGTCAGCGAGAAGTTTTTGGAGTTCTTTTCAGTAAGGCCAAAAAACATAGTTAATTCCGACTGGGTGGATGCCATAGTTCCTGAGGCAAAAAGGAAAGCCGCAAGGCAGATCTTTCATACCCTCAAAGAGGACGAGAAGCTTGCGCAGTTCGATATGCCTGTAATGAGGGGTACCGATACGCTCTCGAGGTTATTGTGGACGGCTTCTCCACTGGCTAACCACGATGCGGAGAAAATGTTTTTCTTTATAGGCGAGGAGACTTTGCCGGAACAGCCGGGTAAAAAGCGAAAGAAAGCCCTTACCCCCGCCGAAGCCAGAAAAATCAGAGAAGAGGTAGCGAAGCTGCTTTTCGAGGCTTCGGAAAAATGCGATCCCGAAACGGCCAAACACGCTCTGAGGTCAATGTTCTTCGCCGAAAGGCTTGCCCGGGAGGTGGGGCTGAGCGACTCTAAAATAGAGAATCTCAAGACAGCGTCGCTTCTGCACGATCTGGGTAAACTGGCCGTGGATCCCGGTATACTTTTTAAAAAGGGAAAACTGACCAACGAGGAGTTCGCCCACATAAAAAAACATCTTATCTGGGGGGCTGACCTTCTTAGGAGGATGCACTTTCTCGACGACATAGTCGCCATAATGTGCTCGCATCATGAAAACTATGACGGCAGGGGATATCCCGAGGGCATAGCCGGGGATAATATCCCTCTGGAGGCAAGGATACTAAGTGTTGCCGATATATACGAGGCTCTCACGGCCGACAGGCCGTACCGCGAGGCCTTTTCTCCGGAAGAGGCCGTGGCAATAATGGAATATGAGCGTGGCCATAAGCTTGATCCGAAGCTAACGGATATTTTTCTTAAGATGATAAAAAAAGGCGGTAAGTCCTGATGCCAGGTATAACAGGTTTTCGAGCTGACATGATAGCTTTAAGCCTTCTGGATGGAGTAGGCGCCAGGACCATTAAAAAACTTATCGAGTTTGCCGGCAGCTCCGAGGGGATATTCTCAATGGCGGAAAAAGATCTTGCCTGTATCCCCGGTCTTTCCAGGGAAACGGCGCGCGGTATCAGGTCGGCCAGGGACAGAAAAGAGTTCGCAGACGAGATCAGGTACATAGAGGATGAGGGCATAGATGTTATCTGTCCGGATGACGGAAGATATCCCGAGGATCTTAAGAACATATATGATCCGCCGGCCGTGATTTTCTCGAAAGGCGTCATGCCTCCCCCGAACAGCGTGTCAGCGGCCATAGTCGGGGCCAGGAACTGTTCTTTATACGGCCTGGGCGTAGCTGAAACTTTTGCCGGTGACCTGGCGCGCCGGGGCGTGGTAGTGGTGAGCGGCATGGCCAAAGGTATAGACTCGGCGGCGCACAGAGGGGCTCTTTCGGCCGGAGGAGTTACCGTGGCGGTAATGGGCACGGGGTTCAGGCACATCTACCCTGAAGGGTCCGAAAAACTCATAAAAGAGATCTGTAGAAGAGGAGCGGTCCTGACGGAGTTCACTTCAGGAGTATTTCCCGGGAAGAACACTTTTCCCAGACGCAACAGGATAATAAGCGGTATGTCAAAGGGGGTTATAGTGGTGGAAGCCGCCAAGAAAAGCGGCGCCCTTATAACCGTGGATTTCGCCCTTGAGCAGGGCAAAGATGTTTTTGCCGTCCCGGGCCAGATAGGCAACCCCATGGCCGCCGGAACGAACCTTCTTATACAGAACGGCGCGAAAATAGCCATTTCCGCCGCGGATATCCTTGAGGAAATAGCTCCGGGGCGCCAGGCCGCGGAAAATACGCCGCGCGCTGAAGTTGTAGAAAAAGACGAAGGTGCCGTGGTGCCGCCCGGGAATGTTCCGGAGATACGCGGAAAAGAAAGGGACGTCCTGGACGCCGTAACGGCAAAAGGTAAAACCCATGTCGACGAAATAATGGCCGTTTCGGGGGTCGACGAAAAGAGCATACATAAGGCGCTGCTTTACCTCGAGCTCAAAGGAGCTATAAGGGCCTTGCCCGGCGCGATGTACGAGAGAGCTATGTCATAGGAGAAGGCGGATCTTCTTTATTTTATGAAAACACAAAAGCCAGGGGAGACGAGCAATGGCTGAAAAAAAGAAAAGATCTCCGGGAAAAAAGTCTAGTCGCGGAAAGAAAAAATACCTTGTCATAGTAGAGTCCCCCGCGAAATCAAAGACCATTAACAAGATACTGGGAACAAGCTACAAGGTCATGGCCAGCATGGGGCACATAGTCGATCTTCCCTCATCCCGTATGGGCATAGATTTCGATAATGACTTTTCTCCCGAGTACATAGTCATGAAAGGGCGGGCCAAATATCTTTCCGCTATTAAAAAAGAGGCCGCTCCTTGCCAGGCGGTATACCTGGCGGCCGACCCCGACAGAGAGGGAGAAGCCATATGCTGGCATATAAAGAACCAGCTTGAGAAAAAACTCAAGGCCGTCGAATTCTTGAGGGTCAGTTTTGATGAGATCACGGCTAAAGCGGTCAAAGAAGCTTTCACCCGCCCCAGGGACCTGGACATGAACAAGATAAACGCCCAGCAGGCCCGGCGGGTGCTCGACAGGATAGTCGGTTATTCGATAAGCCCTCTTCTTTGGGGCAAGGTAACAAGGGGGCTTTCGGCGGGAAGAGTGCAGTCTGTGGCCGTCAGGCTCATAGTGGACAGGGAGGAGGCCATAAAGAATTTCGTTCCTCAGGAATACTGGAACGTGGAGGCCTTGCTTAAGAAAAAAGACCATTCCCCGGGCATGGCTGATTTTACGGCCAAACTGGCCAAATACAAGGGGGAGAAGATACACGTGGTCGACGGGGCCGCTGCCGAACGCATGATATCCGAGCTTGAAAAAGCGAAATATATCGTGGACGACGTGTCCAGAAGAGAGAAGAAGAGCCATCCCAGGTCTCCTTACACCACCTCCATAATGCAGCAGGACGCTTTCAATAAGATAAATTTTTCGGCATCCAAGACCATGATGGTAGCCCAGCGGCTTTATGAAGGTGTAGAGCTCGGCGGAGAAGGCAGCGTGGGCCTTATAACCTACATGAGAACGGACTCCGTGAGGATAGCGGAGGACGCCTCGCTTGAGGCCAGGAATTTTATAAAAGCGAAATACGGGGAGGAATATGTGCCGGATAACGTTCCGGTATACCGGTCAAAGAGAAGGGCGCAGGAGGCCCACGAGGCGGTAAGGCCTACTCTGCCTCTGCGTGAACCCGGTGAAGTATCCGCTTTTCTCAGCGAGGACGAGCTTAAACTATACACTCTCATATGGAACAGGTTTCTGGCGAGCCAGATGAGGAACGCACTGTACTCCGTTCTGGCGGTATCGATAAAGGCCGGAGAATATGAGTTCAAGGTGGGAGGGGGTAAACTTATTTTTGACGGGTTCCTGCGGGTCTACAGCGATAATTTCCAGGCAGGAGAAGAACTTGCCCGGGTGCCTGACCTTGCCGAGGGAGAAGAGGTCGATCTTTTGAAACTGACACATTCGCAGCATTTCACCAAACCTCTGCCAAGATACACGGACGCTTCCCTTGTGAAAGAGCTTGAGGAGAAAGGCATAGGCAGGCCCTCCACTTACGCCCCGATAATACGCACCATAGTGGACAGGCACTACATAAAAAGGCTGCAGAAAAGCCTTGTTCCCACGGAACTGGGCGTACTGGTCAACGGTCTTCTGGTGGAGCATTTTCCGGAAGTGGTCGATCTTGAGTTTACCGCAAGAATGGAAAATGAGCTGGACAGCGTAGAGGACGGCAGCGAGGACTGGAAAAAAGTAATAAGGTCCTTTTACGGCCCATTTTCCGGGACGGTAGAAGACGCCAGGAACAAGATGAGCAACATGAAAAAAGAGGTGGAAAAGACCGACGAGGTATGTTCCCTGTGCGGCAGGCCCATGGTGATAAAGTGGGGAAGAAGAGGCCGTTTCATGAGCTGTTCGGGGTTCCCCGAATGCCGCAATTCGAAGTCCATAACGACGGGGGTCAAGTGCCCCCAGAGCGGTTGCGGTGGTGAGCTGGTAGAAAGAAAGTCCAGAAGAGGCGCTTTTTACGGCTGCAGTAATTTCCCGGCATGCACTTATACATCCCGAAAACTTCCCGGGTCCGAGGCGGCTCAGGCCACTCCGGGAGCCGGGCCTGAAGAGGAATGACAAAGTGGACAGATTCCTGGAAAAGTTCCTTAAGTACATGGATATAGAAAAGAACTTCTCTCCCCATACCCTGAGCAATTACCGGAGGGATATAGAGGACTTTCTGTGTTTTCTGGGAAAACCCTCCTGCGGCGACATCGGGCATCTCGATATACGGCGTTTTCTGGCTGAGCTTAAATCAAGACAGAATTCCAAGACGACAATAGTCAGGAAACTTGCCGCGATAAGGTCTTTTTTTAAGTTCCTTGTGAGAGAGAAACACGTTAAGTCAAACCCGGCCCAGAGCGTTTTTACGCCGAAACTCGACAAAAAACTTCCCGTATTCCTGGATATACGCTCCGCTGAGGCGCTTGTCACGGCCCCCAAAACCCTTGATCTATCTGGGGCACGGGACAGGGCCATGCTTGAGGTGCTTTATTCCACGGGAGCCAGGGTAAGCGAGCTTGTGGGGCTTAATGTGGAAGATATAGACATAATAGGCGGCGTGGCAAAACTCAGGGGAAAAGGAAAGAAGGAAAGGGTGGCTCTTTTGGGAAAGGAGTCGCAGAAGGCGCTCAGGCACTACATGGAAGAAAGAAAACTCGCGTCCAAAGGTGATGCCAGGGCTGTATTTCTCAATAAGAACGGGACCAGGATATCGGACAGGAGCGTCAGGCGCATGATAGACAAATACGTTAAAGCGGCAAGCATACAAAAGAAGATCTCTCCGCATGCCATAAGACATTCTTTCGCGACGCATCTTTTGAATAACGGGGCCGACCTGAGGAGCGTTCAGGAACTTCTGGGCCATAAGAACCTTTCTACTACCCAAATATACACGCATATGGGGGATCAGCGCATAAAGGAGATATATTTTTCCTCCCACCCGAGGGCGTGAGCTGGGAGGCGGGACAGCCAATATGAGGATATTTTACGACATTTTCTTTTTACTGTTCGCCGTTTTTTATGTCCCGGTAATGGCCGTGAAGGGGAAGTTCCATGCGGGGTTTTCGCAGAAGCTGGGTAGGGTCCCGAACGAGATACTATCCGCGGTTAAACCCGTGTGGATACACGCGGTAAGCGTGGGTGAGGCTCTTGTGGCCGCCAGGCTTTGCCAGGCTCTTAAGGACGCCATGCCTTCCGTTAAGGTGGTCATATCTACTACTACGCGCACCGGAAACGAGATGGCCAGAAAAAACGCTGTTCGAGCGGACGGTATTTTTTATTACCCCATAGACATAAGGAGCGTGGTAAGGAAGGTCTTAAAGGCCGTCGATCCGTCGGCATATGTGATAATTGAGACGGAGCTTTGGCCCAATATGCTGGAAGAGGCTTCCGCTATGGGTATACCGGTCATACTCGCCAACGGGCGTATATCCGACAGGTCTTTCGCCGGGTATAAGAAACTCGGGTTCATTACCAGAAAAATGCTGTCATGTTTTTCGACGCTTTGCGTGCAGACGCCGCGCGATGCCGGCAAATTAAGGGAACTGGGCTGCGGTACTCACAAGATAAGGGTTACCGGCAATATAAAATTCGACGGCGCTATCTCTTCGGTGAAGGACCCGGAGGTTGAAAAAACGGAAAGATTTTTCGCTTCCGGGAAGAAGGTCATTGTCGCCGGAAGCACGCATTTCCCGGAAGAGAGCGGCATTATAGACGAGTTCGTAAGATTTTCCGGAGCTTCCCGGGGGATGAAACTTATAATAGCTCCCAGGCATGTGGAAAGGAAAGAGGCCATCAAGGTATATGTGGAGAGTTCCGGGCTTAAGTGCTGTTTTTTTTCGGAATTAAGCGGCGAAAAGTGCCATGAGATGTCTTCGGCCGACGTAATGATCGTGGATACAATAGGGCATCTTAAGGACCTGTACAGCCTTGCGGACGTTGTTTTTATAGGCGGAAGCATGGTCAAAAAAGGCGGGCAAAACCCGATCGAGGCCGCAAGATGGGGCAAGGCCATTGTTTTCGGTCCTGACATGAGCAATTTCAGCGAAGTGGCCCGGGATTTTGTGGGCGGAGGGGCGGCTTTGGTGGCGAATGATTTTAAGCGTCTGGGCGGCATCATAGAGGATCTTATGGCAAATGACGCCAAGCGGTTAAAAATGGGAAAGGCTTCCGGGGAGGTCATCGAAAAGAATTCCGGAGCTGTGGACAGGACCGTGGAAGCGATACTGGAAAAGGTGAAATACAGATAAAAAAGTCTAAGGGGAAGACAGTGTTCCTGACGTACTTAACCGATATAATGCGCGGCAAGCGCCGTGGCCCGGCTGACAGCCTTGTGTCGGCTGTTCTCAGGGCGGCATCTATTCCATATGCCGCGGGAGTGGGAATGGTGGATCTGGCTTATCGTCTGGGAATAAGGAAGATAGATCGTCCGCCCATGCCGGTAGTGAGCGTAGGGAACCTGACTCTGGGTGGGACAGGAAAAACGCCTATGGTAGTTCTGGTCGCCGAGCATTTCAGGATGTCAGGCAGAAAACCGGCGATACTTACAAGAGGGTACGGCAACGATGAATGCAGGATGTTCGCCGACGAAGCGCCCTTTGTGCCGGTATACCGCGGGCAGAACAGGGTGAAAAGCGCCGAGAAAGCCTTTGCCGACGGAAGAGACGTCGCCGTGCTTGACGACGGTTTTCAGCACAGGAAAATAGCGCGGGATCTTGACCTGTTGCTGCTTGACGGCAGACAGCTTTTGGGAAGAGGGCTTATGTTCCCCGCGGGGGTGATGAGAGAGCCCTCTTCGGCCGCGATGAGATCCGATATGGTCGTTCTTACGAAAACAGACAGCCTGGGGAAGGAGAGAACCGCCGAGGCCCTGGCCTTCGCCGGGAGGATAGCGCCCGGTAAACCGATAGTTCTCGCAAGGCACGTGCCCGTGTCTTTTACCGATAGTTCTGGCCGGAGCCTGGAGCTTGGAACTTTGCGGCAAAAGGACGTATGTGTCGTGAGCGGGATAGTCGACCCGGATTATTTCGAGAGGACCATAAAGGATATCGGGGCGACCGTAAGAAAAAGGTTTTTCTATCCCGACCATCATCAGTATACAAAGAAGGATATGGACTCTATAGAAAGGGAATGTTCCGGGGACGGGATAACAACTATAGTGACTACGGCCAAAGATTTTGTTAAGATGCGGGATCTGGATGTGCCCGGGATCCTGGCTAAAGTGCTGGTGCTTAAGGTAAAGATGGAAATAACGGAAGGAAAGGAGAGTTTTTTTGCTGGACTTGATAGCGTCTTTGGCCATACTGGCCGTTAACCGTTTGATGCACGTTATGCCGATGGGGTTCAACCTTTGGATAGGAAGAGCCCTGAGCGGTATCTTTTATGTCATGAGCGGCAAGCGGAAAATGATAACATACGCCAACATAAGGGCGGCTTTCTGTTCCGAAAAGACACCGGCCGAAATGAGGGTTATGGCAAGGGGAGTTTACACCCAGGCGGCCCAGACTTTTGCCGAGCTTATTTCCATGACCAAAGCCGACAGAAAATATGTGGAGAAACATATAACCGTACGGAACCTTGAGAGGATAGAGGCGGCTTCGAAGAACCCCAAGGGGATGATACTTGTATCGGCTCATTTCGGCAACTGGGAACTCAGCCTGGTAGCCGCCGCCGCAAAAGGGTTTCCGCTGTATATACTCGCAAGAGACCAGAAAATGAAAAGGCTTAACGAGCTTTTTAATAAGCTCAGGGAGTCAAAAGGAAGCGTGGTGGTAAGAAAAGGCGCAGACATAAAAAGGCTCATAAGGGTCCTGCGCGAGGGTAAGAGCGTGGGGCTTCTCGCCGACCAGAACGCGGGAGCCAACGGAGAGCTTCTGGAACTTTTCGGAAGGCTTGCTTCCACTGCCGTGGGCCCTTACAGGCTCGCTCAGAAAGGCGGGGCGGTCATACTTCCGGCGTTCATACACAGGAGGAACGGCCCCTATCACGAGCTTTTCCTCGAAGACGTAATATCCATAGGCGAGGATGAGGATATAAGGCCTTACATGGAAAGATACAACAGGCTTCTGGAAAAACATGTCCGGATGGATCCCGAGCAGTGGTTCTGGATGCACAAAAAATGGAAGATGAATCCCGTAAGACAGATCCTGGTGCTGGACGACGGCAAAAAAGGGCATTTCAACCAGTCTATGGCTGTGGTAAACGAGATAAAAGCTTACCGGGAAAGCGAGGGTAAACCGGCCTGTAACATAAAAGTAAGTTCCGCCAGGATCTCTTTCCGAGGGGACGCGCGAAAATCCGTTTTCAAATTACTGGTGCCTTTTTTAGGGAGGAATTGCCAGGGGAGGCTCGGCCTTTTAAAGTGGGCCCTTGAGGAGGACAGC
This sequence comes from uncultured Planctomycetia bacterium, assembly GCA_964421015.1. Lineage (GTDB taxonomy): Bacteria > Omnitrophota > Gorgyraeia > Tantalellales > Tantalellaceae > SLID01. The sequence goes on from CAYQUS010000006.1 coordinate 22,094, forward strand.
TACCGCGTTGTGGCGCAAACTTTCGCGGATATAATCATCAGCACCGGTTCTTCTCTTGCCGGGGTCAACATGATGCTTAAGTCCGAGAACTACGCCAGGAACCTTACCGTCCTTGATCCGGGAAAACTCATGAGAAAGAAATTCGACGTCGTAGTTGCGCCGCGACATGACGCCGAAAGAGCCCTTTTACGGGGGAGAGGAACAGGGGGTAATGTCGTTGTGACGGACCTGGCGCCAAACCTCATAAGAGCCGAGGAGATGATGTCCCAAGAGAAGAGTTTTCCCGCGGGACCTTTAAATGTGGGCGTTCTCATGGGAGGGGACAACAGGCATTTCGTTTTCACCCGGGACCTGGCGGAAAAGGTTCTGACCGCGGCTATGGGTCTCTGCGATCGATATGACGGTCGTCTCCGGGTAACTACTTCCAGGAGAACTCCGGAAAAGGTCGAGAAGGCCGTCATGGAAAAGCTTTCGGGTTACGCAAGGTGCGTTAAACTGGTAATGGGAAGGACCGACACCGAGTCCGGGACGGTTCCCGGGATAATGAAGGAATCCGATGTTCTTATAGTTTCACTTGAAAGCATTTCAATGGTATCCGAAGCCGTTTCTTCCGGGAAGAGGGTTGTGCTCTTTTCTCCCCTAAAGACATCGGCCAGGAAGACAAAGTATGAAAAATTCGCGGAACATCTGGCCGGGATGGGATACCTTACCGTTTCCGGTCCGGAAGAGATAGCGGAGAAAACCCGGCTTTTGCTTTCACGCGACTGGGTTTCTCCAGGCATAGAGGACTCGAAAAGAATACGGGAAAAATTGTACCGGCTTTTCTGATCCGGGCCTTTAAAATATGAGCGGGGAGGGGAAGATCCTTAATGAACGTGATGCAGCTTGTGCCCAAACTTAACGTGGGCGGAGTGGAGAAGGGAACCGTGGAGGTGGCCAGGTTCCTGGCTCTCAGGGGGCACAAATCCATAGTCGTTTCATCCGGAGGGAAGCTGGAGAAAAGTCTCGCTGCCGGGGGTGTCAGACACTACAGGCTTCCCGTGGACAGAAAGAACCTTTTTACCGGAGTTTACTGCTATTTCAAACTGAAATCTCTGATCAAAAAAGAGAACATCGACATCGTTCACGCCAGAAGCCGTATACCGGCTCTTATCGGATATTTCGCCGCGAAGCACAGTCAGAGAACATTCATAACCACGGCGCACGGGCAGTACAAAAAACACCTCATAAGCCGTGTAATGGGATGGGGAAAGATAGTGATAGTGGCCAACAATACCATGGCCAGATATATGAGCGAGAATTTCGGAGTAAGCGTACACAAGATGATGGTGGTCCCTAGGGGAGTGGACCTCGAGAAATTTTCCTACATACAGCCGTCATCCAAGAAAGGCCGGGTTTTCAGGGTGGGGATGATATCCAGGTTCACGCCGATAAAAGGCCATATTGATTTTTTAAAAGCGGTTTCGTATATTTCCCGTAAGACGCGCAACATACACGCCGTCATGATGGGAGATATTTCCTCCGCGAGCCCCGAATATATGAAGGATCTGGATCTTGCCGTAAGAAGAATGGCGATAGATAAGATAGTCGAGGTGAAAGACAGCGGGGAGGATGTGGCCGGTGTCATGGAGAAACTTGACGTACTGGTTTCAGCCAGCACAGGGCAGGAGGCGTTCGGCAGGACCATAATCGAGGCGCAGGCCAGGGGTGTGCCTGTAGTGGCCACCAGAGTTGGCGGAGTAGTGGAAAGCGTTTCCGATGGAGTGACGGGTCTTCTCTGCGAGCCGGGAGATCCTGTTGACATGGCCGGAAAGATATTGAAATACGCCGAGTCCCCCGAGCTTATGGACAGCATTGCCGAAAAGGCCCGTCTTCAGGTGGAACAAAAATATTCTCTCAAGATGTCGCTCGAGGCCGAACTCAAGACATATGAGGAAGCGCTTAAACGTAAAAGCATACTGGTCATAAAGATAAGTTCGCTGGGCGACGTTATTCTCTGCGTCCCTTCTCTCAGGGCCATAAGGACAAGATATCCGAACGCCATTCTCAGAGCGCTGGTGGATGTGCGTTTTGCGGGGGTGCTTAAAGATTGTCCGTACCTGGACGAGATAATAACCTGTGATTTCAACTGCAGGCATTCCGGTAAGGCCTACCTTAAGTTCGTTGAAAGGCTCCGGGCAGAGGATATAGACATATCCATAGATCTTCAGAACAGCCGCAAGAGCCACATCACGGCCTTTCTCGCCGGTGTTCCTGAAAGGTATGGGTACAATAATGGCAAGTTAAGTTTTCTTCTTAACAGGAAGATCAATCCGCCGAAAGGAAAGATGTCTCCCGTGGAACATCAGGCTCAGGTGCTCGCGCTTGCCGGAATAACAAGGGTCGATCCGCGGCTTGAGCTATGGACAAAAGAAGAAGACGATGAATGGGTGGAAAATTTTTTAAGGTCGGGCTGGCTCAAGATAGGGCAAAAACTCGTGGCGATAAGCGTATCGGCTTCAAAAAAGTGGGAGACCAAGAACTGGAGCGTAAGCAGGATGGCTGAACTTGCTGATATGCTGGCCGCGGAAAAAGGTATACGCACGGTCGTGATCGGCCTGGAGGAAGACAGGGAAAAAGCTGACGAGCTTTTCAAGAAAACATCGGCTAAACCGCTTGACGCCGTGGGTAAGACGGATCTGGGAAGGCTAATAAGCCTTATCAAACGCTGTGACGCTCTTCTTACAGGGGATAGCGCTCCGATGCACATAGCTGCCGCTGTTGGAACTCCTTTTACCGCGCTTTTCGGCCCCACGGATCCCGTAAGGCACGTTCCCTTATACGAAAGAAAAAAAATAATCAGAAAAGAAATGCGCTGTTCGCCCTGCTACAGGTCTTCCTGCGGCAGGAATATGAAATGCATGGCTTCTGTGAAGACGCGCGAGGTTTTTGACGCTCTTACGGAGCTTATTTACAAAAATGATCCTGTCCCCGGCGGTGAGAACCTTGAAAGTGTTGATAGCGACCACACATCTGGATAAGGGCGGGATAGCCTTCTACACGGTTAACCTTGCCAGGGGGTTGAGGCCTTACGGCGTTGGAACGGCGGTGCTTTCCTCGGGAGGAGAGCTCGGGGCAACGCTTGAACGTGAAGGCATTCCCAGTATGGAACTGCCGATCCGGACAAAATCCGAATTCGGGCCTAAAATGTGGATGTCCCTGCCCGCTGCCGCGCGATACGCCAGGCGCGAAGGATTCGATCTTGTGCACGCTCAGACCAGGGTGACCCAGATAATGGCAGAGGGTATATACAGGTTGACCGGCATTCCATACGTTACTACTTGTCATGGTTTTTTCAAACACAGGAGGCTGTCAAGGCGGATGATCCCGGGATGGGGGAAAAAGGTAATAGCTATCTCGGAAAGCGTAAAAAGGCATCTTTTATCGGATATGCTCGTGCCCGAGGACAGGGTGGAACTGGTCTATAACGGTATAGACACGAGCGCGTACTCGGGACACGCGGATGATAAAAGGCGGGAAATACTTGCGGAATCGGGCCTGAAAGACAACTCTACGGTAATAGGTTCTGTGGGAAGGTTTTCCTCGGCCAAGGGTTTGAAGTATCTTTTGGAGGCTTTCGGCATGGTCGCCTCGAAAAACAGTAATGTAAGCCTTCTTCTTGTGGGGCAGGGTCCCGAAGAGGAGGAGCTTCTCAAAATAGCGGATTCGCTTCACTATCCCGGCAGAATAGGCCTTGCGCGCGGAACAAGGCCGCTGAACGAGTATCTTTCGGCCATAGATATTTTTTGCATGCCTTCTATCACGGAAGGGTTCGGCCTTGCGGCCGTGGAGGCCATGGCATCCGGAAAGCCTTGTGTGGTGAGCAGAGTAGGCGGGCTGACCGAAATAGTCGTTGATGGGGAAAGCGGGATAATTGTTCCTCCGGGATCGGCCCGCGAGATCGCCGAAGCGGTGGAGAGCCTCCTGAAGGATGAGGATCTCTTAAAGAGACTTTCTTCCGGGGCCAGGCTCAGGGCCTCTGAGTTTTCCCTGGAAAAATGTGTCGAGGGGACGCTCAGGGTGTATCGGTCCGCGCTGTCCGGTATTAAAAAAAAGGGCTGAAATGGAGCTTATAGCATGAAGGTCTCCCGAATACTGGTTTTCGAGCTCAACTGGCTGGGAGATATACTTTTCTCGTTGCCTCTTTTAAGGGCGCTGGACAGATCTTTCCCCGACGCCAGTCTTACCTGCGCCGTAGTGCCTTATTATGCCGAGATCTTAAGAGGAAACCCGTGGGTGGACTCGGTGGTGGAATTGCCGTCCGGCAAAAAACCGGGAGTGTTTTTCGATACCTTGAGTTTCGTGAGCGCCATCAGGAAAGAAAGATACGATGTCTGTATTTTTCTTAAGCCTTCACGAACCAGGGCCCTCATGGCCGCCGCGGCCGGAATAAAGAACAGGATAGGACACCCCGGTAAGGGCGCCAGTGTCACTTCTTACGCGCCTTTGCCGTTAGGCAGGGCGCATCGTTCCGACATTATAAGCTCTTTGGCAGTGCCCCTGGGTATCGATGTTTCCGACAGAACCTACGAGTATTTTACGGACCCCGAAAGCGAAAAGCGGGCAGGGGACATACTGAAGGAAAAGGGAACCGGCCGAGGGAAACTGGTGGCGCTCAATCCCGGAGGGAACTGGGGCCCGAAAAGATGGCCAAAGGAGAGATTCCGGGACCTTGCCCTGGAACTTCTTGACGCTTTCGGCGGGATAGAAATAGCGATAACCGGCTCCTCCAAGGACGTTGACCTGGCCGGGGAGATAGTTTCCGGCGTGGGTTCTGAGCGCTGTTACTCTCTTGCCGGCAGCACCGGCATTAAAGAGCTTGCCGCCATATTTAAAAGATGCTCTCTTGTGGTAAGCGCCGATTCAGGCCCGTTGCATCTTGCTTCCGCGTCGGGTGCCGACACCATAGGGATCTTCGGCCCCACATCACCGGAACTTACGGGACAAAGGGGGCGGGGGATAAATATCATGATGCACAAGCCTCCCGACTGCCGGATACCCTGCTACGAAAAAGAATGTCCTAAAAGCTATGAATGCATGACGGCTGTAACAACGCAGGAAGTGTTTTTGAAAGCCGCCGAGGTTTTGTCCCTTAAAACCTGATCTTCAGAGAAGGTATTTACCGTGAAGGATGTTCGCAAAATACTGTTCATAACCCTGACCAATCTCGGGGATATAGTGCTGACGACCCCTGTTTTCAGCGCTCTGGCCGGACTTTTTCCCGGGGCCGTGATAGATGTCATAACAGGCCCGCCCGGCGAGGGGATATTCAAGGCGGCTTCCGCTTCAGGAAGGGTCACGGTACGAACCCGGCGGCAGAGCTTAGGCGAGAGGATAAAAGAGGTCGTTGGGATACGCCGTGAAAAATATGATCTGGTGGTAGATCTTAAGGCCTCTCTTATGCCCCTTGTAGCCGGAGCGAGAATGAGTTTCCCGCTTTTTCCCGCACGTTCCTTTGACGGACACATGGTGGACAAGCATCTTGGTGTCATAAGAAAACTTCTCCGGCCAGCTCCCGCTAAGCCCGTGTTTTACGTGCCGGTCTCAGAACGCGACAAGGAGTTCGTTGCCGGGATAATGGGAGAGGAGAAGTCCCGGACCTTGGCAGACGGGCCTTTTATCACCATTAATCCCGGGGCGAAAAGCCACTTAAAACGCTGGCCCGCCGAAAAATACGCGGAACTGATAAAAGGGTTGGAAAGGATACCCGGATGCAGGATATTCGTAGCGGGCGGGATGGAGGATAAGGCGATAGTGAAGAAGATCCTGGACCTGTCCCGAGCCCGGGCAGTGGACCTTTCGGGGGAAACTTCCTTAGGCGCGCTTTACGAGCTTATAAGAAGGTCGGATCTTTTTGTGACAAACGATAGCGGCCCGCTGCACATTGCTTCCGCGGCGGGCACGCCGACTTTGGCCATATTCGGGCCTTCCGACGAACGGAAGTATGGGCCACTGGCGCCTTTCAGCGTCGTGGTCTCTCCTAACGCGGTATGCCGTCCCTGCGGTAAGGCTCAGTGCTCAAAAGGAATGAACGACGGGTGCATATCGAGAGTAACGGCCGGAGAGGTCCTTGAGGCCGCGACAGGTATATTAAAGAAAACCGGCAAGAGATGTTGCCTTAAATAAATTTTCTATGGGCGAGATAATAATAAAAAAAGGGGATATTACTGCCGAGGGAACTGACGCCATAGTGAACGCCGCCAACACGGCGCTTGCCGGCGGAGGAGGCGTTGACGGAGCCATACACCGCGCCGCTGGTCCGTCGGTGATGAAAGAATGCGTCAAGATAGGGCATTGCCCTACGGGAGAAGCCGTCATTACGGGGGCCGGAGCGCTCAAGGCCAGAAAAATAATACACACCCCGGGGCCCGTATGGCGCGGCGGAAAAAACGGAGAGAGCGGTCTTTTAAGATCGAGTTATTCCAAGAGTTTCGCCCTGGCCCTGCGCGAAGGGATGCGGTCCATAGCATTTCCCTGTATAAGTACGGGTGTTTACGGCTATCCCATCGAGGAAGCCGCCAGGATAGCCCTTGAGGAGGGGCTGAGTAACAGGGAGAAGTTCGAGCGAGTGGTCTATGTGTGTTTTTCCGACAGAGACCTATCGGTGTATGAAAAAGTTTTCAGGGAACTCGTGAAATAGCGTTTGGTTTTTAAAATGATCTATCCGGAGAAGAGATGAGAATACTGGTTACGCGCACAGACAGGATGGGGGATGTTATACTGTCTATACCGGCGGTAAAGCGTTTGCGGGAAGTTTTACCCGATTCGCATATCGCCTTCATGGTAGCCGCGGAGAACAGGGAACTGGTCGAGAACGAGAAATACATAGACGAGGTAATAGTCTATGACAAAAAGCGCGCCCAAAAAGGTGTCTTCTCGAACCTGCTTTTTTCTTGGGGTCTCAGGAAAAAGAAATTCGATATGGCCATAGCTCTCCACCCTTCCAACAGAACGCATTTTGTCATTTTTGCCGCAGGTATACCGCGGAGGATAGGATACGATAAAAAATGGCCTATTTTTCTCACCGATAAACTGCCACACGAAAAACAACTGGGAAAAAAGCATGAAGTGGATTACAACCTCGGAGTTATAGCGTCGGCCGGGTTTAACATTGCCGGATGTGACAGAAAGCCCGCTGTGACAGTGCCTGGAAAGACGGTGCTGGCGGTAAAGAAGCTCCTTAAGGGGGCCGGGGTTTCCGGCAAAATAGCGGTCATACATCCCGGGGCAAGCTGCAGGTCCAAAACGTGGCCGCCCGAACGTTTTGCCGAAACGGCGGATACCCTTTCCGAGCGGTACGGCGTAAGCGTGGTGATAATAGGGGATACATCGTGTTCCGAGGCGGCGAGGTCAATATCCGGCAAGATGAGGAAAAAGCCCCTTGATCTTACCGGAAGGCTGGGTTTAGGGCAGCTTGCGGCCCTTTTCTCCTTGGCTTCGGTGACGGTTTCCAACGATTCGGGTCCGGCCCATTTAGCCGCTGCGGCCGGTTCCCCGGTGGTGGTCATATTCGGGCGGAATGATCCCGGTCTTTCTCCGGCGCGGTGGGCTCCGGTCACGGAGAAAAGCCGTATTCTTCACCGTCCGCCTGACTGTTCCCCGTGCCTGGCGCATAATTGCAGGATAGATTTCCTCTGCCTCAGGAACATAGAGGTAGGGGAAGTGGTTTCCGCAGCCGGCGAGATCATGGCCTGAACCCCTTTCAGGATCCCCGCCCTTTATCCTTGCCCCGTTACCATAAAGATATTATAATATGGGCTGTTCATATCCTGGTGTGCCGGAGTGTTTTCTTAACGTCTCGACCACGGAGGGGGGAAATATGTCATCGAATATGGAAATAAACGTCACTGACGAGAGTTTCGGCGCGGAAGTTTTAAGATCGGAATTACCGGTGCTTGTGGATTTTTGGGCGGAATGGTGCGGACCCTGCAGGATGATAGGACCCGTTATAGCCGAAATAGCCAGGGAATATTCCGGAAAACTGAAGGTATGCAAGGTAAATGTGGAAGATGCCCCGAAAACAGCCGCGGAATACGGAGTTATGAACATACCGACCATAATGGTCATAAAGGGCGGGGAGGTAGTGGATAAAGCCGTGGGAGCTTTGCCCAAGAAGGACATTGTTGCCAAGGTATCAGCTCACATAAAAAAGTAACATTTACGGGGGCCGCAGGTGAAAGGGATAAATTTTCGCGCTCTTGAGCGCATAGTGAACAATTTCAAAGGTAAAAAACTTCTTGTGGTGGGAGACCTTCTCCTGGACCAGTTCATATGGGGCGAGGTGTCAAGGATATCTCCCGAGGCCCCGGTCCCGGTGGTATGGGTGAAGAACGAGGGGTTCATGCCGGGCGGCGCGTGCAATGTGGCTAACAATTTGGCCAAGCTCGGGGCGGATGTCTCCATAGTGGGTATAGTCGGCGACGACGAGAACGGCCGGATACTCAAGGGGCTTATGCACGAAAGAAAAGTGGATACACGGGGAGTTGTTACGGACGAAAGCAGGCCGACCATTCTCAAGACCCGTGTCATAGCCCATCATCAGCAGGTGGTGCGCATAGACCGGGAAGATCCGAAAGATTTTTCCGGTAACGATATGGAGCGGATAAAAGAATACCTGAAGAAGAATATAAAGGACTTTGACGGGGTGATAATAGAGGATTACGGCAAGGGAGTGGTGACAGCGGAGCTTCTGAAGGTTGTGGTCCCTCTGGCCCGGCGCCACGGGAAGATCGTTTCCGTAGACCCCAAAGAGAACCATTTTTCGTATTACAAAGGGGCAAGCGTCATAACACCCAATCACCATGAGGCGTCAAAAGCGGTAGGGTTCCCTCTTACCGACGAAGCTTCCATGGTGAAGGCCGGGGAAAAGCTCATAAACAAGCTTAAACTCGATGCGGTGCTTCTTACTCTCGGAGAAAGGGGCATGATGGTAGTGCAGAAAAACCACAAGCCCAAAAGTATACCGACAGTAGCCCAGGAAGTCTTTGATGTTTCGGGGGCCGGGGACACGGTAATAGCGGTGTATACCCTTGCTATGGTAAGCGGTGGCAGTCCCATAGTATCGGCGCACATAGCCAACTGCGCGGCGGGTATAGTTGTAGGAAAGATAGGGACGGCTACCGTGGAAAAAGACGAGCTGATAGAGAGGTTGAAAAAAGAGATATCGGGGGGAGCGGGGTAAAATGAGGATAGTAGCGGTCATTCCGGCGAGGTGGCAGTCTACCAGGCTGAAAGAAAAGGTCATGGCGGACATATGCGGCAAGCCCATGCTCCAGCATGTCTGGGAAAGGGTTAAAAAAGCTCACGAGGTGGACGAGGTCATAATTGCATGCGATAAGGAAAGGGTGCTCAAGGCGGCCGAGGCTTTTGGGGCCAGGTGCGTATTCACTTCTCCTGACCATCCGTCGGGGACGGACAGGATCTCCGAGGTGGCCGGAAGCGTTGACGCGGATGTTTACATAAACGTTCAGGCCGACGAGCCGATGATAAGCCCTCTTATGATAGACCAGCTTGCCCAGGTCTACAGTTACGAAAAGAACGTGCAGATGGCCACGCTCATAAAAAGAATAGACAAGGCGGAGGACATAAACGACCCGAACGTGGTGAAGGTGGTTGTGGACAGGAAAGGGTTCGCGCTTTATTTTTCAAGAAGCCCTATTCCGTACATGAGAAGAAGCTATGACCAGTCCGGCGAAATAAACAGCGCGGAGGGCGAGGTAACGGGAGGATACTACAAACATATAGGGCTTTATTCCTACACCAAGGACTTTCTTTTTACATACAGGAATCTCCCCAGGTCCGTTCTTGAGATGGACGAGAAGCTCGAGCAGTTAAGGGTGCTTGAACACGGTTACAAGATAAAGACTGTGGAGACGCGGCAGGAGACCATAGGGGTGGACACGCAGGAAGATCTCGACAGGGTAAGACGGATATTCGCCGAAGAACTTTCCGCGGCGAAAAACGGCGGGTGAAATGAATAGAAAAAGGACCGTCAGAATAGGCGGTATAGAGATAGGCGCGGGGAAAAGCATAGTTCTTTTTTCGGGGCCGTGTGTGATAGAGTCGGCTCGGAGCGTCATGGAGCACGCCAAGGCCATAAAGAAAATAGCCGAGAAAGCCGGTATGCCGTTTGTTTTCAAGGCCAGTTTCGATAAAGCCAACAGAAGTTCCGCCTCGTCTTTCAGGGGGCCGGGCATAAAAGAGGGGCTTAAGATACTTAAGGCCGTTAAGGACGAAGCCGGGGTGCCAGTGCTTAGCGACATACATTCCATAGAACAGGTTAAAAGCGCCGCCAAGGTGCTGGATGTGATACAGATACCGGCCTTTCTCTGCAGGCAGACAGATCTTATCCTGGAGGCCGCTTCTACGGGCAAACCCGTCAATGTTAAGAAAGGGCAGTTCATGTCTCCCGAAGAGATGAGGAACGTGGCCGAAAAAATAGAGTCCGCCGGGAACAGGAACGTAATCTTTACCGAAAGGGGAACAAGTTTCGGGTACAACACCCTTGTAAACGATTTTCGGGGTATGGTAAAAATGTCGGAGATAGGTTACCCGGTGGTCTATGACGCCACTCATTCCGTGCAGATGCCCGGAGGTATGGGAAAGTCCAGCGGCGGTGAATCCAGGTTCGTTCCTCCATTGGTGAAAGCCGCGGTAGCGGTAGGATGCGACGGGCTTTTTCTTGAGGCCCACATGGATCCGTCCAGGGCCAAAAGCGACGGGCCTAATATGGTCAAAGTGAGCGAGCTCGAGGGGCTTCTTATGGACGTAAAAAAAATAGAAAAGGCGGCGAGGATAATATGAGCATTACAACCGCGAAAAAAGTCCTTATCAACGAAAGCCGGGCGGTGGCAAAACTGGCCGGCAAGCTGGATGCGGATTTCGCCAGGGTCGTCAAACTCCTGGCATCGGCAAAAGGAAGAGTCGTAATAACTGGTATGGGTAAGCCAGGATTCATAGCCCAGAAAGTATCGGCTACAATGGCTTCCACGGGGACGCCTTCTTTGTATCTTCATCCCGCCGAGGCGCTCCACGGTGACCTTGGAAGAATAACCCGGCAGGATGTCATAATCGCTTTTTCCAATAGCGGCGAGACCGAAGAAGTAATAAGGCTTATACCGATAATCAAAAAAATAGGCGCTAAACTGGTCGCCGTTACGGGAAATAAAAAGTCCACTCTGGCCGTTAACAGCGATTTTGTTCTGGATAGTTCCGTGGACAAGGAAGCCTGCCCCATGGGGCTTGCCCCGACCACTTCCACCACGGCCATGCTGGCTCTCGGGGACGCTCTTTCCATAGCTCTCCTTGAGGAGAAGAACTTCAAACCTAATGATTTCGCGATGTTCCATCCCGGGGGGAGCCTGGGTAAAAGGCTTATACTTAAGGTCGAGGATATAATGAGGCCCAGGGAGAGAACTCCAATAGTAAATTCTGAGGCCAGGGTCAAGGATGTTCTTCTTAAGATAACCAGGATGAGAGCCGGGTCCGCGAGTGTAATAGACAAGAACGGCAGGCTGATAGGTATTTTTACCGACGGTGACCTCAGGAGACATTTCGACGGGCGAGAGAACATACTGTCCAGAAAGGTCAAGGACGTTATGACCCCTTCGCCGGTAACAATATCGAAAGACCGTCTGGCGGCGGAAGCGTTCGATATACTCAGAAAAAAGAAAATAGACGAGATACCTGTGGTGGACGGCAAAAACCGGCCGCTCGGGGTGCTCGATGTCCAGGACATACTCGAGGCGGGGCTTGTATAACTCATGCTGCGGTAACTTGCGGAGGTAAAGTGATAAACGGGAAATACAGTAACGAAATAATCGAAAAAGCAAAAAAAATAAAACTTCTTCTTCTCGACGTCGACGGAGTGATGACCGACGGCCGGATAATAATCGGCAACGACGGAGAAGAATTCAAGAATTTCGACGTTAATGACGGGCTTGGCATAATGCTGGTTAAAAGGGTAGGTCTCAAATGCGCCATACTTACCGCCAAGGGTTCGAGAATAGTGGCAAGAAGGGCCAGGGACCTCAGGATAGACAAGGTGTATAAGGATTTTCATTACAAGATAAAGGCCCTTAAACCTATCTGCCGCGCTTTCAGGGTCACTCCGGAAGAGATATGTTTTATCGGGGACGACCTTATAGACGCGCCTCTTCTTAAGCGGGTGGGTCTTGCGGTCTGTCCGCCCAACGCCATGAAGGACGTCGCCGGAATTGCTCACATGATCACGGAAAAACCCGGCGGGCGGGGCGCGGTCAGGGAGGTATGCGAACTTTTGTTAAAATCTCAGGGTAAATGGGAAGAGGCTACCGGCAGATATTTCGAGGATTGAGGCCTATTCGGGGGATTTTGAGAGGAGAAACGGATATGTACACAGTAAGCGTGGAATCCAGGTTCTCGAGCGCGCACAACCTTAGAGGATACAAAGGAAAATGCGAGGATCTTCACGGTCATAACTGGAAGGTGAGGCTGACGGTTTCCTCGGCAGAGCTTGACCATTTGGGAATGGTCTGTGATTTTACCGTTCTTAAGGATGTTCTAAAAAAGGCGATAGAGTCGCTAGATCATAAATATCTCAACGAGGCGGAATATTTTAAGTCGGTTAACCCTACGTCGGAGAATATAGCCAGGTATGTGTTCGAAGAGGTCTCGAGGATCAAACCAGAACTCAACGTGAAAAAGGTCAAGGTCTGGGAGACGGAAACATCCAGCGCGACGTATTCAAAGTGAAGGCAGTGAGACTGCAGTTTCATGAGCGAAGAGAAATGAAACTGCCTAGTCGAACTGTCCCCGAACGTAGTGAGGGGATAAGGTTCAGGTTAAGGAAATTAGTAAGGAGTAAGGAGGAAGGTCTAGGATAAGGCAGTGAGACTGCAGTTTCATGAGCGAAGAGAAATGAAACTGCCTGGTCGAACTGTCCCCGAACGTAGTGAGGGGATAAGGTGAGATGAAAAAAGCTATAGTTCTGCTTTCGGGAGGCATGGATTCGGCGGTTACTCTTTATGAGGCGCGGCGCGAAAACGAGTGTTTTGCCCTGACATTTTCTTACGGGCAGAAGGCCGCGAGAGAAGTGAGATCCGCCCGGAAAGTTGCCGAGGCGGCGGGTGTGCCGTGCACTGTTCTTGAGATATCTCTTCCGTGGAAAGGAAGCGCTCTTCTGGACGGGAATGTAGGCATCCCGGAATACTCGCAAAACCAGACCGGTAAGATACCGGGAACATACGTTCCCGCCAGGAATATACTTTTTCTGAGCTATGCTGTGTCTTACGCCGAGGCCGTGGGGGCGTCTTCCGTGTATATCGGGGCTCATCAGCTGGATTTTTCGAATTACCCCGACTGCCGAGAGGTGTTTTTTGACAGTTACAGGGAGATGGTCAGGAAAGGTACCAGAGCGGGATCCGAGGGCAGGCCGGTCGAGATAGTAACCCCTATCATCAATATGACGAAAAAGCAGATAGTAGAGGAAGGGGTAAAACTGGGAGTTCCGTTCGAGCATACATGGTCGTGCTATTCTCCGGGGGATATGCCCTGCGGAAAGTGCGAGTCGTGTATGTTCAGGGCCAGGGCTTTCGAGGAAGCGGGCATGGCGGATCCCTTTTACAAGGGTTGAGCCAGAGGTAAAAACAGGGAAAAAAATATGCAGGCTAAGATATCCGAAATATTTATCTCGTACCAGGGTGAAGGCACATTTATGGGGTCTAGGCAGGTGTTCGTCCGTTTTTACGGATGCAATCTGAACTGCGCTTACTGCGATACCGTGCAGGAGAGCTACAGGTCTTTCACTAAAGAGGCGCTTCTCGGAAAGATACTGGACCTTGGGGACGACTACAACGAGCTTGTTCTTACCGGCGGGGAGCCTCTTCTGCACGGGGATTTTCTGCGCGATTTTCTTCCCCTTTTCGGAAGGAATTCCAGAAAGAAGATCTACCTTGAGACCAACGGCACTCTTCCCGAAGAAATGGAAAAGCTTTCCGGGCTTATCGATATTGTGGCCATGGACATTAAACTGCCCTCGTCCACCCTTCTAAAAGAGGACCTCTGGGGGATTCATGCCAGGTTCCTTGAGAAATGTTCCGGGAACGAGATCGTGGTAAAAGCGGTCATATCGGACGGCACCACCATAGAGGAGATAAAACAGCTGGCCGGAGTTATTAGATCTTCCGGCAGGGAAGTTTCCGTGGTTCTTCAGCCTGTCACGGGGTATACGGGAAAGATAAGCGTTCCCGACGAGGAGATGCTTTTCTTTTTCAAGGAATACATCAAGAAAGAGACGGGCAGGAAGGCCGTGGTGCTGGGACAGATGCATAAATGTATGGACATAAAATGAAAGGCGGTACCGTGAAGAAAAAAAGCTACGATCTTTTGCAGGAAAAGATCAGGTCGATGAAGCTCCCGGAAATAGAAACCTGGACCAATAAATACAGTGACCGGGATTACAAGGTAAGCTTTTCCACCGAGGAGTTTACCTGCGTGTGCCCCAAGACGGGTCTTCCGGATTTCGCCAGGATCGAAATAGAGTATTTCCCGGATAAATTCTGCGTGGAGCTTAAATCTTTCAAGGAATACATGATGGCTTACCGCGATGTGGGGATATTCCACGAACATGTGGTCAACAGGATGCTCACGGACCTTGTAAAAGCGTGTTCCCCCAGGGGGATGAAAATAAGAGGAGAGTTCGGCACAAGAGGAGGTATAACCACGGCCGTTGAGGCCGTGTACGATCCGGAGGGATCCCGGTAGATCCGGGAGACAAGTCCCATGAAGATAAAAACCCGTCGATATTACGTTTACTACTGCCTGAAGGGAGCTCTTCTCCTGGCTCGGGCGGTTCCTCTTGGGGTTTTGCTTTTTATCTCGGATCATGCCGGCAGATTGGCATTCCGCTTTTTGAAAAAGTATCGCCAGACGGCTATCGATAATCTGGACATGGTCTTTCCTGAAAGAAAAAAGGAAAATGCCGCGACGGCCGAAAAGGTTTTTGTGAATTTTATTAAAAACGGGGCCGAGTGGGTGAAGCTCCTGTCCATGGGGCCGGATGAAGTCCGCAGAATGATACCCGAAGTCCGAGGCAGAGAGAATCTGGACGAGGTCCTCTCGGGAGGGAAAGGCGCCCTTGTTATGGGGTTCCATTTCGGCAACTGGGAACTTCTGGGGATAGGCTTGAGGGTCCTGGGGTATCCCGGGTCTCTCGTGGCAAGACGGATTTACTTCGACAGATATGATTCGATAATAACCGGAATGCGCGCCAGGTTCGACGCCAAAGTGATATACCGGGACGAGTCCCCGAAAAAAATGCTGATGGAGCTCAGAAAAGGAAACGTGCTCGGGATAGTGCCGGATCAGGACGTGGACAGTATCGACGGGGTGTTCGTGGATTTTTTCGGCAGGCCGGCATATACCCCCACGGCTCCGGTTAAGCTGGCTTCCGCCGCCGGGACGGCCATAGTGCCGGTTTTTGTGATACGTGGCGAAGACAACAGGCATACAATGGTCATAGAAAAACCCATACGTTTGCCGGAAAGATTGAAGGACAAGGAAGAGATAAGGTCTTTCACACAGCAATGGAGCGATGTTCTCGAGAGTTACGTGAGGCGATATCCCGATCAGTGGGTATGGGTGCACAAGAGGTGGAAGACCGTTCCCGGAGAAAAAACTTCCGCATAAGTTTGCGGGAAACACAGGGAGAAAATATGGTTAGAAGAAGTTTGAAAACGGCCGCTTTTCTGGCTGTCGCGGTAACCGGCGCGTCCTATTTTGTGCCCGTGAAGGCCCCGGAAATAAAACAGGAAAAAACCGCATCTCCCGCAGATACTACCGGACTTGAGCAGAACGTTACCGCGTTTTCCATAGAGGGACGAAGCCCGAAGGGAGCCCAGCAGTGGACGCTGAACGGGGATTCCGCGCAGATAGTCGGCGAGGACATTTATCTCCAGAACATAAAAGCCGTGGCTTTCAGCGACCAGTCCGTGATAAATCTTTCGTCGGATTCGGGTATATACAAGAAAGAGGCCGGAGAGGTAGAGCTTATAGGTAATGTCAGGGTTTTTTCCGGAAGTGATTTCGCTCTTTTGACGGAAAGCGCCAGCTGGTCGCAGCTGAACAAGGAGATATACACCGAGAAGGAAGTAAACATAAGCAGGGAAGGCATGAGGGCCACCGGTCTTGGAGGGAGGGCCAATTCGGACCAGAAATGGGCCAGGCTTAACAAGGAAGTCAAAGTGTTCATAGAGCCTGACACGCGTGTGGCGTCGGATGGTCCGCTTGAAGTCAGATACGAGGATAACCTGGCGGTTTTCAGAGAGAATGTTGTGGTCGACGACAGCGACGGAAGACTTATAGCCGATATGCTCACCGTGGAGTTCGATCCCGAGACAAAAAGGCTTGCGCAGGTGACGGCCGAAGGCAACGTTAAAGTGAAAAAGGGCAACACCTATACCTTGAGCGACAAGGCAGTTTATACCGAGGGAACTAAAAGCGCGCAACTTTTGGGAAGACCGAGGATAATAATAGATCCGGCGGAGATAGACAAATTCGACAAGATGATGATGTGATCTTTTCGAGCGTGTGATAGCGGGGCGTACGGCGGGCAAAGCCAAATCAGGGAGAAAAAATGCATTTACTTGAGACCAGGGACCTTGTTAAAGAATACGGCGGCAGGACCGTGGTGAGAGGTGTCAGCATAAACGTTAAAAGAGGTGAAGTTGTCGGGCTTTTGGGGCCGAACGGCGCCGGAAAGACAACCACCTTTTACATGGTCACCGGGATAATAAAGCCC
This sequence comes from uncultured Planctomycetia bacterium, assembly GCA_964421015.1. GTDB lineage: Bacteria > Omnitrophota > Gorgyraeia > Tantalellales > Tantalellaceae > SLID01. The sequence goes on from CAYQUS010000006.1 coordinate 38,910, forward strand.
GACAGGGGTAACGTTATTTTCGACCGCAAGGACATAACGAGGCTACCTATACACAGAAGAGCCCGTTCGGGCATAGGTTATCTTTCGCAGGAACCTTCCATCTTCAGGAAACTTACCGTGGAAGAGAACATAATGGCCATAATGGAAACCCTTGGATTTCCCAGGAGAGAAAGGGCCAGGCATCTGGACATACTTCTTAACCAGCTTAAAATAGCGCATCTGAGGAAGAACAAGGCCTATACTCTCTCGGGCGGGGAAAGGCGGAGGCTCGAGATAACAAGGACGCTTGTTACCAACCCCATGTTCATACTTCTTGACGAGCCTTTCAGCGGGATAGACCCTATAGCCGTGTACGATTGCCAGGAAGTGATAAGGGAACTTAAGGAAATGGGGCTGGGTATACTGCTTACCGACCATAATGTGAGGGAAACCCTTACCATTACGGACAGGTCCTACATAATGTATGAGGGGCAGATACTGATATCCGGTTCCAAAGATGAGCTTATAAACGATCCCAAGGCCAGGGAGATATACCTGGGGGAGAGGTTCAGTATGTAGTTTGTTCACAGGGCAGGGCCGGCCTCTTAAGGCGTGGCCCCCCTGGTCAAAATCCGGGTTGAAAATCCTGGAAGGTATGTGGTATAGTGTTAGCCTTTCATCAGTCTAAAACCAATAATAAGGAGAGAATAAATGGATATAAGTATCACCGGCCGGAATATGGAACTCAATCCCGGTATAAAGAAGTATGTCTATAGCCGACTCGGAAGGATAGAGAGGTTCTACAGCCGCATAGACAAATGCGATGTTATCCTCGAGGAATCCAAGGAACGGCGCATTGCGGAGATAGTCCTGTCGCTCAGGCGCACGAAGATAGTGGTAAAGGAAAGTTCTACGGACATGTACGCTTCCATAGACAACGCCTCGGAAGTGCTTAAAAAGCAGTTAAGGAGGCTCCGGGGGAAGGTCTTTTCGAAAAGAAGGAAGGCGGTTATGGATCGTTTTATGGGGCGTGGTGAATAGATGAAAAGCAAAGTTAAAAAACTTACAGGAACAGCCAGGCAGATAGACATAGAGATGCCCAAAGAGGCTGTAAGCGATATTGTTGAAGAGATACTCGGCGAGATAAAAAAGACGGCCAAAGTGCCGGGGTTTCGTCCCGGTAAGGCGCCTATGGACATAATAAGGAAAAAACATTATGCCGAAGCCCTTGAGGAGGCCAAAAGCCGTGTCGTCGCCAGGGCTTACCAGGACGCTCTTGAGAAGCATGAGGTATTTCCCGCCAGTTATCCGGAGATATCGGATCTTGTCCTTAGTTCTAGCGGAGAGTTGTCTTTCAAGGCAAAGGTTGACACCCAGCCCGAAATAGATCTCAAGAGTTACGACGGGATATCGGTTACGACCAAAAAAGTGAACGTCGAAGACGCGGAGGTAGAAGGCGCGCTTGAAAAAATACGGGGAATGTTCGCCGAATTCTCCGACAAGGAAGGAAAACTTTCCGCCGGGGATTTCGCGGTGGCGGATGTAGATTCCTTCATAGGAGGGGAATCCATATCCAAAAAGCGTCAGAACATGTGGATAGAGGTTTCCGAGGAAGCTTCGCTCCTGGGGATAGGCAAAAAACTGGAGGGACTTGGTAAAGGCGAAAATAAGGAAGTCGAGGTAACTTTACCCGAGAGTTATCCTGACAGGAAATTCGCGGGAAAGAAGGCCGTTTTCAAGGTAGAGGTCAAAGAGATAAAAGAGAAGAAACTTCCGGCTATGGACGACGCTCTGGCGGCTAAGGTGGGCAAGACCACTCTGGCCGAACTCAGAGAAGAAGTGAAAGACCAGATAGCGGGAAGGAAACAGGAAAACGAGAATGTCTCTATGAAAAACCAGATACTCACGGACCTCATGAAAAAGCATAAGTTCGATCTTCCCGAAACAATGGTGGCCAGACAGTTCAAGGTCCTTATGGAAAGAGCCGAGAACGAACTTGCCTCGAAGGGGATGGAAGAACAGGCCGTGAAGAAGGAAACGGAAAAAATAAAGCCGGCCCTTCTCAAGGAAGCCGGGGATAAGGTCAGGGTGTACTTCATCCTTGACGCGATCTCACGTAAAGAGAACATCACGGTCTCGGAGGAAGAAATAGACGCCTGGATAGCGGCTTTGGCCAGATCCTACAGCAAACCTTTCGAGGAAGTTAAAAAATATTACGCCGAACACGATCTGGTGGACGGCCTTTACGAACAGCTCAAAGAAGAAAAGACCCTGGATTTTCTTCTGGAAAAGGCCGACAAAAAGTTCGCCTGAGGGCGAGGCGGGTAACGAAACACGGAGGCAAAAATGAACATAGTACCCATGGTCATAGAGAAAGAGGGACGCATGGAGCGGGCCTATGACATATACTCGAGGCTTCTCAAGGACAGGATAATATTCATCGGTTCCGCCATTGACGATAACGTGGCGAACATAGTGGTGGCCCAGCTTCTTTATCTGCAGATGGAGGACCCGGAAAAGGACATAAACATCTACATAAACTCACCCGGGGGAAGTGTTACCAGCGGTCTGTGCATTTATGATACAATGCAGTACGTGAAACCAGCGGTCAACACTTTCTGTGTGGGCCAGGCAGCCAGCATGGGGGCGGTACTTCTGGCCGCCGGAGCGTCCGGCAAAAGGTATTCTTTGCCTTACGCCAGGATAATGATGCACCAGCCCTGGGGAGGAGTGCAGGGAGCGGCAGCGGACATAAGTATACAGGCAAAAGAGATACTGAGAATGAGGGATATGCTGGAGCAGATACTGGCGAGGCATACGGGCAAAACGATTGAGAAGATAAAGGCCGACACCGATAGAGATTACTTTATGAGCGCCGAAGAGGCCAGGGAATACGGCCTTGTGGATCACGTTATCACTTCCGTCGCCAGGTGATCCGGCGAGGAAGCCGCTTGAATCGGACCTGATTAAATTAAGAAAAAAGGGATATAGATACGGAAGGGGGAACAATGAGAAAGATAAGGCTTATGGCTCCGGGGCCCACGCCGGTACCGGAAAAAGTGCTCTTAAAGATGGCAGACACGATCATACATCACAGGACGCCACAGTTCCAGGCCGTGATGAAGAACGTGAACACAAAGCTTAAGAAGGTATTTCAGACGGAGAATCCGGTGATAACCATGTCCTCGAGCGGAACAGGGGCCATGGAGACGTCAATAGTGAATTTTCTGTCGGCCGGGGACAAGACGCTTGTCATAAACAGCGGTAAGTTCGGAGAAAGGTTCCGCGACATATGCAAGGCTTACGGCGTTGACTGCATGACATACGACGTGGAGTCCGGCCTGGCCGCGGACGCCGGCAAGGTGGAGGATATTCTTAAGAAAAACCCCGGAATAAAGGCCGTCTACGGGACGCTTTGCGAAACGTCTACCGGTGTGGTCAACGATATAGAGGCCATAGGCAAGGTTATCTCCGGGACAGACGCGATATTCATAGTTGACGCTGTTAGCGGACTTTCGGCGGATAAGTTCCTTCCTGACGCGTGGGGAGTGGACGCGGTGGTCTCCGGGTCGCAGAAGGGGCTGATGCTTCCCCCGGGTCTTGGTTTTATAAGTGTGAGCCAGAAGGCCCAGAAACTGATGGAGACATCTAAACTTCCGAAATATTATTTTTCGCTTAAGGCCGCTCTTAAGTCTTACGCAAAGGACGATACTCCCTGGACCCCGGCAGTTTCGCTCATAATGGGACTTGATCTTGTTCTGGACATGCTTCTTAACGAGGGGATAGACAACGTTCTGGCCCGGCACGCGAAACTGGCCCATGTAACGCGCGAGGCCGTAAAGGCCGTGGGTCTTGAGGTTTTCGCCAAGAGGCCTTCCAACGCCGTAACTTCAGTGAAGGTGCCCGAAGGCGTCGACGGAAAGGCGCTTGTTAAGACCATGCGCGACCGGGAAGGCATAACCATAGCTGGCGGCCAGTCCGAACTTGCAGGCAAGATATTTCGAATAGCTCATCTGGGGTATATGGACCAGTACGACACAATAGCGACCATATCCTGTGTGGAGATGGTGCTCAGCGAGCTCGGATATAAGCTTACGCTCGGCAAAGGAGTCGCCAGGGCGCAGGAGCTTTTAAAGTAAATTTTTATTACCGTGGACAAAAAGTTCCGGGAAGAATATTTCAAGGAGGTAAGAGACATATGCAGAAGGTCCTTGTAAGCGACCCGCTATCAAAAGAAGGCGTGGATATCCTTAAAGCGGCCGGGCTCGTTGTGGAAGAAGCGTTCAAGCTTCCGGAGAGCGAACTGGTAAAGAAGATAAAGGGCTATGACGCCATTATAGTGCGCAGCGAGACGACGGTAACAAAGAAGATAATACAGGCCGCTGACAAGCTTAAGGTAATAGGGAGAGCCGGCGTAGGCCTTGATAACGTGGATGTGGCCGAGGCCTCTAAAAGAGGTATAGTGGTAATGAACGCGCCCTCCGGGAATACCATTTCGACGGCGGAACACGCTTTCAGTTTGATGCTGTCCATGGCCCGCAATATTCCCCAGGCCAATCAGTCCGTGAAGGAAGGAAAGTGGGACCGCAAAAAGTTCATGGGAGTCGAGCTCTATGGAAAAACACTTGGAATAATAGGAATGGGGAGAATAGGCACCGAGTTCGCGAAAAGAGCTCTTGTTTTCGGGATGAGGGTCATGGCCAGCGATCCTTTTCTATCAGAGGAGAAAGCCAGGTCTATAGGGGTAGAGCCGGTGAGCATGGACACGCTTCTTGAGAACGCGGATTTCATGACCATACACACTCCTCTTACCGACGAGACACGGCATTTCATAGATGAGAAGGCTTTTGAGAAAATGAAACAGGGGGTAAGGATCGTCAACGCCGCCAGAGGCGGGATAATAGACGAGAAAGCCCTGGCAAAGCACATAAAGTCGGGAAAGGTGGCTGGGGCCGCGCTCGATGTTTTTGAGACAAAGGCAAAGCCTCCGGTCGACAGCCCCGTGGCGGCGCTGGACAAGGTAATTACCACCCCCCACCTTGGAGCGTCGACCGAGGAAGCGCAGATAAGCGTATCTATCGACATGGCAAGGTCCATCGTGGACGCTCTTACGGGTAAGGGATACCGCAACGCTGCCAATGTACCGGCAATGGATGAGGAAACTCTTAAGACCGTCGGACCTTACGTCAATCTGGCCGAAAAGCTCGGCTCGATACAGTCGCAGCTGATCGAGGACGCCATAAAATCCATAACAGTGAGCTATGTAGGCGGAGTGGCGGATCTCGACGTTGACGTTATTACAAGAGCTCTTCTTAAGGGGGTATTCGATCCCATACTTGAAGAAGAGGTCAACTATGTCAACGCTCCGATAATAGCCAAGGAAAGAGGCATAAACGTCTCGGAGAAGAGGGCTCCGCACATAAAGGATTTTGCCAATCTCATAAACGTGGAGTTTGTGACCGCTAAGAAAAAACATTTCATAATGGGAACGCTTTTTGGTAACAACGAGCCCAGGATAGTGAAAATGGACAAGTATTACGTTGAGGCCATTCCTTCCGGTTATATGCTTGTCGTGTCCAACAACGATGTTCCGGGAGTGGTCGGGAGAATAGGAACGATACTGGGCAAGGAAGGCGTAAATATAGCCGAGATGAGTTTCGGCCGCGACAAAAAGACCGGACAGGCGATAAGCCTTCTCAATGTGGACAGTGAGATATCCAAGGCCGCGCTTAAAAAACTCAAAGCAGCCAAGGACATAGTGGACGTAAAACAGGTTTGCGTGTAAAAAGAGAAGGTAATTAAAACCAGGAATGGGGTGTTGGGTTAAATGGTAAAGAGCAGAAAAACCGCTAAAAAAAATAAAATGGGCAAGGCTACTGTCCTTGTCGGCGCGCAGTGGGGAGACGAGGGTAAGGGTAAGGTAATAGACATACTCTCCAAGGGGATGGACTACGTGGTCCGTTACCAGGGCGGGAACAACGCCGGACATACCGTCGTGATAGGCGACAGCAAGTACGTGCTGCACCTTATTCCTTCGGGCATACTGCACAAAGGAAAGATCTGTGTTATAGGTCACGGTGTGGTGATAGATCCCGAGGCGCTAATAGAAGAAATAGAGCTCCTGAAATCCCAGGGAATAGATTGCTCCGGAAGGCTCAAAGTAAGCGATAAAGCCCATGTGATTTTTCCTTACCATAAAAAAATAGACGAGCTTCGCGAAGCCCGGCGCAAAAAGGGCAGGATAGGCACCACGAAAAAGGGCATAGGGCCGTGTTACGCCGATAAGGTGGCCAGGGTAGGTATCCGCGTGGCCGATCTTTTTGACAAGGAGTATTTCAGGGAAAGACTGGAAAGGAACATAGAGGAAAAGAACGCCATGGTGAAGGATTTTCCCAAGGCGGAGGTTTTCGCTTTTGACGATATTTTCAAGAAATACGTCAAGTATGCCGAGTACCTGAAGGATTTTGTCACGGATACTACCACGCTTCTTAATGACGCCTTGAAAAGGGGAGAGAGCGTACTTTTCGAGGGCGCGCAGGGTACTTTCCTTGACGTGGATTACGGCACATACCCGTACGTCACTTCTTCGAGTTCCACGGCCGGAGGGGCCTGCACCGGGGCCGGTGTAGGGCCCAGCAGGATAGACAAGGTCATAGGGGTGGTAAAGGCTTACACTACCAGAGTGGGCGAGGGGCCTTTTCCCACGGAGTTCGGCCCGGACCTTATGGAAAAGATAAGAGAGAAAGGCGGAGAGTTCGGCGCTACTACCGGCAGGGCCAGAAGATGCGGCTGGTTCGACAGCGTGCTTGTCCGTAATTCTGTGGATATAAACGGTATCGACAAAGTGGCTATAACCAAAATAGACGTTCTGGACGAGCTTGAGAAGATAAAAATATGCGTGGCTTACGAGTACAAGGGGCGGACGTACCGCAATATCCCCGGAGACCCGGGATTCCTGGATAAGTGCGTTCCGGTTTACGAGGAACATCCGGGCTGGATGAAGGATACGTCCAAGGTTACCAGGTATAAGGATCTTCCAAGAGAGGCAATAAAGTATCTTAAAAGGGTGAGTGAACTTATAGGCACCGAGATCATGCTGGTGTCGGTGGGAAAAAGCAGAAAACAAACGCTGGTGTATAACAGCGCGGCGTAAAAAAAAGTATTAGGAAAAACAGGAGGGGGACATGAGGAGAGGTAAATTATCGGTAATGCTAGTGTCACTGTTCGTGATGTCAAGTATGATGACATCCGGATGCGCGCTTAATTTCTACAAACAAAGCCCGCGCAGCAAGAAACAGATACAGGAACTCGAGGCTAAAATATCTGACCTCGAGGCCCAGCGTCTGAAAGAGCAGAAGGAATTCGAGGATGCCAGGAAAATGATGGAAAAACAGCTCAGGGATGAGATAGCCGGAGACAAGATATCCTTAAGGCTGGATGACGCCGGGCTGGCTATAATTCTTTCCGATGACATTCTTTTCGATTCCGGGAAAGCTGATCTTAAGACCCAGGCATATCCCGTGCTCGATTACCTTATATCGATAATAAATACCAAGGTCGCGGGCAAGAACATAGGCGTTACAGGCCACACCGACAATGTCCCGATAAAATTCTCGGGATGGAAATCCAATTGGGAACTTTCCACGGCAAGGGCCACTAACGTTCTTTACTATCTGGAAAATAACGGGGTTTCTCCGAAAAGACTTTCCGCCACGGGTTACGGCGAGCACAGGCCTATAGCGTCCAACGACACTTCAGCCGGCAGAGCCAAGAACCGCAGGGTAGAAATAGTCATACTTCCCGAGTTCACCGAAAAAAGGGAAGGTATCGAGGATCTCGCGGACGAAGATGTCATTAAATAGTTCCCAGGCGGCGGATGCGCTATGAAAGTCCCGGGGCACATAGCCGTGATAATGGACGGCAACAGAAGATGGGCCGAGAAGAACAATGTCCCCCACATTTCCGGGCACTCGGCCGGAGTCAAGGCTCTGGATGCCGTTACGGAAGAATGCGCTAAACGAGGTGTGAAGTTCCTGACGGTTTACGGGTTTTCCATAGAGAATTGGAACCGTCCAAGAGGAGCGGTAGAGTCTCTCTTCTCGCTTTT
>CAYQUS010000006.1:47095-100004 GCA_964421015.1 uncultured Planctomycetia bacterium
GGGGATAACCGACAATGATATCGAGCAGAGGCTGTACACGGCCGGTCTTCCCGATCCTGATCTTGTTATAAGGACCAGCGGTGAGATAAGAATAAGCAACTTTCTGCTGTGGCAGTCGGCGTACTCGGAGTTTTATTTTACCGGGACGCTGTGGCCGGATTTCGGCGCTGAAGAACTCGGAGCGGCCCTGGAGGAGTATGGCAGGCGGCAGAGAAGATATGGCGGTTAAGTTTTTTACGCGTTCCGCGGTCAGTATAGCCCTTATGGCCGCTGTCCTTGGGATAATATACCTCCTTCCTGAATGGATGTTCTGTGTTGTTATAGCGGCTTTTATAGGGGTCGGGCAGAACGAGTTTTTCGCGATGGTGGAAAAACGGGGCATTTTTGTGTACAAGTATTTCGGCGTTATAGCCGGAGTGCTTTTGCCCGTGGTTATCTTCCTGGGATCGGGTGTGCCGGAACTTAAGAATCTCGAGCCCCTTTTGATAGTGGTGGCCAGCCTTTTCGCTTTCACAATGCAGTTCGCGAGGAAGGATCCGGCCCGAGACCATCTTGTGAGCATGGCTCTGACCCTTTTTTCTCTCCTGTATATATGCTGGTTTTTCTCTTTTATACTTAAGATAAAGCTGCTCCCGGGCGGGGCGGATCTTGTGGCTTTTCTGGTTATTGTGACAAAAAGCGCCGATATAGGCGCATACCTGGCAGGGAACTTTTTGGGAAGAACAGAACTAATTCCGCGTATAAGCCCTAAAAAAACAAAAGAAGGGACAATAGGCGGTATACTCTTCAGCGTTATAGTGGCGGTTATTCTGGGCGCGTATCTGACGGATTTTAAACCCTTTCATCTTGCCATGCTGGGAGTTTTGCTGGCAACAATAGGCCAGGTAGGGGATCTTGCCGAGAGCCTCATTAAAAGGGATTGTTCAGTTAAGGATTCAGGAGCTTATTTCCCCGGTATAGGGGGTGTGCTCGATCTCATAGACAGCCTTCTTTTTACCGCTCCGGTCTTCTTTTTTTACGTTAAGACGTTTTAGCCGGCAAAATATGAAAGACATAATACTTCTTGGGTCTACGGGATCTGTGGGAAAGAACGTTCTGGACGTTGTTTCCCGGTATCCCGGGCGTTTCAGGGTAAAAGCCTTATCCACGTACAGGAACATTAACGGCATACTGGAACAGGCAGTGAGGTTTCACCCTCAAGTAATAGCGTGCGCCGATGAGGAGCTTCTCCCTGAACTTAAGAAGAGGGCTCCGCAAGGGGTGAGGGTTCTGGCCGGTCCGAGAGCGGTGGAAAAACTTGCTTCGGAAGAGAAAGCCGATATAGTTTTTATGGCCATATCTGGAACGGCATCGCTGGTTCCGTTGATGGGGGCCGTTAAAAACGGAAGGACCGTTGCTCTTGCCAGCAAAGAACCCATCGTTTCCGCCGGGAACCTTATTTCCGAGACAGCTTCTAAAACTTCAGCCAGGATACTTCCTGTTGACAGTGAACATAGCGCTGTGGCTCAATGTATCGAGGGAAGGCCAAAAGGTGATATCGGGACCATATACATCACCGGAAGCGGGGGGTCTCTTCTTGGTCGCAGAGCTGAGGATTTCGACAAGCTGTCCGTCAGGGAAGTGCTCTCTCATCCCAAGTGGGACATGGGGCCGAAAATAACCGTTGATTCGGCGACACTTATGAACAAGGGGCTTGAAGTGATCGAGGCAAGATGGCTTTTTGACGTCGCCCCGGAGAAGATTAAAGTAGTCATACACCCCGAAGCTGTGGTGCACTCCATGGTGGAGTTCGTCGACGGCACCGTTACGGCTGTCATGTTCTCCCCGGATATGCGTTTTCCCATACTGAGGGCGCTGACATACCCGGAAACCGTGGAAAGCGCTTTTCCAAGGCTTGATTTCGGCGCCTTGGGAAAGCTTACTTTTTCCGAGCCTGACCACGCGAGGTTCCCGGCTCTTTCAATGGCCTACGAGGCCTTGAGATCCGGAGGCACTTGCCCCGCGGTACTGAACGGTTCGAACGAGAGCGCTGTCGGGCTTTTTCTTAAAGGGAAAATACTTTTTACGGATATAACCAGGTTGACCAGAGAGGTCCTATCCAGGCATAGTGTAAAAACAAACCCCACGCTTGATGATATAATGTGGGCGGAAGAGTGGGCGAAAGAGGAGGTGTTTAAGCTTTGTTGACAATATTGGTTGTTCTTTTCGTGTTCAGCGCGCTTATACTTGTTCATGAGGCGGGTCATCTCGCGGCCGCTAAAAAGGCGGGTGTAAAGGTCGAGGTGTTTTCTTTGGGTTTCGGCAAAAGGCTGTTCGGTAAAGAGATAGGCGGTACTGATTACAGAGTTTCAATGGTTCCGCTGGGCGGGTACGTTAAGATGGAGGGAGAAGACCCATCCGAGATCTCAAGCTCGGAAACCGGCCTTTATTCCAAGCCCGTAGGGGCAAGGTTCTGGATAATGGCGTCAGGGGCTCTTACAAACTATGTTTTCGCTTTTCTGCTCTTCTGGGTAATATTCATGATAGGTGTGCCAACGGTCTCTAACGAGGTCGGAGAAGTCCTTAAGGGGTATCCGGCCGAAAGGTCAGGGATAAAAGAGGGCGACGTTATAGTAAAGGTCGGGGATAAGGAAGTAAGTTACTGGGACGATATCGTAGATGCCATAAAGAAAAACTCGGTTTCAGGCGAGGCGGTTGCTTTTTCGGTAATACGGTCCGGCAAGGAACTGACCATTCCTATAACCCCCGACATATCCACGGTAACCAATGTTTTCGGCCAGAAAATATCCCGGCCCATGGTCGGGATAGGTCCGAGAGATAAGATACTTTCGGTATCTTACGGTCCCGCGGGCGCGTTCTATCATGGAGGGAAAAAACTGCTTTCTCTGACCGCCCTTACGTACAAGGGTATATGGCTCATGATAACAGGGGGAATGCCGCTTAAACAGTCGGTTTCAGGGCCAATAGGGATAATGTATTTTATGAACCAGGCGGCCAGGCTCGGGATAGTGCCGCTTCTCATAATAACCGCTAATGTCAGTATGGCGCTTGCGATATTTAATCTGCTGCCTTTTCCGGTACTGGATGGGGGGCATATAATGTTCTTGCTCGCTGAAAAAATTACAGGAAAACCCGTAAGCGCGAAGGTGCAGGAATATCTTACTAACGCGGCGCTCGTGGTCCTTATAGCTTTCGCGGTCTTTGTCAGTTGGCAGGATGTTCTTAAGTTCACGCCTCTGGGTGGCCGGTAGGGCATTACAAGGAGAAAGTAGAAAGAAGAGTCTGCTCCTGAAATATAAAAGTAACAGGCCGATCGTGAGGAGCACAGTATACATTCTCCACTCGGTTTCGGTGATCAGGATTTAAAACTATGGTAAAAAGACGAAAAACACGTACAGTCAATATCGGAAAAGTAGCTGTGGGTTCTGGTTCTCCTGTAAGCATTCAATCCATGGCAAAGACCGACACCAGAGATGTCGATGTCACGGTAAAGCAGATAAACCGTCTGGGAGAGGCGGGCTGCGAGATAGTTCGTGTCGCTGTGAAGGATATGGACGCGGCCAAGGCGATCTCGTCCATAAAAAGCGAGATCAAGCTGCCGCTTGTAGCAGACATACATTACGATCACACACTTGCTCTTGAAGCCGTAAAACGCGGGGCCGATAAGATAAGGATAAATCCGGGTAACATCACTAAGCCTGAAGACGTTGAAAAAGTGATAGATGTCTGCGCTTCCAAAGGGATCCCGATCCGGATAGGGGCCAATTCCGGTTCGCTTCCCGAAAAGTTCTCCGGGTCAGTGACTCCTTCGGAAATAATGGCGCGGGGTGTCCTTAAATATCTTGAGATGTTCAGGAAAAAGAACTTTAACGACATAATCATATCGCTCAAAGCGTCGGATGTTCCCGAGACAGTAGGGGCTTACAGAGCTCTGGCGGGAGAATGCGACTATCCTTTTCACGTCGGCGTTACAGCCGCGGGATCGAAAGAGACGGGTACTGTAAAGAGCGCTGTAGGCATAGGAGCGCTTCTTTTGGACGGTATCGGCGACACCATAAGAGTTTCGCTTACGGGCGATCCGGTAGAGGAGGTCGTAGCCGCAAGGAAGATACTTTCGTCTTCCGGCGCGCGGTCTTTCGGCCCGGAAGTCATCTCATGTCCGACCTGCGGAAGATGCCAGGTAGATCTTCTGTCCATTGCGGGAGAAGTTGAAAAAGCAGTTGAAGAACTTTGCTGTACGGGTAGTATAAAGCCTCGTAAATTCACCGTCGCTGTCATGGGATGCGAGGTCAACGGCCCCGGGGAATCCGAAGCCGCGGATATAGGCGTAGCTTTTGGCAAGGGGTCGGGAGCTATATTCAGGCGCGGCAAGATCGTAAGAACGGTCAAGGTTTCCGAAGCGGTCGGCGTTCTAATGGAGATGATTAGGGAGGAGTTGGGGGAGAATTAGGAAGAGGGAAGTGGGAAGTAGTAAATGATAGGTTGAGGTGCCTGGCAGTGAGACTGCAGTTTCCTGAGCGAAGAGAAGAGACGAAGAGAGGTGCCTGGCACAGAGCGGCTATTCCGGTTTGTAGTGCCTGGCACCAAAGTGGCCGAAAATACTGTCATTCTGAGCGAAGCGAAGAATCTATAATTTTATGTGATCCTTCGTCGGCCTTCGGCCTCCTAGGATGACAATCACGCGAAAACGCAATAACGCCATAACGCAACAACGCAATAACGCCATAACGATAAATAAGGAGACTTGAAATGAGATGGAAAGAAACTTTTATTCCTACCGTTAAAGAGGACCCGCAGGACGCCGAGGCTGTAAGCCACAAGCTGATGGTTAGAGCGGGGCTTATAAGAAGGCTTACCTCGGGAGCGTATATTTATCTCCCAATGGGCAAAAAAATACTGGAGAAGGCCTCGGCCATAGTGCGGGAAGAGATGAATAAGGCGGGGGCGGTGGAGCTTCTGATGCCGGCTTTGCATCCCGTGGAACTTTGGAAAAAGACAGGAAGATACGATGATATGGGCGAAGTTATGATCAGGTTCGAGGACCGGCACGGCAGGGAAGTGGCGCTCGGGCCCACGCATGAGGAAATAGTTACAGATCTTGTTTCCAGGGAAATAAGGTCCTACAAGGATCTTCCCATAACGCTTTATCAGGTGCAGACAAAGTTCAGGGACGAGGTTAGGCCCAGGTTCGGGATAGTCAGAAGCTGCGAATTTATAATGAAAGACGCGTACAGTTTTGACGCCGACCAGGAAAAGATGGAAGCAAGCTACAAAAAAATGTACGACGCTTATTGCCGTATTTTTACGCGATGCGGCCTTCCGTATGTGGCGGTTGAAGCCGACCCCGGGCTTATGGGCGGTACGGTCTCGCATGAATTTATGATACCTTGCGCCATAGGCGAGGACAGGATAGTGCTTTGTCCCTCGTGCGGTTACGCCGCCAGCACGGAAGTCGCGAAGGTCGTTTTTAAGCAAGACGCGGTGGATCCCGGCTCGTCTAAAGAAGAAATGAAAGAAATAGCCACTCCCGGGAAGAGTACGGTGGAAGACGTATGCGCTTTCCTGAAAAAATCGCCGGAAGATCTTGTAAAAACGCTGATATACACGGCCGACGGAGAGACCCTGGCTATTCTTATACGCGGAGATCATCAGGCTAACGAGGCTAAAATAAAACGGGCCCTGGGTGTGCGCACGCTTGAGCTTGCCGGAGAGAACAGGATAAAACAGCTTACAGGCGGAGATATGGGCTTTTCCGGTCCGGTCGGGCTTTCCATCAGGATAGTAGGCGATAATTCTGTCCGGTCAATGTCCTCGGCGGTTGTCGGGGCTAACAAAAAGGACGCTCATATCCTTAATGCCGTATGCGGGAGGGACTTTAAGGTAGAAAAATGGATAGACGCGAGGGTTATAACCGAAAAAGACCCATGTCCTAAGTGCGGAGCTAAACTTGAAATGAAAAGCGCCGTTGAAATAGGGCATACGTTCAAACTTGGCACGAAATATTCCATACCGCTCGGGGCGTCATACACCGATGAGAAAGGTGAGCTCAAGCCGCTTGTAATGGGCTGTTACGGTATAGGGGTCAATAGAATACTGGCTTCGCTTATCGAGACAAGCTACGATAAAGACGGCATAATATGGCCCGCTTCTTTGAGCCCGGCAGAAGTCGTTGTTATTCCGGTAAAAATGAACGATGAAGAAGTTACTCAAGCCGCCGAAGAAATTTACGGGAAGCTTATTGATGCGGGAATAGACGTTATTATAGATGACCGTGACAAGTCCCCCGGAATAAAATTCAAAGATGCTGACTTGGTAGGTTTTCCTGTGCAGGTGGTAATAGGCAAAAAGAGCCTTGCTGAGGGTAAGGTCGAGGTGGTCGAGCGCCGCGGGAAAAAGTCGGAGCTCATCGAGCGCGAAAAGTTTGTGGAGAAGGTTAGGGAGATCCTGGGCAAGAAAAAGTAGGAAGAGGGAAGTAGGAAGAGGTCAAGGTTAAGGTTGGTGTTATAGGTGCCTGGCACGATCTTGTGCCTGGCACCCCCTGCTGTTTTCTTCGAAAACACCCGCTGGGGGTCATGGACCACGATGGCATGGGCCATCGTGGAAGCGAGGGAGAGCACCGAGCGAAGATTTTCTCGCCGGGAAAATCGAGCGCCCCTGGAGAGAATATCGGAAATATTTCGGCGTTACGGATTAAGGTTCAGGGCGAGTCTCAGTTTTTAAGAAAGGATTAGCGGGATGTCTCAAGAATATACTCTCAAAATAATCAATATTATCACCCGGGTAACCGGGGTTAAAAGTTTCAGGCTCGAGAGGCCGGAAGGTTTTTCTTTTAAGCCGGGCCAGTGGATGTTTGTTCATCTTGATGTGAACGGAAAAGAAGAGAAAAAACCCCTTTCTTTCTCAAGTTCTCCCACTGAAACAGGGTACATTGAATTTACAAAACGTCTGACGGGAAGCGATTTTTCAAAGAAACTGGACTCTCTTAAGGAGGGAGACAGTATAAAAATTAAAATGCCTTACGGTAATTTCACTTTTGAGGGAGAGCTTCCCAAAATAGCTCTTTTATCCGGTGGTATAGGCATAACTCCTTTTAGGAGTGTATGTAAGAACGCGACCGATAAAAAGCTCGATACAGATATTATGCTTCTTTACAGTAACAGTGTCCCGGAGGGGATAATATTTAAAGACGAGTTTGATGAAATGCTGACGCTTAATCCTAAACTTAAAGTGGTTCATACGATAACCTCACCGGACGCTCATAAGCTAGGGTGGAAGGGTTGTTCCGGAACCATAACCGGCGCAATGGTAAAGAAAGAGATACCCGATTACATGGAAAGAGTGTTTTTTCTGTGCGGTCCTCCCGGCATGGTAGAATGCCTTATCGAAATGCTCAAACTTGAGCTCAAAGTTCCAGATTCTAATATCCGCAAAGAGAACTTCATGGGATACGCCTGAGCTGTAGCCAATATTCAGCTTTAGATGTCCGTGGTGACACCTGATCGCCATTGAGAAATGTATTCTGCGCTCTTCACAATTCGCCTGTCACTTCAGTACTTCAGGAGTAGATTCTTCAGGGGAGTGTCCTTATTTATATCCTTTTCAGGCGGCGAATTATTCCAGTGCTCGAATACACTTCTCAATGGTCTTCTGGCACTGATCCCTCATCTTTACTTCCCTAAACTCAACGGAAACAGGTTAATCCGCTCTCCGGGATGCTTCTGAGCCATTTTTAACGGAGAAAAAGTATGCCCGTTCCCTCTTTTCTCTGAAGTTCAAGGGAAAATTTTCAACTGTTTGAGCCGGAACAATAAACCACAAAACAAACCGGCGAGTTTTGAAAATTTAGGGCTGACTTTTTCGGACCCGTTACGTACTTATTACGAGGATAAGGGGCCGTTAAAACCGGCGAAGAAGCAGCCTGGAGAGCGGATTAACCTAATATTTCTAGCTTTTCAAAGGGTAACAATGAAGATTTGTTAAATATAAAAAAGTAAGCTTTCTAAACTGGTCTGCGGTAAAACCGTAACGTATACTCTATTTAACAGTTATTAAAATAAAACGTTTGTTATCTAGGCTTATTAGAGGGTAGCTTAGAAATTTTTTTGCCCGGTTACTTAATAGATTTTTAATTCATTTAAAACAGGGTGTAGATGTGAAGATGCTGAGCACAAAAATAGCTGCTACGGATAAAGGGACCATAGGGAACAAAGCCAAAAGGCGTTTTAAGGCTTTGGTTAGCATGGTTACCGCCGTAGCTTTTCTTTCGAACACCCTAATGTACGATTCCGCTTTGGCCTCGCAAGTAAGCGCCCGGTATGCCCAGGATCATTCGGGGACGGGAGCCAAAAACGGATACGACGAGCTTGGGGCCGACAACTTTTCCATCCCGGATTTTCTAGGAGAAATAAAGTCCAGGCACGACTCGGCAGGATCAGGCACCATGGTCGTCCATATACAGGATGCGCACTGCAATTACGACTGTCAAAAGGCCATATCGGGAATAATAAGCTACATACAGGAAAATTACGGAATAAACACAGTTAACCTTGAAGGTGGGGATGGCCTGTACGACCTTTCGGTCTTTACGGATATTCAGGACGCTCCGGTCCGTGAAAAGGTAGCCGACTATTTCGTGAACGAGGGGATACTGAGCGGCGCCGAATATTTTTCGGCGGTTTTCCCGGAAAAAACCGAACTTTGGGGCATAGAAGACCCGGGGCTTTACGCGGCTAACCGCGACGTTTACCGCAGTTCTCTTAAGAACATAGCCGCGGTAAATAGCGCTCTTTCAGTGATACATACTCAACTCAATGCGCTTAAAGACAGTACGTACAGCGACGATCTTAAGGATCTGGACAAAAAATACGGCGAGTACAAGTCGGGAGAGATGGATCTGAAAGACTATCTTTCGTTCCTCTTTCTGAGAGGCGATGAGAGGGGTGTGGATAGGGGCGCTTACCCGAACATAAGTTCACTCTACGAAACAGCCGAGCAAGAGAAAAATATAGATTTCCGAGCCGCCAATTCCCAGAGGCACCTCCTTATTGACCGCATGGGGAGAAACCTTCCTCCTAAGATCGTGGGAGAATTAGGGGTAAAAACTCTTAAGTTCCGTTCCGGCGAGATCTCTCAGACGGAATTTTACGAATTTCTCTCGAAAATGTCCCTAAGAGCAGGCATAAGCCTTTCAGAGTTCCCGGAACTTGAAAAGTATATAAAGTATGTTTCTCTTTATGACTCCATAGACAAGTCAGCGGTCATATCCGAGATGTCCTCTTTGGAGGAAGATCTTTGCCGCAGGTTTTCTTCCGGCGAAAAAGACAGGGAGCTCTGGGAGATATCACGGAACCTCACGTTCCTTGAGAACATGTTCGCCACGAGACTCACGCGCGAGGAATATTCGCGGTATAAGTCCGGTCCTGAGGATTTTTCGGCGGCGAGGATAACAGCCTTCATAGAGAAAGAAAACCCTGCCGGAAAGCTTGAAATACGCCTTGCTTCGGCGGCGGCGGAAATCGACAGGCAAAAAGACGAGATCTCGGGTTTTTATGAATATTCCTTCAAAAGAGACGACGTATTCCTGGAAAAGATGAAATTTTCTTCCCGCGGGGAAGGCGGAAAAAGACGATACGCCATGCTTGTCACCGGCGGGTTCCATTCCGAGAACCTCGGTGAAATATTCCGGAAAAAGGGTTTTTCGTATGTCGCCGTAATGCCTAAGTTCCGCAATTGCGAAGGGTATGAAAGCCCCTATTACAGGCTTCTCGGGGGAGAGGAGAGCCCCGTGATAGCGGCCATTAAACAAAACGCTTCCGCGTCGGCATCGGCTCTTGCTCTTTACGGTTTTTTCTGCGCGACGTCAGGCGAGGTGAACGGTGACGCCGATGTGAACGCGGTGAAAACATGGGTCAAGCTTGTTACGGCTGTTTTCTCGCAAGATCTTTCAGACGGGCCTGTCGATGTGGACGGGGCATATAGAGTGAGCGAAGCGTCTTCCGATGAAAGTGATGACGCTGCCGGTATAGTCCTTGATGTCGATGGCAGGAAGGTGATAGTTACTTACCTGTCTTCGGCGCAAGAGAGCGCCGCCGACGGACGTTTATCGAGAAGAAATTTCCTTAAGATGCTTGGGATAGGAGCGGCCACGGCCATAATTCCGGTTCGTTCAGAAGCCGAGGAAGAGCCCACAAGGGAAGAAAAGGAATCTCAAATAAGTGAATACCTCATGAGCGGATCGCTTGATGGAATAAAGATATCTGAACAGTACCTTTCTAAGGTCAAGGAGTTTATAAGTGACAGGGTTTTTTCAGATATCCCTACCATATACAGTGAAAGCCAACTTCCGCCCTGGTTCCTTTTCAGGCATTACTGCGCTCTTGAATTCGGGGAAACCGGTACTTCCGCGCCCGGGAAATCCGGACTGCATGTATCAAAAGCGAACGCGCACGGTCCTATACAGATGTGGACGGATCAGGCTGTCCAGCTTAATAAAAATCTGACGACATGGAGAACCAGCAAGAGATCTAAAGATTCACCAAGGGACAGGGAAAAGCTGAAAGCTCTCGAAGAGTCATTCGCGAAATTCGGATTTAATATCGATAAAGGAATAGAAGTAGCGAGGATAAAAAAAGACGCTAAGTACAGCGTTGCCATGGCCGTGGCCAACCTTAGGCTTATTTTTATGGACTGGGAGAGGTTTTTTGAGAAAGGCGCCGACCCGGTCGAGAGAAATGTCATGGAAAGACAGAAAAGGTTTTACACCCTTTCTCTGGTGGCGCTTCACAATTCGTCTCCTATAACCGTCAAGCTGGCTATTCAGAACGGGGGGGAAGCTTGGGTAGAAAAATTAAGAGATGAGACCATAGGTCTTATGTGGCGGTTCTGCGTATTTTTAAAAGCGGTGAATACCGATCCCGACGTGGCGGCTCTTTTCGCCGAAATAGACCCCCAGATAAACATTCCCGAAGACGCTTTTCTCTCCGGGGAGGAAAGCCCGGTTCCTCTTATGGCTACGCGGGAGCTCGAGCCTGTAAACTTTGACGAGATAATGTCCAGGGTGGATGAAGCCGCTTACGCAAAGGAGAAACAATCCTCAAACAAAGTGAATGAACTGACAATGAAGTCTTTTGGGATATTCGATCTTGTGATTTACGCTCTGGCGGGAGCTGGAGCCGCTGTTATATCGCGTCGGATGTTGTTTCCTCTAAAAAACAATACCCACGCAACGAAAGAAAGGACAATGCAGGACAAAAGTATAGACATGGTGGCGAGGGTGTTCGCTGAATACGGTAAAGAAATTTCATATGAAGAAGCTAAATTTGTATGGCTTGCCATGCAGGAAGATCTGAGGATAGGCGGGATGGATGATTCTCCTCTTGCGGTTCAGAGGGGTCTTGTCAGGCTTATATCCGAGATGTCCCCCGACGGATTTCTAGATGCTTTCACGGAGGAGTATGGCACCCCTGAAAGCCCGGCGGAGAGGCTGCTTAACAGTCTGCGAAATATCTTTTCACCGGGGCGAGAAGGTTCCGACAGTGATGACGTGAACATAGCCGCTGGGGGTTCTATTAAAGTTACGCACACCGATGTTAATAAGTTTGTTGGTGACAATCTTCCCCGTGGGCTTTGGGGTGAAAGCCTTGAGGAAAGAGCCGAGAATCTCGATAACCTTGTAGAGGAAGGGACTGCCAAAGTACGCGTGACGGACGATGGCACGGAAGTGGTTTTAATTCCTATTAAAGGCCTTTTTAGGGCTTGCGGTCAGTTCGGGCATATAGGGCTTGGAAGAGCTTACGGAAGGCCTGTAGCATGGATAGACTCTGACTATATGGATAACGACATTGTTATCGGCCATGAGCTTTATGAGATAGACAGATGGGAACAGCACAGGAAGACTTTGGGGTATGACCCGGATATGATGAGAGGGTGGATAAGGGCGAATTTCGATCAAGCCCGTAAGCTTGCCGTAACGTGGCACAATGATAACAAATACAGCGTAGAGGATCTTTTCCTTGAGAATAAGACAGGGGTGCAGGTCGAAAGGCTTGACAGCATATTGACACGGATGAAGGTGTTTTATTCGGGAGAAAAGTTCAAAGAGTATATGAGGTCTCTTGCCGTAAAATACGCCGAGAACGGGCTTGAACTGGTTAATATAGACGGATTAGAAGGGGAACTTTTGAGCAGAATAGAGGAGATCATTTCCGGTGTCGACTTAAAAGTATTGTCTGAAAGCCGTAGTCCCATCGGCATAAGGGGAAGCACAATAGAAGTGCTTTTAGCTTACGCTGAGTACATGAGCGACGAAGAACTGGCTATCGTGCTGGGGCACGAAGTGGGGCACGAGCTTGCCGACATTTTTCTTCCGGAACTTAGTCCTGACGCGAAATTTCTCCGTCAGGCGGCGGCTCTTCCCACGGATCTTGCGATCATAGGCGAAGACGGGGAATTCTTGTCGATTATCCACCAGGTGTACCGTCATGGAGGCAAGAAAAGAGAATCGGCCGAAAATGAAATTCAGCAGCGCGAACTTTTCTCTGACGAAATAGGGATATTCCTGGCAGGGGCTATACTACCGGCGGAATTAAGAATAAGAGCCGGGGAAATAGCCGGGGATGTTCTTAATAAAACCTCCGAGTTCATCGACAATAATCTTAAAGACGACTCCGGAAGCGGATTTTTAAGCGTTCGAACGCATCCTTCGATAGAGGCCAGGGCGGCGAATCTTGGTTTTGGGCTAGGGATAAAAACTGCCGTCATGCTCACTGGGGTGGATCCGCTTAAAGAAGTAGCGGGGGAAGATAAAGCAGATGAAATTTCGGGGTCGTATCCCTTAAGGGATCTTCTGTCCATTTTTGTGGAGACTTACGGCACAGATTTTGATCCCCAGGAGATAGATAGAGACGTAAACCTTGCCGCTGGGCCCGGAACAGGGGTTTCTCCGTTACGTAAAAAACCGCTTTTAGGTGTTATCCTGGATCATGTTAAGACTCTGGGGCATAAACCGGGCGATGAAATAATAGTAGGGTTTACTTCTGATGGGATCCCCATAAAAGGCATTTTTAGAGGAATGGACGAGTACGGGGAGGAGATAATTTTCAGTCCCACCGGCTTTAATTTCGGAGCGATCCTCGGTAAAAACAAGGTTCTTTCCAGTGAAAGATATCTCCTATTTAACAGGTACGCTGAAAATGGATCTCTTATTATCGGCGGGAAAAAACACAGCCTTAGCGGTTTGGATTTTGGTCACGAAAAATTCCCGGAAATAGAAGGTATGTCTCTCAGGGAAGTTTTGAGGTATATGGCCATCGCGGAGGAGGGAGGTTGGTATGCCTGGGATTACCCTCTTGTTTCCGGCTATGATCTTGCGACAAAAAATGAGACCGAAGAAGATAAAAGAAGCCTTGCCGGAAGACCCAGGGGGGGGATGGCGTTCTATTCTCTGAAAGAAGGACGGCTGGTAACTTATATGTACACTTCTGTAGAGGTGCCTAACGGAAAGGGCGTTGAGTGGAGGATAGCGCGTATCGAGAGCGGGAAACCCCTGCCTCAGAACGAGACGGCCGCGCCTTCTTATCTGGTCAATGGGATAAGAGATGTCGAGGATATGGGGCAGGAGAATTTTGAGAACTTCTTTGATATGTATTGTCTTACCGATTCCTGGGACAGGAGCCTGATACGAGCCATGGCTGCGGTTTTACGCGGCGAAAAAGACGCGGAGAAACTTAAAAACCTTTTGAGACCGTTCGACAAGTGGGGGGACGAAGTGAGGGTTAGCCCTGAAGACGTGAGAGCGTATATGGAGGCCAGGGCGGAATATACCGCTTTAAGAGGGGATGATGATAAAAGAAGAACCGGGTTTTATAGCGCGAGGTCTTTTTTAATGGGGCTCTACGATGAAACCGAAAAAAGCGAAAATTACTTCAGGTATTTCGGCGCGGTAAAAGATTCGGCGATGAACAAGCTCGCCTCTCTCGACGATGTTTTAAGAAGGTATTCAAGCGTAAGGTTCCCATCGGAGAAAGAGGTATCGCCTGAGGTTCAGAAAACAGCGGGAGAAGTGAAATCGGGAGACAGCATTTCATTCGGGTCGGAAACGTTTGTTCTGGAATTTAAAGGAGGCAAATATCTTATTGCCGGCAAGGTTTTAGAGGACGGAGGAACTTACAGTGTCGGTCGCGGCTCTGAAAATTACATACGCGTCCTGAACGGGTCGGTTTCGAGGGAGCATGCGGTTATAAAAGTATATGATGGCAAAGTTTTCATCGAAGACAAGTCTTCGATGAACGGGACATTTGTGAACGGAAAGAAAATAGCTTCCCCCACGGAGTCTAAGCCCGGACAGCGGAAGGAGGCAGCATCTTCATCTAGAGTGTACGCCGTTTTTAATAACTGGCAGAAGGGTCTTGTAAATATCGCGGGAAGCATGGACGAAGTCAAAGCGCACAATTATGATGACACCTCCATGTTCCATATCGTTCCGGTGGATGTGCCGCAGGATGTCTACGTTGGGGCGCATCAATCCAGTATTATTAGCGCAAGGGCCGCCGCTGATATTGATAACGTTAAACCCGGGAGCCGAGTTCTTGTAATAGGTACAGGTATGGGACTTGAAGCGTATATAGCCATGGGAAGAGGGGCGCATGTCGACGCTGTCGATATAAATCCGTCGGCCTTAAAGTCCACGGAAAACCTGTGCGGCAAACTGCCACCGGAAGGCAGGGGAAGCCTTAGGACATTCCTGTACGATGTTATGCCCGGCGGGATAAGGGAGAACGCGCTCGCTGACGAATATGACCTTATAATCTTCAATATGCCCCATTACGCGGCGCCGACAAGCGGAGATGATAAGGAAATTACCGCTACCAGGGATCCCGGCGGCCAGCTTATAGGTCCGACATCTGAAATCGTAAAAACGCGTCTTGCCTCGGGAGGAAGGGCTGTTCTTGTTAATACCGAAGGGGAAAATGTTCGCAAGACCCTTGAAAGCCAGATCGGTCTTACGGTTTTTCCGGACCCGATCTACGGGATGGATCCGTCAATGGCCTATGTTGTGGAGAATGGCAATAACGCCATACTTAACGATCTTATCGATCTCCTTGGGATAGATGTATCTCGGAATTTTGGCGTCAGGAAACAGCTTGTAGCGCTCGCCGAACTTATCAGGCGTAAACAGCTCGCCGCGGGCGGCGTGAGCGTCCCAGAAGTAACAGAAGGGGATTTGGCCGGAATAAATATCCCCGACATAATAGTCAAAGTAAACCGCTTGAACGGAAAGACTCTCGGCATGCTGGGTATGGGCGGTATGATGCCAGGCGCGGCAAAAGCCCAGTCGCTCATGGTGAACCTCTTGAGCGGACGAGCGCCTGTTACAAATATGTTTTTGAGGGCATGGGGGGTAGTATCAACGCCTTTCCATGAGTTCGCGCATTATCTGGCCGCGCTTATGTTCGGCGCCAATCCGAAACTTTCAGTAAGCGGACTCTTTACAGGCGAGATAACGATAGACCGGGCGCCTCCTTCGAAGGCGGCGACATACCTCATCTATTCCGCTGGCCTTTTAGCTAACCTTGCCCTTGCCGGAGCTTCAGCTTATTACCTTTTAAATTACGGACAGACAGTTTCAGTTTTTGCTTGGGTTCTTCTCACGTGGGTCGCGGCTGCGAATGCCGCCTCGGCGATAATTGAGCTTGTTGGCGCCCCATTCGGCAAGGGAGACCTGGCGAAGGCTAGGGCCAGGAGAGTCGACGACAGTGAAGTTTTTAAGGGGGACGTTAAAGAGCTTGTTTTAGATACCCGGGTATTGGGACTGATTAAATTTATGAACGAGTCTTCCGGGTTTTTGAAGTTGGATCATCCCATCGTTTCGAAACTGCAGGAGTATGTTGACAGAATGACAGGGCAAGGGATGAGAGCGCCCCGGCTTCTAATAGCTATCGACGGAGAATCTCCCGATGCCTTCAGAGTGCCGGGGAATATAGTGATAAATCTCGCGCTTATAAGAGCCCTGGACACCTTAGGCGAAGTGGTTTCGGTAATAGCTCATGAACTGGGACATGAGGAGGCGCCCGAAAAGGTCTTTAATAACATAGGTTCAGGCAGGATGCATGAACTTTCGGCTGATCATGATGCAGTGGAAAAAGTGACGGCTATGGATTTCCCGTCAAATTCCATGGAGAATGCTCTTAGAAAAATAATAAAACCGCGGTCTTTTCAGGACGCTGTCCATGGTTCTTTGTCCCACAGGATCGTACCGATACTTGCCGGTTGGGCGTTGAACGACCTCGAGGCGAGGTACGGGGCTCTTTCCCGCGATGAGCAGTCTATCCCGGATACATGGAAATTCGGTATACAGAAAAGTGTTTACGAGAAGCTTATTTACGGTAACCCTAACAGGGAATTTTACAGAGCTCTCGAAGGGGCTTCCTTCGATCTTGTTAAAGACACATTGGAGAAGATCATGAAGGATTCTCCCTTGGGTGAATATTCAGATACGCCTAAGAGGGGGGAACACGTACTTTCAGAGAAGGTGCTGGCTATGCTGAACAGGATGAATGCGATCCTGGAGGATACAGCCATAAAGGAGGGCTTGGGCGACGATGAGAGAAATGCCATTTTTCTCGGGGCTACAAAGGTCATGAATGAGCCGGTCTTCAGGCCTCCGTATTCTGATAAAGGAATAGCTTATTTTGAGGACAGCGCGAAATGGAAGTATACGTTGATAGCCAGGGGTGACCACAAAAAAGCCACAAAAAGCGAAAGAGCTATTACGGCTATCATGAGGTCACGAATAGAGCAGTATTTAAAGACCCTGGATCCTCTCAATCTAAGGGGCGAAATAACAGCGAAGCATTTTGCGTCCCCGGTCTATTTTTCTCCGTCCGCTCATTCCATAGAATTAATGATCCACGACAAAGAAATAGCCAAGAATATTTTTGGAGTAGGGTACATTTCGGAAGAGTCGCCGATTTTTATCTCGAACATGATTTCTTTCCTTGAAAAATTCAATGGTGAAATGTCGGGTTATGAAAGGCAGAGTATCGTGGGCGGGATTTTTATTCGCTTTATAGAGCTTTACTGGGAGCGCAAGGCCTGGACTTTTAGCAGAGATAATGTGCTGGAGCTTATTTCCCAGCTTAGAGAATCTTTTAAGCTGGTTGAAGGCAATAGCCTTTTTGGGAAATTTTACAGCGAGATATCTACCGAAGGGTGGGACTACAACAGGTTCTTTAAGTATATTGCCCCTGAATCGGGAGTTGTAGGGAAAGAGGAGTATGAAAGGCTGTTGTTCGGCAGAAAGGATGAAAATTACGAGAGGCTGATGGATTGTTTCCGAAACCGCGATGAAGACGCTTTTATGGAGGTGCTGCGCATCTCGGGGGTCTATAAAACCCTGAAATATCTTTCTAAAGAAGATTATCCCGGGACAGCCGAGATTTTCGCCGCCGATGGAAATCTGCCGGCCTGGGTAGTTTCGGTCTTGGAAAAAAGATGGGAAGATATAGATGAGTACAGTTTTGGGGAAATTAAAGCGCTTTTAAGCTCATCGCACGTTCCAATGATAAACGATTTAGTTGAATTGTACAAGGCGGTGGAGCCGCCTATTGCCAAGATCATCTCGGCGAGCCAGATAATCGCGGGCTTGCCGGTGGATGACCATGTAGAAAATTACCTGAGTATGTCAAAAGAATTTCTGGATTCGGCCTCTGTTTCGGCGGCGATCAGCTCTATGAGCGTCGAAAATCAGGGGCTCCTCTTCGCGGGATTGGCAGCGATATTCCGCGGAAAGTTCGATTTTTTCTATGAACTTGAGGTGGAGAGGTACGGGGCTGTAGATGACTACCTGAAAATGCAAGCCTGGACCGACTATATAAAATTGACCCAGGAAAAACTTAAACTTGAACCCTCTCTGGAAGGCCTGGTAAACACTTACGATCTGTTTGTCAGGTTAACATACGCAAATTTTTACGGATATCACAGGTATGACGATATGCTTTATGCGGGATTAAGCGAATACAGCTCCGGGTGGATGTCCGAGATCAATCAGGTCTTTTATGAATCGCTTCTGAGACTTTCCGACGAAGCGTTGGATGTGACAAAAGACCAGGACCTGGCCGTTAAATATTACCTGGATATCATGGATAGATTTCCGGCTTCCGAGACAAAGAGGGGCATCCTTGATATTTTGGCGAGGCGCCTTGTCGACAAACTGGACGAAGCGCATCTTTCAATGTTTTTTGAAAGACTTTCCAGCAAAGGACACCTCAGTAAAAACGTGTACAGTTACTTTGTGTCAAAACGGATAAACACTTTTGAAGACAGCGAAAAGATGTCAAAATTCATAAGGGACCGTTATGCCAGGATGCTTTCGGGAGAAGATATTATCCCGGCTTTTATCGCCGGCATGGATACCGGGGGGGACCAGGCTCTATCCCCCGAAACAGCCAGTGATATTTTTTCAGCCGCCATGCTTTCGGGGAAAGATGAAAAAGTCCTATGGGAAGCCCTGGAGACACACTGGTATCAGATTTACGTGGGCGGAGCCAAAAGGCTGCTCTATTCCTTCGAGGTTAGAGACGGAAGGATAGAGGTGGTGGGTCTGGGAAGGGACAATTTTGTTCCACTGAAAACTTTCGTCGATAGTGTCCTTGATATGAGTGAAAACAGCAAGCTGGCATTAATGGAAAGACTTCTTGTTTCTCCCAACGGTCTTTTGCACCATGAATCCGGCAGGAAGCGTTTTGTAGAGCTCATTAGAGAGAATATTCCGGGGTCCGACAGCCTTTCAGCGATATTGAAGGAAGCGGTTGGTTCGGTCGTGGACAATGTGGACGCCGAGAGGGTATTTATGATGTTCCGTGATGTGATCAGGCCGTTTTTTCTCAGAAGACAGGAAGGGTTTACCGTGGAAGGAGAGTTTCTGAAAATGCTGGCACTCAGAAATATATCCAGAGTTGACGAGGATAACTATATTAATGAGGATAGCGTTACGCGCAATCTTAATGGGTTAAGTCCTGAAGTCTTCATGTCCCTGATCCGCGGAGATATCGAGAGAGCTCCCCTTGCCGCGCGGATAAACTATAGCAAGACCAGAAACGACTTTCTCTCAAGGTTTGGAGAAAAATTAGGTGTCGGATCTCTCCCCGAGAGCGAGGTTCCGCCTTCGGATGCGGGTGCTTTGGACATATTGATACTCGCCGCGGAAAGCCTTGGGCCTATGGGGGTGAGATCCCTGCAGGTCATGGGGCAGTATATGGATATACCGGCGGAATATGAAACCAGGTTCCGGGAGGTTTATGACAGTAATGAAGGCATAGATAAGTTCATAGCGTTTGATATTCTTAAGAAATCGGCTGAGAGGGACCCGGGTGTTAAATATTTTCTCGAAAACGAGCTTGTAAGTATAGGCGATAAACTGGGAGGGGGCTCCATCATGACGGCGTTCCTTATCAAGGTCAAGGACCCAGCCACGGGAAAGATAAGGGACGAGGTACTCAAGGTGCGAGCGCCCAATGCGGAGGTAAGGGTAGACGATACTTATGAAAAACTTATACGAGTGGTAAGAGACATGAAGACCAGGGCGACCGCTTCTAAAAAAGCCAACTACGAGATAGCCGAGCGGCTCCTTTCAGATATCAGGGATTGGATCAGGGACGATATAAACGATGAAACGTTCCTTGAGCTTGACCAGAAGTACGCTGAATTCCACAAGAATTACAGGGACAGCAGGGGTACCAGGGTAAGGATACCGGGAGCCTTTTCTCCAAACAATAGGGATGTCAAGAGGGAAGAGCTGGTTAGGGGAGAGACCCTGAACAGTCTTCTTCGCGAAGGGAGAGGTGAAATTTTAAAACCGGCCGTGCAGGCTGTGGTTGAGGATTTTGCCCGCACCCTGGTAAATCCTGTTTTTAACGATTCCGACGGCGAAGAGGTATTTCTTCTCCATTCGGATATCCATTTTGGTAATGCCATGGTGGAACAAAAAGACCCCGCGTCTACCGAAGATCTTACAGTAGCCCTTATAGATCGTAATCTGTACCTCAGGCTTACGCGAAAAGAAGTTGATTTTATGCGCTCCTTACTGCTGGCGGAAAATACGTCTGACATTGCGCATTTATCGAATGTGATAAAGTACTTTGCCGGTGACCTGAGCGGTGCCCGCCAGCTGGCTATTACGGCTTCCATCGCGAGAAAGATCAAAATGGGAGGTGTTAAAAGCGGTATAGGGGCCCTGGCAATTATCCTTAAGGAGTTTGAGTTTAACTCCATTCACGTGCCGATAAGGATGCGGATACTCTTCAAGAACCTTTCGGCCATAGAAACGATGTTGAGAACGGTGGATGGAGGGGAGTTCAGGGATTATCTAAAGACGGTTATTGATCTAGAGCGAGAAGTTTCCGCGGAAAAGGAGACAGCGTCAAAAAGTTTTCATATGAGCGATGAAGCGCTTGCCGCTTTCAGAATTGAGATGCTTGAGCGGATCAAGGCAGGTAACAAGATGACCATAGATGACGCGATAGGATATTTGGAAAGTGAAAAGGTTCCTGACTATTCTCCAATAATGATAGCTCTTGGAAACGCCAAAACCAAAGACCTCACACGCGAAGATGATATAAACAGTCTTATGGAGGGTTTGAGTGAGGAAGAAGAGGTAGCATTAGCTATTCTTATCCAGCCCCGTCAGGGCGGGGGTGAGACCGGAGACACCGGCATCGTCGGAGAGATGCAGGAGGCGTCGCCTGTGCCCGAGGATGTTCATGTCGAAAAAGAAATCGAGGCTATGTCATCTGAAGCCGCACGTGAAAACAACGCCTATAATTACACGGTCTGTCTTGAACTGATAGCCGGGGATTACCATGCGAACATACCACTCACAGCTATCAATACGAATTTGGATGGCTCTGTAAGGGATGCCGAACTGTCAACAAAAACGCTAGTTGGCGTTCTAAACATACAAGATGACCGTTCCAAATACCTCTCCCTCCAGGAGATCACAAGAGCATGTCCATTGTTAAGAGATACCTCCCAAGCAGGTAATGTATTAACCGAAGCACTAAGCATCGCCCGGAACATACAAGACGACTACTATAAATCACTCTCTCTCCAGGAGATCGCAAAGGCATATGTTTTGTTAAAAGACTATTCCCGGGCAGGTGAGATATTGCCCGAAGCGCTGAGTGTCGCCCTGAATATACTGAGTGATCGTTCCAGATCCGTCTCTTTGCGGGAGATTGCAAGGGTATATATGACGATAGGCGTAGATGCCGGCCGTTTATCTGTGCTCCGGGGCCAATTTGAGAACGTAAGGCGATTGGCGGAAGAGACATTCATGGATCCCAATATCGCGGGTCAAATCATAGCGACCCTGTTTAAAGAAAAAATATCTCCCGCTTCGATAAATAACGAGAGCGACATAGTGGATCTCTTCTGGAAGATAAACGATCCGGCGGAGAAGAAGATCTTTTTAGAAAAGGTCATACAGCCCGCCTTTTTTAAAAATAGGTCGCTTTTTACGCAAGATGTGCTCGAAAAACTGCAAACGCTCTATCTCCGGGATGTCCCCGGGACGAAGCACATTCTCTTCTGGGCGAACATGAAAAGAGACGCGCCTTCTTTGTACCTTGATGAGGTTTTTAGCTTACATGGCTCCGTAGAAAGTATTCTTAAGAAAGGAAAGAAACGGGTATTGGTGGGCCATAACGTGTATGACGGCCAGGGGGATGAGCTTATAATAAACGCCCCGCTTATCCAGGCGTTATTAGACTATAACCCTGAACTCGAAGTGACTATCATTACCCTTCGTCCATATCTTTACAGCCATCCCAGAATACATGTTCACGATATCGGGAAGGAAGATGTCGTTACGGATAGATTCTTTGATATGGTTGCGGATAGGCCCTTTGATATGGTTATTGAAGAATTCGATAGCTTGCCCGGATCCATAAAAACCGGCGCTTCGTTATTCCTTGACATAGAAATAGGTTCCATGTGGGGGTATAGGCCGCATCATGTTGAAAGAGGCGTCCAGAAGTATCATGTTGAGATAGAAGCTCAGAAGTATGTTATACAGATCGATGCCGATAACGTATATACCCCGGGGATGGAGCTTATGGCCGAATTCGGACTTACTTTCAGGGCGGGTATTGAAAAAACGCAGAGTGGATGCATCTTCACATCTACTCCATATCAGATAGCCGAAGATTATTGGGAAAACAAAGTATTACCCGCCGCCAAAGGCGCGAAAGAGATAGTTGTATTCAACGGTTTTGGGGGCATGCTTGAAGAGAAAGGATTCGCCCGCACGTCTGAAGGCAGGGAGCAATTCCGAGAGGCGCTTACAGCCCTTATAGGTAGCGGGCGCTTTGTTGTTATTTTGCCAAACGATCAGGACTGGGGAACAGTCGAGGTGGCAAACACAATGATAAATTCGCTTTCTCCTGAGGCAAAGAAGTTCTGCATGATAGCCCCATCCCCTATCGAGGATCCTCTATTGCACAAATACCTTGTCTCAAAGGCGGATCGGGTAGTGACAGTTGAAGGAGGCCTGATGCATCTCGCTTATAACATGGGCAAACCCTATGTTGTTCTTTTTGCGCAAGACCCCGATACCATTAGAAGATGGGCTCCGGTGAGCGCGTCAAATGAGCAGAAGGCATATGTTTCCAACCTTTCCCCTGCAGCGATCATTGATAGTTATTTAAAGAACGTACCGCACCTTGCTCCAGCCATCGGGACGGCCGAACCCGAGACCGGCATCGTCGTCGCGATGAGCGGGGAGAAGGTGCCTGTGGTGGCGGAAGAAGCCCCCGAAGAGCGCGAGGCGCGCGAATTTATAGAAGCTAATGCTGACTTTGCCGCGGCGATAGCGCCGTATCGGTATCTTACAGACCGTTACGGTTATCGCCCGTGGAAGGAACTGTACGACGCTGCCGGCCCCATTAAGTACGGCCATTTCGTTCAGGTTATCCCGGAACTTGCAAAGATCTTTACCAAAGAAAAGCTTATAGAATACTGGCCCGATATTGTCGAGATCGGTAAGACTGCTAGTTTCAATGTTCCATTACTTTTTTCTTCCATCCTGCCGGGACTAAAAAGTGCCTTCGGCACCGAATACTTGTCGGATATTCTCCGGTTGGGTAAAGAAGGTGGAAGTAACGGCTATCATGTTTTGGATGCTATCCTGAAACTCGAAGAAATTATTACAACTAGAGATGAACTGAATAAGGTCGGAAGTGACCTCCTCGAACTCAGCAAGACGTCCGGAAAGAAAGGATGGCATCTTTTGGGTACGGGTATTTCGGCGGTCACAAAAACCTTCGCCGTCAAAGAGCTTAAAAACCGTTGGCCTGATCTCGTCAATATGGGTAAAGCGGCCGGAGTTGATGCAGGAAATCTTTTTGAATACGGTATTCCGATGGTTGCGAAGGTTTTCACCGCAAAAGAGATGGATAGGGGTTGGCATTACCTTTCTAAGATAGCTATCGACGCCGGTCCGGCATCATTATATCTTTTCGCGAAAGTGGTGCCGGCGCTCAGGGAATATCTTGTGGCCAAATGGGAGGATGAGGGATCGTTCGAAATGCCGCTACATGAGGTCGCAGCTGTTTTGTACGCGGAGGAAAAAGGACAAGACTTCGAGTTTGAGTTAAGTGCCAGGTCTGATGAAGAAAGTCTTGCCCGGATCGCGAGTCTGGCCTTGAAGTTTCTGGACGATAAAAAAGATCTCCACCTCCGGTATCTTGTCTATACCGGGAAATATGATGAAGTGAAAAAGTTGTTTGACGCTGGAGAATCTTCTCCATCGGAGATCGCGGACATGGCTCTGGCAGTGAGGCAGGCCGATATAGCATCATATGCTACGGAGCTTGCTTTTTCAGGGAAGGACAGAGTCAAAACGGACAATTACGGCAATATGATGCCGCTTCCTTACCTGGTACCGTTGAGTGACAGGATCGAAGTGCGGGCTGTTAGAAAAGAGGAGCTTATAAATGACCTTTCCAGCTTCGGGGTAAAAAAACCTTCAGAGGCGCTTGATGAAGCTTTAGCGAGGGGAGGTATGACAGTAAAGAACACCGCTGATGGTGATGTCATAGTCCCGGTTGTGCTCGATACCGTGTTGAGCGGTTACCGAGGGAGCCGCTCAGTTGATCATGTCAAGTCCACTTATCTTACATATGCTATCACTACCGTACTTTTTAAATACGCTAAGGATGGAGGTGCGCAGGCGAGTAGTGGCGAAAAAGGGGAAAGAGCCTCCGGGTTTACCGCCGTGCATGAGTTCGACGTCAATTTAATGAATCTTGCGGGGATGACCGAACGTTCGACAGATGACTATGTAGCGCGTGCTTTTTACTACGGTGAAGGTATGAGTCTGCCCGAATACGCCAGAAAAAGGAATATGGAAAACTATCCATTTACGCCCAGAGAGCAACTAGCCGAGCTTATGCGTTACCAGCGGAACGAACGCCGGGCAAAGCAGAACATCCGGCAGATATTCGAGTGGCTGTCGTCAGGCAGTCTAAGCGATGTCGAGGTCGCCTCCGCAATAGACGCCATGAGGAGAGAGCTCGCCGTGCTGGACCCGTGGTCCGGGACTTGCGGTCTGAATGAGGATTATTTCGACGCGGTGTACGGTTATCTTGACGGCAGATTCTTCGAAGATCTAACAACCGAATATAAGCCCGGCTCGGACAACAAGGTTATTATCAACGGCCGGCTTAAAGATGCGATGTCGCGGCATAAGGTCCTGGTGACTCGGGCTGTCGGAGAGGCTCCGGAAGTGCGGTCCGATCATCCCTGGCTTGCTACAGGAATAACCCTGATCGACTATCTTGAAAACGAGGAGGTTATCCTTAAGGGAACGCCGAGTTACGCCGATCTTCGCACCATGAGAACGCCGGCGGATCTCGCGCCTGCCCCTGCGACCGGGGCGGCTGATCCGGAGACCCACGTCATCGGCGCGATGGACGAGGAGGAACCCGAGCCAGCTGCGCTCGCGGAAAAGAGCGGCAGTCATATGCCGGCTGGAACGGATAAGCTTTGGGTAGACGGTAGATTAAACAGCAGCGGCATTTTGCTTATGCACGCGTTAAACCATTTCCCTGAAGACGGGAGGCTTTATCCGAACAGTTATTTCGGGGACGAGCCCGTATTGATGAGAAATCCCCGCAACATCGTGGAGTTCTCATTCAATAATATCATTCATTATTGGATGGAAGCCACATACATTGTCATCATACCGATGACTGCGATGCTGGATAGGCAATGGGTAAATATCTGGTATACAGCCACGTCTCATATGGGTCCGGTCTCTCTCCCTAAGGGTACGACAATAATGGTTCGAAGAGGCCGGGAGATATCAGAACAACAGATAGAGGCGTTAAAGGCAAAAGGTATAAGTATTGTTTATTTCGATGAGAAAGGCTGGGCAGATTATGAAGCGGTCAATGTCGTTAAAGGCATGGGTTATGAACCTGTGACTATCTTTGGCGGTCCGTTTGGAGGGACAGATACAAGTTGGAAAAGTGAAAAGACGGATATGGATTACGGGAGCAAAGAAAACATGCCGCAGCTTAAGCAAGCCATAGGCCAACTGGCCGAAGAATTACATATTGCTTCAGCCGAGCCTACTTCCGAATATGACATAGGATACCTAACGATCTCTATGGAACTTCTGCATTCCGCATTTTTCGGAGGGGATCCGAACAGGCCTTCTGTCGATTGGGATGAATTCAACAGTTGTCACGAACGGGTTTTGAGAGACGGGAGATTTTCAGGGACCGAAGCTTGGACCAGGTTTATGATGTTTGTTAAATTCTACAGGGACATATATCGTATTTACACTCTTGGGAACATGAAGTACCAGCACGCGTTGTTTTGGGTAAACCCAGATTATATAGAATTTGCCATAGAAAATGACCCTGAGGAAGTTGAAGAGGCGTTGGTCTTGAGGGGCAGGATGCTGCAGGAATTCAATAAACTTTTTGATATCAATATCAGCGAAAGCGATCTTGCTTCAGAGGAAGATTTCAAGAAAGTTGCTGCTTTGGCGGCAGAAAAACGTTCTCAAGACGAAGCCGGCCTTCTTGCTTCCGCACCCACCGCGAGCGGTGATCGAGTTGAAACTGCGGCCGCTGCTGACGGAGCGACCGATATCATCGGTGCGATGCTCGGGGATGCTGAACCCTCCGCACTGCCGGATACATACAGCTATTTCGCGAACGATCCTATAGGTAAAGATATTCCGAGAGAAGTAATTGAAGCCGGTATTACTGCGACAGGGAGAGGCGGTCTTTCATTCGGGTTTGCTAATTCCTCGGGCGAGATCCAGCTAAAGGCGCTCTCTAACAGTTTTAAGGAGCTTATTGCCCGGAAGAGATCTACCGGGGAGAGAACTCTAGTTATCCGCCAAATCGGACCGGGAGACGGCAGCGAAGCGGTTTCTATCTTGAGACGGCTTGACGATCTAATAGGATATGACCCGCAAGGAAAATGGGAGGTCATAATAGATGTGGTTGATAATAACGAAAGTATTTTAGCGGAAGCCGAAGAGACCCTGGGAGCGGAGATGGCAGGGTTTGAGAATATAACGTGTAATGTCAGATATTCAAAAGCGGATGTTTTTGACGCGGCCGGTTTAAATGCGCTTAGAACAACCGGAGCGGCAGGCAGTACTGATTATATTATTTTCAGGAACGTGCTGAATATCAAACAGCATATCGACAGGGGGGATTTTGAATTAAAAGACATGGCGGCCTCGTTCATAGCTCTGCGGAATCTTATAGAGAACTTTGCCGGCGAGGATACAAAGCTTGTAATGGAGCCTTATCCGATACAGCCGCAGGACGGGCTTTTGGCCAACGGTATTTTGGATGCGGGCGATATAAAGAGTTTTCAAGAGGACAACGGGTTCAGTAATTTTCTCAACTTGTTCGGAGCATCGGATATGATGCATATCGGCATATCAACGGCGTCGCCGGCAGAAGAGTTCCCGGCTGAGATAAAGAACGAAGCGAAAAATATCCTGGAGGCAAGGATAGAAGCGTTAAAGGCCGATCCGGCACAGATATCAATGCTTATGGAAAATATCAGGGCGGCTTCCGTTCGGGGAAGAATGGATTTTGGAACGATCGCCGATATGGTAAAAGATTTTTATTTGATAACTTCCAGGGTGCCGCTCCCTGAAATTGAAGGCGGCAGGGAACCGGGCATACTTGAGTATGAGAGCGCCGGAGGTACTGTAAGATTTTTTGACGTCAATATCGGGACGATGGAGCCTGATGGCAAGGTTCTTTTGGCGCCAGAACTGTCTTCCGGTGATATCGGAATGGTTGTAAGGAATTCTGAAGATTATTTCAGGAACAATAAAGGACGTATAGCCGATATGGCCGCTGCCCGTTCTCTTGAAGCGGCGCGTAGTTTTATGTCGTTAGGGGAAGACAGAGAAGAGGAGAGAAAGAGCGCTCTTGAGGGCATGTGGAGGGATATCGTCGAGGAATCAAACAGCTCCGACGAAATATGGTGTTTGGGCGCGGTATCCAGATTGAGCGCGTTACTGGCCATACACAAATATCTCGAGAGTGAAATGGGAGTCATCTTGCCGAGTTATTACAGATTTGTCACCGATACCGGTTCTTTTGAGGGTCAGGTAAAAGATAAAGGCCAAAGTTCTCCGATAGGGATTCTGGGGGAAAAGGTCGGGTTTGCCGTCGGGGTCTCAAAAGGCGATATTGAGAACATGCTGAAGAGCGGGACATTGGCCCATCCCGAGACGGGCGATTTAATAGAGCTTACAGAACGCGATAAAGACAGGCTCAGCCGGCTTATTTCCGGTGCGGAGAAAGATGTATATGTTATTTCTTACGCTGATCTTTCCAGGGAAAAGTTAGAGGATATGCTTCCTAACCTTGGGAAATATATAGTCTCTTCCTTTGAGCCTCGCGCTGCGGAGATAGCTGAGGAGGTAATACAAGAGGATCCGGCCGACCGGACGGATGGCGAAGGCATGAGCCGCAGGGGTTTTCTAAAAGGAGTGGGGGCGATAGCTCTTACCGCGGCTATGGACACGGCGGCCTTGGACGTTGAAAGTTTCCTGGCCGAGGCTACCCCCGAAGAATTGGCGGAAAAATTGTTGACCCGGGATAATATCGACGAAACAAGCTTTGAAAAGATGACGAACGAATATGAGTATCTGACCCAGGCTTTCAGTAATACGAATTTCAGGGAATTTTCCAGGCACAAACCATCTGAAAAAGAGATAAGTTTTCTTGCCGGGTTAATAAGACACTGCCAGAAAGTGGATACTGAGAAACTAAACAAGCTGCTCGGGGCCGTTGAGAATGTGATTATCATAGAGAACGGTCCTCATGACGGAGGGGCGGGTTTTGGTGTGTTTTCCAATAACAGCGTTGTGCTTGAATTTGACAGCGATCTGCCCACACTGAGCGAGGTGAGTACGCCGATATACGCGGGCCTTTTAATACATGAGGCGGCGCATGTGGAAGGGGCAAGAAAGGAAGTGCCTATAGAAGGCATATTGTCAGAAATATATGCCCGGCTCGAAGTTCTTGATTGGAAAGGTGTAGGCGCTAATTCCCAGTCCTGGATAGACGAAGAGCAGTATATGGTAGACATGATCACTTTGGGTATAGAGAAAGTTAAGGCGGAAAAGTCTATTGCCGGCACAAAGGTAACGCGGCACGATATGGAAAAATCTGAAGCCGGCAAGGTATGGGACTACTACTGGGCTAATGGCGTTACAAGAATGGAAGCGGTCAGATTTATGGGCGCCGCGCGAGGTCTTTTGATGATGGAGGGCTACGCCGATTCCGAGGTAAAGTATATTTCCGGCACTGACAAACTTCGCCCTGACACGAAAGAGAGGGAAAAGGGACAGCCGGTGAAGGGGTATTGGATAGCATTTGATCTGGGAGGCGGGAAAACAGCTGAAATATTCTCAGGTGTAGATGAGAAAGGCGTTCTGTACGTCTTTTATGAAGGCGAGTGGACAAAGCTTTCGTTTAAACTTGAAGAGGCCAAGGCGAAGATGGGCCGGGGATTTGACGGCATAGGGGAATTGACCGTAGCCGCGTCGGCAAAATGGTACAAGGGTATGAAGGATGATAAAGAGGAACAGGAGGAGAGGGAAGCGCTTTCGCCGTCTCTGGATCTGGAAGAATTAACAGCGGCTCTCGATACTAATCCGGCTATGGACGTCCGGGAATTTCATAAAGCCACAGACAGTTTTATTAGCACAAGATCCAACGGTTTGTATGATCTTTTTAATAACGCCGATCAGGATATTCGCCGTGCTGAGCTGGAAAGGATAGTGAGGAGAAAATATGCCGGGAAATATATGGGTGAAATACCTGCGCACATACTCAAGGATAAAAATGGAAAGGATGTTGTTAGCCGCGAAGGTGATAGAATACTTGTTGTAGCCCGCGGAATGCTTAAACCTTTTTCGCTTTTCGCTAGAGTGGAAAATGAAAAACCCCTGCCGGGGCTGTCTGTTATATGGGTCGATACTGCTTTTTACGGCAACGAGGAACTGGAAAATCTTATTTTGTCGGGAAACCCGGCTGAAAGATCGGAGGATGTTTTAGGGGGTCTTTACCGGACTCTCCCTGATAGTCTGAAAAATGAGATCGGTCAAGCGAGGATCAACAGGATATTCGACCGGATCCATACGGCAGCGCAGACCCATCTGAATGAGTACTATTCGATGAGAGCTCACCCCGACGTGGCCGCGCCTAAAAAAGAGAAGGAGAGAGAGCTGCCCATACTTACGGTAAAAGTGAATTCTGACGGAAAGCTGGCTTTTGCTCAGGGATGGATGAATACGATACAGTTCCGAATTGATATGCACGAATGGTCGAGCGAGGATGAATTGGCTTTTGTGGTGGCACATGAATGTGACCACATATGGCGCGACAAAGATTTTGATCATGATAATTTCGGACTTATGGTAGCGGCGCAGATAATGGCGGATGAAGGCGGAGTTCATCTTATGAAGTGGGCCGGGTTCGATCCGGATGGGGCCATAGAGGCTTTCGACAAATGGGTGGATACGGAGGCTAACAGGACGAGAGCTCCCGAAAAAAGTCTAGGGGAAATATCTGCCAGAAAGGCTGCTCTAAGATCGGCCGTTGAGACTTTTAAGGACATTTCTTCCGATAGTGAAATGAAAGATAGTTCCGGCGACGAGGTAGAAATTCTGTCTAGATCCGGGAGCCTTATCGGCAAGGTTGAGGTCGAGGTTGATGGTAAACTGAAAGTTTTGACCGATGGTTTCGCGGCCAGGGAAGTAACAAGGGATGGCAAGAAAATGTTATCTGTTTCTCATGCCGAACTCGCGGAAGACATAGCGGTAGGCCTCGGTGAAGAAGTTGAGGACGCGGGCGCGGTGAATAGCGCCGTAAGCTCGCTTTTGAGCGGCGCGAAGTTCCTCAATGCCGGATATGACGCTGAGCTAAAACAACTTATGGAAGAGAAACTGTTAAATATAACGCGCATAGTCGCGCTTGAGCCTAACGAAAATATTGTGGGATTTTTCTCGGACAATACACTCTATGTAAATGAAAGTCTTCTTGCCGACAATATGGCGCTTATACATGAACTTGGCGAAAGCCTGGCCGAAGGGTTTATAGCCTCTATTACTGCTGAATACCCGGGCATAAATATGCATACTTACATGCGCGGCGCCGGGAAGGATGTTCACAGGGCCTATAGCGCGCTTAAAGATCCGGCTTCGATCTTGAAAGAAAGCGGCGCAAGGGGACTGATCGACGCCATAAATGTTAAGATGAAAGAGCTTACCGGGAGGCCGGAAATGTCCCCGGCAGAAGAAGCTCTTATACTGCTGAACGCTTCTCAAAGAGGGACAGCGGTTTCTCCGGACAAGGATCCGACCCGGGGTCTTCTTTTCGGGTTCCAGGACAGGCTTGACCCCTCGGGCAACGTAAGGCTTTCTAAACATATCGGTCAGGTGCTTAACGACATGAATAGAGGAGCGCTTAACATAATGGTACTTCCTGCTGGTGATATAATGTCAGAGGCGGCCAAGAAGTCGGCCGGCCGGCAGGCCTCGAGAACCTTGGAACGGAAGTTTGGCACAAACACCCGGGTATACAGTTTTACCTCTGATATTGTTTCTTCTATAAAAACAGCCATGGCCGAGGCAGAGAAGGCCATGGAGAACACACAGGAAAAAGTTTATCCGAAAATATTCGTTAACTGTGTGAGCCTTGAGCAGAAGAATAACGAGGTTATGCCTTACCTGGAAACTCTATCTCCT
Organism: uncultured Planctomycetia bacterium; assembly: GCA_964421015.1. Taxonomy (GTDB): domain Bacteria; phylum Omnitrophota; class Gorgyraeia; order Tantalellales; family Tantalellaceae; genus SLID01. Next base: position 78,390 of record CAYQUS010000006.1, read on the forward strand.
GACGCGAGAAATATGATAGTGGTAAATTATGAAAATATACCTGATGCCGAAAGGTCCACGATAGACGAAGTGGCCATGATAATGGTGGGTAGCGCGATATTGAACGATCATAGGCTCAGTGTAGACTTTAAACTGCCGAAAGAAGCGTTATCCGAGGGCAGAAAGAACATGATAACCGCTTTTAGCGAGGCGGGAATAATAGAGATAGAGGAAAACGATGACCTTGCTACGGCCGAGGGGCTAGACAGCATAATGCAGAAGTTCTACACCGGACAGAGGCCTCTTACCATAAACAAGATAAACTGGCAGGAACTCCGAGATTACCAGGACTCCATGGATCTTATACTTAAGTCGGCGTAAAGTTGGGAAGTATGGGGTAACACGAAAGAGCCCGGCATATTCCTGCCAGGGCCCCTCCGCCCGGTGTGGATCCTCCCTGTACGGAATATGCCGGGCTCTTTCTTCTCCGCTATGACACTTACCCCCTCCCTTCGCTCAGGAAACTGCAGCCTCATTGCCCTCGGGGACCATGCCCGCTCGGTCGACCAACGCCCTTCCGGGAACATCGGGCATCTGCCGGCAATACCCAATACATTGAAAGACACCTCCCCCGGGTGTTAAGGCAAGACTGGACCCAAGACATTTCGAAGCATTTTTAACAGAGAAAAAGTATGCCCGTTCCCTCATTATAGTGACGCTGTAGGGAAAATTTTCAACTGTTTGAGCCGGAACTATACACCACAATACAACCCGGCGAGTTTTGAAAATTTAGGGCTGACTTTTTCGGACCCTCCGAAGGAGGGGCTGTTAAGGACACCTTGGTGCCAGGCACTAAGATCGTGCCAGGCACCAAACTACCTGAAACAGCGGTCTCACTGACTTCCCCCTTGACATCCCAGGCTCATTATTATACAATCACCATAGACCCTTCCTTCTAAACCGATAAGTGGGCCACACCAGCCCGCTTATTTTTTTGAATGGGCCTTGAGGTATAAAAAACAGGAACTACACATGAATAAAGAACTTATTGATTTTATTGAGTCCGAGGCAAAAAAGCTTGGGTATACGGTGCTCGAGGTATCCCTTAAGGGTAAAGGCGGCCTTTCGGCGGACATAGTGCTGGACAAGGAAGGCGGCATAACCCTTGAAGAGTGTTCCGCGTTTAACCGCATGGTGTCGTTATGGCTGGATAAAAGCGCTTTTTCCGCCAAAGGATACACGGTTGATGTGGCCTCTCCCGGGCTTGACAGGGTATTGAAAAGCGACAAGGACTTTATCTGGGCCTCAGGTAAAAATGTGAGGGTAGCTGCCTCGGCGCCGGAAGGCGGTACGGCATCTTATGAGGGGGAGCTTAAGCTCTCGGGCGATAGGACCCTTACTATAGCCATGAAGAACGGTAACATAGTGGAACTAGACAGAAAAAACATAATAAAGGCACAGCTTTCGCCGGAGATCTGAAGCGGAAGCGTAAAATAAAACGGAGAGATACCATGAACGGAGAATTATTGTCGGCTCTTGAAAGAATAGAGAGAGAAAAGGGTATAAGCAAGGAGATACTTTTCGAGGCCATAGAAAGCGCGCTTGTAAGCGCCGCCAGAAAGGTCATTGACGACCCTTCAATATCCAAAGAGGATATTGCCGTTACCATGAACAAGGAAACCGGCGAGATAACAGTATACGCCGAAGGCGAGGAAGTCGAGAACGAAAGGTTCGGCCGTATAGCCGCCCAGACCGCTAAACAGGTCATAATACAGAAGATACGCGAAGCTGAAAGGGACGTGATATACGAGAAATACATATCCAAGGTCGGCTCTATCATAAACGGAGCCGTGCACCGTTTTGAGAAAGGCAATGTCATTATCGAGCTTGATGACGCCGAAGCGGTCCTGCCTAAGAACGGACAGATACCCGGAGAAAGGTTCCGCCAGGGAGAACAGATAAGGGCGTACATACTTGAAGTTTCAAGGTCCGGTTCCGGGCCGGAGATAGTTCTTTCCCGAACCGACGAAGGGTTCGTAAAAAGGCTCTTTGGTCTTGAAGTCCCGGAAATCTCACAGGGGATAGTTGAGATAAGGGCTATAGCCAGGGAAGCCGGCGAGAGAACCAAAATAGCCGTTTATTCCAAGGATGAAAAGGTCGATCCTGTGGGTTCCTGCGTGGGGATGAGAGGGTCCAGGGTGCGCGATATAGTAAAGGAACTTCACGGGGAAAGGATAGACATAGTCAGATGGTACGACGATATAAGGGATTTTCTGCCTTCGGTAGTGAGCCCAGCCGAAGTATCGCGAATGGTCATAGACCGCGACAATAAACGCATAACCATGACCATTCCGAGAGACCAGCTGTCGCTCCTTATAGGGAAGCGCGGCCGTAATATAAGACTCGCGTCGAAACTAATGGGCTGGGACCTCCAGGCTGAGGCCGAGAGAGAAAGACTGGGAACGCCCATAGCCGAAGTCGAGGGCGTTACGGCAAAAGCCGCCGAGGCGCTTGTGGAGGCCGGGTACATAGATATCGACAAAGTACTGGAGGCCGGGGTTGAGGCTCTTACAGGCATAAAGGGAATAGGAGAAAAAACCGCGGAGAAGATATTCGCTTCCTGCGAGAAGTTTTATGCCGAGGCGATAGCCGAGATGGACAGGATAAAGAAAGAACTTACGTCGAAACAGGTATCAGAAGAAAATAAAGAGGATATTCTGCCCGTGCCGGCCGAAAAAGATGAAAAGGAAGAAGCCGGAAGCGACAGTGTTCCGGAAGACGGAACAGGTGAAACCGGGCAATAACAACAAAAGAGCGGGTGTTGCATGTCTGTAACGATCAAAAAACTGGCTGAGGACCTTGGTGTAAGTCCGGATGCCATACTTGAGCAGCTTCAGAAAATGTATGTGGAAGCCGAGGACGAGACAAGCCTTGTGGACGAAAAAATAGTGGGGCTTGTGAGGATAAAACTCGGCATACCGGAGAAAGTGAAGAAAAAACCGGTAAAGAAGAAAAAGAAGCTTGCCGACGCTAAACCCGCCGAAAAAAAACTCCCCAAAAAGAAAGAAAAAGAAGAAGAAAGATCCGAAGAAGACAAGACGGCCCACGAGGCTCCGGAAGACGAGAGATCGCCAGAGGAAACCAGGGGAGTCAGGAAGTCGGGTCTTACGGTGGTCGGAAAAGTAGAAGCTTTTGCCGAAAAGCAGAAGACAGAAGAAAAACATGGCGCGGCCGGTAAGGTCACGGCCGAGTCTGCCGGCTCGGCTGCTCAGGCGCCGAAAACCGGAGAAGAAGAGGAAGAAAACGAGGCCAAAAGGAAGAAAAAGGAGATGATCTCGGCCGATCTTGAAATAGTTGAGAAAGGCGAGAGGAAAAAAGTTTTCATAAAAAAACCCCGTAAAGAGACCAAACGGCCGATCATAGAGATAATAGAGAAAGAGACGGCCGAGGTCATGGTCTTCAGGAAGAAGCCTTCCAAGGGCCACAAAAATAAATTTCATTCCGCCGCCGAGCTTACGGCTCAGCCGGCGCGCAAGGCCAGCCAGAAACTGAAAGTGCAGCTTCCCATAAGCGTAAGGAACCTGGCCCTAAGGATGAACATTAAGCCTACAGATATAGTCAGGTATTTCGTGGGGAAAGGGGTTTTTGCCAACATAAATCAGGATCTCGAAGAGGAAATGGCCAGGGAGGTAATGGCCAATTTCGGGTACATACTGGAGCTCCACGACACCATAGAGTCAATAGAGAAGGATCTCGAGAGGGAATACCAGGAAGACGGTAAAGGTGTCCTTGAGACCAGGGCTCCTGTGGTTACGTTCATGGGGCATGTCGATCACGGAAAAACCTCGCTTCTGGATTATATACGCAAGACAATGGTGACAAAAAGCGAGAAGGGCGGGATAACGCAGCATATAGGGGCTTACAAGGTAAAAACTCCCAAAGGCTCCGTCACTTTTCTGGATACTCCCGGCCACGCGGCTTTTACGGCGATGCGCGCACGCGGAGCTAACGCTACCGACGTCGTAGTTCTTGTAGTGGCCGCCGACGACGGAGTTATGCCGCAGACCAAAGAGGCAATAGACCACGCCAAGGCTGCGAAAGTGCCGATAGTGGTCGCTATAAATAAGTGCGATCTTCCCACGGCCAATCCCGACAGGGTCCGTAAGGAGCTTCAGGCCGAGGGCCTGAGTCCTGAGGCCTGGGGAGGCACCACGGTTATGGTCGAGGTATCGGCTCATACAGGGGAAGGCGTGGACGAACTTGTTGAAATGCTGTCCCTTGAGTCGGAAATGCTGGAACTTAAGGCTAATCCCGGAATAAGGGCGCGCGGGGTTGTGATAGAAAGTAAAAAAACGGCTGGCCAGGGTGTTGTGGCCACGCTTCTTGTCCAGAACGGCACTTTGAGGCCCGGGGACGTTGTTCTCTGCGGAGCCTGTTACGGAAGGATCAAGGCCATGATAGATGACAGGGGCGACAAACTTACCGAGGCCTTACCTTCTACCCCGGTCGGGGTTCTGGGGCTTATGGAGGTCCCGAACGCCGGAGAGGAATTTTTTGTGGTGAAAGACGAGAAAAAGGCCAAGACTTTATCTCTTCTTAAATCAGACGAGACAAGAAAGAAAAGGATGTCGGCCGGGCACAGGGTGACGCTCGACGACCTGCATGCCAGGATCATGGAAGGCAGCATAAAGGACCTTAAACTGCTTATAAAGGCTGACGTGCAGGGGTCCGTAGAGGCCCTTAAGGCCGCCCTTGAGGAGCTTTCCACCGACGAGGTCAAGCTTGATATTATCCACGCCACGGTAGGCAAGATAAACGACTCCGACATAATGCTGGCGGTAGTTACCGGCGCGATCATAATCGGTTTTCACGTTAAGGTCGAAAGCGGCGCCGAGGAACTGGCCAAGGAAGAAGGAGTCGATATAAGGCTATATGACATAATATACGAGGCCGTTGCGGACGTGAAAGCGGCCATGGAAGGGCTTCTTGAGCCTGAAGAAAAAGAGGTGGTCCAGGGTTTCGCCCAGGTGAGGCAGATATTCGTGGCCAGCAAGATAGGTAAGGTAGCCGGGTGCGCTGTCACAAAAGGAACCATACACCGAAAGGACCGTGTCAGGATTAAACGCGGCCAGGAAGTGGTCTTTGACGGAGAGATAAACGCCCTTAAAAGGTTCAAGGACGACGTTAAGGACGTTAAAGAGGGTTTTGAGTGCGGAATAACGATAAAGAATTTCAACGATGTACGTACGGGCGATATTATCGAGGCTTATTCCATAACAAAGATAGCCCGCAGGCTGGAAAGCAGAAAATGACGAAAAAAGGCAATATACTCAGCGGCATGAGGCCCACCGGGAAGCTCCACCTGGGGCATTTGGTGGGGGCTATCTCCAGCTGGTCTAAACTGCAGGATGAATACAACTGTTATTTCATGGTGGCCGACTGGCATGCCCTGATGAGCGAGTACGAGAAACCTTCGGATATAAAAACGAACGGCATAGAAATAGTCAAGGACTGGATATCCTCCGGCATAGATCCCGACAAATGCGCCATATTCATACAAAGCATGGTCCCTGAGCACCTGGAACTTGCGATGGTGTTCTCTCTGCTTACTCCTCTGGGGTGGCTTGAGAGATGCACTACCTACAAGGAACAGCTCAGGGAACTTGAAGGCAGAATGCTCGCTACCTACGGGTTTCTCGGGTATCCTGTTCTTCAGGCCGCGGACATAGCTCTTTACACCGCCAATAAGGTTCCTGTCGGCGTGGACCAGCTGCCGCATCTTGAGCTTACAAGGGAAATAGTAAGAAGGTTCAACTCCCTGTACAAAAAAGATATTTTCCCGGAGCCGGAGCCTGTTCTTACGGAGGTGCCGAAACTTGTGGGACTCGACAATCGGAAGATGTCCAAGAGTTACGGGAACTTTATATCGATATCCGATACGGAAGATGTTCTCCGCAAAAAAGTGTTCAGTATGTTCACCGACCCTAACAGGATAAGCCCTGATGTTCCGGGGAATGTCGAAGGCAACCCGGTTTTCGTGTATCACGACATATTTAACCCCGACAGGGATGAGGTAGAGGATCTTAAAGAAAGGTACCGCGCGGGTAAGGTGGGAGATGTCGAGGTAAAACAGAAGCTTTTCTCGGCGCTTAACGCCAGGCTCGAACCTATACGAAAGAAAAGAGCCGCTCTTTCCGATGAGCAGGTTTTTGATATCTTGAAGAAAGGCCGGGAAAGAGCAAGGGAAAAGGCTTCTAAAACAATGGCCAAGGTGAAAAAATGCCTTCACCAGATGGCTGAATAGCCCAAAGACAGTTTCTGGCGCGACAAAAAATGACTTACAAAATAAAACTTGATTTTTTCCAAGGGCCGCTGGACCTTCTTCTTTTCCTTATAAAAAGGGACAAGATAGACATATACGATATTCCCATAGCCGATATAACCAGGCAGTACATAGAGTATATAGAGCTCATGAAACTTCTTGATCTTGAGGTGGCAGGGGAGTTTCTCGTGATGGCTGCTACCCTTATGCACATAAAGAGCAAGATGATGCTGCCTGAGGATCCTGAGGCCGATCCCGAGGAAGCAGAGGCCGACCCCAGGGAAGAACTTGTAAAAAGGCTTCTTGAATATAAGAAGTTCAAGGATGCCGCCGAACAGCTCAGCCTGATGCACGAGAGGCATCGCGGAATGTTCATGAGGGAAGGCGAGGGCGGAAAAGCGCTTGTCATGTCGCAGGACGGAGAGAATTTTTTCGAGGCCAGCCTTTTCGATCTTATCAACGCTTTCCGGAAAGTGCTTAAAGACGCTCCCCGCGAGACTTTTCACAAGGTCATAAGGAACCAGTTCACCGTAAGCGACAAGATACACGAGATATATCACCTATTGGCCGAAAAGCCGAGGATGCTTTTTTCGGATCTTTTCAGGAAAGCCTCGGGCAAGGACGAGATAATAGCCACTTTTCTGGCTGTTCTGGAGCTTATGAAAATGAGGGAGATACTGGCCGTGCAGAGCGACCTGTTCGGTGAGATAGAGGTAATCAGGAACCCTGATGTCGCAAGGGAGAACACTGTGGAAACGCGGGAAAAAGAATAATATGGAAAAAGTGAAGAGAATAGTGGAGGCGCTTCTTGTAATATCCGAAGCGGGCCTTACCAGACAGCAGCTTTACGGGGCAATAGAGGATTTTTCTCCTAATGAAGTAGACGGGGCCATAAAGAGCCTTAAGGAAGAATATGATCTTCCGGAAAGGTCATTCAGCATGGCAGAGATAGCGGGAAGATACAGGATAGTAAGCAAGCCCGAATACCTGCCCTGGATAAACAACCTTTACCGCAAGGATGTAGACAGGCTTACGGGACCGTCTCTGGAGACACTGGCCATAATAGCTTACAAGCAGCCGGCTACAAGGGCGGAAATAGAGGCTATAAGAGGTGTTAACGTGGGAGGGGTCATAAAAACGCTGGTTGAAAAGGAGCTTATAGCCATAAAAGGCAGAAAAGACGTTGTGGGCCGGCCTCTCATGTACGCCACAACGCAGAAGTTCCTTGAGATCTTCGGGCTTAATTCTTTAGAGGATCTTCCTCTTCTTAAGGATTTCACGGAAGAAGACCTTGAGTACGGGAAGAGCCGGCTTGTTACCGAGAATACCGAGGCTCAAGGAGAAGCTCCGTCCGCTGATCCAGAAGAGGCTCCTGCTGCTGATCCAGAAGAGGCTATAAAAACTACCGGAGGGGAAACCCATGACAGTCAGGAAGATAAACAATCTTAGAAAAGAGATCGACAAGATAGATTCCGATCTGGTAAGGCTCATAAATAAACGGGGCGAACTGACCGGACGAATAGGCCACATAAAGAACACTAATTCCCAGCACGTATACAGGCCGGACAGGGAAAGCCAGGTATATTCCAGGGTTTCCCGAGAGAATAGGGGGCCCATCAAGGACGAGAGCATTAAGGCCATTTACAGGGAGATAATGTCGGGATGCCTGTCCCTGGAAAGGCCTTTTAAAGTGGCGTATCTCGGGCCTGAACTTACTTTTACGCATCAGGCCGCTCTGAAAAAGTTCGGCTCCAGTCTTGAATACATGCCCTGTGACAGTATTTCGGGGGTTTTTGCCGAAGTTGAGAAAGGCAACGCGGATTACGGCGTTGTGCCTATAGAGAATTCCACGGAAGGGGCGGTCAATCATACTCTTGATATGTTCACCGATTCGCCGCTGATGATATGTTCGGAAATATATCTGGATATACACCAGAACCTTTTGGCCGTTTCACGCAAGGCCGGGAATATAAAAAGAGTTTATTCACACCCCAGTGTTTTCGGGCAGTGCAGGATATGGCTCGAAAAAAATCTGCCCGATGCCAGGCTCGAGGAAACGGCTTCTACGGCCAAGGCCGCGGAAGAAGCCTCAAAGAAGGCCAATTCGGCATGTATAGCCAGCGAGCTTGCCGCCGGGAGATATGGGCTTGAGATAGTGGCCAGGTCCATACAGGACTCGTCGGTCAATATAACAAGATTTCTTGTTATCGGCAGGCACACTTCAGGCGTTTCAGGAGAGGACAAGACATCTATCCTTTTTTCGGTGCCTGATAAACCCGGCATACTTCACGAAATGCTCGGCGCGTTCCGGAAAAGGAACATAAACCTCACAAAGATAGAGTCGAGGCCCTCTAAAAAAGGACTGTGGAAATACTATTTTTTTGTGGATATGGAAGGCCACAGCAAAACGCCTAAAGTTAGAGAGGCCCTGAAAGAAATAGAAAAAAAAGCTTCTTTTGTTAAGATACTTGGTTCGTATCCTTCTGGTCTTTAAGCAGATCTTAACAGCGCCACAGGAAGAGAGGAACACATGAGCGCTTTATGGAAGAAAGTTCTGGATAAGATAACCCCCTATCAGCCCGGAAAACCCATAGACGAAGTTAAGCGAGAGCTTGGTCTTAAGCGGGTTTACAAGCTCGCTTCCAATGAGAATCCGTACGGCCCTTCCGATAAGGTCCTGAAGGCAATGGCGGAAGCCGCGCGCGAAGTGAATAGATACCCTGACGGCGGATGTTTCGGTCTCAGAAAAGCTCTCGGCGAGAAGCTTGGAGTGTCGGGAGACAGAATAGTACTGGGGAATGGATCCGATGAACTTATAGTTCTCGCCCTCAAGGCTTTTGTGGAGCCTGGCGACAGGGTTATACTGTCGCATCCCACTTTTCTCGTGTACAGGATAGCTTCCGAGATAGCCGAAGCCGAGGTGGTAACGGTTCCCACTAAAAGGGATTTTAAGTATGATCTCGAGGGGATGCTTTCCCGGATAAACGATAGGACCAGGATGATATTCATAGCTAATCCTGAGAACCCCACAGGCCGATACATAACCGACAGCGAACTTAATGATTTTATAGCCAGGGTGCCTTCCAGCGTGGTGGTGTTCATAGACGAGGCCTATTACGAGTTCGCTATGGGAGATGATTTTCCGGAGAGCCTTGCCATGACGGAAAGACAGGACAGGAACGTGATAGTTTCCAGGACCTTCTCTAAGGTATATGGTCTTGCGGGGCTTAGGCTCGGGTACACGGTGGCGAGAAAAGATATTTCGGAGGCACTCAACAAAGTGCGAGAACCTTTTAACGTTAATTCCATAGCCCAGGCGGCCGCCGTGGCCGCGCTCAGCGACACCGAAGCTTTCACGCGGGCGGTGGAGCTTGTCAGAAAGGAAAGAGAGAAAATACGAGCGGCCCTTGAAAAGATGGATGTTGAACTTGTGCCTTCCCGTACGAATTTCATACTCATAAACACAAAAAGGTCGTCGAGTAAAATTTTCAGGTTTCTCCTGGAGAGAGGGATAATCGTGAGGGACATGACATCGTGGTCTCTTGACGGTTTTATAAGGGTCAGCGTGGGCCTTCCCGAGGAGAACGACGCTTTTATAAAGGAATTCGAAAATGCTTTGGAATCCACAGGCCGGTCTTGACCGGCAAGGGAGAGTGTGGAAATGATAATAGTCCTTAAACCTGGCGCTTCAAACTCCGAAATAAGCCATATAACCGGCAAGATAGAGGAACTTGGTCTTAAACCCTGGGTTTCAGCGGGAGTTGAACGGACGATAATAGGTGTTATAGGCGAGGAGGATGTTCTCAGGGCGGTTCCTCTGGAAGGTTTCCCCGGGGTGGAAAGGGTGTTGCACATCCTTAAACCATACAAACTTGCTTCGCTGGACTACAAAAAAGAGCCGAGCGTATTCGATGTCGGAATGGGGATATCGGTGGGCGGGAAAAAGATAGCGGTAATGGCAGGTCCATGCTCCGTGGAATCCAGGGAGATGATACTTTCAATAGCCGACGATGTAAAAAAAGCCGGTTCGTCAATACTAAGGGGCGGAGCCTTTAAGCCGAGGACCTCGCCTTACAGTTTTCAGGGGCTGGGTGAAGACGGGCTTAAGTTCCTTGCCGAAGCCCGTGATAAGACGGGTATGCCGGTTGTAACCGAGCTAATGGACTTAAGGAATATAGACATGTTCCTCAAGTACGTTGATATTATACAGATAGGCGCGCGTAACATGCAGAATTATGACCTTTTGAAAGAAGTAGGCAGGACCCGTAAGCCTGTTCTATTAAAGAGGGGTATGGCCAATACCATAAAAGAGTTTCTAATGAGCGCCGAATACATACTTTCCGGCGGTAACGAGAAAGTGATATTGTGCGAAAGGGGAATAAGGACTTTCGAGGATTTTACCCGGTTCACTCTGGACTTAAACGCCGTGCCGGCCCTTAAGAGCCTTAGTCATCTGCCCGTTATAGTCGATCCTTCTCACGGCACAGGTAAAAGGGAGCTTGTAAAGGCAATGTCGCTTGCGGCTGTAGCTTCCGGGGCCGACGGTCTTATGATAGAAGTGCACAACGATCCTGAATCGGCTTTGTCGGACGGAGATCAGTCGCTTGTACCATCCGGGTTCAGGGAACTTATGGGCGCCGTGGCGCTTGTAGCCTCATCGGTAGGTAGAGAGGTCTAGTTTAAAAGCTTATCTTTATGCGAGGACAGCAATGAAGTACCGTAAAGTTGTCATAATAGGCACGGGCCTTATAGGCGGGTCCGCCGGCAAGGCCCTTATCGCGCGCGGACTGGCGAAGGAAGTTGTGGGAATCTGCCGGAGGGAATCCTCGGCTGAAAGGGCTCTTAAAGAGAAAGCTGTAACTTCGGCGGTTGTCGGCGGGTATGATTCAAACTGCCGTGAGGCTGATATAGTTCTTGTGGCTACCCCGGTTAACGCCATAATACCGGCTCTTGAGAAACTGGCGGACTGCGATATGGGGGCCGATACGGCCGTAACCGACGCCGGCAGCACTAAAGGGGATATAGTCTTACACGCCTCCAAGCTGGAAGGTAAACTGAGGTTCGTGGGGTCGCATCCCATGGCGGGTTCTGAAAAGTCGGGAGTTGAAAATTCGTCAGCCAGTTTGTTCGAAGGGTCCGTGTGTCTTTTAACGCCTGACGCTTCGACAAAACCGGAAGTAAAAAAGAAAATATCCGATTTCTGGATAGCATTGGGCGCCGAGGTCAGGGAGATGTCCCCCGGGGACCATGACAGGGGCGTAGCTTTTTCAAGTCATCTTCCGCATGCCGCGGCGTACGCTCTTGCCGGCACGCTTGAGGAAAAACTTCCCAGGTACCTTTTTGCCGGAGGGTTCAGGGATACCACGCGCGTGGCGTCTTCGGACGCGGCCTTGTGGTCCGAGATATTTGACAGTAACCGGGGAAACGTGCTTAAGGCTATCGAAAAATACCGGGAAAAGCTTGGCGTGATAGAGGAAGAAATAAGATCCGGCAGGAAAAAGGACCTTTTAGAGAGGCTCGAACGGTGGAGAAAACTGCGCGATGAGATTGTTTAACAGGAAAATAAACGCTGTCGCGATAGACGGTCCGGCGGGAAGCGGTAAGAGCACCGTGGCAAGGCTTGTTGCCGCCAAGCTGGGTTACAGGCACATAGACACGGGTGCCATGTACAGGGCGCTTACGCTAAAAATGATGAAGCTTGGGGTGGATCTTTCCAGGGAAGAAGACATAGTGGCCGCCATGGACGGGGTCAATATCGACATATTCCCATCGGCCGGGAAAGATGGGGGTCTTACCGTGACGCTTGATGGTGAGGACGTAAGTGCTGCCATAAGGGCCATGGATGTTACCGCGAACGTTAAGCATGTATGCAAGATACCGGCTGTGAGGGAAAAACTTGTGGCGATGCAGCGAAAAATGGCGGTTTCCTCAGGCGGCTCGGTAATGGAAGGCAGGGATATAGGTACCGTGGTGCTTAGGGACGCGCGGTACAAGTTCTACCTTGACGCGGCTTTTGAAAAAAGAGTTGAACGCAGGTTCATGGAGCTTAAGGCCAAAGGCGACAATGTAACCCGTGAGTGCGTAGCGGAGGACCTGCGGCAGAGAGATCATACCGATAAGACCAGAAAAGTCGGCCCCCTTAAAATGGCGGACGACGCAGTTCTTGTAGATACTACGGACCTGGGGGTAGACGAGGTTGTGGAGATAATAAGCAAGGCCGTGAGGCGGGGTTTAAAATGAGCGCTTTTATGTATCATTTTTCCAGGGGAACTCTTGAAACAGCTGTAAGGGTACTTTTTAAGCTCAGGATAACCGGACACAGTAATTTTCCAAAACCTCCTTTCATAGTAGTTTCCAACCACACAAGCCTGTTGGATCCGCCCATAGTGGGAGCAGCGTGTAAAAAGTACCTGGTCAATTTTATGGTGAAGCAGGAGCTCTGTGAAATGCCGGTAGTAAGGCATTGGTCCCGGAGCGTGGAGTGCATACCCGTGCGGCGTGGTGAAAACAGCATAAAAGGTATAAGGGAATCTCTCCGGAGGCTGAAACAGGGAAAGGTAGTGGGTATTTTCCCAGAAGGAACAAGGTCTCCTGACGGCAGCCTGAGGGAAGCCAAGACCGGAACAGGGTTCCTCGTAGCTTCGGCTAAAGTGCCTGTGGTGCCGATATACGTTTACGGGACGGCTGAAGCCCTGCCTAAAGGTAAATCGCCTAAATTCTGGTCAAAAGTGGGAGCTATAATAGGAAAACCTCTCTCTCCCGAGGACCTCAGGCTTGGTTCCGGGAGCGGAAAAGAGTACTTTGAACGTGTCAGCGACGACATAATGGGCGCTATATCGGCTTTAAGGGACTCTTTTCTCTCAGGCGGCGAAAAACTTTAAAATGATTGCAAGTTGGGGGCAAAAACGGTAGAATACCCCCTCGTAACACAAGGCTTAACCCAGTTCGCGCCCTAAAGCGCGTTCAATCCAAAGGTTACAGCCGTAAATTAAGGAGTGATCGGGTAATGATAATCAAAAGAGAAAGCGGTGTGGAAAATGACGAAATGGCGAAACTGTATGAGGACAGTGTCGCTGACGTCAAAGAGGGAGAGGTACTGAAAGGCAGAGTGGTCCAGGTCACAGACAAGGACGTGCTCGTGGATGTGGGGTACAAGTCGGAAGGGGTTATCCACAGGTCCGAACTTATGGATCCCGACGGGGTAAAAGTAGGGGACGAAATCGACGTTATTCTGGAAGCCAAAGAGAATGACCTTGGGATGGTGGTTCTGTCTCATGAAAAGGCCAAGAAGTTCAAGGGGTGGCAGAACATAACCGACAATTTCAAGGAAGGCGACAATATCGAAGGCAGAGTGTTCAAGCAGGTGCGCGGAGGGTTCATGGTAGATGTGGGCATGGAGGCGTTCCTCCCGGCAAGCCTGTCGATGATGCAGGAATTTCCCGGCGAGGGAATAATCGGGCAGAAGCTCACCTTCAAGATAGTCAAGATAAACATACCCCGTAAGAACATAGTGCTTTCAAGAAAAGAGATAGTTGAGGAAAAACGCCGCGAGGAAAAGCAGCTTATACTCGGGGAACTCAATAAAGGCGATATAGTAAAAGGTATAGTAAGGAACATAACCGACTTCGGCGCCTTCATAGATATAGGTGGGGGCATAACCGGGCTTCTTCACATAACCGACATGAGCTGGGGCAGAGTGTCTCACCCCGGAGAGGTGGTCAAGGTAGGAGAAGAGGTAGAGGTTGTAGTTCTTGATTTCGATAAGACTAGCGTTAAGGTGTCTCTGGGGCTTAAACAGAAAACCAAGAACCCTTGGGAAGGAATAGGCGACAAGTACCCCGAAGGGGCGGTAGTTAAAGGTAAGGTAGTGAATATAATGCCTTACGGTGTTTTCGTAGAACTGGAAAAAGGCATCGAGGGGCTGATACACATATCCGAGTTCTCCTGGTCGAAACGCGTGGGCCACCCGAGCGAGAAATTCAAGGTAGGAGACAAGGTCGAAGCCGTTATACTCAAGGCCGACAAAGAGGCGCAGAAACTTTCCCTGGGTATAAAACAGCTGGAAAAAGATCCGTGGGAAGGCGTAGCCGCCAGGTTCTCCGTAGGGGACAGGGTAAAAGGCAGAATAAGCGCGGTTACGGATTACGGCGCTTTCATGGAAATAGAGAAGGGAGTGGAAGGTCTTATTCACGTTTCGGACCTTTCATGGACCAAAAGGATAACGCATCCCAAGGATATGCTCAAAAAGGACGACGACATATCGGCTGTTGTTCTTAACGTTGACGAGCAGAACAGAAGAATAGCTCTCGGCATCAAGCAGCTCGAGAACGATCCCTGGGACGAGATAGTTAAAAAGTACACTCCGGATACCGAATGGGACGGCAAGGTCACGAATATAACTAATTTTGGAATATTCGTCGAGCTTGATAAGGATCTGGAAGGGCTTTTGCATGTTTCAGAAGCCGAGCTTCCCAAGGGCGGTAAAATGGAAGAGGTCTATAAGGAAGGAGACCCCATAAAGGTCAAGATACTTCATATAGACGGTGTTCAGAAAAAGATAGCCCTCAGCAATAAGGGGGTATCCGGAGCCAAAACCGAAGCGGCAGCTTAGGCCTGAAAAGCCGGTTCCATGGGCAGAATGAGCGAGAAAGAGACGCGTACCAGAGGTACGCGTCTCTTTTTTTTTACTCCAGAGGAGACTTCCATTTTGGATATTACTTGTAAATACCCTTTACATGTGCTAAAAACATGTTGGAGGAGTAAAATATGGAAAGTGACTACAGGGAACCTGTCTATACAATAGGGGTTGTTGCCAGAAAACTTAAGGTTTGCCAGGCTACTCTCAGGATATGGGAAAAAAAACAGCTTATAAAACCCGCCAGAATAGGAAAAGACAGGTTTTTTTCCCGTTGTGATCTAGACAGACTCGGAAAAATAAAAGAACTTATCCAGATAAAGAAGATAAACATAGAAGGGGTAAGGAGTATCCTGGGGGTCACGAACTGTTGGGACATAAAAAATTGCGGGGAGAAGGAACGCAACGCCTGTTCGGTGTACAAAAGGTTCAGGGCCACAAAAAACGGCATATAAATACTTATTGCATATCACTTGTAAACACTTTTGACAAATGTTTCTCCAGGTGGTATACTTCGAGTTAGCGGTTTTTAAATAAAAAGGGGGAGATCAATGAATATCAGGGCGGATGTTGTTGTAGTGGGATCCGGGGCCGGCGGAGCCAGCGTTGCCAAGGAACTAGCCGCCAAGGGAAGGGACGTAGTTCTCCTGGAGAAGGGTAGTCTGGTCAAGAGAGTCGGAACTCAGCTGGATGCCCTAAAATATTATGACCGCATGGCCCTGAGGTCGAGCATAGAGGGTCTTCTTGTTTACAGTGCAGTAATGGGAGGAGGAACCACTAACGTAAGCTGTGGTAACGGGATGCCTGTTCTCGGGGAAGAACTTAAAGAGTTGGGGATCGATCTTTCCCGGGAATTTGAAGAAACGGAAAAGGAGATAAATGTCAGGCCGATTTTGTCAAAGCTAATTGGTCCTGGATCCAGGCTTATTATGGACATAGGCAACGAAATGGGGCTTGAGATGAAGCCCATGCCGAAATACGTTGATGCCCAGAAGTGTAATGCCTGCGGTTTCTGTCTTTTTGGATGTAAACGCGGAGCGAAATGGACGACCATGGACTTCGTGAAAAAGATGCATAAGTCGGGGGGAAGGGTTTTTTATAATGTCGATGTAAGAAAAGTCGTCACAAGGAATGGGAAAGCGGTAGGTGTTGTGGGGGTAAAAGACGGCAAACCCGTAAGGGTGAAGGCCGACAAGGTGGTAGTAGCAGCCGGCGGGTTAGCGAGTCCGGTGATACTTCAGAATAGCGGCATAAAGAGCGCCGGTAAGAATCTTTTTGTTGATCTTTTGAATGTTACTTTCGGCATACTGGAAAATAAGGATATAAATCTGTCCAAAGAGATAACTATGTCTGTTGTGAGCACGAAATATCTTGAGGATAAGGGGTTCCTGTTGTCTCCATTTATGTTCCCGCCGCTGGTAATGACCACTATAACTCATCCTCTTAAGATGCATAAGCTGCTCAGGTATAACAGGCTATTGGGTATAATGACCAAGTCGAAGGACGACAATGAGGGAAGTGTGCTTCCTGACGGCAGGTTCCACAAAAAACCCACCGAAATGGACAACAAAAGGCTGAATGAAGGGGCGGAAATAGCGACCAGCATACTGCTGAGAGCAGGTGTGAAGAAAAGAAATATTTTTGTTCCTAGGCCGTCCGGCGCGCACCCCGGGGGAAGCAATCCGATAGGCAAAGTCGTGGATAAAAACCTTGAAACCGAGATAAAGGGTCTTTTTGTTTGCGATGCCAGCGTGCTTCCGGTTTCAAGCGGAGCGCCCCCGATAGTGACTATAGTGTCCCTGGGAAAAAGGCTGGCTTCCTACATATAGAGGGTGGGATCCAATATTGTTTGTAAAACAGGCGTACCGTGGGTACGCCTGTTTTTTTTAAGTCCTGTCGAAGAAAGGGTTTTTGCCGGTGGCAGAAAGAGGTATACCTATTGCCATAACGCAGCCCTTAAGAAGGCCGCAGGCTATGGCGGCTTTTCCGGCCGAGTACATTACGCGGTTATCGGCGTGGAAAAGCGATGCCAGAGAAACGCTTGAACCTATAGCTATCCCGAGGTCCATGGAGTTGTAGGCGCAGACCCCTTTTTTGCGGGTAAGTGAAGCGCAGTCGGGTTCTCCGCAGAAACCACAGTTTAACCCTATCGGCGAACTTTTTGTCCCCACCAGCACCACAACTTCCGCGGTTTTTATGTTAGCCGAGTCCCTGATAAAACCGGGACGTGAAAGTTTTTTCCCCATAGAGAGCATTTTCGAGGCGAGCATGTCTTTGTCTTTCTTCTCGGCTATGGTTATTACGAGGTTGTCCATTCCTTTGGCTTTAGGAGCCGTCCTGGCGGCTACGCACATTTTTTCGGCGATGCCTTTGATCGCGGAAGCTTTTATCTTTTCAAAATCAGCGGCCATTTTATCTCCTTTTGGGGTATATCAGCTCTTAAAATTTTAACTTTACCGGTGAGAACGCGCCATGACGCTTCTAATTATGGGGCAAGAGGTGAAATTTTTCAACATCGTTTTTGCGGCCGGTCTAAAGGGGGCGTCCAAGAATTTTCCCGGCATGTTTTTTAAAACACATAACGGGCTAAAAAAACATTATTGACAAAAACTTCAAAAAGTGATACTATCACGATAAGTGATACGAATCGGGGGGGGGGGGGGGAATGTATTTGAGGAGGATGACATGAGTCACGTATCCCATTTCCGCGTACCCCTTAAAATGATCTCGGCGGTTGTTGCCGGGATATTTTTATTTCAGGAAATAGTTTGGGCGGGCGATATTGTTTCGCTCATACAACCGGCTTCTGAGCCTGCTCCGAATTCATCTTCGGTGGAAGTCATCCAGTCCGGCCAGACCCAGGCAGAAACTTTGATAGCGGCAAAAAACGCTATCGAGGACTTCTCCTTGCAGGTTTCTCCCGGAGCGGCGACGCTTAGTACCTCACATGGGATCGAATATGACAGAGAGGTTGTCGGGACTACGGGCTGGACTTTTTATTACCGGTCGGATGTTCTTGTCGAAAAAAGCCATGAAGACGGCAGGGCCTACGTTTACTCTTATGATGAAGCCGGGCGAATAAGCGCTTTCGACTACTATAAAGCCGGGGATGTTTTTTACTATACCCAGGAATATGACCGCGATGCGAATGGCAATGTTACGGCCGCAAGGCGCGTATTTTCGAACGGTAATACCTATCATTACACGCCTAATTGGAAGGTAACTCGGATAGACTATGCTGACGGGAGAGCCATTACCTATACATACGACGCCGAATGGAAAGTAACGGGTCGCGTAATGTATTATGCGGCCGGCGGCGTGCAGTACTCTGAAACATATTCTTACGATGCTTCGGGCGCGCTTGAGGGAATAACGAGAGCTTTCACCGGCGGCAATACTTACCATTATGCTGCCAACTGGAAAACCCTGCGCATAGACTATGCCGACGGGAGAGCCCTTACCTATACATATGACGCCGAATGGAAAGTAACGGGCCGTGTAATGTATTATGCGCCCGGCGGCGTATATTACTCGGAAACCTATTTTTATGATGTTTCGGGCGAGTTAGAGGGTATAACGCGCCTGTTCGATAACGGCAATACCTACCATTACTCGCCGAACTGGAAGGTGATGAGAATAGATTACGCCGACGGCAGGGTACTCACTTATGTTTATGATGGGTCTTGGGGACTTTCTGAAAGGATAATGTACCGCGCCGACGGAACAAGGCAGTACAGATATACTTATGTTTCGGGAGTTCTCAGCGCTAAAGAGCTTTATTATATTTCAGGGAATCTTTCAAGTGTCACGTATACCGTTTCCGATGAGAAAGGGTTTGCGTATTACAGGTATGTAGATGAAGATCTTAACGGCACCGGGATAGGACGGCTTAAGCTTGCGCGTCTCGCCGAACGGAACGATGCCGGGGAACTTGCGTTCGAGTATAGTTACAGCGGCAGCACGATGTATGTTAATTCATACAGCGAGGTGTCGGGAGGGGATCTTATTGCCGAATACCGGTACAATCAAGAAGGAGTTCTTGCCCGCAAGATCGATCACGTGAGCGGAACGACTTTTATGTATTATGCCGTAAGCGGCAGGCTTTTTTCCATGGAGACGTCGGTTCCGGACGAGAGCGGGAACACTTTATACCTTTATATGGATGAGGATTTTTACGCGGCAAGCGAACACCCGGCGGGGTATTACGGAAGGGTGTCGGCTTTTATGCGTACGGAGCCTGACAGCGATAGCGCAGTGACTTTCAATGTCGCGTATGACAACGAGTCCAGCGACATGGCCCGTACGGTAAGCGGAACGAGCGGTGAAACTATTCTTGTCTCCCGATATCTCTATGCCGATACCGGCAGTCTTGTGTCGAAAACAACGTTTTATGAAAGCGGTCTTACCGAAAGCGTGACTTTTTCGGTGCCGGACGCGGAAGGATTTGTTTACTATCATTATGCGGATACGGAATTTGCCGCCACCGGACAAGGTCTGGCCGACATTAAGATACTTTCGGTTCCAGATCCTGACGGATCTATCGCGTATTCGTACGAATACCACGAAACCGGTATAGTCCAGAGGAGAACCGGGTATGCCGAAGCCGACTATTCTCTGTCCCGCGAGCCCGTAATATCGGCAGTTACAGCTATATACGAATATGACGAGACAGGCCGGCCTGTGGTCCATTTTGATGAGATCATCGGTTCTTATGGTATACGCCGGGAGCTCGACGGGTCTCTGTTGACATACATGCTCGATGGCTCCGGCGGGTCATATTTACACACTGTATCCAGCGCTGAAGGCGGTTTTCTGGATGTTTATGAAAGGGACGACGCGATGGCGCTTGTCTCGGTGCGGCGCACATATGACGACGGTGTTATAGAACTTTATGAGCCTATGGACGGCGAAGGGAACTATCTTAGGCTTATTGAGAAAAAAATCCCCGAAAGGCCGTTCATAAAAGGTGTGAACCTGCCATGGATGAATTATGGTTACGATCTGGGAGAACTTCCTGGGAGCGACCTTCATTACGGGTTTTCTTCGCGGGAGGCCGATCTTTACAGTAAGTTCGATATGTGGAAAGGTTCCTATGTAAGGGTATTTCTTTTTACCGATCTCAGGTCCTCTATAGAGTTTGACACGGAAGGGTTTGCTGTCGGGTTTACCGACAGGGTTTTTGAGGATATGCGCTCGCTCCTGGACGCGGCTAAGACATTTGGGGTAAAACTTGTTCCCGTGCTTTTTGATTACGGCATAGCCGACGGAGTTACGCATGAAGGCGAGTACGAAGTCGGCGAGAACCCGGGTGTTATCCTTGATGACGCGAAAAAAGCTGCTTTGATGGATGTCCTGTCCGGATTCTTCGAAGAGTTCGCCGCAAACGATGCCGTTTATGCCTGGGACATTATCAACGAGCCGGAGTGGTCGGTAGATTCCGGTACGGTAAATCTTGAAGCGATGCGCGTTTTTGTGTCAGGGATGTCTGGCCTCATAAGGTCGAAGGCACCCGAGGCGCTTGTAACACTGGGCAGCCGCAACAGGACGGATATGGCGCTTAATTGGCAGGGTCTTGGGCTTGATATTTATCAGTACCATTATTACGACCGTTTCGAGGATGAAGGTTATCCCCTGGACTATCCGGCCGGGGACCTGGCCTTAGACGGCCCGGTGATAGCGGGCGAGCTCGAACCCACATTTCCGTCCGATAAGCTCGATACTCTTTTTGACAATTCCTACGACGGCGGATTTTTGTGGCAGGACGATCGGTACTCGATATCCGACTGGGAAAAGGAGGAGCTCTCGAGCTGGTTCAGGGGAGAGACTATCACGTACGAATACCATCCTTCGGGCGTTAAAAGTCTTGAAGTATCGTCGGATGGTACCGAGAAGGAATTCGAGGATTCGGAACTTAACCTTCTTCTTAAGGTGACTTATACCTCTACGGGCGCTTACAAAGAGTATTCCTATTATGATGGCACTTGTAATGTAAGCGAGATAGTTTTTTATCTCTCTGACGGGTCTATTTTTATGGGCGAGGAGTACGGATATGAAGGTGACCTTACGGCGAGGAGCATGTATTACGCATCGGGCATTCTTAAAAGTGTTACTCGTACAGACGGCACATGGGAAAACTACTCTGAAACCGGAGAGCTTACTGAAAGCGGCGAAACTATCGCCGATACGGAAGTTACTTATGACGGGACAGGCAGGATAATTAAAGTAAAAGTTTCCGGCAGGGAAGAAACAAGAAAATACGTCGAGCCTGAAGGTATGGATGTGCTTTACACTTACGCGTTAACGGGCGGAATCGTAACCGGAGTTTTTGAAGGATACTATGACGGCATAGAGCTTTTGTCGTCGAGTTACCCTGACACTGCCGGCGAGGTCACGGTTACGTATGACGGCGGCATAAAAGCCGGTTATTCGGGCGGGATGATAAAGTCGCTTTCGGTGGAAGATGGCTTTGTGAACTTTTATTCCGATACTTCTACGGTATGTCAGAACGGCGCGGACGGTACGCTTTATGTTTTTGAAGCAGGGTATCTTTCGCGTGTAGTGACCCCGCTTGGCAACGTTTACGATTTTACGGTGATCGAGGACGCCGCCACGGTAACCGTAACGCCCGAAAGCGCGGTTATAGGCGATGCGTTATTCGGTCTTTCCGGAGGCAAGTTCT
>CAYQUS010000007.1:0-92658 GCA_964421015.1 uncultured Planctomycetia bacterium
CCCCTCACTGCGTTCGGGGACAGTTCGACCATGCTGTTTCATTTCACTTCGTTCGTGAAACAGCGGTCTCACTGCGTTCGGGGACAGTTCGACCATGCTGTTTCATTTCACTTCGTTCGTGAAACAGCGGTCTCACTGCCCGACAAAACTATTCAAAAATATGCAGGGGCTTTATACGAAGATGTTCACTCTGGCCAGATCCCGGACCAGGTTGTCGTGCGAGGTGAACTGGTAGGCCCTTATCCCCATGGTCCTGGCCGATTCGATAAGATCAAGTCGGTCGTCCGTGTAAAACGTGTCCCGCGCCAGAACGCCGGCGGCTGACAGGGCTTTTGTGAAAATATCGGGATGCGGTTTCTGACACCCCACTTCGTGGGAAAGGATCTTTTCATCGAAAACACCGAGAACATCATACTCTTTTTCCAGAAAGGAATAATGTGTTTCGTTGGTGTTTGAAACAAGAACGAGCTTTATGTCGGGATACTTTATCCTGATACTCCGGACTATCGCCTCCACCTCGGGATACGGAAAAAATATGCTGTTCCATACTTTGTAAAAATCCCCGTAACTGACATCAAGCTTATAAATTTTTTTTGTGCGGTTATAGAACTGCGAAGAAGTAAGCTTCCCTTCCATGTACCTGTTGATGTTAGGGGAATCCATGATGTACGAGTGAAAATTAAGATCTTTGATCTTGGTGTACGGGGCAAATCCTTTGACCAGAATTTCAAGATCAAATTTAACTATTACGTTCCCAAGATCAAAAAACACCGCTTTTACCGTTTTGTTTTTCATTTTTTCCTCTTTGAATAACACTTAGGTGTTCTCCCTCACTATCTCCTCACTAACCTAGGGGAGAGCGTATTCGAGCACCCGAAACGCTTCCGCCGCCCGAAAGGGATAAAAATAAGGACACTCCCCTGAAGGGTCTGCTCCTGAAGTACTAAAGTAACAGGCGGAGCGTGAGGAGCGCAGAATATGCTCTCCCCGGGGTGATCGAGTACTTAGTCTCATTGGTGTCTCCCTCACTTCCCCCTCACTGCGTTCGGGGACAGTTCGACCATGCTGTTTCATTTCACTTCGTTCGTGAAACAGCGGTCTCACTGCGTTCGGGGACAGTTCGACCAGGCTGTTTCACTTCACTTCGTTCGTGAAACAGCGGTCTCACTGCGTTCGTGAAACAGCGGTCTCACTGCCCCGTATCCTGAGGGAGCGAAGCGACCGAAGGATCCGGATCCTTCGCCTTCAGCTAATCTTTCAGGGTGCCGAAACTTTCCAAAGCCTTCTTCAGGATATCACGGGCCCCTTTGTAATCTATTTTTTTAACCGCCGCTTCGGGCGAAAACCATCTGGCGTCGGATATTTCCTCTACCTGCACTTTTATCGGGCCTTTAGAACACGTTTCTATCAGAAAAATATGCACAGTCTTATCTATCACCTCTTCACCCCTGGAAAAAGAGTATTTCTGCGTGCCGGCCTGAGAGATTATCCTGAGGTCTTTTATACCAGTCTCCTCCTCTATCTCCCTTACGGCGGCCCCCTCAAGGTTCTCGCCTTTCTCCAGATGTCCTTTGGGCCAGGTCCAGTACCCGAACCTGTCTTTTATAAGAAGTACCTTAATGTCTTTTCCGGCACGGCGTATCACTATACCGCCGGCCGAGACCTGTATTGTTTTCATTCCGGCCTTTTCAGTTAAGTTCTATGAACGTATCCTCAAAATCTCCCGTGAGAGTATACCTGTCAATGTCCCGTTCGCCGTCCCCGCCGGGTTTGAATTTCACGCGCGGTTTTTTCGGCGATGAAGAAACTTCCCAGAGTTCGTACACCCCGGGATCCAGTTCCTCAAGGAACCTGGACCTTCTTGAGAACACCATTCCCTCGCTGTGATCGTACCTGGCGACGGGGTGTATAAGATACAGTCTTTTTCTGGCCCTTGTGACAGCGACATAGAAAAGCCTTCGTTCCTCTTCCATTTCAGCGTCGTCGCCCATGGACTTCGTATGAGGGAACTGCCCCTCGGAAAGACCTATCACCATGACCGTGTCCCATTCAAGACCTTTGGCCTGATGTATCGTGGAAAGAATAAGACTGCCTCCCTCCGAAACGGAGGATGTTTCCCCTTTGAAACTTTCGCGCAGGGTCATATCGTTGAGAAAATCCCTGAGTTCGGAATATCCGTGAGAAAAATTAACCACCTCGTGAATATCGTCTATGCGGTCCTTGGCGTTGTCGTAGTTGGTCAAAAGATAAGCCTCGTAACCTTCCCTGAGGACCGCTTCTATCATGTTTCCGGGAGAGTCCCCGAACCCCGGGTCGGTAAGGGTTCTTATTATCTTCACAAAGAACTTATACCCCTCCCTGGCTTTCTGCGGCACCGCCGCGGAAATATCGTGGCTTCTAACAAAGGGCATGAGATCCCTGCCGCTTTCCCGGAAAACGCGGTATATTTTTTCGGCATATCCCGGGCCGATACCGGGGCAAAGCGTCAGAACACGCAGCCACGCCGCCTCATCGGCGGGATTAGATACTATCCTGAGGTAAGAAAGCACGTCCTTAACATGCGCCTGCTCAAAAAACCTTATCCCTCCGCGGACGACGTAGGGGATACCGCGTTTGGCAAGTTCCATCTCGAGCTCGGCCGACTGATAATGCGCCCTGAAAAGAACCGCTATATCCCCGGCCAAAGCGTCTTCCGACATAAGCTCTAAAACCCTCTGCGCCACGAAAGAAGCCTGAGAATACAGATCTTCCACTTCGACGAGAGCAGGGGGCTCAAGCGGCGGGTTTACCGCCTTAAGCTCCTTCTTGAACTGCGCGGTGTTCCTGGAAAGTGAATCGTTGGCCAGGTTCAATATGTCCGGAGTGGACCTGTAATTTGTCTCCAGCCTGAAAACCCTGGCCGACTTGAATTTTTCCGGGAAAGTCAATATATTCTCCACCCTTGCGCCCCTGAAAGAATATATGGACTGCGCGTCGTCGCCCACAACAAGCACGTTACGGTGCGCCGAACCGAGAATATCCACTATGTCGGCCTGTATGGTGTTAGTGTCCTGGTATTCATCTACCATTATGTACTTGAACTGGGACGTGAACCTTTCCCTGGCGGCGGGAACGGTCTCTAAAAGCCTTTTCCAGTTCGTAAGAAGATCATCATAGTCCATATTGCCCGAAGATGTTTTCTTTTCCAGATAAAGCCTGGCCACCGTTTTTATCTCTTCGATCACGCGGGAGAAATACGGGAATCTTCTATCCACTATGTCGGGGATGGAAATGCCGGTATTGGCTTTAAGGCTTATAATGGACTGAAGGACCGCGGCTTTCGGAAAATCCGAGGCTTTTTCTTTCCCTCTGACCTTCTTTATGCAGGTTTTTATAAGATCCCTGGAGTCATCCTGGTCAAGTATGCCGAACTCCGGGGTAAACCCTATTTCTCCGGCGTACATCCTGAGCATGCGGTTGCCGATGTGATGGAATGTCCCGCTCCACAGACCCTTCGGCTGGTATTTCAGCAGCATTTCCGTCCGGGAGCGCATCTCGTTAGCGGCCTTGTTGGTAAATGTCATAAGCAGTATGTTGTGCGGCGGGACCCCCCTTTCCAGAAGATACGCAAGGCGGTATATCAGCGTCCGGGTCTTGCCGCTACCCGCTCCGGCAAGAACAAGGCACGGCCCCTCGGCCCCGGTAACAACTTCGTACTGGGGGCCGTTGAGATTCCCCTTAAAATCAATATGGGTCTCTATCTCGCCGCGCGTTTCGTGCAGTATATATTTTTTCATGATATTTTTTCAGAACAAGAAAAGCCTACACGCCCCATATTTCCCTGGCGTATTCCGACACTGTCCTGTCGCTTGAGAACATACCCGAACTGGCGGTATTGATTATGGATTTTTTGGTCCACGCGGCCCGGTTTAGATAGGTCTCGGATACTCTTTTCTGGGCCGAGAGGTAATCCTCGAAATCGGCGAAAACCATGAACTGGTCGTGCCATAAAAGAGAATCCAAGATGGGGTTGAATATGCCTTTCTCAAAAGGCGAAAAGAAATTTTCCTCTATAAGCCGGAGGGCTTCCTCAAGCGCCGGTATCCTGCCGAGATATTTCCTGGGGTCGTACCCGGAAGCTCTCATTTCTTCTATCTCTCTGGCTTTTTTTCCGAAAATAAATATGTTCTCCTCTCCCACCTCGTCGGCTATCTCTATGTTGGCGCCGTCGAGCGTTCCTATTGTCAAAGCGCCGTTAAGCATGAACTTCATGTTGCCTGTTCCGGAAGCCTCTTTGCCGGCGGTGGATATCTGCTCCGAAAGATCGCTCGCGGGAAATATCCGTTCCGCGAGAGAAACGCGGTAATCCTCCAGGAAAAATATCTTAAGCTTATCTTTAACGGCCTTGTCCTTATTGATCACCGAGGAGATATTGTTTATGAACTTTATGAACAATTTCGCCATGCGGTAAGAAGGCGCCGCTTTTCCGGCTATTATCGCGGTCCTGGGAACAATATCCCCGGCCGAACCGTTCTTTATGCTTATGTACTGGGTTATGAGATATAGAGCGAAAAGTATCTGCCTCTTGTACTCGTGTATCCTTTTCACCTGCACGTCAAAAATGGAATCCGGATTAACGCTCACCCCGGTAATATCTTTTATGTACGAAGCCAGGTCCTTCTTGTTAGCTTCCTTTACCGCCCGCCATTTACCGGCGAACACCGGATCGTCGGCCATGGGGACAAGCTTTTTCATCTCGGAAAGATCGGTTATCCACTCATCCCCTATGGTGTCAGTTACAAGTTTTGAGAGCCTGGGATTGGCCTTTCTCAGCCACCTTCTCTGTGTTATCCCGTTGGTCTTTGAATTGAACTTACCCGGATAGAACTCAAAGAAATCCCTGAAAAGGGTTGTCTCAAGAAGTTCCGTATGAAGCCTTGAAACGCCGTTGACCGAATGGCTGCCCACTATGCAAAGATGGCTCATTCTTATGCGTTTCGTTCCGTTCTCGTCTATAAGGGACATGCGCCTTGGCCTGTCGAGGTCATGCGGATAACGCACAGTCACTTCCTGAAGGAACCTGAAATTTATTTCGTATATTATCTCGAGATGCCGCGGGAGAAGCTTCCCGAAAAGCGGCAGAGGCCAGCTTTCCAGAGCCTCCGGCATTATAGTGTGATTGGTATAAGCGAACGTCCGGGTGGTTATGTTCCAAGCAGTGTCCCAGTCCATTCCCTCGTCATCGAGAAGTATGCGCATAAGTTCCACGATCGCCACGGCCGGATGGGTGTCGTTAAGCTGTATGGCTACCTTTTCGGGGAAAGAACTGAAATCCTCGTTATGGGCCTTGAACCGCCTTATTATGTCCTGCATGGAAGCCGCGGTAAAAAAATATTCCTGCTTGAGCCTCAGTTCCACCCCTTTTGAGATACTGTCGCTGGGATACAAAACCCTGGATATGTTCTCGGAACTTATTTTATCCTCGCAGGCCTTTATGTAATCGCCGTCGTTGAAATATTCCAGTTCGAACTCGGCGCTGGAACGGGCGGACCACAGCCTGAGGTTGTTGACCACACCGTTGCGGTACCCTGGTATGGGCGTATCATAGGCCAGGGCCAGGACGTCCTTGGTATCTATCCAGTCAGAGGTGAACTTGCCGTCCTTATCCACACGATGTGTCGTTTTCCCATAGAACCTTACCTTTATCGTGAACTCCGGCCTTTCAAATTCCCATGGATTACCGAGACTCAGCCACTCGTCAGGCACTTCCACCTGCGATCCATTGACCACTTTCTGTTTGAATATACCGTAGTCGTACCGTATCCCGTAACCTGTCGCGGGAATCCCGAGTGTGGCCATTGAGTCAAGAAAGCAGGCCGCGAGCCTTCCCAACCCGCCGTTACCCAGTCCCGGGTCAGGTTCCTTATCGTAAAGGTCCTTAAGACTGTACCCCAATTCATTAAGAGCTGTTTCTGTTTCTTTCTCTATATCCAGGTTAATGACGTTATTCTCAAGGAACCTTCCCGGCAGGAACTCCAGCGAGAGATAGTACACCCTTTTGCAATTCTCATCGTGATACCTCTGCTGAGTAAGTATCCATTTGTCGATAAGCCTGTCGCGTATGGCCATCGCTATGGACTTGTAGTTGTCGTGGTCGGTGGCCGTATATATGTCCTTGGCAAGGGCGTAACGTCTGTTGTGCATGAAGTCTCTTTTAAGCTCTTCCACAACAGATAAGCTACCGGGATTATTGTCCCTCATGGCCTTCCCCCTTTTGTCGCCCTTTGCGGGGCCGGTTGGTCCGGAAATTACTTGCTGGATGCCTTGGGAGCTCTTTTCTTTTTAACAGGAGCCGCCGGGGCCTTACTTCTCGAGGGGCCTCTTTTTCTCATTTTTTTCTTTTTCAGAAGATCCCTCACCTCAACTGAGTTCAGCTTGTTAAGGCTCTCAATATCGCATCCCAGAGCCACCAGCATCCTCTTCTGGGCCTTTATCTTCTGGGTTTTCTTGGCCCCTGTTTTTTTGGGCCTGGTTCGGTATACTTTTCTCGGTTTCATTTTTTCTCCAGTTGTTTTTTGTTTCTTTTACTCCGCCGGGCCCGACCCGGCCGGCAAGTTCACTATTATATAACATATCCGGGCGTTTTCAAGTCCGCCAAACTTCCCCTATCCGCCGCGTCAGGTTTTCCTCCATCCCAGGAATGAACTATGAGCCCTTATTCCTATATCGAGAAGACAGATGTCATCCCTGAAACTTCCCGACTTGAAGGTGTTAAGCTCTTCCATGAGCTTGGCTTCGAGCTGTTTTTCCTCTAGCAGCCTGTTGGAGACGAAGAATTTCTCAAGCCTGGAGTTCCCGTATTCTTCCCCGAAAGAATTGAAAGTTTCGGTGACCCCGTCCGTGTACAGCAGTATGCGGTCTCCGGTTGTCACAGAGACCTCCTCCTCGTACATTTCTTCCCCGGAAGATGAGATGCCGAGCATTCCCGCCAGGGAAGACATGGATCTCAGCTTCCCGAGCTTGGAATCATAAAGGTACTGGGGAGGGTGGGCATAACTCGAATAAAGAAGCGACATCTTTTTCATATCAAGCTGTCCGCAAAAAGCGGTTAGGTACATGCCTGACCCCTCAAAGTCGTCCTTTATAAAGGAGTTCAGGTCCCTCATAAGCTCGCCAGGGGCTTTGCCCTCCTTTGCTATCCTCTCGAATTCGGCGTGCATACGGTTGACAAGAAGCGCGGCAGGCACGCCGTGGCCGGTAACGTCGCTTATTATAAAGGTTATCTTGTCTCCCGGAAGAAAAACATACCTGGCGTAATCTCCCCCTACATAATAAGCCGGCAAATAAGTAACTTTGATGTTTACAAGATCGGTATCTATCCCGTCCGGGATGATCGTCCTGTGAACGCGCGTGGCAAGTTCCAGGTCCTTTTTCATCTGGGCGTTCTTTTCTTCCACTGTTTTCAGAAGCACGAAATTATCAACGTCCCTCTGCGTCTCTTTCCGCCGCAGGACCACGCAAAGAGTAAGGGAGACGACTATGAATATAAGCCCGCTCACGAAATCGGCTTCAGGGATATCCTTTCCCATGAAATAAAGATGCAGGTTCTCTGCTATATAGCCCAGAAGATGTATGAGCCCTATAGGCGCCACTTCCCGCGGGGTCCAGGGTATTGTCATCGCTACCACGAGCATGGAAAAAACGTACCCGGATGAACTGACGATAGGGTTTTCATAATACGTTATTCCTATCCTTACCAGAATAAGAACCAGCACCGTAACGAAGATCATAGCCGTTATTTTTGTTGCCTTGGGGCTTTTGGACCGGCTGTCCAGAAAAAGAGTGAGGACCCCGGCCATGACAAGCACGCCCCCCGAGGCCATCTCGAGCAGCATGTGTTCGCTGCGGTTGAAAATGAAATCAAGAATGGAAAGCGCGAAATATACGGATATTGTCAGGTAGCATAGCAGCCGCAGGCGGCTTTTTATGAACTTGAGCTGTTCTTCCCGGAACCCGTCAAGGTAACGTTCGGGGATCTTTTCGGTAATGCATTTAAACATATTGTCCTTCCCGGTACGAAAATAACACATAAAAGGCGCGTTTTCAAGATGTTTAACCTCGAGACAGACCGGCTTTAAGCGAATCTCTGCAGGGAGTATATCCTCTTCAAAAGTTCATAGCTCACCGGCTCGGCCAGCGGCACAAAAACGAAAAATCTTCTGCCTTCGGCGGGATCCGGCGGAAGCACCAATATGTTCGGGTTATCAGACCCGGGAGAAAACCCCAGGGACAGGTTCATGGCCATTGTAAGCATCTCGACAACGCGTATGTACCCCATTTCTGAAAGTTCCGAAGACCTTACTCCGACAACCGTGCATTCGGGCGCGTCGGCCAAAGCCTGCATCTCCTCGGAAAACCGTAATGTTTCCGAAATACCGCCAAGCGCTATTACCCTGGTCCCCTCGGGCATTTTTTCCCGTGTCATTACGTCCTCTATGGCGGCCGGCAGGTCCTCTTCCGGGCATAAGACCATCGGGATACCCTTCTCCCGCAGATACTCCCTTATGGAAGACAAAAGAGGGTTTATGGCGTTATACTGCATGGTCCCTTCTTCATATCCTTTTATCCACCCTGTTCCCACGGCCACGATAACCGGCTCTTCTCCATGTGATATTTCCATTGCCCTTACGACATCTGTAAGGTCCCGGGACCTGGACTTCTCTCTTTCGGCGAATTCATCGTCTTCTTCCTCCACAGAAACTCTTTCAGAGTACCTGCGCAGAGAATCCAGTTTTATTCCCGCCTCTGTCTCGCTTACCTCCATGGCTGAAAGAAGATCGAGATAAAGTTTCAGTTTCGGCCCAATAACATATTTTTTCTTTGACATACCGGAGGAACGCATTTTATCGATAAACCTTATAAGATCCCCCCTGCCATAATAGGCGAACGACAGGAATACCATGTCGTAAAGCGCCTGTCGAAACGGGGTCTCGGCGCTGTCTTCTCTTCTTCCGGTCCAGTCCCTGTCCTCTATGTAGGATATCACGGCATCGGGCTTGACGCCTGTAAGAGCCGTTTTTTCCGCCCACTCTATGAGCCCGTCCACATCTTTCATGTAAGCGTCCGAGGCGGTGGGCAAGGCCAATAGCTCCCTTATCTCTCTTATGTCCGACAACATCATATCGCGCGCGCTCTCAAAGGGGCTCTTCTCGTCCGTTGATCCTTTCTCCCGGGAAAGATCCATACTTTGCGCGAGCTCCAGCAAATTAAAGGTCTCCCCCCTTGCTCTCTCGGCGATTGATGAGGAAACCTCTCCTTCTGTAGAAGCGAAAGAATATACAGGTTTTATTCCTCCATCCAGAATGGTTCCGGCGCCAAGATCAAAAAACGCCGAATCCGACTTAACGACAAGTCTTTTCGCGTGGTATCCCATTTCGGCAAGCGCCCTGAAAAGCAGGCGGTTCGTATATTCGGCATCCTCCAAAGGCCCCTCCCCGTAATCCGACATGTCCCTTTTTATGGCCGCAAATTTAAGCTCGTATCTGTCCGCTCCCAAAAGCGCCATCTCTTCCACTATCTCCTCCAGGGCTTTTTTGACCGCGGCCACGCTCCGGTCCTCGGGGAGAACCCTTAAATGTATCAGTGAAACATGTGAAGAAGCCCCTATCCCGGTAGACTCGTCATAAGCGAAAAGAGTGTTACAGTGGAACATGCCGCTTTCCTCCATGACGCTTCCGGGAGAATGGACCGTATACTTGTTTATTTTTGTCTCGCTGGAGGCATCAAGAAGACCCGACGGGAAAAGAAGAGCCCTTAGGGCCCCGAATTCAGGTCTTTCATACCTTCCTCTGGAAGTGAACCTGAGAAAGTCGCCGGTAACCGCTTCTATTCGGCTATGGTCGTAGATCACGCCTTCATCATCGGGATCATGCTCTGTCTCGGGCACAAGACCGCTTCTCTCAATCCCGGAGGAAAGCTCCCAAACGCTTATGCTTCCGGCTTTGTCGACCCCGTTTATAAAAAGTTTTTTGCCCGAGGGCAGCTCGGCTTCAACCCACCTTAGTTCTCCAAGCCGGGTGTCCCTGTAATCGTTCTCCCTCACCCTGAAATCAGCGCCTCTGGCGCCGAACTTGGCGTCAAGCACTTTACGGAGCACATGCGCCGCGCCGTAGCAGTTGGCCTGGGTATATCTTTCCCCGTACTCTCGTGTCATAAGCCAGTCGAACATGGCCCCTATCCTGTCCAGATACTCTTCTATTTCATAGATCAAACTCCCCTCTTCATCTTCCGAGGCAAGCTTTTCCAGCGTTTCCGCTTTTATCTTCCTGACCTGTTTTGTTATAACCTCTATCTGCTCGAACCCGGGAGAGGCCACATCAAGGAACTGGCAGCTGTTTATCAAGGATCCGATATCTTCAACATACCTCAACCAGGACGCCAGGTAAAGCGGCCCGTTCTTGTCGCCTTCCAGAAGATTTACCCTTCGCAAAACAGCCGCTTCCCTGCTTATCGTGGTGGCAGAGTCGTTACCGCCGCGCTTATTGGCCATTTCGCTTTGCCTCTGCGGCCCGGACTCGCCGGGAAAATAGACCCTGTACGCGCCTATGGACGACATGTATCTGAGAAGAGCGGCCGGGGTGCCTTTTTCCGGGGCCGGTCCTGTTTTGGGAGCAGATTCCAGGCTAAGTATCCGCTCGAACACGCCAAGCGCTTCCTTGAGGTGTTTTTCCTCAAGTTCGAGAGTTTGCCAAATTTTCCTTATAAGCCCTTCCGCGTCGCTTATGTCTTGCCGGTACGAGGCTGTCTTCTCCGTCTCCTGTCTGGCCGGCACTATGGTATCGTAATCGAACATAACAAGAGGATTGACGTTATGCTCTGAGAATACCGTTCCGTATTCGCTGGAACAGGAAAACCCCAGGCCGTCGTGAGCTATCCTTATAAAAGCTGAAAAACGGGACGCGGCGGAAAGAAGGATCTTTCTTCTCGCTTCTTTATCACTGCCGTCCGCGTCGGTATGATCGAAATACTCAAGGAACGGACGGAAAGCATCCGGCGATGTCATCTCCTCTAACCGCAGGTTAGAGGGAACCTTATAAACATAAATAACAGCGTCTCTTTCCTCTTTTTCGTCGCGGCGTATACCGGCGAAATCCAGAATATCCTGTATCCTCGGGAAAAATATGCCGGGAACGGGCTTTGCGCCCGGGAACACGGTCTTCGCGGCATTTGCCGCAAAAGAAAGACCATGCCCAACCGCTTCCGTTACCGCCACCGGGAACAGCTCCACGGTAACCTCCGCTACGGGCGACCTTATCATGTCTATATCCGCGCCGTATTCTTTGGCAAGCGCGAGAAAAGGTTCTCCTTCACGCTCGAACTGAGCGTATTTCTCCCTAAGGGCGACGTCCATGCCTATCGAAGACTCTGTCCTGGGAAGCCCGCCGTAAAGCACGTTGAAGCCTGTGCCTCTCATAACAGGCATGAGTATTCCCTCCAGGACCGCCGCCCTTGAAAGCCCCACACCCTTGTACACTATATCCCCGCCGGCGGTCTTGAAGACCATGGACCTGTTGTGTATGTCACTGAAGTAGAAATAAGGATTCCTCACCGGAAAATAATATTTCCCTCCGCGCTTTAAAACTCTGCCGTACGCTATTTCGTGTTCGATCTCGGACGCGTCCACTATACCCGATACCCGGCCCCGCGGGGGTCTGGGAACGCGTACCGGAACATGCAGATAGGACGTTTCCGGAAAATCTGCCGAGATCTCCTTTGCCGGAGCCCTTGATAAGTAAGTGAAAAATGCCGCAATAGAGGAAACCCTCGCATCGCTTACGCCGTCGGGATGGTTTTTACCGTATTTCAGGTAAAGATATCTTTCAAAAACCGCGAGAGAGAGAGCTGTGTCCATGGTTCCCGCGGCATACCCCAGAACGAGCACATTGACTGCCGCCACGTCCATGACTTCGGAAGCTCCTTTTTTGATGATATCGTAGAACTTTCCTGAGGATCCCTCCCGGGCAGGATCCTCCATGAGCATTATCAAAAGATCCGCGTGAAGTCGCGCCAGATTATACCTGGCCGACAGATCGAAAAGCCCGTCAAAAAATACCGTGTCCGAAAAATAACTTATGTCCCCCTTCTCGAGAAGATACGACACCACCTTAAGAATTCCTTCTTCCCCGCCGGGAACAGTAAAGCTCCGGTGAATGAACCTCACAAGAAAGTTACGGTCACGGCTGTAGCTCATTTCACCGCTCTCAAGGAGTTTCAGGATAAGCCTCCAGGAGGAATGAGGCCCCCTGGAAGAGCAAAGTGCCGACATTATCATGACCTCCAGCATGCCGCTTTTGCTGAAATAGCTTATTTGCCCGGAATCAAGAAGAGAGATAAGTATTTTCTCCACAAAAAAGAAATAAGCGTACTTCATGCACATTTCTATAACGGGATCTACCGTGTCTTTTTCTTCCGAATAAATGATCTCGCCTTTTTCCGCGAGAAGAGCTATTAGGTTAGCCGCTCTGTCCGCGGTACGGGGCGTCATAAGCCTCTCTAGAAGCGCGGTAAACTTTTCCCGATACGAATCGTATGATATCTGACGCGTATCCAGCAGTTTTTCCAGAACTTTTTCGCCGGTATGCTCAGGATCGTATCCGTACAGGCTCCTGAAAATAAAATCGTCTATCACCTCGAAATCCCGGGCATATTCCATCTTGCCGCTGTCGATAAAACCTGTTATGGTCTTCCCCAGCTTTACAAAATGCCCCGCAGATACAAGCTCCATCATGGCCAGACGGAAATTTTCTTTGTCCACGGAAGTAGAATAGTCCGGTTCGCCGCGGCCGAAATATTCCCTTGCATGCCGGTAGATATCAAGACCGGGATAATCCGTGGGTTCTTCTGGAAAAAGAGGCATCGCCTTCACATCTTGGGCGCCGGATGGTTTTCCGAGGAGACCGGTCTTCCCGGATGAGATCATTTCTCTGTCGATAATGACTTTCGATACCATGGCATCAAGCACTCTGGCCGTC
The DNA here is from genome assembly GCA_964421015.1 of uncultured Planctomycetia bacterium. Lineage (GTDB taxonomy): Bacteria > Omnitrophota > Gorgyraeia > Tantalellales > Tantalellaceae > SLID01. The sequence continues at coordinate 13,011 of CAYQUS010000007.1, forward strand.
TGGCCGGGTTCTCCCATACCGCTGAGCCTCAGAAGTTCATAGAATATTTTGCCCGTAACCCGTGACACCGGCTCGTATCCGGCGGCACTTTCTCCGTCCTCAAGCATCAAAAGAAGCTCCTTAACCCTTTCTTCCGTTTCTTCGGATATTTTCTTTTCTTCCTCGGGCAGGACATTCTCCTTGAGCATCCTGACGGAATCCCTTATTTCGTCCATCTCCTCGGGGGTCTGGCTTCTGTTCTCAAGCGCAGGGCATACAAAGATAAGTTTTTCTATGTCATCAACGTACCTTAGCCAATCTTTAAGGTAATACCCGTCCGGGCCACCCTCGAGCAATTCGGCTTCACGCAGCGCGCTTATCTCGGTAAGAAGGGTCGTTTTTGAGTTATTTACCTTTCTGGCCGACTGAAGGGACCTTCTGCTTTTTTTCCGATTTTCGTATACCCCTCTTATGTGCATTTCCCTCAAAAGCGTAGCCGGCGATCCCTTCGGCGCCTTCTCTCTGATCACCGATATCCTTCCCCTGTCGTTTACCGTAACGAACTTTGAAGAAACTCCCCGGGAAAAACCCGGCTTTTCCTTTTCGAAATACACAAGCTGCTCTGGGACACCGACGGACAGGAGAAAATCCTTTATCTCCTCGAGCCGTAAACTTTCCGGATCAGAAAAAGAGAAAGGTCCTTCCGTTAAATAAAAGCTCCACTCGGGTACGGCCTCGCTTTCTTCTTCCATGATAAATCCCAAGATTTTTTCCAGATATTTTCCGACGGCTTCTTTTCTTGTTACCCGGCCTTTATCCTGAAAAGCCGTAAACCCACGGGGAAGGAAGTGCGACAGGAACCTCTCTCCGGTGAACAGGTTCACCGCGGCCAAAGCTTTGCATTCTACTATCTCCATGAAAAGGTCTTCCTCTCCGGGAGACGCCGACATCCATTCGTCCTCTTTCACCTCGACCGCGCCCCGGGCTTCAAGCCTTGTCCTGGTATTATCAAAATCCACGGTCAAAATTTCCCTTAAGCCGTCTATTCCCTGGGCCTCCTGGGGCCTCGGAAGGCTGGAGACCCTCTCAACTTCGGCCGATAACGCGGCTATTCTGTGATCCTCGTCACTGTCGCTCTCCTTGCGTGTCCTTTTGGCGGCCTGGAGGAAGGCGAAATCATCGATGTTCTCGGAAAAGAAAAGCGTGGAGAGTTCAACGTAGGGGGAAAAGACCTCTTTTTCCCGCAGCTGTTTTCCTTCGCCGGCATATACAAGGTCCACAGCTTTCCATTTCCCCTTTATCATTACCCTGGCGAACACATGCGCGTAAGTGTCTTTCATTTCCTCGTATCTACGAGGGGGCACCATGTTTTTAAAAGCCTCTTTTCTTACTTTCACAACGCCGAATTCCGCCTTCATCCCCATAGACCTGACCATTGCCACAAAAAGGTTCGACAGATTGAAACACATCCCTTTCCCTAGCTGCAGGGTCTCGGAGGCCTTTACATCCCAGTATGCTCCGTATCCGGTGGAGTAGGTCACGCTGTTCTTTACCCACCTTGCTATCGCTTCGGCTTTCACCTCCGGGTCATCCGGAAGATCCGTAGTCAGGCTTTGTGCCGTAAGTGATATAAGTTCATCCGAATGGTCGCACAGTCCCGATCCGGCGGCCGGTTCATCAATATAAACCTTTGAGACAAAGATATCTCCTCTCTGCCCGTCATCCCGCGTGTACTCGTGTATGCTTTTAGATCCCTCATGGCGCTCGAACGAGAACCTGAGGTCATATCCTCGTTCTCCCGGTCGCCTCACCGGCAGAAATATCTCCGTCGTCTCACCGGAAACCTGCCTTGTTTCCCGGATATTGTCTATGTCATACCCTTCCTCGGTCAGGTCTTTAAGAAGGTTTCTATCCTCAAGGTAAGCCTTTAAGCGAGGTACTATGAATTTAGGGGAGATCTGATGTCTAAGAGACCGGGCTATAAATAGCCCCGCTTCCATGACTATCCATCGTTTTTGGAAATCTATTCCATCAAGAACGTCGTCGCCCTCGGAAAGTATGTCCCACGATCCGTTCTCATTCTCTTTAACTTCACATATGGGACTCGTGGCAAGAGAAGCTGAAAGGTTGCTACTCCGGGCAAGGTCGAGACCATCCGCCGGAAATGCCGGGCTTTCCGATAACAGAAGGATCGAAATAAAAAGGGATACGCTCTTTACGGCAATGCGTTTTGTAAGGCCACCGCGCTTCATGGGCCATATTTTATCATAATAATAAGAATATCTTGCTTTTTTTACGCTAAACAAAGCCCTATCTGAGGCTTTGAGGCAGAACGCCTTCACCGGCCAGTTCTTCTATAGCCCTCGAGAAAAACTGAGCCTGTGCCATTTGCCTCTTGGTTTCCCTGGGAAGATCCGTACTAAAAAGTTCTTTTCCCTCAAGGACCTCTTCAATGGCCCGGAGAATAGAACCCGTCCCGCAGTTATAGGCTCCCGCGATCAAGGCCCCCTCGCTCAAACCTGTTGTGCCGGAAACAAACTCTCCTATGCTCGGAAAGTTCCGAGGATCAAGACCCTGCCGGAGTATCTGTCGAACCGTGCGAAGTTCCGATTTTCCTCCGGAATCGACCACTCTCCACCTGTTTAACTCAAAAGCCGAGATAAGATAAATGGCTATGCCCGCTCTTTCGGCGTAAACACTGTCGGATATTATCCTCTCCCACTCCAAAGGCCCCGAAAAACCCATTCGTTTAAGAATGAAGTTACGCTCCTTTTCAAGAGTGTCCCCTCCGAATTCCGGATCGACCGCCCCGCGGCGGATTATGTCATTGATCCCGCGGAAGACCTTATTCCCTTTACTGTCCGACCGGCCTTCTATCATGTGCCTCATTATCTGCATATGAGAAACCGCGCCGGCATTGGAAAGAATTTCAATTTCCCCGGATCCCTCACCGCCGCGCCCGATAAGATGCCTTCCATCCGACTCGGTGAGAAAAAGAGCGACATAGTCCTTATGTCCCAGATTTATCCTGACATCTCTTCCATTAAGGTCTTCCACTGTCTTTTCCGCCATCGAATAAATATCCAGCACTTCCTTACCCAGCGCTTTCACTGTGTGAATTATCTGGCGGCGCCTCAACCTTGCTTCGCTCAAAGTGTTCTCGCCCTCCAGGCAAAGTATCTTTGCGCGGCATTTGACAAGCTCAGCGATAACAGAGTCGATTCTTGATGTAATGTCACCTTCTTTACTTAAAGCCCGGCCCGCATCGGGAATATCCTCGAGAAAATTGAAAAGCGGTCCTGGTGTTCCCGAGATAACCCCTCCTGAAAGAAGATCCACCCTTAAAAAGATCACAACAAAAAAGCACACAGCCCAAATCCCCGCTGTTTTGTATTTCGTCTTATGTCGGCCGAGGTAAAAATTCACTTAAGCCTCCAGTAACATTTGCAAAATTTCCGCCGTAAAACTTCGCAACATATCCTCATTCCACATCTAAGTTTACTTTACACTAACAATAAGGCAAAGTCAAATCCCCAGCTTGGTGAACGCCTCTAAGAAACCGGCCTTCTAAAAACTCTATTTGGGGGATTTTTTAAAATTCGTCCGGGTCGGGATGTATCTTTTTCGCGGGTTTTCTTTTTATCATTCCGGAGATAACCGAAGGCATTTTCCCGGCGGCAAGCTTGACCAATACGAAAAACCCTTTAAGGCTTATCTTTTTGCCGGGTGTCTTTCCTATCTTCTCGAACACATAGTATATCGACGGCACCATGACAAGAGTGAGCGGGGTCGCGAAAAACAGTCCCCCTATAACCGTTATCGCCAGAGGGTTCCATAGATTCGAACCTTCGCTTTTATCGAGAGCCATGGGGAGCAGCCCGAAAATGGTCGTTGATGTCGTCATCAGCACCGGCCTCAGCCTGTCCCTTGCGGCCTGGAGAAGAAGCTTATACATGTTCCTGTATTTTCCCTTAAGCTCATTCGCGTGATCAACAAGTATTATACCGTTATTGACCACTATACCCGCGAGCATCATGAGCCCTATCAGAGCCCCCATACCGACTATCTTCACCGTAAAGTAAAGCGACCCGATAGCCCCTATAGTGGCAAGAACGACCGTTATCATGATTATGAAAGGCTGGCGGTACGACTCAAAAATTGAGGCAAGTACCAGATATATCAGCACAAGCACCACCGTTATGGTGAGAATAAACTCTCCCTGCATTTTCTGCAAAGTGGGATAATCCCCGCCTATTTCGTAGTAGTAGTCCTCGGGAAGAGAGAGATCGCTTAGCTCCTGTCTCAGCACCTGGGCGGCTTTACCAAGAGGCAGCTGCCCGATATTGGCGCTTACCTGTATCATTCTCGCCCTGTCTTTTCGCCAGACCTCGCTGGGGCCCAGGCCATACTGGAATTTTGCCATTTGGGCAAGAGCCACTCTGTCGTCCCCTGTTTTTGACATAAAGAGAGTATGAATATCCTTCACCGTTCTTCTGTCTTTCTCCTGTTTTCTTACTATGGTCTCCACCTCCGACGCCTCCGTGTGGAACATGGTGGCTCTCACTCCCCTTACCATCGCGTGGACCATATCGGCGACATCCTTGGTGGTAAACCCGAAGTAAGCGCTTTTTTCCCTGTCGACCTTTATGTTCAGTTCCGGACGCCCTTCTCTCATGCGTATTTTAGTGTCAGTGAAATTAGGGACCTTCGCCATACGGGTGGTGAGCGCTATGGCTATCTCGCGCAGTATGTCGTAATCGTAACCGAAAACATTAAGCACTATCTCTTTAGTGCCCACTTCCTGGTCTTCTTCGAAGTACACGAAAGCCGGCTGCAGCCTTTCGACTTTGGGGCGAAGGTCCTCTATGACCTCGTTCACCGATCTTTTTCTCTCCGTTATTCCCACAAGCTCGACGTAAACCTTGCTCGACCATGCCTCTACCCTTGAAGTGAACGTTTTAACTTCCGGAACTTCTCTCAGTATCTCCTCTATCTGCCTTACAACCTCGTCGCTCGAGTCAAGTTTAGCGCCGGTAGGAAGCTCGACAAATATGGTGAACCTGTTCTGCTCCGTGGTACCGAGATATTCCTTTCCCATCTTTCCGTAAAGAAAGATCGATACCCCGAAAAGGATAAATGACCCCACCAAAAAAATAAGCTTGCGCCTGAAAACATAAAAGAGCGCTTTTTCCTGGAGTTTATAGAATATGTTCAGAAAACCTTCTTTAACCTGCCGCGTCTCTTCCTTATCCTCTATGACCTTTATCCTGGTGCACATGAGCGGAACTATCATGAGAGCTACAAAAAGGGACACAAAAAGGGATATCGTGACCGTCCAGGCAACTCCGCCGTAGAGCATGCTCATGGATTTCGACACAAAAAGCATAGGGAGGAACACTATGACCGTCGTGAGCGTGGAAGCGAAAATAACCACGTTCATCTCCGTACTGCCTTTTTCCGCGGCTTCCACGTTCTCCAGCCCCATCTCGGTCTTGGTAACGATATTCTCGAATACCACTATGGAATTATCCACCAGCATTCCTACCCCGAGCGCGAGCCCGAACAAAGTTATGAAATTTATCGTAAGGTCCATTACCATCGGGAGGAACATATTGGACATCTCCATTACCCCGAAAGTTATTATGAGCGATATGGGTATCGAGACAGCCACTATAAGCACCGGCCTGTAACGTTTCGCGGCCATGACGTACCCGCTGACAAGGATTATAAGGCCGTAAAGCACCTTGGCGGGAGCGAAAAGGGCGAAAGCCAGCCCCACCGGTATGACAACCCCGGCTTTCTTGCCCAGTTTCCCCATAAAGAGGAGAAGTATGAAGATTATCATAAGAGCCCCGCGCAAAAGGGCGTCCTTGAGGTTGGCTATGGAGGTTTTTATGAAAGTAGCCTGGTTCTTTGTGACTACTATTTCCATGTCTTCCGGCAGGAAAGATCTTATAGCGTCTATTTCCTCCATTACTTCCTTGGCGACTACTATCGTATTGGCCTTGGATTCTTTCTGGACATACACCGATACTATTGGATTGACGTTTATCCTCGCGTAGGTCTTGGCTTCCATGAAGGAATCTTTTACCTCGGCTATATCCTTTACTCTTACTATGGATCCTTCCGGCAAAGTAAGTACGGGTGTGTTCTTGACGTCCTCTATTGTGACAAGCTGGCCTATGGCTCTTATAATGACCTTGTCTTTCTCGTCCTCAACTTCTCCGGTCATTATGTTGAGGTTGTTCGCGTCGAGCATCGCCGTAAGCCTGTTTATCGATATGCCGTAACGGTAAAGCGCCTTTTTGTCGGCCTCCACCATTATCTTCCGCTCACGGCCTCCGCCCACCTCCACGTTGGCAACTCCGCTTACGCGCTTTATTCTCTCCTTGATCTCCTCGTCGACTATTTTCCTGAGTTCCTCCGTGGTTTTCTTCCGGCTGGTCACGGCGAAGATGACTATGGGGACGTCCGACTGGGAGAACTGGGCTATTACCGGCTTCTCGGCTTCCTTGGGCATCTTTTCCTGGACCTTCGCGAATTTCTCCCTGACTTCCATCGTGGCAAGCTGCATGTTTATTCCACGGTCGAAACTTAAAACGACCGTGGACTCGCCTTCCTTGGAAATAGTGAGCATACTCTCAAGATGCGCGACGGTGCTTACGGCTTCCTCTATGGGCCTTGTCACCATGGATTCCACTTCCGTGGGCGGTATACCTCCGCGGATGTAGACTATTATGCTTATGCGGCCGAAAGATACATCGGGATAAAGCTCGACAGGAAGCCGGGTAAGCGATATGAACCCCAGAAGGCACATAGCGGCAAATATCATTATTGTCGTTACGGGCCTCGCGATCGAAAAACGGGATAGGCTCATAGGAAGATTTTTATCTCTGTTTTTTAAAAATATCAGTCACTTTATCGCGGATCTCCCCCTCTATAAGGAACACCGAGGGAATAACAACAAGAGTGAGGAACGTCGAAACGGCAAGCCCGCCCATAACACTTATGGCTATGGGAGCCCTAAGCTCCGATCCGCGCCCTACCGCCAGAGCCATGGGAAAAAGGCCGAGGACCGTCGTGAGAGCCGTCATGAGTATGGGGCGAAGCCTCGCCAGGCTGGCTTCCAATACCGCGTCAAACCTGTTCTTTCCGCGCGCCATGAGTATATTTGTGTAATCGATCAGCACTATACCGTTATTAACGACTATACCACCCAGCATTATTACCCCGAGAAGAGCTATAACGCTTATAGAGGTTCCTGTAACATAAAGCGACGCCAGAACACCTATAAGCGAAAGGGGCACGGAAAAAAGGATTATAAGCGGCTGCGTTATGGACTCGAACTGCGCGGCCATTATCATGTAGACCATGACCAGAGACAGGATAAGGGCGAACCTCAGGCTGTCAAAAGACTTCTTCATTTCCTCTGATTCCCCCGCGAGCCTCACGGCGTATCCGCCGGGCACATCCAGAGATAAGATAGCTTGCTCGACGTCGCTTATGACCTCGGCTACTTTTCTTCCGGAAACATCGGCGGAAACGGTTATGGTCCTCTCCTGGGAAGACCTTTTGATCTCACTGGGGCCTCTGCCCTTCTCGAGCTTGGCCAGTACTCCGAGCGGCACCATTCCGGCTGTCTCAGAATTTATTCTTATGCGGGAAAGATCCACAAAAGAAGACCTGTCCTCTTCCTTGAGCCTGACACGGATGTCAACTTCCCGTCCCTTTTCCTTGAACTGGGACGGTATGGAACCCCGCAATATCATCTGGGCAACCCTGGCCAGGTCAACTACCGATACGTTGTAAAGCGAGGCCTTGTCCTTATCCACAACTATCCTGACCTCCGGCGAGGCTTCCGGGGCGTCGTCCTCCGAGGAGACTATTCCTTCTATTTTCCCAAGTTTGTCCACTATATCTTTCGTTATACGCTCCATTACCTTAAGGTCCGACCCCTTCACTTCTATAGTAACGGGTTTCCCGCCCGAAGAACCGAAAGCGCCTGACATTACTCCCGCGTACAGTGTGAAATCTATTACCGCCTCCCTGAATACGGCATCCCGGTCCGCTTTATCCTTTATTAAACCGACGATCTCGTCGGTTTTCATCTTTCGTTTTTCTTTCAGCTCGACTATAAGCTGGGCCTGATGGGCTCCGAGCCTCTGCACTATATCGCTGGCAGAGGACCCGCTGGTGGACCCCACCACGGAACTTACCGAGCTTACATCCGGGAAGCTCTCTATGAGATTTTCCATCCTGAGAGCTATTTTATTGGTGTTCTCAAGTTTCGTTCCCACAGGCATGTCCACGCTCACTATGAACTGACCCTGGTCCGTTTTCGGCATAAGTTCTTTTTCGAGAAAATTGGTTATAAAAAGGCTCAGTATGAATATCAGGACCACTATCGCCATTCCCGGTTTTCTGTTCTTCAGGAAAAACCTCAGAAAACCTTCGTATTTCGCCAGGAACTTTTTCCAGCCCTCGCCGCCGGAGAATGACTCGGCATCGGCTTTCCCTTGTTCTTCCTTGCCTCCTAGCTTACAGCTCAAAAGCGGGATAAGGGTAAGGGCCACCCATAACGAAGCGACAAGCGAGAAAGTAACGGTGAAAGCGAGTTCCTTAAAAAGCTGCCCTGCTACACCTACAACAAATATCATGGGAAAAAAAACGGCGATAGTGGTAAGCGTCGACGCCACGATAGCGTTAGAAACCTCTTCCGAACCCTCCGCGGCGGCCTTTTGGGCATCCTCACCCATTTCCCTGTGGCGGAATATGTTCTCTATTACGACCACGGCGTTATCAACGAGCATCCCTACTCCAAGCGCCAGTCCGCCGAGTGACATCATATTTATGGAGATCCCGCCGAAATGCATGAAGGTGAATACCACCATGACAGATATTGGTATACTCATCGTCACTATCGCGGACGGCCTGAAACTCCTGAGAAAGACCAGAAGCACCAGGAACGCCAGGACGCCTCCCTGCCAGGCGGCATCTCTTACACCGTTTATGGCGTCCTTTATGAATATAGACTGGTCGTATATCACCTCCATCTTTATATCCGGAGGAAGTATCTTGTAAAGGCGGTCAAAGGCGCTTCTTATGCCGTTTATGACGTGCATGGTGTTGGCCTGCGCCTGTTTCTGGACAGACACCGAAACGTTCTCTTTGCCGTTGTACCTGGAATAGCTGGTCTTTTCCTTGAATGTATCCTGCACCTCGGCCACATCTTTTATCTTTGAGAGCGCGGGGCGGTGGCTTATCTCCTTAAGTTTAAGTTTGTCGTCATAGGACATGGCCTGTTCCTCTTCAGACATGTCCTTTATCACGACGTCCTCTATCTCGGAAACCTTCTCGAATTCTCCCAGGGTCCTTATGAGGTACTCGTAAAAACTTTCTTTTATGGTCCCGGCGGGATAATTGAGGTTGGCCTGGGATATAGAATCGAACACATCAAGCAGCGTGACATCGTATGAATTGAGCTTTCCCTGATCGACCTCCACCAGTATCTCTCTCTCAAGACCTCCTTCCACCGTAGCAGAGGCGACGCCGTTCACTTTTTCAAGTTCGTCTTTTATGGTCTCGGTGGCGATACGCCTTATGTCCATAAGGCTCCTGTCACCGGTGACGCTTATTGTCATTATCGGAAGTTCAAAGGGATTGAACGGGACAACAAGCGGTTCACTGGAATCCCTGGGGAGTCTCGCCTTTATAAGATCCACCTTCTCCCTTGTCCTTAGCGAGGCAAAATCCATGTTCTGGTCCCAGTCGAACTCGGCCATAACTATGGAAATACCTTCCTTGGAGACTGATCTCAAAGCTTTAAGGCCGCTCACCGTGCCGACAGCCTCTTCTATGGGCCTTGTAAGAAGCGTTTCTATTTCTTCGGGAGCCGCGTTGGCGTATATCGTAAAAACCGTGAGCTGCGGATAGGTTATTGGCGGAAAAAGCTCCTGAGGGAGCTTCGTAAGGGATATTATCCCGAAAAGCAACACCCCCGCGAATATCATCACGGTAGTGACAGGTTTTTTTATGGAAAAATCAGGTAATCCCATATTGTGCCCGAGCGATACGACGCGGCGTGATCTTCACAAGATGTCGCAAATTTCCCGGCTATCTTTTCCGCGGCTAGAAAATAGTTTCCTGAACCTCTGTCACTTCAACTACGTCTTCGTCCTTGTATTCCTGGTGTATCTCTCTTATGACAAGCTCGCCTTCCGCAAGACCTTTTCCCACTTCCGCCACATCATGGGTAAGGTATTCTATGGTTATTTCCCTGACCTCCACCTTACCTGTCTCCTGGGCTCCCTCGACCTTGTTTTCTTCGGGATGGACAACGTAGACAAAGAACTTGTTTTCCTCCTTGCGGAAAGACGAGGAAGGTATTATGAGCGCATCCGGCTTCTCGTAGGTGCTTATTACCGCTCTTGCGAACATGCCCGGGCGGAACTCATCGGTGTCGTTTGAAAGCTCGACTTTCAGGCTCTGTGTCCTGGTCCTGCCCTTTATCATGGGGGCCACAGTATCAACCCTGCCCCTGTAGGAACTGCCGGGATAAGCGTCTATGAAGATATCCACATTCTGTCCGAGCTTGACCTTGGAAGAATCTTCCTCTATAACGTCAAAAGCCGCGTACACTTCTTTAAAATCCACAAAAGTGCCTATTTTGTCCTGCGGGGTAACATAGGCTCCGGCCTGTATGTCCTTAGCCCCCAGGTACCCGTCACTTGTGGCGTAAATATTGGTTTTCTCTAGGTCCCTCCTGGCTGACTCATACTCCAGTTTCTTCTGATCAAGCGCCGCTTTTTCTACCCCTCCCACGTCGAACAAAGCCTGGGCCTTCTCCATTTCTATGCTGGCGTACCTGAGCTTCAAAAGGGCGTCTTTCTGGTCAAGGCTTGCTATTATATCGCCCTCAAGGATGCGCTCTCCCTCCTCAAAGTTATAGTTCTCAAGAACACCGCTTTCCGGAAATCTCAGGTCTATTTGCTTGAAACCTTCTATCCTTCCGAGTACCGGAAGCGTGTCTTTAAAATCCATTTTCTTAACCTTGTAAACCTTCACCGGCATGGTGCGCATGAACTCCACCATTTCTTTTTGCTCTTTGACGGCGAAAAATACCTGCCTTATTTTCCCTATCGTATGCGAAAGAACAAAAGCCGCCACAAGAAAGCCCAGGAGTATCCACACGTAGTTTTTCTTTACCTTCTTTATATCGAAGTTTTTGATCCTCGCCGGCATCTTTCTCGGGTCCCACCAGTCCCGCGGAAGTTTCCTGAGTTCCGATGCCGCGTTCTTCAACGCCGCTACCGCGTTCCTTAGCGCCTTTGAAAGCCCTCTTGCTCTATCGGGCTTTCGTTCCTCCACGGGATCTTTTTTTATAAAATCGTCTAAAGCCATATCTAACCCCCATGATTTTCATTGATTTCAGCTTTCCACGTGAAGCCTGCCCTCGCGATAAAGTCCCTCCGAGCGGTCTATTTCCGCCAAAAGGTCCTTTACCCCGGGGTTATCGCCGTCTATTTCAGCGGCTTTCATCGCCAGCTTTCTCGCTTTGGAAAACCTTTTTTTATCAAGCTCTGACCGCGCCTGGGAAATGTATTCCTCCGCAAGAGACCCGGCGCTTCTCTGCCTTTCGGCGGGAGAAGTTTTCCATGGGTCAAAATACCCCATGACCCCTATGGCCTTATTTATCTCGGTGACGGACACATAATATTCCGTATCACCGTGAATTTCTCCGTACTCGTGTTCGCCGAGCTTTACGTATTCCTCCACCGTCTGCGACAGGTTCAGCTCCCCGAATTTGCGCCTTTCTTCAAGAACGGCAACGAACATTTTCTGATGTTCGACCTGGGCCTTGGCCACGTCCATCTGCAGCAGGGCTTTTCTGTACTTAAAGTAGGCTGTTTTAACCTGCATCCCCAGATCGTTCTTGGCTTTCTGGTATTCGTATTTTGACCGTTCAAAACCTACGGTCGATTCCTGCACCCCGGTAAAATAGGCCAGGTCATCGAGAAGCCGGAAAGTAAAGTAGCTTGTGGCGCTTTCCGACCCCCTGAAAGCGGATACGGTCGTGGCCCAGAACTCTCTGACGTAGTTGTACTCAAAGGTGCTACCCCCGAAAGGTATGCTCCCCTTTATTCCGGCGTACCATTCGGGCTCAAGATCGCGGTGGGCCCTTATTGGATCCGTCCCTCCCCAGTCCGACGCGTACCTCATCGGCTGGTAATTCTCGACAGCCTTACCGAAATTACCCATGAAGTCTATCTTCGGCCATCCTTTGGCCTTAGCTATCTCTCTCTCAAAATTGTAATATTCTATGGTCTTCTCTTTTATCTTTATGTCCGGATTGTTCGCCAGAGAAAGATTGTAACAGTTCTGAAGGCCTATCCTCAGAAGTTCCTCGGGTTTCTCCAGTTCCTTTATCCTCACAGGCCTGTCGGGATCGGCGTTCATGGCCTGTGTGAGAACAAGGTGGGCAAGGTCCATGTCTCTCCCCGAGGATATGGTCTGGAACTCCGCCTGCATGTTAAGACCCTTTACCTTAAGATACTCCACCGCCGGAAGAGCGCCTTTTTCATAGGCTTTCTGGGCTATATCGTATATCTCCGCTATACGCGAGGCTATTCTCTCCTGTATCCTCAAAGCCTTTATGGTCTTATCGTAGTTGTAATAGGCCTTTTTAGTTTCTTCTATTATCTCGTTCCTTATCCTCTCCTTCTCCATTTTTATTATCTCAAGATTGGCCTGGGCCTGCCGGACCTCGTTATATGTGCCGAACCCGTCGAATACCGTGTGCTTGACCTCGGCCATGTACTTCTCTCCCTGGTAGTGCCGGGTCGCGCCCTCCTGGGCTCCTGCGGTTGAATCGGCTATCTTACCGTAGGATTTTTCCATTTTCAGGGCAAGATCAGGAAAAAGCTTTCTTCTGAGCTCCCATATCCTGGTCTCCCCGAGACGCACCTGCTCTTCGGCGAATTTCATTCTCTGGCTGGACATAAGCGCCACGTCTACACAGTCATCCAGAGTATACTCGGCTGAAGGATATTCGTGCTCCATCTCAAAAGTTTCGCCTTTTATAAAATCTCCCACACCCTTGACGAGAACTCCGGCGAGATCCCCAAAACCGGGTCTGGCGGGATACTTTGTCATGGGATCTTTCCCGGGAGGAAGTACCGGTTCATCAAGCGTCTCCTCTTCCGAAAGCTCCTTTCTCAGGCCCGACGGACCCACCATTACGGCCTTGTTTATATCGGCTATTAACACGGAAACTTCCGAGTCATATGGTATCTTTTCCCAGGCCCTGTAAGCGTTTTTCCTGGCCTCCCCGTAATTGCCGGACTCAAGCTGTTCTCGGGCCATCAGGATGTTCTCTCTTATGGAAATATCCTCTTTTTTTCTTTTAGCCTCGTATCTTCCCCTCTCCTTTATGTATTCCTCGGCCGCTCTGGACGATGAGCCCGAAGGCACATGGTTTTCCTGCCTGAAAACACCTTCCGCGGTATCTATCTCGGCTAACATCTTCCTGGCCTCGCTATCGGCTCCGCCGGCCTCAACCGCCTTCACGGCGTGTTTCCTGGCCGCCGAGAAATCTTCCCTTTTAAGGTCCTCCCCGGCCTTAGAAAGATACGCCCTTGCCTTTTCCTCTCCGGAAGGCTTCTTAGCGGATTCTGTATTTTTCCCGGAAGAGAACAGCCTTTTCCAGAACGGCTCTTTCGCCTTGGATCGCGCTATAGCTTCTTCCTGATCCAGCCTTGCCAGGAGTTTGCGGGCATTTTCATTGGCATTGTCCTCTTTGAGGACATTCTCAAGGGTTTTTCTGGCTTTTTTGAAATTCGAAGAGGATATGTCTTTTTCCGCAGAAGCTATCTCAACGGAAAAACTTCCGGGAACGGCAGTCTCCTGGGTTTTTTCCGGAACGGTCTCGGAAAAAACCGGGACATGGAAAAAAACCAGGCAAATCAAAAGCGTAACAGCTACCGTCCGCTTAAGAAAAATTTTCGCGGAGAACTTTTCCGTCATTTTATTTGGTCTCACCAAGTTCCGCCTCTTTTTTCATCTGACGGTATTTTCTCATGTAATCGCGCATATAATCCCTGTGCCTGTCTTTGTTGGCCTCTCTGTAAAGCTGAAGGTACTCCTTGTGTTTTCTCCTCCACTCGAGAGACCTTTCCCTGCAGGCCTGTTTCCAGGACTTGTCCTGAGTTTCCTTATACTTGAAGTAATGCGGGTTTTTCTCTCTCCATCCCTTCATGTTGACAAGCTGCCTCTGGTACTGGCATTCCAGACTGGAACACACAGACTGGTTGGGCCTGTACTTATTGGGGATAAAGCTTTTCCCGCACATGGAACACTTTCTTTCCGTCCGCTCTTTGTCCATCCTTATACCTCCGTGAACATTTCTCTGCGGCACAAAAGAGCCGCCCCCAGTGAATAAACATCATCTCCCGAAATCCCGCCCGTGATCTCTACCTTTCCCGCCAGGCCGCTCAGAACGAACCTTGAAAAACTTTCTTTCATGTGGTCTCGGAATCCCCCGTCCGTTCCCTCTATTCCACCGCCGAGCGTTACAACGTCTACACCGAAAATGTTGGCAAGATACGCGGCTCGTACGCCCAAAGCCAAGGCCGCTCTTCTTACAAGGTCTTTCGCCAGTTCATCCCCTTCTTCTGCGGCCATAAGAACATGCTTTATGGTAATATCCTCCGCATTGCCCTGCACCATCCTTACTATGTCGGTTCCCACGCCTTTTTTCACCAGCTCTCCGGCTATCCTCACGGCATCGAACTGGTCCCATGCCCTTAAGTAGGATTCATTCCCTCTCCCCGGAGCTCTGCTTTCTGTTATTTTTTCACCCTCTATAACAACTCCCTCTCCGGAATCGGTATGAAGATACAGCATGTTCTTGTCCTTCACCGAAGGATTAGACCGCTTTTCGGCATAAGCCGCGGCGGTTGCCCTTTTTGCCACAAGCACTTCGCATTTGAAGGCTTTAGCCAGCCCCTCAGCGGCAACGCTTATTCCTTTTTTCTCTTTACCCTCCATGCTTTCGCTGATCACAAGGCCGGCCGTCCTGAGAGGAATACCCCTGAAGGTAGATAAGTTTGATACGTTCTTGACTATATCCTTTATCTCCCCCACCCTGCCCCTAAGCGTCTTAAGCGCGGGTACAGCCAGTTTTTCCTTTCTTGAGACCTCCCCCATGGAATCAAGCACCACCATCGAACAGCCCGCGGAGTCAAAACTTATACCCAGAAAGCCCTTTCCGGAAACTTCCGCGCACCGCAACCCGCAAAGGCCGTCTGCCCTGTCATGGGTCTTTTCGAGTATTTTCTTCTCTTCGAAGATCTTTATTTTCTCCAAAATAAGCTCCACCGGTAACAGTGTTTTTTTTGCTATCTCCTGTACGGTGAGGCTTCCGGGGTTCGCTACGGCCCCATAGATCTTTAACGCGCATTCCTTGTCTTTCCCGGCCTCGTTGGATGTGAAATATTTTACCGTTCTTTCGATGGTCATGGCATACCTCTTGTTGAGGGTCCCTTATATTAATATATTTCCCGTCCCAAAAAGCTTGAGCTGACTTTTTGAGAACATAAACACATAATGTATACCTGATGCGGGGGTAAATGTCAAACCCAACCTTATAATATCTTTACATCAGCCGACGCCGCTCGGCGGTTCCTCAAAATTGCCTTAAACGGCTTTTCGTGGTATCATTTGTTTGTTTTATAAGTTACCGAACTATGGATCCACAAAAAAAATGAGGAAAAATGAAATTAGGAATAGTAGGGCTCGGGCTTTCCGGAAAAACAACGGTTCTTAACGCGCTTACCGGCGCGTGTAAAGCGGTGGGCACATACGGAAAATCCGATACAAATGTAGCCGTGGTCAAAGTTCCGGACGAAAGAATGGAGTGGCTGATAAAGACCTACAACCCGAAAAAAATAGTTTACGCCGACATAGAGTTCGTTGATATCCCGGGAGCCATAGACGACAGCTCGGACGCTAAAGTCGTAGCCGCCGCCAGAGAAACTGACGCGCTTGTTTTTGTCGTAAGAGCCTTTGATAATCCGAACGTCCCGCACCCCAACGGCAGCGTGGCCCCCGAAAGAGACCTCGAATACATCAAGATGGGGCTTGTGGTGAACGATCTTTCCATCGCGGAAAAACGCCTTGAAAGACTGCGCAAAACCGCCGGAAAGGGGTCTTCCGCGGAAGAAGAAAAGATAGAGCTTGAGATACTTGAAAGAGTGGCGGCGCATCTCGGTCAAGAAAAACCGCTTTCTTCGATGGGGCTCACCGAACAGGAAGACAAGGTAATAAGGTCCTTTCAGTTCCTTACTTTAAAACCCTCGCTTACCCTTCTTAACGTTTCCGATAAAGATGTAAATTCAGAAAAAACCTCGGCTTTTCTGAGTAACATGGAAAATTCCATGGCTCTTTCGGCCGACACCGAAATGCAGATACAGACCCTGGAAGAAGCTGACCGCGCGGCTTTCCTTGAAGACGCCGGAATAAGAGAGTTGTCCCTTAATTCGCTGATAAAGAAAGCCTACTCCACGCTTGGGCTTATCTCTTTCTTCACCGCCGGCGAGAAAGAAGTTCACGCGTGGACCATAAAAAAAGGAACCAAAGCGGTCGCCGCCGCCGGGAAAATACATTCCGACCTTGAACGCGGGTTCATAAGAGCCGAGATCTTTTCTTTTGATGACCTAAAAAAATTCGGCTCCGAACGAGAGGTCAAAACCGCCGGCAAGTTCCGCCTTGAGGGTAAAGAGTACGTGGTCCAGGACGGCGACATTGTTGTCATAAAGTTCAGCGTGTGACCGAAAAACCTCAAAAACCCGGGGACAACCGCCATGAAGATACTTTTTCTCAAAACCAGGTTCATAGGGTACATCCTCCTTTTATCCGTCATAAGCTGGCTTATGTTCAATTTCCTCTTATCGGCCCAAAGCCGGATAATGCACAAGTATTTCATAGAAAAACCCACATCCTACAACCTTGAACGGGCGGAAAGGCTGGCCAGTTCAATCTATAAGAGCTTTAAATCCGAGGTCACGGACCTTTCTACCGAAAACATCCGGACTTTCGTGGAAAGATACGACTCTCTTCCCTTCCTAAGCGTCAACTTCATATACAACGACGATACGGGAGGCCTGGTAAGCGTGCTGAGATCCGTAAAAGAAGTGGACATATTAAGCGCGGAATATGTCTATCCGATACGACAGGGAACCCGTGAAGTGGGAACGCTGTTGGTCTACGACATCAACAGGGAATACAAGAAAGGTCTTGAGGAGTACAATCAGATGCTGGCCGTGACCAGGATATTCTTCGGTTCCATGCTGCTTCTTCTGACTTCGCTTCTCGTTTACAGGGAATACGGGGCCAGGATATCCGAGGAAAAAAGGAAAGCCGAATACCACGCCGTACATGACGGCCTTACCGGGCTTTACACCCACAAGTATTTCAAGCAGCATCTTGAAAGAGAGCTCTCACGATCAAGAAGATACAAAAGCCCCGTGTCGCTCATAATGTGCGACATAGATAATTTCAAGAAATTCAACGACTCCTACGGGCACCTCGCCGGGGACAAAGCCCTTAAGTCTGTTGCGGGCATTATCCTCTCGAACGTACGTTCTTCCGACATAGTCGCCAGGTACGGCGGAGAGGAATTCGCTATACTCCTTGTGGAATCCGGGCTTGAAGAAGCGCAGTCGGTGGCGCGGAGGCTAAAATCCCTTACCGACGAGACCGTCGAAATAGCGTCCCGGATAAAAGGGCAGATAGAGCGTAAAACTATCCCCGTTGACCACACGACCGTACGCGTTACGATGAGCATGGGAATATCCTGCTACGACGGGGAAAAAGATTGCAGTCCGGAGGATCTCATAAGATCGGCGGACACTGCGCTGTACAGATCTAAGGACGCCGGCAGGAACAGAATAACGCTGCACTATCCCGAAACCGGGGAATTCGAGAGTTTTTCCTGAAATGATCTCAAGGCTTTACAGAATGGAATTTGTTTCCAGATATCCTGAGTAGTCCATTACGGAATCTTCGAGCGACATGAATTCCGCCTTGTATCCGGCGGATCGGAGTTTTGCCATATCCGCCTGGGTGAAATACTGATATTTACCCCTTATTTCGGCCGGCATTTCCACATACTCTATATTTTTCTTCCTGCCCATAGCCGAAAAAAGAGCCGAAGCCAGGTCGTTCCAGCTCCGGGCCTTGCCTGTACCGAGGTTGAAGATCCCGGAAACCTTTGGATTGGAAAAAAGAAAGAACATGGCCTTAACAGCGTCTTTAACGTATATAAAGTCCCTTTTCTGCTCGCCGTCCCGGTATCCCTCAAGATAGGACTTGAAAAGCCTTATTTTTCCTTCCGACTTTATAACGGGGAACGCCTTGCAGACAAGGCTTCTCATTTCTCCTTTGTGATACTCGTTGGGGCCGAAAACATTAAAGAACTTTATCCCGGTTATTTTATCGAGAAGCCCTTTTTTCATAGCCCACATATCGAAGAGCTGTTTTGAGTATCCGTACATGTTAAGCGGCACAAGCCGCCTGGAATTTTCGTCGCTGTCGGAATAACCGTTCTCTCCCGCTCCGTAGGTAGCCGCGGAGGAAGCGTAAATGAACTTCGCCCCCGTCTTAAGCGCCCATTCCGCGAGGGTCTTGGTATATTCGTAGTTGTTTGTTATGTACCTGTCGGCGTCCGGAAGGATGGTTGAACTTTCGGCTCCCATGTGTACCACATGAGAAACACCTTTCAGTTTCCCGGAAGAAATAAGCCTGAGAAGCTCATCTTTCTGAACATAGTCGCTGAATTTTTTCCCGGTAAGGTTCCGCCACTTGTCGGAAAGATCAAGCTGGTCCGCCACCAGGATATCGTCTATTCCTTCGGCGTTCAGTTTCCACAAGAAACAGCTTCCTATGAATCCGGCTCCGCCGGTAAGAATTATCATGGCTCTTCCCTTATTCCGGGGCTTTTTCCCCGCTGCCGGACGTATTCCCCTCGCTCTTGGGGAGAGACCTTAAAAGTCTTTTTATCTCTGTCCTGTAACGGAGCAGCGTGGTCATAAGGCCGTAGAGATGTTTTGTCTCCTCCGCGTCCCTCGCGGGATACCCGAACATTATCTTCCCGGGCTGCACCTTGCCCGAAATACCGGACTTGGCGGCCAGTTTAACGTCGTTACCTATTGTGGCGTGATCGGCTACACCCACCTGCCCGCCCATCATGACATTATCCCCGACAACGGTGCTTCCCGCTATCCCGCTCTGCGAGGCGATAAGCACGTTCTTTCCCAGTTTTACGTTGTGAGCTATCTGAACAAGGTTATCTATTTTTGTTCCAGGGCCTATCTCTGTCCTGGTGAAAGTCCCCCTGTCTATACAGGCATTGGCTCCTATCTCAACATTGTCACCTATTATCACGTTACCCATCTGCGGAACTTTGTATATTTTCTCGCCTTTGGGAACATAACCGAACCCGTCCGCCCCTATTACCGTCCCGGAGTGAACCGCTACTTTGTCGCCCATTTTTGTCCTGGCATAGATAGTAACATTTGGAAAGATCCTGCACGACCTGCCCATCACGACATCGCTTCCTATGTAGCAGTTGGCCGATATGACCGTGTTATCCCCTATCACTGCTCTGTCTTCTATTACGGCGTTCGGCCCCACCGTCACGTCTTTCCCTATCCTGGCCGAAGGCGCAACCGTAGCGGATTGATGGACCGATCCTTTCGCGGGAGGCATGACCTCGAGCATGGCATTGTACATTATGGTCATCGCCTTTTTGATATCGTTCACCAGGATGACCGTCTTGCCGTACTTTTCTTTTTCTATGGTGGTTATGACGCAGCTGGCCTTTGTTCGGGTTACGTCATTAAGGTCTTCGTTATTCAAAGCGAACGTAATGTCGCCTTCGGCGGCGTAATCTTTTGCCTCCATCCCTTTTATGCGCAGTTTCCCGTCGCCTATAACCTTCCCGCCGAGGAACTGCGACACCTCGTCCACCGAAAAACTGAGATTCCCGGCAGCTGTCCTGGCCTTGATATAGAGTTTAGTGAGCATTTCTTTCATAGTGGTATGATTTTAACACCCTTAAGCTTAAAACACAACCCCCGCTTTTTAACTGAGCGGGGGTTGTGTTTTAACTATTGATCCGAATGACCTTACAGACTTGAAGCAAGCTGCTGGCCGCTTCTGAAAGTAACTACTTTCTTGGCCGGTATCTTTATCGCTTTGCCGGTCTGAGGATTTCTCCCGGTCCTGGCTTTCCTTGTCTTCATCTGGAAAGTCCCCAGCTCGGGAAGGCGTATAACTCTTTCGCTCGGATTGCCCTTCGACAATCTTCCGCTAAGCGCGCAAACCCACGCGTCATAAGCCTTAGTGGCCTCTACTTTAGTGGAGTACTTGCCTGACTTGTAGATGGCGTTGATAAATTCTGCTTTGTTCATGAACACCTCCTTTAAAGGTTTGTAGTGTTACGACAACGCCAGTATACTAGAACGGCTCATCGTTGTCAATGCCGTTTAGTGTTTATGAGGGTTTCAGAGGGTCGAGATTTTGCCGCGCCCGCCGAATCCCGCTTTTAGGGAACCTTGGCGTCCCCGGGCAGAAAACGACATCGCTTTTTTCTATCGTTTGTCGGATCCTGCCCGGACAAGTTCTTGAGCGAGTTTTTCGAAAGAAAATTTATTTTCTTGAGAAAAGCGAGCGAAAGAACAGATAGTTTCGAAGAAACTATCTGCCAAGGGGAGCCCGCCGAATCCCCTTTCAAGCGAACCTTGGCGTCCCCGGGCAGAAAACGACATCGCTTCTATATTTCGTTTGTCGGATCCTGCCCGGACAAGTTCTTGAGCGAGTTTTTCGAAAGAAAATTTATTTTCTTGAGAAAAGCGAGCGAAAGAACAGATAGTTTCGAAGAAACTATCTGCCAAGGGGAGCCCGCCGAATCCCCTTTCAAGCGAACCTTGGCGTCCCCGGGCAGAGTCGAACTGCCGCTCCCGGCTCCGGAGGCCGGTACTCTATCCATCTGAGCTACGGGGACGCTAAATTTGGCCGTGATACAGGGTTTTGAAAAAACCTGTATCACGAACTTCAACCTTCCTTCAGCCAAATTTATCCCCCCTGAATTGATTTGCGAGCACAGCGAGCAAATCAAGGGGGGATAAAACTTCCTATCTATAACTTCGGGCCGGTACCTCCCTCGCTTCGCTCTAAAAGACTAGAACCCTCTTAGTTCCACCGTTTTTACGTATCTTCGGAGTATTTCAGCGAATCCACGGACAGTACTCTCCGGAAAAGGCTTTATTTTAGAGAATTCAGGGTCAAAAGTTATACCCGGCCTGAAAGACTGCAGACAATAACGCGAAGACCCTTTCAGGCTCTCACCTATCTCCTCGAAATCATCAGCGTCCACAATTCCGGGAACGCAGGTAGTCCTGAACTCATATTCTATTCCTGAGTCCATGCACACTTTAGCGCTTTCCAGGACTTTGAGAGCCGCTCCTTTAAATCCGCTGAAACTGTCGTACTTGCAAAACGACGTCTTTATGTCCAATGCCAGATAGTTTAAAAAGCCCTTCGAGAGAAGTGTCTTAATGACAGCCGGATTAGACCCGTTAGTATCAAGTTTTATTTGGAGTCCGGTACGAGAGATCTCTTCGACAAGCCGGGGGAGTTCCACGCTGAAAGTGGGCTCTCCCCCGGTTATCACAACACCGTCAAGCTTACTTTTACGGTCCCTCAAATACCCAAGAACCTCTTCCTCAGTTACCTCAAAGGAACCTTCGGCGGGTATAAGGTCGGGGTTCTGGCAGTATCCGCATTTGAAGTTACACCCCTGCAGAAATATGACTGCGGCAAGTTTTCCCGGATAATCAACCAGGGATAACTTCTGTAATCCCGCAATTCTCATTCTTGCATCCCGCGGTAGAACCCTGTACTTCGAACTTTTTCCTGTCTTTGAACTCTTCCGCCTTGCCTTTGTTCCAGGACTGCACGGGACGGAAAAACCCCGTCACCCTGGAGAAAACCTCTACCTCACATCTTGTTTCTTTCATTTGTTACCTCCCCCTCTTACTGTTTCCCCTCGTTGCCGTGACCGGAATGAGGACAGCAAAAATGTTCTCCCGGAATATAGCCGTGTTCCGAACAAATAGTGAAAGACGGCGTTATCGTGTAATACGGTATCCTGTAATTCTCGGCTATTCTTTTTACAAGCGCCTTACAGGTCTGCGGATCGTCTATCCTCTCTCCAAGAAATATGTGGAACACTGTTCCCCCGGTGTACAGGGTCTGCACCTGATCCTGGTGATCAAGCGCCCCGAAAAGATCGTCTGTGAACTTGACCGGAAGATTCGAGGAATTAGTGTAATACGGTTCTTTTCCTCCCTGGGTGAAAATACCTGGGAACCGTTCCTTGTCTATTTTGGCCAGACGATACGTGGTTCCTTCTGCCGGTGTGGCCTCAAGATTGTACATGTTGCCGGTCTCTTCCTGAAAATCCACCATTCTTTCCCTTATGTAATTCAAAAGTTCTACGGCGAAATTCTTTCCTCTTTCCGTAGTTATATCCTCCTTAAGCAGATTCACGCAACCCTCGTTTACCCCGACAAGCCCTATGGTCGAAAAATGGTTGGACCAATAGGAACCTCTCCTCTTCTTGATGTCGGCCAGATAATGCTTGGAATAAGGGTACAGTCCCTGCTCCGTAAGGTCCTCAAGTACCTTCCTCTTAACTTCCAGCGATTCCTTGGATATCCTGAGAAGCTCATCGAGCCCCTTGTAGAATTCCTCTCTTGTTCCCGACATATATGCGAGTCTCGGTATATTAAGAGTTACAACCCCTATGGACCCAGTGAGTGGATTGGCCCCGAAAAGACCGCCGCCTCTTTTTCTGAGCTCTCTGTTGTCAAGCCTGAGACGGCAGCACATACTCCGAGCGTCATCCGGGCTCATGTCGCTGTTTATGAAATTGGAGAAATAAGGTATACCGTATTTCGCCGTCATCTCCCAGAGCGGCCCAAGGTCGGGATTAGTCCAGTCGAAATCCTTTGTGACATTATACGTAGGTATGGGGAAAGAGAATATCCTGCCCTTGGCGTCTCCTTCTATCATAACTTCGCAGAAAGCCTTGTTTATAATATCTGCCTCGTGCTGGAACTCCCGGTAGGTCTTATCCATTATCTGTCCGCCTATGACAACAGCCTCGCTGCCCAGCGACGGCGGTATCGTCATATCAAGAGTGATGTTCGTGAACGGCGTCTGGAATCCCACTCTTGTGGGAACGTTTATATTGAATATGAATTCCTGCATGTACTGCTTGACCTGGGCATAGGTAAGCTTATCGTAATAAATGAAAGGAGCCAGCAAAGTGTCGAAATTAGAGAAAGCCTGCGCCCCGGCGGCCTCGCCCTGAAGCGTGTAGAAAAAATTCACTATCTGACCCAGCGCCACCCTGAAATGTTTAGGCGGTTTGGATTCAACCTTTCCGTAGGCCCCGCCAAAACCCCTCGTAAGAAGGTCTTTAAGGTCCCACCCGCAGCAGTACGCGCTTATGGACCCGAGGTCGTGTATATGGATATCTCCCTCTATATGCCTCTCGGCCACTTCCCTCGAGTATATCCTGTCCAGCCAGTACTTATTGGAAACGGCTGTCGATATGAAATTGTTGAGGCCTTGAAGAGAATACCCCATATTGGCGTTCTCTTTGACCCTCCAGTCCCTCTGCTGTATGTAGTTGTCCACCATATTGACCGCGTCGGAAAGAAGAGCTTTTGTCTGGCGCAGTTTAGCGTGCTGTTCGCGGTAAAGTATATAGGATTTGGCGGTCTTGGCGTGACCGTTCTCTATAAGTATTTTTTCCACCAGGTCCTGGACGTTTTCCACGGTGGGAACTCTCTCTCCCTTGTAGAGAACCTCCAGAAAGGAAATCGTCTGGCGGGTTATTTCCCTGGATTTTTCCTTATCTTCCCCTCCCACAGCCTTAGCTGCCGAGAACACAGCGTTTTCGATCTTATTGGGGTCAAAAGGCTCCAATCGCCCGTCTCTTTTTCTTATGAATTTGATGTCCGTGGGAAACATTTTTTACCTCTCTTTTTTGCCTTTCGCTATTTTCCTTCCAAGAAAGCCGGCAGGCCTTACTTTAAGACAGCGTTCCAAAAGATACCATATGTTGTTGCCTTTGTCAAGTTAAGACACAATATATAGGTGAGGGCTTTTCTTCTGTTTTCTCTTTTAAAAACCCCACTCTGGGATTCTATTACGCCGCGCAAAGCCAATCAAGATTTTTATGAGATATTTTTTCCGTGGTTTTTTACTTTTTTTCTTGACACAACCTACCCGCTCACCCTCTCGCGAAAAAGCTGACTGGAAGCGCTCTTCCCGGATCCGGGAAGAGCGCGGTAGATACTGAAAATGCCGTAAAAAAGGAACGCTGTGCCGAGAGATATGTTGATGTACCTGAAGTCCCCGATACCAGGCACGAATTTTGTTATATCAGTGCCGCTTGAAAGCGTAATCACGAAATACCCCGCGACATAGAATATCAATTCCTTGATTTTGCCGGCATAGACCCCCATAGCGAATATAAGAGCCAGAGGAATAACGAGGAACATGTAATACGCTTCCCATGATATCGGCGAAAAAACCACGGCTGTCGCCGCGAAAAAACTGACGACAAGATATTCGTAGAAAATCGGAGACTTTATTTTAAGCTCTTCTCGACGAACAAAGAAAAAACATAACGATATCCCCAGCAGCAGAACACTAAAAAACGCTACAAGAGACTCCGGAGATAAAACCATGCTTTCCCCCGCAAGCCTGAGCGCTCCCACGGCAAGGGCATACGAAAAAGACTGGTTCTTATAGTTCAATACCTGCGATGGTACCGACATGCCCATCATTTCGAGCCATTCTTTGTTAAGGTTCGCTGTTTCCCTGAATCCCACAAACGCGGCAGGTATAATGGCCAGAGCCAGCATGGCTATCGCCCACGCGGCCACGATTCGGTATCTTTTCTCCAGAATAAAAAATATCAAAAGAACACCGAAAAAAGGTTTCATCTGAAGGATCATCGCCAACAGTATCCCGGAAAAGACTTCTTTTCTTCCTATATAGGTCACAAATAGCAGTACCAGCAGGAACATTACCATGCCGTCGGTCTGCCCCTGGCATATCACCACAAGATAATAGCGTAGGGTTCCAAGGAACATAAGCCATAACATGACCGCCTTTTCCGCTTCTCCAAGTGAGAACCTTTCTTTGATGTGCCCGGACAGTATAAGAAGAGCGAAAAGCACAAGAGCATTCCCCAAAAGGAGCCATGCCGCCATGGCCAATCTCGGAAAAGGTATCTTCCCGAAAGGCGCCATAAAAAGAGCGGCGACCGGAGAGTATCTGAAGTGGTAAAACTTTTCTTCTTTGTCGTAAAGTTTCCTTACGGAAGGGTCATTTTCTTCCCGGCCAAGCGCTTTATCGGCCATGACGTTCCCGGCCAGCCAGTACACCTTGAAATCAGGCATACCTTCCCACCCCGCCTCCCCCCGGTACGGCGTGGTCTTTCTTGAAAGAAAACTTATATCTGCGGCAAGGGATATAATGACGAACGCGGCCAGGAAAATCGCGAAAGAACCCGTTATTTTTTTTATCGCGTCATTTATTCTCATTATCTAAAAATAAGAAAAGCTATGTGAAGGTAAACGAACAGCGAGATAATATCAACCATGCTTGATATGAAAGGCCCCGACATAAGAGCGGGGTCCAGTTTCATTTTTTTAAAGAATATGGGAAGTATCCCTCCCAGCGTTGTGGCTACAAGCACCGTAACAACCATCGCCAGGGACACCGTGGCGGCAAGACGAAGGGACTTGTTCATAATAACCGCCCTTGCGGCGGCCAGGGCGCCCATCGCAAGGCCTACAAGGAGCCCGGCAGCAAGTTCCTTTCGCATAACACGGAAAACATCCTTTATCTGTATTTCCCCCGTGGCCATTCCCCTTATGACCACCGTTGAAGACTGGGTTCCGGCGTTTCCGCCCGAGCCGCACAGAAGAGGTATAAAAAACGCCAGGGCGACAACCGTCTCAAGCTGAACCGCGTAGCTTTCTATGACAAGTCCCGAGACAAAACCCATTATTACAAGCACCATTAGCCAGAATATCCTTTTTCTCGCCACTGTGGTGGGTTTGGAGCCGAGATAGTCTATGTATTCTCCGGCCGCGCCGTACTTGTATATATCCTCCGTATCTTCCTGAACTATTATATCCATAACGTCGTCATACGTAACTATTCCTACAAGCGTGTTCTGTTCGTCCACTACCGGAATAGCCAGAAGATCATAATCCGAAAGTTTCTGAGCCACTGCGGCCTCGTCCTCGTCAAGTTTCACGGAGATCACATTTGAACTCATTACTTCTCTGACCGTTTTTGAGGATTCGGATATTATCAGGTCCTTCAGCGACACAAACCCTATCAGCTTTCGGTTCTCGTCGACCACATAAGTGTAATATATCGTTTCGCGGTTAAAAGCCTGCAGCTTGAGCTTTTCTATGGCCTGTTTAACCGTTATGTCCGGAGAAAGTGAGGCGTACTCCGTAGTAAGAACGGCTCCCGCCGTGCCTTCCTTATACTGTATAAGCCTCCGTATATCGTTTCGTTCCGCCTGGGCCACAAGGGGGAGTATTTCCTCTGTTCTTTCTTTCGGAAGGGCTTTTATGAAGTCTACTCTTTCGTCCGGGGCCATCTCTTCAAGCACCCTGGCCATCCAGTCTTTGGGAAAAAATTTAAAAATATGCCTTTGCTGACGGATTCCGAAATGCTGGAAGAACTCTATTCCGAGAGGCCTTCCCAGCGCCATAACTATCTCTGCGTTATCATGGGCTTCCAGCCCTTCGCAGAGGAGGAAAATGTCCCTCGGATGGAACTCGGAAAACGCTTCGCGGAGCTTATCCGCGCGGTCGTCAAGGGCCATTATTTCCTTTATCTCGGGAGCTATTAAAGCGGCGCTGTTCTTCATTTTATCACCTCCTCCGTCAAGGTCGTATTATACATCTCAACCGGCGCGTCTCAAAGAAAAAAGACCCAGCATGAACTTGGCTCCGGCGACGGTCATATATCTCTCCGTTACGCCCTTACATCTATCTCTTTCTTCTGGATAATGTATGCCTTGGGATCAAACTTGACCGCCCGCGGGGTAAAGACATAAAACCTTTCGCTTATCTTCCTGAACTTAACGTTGGGATGCCTGGACTGGTCCAGAGATACCCCGAAAGCGGCGTTGAGGGCCATGGTCAGCATCTCTACTATTCTCCTGTAGGAATCGTCACTATATTCCGGCGGGGTCTCTACCCCGGCAAAGAACGCTCCCGATGAACCGTCTTTTTCACGAAATTCGTCAAAAACACTTTCACCCAGTCCCTTAACATCGCCCAGTATCACAAAATTGGAATTCTCCGCTCCCGTTTCTCTTTTTACATCGCGCAGCGCTTTCGCAAGTTCCCTGCCGCCGTTTCTTCTTCTTACTACAACGTCTCCAAGGCCCCTTATTCTGGATATGTAGTTTATCCTGTTTATAAGCCCCTGCAAGGCGGCAAGATGTTCAGGGGAATCAGGCATCAGGCCCATATCTATACCAACTACTATCTTTCCTGAATTTTTATCGGGTGAAAGCCGTATTTCTCCTATGCGGGCTATAAGGCTGTCCAAAAGATCTCTGGCAACAGCCGCTTCGGCCGCAAGATCAAGTTTTTCCTCTGTCATGGTGGCGCCTTGTTTCGGAGAAGAATGTTCTGTTTCACCTCTGGGCTTTTCCGCCGGATCCTCTTCTTTTCTAGTCTCCCTTCTTCTGTCGGCGTTTAAAAGGAAAAGCCTCAAGTCTTCTTCATCGGCTCTATTAAGCCAGTTATTCATAAAATCCCGGCCGCGGCCTATCATGGCCACCGCCATCATCATTTTAAGATGAAAAGCGTCCAGCGTTTCTTCTCCCCTCGGCCCCATCAGAACGAACATAGCCTTTACCGGGTCGCTGCCTCCCGGGAAAATAACACCTTCCTTCGATCTGACAATAACAATCTCATATTTTTTATCTTTAGGCAAAGCTATGTGCGGTATCGCCAATCCCGGACCTACAACGGTGCTTCCCTGAGATTCCCTCTTTATGAACTTATCCAAAAGCTCATCCTTATCCATTCCCGTTCTAAGAGCCCCTTCCCTGGCTACCATTTCAAAGACCTCATCCCTTGTATGCGTTCCCTCTATGTCAAGGATAGGGCAGCTCGAGACCATCCTGTCGAAATCATCCTCTTTCTCTTTCTGGTCCTTAACCGCATCATCTTCCAGTTTTTTAGATTCCTCGATGAATCCTTCTATCCTCGTTTCTATATCGGCCGCGTTCCCCGGGGACATGACCCTTATCTGGGCCCTGAGGGCCTTCATGAGCTCATCCTCAAGCCCTCTTCTGCCTTCCGCCCTGACCGGGGAAACAAGGCTTCTCACAAAAGCCTTTTCTTCGCCTAAAAGGCCGCTGGGGAAATTCCTTCCCGTTAAAAGGGTCTCTGCCTCGTTGATAAAGTCATCCCAGTACCCGAATTTAAGAGCGGTAAAGACAAGTTTGACCTGAAAATCATACGGCATGAGCCCGGCTCTATCGTGCCCCTGAAGATCTTTTGTCGCCTTCTTGAGTTTTCTATAGGTCTTGTCGGCCATCTCGCTCATTCCCATCCCGCTGTATCGCGAGAGGAGGCTGTAATTCAGCCAGAAAAGCTTGCGTATGTCTGACCTTACGGCGCTGAAATCTTCTCGGGCTATATCGAGCCTGCTCTGTATGCGGAAAGCCTCTTCCTCGTCCTTAAGTATCTCCTCCATGGAATTGGTGTTTTTTTCGATAAAGTCCAGTTTCATTCCTCTTGAAAGCCGCTTTCGTACCTCGCCTATATCCATAAGCGGGTCCAGGACGCTTCTCTCAAGAAAATGAAGGTTAAAATCGTCCGCCGCTCCCTGGAGACCCTCAAGATCCGTTCCTGACTTTAAAAGTGTTTCCTGTTTCTCCAGAAAACTCTCGCCTAGTTTGAGCAGAAAGGCAAGTTCTCTCATATGCTCTTCATTCCCAGAATCAAGACCGTCAAGGTACTCTTTGGAAATATAAAAAACATGACGGCTCCGTCCCATCTGGAGAGGCCTCACGACGTTTTTATCTGGATCGGAAAAAAGGAGGCGTGTATCCATGTCCAGTTCCACAACAGAAGCTCTTTTTGTAAAAGTTTCCCTCACCGAAGTTGAAGCTGGATCGAAACTCTCCCACACCTTTATCGCCTTCTCTATCTTACCCGCGTTATCTGTCCATGTCCTGTCAGCGGGAATACTCTCGCCGTAATTTGTCATTATAGAAGACATGAAAACCGAATCCGGGCCGGCGTATATAAGACCCTTTGGATAGAGGTGAACAACGCTGTGGCCCGCCAGGTGATACGAAACTCCCTGCCTTGTAAAAGACAGTTCTCCGGCTGGACGGGTCGGTATAAATTCTTCGTAGAGGCGCTCCATTGCCCAGGAGATGCGCGCTCGCGTCTCTTCCCTGGTCTTTCTGAAGTCACTGAGTATAAGCTCTATCTCGTCCCTTTTTTCACGGAGCTTTATCACGGCATTTCTGCCGGCGCTCTCTGAGGCAAGATCAGAAAGAGGGTATTTCCATCCCCTTACCGTCAAAGCATCCTCTTCCATGTCGAACACAAGTTCTCCGGGACCAGCCTTTTCCTTTATTTCAGGACAGGCCAGGATTATTTCGGAATAAATGTCCTCCGGAACTTTCCACTCAAGTATATCAGAGAGCGAAAATTGTCTCCCCTGGGCCTCAAATATCTCCTCTCCCCTCTGGTAAATGCCCTTTTCCGCCTTAGTCCTGTACCCCGCGTCTTCGGGGAAAAATCCTCTTCTTACCAACTCCACGTAAAGGTCTTCCACCGTGGACTGCATGGCGTCTATATGTCCGGGGGTGCTGGTAATGAAAAACAACAGCACTCCGTAAGTGGATATCGAGCTCTGTTTGGTGTTCCTGCCCCGGCGTATCTTCAAAAAAGCCTGTTTTACACTATCATCTCCTCCGGCTATCTTATTTCTCAGCTCTTGGATGCCTTCTTTTTCGATTATATCGCGGCAGGTATCTATAAACTCTCTGGTATTATCGAAATCTTGCTGAAGCCTTACGAAAAAAGTTTCAAAAACAAATCCAAAAAAATTCTCAGGATCGCGTTTTGATCCGTACAAAAGATCCGACAGGGGGCGCATCCCTTTTATTATGTTCAGGTAGACCATAAGGGCGTCGCTGTCGGTTATTCCCTCACCCCATTCGCAGGTAACCCTGACGTCGCCGAACCCCACCGGAATGAACGCCGAACTGAACAAACCCGCCTCGTCGTCTTCCGGAAGATAATACCTCATGAGAAGAACATCCCGGGAGGTCGGGGTCACCTTCAAGTAAGGAAGGCAGAAGGTATTCCCGTCCCGGTAAAGATCTTTCCATTCGAATCTGGAAGAATTAAAAGGTCCAAGGTGTGAGAGATGCTTTTCGATGAGGCTTACAAGACCCTCGGCGCTTATCGCACCCTTATATTCCGTCATGGCCTGAGCTATAAGCCTCGACATGTAAAGGAACACCACGTCATCCCTGAAATTTTCCGCTCCGGTGTTTAAAAGAGGCTCATCCGAAAGATCCTCTTCTATGATGAATTCACCCTTCGCGTCTTGAGATATGACAGGCATTCTCCAGAAACGGGAGGATGGCGAAAGTTTACCTATGCCTTCGCGGCACTCAGCCGCCGGTACCTGGGAAAAAAGAGGGGATCCGTAGCACAATAAGGCCGCAGCGAGAAAAACAGAGATAATTTTAGTTAAGGTCTTTACCATATAGCACACGCCCCTTTGTGTTTTTTGGGCGAGTATAGACCATATATTATATTACGAAAAAGTTAGTTATGACAACGAAAATCTTCTTTTTGTGCCGGGTGGAAAGGCATATAGCAAGCTGTCCCTGGATTAAGCTTTAAAGTGTCCCCGAAAACGGGAAATTTGACATAACAAGATTACACCTGGCCTGAAGTGCCCTATATCAGTCGTCCAATTTCTTATGCTTAACCACCTTAGCCCTTACCATGTATATCACATCTTCAGCTATATTGGTGGCATGGTCGCATATTCTCTCGAGATGGCGGGCAGATAAAAGAAGAGGCACGGCCCTGGAAGCGGAAGCGCCGTCACGTGTCATATATTCCACAAGTTCCTTTTGAACGGCGGCTTTAAGCTTGTCTGCCTCCGGATCGGCAAGTATTATCTCTCTTGCAAGTTCTTCGTTCTCATCAACAAAAGAATCTATCGCACCCTTGACCATTCTCCTGGCTATTTCTGACAATTTCGGTATATCTATAAGGGGCTTCAGAAGCGGCTGGCCGGCTATTTCAATGGCTCTCTGCGCTATATTCACGGTAAGATCGGCTATTCTTTCCAGTTCCGCGTTTATCTTCATCCCGGTAGTTATAAACCTTAGATCACCCGCCATCGGCTGATACATAGCCAAAAGACCAATCGCGTTTTCCTCGATGATATTTTCTATATCGTCTATCCTGTTATCTCCTTCAACTACTTCCTTCGCCAAGAATTTATCCCTTTTTTTTATAGCTTCCACGGATTTATAAATAGCCTCTTCCACGAGAGAAGCCATTTTTATAAGATCCGTCTTCAATTTTGTCAGCTCGTCATCAAAATGCCTTTCCATATAGTCCTCTCCTTAGATTTTTATCCATACCGTCCTGTTATATAGTCTTCCGTGAATTTTTCTCTAGGCGCCGTAAATATCTCCTGGGTTCCTCCGAACTCTATCATTTTCCCCAAAAGCATAAAGCCCGTATCGTCAGAAACTCGTGCCGCCTGCTGCATATTGTGCGTAACTATTATTATAGTATAGTTCTCCTTCAGTTCCCTCATCAATTCTTCTATGCGTGCTGTAGCCTGGGGGTCCAGGGTAGAACATGGCTCATCCATAAGCAACACTTCCGGCCCCACAGCTATTAATCTGGCGATGCAAAGTCTCTGTTTCTGCTCCAATGACAGCCTCAGCGCCGGAACATGAAGCTTATCCTTCAGTTCATCCCACAGGATAACACTCCTCAGGCTTCGCTCCACGATCTCGTCCATGACTTCCCTTTTCATCCCGAGCTCGTGGATCTTCTTCCCGAAGACTATGTTTTCGTAAACCGATAAGGGAAAAGGATTGGGCCTCTGGAACACCATTCCCACCTTTTTACGCAGCGTCACCAGGTCTGTTCGGGGACCGATAATATCCGTATTATCAACAAAAACCTTGCCCTTCATCTTTACCCCGTCGATCATGTCGTTCATACGGTTAAACACCCGCAGTAAAGTCGATTTGCCACACCCGGACGGCCCTATTATGGCGGTGATCCTGTTACGCCCGAATGCCACGCTAACATCTTTCAGCGCGTGAAAATCTCCGTACCACAGGTTCAGTTCTTTTGTCTCTATCTTGGGTATCATCCGAATTTTCCTCTTATGTAATCACCGGTCCGTTCATCTTCCGGCGCCGTGAACATCCTGTCTGTTTTGTTCATTTCAATAAACTTACCGTTCAGAAAAAATACAGTGTTGTCTCCCACTCTTGCCGCCTGTTTCACATTATTCGTTACGAGTATTATCGTATAATCTTTCTTCAACTCGACCATAGCGTCCTCAACTTTAGCCGTGGAAATAGGGTCAAGCCCTGAACATGGCTCGTCGAACAAGACCACTTCGGGTTCTACGGCGAGTGTCCTGGCTATACAAAGGCGTTGCTGCTGCCCTCCGGACAGTTTGAATGCCGATTCCCCCAACCTTTCACTCACCTCTTCCCAAAGATAAGCCTTTTTTAAAGCACTTTCAACTTTCCCTGCAAGCACCGTCTTATTCTTTACCCCCTGCATCTTTACCCCATATGACACATTGTCAAAAATCGACAAGGGAAGAGGTAATGGGAGCGCAAACACCATGCCGACTTTCCTGCGCAGAGTTTCAACATTTATCTCCATTAAGTCCCTGTCATCAAAAAAAACCTTACCTTCCATCTTAAAATTCGGGTTTAGATCGTTAAGGCGATTAAGCATTCTCAAAAAAGTAGTTTTTCCGCTGTTGGAAGGCCCTATTACGCTCAAGATCTTATTTGCCTGAACTTCCAGACTTATCCGGTCCAGCGCCATCACATCCCCGAACCACACACTGAGATCTTTAATATCGAACTTTACCATTTCTTCATTTTCCTGAATTTATAGCGTATGATTATCGCTACTAGGTTCATAAATAAAACCATGACCAAAAGTACTAGAGCCGTTCCATATCTTATTTTTTCTTCAACATTAGGCACCTGAGTCGATATAACGTAAAGGTGGTACGGCAGCGCCATCACCTGATCGAACACGGAACGCGGTAACCGCGGCAGATAAAAAGCCGCCACTGTAAAAAGTATCGGAGCCGTCTCTCCGGCGGCCCGCCCAAGCCCCAGAATAGTCCCGGTCAAAACTCCCGATAGAGCGTTCGGAAGAACAATATGCCTCACGGTCTGCCATTTACTAGCGCCGAGGGATAGGCTTACTTCCCTGAAAGTTTGCGGAACACTTTCTAGCGCCTCGCGTGAAGTAGTTATGATTATAGGCAGTATCATTATGCCTAACGTAAGCGACCCGGCGAGTATTGACGCTCCTAACCTGAAAAAAACAACAAAAATAGAAAGTCCGAACAAGCCGTAAACCACAGAAGGAACTCCCGCCAGGTTGACTATGGCAAGTTTGATCATCCTGGTAAGAATATTATCCTTAGAATATTCACTCAAATATACCGCCGCGGCAAGTCCTATCGGGAGGGCAAACAGGATCGCGCCGGACACAAGATATAGCGTACCCACTATAGCCGGAAATATTCCGCCATCGCGCATCCCGTGACGCGGCATATCCGTCAGGAACTGCCAGTTTATCGCGGGAAGCCCTTTCTTTATTATTATCCCCACTATTAATCCTACCGGGACCACGATAAGAAGCGTAGCTAGAAGCATAAAGAAGAACGCTATTTTTTGTGTTCTGTAAGGATCTCTCATTACTGCCTTTTATGCAGAAAAAAATCCGCGGTTATATTTATAGCGAAACTTATTACGAATAGCACGATCCCTATCGCAAAAAGCGCGAAATAATGTTCGCTTCCAACTACAGCCTCTCCCATTTCAGCCGCTATCGTAGCGGTCAATGTCCTTACCGGAGCGAGAATACTTTCGGGGATCACCGCCGCGTTCCCCGTTATCATCATAACCGCCATCGTCTCCCCTATCACCCTTCCTATCCCAAGCATGACCGCGGCCACAATGCCGCTTGATGCCGCCGGGAGCATTACGCGCCAGATAGTCTGCCATTGCGTGGCGCCAAGAGCAAAAGCCCCTTCCTTATAGTTCTTCGGCACAGAATAAAGAGCGTCTTCGGCTATAGAAACTATCGTCGGCATGGCCATGAATGCCAGCATTATCGACCCTGACAAAGCTGTCAACCCGGTGGGCAAATGGAATAGATTTTTGATAAGAGGTACTAGCGTTACCATTCCCAGAAAACCCAGCACAACACTCGGTATGGCCGCCAAGAGCTCTATTCCGGCCTTAAGGACTTCCTTTATCCCCTTGGGAGCTACTTCGGCAATATATACGGCGCATCCCACCCCTATCGGGATAGATATAACCGCAGCCCCGATCGTGACCACAAGAGAACCCAGTATGAGAGGCAATATCCCAAGTCTAGCCGGCTCGGAAATAGGATACCAGCTTTTCCCAAAAAGAAAATCGGAAGGGCTTATTACCTTAAATACCGCTAAACCCTCTCTGAGCAGGAATAGGAATATCAAAACCACAAAAAATATCGAGGCCACCCCGCACAACAGAACGAACTTCTCAATAATGAATTCTTTTATCCTGCGCATTAAATTTACCTTTTGACCGGCACAAAATCGGTTTCCAGAACTATACGCTGTCCTTCCTCCGAAAACGCGAAATCCACAAAACGCTTCACAAGTCCTTCCGGCTCTCCATTAGTATACAAAAAAAGCGGCCTGGATATGGGGTACTTTCCGTTTATAACGTTCTCAATTGTCGGAGCAACATATTCGTCCCCCGTAGCCGCGGCAACGGCCACCGGTTTTTGCTTATCAGAGATATATCCCATACCGTAATATCCGATGGCCGCGGGGTTTCCCGCTACTTCATCGGCGATGGCCTGGGACGATGTGAGCATCAAAGCTTTTGGAGAGAACTCTTCGGTGCTCTTTGGATCGTTCCCTCTCAAAACATGCTCCTTAAAATACACGTGAGTACCGGAATTCACCTCACGGGAAAGAACCACTATCCTCTCATCTTTCCCGCCTACTTCTTTCCAGTTCACTATTTTTCCGGTAAAAATACCGGCCATCTGCGCTGTAGTCAGATTGTTCACGGGGTTGGAGGGGTTAATCACGACAGCGAGACCGTCCATTCCGACCGTTATCTCTTTCGGGGTGATGCCTTTCGCTTCCGCAAGAGCTATCTCCTTGTCCTTGATCTTTCTGGAACTCATGGCAATATCGCATGTCCCGCTTATTAAACTTGATAACCCGGTGCCGGATCCGCCACCGGTAACGGCGATGAAGTCTTCCGGAGATTTCTCCATGTACACCTCTGCCCAGGACTGACCCAGGTTAACCATAGTATCAGATCCTTTTAGCTGAATCATATCTTCCGCGCTTACAACGCTGCTTATAAAAAAGACTGCTGCTGCCGCTACCCCCAGGCATATTTTCCAAACATTACTCATTCGTAGACCCTCCTTTTCCCAATTGTTATCGGAATATTACTATCGTCACTTTTCATTATGGTTACAACAATGTGAACTTTGTGTGAACTTAAAATTTGGTCCTTATGTCGAGCATCATGAGCTGATAAGGCTCGTCATAATGGTTTGTAAGCCTTTCGTTGACGCTTATAGGCTCGCAGTAGTAGTAGGTAAGCCCGGCCGATAAGTTCTTCATAAGAGCATACTCAAAAGATCCGACAAAACCTCTCCCGCCGGTACCTCCGGCCCTGGGTACGCCCTGGGTAGTGAACCCGTAGAAGTCAGAATCCGGAAGAAAATCAGGCACGCTTTCCCTTTCTATATACCGGTATTCTCCAGTAAGTTTCCATTGTCCCGGATTCTCCGGTTTTTTGTCTCCGAGGTAACCGCCAAGCTGCCACGCAAAAGCGTTTGTGGGAGCCGATGTATTCCAAATGAAATCCCCGAGAACTCCGTGACCGAACTTGAAATCCCCTATCTGCAAGCTGTCATACTGAAAAAGCACGTCGACAAGGTTGAAGTCGTACCTGTAGGTATTACCCAGCCTTCCTCCCCACAGAGTGTTGGTTCCGGATGAATATGGCGCGCTCGCGTAAGCGGTATTACCCTGAACGTTGGCGAAGTCATAATACGCGACGCTTGTATCCACCGTGGCTCCCCACGAATTTATTACATTGGCCTTGAATCCTCCCTGAATAGTCCAAAGAAGGGGGTCCCTCTGGGAGGTCTGGAACTCGTCCAGCCAGAACATGCCGCCGTTACTGTAAAGGCTTACGGGTATCTCCCCAAGGCTAAAACCCGGTGACGCGTACTTTAGGGCCATTCCGCCAGGGTTTATGTCGCTGTCCCACAGAATAGAGGAATATGTCATAGGGTTCTGAAATTTTCCGCCCCACAGATCCACCTTTCCTACCTCACCCGGAACAGGTGCCGTCCAGTTTATGTAATATTGGTCAAGGCGAAGGTCATACGACTCGAAATTATCATCCAGGGTCTGGTTTGTGGACCTTGGGTCATCGTTGCCGGTAACCGCAAGCACCCCGGCCTTTACCTGATCGTTAACCTTTCCTTCAACTCCCAATCTTGCCCTTACCCTTTGCCTCAGTCTCTGGTGCGCGGGTCCGAGGCCTTTACCCCAGTCCGCCTGGGTTCTCAGTCTAACGTCTCCTTTTATCTTCACATTATCCGTCCATTCGGGAACTATTACTTTTTTAGCTTCTGCCATATCTTTTGCCGCTTCCTCTTTCGCCTGGGCCATAAGTATCTGCCCTTCGTACGGGGAGAGTATCCCTTTTTCCACAAGCTTATCCACCAGAACCTGCATTTCACTGGCTCCTGATCTCGGCGCCGCGGCCGTAAAAATAACCGTAGCTGCCAATAGAACCGCTAACACCTTTCTCATCTCTTTCCCTCCTTTTTTGTCGATACCCACGATGACCTCTTCCGCAAAGCCAGCGCAAAACCGAAAATAAACCAACCCCAAGACCGACATCCCCGCTAAAACCATTACTCCCGTCAAGATATCCATTGTCACCCTCCTCTTTTCTCTTCCGGATTACGCCTGAAGTTTAGCTTTCGTATGTTGAGTCTTTTTTAAGCGGAAGTGAAATCCGGGTGAATTGAAACGCCATAACTGGATAGCAAGGGGGCAGGTTGAGGTTGAGGTGACTGGCACAGATCATATTTCCCGAGTTAAAGTGCCTGTCACCAAAGTGTCTTGGGTATCGAGTATCGAGTGAGGGGGCAGGTTGAGGCAGTTAGACTGGTGCTTCATAGTCGAACTGTCCCCGAGCCAGAGAGAGGGCACAAAAGTGTCTCTGTCATTCTGAGTCAGAGGCGTATCCCTATGATCCTACCAGGGCCCCTCCGCCCGGTGTGGATCCTCCCTGTACGGATCATAGGGATACTTTCTCGATATACTCAAAAGCGAGGGGATACCTGAGTGTCTCCGTAATTCTGAGCCGAAGGCGAAGAATCTAAAATAGCCATTATCCTCGGGGCGAGTGTATTCGAGCACCGCAAACGATCCGCCGCCCGAAAGGGATAAAAATATGGTCGCTCCCTCAGGATGACGGTTGAAGTTGAGGCAGTGAGGGGATAGCGAAGGTTAAGGTTAAGTGGGAAGATGGAAGAGATAATTAGTAAGCAGCAAGTAGTAAGGAGGTTGAGTGATAAGAAAAGAGTCCGGAGCTAAGCTATTTCGGAGCCTTTTTAACAGAGAAAAAGTATGCCCGGAGTATCGTCAGGTTAAAACTGAGGGAAGGATCAGAAAAAAAGAAGAACCTTTGCCGAAAACTGACTCTACACGGACACTCCCTCCATGTTCTTCGGCTATATGCTTAACTATGGAAAGACCAAGACCGGTACTTCCGGTCTCGCGCGAGCGGGACTTGTCCACTCTATAGAACCTTTCAAATATTCGTTCCAGATGTTCTTCGGGTATGCCCGGCCCGTCGTCACTGACCTCTATTTCTACAGATCCTTTTATCTCCCGGGCCGTCACTTTCACATGCCCGTTTTCGTGGGTATATTTTACGGCGTTATCGGCCAGATTAAAAAGCGCCTGAAAGATCATGCTCTCATCAGCCTTTATATAAATCTCATTGGATGGTAAAATTTTTTCGAATTTTATTTTTTTAAGCTCCGCCTGTTTAGCTGTCTCTTTTTCCAGCTTTTCTATAATATCTCTTACCGGACACTTCTTCAGATCAAGCGGCGCCTTCCCCGACTCTATCCTGGAAAGCGACAAAAGGTCCTCTATTAGCCTCACAAGCCGGTCTGAATTCTCCTCTATTATCTTCACGAACTCCGCAGCGTGCTCCCTGTCATTGAGAGCTCCCGCGGCAAGTGTCTCCGCGAACCCCTTTATGTTGGAAGCGGGCGTCCTGAGCTCATGCGAAACATTGGCCACAAAATCCCGCCGAACCGTCTCAAGGCGCCTTATCTCGGTAATATCGTGAAAGACCATTACCGCTCCCTCTATGTTGCCGTCCCTTACAACAGGAGTTCCGTGAACAATAACCGTCTTTTCTTCCGGGAGAATACGGGATATCTCCTTTTTAATATGGCTCTCTCTCCCGGCAAGAAGACTTTCCGCTATCTCCTGCACTTCCACATTCCTAACAACTTCCAGAGGTTTTTTTCCGAAAGCGTCCCCCGTCACCGGGAATATCTTTTTAAGCGCGTCATTTATAAGAAGGATGTTTTCCTTCTTGTCCACCACCACGACACCGTCCGACATGCTTAAAAGAACAGCCTTGAACCTGGCGCTCTGTGAGGTGATCTCCTCAACCTTAAGTTTTATCTGCTCGGCCATATGGTTGAACGCCTTCGCGAGATCCCCTATTTCGTCGTTCCCGGGTCCGGATATCTTTTTATCGTAATTGCCTCTTGAAAGTTCCATTGCGGCGGCATGTATCCTGTTAACAGGCCTTGTTATAATAAACGCCGCCAGAAACGCGAAAACAGCGGAAATAAAAAGAGCCGCAAAGACGGCAGCAAGAAGTATTTTTTTTAGGCGCGTGGAAACCACCTCTATATCGGTAAGCGGGACAGCCGACCTTATGAACCCCTTAGGCGAATCTTTTCCTATCACGGCGGCTATGTATAGCATATCCTTGCCCAGAGTGGTGGAAAACCTCCTGCTCTCACCGATCCCTTTTTTAAGCGCCTCCTGTATCTCCGGACGGTACAGGTGGTTCTCCATTTCCCCCACCTTGTATTCTTCTATATCGGAATCTCCAAGGACCATACCGTTAATGTCAATCACCGAGACCCTCGAACTTACCTGGTCCCCGGCCTTAATGCTTATCTCGCTTATATCTTTGAAACGGTTATATCCCGGAAAATCTTTTTCCAGAAAAAGCTTGGCAAGAAGAACTTCTTTTGTTATGGCGGTTTTTATCTTTTCGTAGACATACGTTTTAAGGACAGCGTCAAGGTACGCGAAAGTCCCAAGCAGCACAAAGGCCGTTATAAGGCAGAATACCAGCGCTATTTTGTAATGGATCCTTATACGCAAATTATTTCTCCTAGTATTCCTCGCTGAACCGGTATCCCACACCGCGTACCGTCTCTATAAGGTCTCCCTCTTTGCCCAGCTTGGTCCTGAGCCTCTTTATATGAGTATCCACGGTCCTTGTTGTAACATCAGCTGCTATGTCCCACACCTCATCAAGAAGTTTTTCCCTGGACTGCACCCGGCCTTTTCTTTCCATAAGCGTCCTGAGGAGATTGAATTCCATATTTGTAAGTTCGATCTCTTTCCCACCTACGGTAACTTTATGCTTACCCAGGTCAACCTGTATTTTTCTGGCCTCAAGAAGTTCATCTTCTGCCTCTTCCCTCTTCTCTCTTTTTAGTACCGCCTTTATCCTTAGGACAAGTTCCCTGGGACTGAAGGGTTTGACCATATAGTCATCCGCCCCCAGCTCGAACCCCACTATGCGGTCTACCTCTTCCCCTTTTGCCGTAAGCATTATAACGGAGACACCGGCAAGTTCCTTCTCCTGGCGTATCCTCCGGCACACTTCAAGCCCATCCATCCCGGGAAGCATTATGTCGAGTATCACAAGGTCCGGTTTTGTTTTCTTCAGAGTTTCCAGAGCCTCTTCGCCGGTTTGCGCCGAAAAACAAGTGAACCCCTCTTTCTCAAGGTTATACTTTATGAGTTTGGATATGTTCTTATCGTCCTCTACAGAAAGTACCCGTATCTTGCTCATATTTATCCTCCATCCAGTGGGCATTGTTATTATACACCCTCGAATTAAAATCCGCTTTAATTTAGATAGTACTGCCGTTGTATTGCGTTAATGTTCCGGAACTGTTAATTCTATGTGAAATTTAAGGGATAATACTTACGACAAGACACAAAATCCATGCCCTCCGCCGGAATTAATGATAAAATGTCATTTATGAAGGACCTTTACGCAAAAATAGTTCTGACATCTGCCGCTATTGGGCTTTGCTCTTGCACTACGGTTTTGGCGTTCGATTCCGCTCTTACAAAGGTAACGATAGATTATCTTTCATTCATAGCGGGAATTTTTCTTGTAACCGACGGCACGCTGGCTTTTATCAGAGCGAAAGAACCTTTTCCGATGGGCCGATTCACCCGCGCCGTACGCATCTCTTTCGGCCTTTCGATAATCGCTATTCATCTGGGACAGTTCCTTCAATTCAGGGTAATGTCTTCGGAAATAGCCGAAATACAGATAAACTGGGTGGATTATACGGCTTTGGGAGCAAGCCTCTTCCTTATAATAGAGGGACTCGCAAAAATTTTGGCCTCGAATTCCCCTCTCTTTCCTTTCCAGATCTCGCGCCTCCTCCGCGTCGCGATAGGATCTATAGTCCTGACCATTCATGTTCTGCAGTTCATTCACGCGTGGTAATTATAATTTGAACCGCCTAAAGACACATTGGTGCCCCCTCGCTTCAGTTCAGCTGTGCGGTTTCATTTCTCTTTGCTCATGAAACCGCAGCTTCACTGGCTCGGGGACAGTTCGGCTATGCAGTTTCTCTTCTCTTCGCTCAGGAAACTGCAGCCTCACTGCCAGGCACTTCGGTCTACGTTGATGCCTTCACTTCAAGTCCTCAGACTTGTATACGTCATCCTTCGCTTCGCTCAAAATGACGGCATTTCCGCGCTAAACCTTGACCTCTAACTGAACGTCAATCTCTATGTCATCACCTTTCCGATGTTCCCGGAAGGGCGTTGGTCTCTCGAGCGGGCACGGATCCCGAGGGCAAAAGCCCGAGGGAGAGCGAGAGAGACCACCCGAGCGAGATTTTCACGCCGGGAAAATCGAGTGTCCCTGAAGGAAATATCGGA
Source organism: uncultured Planctomycetia bacterium (assembly GCA_964421015.1). GTDB lineage: Bacteria > Omnitrophota > Gorgyraeia > Tantalellales > Tantalellaceae > SLID01. Next base: position 54,714 of record CAYQUS010000007.1, read on the forward strand.
AAGGTGATGACAAATCCGATATCCGCTAGACACTTTGGTGCCTCCTCGCTTCAGTTCAGCTGTGCGGTTTCATTTCTATTTGCTCATGAAACCGCAGCTTCACTGGCTCGGGGACAGTTCGGCTATGCAGTTTCTCTTCTCTTCGCTCAGGAAACTGCAGCCTCACTGCAAGACACCGATATATCGCTTACTTGCCGCCGATGGACTTTGAATGCCGCTGAGGAATAGCGTGCAGAAGAAAGGCTATAAAACATCCCGTTAATATAAGCGCGACCGCCAAAACTAACTGGCCGTCCGCAACAGAAGGAAGGACGTTCATGTCTTTTACCGGTATTATCTTCCCGCTTGAGGTTGTAATGCTCTCAATAACTTTTTTCCACGGCCATATCTTATTGAGAGACCCTATGACGAATCCCGCGAGGACCGCTATGGTCATATCGTGATACTTCTTAAAAAGCCACTCGAGGATCCTCACGAAAGACAGTATCCCTACGGCTATACCAAGCATAAAAACAAATATCGTGCCCATATCCCTTGAGTGCAGCGCGTTCATTATGAACTGATACTTCCCGAGAAGAAGAAGTATAAAAGCTCCGGATATCCCGGGAAGGATCATGGCGCATATCGCCAGAGCCCCAGACAAAAAAACGAACCACCATGTCTCCGGGGTCGAAACGGGAGTCAACTGAACAAAGAAAAATGTTGCCACCGAAGATACCACAAGAGCCGCTATTTTTTTAGCGTCCCATTTTTTCATTGCCCTGGCTATTATGGGCACCGTCATCAGAATAAGCCCGAAAAAGAAAGAGTTGATAAGAACGGGGTGTTCCTTTATAAGCCAGCTAACTACTCGGGAAAAAAGAAGTATAGCGCACCCTATACCCGCCGCCACGGAACCAAAAAATCTCCACGCCACCGAGCCCGAAGCTTCACGGAACCTTCCCCTTAAAAGAAGTTTAATAAAGTTCGCATCAAAGGATTTTATGGAACTTATAAAGTCTTCGTATATTTCGAGGATAAAAGCTATTGTCCCGCCCGATATACCTGGGATCACGTCGGCGATCCCCATGCAAAACCCTTTAATGCTGAGAACAAAGTAATCCGCTATTGTCCTATCGGCGTCAACAGGATGGACCTTCCGGACGTTATTGTCTTTAATCACCATTTCCCCCTTATTTTTCCCTAGCCTCAATCTTTATTTCTCCTTTCTCCCTTCTACTTTCAAAATCCCCTTATCGCCTGACGCGCTAAAATTCATTTAGTCATAAAAACAAAAAAGGCGGCTATTACTGCCGCTATAAGCGCCGCCGCCAGCAAGTGATGACGGTTATATTTCAATTTCCCCAGCACCCCCACGGGGCGCTCAAGGTTCTCGCCGCAGTAGAGGCACAGAAGAGCCTCATCATCATAGATCGGCTTACCGCAATTAGGACAAATATGCTCAGTCATGCCAAGTTATCGCCTGAAGGTATTTTTCAGGTCTATTCCATGCTCCCGGCAAGAAAGACATCTTTACTTTACGGGAGATATACATCGCACATCATTATACACAGCCGGTTGAACCGGGGTCAACATTTTAGGGCTCTCTCCCCCTTAGTCCCGGAAACCCCCGTTCAACTTGACTAAATGATACTTTTGTGGTATCATTTAGTTATGGGAAAGGAGGGAATATGAAGATACTGAACACAATACTTTCGTTATTGGTCTTTTGCGGGGCGGTCGGAACGGCTCCAAAGGAAGCAGACGCTAAGGGTTGCTGCGGATGCGGTGCAGGCGGAGATAAGACCGAGACCGTAGAGACAGTTGACGAAGAAGCGGAAACAGAATAGTAAGAATGTAGTTGAAAAAATGAGAGGGCAGGTGAGATTTCGGTTTTTCGCCTGCCTTTTCTCTTATAGATCAAGCGAAAGACTGCACCTCGTAAAGGGATTTTAGCTCTTCGTAACTGAAGAATCGGGTAGCGCGAGGGATTAGTACATACAAACCCCCTTCCCTGGAAAGGCCAACATGAGGGTTGTTATTGGGGTTCGAGGTGAATATCGAACTAAACCTGAGATTAAAAGCGAGAGTAAGTATCTCTGTTACACGAATATAGCTTTTTTCAGTAAGTTCGCTCCCGTCAACACCTACAAGAAAAGCTTTTTTCTTTTCGCTGAAATCCCGGAACTTAAAGGAAAAAACGCTGGCTTTTTCAGCTATTATTATGGTCTCTGGTTCCTCATATTCCAAACCGGACCTCTCGGCAAGTTTATTTTTTTCGTTCGAGTCCCTTTCAATAGCGCTTATAAGCTCGGCATCGGGCGCGATTACAAGCGGGATACCCATACTTTCGCAAAATCCTCTTATTTCGTTTATAAGAGGATTGATGGCCATCTGCTGCTCTTTCCCGGGAGAGTATCCCTTTATCCAGTCGGTTCCCAAGGCTATCCTTACCGGACGGGAAAGCTTTACCTTATCTTTCGCCAGCTTTACCGTATCTGAAAATATTACGGCCGCCTTCTTCTCCGAGACCGTGTCCGGCGGAAAATCCTTGTCCCTTTCCTGTCTGACCTCCACCCTTGGCGCGGAAAGATCGCTGTTATCGACGGCTATGTCGGCCGACTCAAAAGGCTTGTCATCCGAACCCCTGTATTCAGCGTGTGTTCTGAGAAAAATATTATTAACGTAGTAAAGCACTTCTTCTTCTGTCCTGCCCATCTTTGCCGGATCTCTCTCAAGCTGCCGCCCCAGAGAAACGTCTTCGGTTACGTTAAAATATACAAAATAGTCCATAAGAGGCTTTAGGGCAACTCGCTCATCGTTCCTCTCCAGGAAAAGACCGTCCACAAGGACAATAGTATCGTCATCGACATTAAGCGTTTCCGTTCCCGACCTTTCCCCCGACTCCGACACATAAGCGTCATTGATCGTATACGTAAGGGTTTCCGGGGCATGAAGGTCTTTCAGCCATTCCGAAAGTTTTTCGTGGTCGAACCAGTTATAATAATCGCTGTAAATACCCGTAAGGTCCTTTTCTCTTTCTTTTTTCTCCACCATGCACCAGTCGCCGTGAAGTACCTCAACTTTTCTCCCAAGTTTAAATTTAAGATACGGCCTCAGCTCTTTCTCGACAAAATAACTTTTTCCGGAAGCGTCGAAACCTTCTATCCCCACAAAAAGCCTCTTTGTCCCCGTGCCGCTCTGGTTCTTCCACGCCTGTTTCTTAACGGCCTGTCCGGCGACCTTTCTTATCATTTCGCGCCTGTCAAAAGAAAGAGAGGCAAAATATATCTCAAACTCTCTGGCTTCATCTATTTCTTCCTGACTGCGCGGCCGTATTTTAGGAGCCGAAGCGCGAGACGACATATCGCCCTTGCCGTACACACCCTCGTCTCTAATTTCGACTTTCGAATGTTTGGCCGAACCAAACATCATGCCCTTTTTCTTTTCTCCCATAAGCGCTCCAGCCAGGATTTCACCGGCTACACCCAAAATAAAACCAGCCGCGGGATACCCCAAATACACTCCAAGCATAAACCCCAAGGAAACAATTACCCCCGCCGCCCTGACTGTTTTATCTTTTCCGGCGCGACTTTCTGTCTTATCTAGCTTATCTAGCCAAAACTTCCTGAACGATTCCCTTTCCTGCCTCGTGAGCGCTGCCTCCGAACATCTATAGTAATTCTCCGTCCCCTCAAGAGACTGGGCCACGTCGCGCGGCATTATAACAAGCCCGGTTCGGCGTACCGCTTCGTTCATGTTGCCGTAAGACTCGTCATCATCACCGCCGGGCCTTAGTTCAAGCTGTCCCGCGGTGCCATCCACCACAAAAACCACCCCGGCAAGACCGACCTCGACTACAACGTGGTTCCCGTATTCCGTTATCTCCGCCTTTATCCCCGCCTTCGACAATTCCTTATGTATAAATTCCGATGTCTCGCTGCACAAAAGCGGATACCCCCAGATATATTTATTTTCGTTGATAAATTCAAGCGTACCGCCTCCAAAGATAGCCCTAAGGAACGAGGCCACTTCCAGATGCTCTTCCTCTGTCAAAGATCGTCCATTTCTTTCCTCTATGGCCTTTTCTAAAAGATTTCTGGCCACAAAAGGGTTCATATCCATCCATTTTCCAGCGCCATTCTTAAACACGCTGAAATCCTCTAAAGTCTCCGTTCCAATAACTTCGCCTGATAGATCGTAATAAGTTATTTCCTGAAGTTCGTGGCCCGGCCCATATAACCTTCTTTCGTAAAGTCTTTTACCGCTCAGAGACTTAATATCCGGTCCAAAATGGATCACTTCCTCGCTCCCGACTTCACCTGTCACAGGATCGGTCCCTATAATCATGCGGCTACCATCGATAAATTTTATTTCGTGGGTTTCCAGAGTCCTGCCGTCGATACCGGAAGATCTTTTGTTTATTCTCGCCGCCACGACAGGAATATCTTCTATAGGTACCTTCCTGACATCTCGAAAGACGTTCCTTATAGAGTTTCTGTCCAACCCTGTTGTATCTATAGCGAAATCTATGCCGTGATAAGGTATTCTTCCAAGTTCCATTATCCTCGGGTCATAATGGGTCGAAAAACGCAGTTCTTCCGAACGTTTTCTTATCCTTTCTCGTCTTTCCTGCTCCTCGGCAACTATCTCAACTACTATATCCGGCGAAAGCCTTTCGGCGAGGTCCGGTATTGTGTGGTACCCCTCTATTATCACAAGTTTTTTCTCGGGGAAAACTGCGCGGTCAAGTATCATGTTATAGTGGCGTTCCATGGCCACATCGTCGCTGAACCGCTCGAGCTCGAACTCCTCGAGGCCGAAAAACACAGCCTCAAGTTCCTCTGTGATGGTGCTCTTGCCCGTACCCGGCTGACCGGTTATGAAAACCTTTACCGGGGGGAGCGACGGATCGACAGAACGTTCCTTGATTTTTTCCATCACCATGCTTCTCAGTCTCAAAAGGCCTTCACGGGGATAAAAAGTTTCATGCCCGAATTCTTTTTCCCGGGCAAGAGAAGAGGTTATCCTTCCGCCGAGACACAACCCTTCACGATATGCCGGAACCGCCGCGTAATACTCTTCGGCAAAGTAGAGCCCTTTAGCCGAGAAATCCTCGCTAAGCGCAAGCTTGTTGCCTTTTTCTCCCTCGAACTGAAGAAGCTGGGTATCTATTACCCTCTCCACCCCTCCAAAAGACGTCTCCAGGATAACATGAGCGGATGTCCGGGTTTTTCCTCTTTCTGCCGCCGCCGAACAATCATGGGGTATCTCTATGGTCCTTTCCGTAACCTCGACTCCGCAGGACTTAAGCTCTTTCTCTATCATCATGGAAGCGTCGACACATTGCCCGTCAATGCGTGGATCGTACTTTTTAAACGCCCGTGAAACCGCCTCCTGGAGCACCCATTCGTCGGAAGGCTTTTTATAAAGCCCCAGATACAACCCGCCTTTCGCCGCGGAAACGTTGAGTGGTTCTTCCCATAGAGGTTTCAAAGCGGGAAAAATATGTGAGTTTCCCCACTGGGGCCTTGTGTGATCGCTTACAAAAAGTATGGCTATTACAGCGCTGTCAGGAAGTTCCCTGGCCTTTTCCTGAAGGCGTTTTCTGAAACCGGCGTCAATTCCCGACCCGGCCGGGTAGGGATAAAAAACATATACCGCGTCCGTGTTTTTCCAGCTTCTCTGGAAGGCATCGGAGCGCGGAATAAAATTAAGCTTTCTCTCTCCGGTAAAACCTTCCTCTTGCGCTTTCAGGTATATCTCTTCGGCCTTAGCGCTTACCGCGGGGTCTTTCTCGTATGCTCTGGCCTTCATCCCGAAAAGGTTAGAAGCCCAAATCGAAGCCCTCAGATCCCCGGCTCCCAGATCCAGAAAATTTTTCCCCTCAAGTCCTCCAAGTTCTTTAGCAAGAAATGAAAAAACCTTATCGAGCACGGTTTCGGGGGTAGGCATGTATATACTGCCATCAAAAGCGCGCGAGGGCTCAATTGTATTGGCGTCGAGAAAGTCTATAAGGCGTTCCTTTAACTTCGGGGCCGTTTCCGTCGCGCCTTCTATCTCTGCGTATACGTTCTTCCCGTTACCGAGCGGTATGATCCACTCAGAACTCCCCGCTCTTGCTTCATCGGTGTGAAATCTGAGGTTAAAAGCCCTATTCTCTCCCAGCAGTAAGGGTAAGTTGTAGTCCTTTCCGTTTCCCGAGTACCCGCTCTTTTCTATATCGGCTATCGCGAAAAAAGGATCATCTCTAGTCAGGAGAGCAAGTTCTTTCCCCGGCATGGACGACTTTATGTGGTTTTTTATAGTATCTTCGGAAATGCCAAGATCCATATACTTGCCTATGATCGAGGCTATGTATAGAAAAAACGCGGAATTACGGAAATTTTCCGGGGAGATCTCCCCTGCGTCTCCTTTCCCGCTGAAAGGCGACGGAACAGACAGCTTAAAAACTGAAACTGTCTGAGCCAACCCCGGATCAGAGAAGAAAAGACTGAAGGCAAGCGCCACCGAAATAACCCGCCTGAAAACATTTTGATGCCTGGATTCCAAAAACATAGCGCGCATATTAGCATAATAATTGTGTTAGGTCAACAAAAATATTGATTATTCGGCGCTATCGCCCTTTCTCCTTATACACTAAGGTTTTTCGTCTTAAAGGCAGACTTTTCAATAAACAATATTGTTGATCCGGTTAAACTGGGTTATACTCATAACTATTATGGACCTTAACTTGAAAAGCAGGATACTTGTTACATGTTCCAGGGGAGTCACTCCCTTTCTCGAAAAAGAGATAAAACTTCTGGGTTTTGATATAGTTTCAACGCATGAAACCGGGCTTGTCACGGAAGCCCGCCTGATAGACACCTACAAACTCAACCTGGAGCTCAGAACGGCATTCAATGTGCTTTTTCTTCTGGAAGAATTCAAGTGTTCTTCCCCTGAAGACCTTTACCGGAAAGCTTCCCTCATAGAATGGGAAAAGATCATCCCCCAAAACGAATACATTTCGGTTGTCTCTCAGGTATCCAATCCAAGGATCAAGAACTCCATGTTCGCCAATCAGAAACTCAAAGACGCCATAGTGGACCGCATGACAAAAAAGACCGGGAATAGGCCTAATTCCGGTCCCGAAAGAAGGAACATCGTTATTAACCTTTACTGGAAGAACGACACCGCCTGGATCTACATAAACACTTCCGGGGTTAAACTTGCCGACAGGGGCTACCGCAAAATACCTCTCACGGCTCCAATGCAGGAAACACTCGCGGCGGCAGTCCTCTCTTCGGCGGGATACGACGGTTCCGGTCACCTTGTCAACCCCATGTGCGGAAGCGGAACAATAGCTATAGAAGCTGCGCTCATTGCCCTCAATAAGGCGCCGGGGCTTTTGAGATCCAATTATGGCTTTTTGCATTTAAAAAACTGCGATAAAGAATATTGGCAAAAAATGCGCAAGGAACGCCTGGCTCTCTGTAACAAAAAACCGGCTAAAAAAATAATCGCGACTGACATAGACAAGACCGCCATAGAAGCCGCCGTCAAGAACGCCACCACCTGCGGCGTTGACCACATTATAGAATTCAAAGTCTCGGATTTCAGGGAAACCACCATTCCCGAAGGCCCCGGCAAGATCATACTGAACCCTGAATACGGGGAACGTATGGGCGACATCGACAGGCTCGTCCATACATACAAAGAGATAGGAGATTTTTTTAAGAAAAAATGCGCCGGTTACGAAGGGTATATTTTCACGGGGAACCTAGAACTTTCAAAGAAAGTCGGACTTGCCGCTAAAAAACGCGTCCCATTCTTCTCGGGCGACATTGACTGCCGCCTTCTCGAATACGACATATACTGACCTATAAACATTTCACACGGGTGACAGGCACCGGCAGTGCCTGTCACCCGTGAGTGTTCTACCTTCTGTTCCTGGGCTTTTTGTCAGGACTTGCCCCCGGCCCGCCCTGGGGACCGGGCTTGTTTTCCCAGTTAGTTCCGGGCCCGCCTTTGGCTCCCGGAGGGTTGTTGTCACGATCCTTCTTAGGCTTTTTGTCAGGACCTGCCCCCGGCCCGCCCTGAGGACCGGGCTTGTTTTCCCAGTTGGTCCCTGGTCCACCTTTCGGCCCCGGAGGATTGTTGTCACGGTCCTTCTTATTGCGGAACTGGTTTATTTCAACCTTATCTACGACACCGTCGTTATTGGTGTCGGCCTTGTTCTCCCAGGGAGTATTTACATTCGCCCTGTTTTCACGGGGCCCGTCGCCGAATCTTTGTTTTTTGCGCTCCTTCCACTTACCTATCTCGGTAGCGTCTATAGTGCCGTCCCCGTTGAGGTCCGCTTTCTTTTCCCATCCCTCCAAAGAAGCCTCTTCGCCGCCTCTCCCTTCCGAAGCGGGTTTACGCGGTTTTCTTTCCTTCCATTTACGTATTTCAAAACCGTCAACTATACCGTCTCCGTTAAGATCGGCCTTTTCCTCCCAGGCCTCATCGACTACGGCTTTATCTTTAATGCCGGGTTTTAATTCTTTCCTGGCAGGTTTTTCAGGAATATTTTCCCAGTTGGTTCCCGGTCCGCCTTTCGGCCCCGGAGGATTATTGTCGCGGTCTATTTTGGGCTTTTTGTCAGGGCCGGCTCCAGGCCCGCCCTGGGGACCGGGCTTGTTTTCCCAGTTGGTTCCCGGTCCGCCTTTCGGCCCCGGGGGATTGTTGTCCCGGTCAACTTTTTGTGGCGCTCTGTTCCCTCTTCCTTCCTGGGAGAACGCCGCGCCCGGTAAAAAATACGATGCGACAGCCATGGCAAGAACGGAAATCAAGATCTGCTTTTTCATTGTCCCTCCTCGTTTTGGTCACTATAAACTTTCAGCTCTTCGTATCATCTAAAGACCCCGGCAGTTTGACATTTTCCATAAAAGGCGGCTTCTTGTTCCAGGCCTTACCGCCCTGGGCAGAGTCGAAACCAAGATTGAACAACCCCACCATTTCTTCCTGATCGAAAAGCTCATCCGACTTAGAAACGTGGTCCCCGGGTATATATGCCAGATTAAAGTCTATGCCCCTCGCCTCAAGAAGAGTGTATATCCTGTAAACATCTCCCATGCCCTGCGCCTTGATCAGGGTATCCATAGCGGTCTCCGCGATAGAAGGTATGTTGTTCCTGACCCTCCTCCAATGCGGCGCGAAATAACCGTTCATTATGAAATAGAAACTTACATTCAGTTTAGGACCTTTAACTCCCTCTTTTTGAGCGATATCCCTTAAACCATTCAGCATGCCCACCAAGGCCACTACCTGAGTAACAGTGCCGCCGTCGACATGTATTTCCTCGTACTTTTCTCCGTCCGCTTCCACATCTATGTACATCGGAGGAAAAACTATGGGTATAGCCGCGGACGCTACAAGAACATCCCTGAAAAGATCCAGAGCTTTCTTGTCTCCCGCCAAAGCTATCTTACCCATGTCCCACACTATAAGCCTCTGCGCGTCAAGATTCGTAGTTCCTACATAAAGTCTCTTCCCCTTTTTATGCTCAGCGGCTATCGCGGATAGAATATCTTCGGTTACATTCGCCTCGACGAGTTTTTTGAGACCCTTGTTATCCGCCAGTGAGTTCGCGCTATTAACGCTGAAAAGCGCCTTATTCTTCATTATGTCTTCTGTGGATACGGTGGTGTACATCTCTTTCATCTGATTGTCATAGCTTGGCCCCAAAAAAACAAAAGGCGCTATCAAAGCGCCAGTACTTATCCCCGTGACTATTTTGAACTCCGGCCGCGTACCGGCTGCGGTCCACCCGTTCATAACCCCTGCCCCGTAAGCTCCGTTGGCTCCTCCGCCGGATATGCCGATTATCGCGTAATCTTTGGTTCCGTCGGGATTAAGTGGAAACATCCCTTCAGGCTCATCCTTTATGGACTGTATAAGGTCGTGCTGAAAAGATGGCGAAACCACGTCTCCGAAAGCCCGCACATCTTCGAACCCGGGCACAACAGCCTTACCAACAAGCTGCTCCGGCACGGCATTACGCTTTTCGCTCTGTTCTTCCCCCGGCTGGGCAAAACACACTCCCGAGAACATGATCATAAAACTCAATACCACCGCCGTAGCTTTGATCATAGACCCTCCTCTTCAATAAGGGACGTTTTCGATTTTAAAGCCAGACCCGTCCCTTTTTTTAATCTTGGATCTGTCCCCAAGACTGATTATATCCCTTTTTTCTGAGTCTTCAAGAAATATGGTACTTGTACGCAACATTCTTATTTGTATGGAGTCTTGGGTTCTGGGTATAGAGTAGTTGGCTTTAAAGCTACCTTGATATTGAAATACCGTACGGCAAGCGTGTCCGAGCACTGAAATAATTCGCCGCCCGAAAGAGATAAAAATATGGACACTGCCCTGAAGGGTCTGCTCCTGAAGTAATAAATTAACAGGCGAATTATGAAGCGCGCAGGACATGCTTGCCGTACGAATACCGAGCGTCTGACTTTAGTAACAGAACTGAACCGCCTCGAAAATATCCCGTGCTATGTGATCGGGGGGAACACCTTTTTCCATCTCGCGTCTGTGCTTCTCCCCATGACCGGTTAGAACATATATGGAACATGCCCCGGCTTTCTGGGCCATTTCAACGTCATGCGGATGATCTCCTATAACAAAAGACTGTTTTAAGTCTATGCCATATTCTTCCGCGGCCTGGTTTAAAAAATAAGGGCTTGGCTTATGGCAACGACAAAGATCTTCTTTGAGATGCGGACAGTAGTATGTTTTTATAATGTTGACGCCCTTACGGGACAAGAACTCCTCTATCTCCTTATTAAACGATACAAGCGCCTCTTCCGAAAATACCTTTCTTGCCACACCGGATTGGTTTGTAACTACGAATAGGTGAAATTCTCTCTGCAGCATCTTAAGGGCGTCGATGGCTCTCGGTATTAACCGGAAATCATCCATCGAGCAGAAATAGCCCACGTCTTCATTTATGGTTCCGTCACGATCCAGAAAAACCGCTCTTTTCATTGCCCTTACTTTCCCGTTTTTAGCGATTCCCTGTGCCCGGCGAGCTTTTTTCGCAATACATCATCGCTTAAGGACATGATACGCACGGCGTATATGGCGGCGTTCACGGCCCCGCTTGACCCTATGGCCATGCAACCCACAGGTATTCCTTTTGGCATCTGGACTATGGAGTATAGCGCGTCCACCCCGTTAAGGGCCCCGCCTGTCATCGGAACACCTATCACGGGAAGCAGCGTCTGGGACGCCACACATCCCGGCAGCGCGGCCGCCATTCCGGCTCCCGCTATTACAACAGCGTATTCCTTTTCGCTTAAAGACGTTATGTATTCATTCAAAGCCTCGGGGTTTCTATGCGCCGACAGCACTTTAAAATCATACGGAACATCGAACTGTTTTAACACATCTATACCCTTTTCCATCTGTTCTTTGTCGGATTCAGACCCCACAATGACCGCCACCTTTTTCATAAACCTCCTTTTACCAAGTTTTCACTTTGTCCCCGTTTGCCAGATCTTTTCGGGTTTTTTAAGAAAAACGTATGCCGCTATACTTCCAGCCAGAGCTAAGAGCCCGGAAAAATTGAAAGCCGCCAGATAATTGCGGGTAATATCGTGCACCCACCCTCCTATCAATGGCCCTAGGAAACATCCTAGACCGTATCCGATAAAAATTAGACCGTAATTTACCGGAAAATCGCGCCGCCCGAAATATTCCGCCGTAAGAGCCGGATAAACAGCCAAAAACCCTCCGAAAGAGAGACCTATGACCGCGGAAAGAACGTATATCGCGGCTAGTGACGGCGCGTGATATAGAACCAACATAACCGACCCTATAACAGCCGACAAGAGAACAAGCATTCTCTTCCCTCCCCAGATATCTGACGCGTATCCGCAGACTATCCTGCCAACACCGTTAAAGATCGAGAGCAGGACCAAAGCCAAAGCGCCCTGCATGGCGCTAAAGTTTTTATCGGTTATAAACGCCACAAGATGCCCTATGGTCATCATCCCAGCTACCATGGAAACGAGATAGGTTAAGAACATTATACGGAAAGAGCAAGTCCTGAGCGTTTCATTTGGCGAGAACGCGTCCTCATAAAGCTCTCTCGGGCCTTTCGAGGCCCCGCATACCGGGGGGGTTTTCAGGAACTGAGCGGCGGCTGTTATCACAAATCCAAAAACTATCCCGCATAAAGCCATTGTTGTCCGCCACCCGTGCATATGCGTGAATTTGGTCATAACAGGCGACAAGAACGCCGTCCCGAAACCAAAACCGAAAACTATTATACCTGTAACAAGACCCTTTTTGTCGGGAAACCATTTTATTCCGCTTGAGATGGACGGCATATAGCTCAGGCCGGTCCCTATTCCGGCTATAACCCCGTAACACAAGAAAAGAATAAGCGGCTCTTTGGCAAAAGACGCCAGGAACCACCCCATCCCCACCAGAGCCCCTCCCAGAGAGGCGGTCTTGCGCGGGCCCAGTTTTTTCTCGAGGAACCCGCCTATCGGCATAAAAACGGAAAAAACAAGAAGAAGCACAGATACTGCGAAAGATATCTTAGCCCTTCCCCACCCCGTCTCAAGTTCTATGGGCAGGAGAAAAACTCCCCATGAATAGGCCACTCCAAGGCACATAAGTATAACTACCCCGGATATGACCACTCCCCATCGTCCGGCCGTTCTATCATTCATCACTTCGAAGCTCCATAGGTATGAGGGCGTTCAGGTCTTCAACCGTTCCCTTGTCCAGGCAACAGGAAATGATCTTTCTGCCTAACGGATCCATTTCCGGCATCAAATAGGCCTGCAGGTTTTTCTCGAAAAACCTGTACAGTATCTCCTGCCCCTTATCATAAGCCTCTACCCCGACTTCGCTCTGACGCTCAACCGAGAAGAAGAAATCCGGTATCTGCACGCCCTCAACAACGACCCTCGCCGGCGTGTATCCCAGAAGCGGACACCGCGCGCTCTTAAGCTGGTCCTTTCGGAACTTCGCCGCGCCGCGGCGCGCGAAATACTCGCGCGTTACCCACTGCGGCATAAACCCCACCTCCCAGCAACCTACGTTCTGATTGGGAAGCAGCAGATATTTTGTATGAGCCGTGTTCAGTATCTGCCTTAGAAGAAGATTGGCATGCTTTACATATCTTCCTGTGGCAAAAGGCCAGTACGACCCTACTCCTTCGCTGGCGAGAACGTCCTCGTCGAGCACGCTGGGGTTAGCGTGCCCCCTGGGCGAAACCAGGCGCCACAGCCATGCCAGGGCCGGAGAAAGCACATGGAACAATCCCACTATCCCGTATGTCGGGGATTTCTCCGAGCAAAGCGGCGTCCTTATACCGAAACTCCGGAAATCTATCTCGACCTGTCCATCCACCACCGAAGGCATAAGCCTCCTGGGAAGTATGACCCTCGGATTAGGACAAGTCTTACCCGGAGCGTCCTCTGTATGTTCCCAGATAAGCACCGTGGATTTCGGCGACCCTTCGATGTTAAGGAACAAAAGCGGTTCTTTGGGATGCACGCATATCCTTTCCAAAAACGGATCCGTGCCGTAATCACGTATATGGTTCACTCTCAGGAACCAGGCGTTCTCGGCGTCCGAAACGGTCAATTTCTGGCTCTTGATGCTCTTCTCGTTATCGACCAGCGCCATGTCATCCGTGACCGGCCGCAGCGAACATGTCTGATTGATGTTGACGGTAAATATCTTATCGTTGATCTTATTCCTCCCAAGAAGCAATCGGCCGTCATCCTCTCTGTGGGGATACTCCAGCATCTCGCTTTTCCCGCTTCCGCTGGCGCCTTCATGCAAAAATGTGGTGACATTCTCATAAGGCGTTACCACCTGCACGGTGGAGGCATGCAGGGTAAGCCAGTCCTCATCTTCTCCTTTCTGAAGAAGGACACCGTACATTCCTTTTTTAGCGCTCGGCCCAGGATAAAGGTTGTACGAAAATATCTCATGCGCCTTTTTCTCCCGGTTATGCACTACTATCTGCCTGCCGTTAAAATGCGTGTGCCTGAAAGGCGGCGCAAGGTAAAGGATCGAAGAAGGATCAAACTTATCCCCCAGCTCCTTTATATCCAGAAAAACCTGGAGATCGCATAACCCTCCCACAAAGAACCCAGCGTTAGCGGGGGCTATTATAAGCCCCTGGAGCCCCGTCTGAACTCCCCCGATATTTATACCGGCTATCAATAGCTCCTGCTTCTCGAGCCATAGAAAAGTCTCTTTTTTAAGCCCGGCGAAATCCTTTTTAAAAATATCCCTGAACCTGGGTTTATCCGTGGCGTTATCGTCCCCCACCACAAGGCAGTCTGGATCCCGGCGCCTCATTTCTTTATCCAGATAATTTATCGCAAGGCCGTTCTTGCACCTGGCAACCACAGCTTCCTGTACTATCCTTCCGTCCGGCAACGCATACTCAACGGTAAAAACATCTTTGCCTTTTCCTGAAGCCAGATCGAACAGTTCTCCACGGCTTCTAGCTACAGTAACGTTCGGAGCCGCGGAGAGCAGATTCTTGACCTCCTGATCTATCTTCCACCCATCCCAAATATCTTTTCCCATAAGAATCTCCTGTAAGTAAAAAAGCCAGCATCCTTGCCCCTTGGGGCAATAATGCTGGCTTATTCGACAACTACTCGGGGTTACTCCCCCAAGTCCTCGTCACAATCTACCAGTTAAAACTAACTGATTTCGTGAGTGATTATATCAGAAAATCATTTCCTTTCAAGCTGATTTTCCAGATTCTTATCGAGGATAAAAACTATAACCCTCTCTCCCTTCTTGGTGCTTATATCGGTATGCATGCTGACTACCTGATGCCCCGTTATCTCGAGCATAAGGTTTTCCAATATCTCCCTTGACCCCTCCAGAAGGCTCATCCTGACCTTTTTTATAAGCCCCGGCCCTTCGCTTGTTTTAGCCAACTGCTCCTCGGCTGGAGTCAATACTCCTTTAAGCCTCACAACTATCATATCGCCTAATATGTGTACCTTGCCTTCTTTAGGCCCCCTGCCCATGTGTTCTTTTTCGAATTTTATTACCGCGTCGCAGATGTCAGCCTCTATCTGTCCTTTTGTCTTCTCAGCCATTAGGCCATCTCCTTAGGGACGTTTTCGATTTTAAAGCTAGACCCGTCCCCATTTTTGATCTTAGACCTGTCCCCTCGACTGATTATATCCCTTTCTGCCGTATCTTCAAGATAATAAAATACTTGCGCGTAAAAATACTATTCTCCAGATAGATCAGGGGACAGGTCCAGGTTCAATTCCGGGACAAGTCTGGGATTGTTTTTGAAAACGTCCCTGAATTACTGGAACAGCCAAGTTGATAAATACCTCTCCCCTGAACTTGGTAAAACTGTTACGATCGTCTTACCCTTTGACTCCGGTCTTGCCGCAACTTTAAGAGCGGCCCACATCGCGGCGCCGCTTGAGATCCCCCCTAAAATCCCATCGCTCTTCGCGAGGTTCCTAGTGGTCTCCCCGGCATGTTCGTGCTTAACGGTAATTATCTCGTCTATAACATCCCTATTAAGTACTCCCGGGACAAAACCCGCCCCTATTCCTTGTATCTTGTGAGGCCCCGGCTTCCCGCCTGAAAGCACAGGAGAGTCTTCCGGCTCAATACCTATTATTTTCACAGAAGGCTTCCGGCTTTTTAAAACCTCGCCGACGCCCGTTATTGTGCCTCCGGTTCCTATCCCCGAAATAAATATATCAACATTTCCATCCGTATCCCGCCAGACCTCCTCGGCTGTAGTTCGCCTGTGAACTTCAGGGTTAGCCGGGTTATTGAACTGCTGAGGAACGTAACTGTTAGCCGTTGTTCTCCCAAGTTCCTCCGCTTTTTCAATGGCTCCCCTCATCCCCTTTGCACCTTCCGTCAATACTAGCTGGGCTCCGAGTATACTTAGAAGTTGGCGGCGCTCCACACTCATAGTATCTGGCATAGTAAGAATAAGACGGTAACCTTTGGCAGCGGCAATAAAAGCCAGAGCTATACCGGTATTCCCGCTGGTCGGTTCTATTATCACGGAATCTTTGTTAAGTTTTCCCTCATTTTCCGCGGCTTCTATCATAGCCAAACCTATCCGGTCTTTAACGCTTGAAAGCGGATTAAAGAACTCAAGCTTAGCTAAAATAGCCGCGTCAAGACCTTCGGCCAGCTTGTTTATTTTTACAAGCGGCGTGCCGCCTATGGTCTTTGTGATGTTCTCGTGAATATTTTTCATTTCCGTCCTCCTTATGTTTTTGATAACGCCTGGGCCAGATCTTCTATTATGTCGTCCGCATGTTCGATCCCGACCGATAATCTGATAAAGTCGGGGGTTACTCCTGTAGCAAGCTGCTCTTCACGCGACAGCTGCTGATGGGTAGTGGAAGCGGGATGTATAGCAAGACTTTTAGCGTCTCCCACATTAGCAAGATGTGACACAAGTTCCAGAGAATCGATAAATTTTCTTCCCGCCTCAAGCCCGCCTTTTATCCCGAAACCCAGGATAGCTCCTGCTCCAAGCGGCAGATACTTTTTCGCCCGCTCTTTTTCCGGACTATCATCAAGACCCGGATAATTTACCCATTTTACTTTCGGATGTTCCTTAAGATACTTGGCCACGGTTAATGCGTTTTTTGAATGTCTCGGGAGCCTTAGGTGCAGTGTTTCAAGACCCTGCAGGAACAGAAAAGAATTGAACGGCGAGAGCGTAGGACCAAGATCCCTGAGAAGAGTTACCCGCGCTTTAATGATGTAAGCGATATTCCCAAGCGGTTTAAGCGCCTCGACAAAGTTTATTTCGTGATAGCTTGGATCAGGATCGGCAATTAAAGGGAACTTGCCGTTCGTCCAATCGAATTTCCCGGAGTCGACTATAACTCCGCCTATACTTGTGCCGTGCCCTCCGATAAACTTTGTAGCGGAATACACAACTATATCGGCGCCGTGTTCTATGGGACACAATAGGTACGGCGAAACCGTATTATCCAGGATAAAAGGTATCCCGCTTTTATGGGCCACTCCTGCTATGCCCTCTATATCGGCAACATCAAGCTTGGGGTTCCCTATCGATTCGGCATAAACGGCTTTTGTTCTTGGTGTAATGGCCTTCTCTATCGCGTCAAGATCGTTCGACCTGGCAAATTTAACTTTTATGCCAAGTCTCCGGAACGTATGATGGAAAAGATTATATGTCCCGCCGTAAAGATTATCAGCCGATACTATTTCGTCCCCGGCTTGGGCAATATTAAGAAGCGCCAAGGTTATGGCCGACTGGCCGCTGGCTACCGCCAAAGCGCCTACACCTCCCTCCAAAGCCGCCAACCTTTTTTCAAAAACATCGGTTGTCGGGTTCATCAGGCGCGTATAAATATTCCCGAATTCCTTAAGAGCGAAAAGATTAGCCGCGTGGTCGGTATTCTTGAACTGATATGACGTCGTCTGATAGATCGGTACGGCGCGCGATCCGGTGTTTGGGTCCGGTTCCTGCCCGGCGTGAAGAGCAAGTGTTTCTCTTTTTAGTTTGCCTTCTAATTTACTCATTTTATTTTCTCCTTTTTTTTGGTGTTATTTCAGTTAGTATTCTGTTCCGTTCGTAAAAAATTTCACGTTATATCCCGCCGCCGCCTTCAACTTTCCAGACATCTGTAAAACTTTGCTTTTGAGATGTCTCTATCTGCGTTATCCGGCTATTCCTTACGGTTATAACAACAGTTCCATACGCCAATTCGTTCACCGCGTCCCTGATGTCTTTAACTATCGAATCATTGATAAGATTTTTCGTGTTTTCCCTTATTCCCATTTTTCCCTCCTTTTAAAACTATCCTCAAAAAATAAAAAACCCGCTGATATATTTCACTCAAGCGGGTCGGTTTTCCTATTTTAATTAACCTTAAGAACCGGTTACATAGGCGTACCTCCGCTTCTGGGGCAACGCATACGCATCCCGTTCATAAGTTCAAAGTGACCGTTCAAATTCTTTAAAAGCATTTTCTTTCCTTTATATAGAGTATGTCAGGACCTTATCTTTTGACTTTGCTTCCTTCACAAGTTCATCTAAATTAACGTTATCGATTATATCTGCCGTCGCCATATAGACTTTTTCCCAAATTTTCCTGAGTACACAATTTTTTATGTCTTTACAATCGGCATATTTATCTTTAAGACACGCTATGGGTTCTATGGGCCCGTCAATATACCTTATCACTTCTCCTACCGATATTTCTTCCGGCTTCCGGGAAAGCATATATCCGCCGACATTCCCCCTGCGGCTCTCCACAAAGCCGCCTTTTTTAAGTTCAAGCAGCACATTTTCCAGAAACTTCACCGGCGCGTCTATCCTTCTGGCAATATCCCGGCTTGTAACAATTTCTGTTGCGTAATGTTCCGCCATATCCAGCATGGCTTTAAGAGCATAGTCACCTTTGTACGATATTCTCATTAACCTTCCCTTATGCAACTATTCCTATCTGATTAGTAGAGTATACTCGAATTTCAAATTTTGTCAATTGTTTTTTTATTGGGGGTCCTTCTGGGAAAGTTTAACCGAAAGTTTTTGTTTCTTCGCGGTGTTATTGTCCTCAAGCACGAAACGTATTTTGCCTTTTCCGCTCTTGATAATAGCCGCTTGTTCTTTGTTCAGTTTGAAAATACTTTTAAGGCCCTTTATCTCTCCCTTTGCCTGAGCCGCAAGGAGCCCAAGCCCCACGGTCATCCCAGCCTTATCTATACCCGTAGCTAAGGCGCTCCTGTCAGGATGCCCCGAAACGTTGCATACCCGCCCCGAAGAACACTCATTACCGTACATCTCATACTGCGTTCCTATAGCCGCGAACACAAAGGCCGCCGGAAGCGCGAAAAGAGACTTTCTGTCGCCGTAGAAAACATTGTTAGATACCGGACGGACAAATTCCCCGCCCGCGTCAAGTTTGATATCGCTGATCTCCCATCTTCTTATGTCGGCACCTTTGCCTGTCGCTACCCCGGAGATTTCAACTTCCATTCCTTCCGGAGCTTCCTTATAAAGTATGCCGAAATCGCAGGAGGTCTTCCCTTCCTTGGTATTGATATACTGCAGGTTTTCGTTTGTTTCACCTGCAAAAGCCGCGAAACATACAAGACAGATACAGAAAGTGACAACAAGCGTCTTTTTCACATTTTCACTTCCTTGTTTTGGGGACACGATACTTAATTATCATCGTGCTCTTAACTTTCGTCCGTGGTCATCCGGGTATCAGGTTTTGCGGCGGCGGAATTTTTTATGGTCTGTCCCAATTCACCCGTCAGCGCAAAATATATTTCCCTGCATATCCACGCGTCGGTAGCCGCGTACGCTATCTGTTCGTCCGTAAGCTTGGGCGAGTCCCAACGGGATATCTTCGCCCGTTTGGATATCCTGAACCCGAAAAGAAGCGCGGCCAGGCCTCTCACTCCCTTATTCTTTATCCCAAGTTTCGAGCTCATGTCCGCCAGTTCAACGAAAGATTCCGGGTTAAAAGAGAACATCGCTTCCAGCTTTTTAAGGTCATCACTCACTGCGACACCCGCCTTCAGAGAGTTCTTGTCGGACAGAATAGCGGCAAGCGGACCATAGGACGTAATATGCCTGAGCTGGAATATATAGACACTGCCGCTTCCGGCGAGCTGGACTAGAGAGGGCGGATAGGATTCGCCCGCCTTAAAAGCTGGCCTCGTTTCTGTGTCAAAACCCAGCACTTTTTCGCCGCGTAGACCCCGGACTGCCTCGTTCATCTTCTCATTTGAATCTATCACATGAATAGAACCAGTGTACGATTTAAGCGGCAGTAATGTTATCTCCTTTTTCGAGATGGTATGTTTATGTGATGAATGATGGGACAAATCAGTCCTTAGTTTAAGATTTCCTTAGGGACGTTTTCAATTTTAACCCCAGACCCGTCCCGAAAATTGTCAGCTCATTTGCTCGATATTCCACACAAAGGCTTTTATGCCTTCCTTGCCGAGTCTTTTTCGAAGTTCTTTTACGCAGCAGAGTATACGCGACACGTCGATCTCCTCGCAAGCCACATAAAGAACGTTGTTCCTCCCGGGCCATATATCGTCTCCCGAATGTATTCCCGAGGTATTGCCCTTGCCGAAAGCCCCCAGCACTTTCGTGTAATTCTTCATAGCGCAATTCCCGAGGATCTCCATTACCTCCATGTCTATGGCCTCGTTATAGGCTATCATCACCATCTTCAAAGCGGCCTCCCTGCGTCGTCATCCTTTCATGTCGTATATTTTACGAGCTTTGAGTTTTTTCTCAAAAACAGAATACATCGTCGGCACAAAAAGCAGCGTTATGAGCGTCGACACCGTAAGCCCGCCTATCATGGTTATCCCCAGGGGCTGCCATGTTTCGGAACCTTCACCCCTCGAAAAGGCCAGCGGGAGAAGACCAACAAGCGTCGTTATAGTCGTCATAAGAACGGGCCTCAGCCTGTGCTTCCCGGCCAGGGTCACGGCGCCTATTATGTCGTTGCCTCTTGCCCTCAGTATGTTTATGTAACTTATAAGAACTATGGCGTTATTCACAACTATACCCATGAGCATCACTATGCCTAGAAAAGATATAATGCTCAGCGTGGTGCCGGTAATGATAAAAGCCAGTATTACCCCGGTAAAAGTAAAAGGTATCGCGAACATAACTATAAAAGGATCAAGCAGTGACTCGAACTGCGCGGCCATTACCATGTAAACAAGAGCTATCCCGAGAAGAAGAAGGAATGTCAGATCCCTGAACGCTTTTCCCTGCTCTTCGGCCTCGCCGCCGAAATTTATCGTCACATCCGTCGGTAAAGGCAGATCGGCTATTTTTCTTTTAATGTCTTCTATTACCTTGCCCATTGAGCGTTTATATATGTTGCACTCAACATAAACCACCCTCTCGCGGTTAAGGCGTTCTATCTCTACCGGGCCGGACACTTCCTCTATATCCGCGATATTGGCCAGTTTTATAAGTTCTCCCGTGTACCGCCTTACCCTTTCTCCGGTAAAAGGCGATACGAATGTAAGCTGCTCGATATCTTCCGGGTTAGAGCGCGACTTCTCGTTCAGCCTGACATATATGTCGTATGTTTCGCCTTTTTCACGGTACTTGGTGGCACTGGATCCTTCCATGTATGTCTTGATGCTGTCCGCTATTGTCCGCATGTTAAGCCCCAGGGCCGAGGCTTTCTCCCTGTCCACGTTTATCTCTATTTCAGGCTTGTCCATGTCCCGGGATATACTGGCGTCCACGGCCCCGGCGGTGTTATCCATTATATCTTTTATCTTTTCGGCCACGGCGTTAGTGTCTTCGAAAGAATTACCCACGACCTCCACCTGTATGCTTTTACCGCCCATACCCGTGATCATCCTGCCGATGGGGTTTCCCACCCCTATGTCCAGCTTTATAACGCCCGGGATCTCCGATATTTTTCTTCTAAGAACCTGGCCAACCTCGTTAACGGAACGTTTCCTCTGGGTTTTAGATACCAGTTTCATGCCTACCGAAATAACGTGAGACCCCGAAGACCTGTTCATTATGGCGCCCATGCCCCCTCGCGACTGGCCGCTGCGCACATAGGATGTCCTTATTTCCGGAACTTCCTTCTCAAGTATTTCCTCTATCCTGAGAGCCACTTTGTTGGACTCTTCCACCCTGGTACCCATGGGCAGGTTAACCGTTATCCGCAGGTCTCCCGTATCTTCTTCTGGAGCGAATTCATTGCCCACCAGCCTGGCCAAAAGAAGGCTCACTATAAACGCTCCCGTAAACCCGTATATGACCGTCTTTTTATGATCAAGACACCACGCGAGAACCCTGGAATAAGTATTTTCCGCCGCCTCGAAAGTCTTTTCGGAAAGTTCATAAAATTTAGCGAAAAAGTAACTGCGTCTGTCTTTAAGCCATTCCCAGCGGCTTAGACTTCCCGAACCTGAATTTTCGGAAACTTCGTACACGGGTTTAGGCGTGTACCTTAAAAGCTTGGAACATAACATGGGGCTGAAGGTGACAGCTGTAAAAAGCGAACCTATAAGAGTAGCCGTTATAATTACGGCCAGTTCCCCGAACATTATTCCCACCACTCCCGATATGAACATCATAGGGAGAAACACCACTACCGTGGTCAGCGTCGAGGCGGCTACCGCCAGGAATATCTCCGAAGTGCCGAATATAGCCGCTTCCTGGGGCCTCTTGCCGCTCTCGAGATGCCGGTACACATTGTCCACGACAACGATAGCGTTATCCACCACCATCCCTATCGCGATGGTAAGAGATGAAAGGCTTATCGTGTTGATGGTCTTACCGCTCAGAAAAAGATATATGAACGCTATAAGGATAGAGAACGGTATGGTAAGAGCTATTATAAGGCTGGACTTGAACTGCCTCAGGAAAAACCACACCACGATTATAACCAGGATACCGCCGGTCCAAACCGTAGACTTTAGTGAGTTAAGTGAGTTTACCACATCCTCGGACGTATCAAGTATTATGTTTATGTTAACGTCCGGCGGCAGGGTGGGCTTAAGTTCCTCAAGCTTCTTTTTTACGCGCATCGCCACTTCCACGCTGTTAGTCCCCGTCTGTTTCTGTATTATCATGATGATCCCGGGGTTCTTGTCGATGCGTATTAGCTCGTCCACTTCCTTAAAACCGTCCTCTACCGTAGCCACATCCTTAAGGTATACCAGCTTATCCTCGCGCCTTCCCAGGATAACTGTGTTGATCTCTTCCGGCGACGTAAACTCACCCGGAACTCTTAAAAGATAGTCGGTAAGCCCCGATTTTATGTTCCCCGCGGGCTGCGTGATGTTTTCAGCCTTCAGGACAGTCATTAGGTCAAGTACGGAAAAACCGTATCCTTCAAGCCTCTGGCGGTCTATCCACACATTTATCTGTCTTTCAAGGCCTCCGTTAAGCTGTACTGTACCCACGCCGGGAAGCTGCCTTACAGGGTCGCATACCCTCTTATCTATCATGTCGAAAAGTTCGGGATAACTTTCCTGGGCGGTAACCCCTACTACCTGTATGGGTATCATTGACGTATTGAATTTGAATATGAACGGCTGGTCCATCTCGTCGGGAATATCCGGCAAAAGCCTTTTAGCGCGGTCTATGCGGTCTCTTATGTCGTTTGAGGCCTCGTCCATGTTGGTGCCCCAGATGAACTTAAGAGAAAGCGTGGAGATCCCCTCGCGCGACCTCGACGTTATTTTTTCGACCCCCGGAGTGGTAGCCAGCTGGTTCTCAAGCACCTCGGTCACCTTGGCTTCCACATCCTCGGGGCTGGCTCCCGGGTACACCGAAACCACCGTTATGGCCGGAGGCTCTATCTCAGGCATCATGTCTATCCCCAGCCGGGTAAGGCTGTAGAGGGCGAGGACCACTATCGCCGAAAAGATCATAAGATTTGTCATGGGGCGTCTTACCCCGAATGACGGAAGACTCATTTTCCACCTGTCTTTTCTTTCAGGACAGTTTCGCTGTCCGGTTCCATTTCGACCTTTACCGCCGCGCCGTCGCGGAGTTTCTGCTGTCCCATCACTATAACGACATCTCCGGACTTGACTTCGCCGGTAATACCGTAAAACCCGCCGCGCCGTATACCGGTGCGAACGTTCTTCTTTCGCGCCACGCCGTCCTCCACCACATATACGTAGGCGTAATCGCCCCTGCCGAGAACGGCCTCTTTTCTTACAAGAGGCACGTCTTTATTCTCTCCTACCTCCAGGCTAACCTTGGCGAACATCCCCGGCCTCAACCGGCCCTCGGCATTATCGATCGTTATCTCTACAGGCGACGTCCTGGTGGCGATATCCACCACCGGGCTTATCTTCGTAACTGCCCCTTCGTATTTCACGCCTGGATAGGAGTCCACTTCCACAAGAGCGGTCTGGCCAAGCTTGATCTGAGGCAGATATTTTTCGGGAATATTGAGAAGTATCTTTACTTTCGTCATGTCCACTACAAAAGCTACAGCCGTCTGCGTACTGACCTGAGTGCCTATATCCACGTACACTCTTCCTATAACTCCCGTAAGCGGGCTCTCGACCGGAGCTTTCTCGAACTTAAACCCCACTTCATCCCTGTCCACATATACTATGGTCTCGCCTTTCTCTACCGGGCTGCCGTCTTCCCTGACCTTTTCTATTATCTTGCCCCCTACTTTCGGGTATACCATCGCCTCATCCCGGGCCTTTATGTCCCCGGCATAATCCAGCGTCACCTTGAGATCTCCTGATACCACCTTCATCGCCCGAACAACCGGTATACTCGTCTTCGAGTCCTGCTTCCCTCCGGAACATCCCCGCATGACCGTTATCAGGAAAAACGCCGCCAAAACAGCCGTCGTTATCTTCCGCGCACGCGGCGTCATCGCGTTCCATACTTTTTTAAGGTCCTTAAGGACCCTGGCCAGATCTTTCATTATGCCTCCAGTTCTATTCCGTTATTAATAAGCGTCAAACCCTGGGCCTTGTCCAGCTCTATAACAGCTATATTGTATTCCACCAGCGAGCTCGCATGATCCAGTTCCGCCCGTGAAAGTTTGTCCTGATAATCGAGCATGTCGTGTGTGCTTACCTCGCCAGCGGCGTAACGTTCCTGCTGCGCGTGATAATTCTCTTTTTCTTTTTCCAAAGCTATTTCGGCGGCCCTTACCTCCTGGTACTGTATCTCGGCCTTCCTGACCTTATCCCTCACCTCGAGCACTATGCTCTGCTCAAGGCGTTTGAAGGCTATAAGAGCCTGCACTTTCTCGAGTTTTGCCTTGTCGTATTTCGCGCGGTCTCCTCCTCCGAAAGGTATCCGGAGCGCCGCGCCTATGTTCCACTCCTCGTAATTCGCGGCGATATTGTCAAAAACATCATAGCTGTCGTCATCAAGGCCGTTCAGGCCGAAACTCCCCTTAAGGTCAACCGTGGGCAATAGATCGTTCTTGGCGACCTTTACCACAATGTCGCGGTTCTTTAAACCTATAGCCGCGGCTTTATAATCGGGTCTGTTGGCAAAAGCGTTCTCGAGAGACGTAACAAGATCTATTTTCTTTTCCGAAAAACCCGGCGCGTCAGAAAGCTCTATCGTGGCGTTCCACACCTTGGGGTCGTCCACCAGGTTAGTCACGAACCTTAGGTCGTCCTCGGCCTTTAAAAGATCCTTCTCCGAAGCGATATACCCCTTGTTCCTTTCGGCTACAGCGGCCTCGGTCTCAAGAAGATCGACCGAACTCACAAGGCCCTTATCATACCTTGCCTTGTTTATGTGATAAAGGCTCTCGGCCCTTTCCAGCCATAGTTTCGCTATAGAACGTGTCTCTGTAGCCAGATGGTAGTAATAATAGGCCCCCTTGGTCCTCGTTACCACATCCATAACCATCTTTCTGAAATCCTCATCCGACATGGATTTACTGTTCTTGGCTATCCGGATATTCGCCTCGTTCACTTCTATTCCGGCGCCCCTGAAAAGAGGCTGTGTAAGAGTTACTTTGGGTTCGGCTGTATATACAGGGTTTACGGTCTGCAGAGAGGAATTCGTCCAATTGCGGGCGTATTCCATCCCGAGCCAGTATGACGCGCCTGTAGCTATCTTTCCTTCTATTCCGCCTCCCACGGTCATACTCCGGGTTTTTGATTCTCCGGCGGTAAAAAGGCTCTTCGATTTTTCCGCGCTGTAATAAAGATCGTAATTTCCCAAAAGCGAAGGTTCGAACTCCGCCCCGGCTATCTTTACGTCGTCGAGGCGCAGCCTGGGATCTATTTTTTTCACCTTTATCTCTGAATTGTTCTTCAGGGCCTCCGCCACGCAATCGTCCATGGAAAGTTTCATAACAACGTCGCTCCCGGCCGCGGATATAAAATCCTGCTTGTCAAAAACAGGAACCTCGGGAATATCCTGCTTTCCGGACGCGAAAGCCGCGCGGGGACCTAGACAAGACATAAGGATTATAAAAATAAGCGGCAAGACGGGACGAGAAGAAAAAAAACATCCGCTTGACGCTTCTTCCCTATATAGGGCCCTATCCTCGAAGACATTATCTTTTATGCGCCGCTTCATGATTTTCACCCGCCTAACCCTGCCTTATACTGTCTATTATTTTCCGGAAAAGCCGCAGATATTCGGTTTTCTCGGCATTCGTAAGCGCCTTGAACATATCCTTTGTCATAGCCTCTCTTTCGGCGCTTATTACCCGTACCAGCTCGGAGCCTTTTTTAAGAAGGCTAACCTTTACCACTCTCCTGTCCTCCGGCGTCCGTTCCCGCTTTATAAGCCCCTCCAGTATCATCTTGTCGACTATGCTGGTAGCCGCGCTCATAGTAAGGCCCAGGTCACGAGCCAGTTCTCCCATTGTGGAGAGCCCCTTTTCTTTAAGTATCTCGAGTACGACTATATTAGAAACGGGAATATTACCCTTTACCACTGCCCCTTTCTGCCTGCGGGCCACCTCCCTCAGCATCGAAGGTAAAAGCCTCGCCATTTCCGTCCCGAAATCTATACCGCCCGAGCTCGCCATTCCCGCCTCCGTCTCAAAATGCTAAAATTTTAGAATATTTCGAAAATCAAAATATTTCCTAATTTAAGTATACCAGAAAAAGCTTTTTAGTCAACAAAAATCGTTTTGGGGATTATTTGGGGATTGGTGACGGGTACAAAGAGCGTGCCTCTCGCCAATGTGCGAAGATTTTTGGTGACTGGCAGTGAGACTGGTGTTTCCTAGATTTGGTGACTGGCATCCGCGCGAAGCGCGGTGCCTGTCACCAATGTGTCTATTTCCTACTTCCCTCTTCCCACTCAACCTTGACCTTAACCTAAAACTTCCTACTTACTCCTTACTCCTTCTTACTTACCGCTCCCCGCCGTCACATCCTTTTCGGTCTGCCAGCCTCCGCCCAGAGCGCGGTAAAGCTGGACGTAATAAATAACCTGGTCGGCCTGCGTGCGGGCGAGCAGGTTCTGGGCCTGGTAATACTGCTGGTCGGCGTCTATAACTTCAAGGTAGCTCGAATAGCCGCCCTCGTACCTCGCCCTTGAAAGATCCGTGGCTTTTTTAAGAGCCTCAACCTGTTTTTCCTGGCTCTCTCTTACGGTTTCTATCTTTTCTATATTCACAAGAGCGTCCGAAACTTCCCGGAACGCGCCTACGACCTTCTGCTGGTAGGAAGCCATGTACTGGCTCACCTTCGCCTTCGCGGCCGCGTATCCCGAAAGATTCTTACCGCCGTCAAAAACGTTCATATCCGCGCTGCCCCCCAGCTCCCACGTATATCCCTTATTGTCAAAAACCTTAGAGAACCGGTTCCCCTGGCCGCCCACAAAATTTGTCATGTTGACGCTCGGCATGAACTCGCTGATGGCAACGCCCACTTCGGCGGTGGCCGAACGGAGCATCTGTTCGGCTTCCATCACATCGGGCCTGTTCTTTAAAAGGTCCGACGGCAAACCTGAACCGGGAATACCTGGCGCGAAAGATTCCCGAGACAGCGCGGCCGTCCGCTCTATGGGCCCCGGGTTCCTCCCCAGAAGCTCGGAGAGTTTGTTTTCCTGGCCGGCTATCTCTCTTTCTATATCGGGGATATCCGCCGAGGTCTCCTCGTAATCAGCTTCGGCTCTGGCAACCTCAAGCTCCGAAGCCGCCCCGCCCTTATAACGCGTGGTAAAAAGATCCAGATTGTCCTTCCTGGTCTGTAATGTTTTTTCGGCTATATCCAGCCTGAGATCGAGCTCAAGCAGGCGAAAATACGTCTCGGCCACATCGGCCACAAGCGTCACCATAACGCCTTTCCTCGAATTTTCCGACGCCAGATACTCGGCCCTCGCGGAACTTACACCCTGGCTGATCTTTCCCCAAAGGTCCAGTTCCCAGCTGGTATTGAACCCGGCGGTATAGTTAGAGGAAAACCTGTTCAAAGAGGGCGCGCTGTTCTTGGAATTACGTTCCCTGGATATGCCGCCCGTAAGATCGGCCTGCGGAAAAAGCTGGCTCGCGGCGGTCCCTATAACGGCCCTCGCTTCTTCCACGCGTGCAGCCGCCGCCCTTAGGTCATAGTTATTGCTCAAAGCCTCGCGGATAAGGTCCTGCAGCGCGGGGTCCTTAAAAACTCCCCACCAGGGAAGGTTTATCATGGCCTCTCCTTCCTGTATTGTCTTATAACTGCGGTAACTCTGGGGAAGTTCCATTACCGGCTCATGATACCTCGGGCCCATAGCGCATCCGGAACAAGATGCGGCGATGAGAAGGATAATAGCTGCTATTCTCACTGATTTTCTCCTTATTTTGTGGAGTTTATTTTGTTACTGCTATAGATTTTCTAAAAAGCGACAGGCTGTACACGAAAAACCCAAGACCTATGGTGCTCACCATGAGAAATTCGCGCCACACGGCCAAGATACCACCGCCCCGGTAAATTATCGCCTGAGAAAAACTGACAAAATGCCGTGACGGCAAAAAGAACGTAAGCCTCTGAAGCCATTCCGGCTGGCTTTCTATGGGGGTCGACCCACCCGAAAGAAGCATCAGAACAAGGACCACCAGAATATTGAGAAGCGCGAACTGGGCCATGGACCGCGATATGGTCCCAAGAAATATCCCGAGGGCTGTCGCGAAAAAAAGATACAGCACCACGCCGAAAAACCACAAAGCGTGCGACCCGGCGAAAGGCACCTTAAGAGCCATCTGGACTATCCCGAAAACCGATACCCCCGTCGCTATCAGTATGGCAAGACCGTTGGCCCATACCTTAGCCATGGCTATTTCGAACGCCGTAAGCGGCATAACAAGAAGATGCTCAAGCGTTCCGTGTTCCCTCTCGCGTATGACCGCGGCGCCCGTAAGAACGATCGTCAGAAGAGATATCTGGTTTATTATGGCCACGACGCTCAAAAACCATGAAGCCGTCCCGTTGGGGTTAAAAAGCTTGCGGATAACAAGCTGTATGGGACCGGAATCTGTCTCGTCGGTCCGTCTCATAAAACTTGATACGCGCTTGGCGATCATGTTCTTTATGTAGTTGGTTCCTATCCCGGCCTGCTGCATCGCGGTCGCGTCGATATCTATCTGTATCTCGGGGTTCCTCCCGAAACGCAGATCTTCCTCGAACCTGGGCGGGATCACGACAACGAACATGAAAAGCCCCCTGTCCATTGACGACTCTATCTCATCGGCGCGGATAAGTTTCGGCACCTGGAACCTGGGCGGATAGAAAATATCGATGAGTTCCCCCGAAAGCGCCGACCTGTCCTCGTCCACAAACGCTATCGACGCGTTATTGACCTCATTGGAAGTCCCGGTGGCCTGTACATATATGGCAAGGGTGAAGGCGTATATCACAAAAAATAGCATTACCTTATCGCTTACAAGGCTTTTAAGTTCCTTGATACCCAGCCAGAATATGTTCTTTATCGTCGTCACTCTATTTCTCCTGTTTCCTGAGGCCGAGCATGCTGAAAAACCACAGTACCGGTATACAGCATGCCAGAAAAACTATATCCTGCAGCATTAAACTAGCGTCAAGCCCCTTTGTGTACGCTCCCACACTGGAATGCATGTAATATGTGGTAGGCCATATCGACCCAATGATCCGGGCCTTTCCCATAAGAGTGGATACCGGCTGCAATAACCCCGAGAACTGGACTGTCGGCGTGATGGTAAGAATAGCCGTCACAAAAACCGCCGCCACCTGGCTGGAAGTAAAAGTCGATATCATCATGCCTATCCCCGTCGTCGCGGTCACATAGAACAAAGTGCTTACGGCAAGCAGCAGAAAACTGCCTTTTACAGGCACCCCAAAAACAAACCTTGCCATCAAGACCAGCACAAAAAAGTTTATCATCCCTATCACTATGTACGGCAGCTGTTTGCCCAAAAGGTATTCCATCCTGCCGGTAGGCGTTACATAAAAATTTATCATGGACCCAAGCTCTTTTTCCCTGACTATGCTCACCGCCATGAGTATCGCCGGTATCAGCACCAGAAGAAGCGCCGGAACGCTAGGCACTATGGAGTAAACGCTTTCGAAGGTCGGATTATACATGTATCGTTCCTGGAATTTGGTCGTGTCTTTGGGCGGCGGTATCCCAAGGCCGTTCGCGGGGTCCTTCATCATGGTATCGTGTACCCCCTGAACGTACTGCGCCACCGTCTCTCCACGGAACGTCATTGCCGCGTCCACTTCCGCCAGGACCTGGACCTGGCGGGCTCTCCTAAGGTCCTTGCCGAAATTAGGCGGCATCTCTATGACCACGGAGACTTTATCTTCGCGCAGCTTTTGCAGGGCTTCTTCGGCCGATGAAAGATTTTCGGTGGGCAGAAAATACGGTTTGGCACCGGCGAACTGCTCAAGATACGCGCGGCTTTCCGGAGACTCGTCCAGGTCAAGCGCGGCATAACGTATATTCTCTATATCTGTGGTTATCCCGAACCCGAAAACCACCATAAGAAGCGCGGAACCCAGAAACGCGAACACCAGCCTTACCGGGTCGCGCAGTATCTGCATGGCCTCGTTGCGGGCGTACGCCAGCATCCTCCCGAGACGCAGCTTCAAAGAAGCCGCTTTCCCTTCCGGCTTTTTCGCTTCTTTCGGTTTTTCCCTGACCGTTTCTGCAGGCGCAGCCGCAACCTTTTTCGGCTTGGCGGCGGAAGCCTCTTTAATAGCGTCTTTCATGTATCCTATGAACGCCTCTTCAAGGTCAGCCGCGCCGCGGGCTTCTATAAGTTTTTGCGGCGCGTCGCAGGCCAGAACTTTCCCGGCGTTCATAAGGGATATCCTGTCGCATCGCATACCTTCGTTCATAAAATGCGTCGTTATGAATATCGTCACACCCTGATTTCGGGAAAGGTCCACTAGAAGTTCCCAGAAACTGTCCCTGGCCACGGGATCCACCCCTGAAGTAGGTTCATCAAGTATTAGCATTTTAGGTTCGTGCAGAACGGCCACCGCCAGCGAAAGCCTCTGCCTGAGACCCATCGGAAGAGAATCCGCCAAAGAGTCAAGATGTTCCCCAAGCCCGAACTTTTCTACAAGCTCCTTTATACGCGACTCGGCTTTGTCTTTAGGAATGTGGTAAAGAAGCGCGTCCAAGACAAGGTTCTGCTTTACGGTCAGCTCTCCGTAAAGAGAAAAAGCCTGCGTCATGTAC
Source organism: uncultured Planctomycetia bacterium (assembly GCA_964421015.1). Taxonomy (GTDB): domain Bacteria; phylum Omnitrophota; class Gorgyraeia; order Tantalellales; family Tantalellaceae; genus SLID01. The sequence goes on from CAYQUS010000007.1 coordinate 85,849, forward strand.
CCCAGTTTTTTTCGCACCTCCATGCTTCCCGCCTCGACAGATTCTCCGAAAAGCGTAGCTGTGCCGTCGGTTGGCGGCAGAAGCCCCGTAAGCATTTTCATCGTGGTGGATTTTCCGCAGCCGTTAGAGCCCAGAAACCCGAATATCTCTCCCCGCTCTATCGACAAACTTACGTGGTCAACGGCGGTAAAATTGCCGAACCTGCGCGTCAATCCCTTGGCGTCTATAACGATCTCGTCTTTGCCCTCTCGTCGCGCCGGGATCACAAGTTCCATGTGCCCTCTGCGCTTCTCTTCGGGAAGAAGTCCTATGAACGCGGCCTCCAGATTTTTTGTCCCTGTCCGCTTCATCAGTTCATCCGGCGTCCCGGTCGCGAGCACGCATCCCGCGTCCATCGCCACTATCCAATCCCATTTCTGGGCTTCTTCCATGTAGGCTGTCGAAATAAGCACGCTCATCCCGGGCCGGCCGGAACGTATATCGTCTATAAGCGACCAGAACTGCTGCCTGGAAAGAGGGTCGACTCCCGTCGTAGGTTCGTCGAGTATAAGAAGATCGGGGTCATGGACAAGAGCCCCGCAAAGGCCCACTTTCTGTTTCATTCCTCCGGAAAGTTTTCCGGCAGGCCTGGGGCCGAACGGGCCGAGACCCGTCGCTTCGAGGAGCCCCTTTATTCGGCCGGGCCTTTCCTCGGCGGAAAGCCCGAAAAGCCTCGCCATGAAATCGACATTATCGTAAGTGCTGAGCTCAAGATAAAGGTTTTTGCCCAGCCCCTGGGGCATATACGCAATTTTTGGGCATACCACGCTCCGATGACGCGCGTCCGCTATTTCCCCTCCAAGAACTTTCATCTCTCCGGATTGCAGCGTCTTGGACCCGGCTATAAGGGCCATAAGAGTGGACTTACCTACGCCGTCGGGGCCTATAACGCCCACCACGATGCCGGCGGGTATCTCAAGGGAAATTCCGTCCAGAGCGGTAACCTTACCGTAACGGTGACTGACGTTCTTCACCGAAACCACAGGCTCAACGCCGGCGGGATACGAGGCGTTCAAGAAGGAAGAAGATGTTCCCATTCGAGGTCTCGGCTCCTAACGAGCCGCGGTTTTTTTACCGTCAGCGGGGCTCGCGGGATCCCCGAAACGGCGTTCAAGCCACTTCGGCCATACGGCCGAATCTTTTATTTTGACATACCCCACGCCGCGAATACCCGTCTTTATCCGGTCAATATAAGCCATCACCGCTTCTTTGGGTATCTGTATCTTTACACGGAACATCAGCTTGTCGCGTTCGGTGCGTGTCTCGACCTGCTTAGGAGTGAACTGAGCCTCCGGTGACACGAAACTCACATAGCCCACGGCCGCGCGGTCCGGCACAAAATCAACGGTTATCCTCGCGTCGGCGCCGGTCTTTATCATGGCGGCCTGCTCGGAAGGAAGGTAAATTTCCATGTAGACGTCTTCAAGATTCACTACGGTAAGCGCTTTCCCGCCGGACGCGAGCATCTCTCCCGGTTCGGCCAGACGGTAAAGCACGCGCCCTAGTACCGGCGACTTAAGCGTGGCGTCGTCTATATGCGTCTGTATGGTCGCGACATTGGCTTTTGCCACCTCCACTTCCTGTTTGGCGGTATTGAGCCTCGCGACAGTCTCGTCATAAGCGGCCTTGGAAGTCTCAAGGTCGGTTTTTCTGGCATCGAACTCTCTCTGCGAAAGAGCGTTCTGCTCAACAAGCTTCCGGGTACGCTCGAACTCTATCTCGGCGTTCTCGACAAGGCTTTTATGTTTCACAACGGCGAAATTCATGCTGGCCACATTCTCTTCGGCGGTAGCGACTTTCATCTTGGCCTCTTCGAGCTGCGCCTCGAAAGTATTGGCGTCGAGCTGCGCCAGCACCTGGCCGGGCTTAACAAGATCGCCTTCATCGACCAGCATCTCTTTTACCCTGAGAGGATCCTTGGCCACGGCGTCGACCAGTTTAGCCTCTACCCTGCCGTTCCCGTACGCTATCCCTTCGGGAACAGCGTTCTTTTTCGCCTGAAAGTACGTATAAGCTAACAGCGCGGCGGCAACAACTGCCGCCCCAATGGCTATACGTATCAAAGTCTTTTTCGGAATTGTCACGGGCATACCTACCTCCCAGTAGTGTTTTATCCCCAAACCGTCCCCAAAAACCTGCGTTAATTATATGTCATATATTTCTCTTTGCCAACGCCAAATTAGTAGTGTACTGCCCGGTATTAAGACTGGAGTTTCACTGGTGACAGGCATCCGCGCGAAGCGCGGTGCCTGTCACCTATGTGTCTCCTTCCTACTTCCCTCTTCTCACTTAACCTAAACCCCTCGGACTCCGTCCTCGGGACAGTTCGACTATGGTGTTTCATCGATTTGGCCGCGAGACAGATTTTAAAATACTGTCTCACGCACTTAAGTTTACCTATAGCCAAATCTATAAAACACCAGTCTCACTGCCTCAACCTGAACCTTCCTCCTTACTACTTCCCACTTCCTACTTAACCTTAACCTCAACCTTAACCTATCTTTTCCTCCTTCCCTCTTACTCCTTTTCTTTTCACATAATTGTCATCCTGAGCCGAAGGCGAAGGATCTATAGCTCTTTCTTGCCGAAGGAACAAGTCTGTGATCAAAACCAGGGACACGTCTAGCTTAAAAATCGAAAACGTCCCTTGGTATTTATCTCCGGTTCCCGGTCTTATTAGAAGTCCGGGATTGGCTGGTATTTGAGCCGGTGCCGGTTGTCCCGGAAGAAGCATTTGTGTTATTCGTACCAGACCCGGACCCGCCGGATACTGTTACAGTGGCTCCGCCCGTATTACCGGTTGCCGCCGAAGAAGTCCCTGCAGGCCGCGAGTTACCCATCGCTCCATAAGACGTATTGTAGGGATTACCCGCGCTGCGTATAGCATTACCAGCGGCTGTGCCGGCCGTATAGGCCGCGGCTCCGGCTGTATCGACCCCGTCACCAACGGCATTAATGGCCCCCCCGGCGGTGCTTGATACCGACCCGGCTAGATCCCCCCCGGCATGGACCATGGATGAGGGGACAGCGCTGAAATCAAGTGCCTGGCGTCCTCCGCCCTGCACAACGTCTCCGGCCGTGTTGCTGGCGGCATGTACGGCTTTTTTAGCGGTATTTTTAGCGCTGCTTTTCGCTTTACTTATTACCCCCGCGTGACACACACAAGGTAGAGCTATAACGGTAAGCATCAGCATCCCCACGAACATTTTTTTCTTCATATTTGCTCCTTTTTCCTTCCCTCTTCCTACTTCCCCCTTTTTCCCTCAACCTCTTCCCTACGCCCTCACCGTCACCAGGTCCCCTCGCATCATATTTTGTATCCAACCGTCTGAGAAAGAACTATTCTTTGCTCTGAAGATAGTTTCATGGCTTTAGATAGAGCAGGTTTATCTATCCACCCCTTCACAACAGTACCAAGACCGGCTGAAGCGCAGTACAAGTATACATTCTGAGAGATAAATCCGGCATCCATGGCTGAATATAGCTCGTTCTCATCGCCATCTTCCCCCATTTTAGAATAATCAGCCACATAGATAAGATTGACCGGAGCCACGGCCGAAAATTCCTGCAGTCCCGTAAGACTTCTTAAATCTTCCTCAAGGACCAAAGTTAATATGTGCTGCTTGGGTTCGTACAGATACAATCCGCTTTTCATGGAAACATATATGTCTATTTCCTGAAAATCATGCGCTGAAGGAGCTGTACGCTTGCCGGAATCGGGCCTATTGATTCCGAAAGCCGCCCATAAAAGTTCTGAGAGAATTTGTTTAGGCAATTCTTTCTCGCTAAAAGCGCGGCTACTGCTTCTTTCTTTCAAAACCTGCATTAACGGTCTACCGCCCGTAGTATCAACCTCATCAAGTGTTATGCTGCCGTCAGATTGTGAAAAAGCGTTACAAGCCAAAAGACAAACCATCGCAGCAGCAATAAATATCTTCATTAACTCCCCCTCGTAAAGTTTGATTTTTGATAGCTTCCAGGGACAGGTCTGAGTTAAAAATCGAAAACGTCCCTAGGTGCCCTTGGTGACAGGCATCCGCGCGAAGCGCGGTGCCTGCTCACCAATGTGTCTATTTCCTACTTCCCTCTTCATACTTCTCTTTATTACGAAGCATCCCCGGCGTCCAACGGTTTAAAAGATCCGGCCACTTCTTCAAAAATACCGAGGTAGTCCTGATACACGTTTTCGGGGGAAGAGAATTTTAGAACATAAAAGCCCTTCTTTCCTTCCAGGACTATCACACGCTCGAACATCGGTATTTTAACCGGATCGACCGCGTAAGGAGGGATAAAAATGAACGTCCGCCGCTCGAACTGGCGAGCCGGAATCCCAGCTACTGTCACCGGCACGACCGGACCGACATTCTCGCCGGGTAAAAGCAGGCCGTCATTCGCGTCCGTGTTCACCCTTATGAACTTGTCTGTGCTCGTAAACCTCGGGTGATCAGGATGATAATAAATAAACGTGATGCCTGTGAAGGCGCCGTCTTCATTCTGCGGCCCACGTAGATCGACCCAGGTCTCTCCTCCCGTTCCGGCGTTCCCGATATCTTCCGTTCTCACCCAGCCTGCGGGAACGCTGGCCTCGAACGAATTATCGTAAGAAGTGTAGTCCTCGAGCGCCAGAGACTCCGCCAGAGCCGGGAAAGAACGCCCTACCCCAGCGAGAATAAATACCGTACAGATCAAACCACCGCACAATTGTTTAATATTCATGTATCTTCCTTTTTAGACTCTATGCCCCTTGTTCCTCTTCAGGCACATCCGAGGCCTGACCCGTTAACAGCTCCTCACTAACTCTGGGTACTTAGGGACGTTTTCCATTTTCATCCCAGCCCCGTCCCGGATTTTATTCCTGGCCCTGTCCCCTAAGCATTTATTATAGCTCTTTTCGACATATCTTAAAGAAAATTAGGTAGTTGCGTGGTTTTGGAACTCAGGGGACAGGTCTGGGTTTAATTTTGAAAACGTCCCTAGTTACCTAGACCTTAACCTGAAACTTCCTCCTTACTACTTCCTCCTTGCTCCTTCCCTCTTCCTACTTTTCACGTCCACGTAATTGTCATCCTGAGCCGAAGGCGAAGGATCTAGATTTTTGGTGGTTGCAGCGAGGGGCCTCACTGCGTAGGTATCGTTATTAGGGGCGGCGTGGGCTTCCCTCCGGCCTCAACCAGAGAGAATAGCGATATTATGAAAGAAAAACTCGATTTGGACTGTATATCCCGATCGTCTATCCAGAACCAGTACCCTCTGTACTTCACGGCCACGTACGCGTTAAGCGGCCGTGCCGCAGAGTGTCGTATGTTTATGAATTTCTGCTCCGGATCGCCTTCCATGTTCGGCAGCGTCCGGCCTTGGGTTACATGGTTGTCCGGCACGTCTATCTGCGCGGCCATTATAAGAAGTATCCTTAATAGCGACCTTGTCTGAACCGCTATCTCTTTTCTGTTTGCCGTAGCGGCCCTGAAAACAAGCCTGTACTCCTCGGTATCGTTATCGAGTTTCAGTACCCTTTTAAGCTCAAGCACCTTCTCCATGGTCTCTTCCGACACGTTCTTAGACTCTATAGTGATGTAATACGCGGGCTGCGCTCCTTCGGTCTGCTTGGCAGTAAGCCCTATAAGACCCTCAGACTGCAGATCCCTCATAAGTTCAAGGCTCCTTATAAAACGTGTATCGGCAAGTTCTGTCCCCTTAAGGCTAACCTGCTGGTTCTTAAGTCCGTTAATTGACTCAACCGTCTTTATAAGAACCTCGTTGGCGGGCCAACCCGACACTATGGTGGAAAATACGGCCTGTGGGGTTATGGGCGTCATAAGTCCGCGTATATAGGCGTTACCCGTAAGGGGAGTATACGTTATGGTCGGCCTGTCGGTATACTTACCGGCGCCCGACAGGTTCAGAAAATCGAAATTAAAAAGATTCCCCGAACGGTTCCTCCAGCCGCTGTCCAAAGCCACCGAACTTTCAAAAGTATATCCTGCCACCACCTGCCCTATATCCACAAAAACCGGGCTGTCCATGTACCTTATCTTCACGATGTTAAGAAGCGTCTGGCGGTTCCATGAATCGGCTATAGCCGAACTGTAATCGAACCTGTCGCGGGAAACACTTCCCGGCCCTATACTGGCGCAGCCGGAAGAGAACAGTAATAACCCCGCCGCGGTAACCCTCGCGCATGCGTCATATACTTTTTTTATATCGTCTTTTTTTCTCAGCATTCTCACCTCAAACCCTTAATAGCCGCCTCAGGGATACTTTTACAGATTGATTATATCCCTTTTTGCCGCGCCTTCAAGATAATAAGATGCTTATGTATGGTCCGCTGGTGACTGGCAGTGAGACTGGTGTTTCATAGGTGACTGGCATCCGCGCGAAGCGCGGTGCCTGTCACCTATGTGTCTCCTTCCTCCTTCCCTCTTCCCACTTTTCACTTTCACGTAATTGTCATCCTGAGCCGAAGGCGAAGGATCAATAGCACAGGACAGATCCAGGTCCGATCACAGAAGCGTCCCCGAGAGTTCTACATCTCCCTGACAATATCCGCCAAGATCAGGCCGCAGCCGACCAGAAAAAAAACAACGAACATCCCATTTACCTGAATGAGCGATATCTGCTCTTTGCCTGTTGAGATGTTTCCGATCATCTCAGGGATACGGTCAAAATAAAGGTTACATAAAATAGCGTTCCACAATATAAGCCATATAACCGCCAGGCCCATTATGGACAATTTTCTTTGAGGCCGCGCGTTATAAAGCTTGATAACACCAT
>CAYQUS010000008.1:0-72274 GCA_964421015.1 uncultured Planctomycetia bacterium
ATATGCTTACGCAAGGCCAAATCTAGTTCTTGGTGACGACAGTCACCAAGAACATTAAATGGTTGGTTTTTTACAATAGGGACGTTTTCTAAACCAATCCCAGACCTGTCCCGGAAACCGCATTTTCAGAAAACCTAGGGAATGGAGGCGCCCGGATTCCTTTTGTCAGTCAAATTCCTTGAAGATTAGTCTAAGAGGCTTATAATTAGAGGGGCAAATATGAGGGACAGGTCCAGGAATAAATTCCGGGACAGGTCTGGGAACAAAATCGGGGACGGGTCTGAGATCAAAAAGAGGGACGGGTCTGGGATTAAAATAGAAAACGTCCCTAATTCAAATGAAAAAAACACATTTTACAGAGCTCAAAAAAGTGTTTAAGAGGCTAAGGGGGCCGAAGGGCTGTCCCTGGGACAGGGAACAGACCCATGAGTCGCTTATCAAGGGACTCGAGGAAGAGACCCGGGAGCTTATCGAGGCGATAAAAAGCGGCGACAGGGAACATATGAAGGAAGAGCTAGGGGATGTGCTCCTCCATGTGATGTTCCAGGCGGAAATAGCCTCGGAAAGGGGAGCATTCGACGCGGAGGATGTTATCTCCGGGCTAGTAGAAAAACTTAAACGGCGTCATCCGCATGTATTCGGTAATAAAAAGGTAAAGTCCAGCGCTCATGTAGTGCGGAACTGGAACAGGATAAAAGCCGGGGAAAAGAAAAAAAGTGGAAAAAAGAAATAACACCGGAAAACCCGATCGTAAAAATGCCAATAGACCAGCCAGGCGAGGGACGCTTAAAGGCGTCGTCACGCCGGAAAGGGAAGAGTACCATGCCCGGATACTGTCCAACTCTCTTAAAAAGAACTACAGGCATTTTTCAAGGCGTTACCGCAAGCAGGGAATAGAATGTTTCAGGCTGTATGACTGGGATACCGCTGAAATAAGGGTTGTAGTGGACTGGTACGCGGGGCATCTTGTAGTGGCCGAATACGAGAGGCTCCAGACAGGCCCGGAATATCTCCCGAGGATGGCACAGGCCGCCGCTCTGGCGCTTGATGTGCCCATGGAGAAGGTGCACATAAGACGGCGCCATACCGCTATCAAGGAGGGGCCGCGCTACAGCAGGATAGCCGCCCGGGATGAACGCATGGATGTAAGGGAGGGGGATCTAAGGTTCCTTGTTAACCTTACGGATTTTCTTGATACGGGACTCTTTTCCGATCATCGCCAGACAAGGGGCATAATCAGAAAGATGTCGGAAAATAAGGATTTTCTGAACCTCTTCGCCTATACCGGATCTTTTACCTGCGCGGCCGCGCTGGGCGGGGCAAGGTCTACTGTGACCGTAGACCGGTCTCTTACATATATCAACTGGGCAAAAGATAACCTGGAGCTTAACGGGTTATGGTCGGGGAGGCACAATCTTGTGCAGTCCGACGCCATGAGGTATCTTGAAAAGGCCGGGAGTAAAGGTGAAAAATTCGACCTGGCTTTCGTGGATCCGCCTTCTTTTTTCAAGGAAGAAACAACAGGAAGAGATTTTGATATAAACCGCGACCATCCCCAGCTTTTGAATGATGTCATAAGGGTCATGAGGCCGCAAGGAGACATTTTGTTTTCGACTAATCATCAGAGATTCACGCCCTGTTTTCAGGGGCTTGTAGTGAAAGAGATAACGGCTCTTACTCCCGGAACGATCCCGGAAGATTACAGGAACCGCAATATCCACCATTGCTGGCATATAAAGTGTTCATAGGATCGGCAATATATCGGGACAGAGAACGTCCCGGAAGGACCGAAAAACCATGGAAAAAATAATAGCTGTATTGTTCCTTTGCGCGGTTCTCTCGTCCCCGGCTTCAGGTGATACAACTGAGAATGAATTCTGGGACAACGGAAAGGTCAGAGTATCCTCTTCTTATGATAGCTCCGGAGAGATGAGAGAAAGGACCTATTATGACGAGGACGGCTGCAGGGAATTACGCGAAACATATAACGGTATCGGGGAGAAAACCTCCGAGGCGCGTTATGACAAGAGCGGGAAGCTTAAGACCGGCCCGGACGGATGGGCCTGCATGATGTGGAAATACAATGACGGCAAAATGACGGGGGAAGGTTATTACGGAGCCGACGGAAAACTTATCGAGTACAAGAGGTACAATTCCGAGGGCGATCTTATCGATAAAAAATATTTTGGAGGACGCGATCCCGATCCCAGCGAAGAGTATGAGACAATACCCACCATAGCGGGGGAAAGCGTGGAATATTACGACGAGTACGGAAGGGAAGAGGGAAGAACCAGTCTGACTTATGATGAGCCTTTTTTCCCGTATTATTTTATCTATGACGATTGAGTTTTCGCCGGAGAGTTATTAACTCCAGGAACCCAGGATCTTTCTCGCGGCCCATTTTATGAATACCCAGGTAAGCCGCAGCGCGGCAGAAAGGAAATAGAAAACCGCTCCTATGATGGGGCCGTAAAATACAGCGTCCTCTCTTTTTAAGGTGGTAGAGAGAGCCAGCACCATGAATATCGCCGAGAAGAGAAATAAAAGGAATACCTCTTCGGCCGCGAATTGTAAAGGAGTTTTATGCTTCATGAGGGTATATTACCACACAAGAAAGAGGATTTGGCGATAAATAACTCGGTTTCGGTGTCGGTCCCGCCACGCCGAACTTTTATTTTGATTAAAGCGTGCAACGGTATTAGAATGTCCGTATGAAAACGCTTACGTTCAAGACCCGCGTGGCCCTGGTTTTTTTCGCGGCCTATTCTGTCCTGTCCCTTTACCTGATATTTTTTTTCTATCAGAGGACAATTATATTCCAGAAGGAACAGCTCCGAAACAGGCTTATGCAGGTTTCCGCCCTGGCGGCCCTGTCCCTTGATACAAATGTCCTTGAGGCCATAACACCCGAGGGAACCTCCGCCGGCACAGAGGAATGCGCCGGTCTTTCGGCCAGGCTGCGTAAGGCAAAGGAAGATATGCCAGACGTGGCCGATCTTTACGTGCTTGTTTCCACCGAAAAACCCGGAATAATGAGATTTATTGCCAACGCCGACCCCGCTGAGCCTGTCGAATGCGGCGAGGAGTTCGACATAACACCTTATCCTGAAATGTCAAAAGCTTTTAATGGACCGGCCGCTGACCGGGAAATAACCCGGGATAAATGGGGATACTGGATCTCGGGGTACGCGCCGATCGAGAACGCGGGGGGCAAGGTTATCGGGATAGTGGGAGCTGATATTTCCGCAGTGACCGTGACGCTCATGAGAAAAGACATAAAAAAAGCAGCTGTGTCGGTATTTGTCGTAGGCATATTGCTGTCAGTCGCGGCAGGCAGGCTGGCTTCATGGTGGCTCACTAAACCTATGGTGAGACTCATGGACGGGATGAATGACATTTGTTCCGGAAATCTCGATCGCCGGATACCTGTCCTATCGGACGACGAGTTCGGCAAGCTTTCCCGTAATTTTAACGATATGGCGGGAAAGCTCAAAAAGTATATACAGGACCTGACCGAAACAACAAAGGAAAAGGAGAGGCTCAACAGGGAACTGGAGATAGCCTCAGAGCTGCAAAAGGCGATGCTGCCCCGCTACACTGTGGAAGTTGAGGGCGTAGACATAGCCGGGATAAGCCTGCCGGCAAAGACAGTTGGAGGCGATTATTTCGATTACATAAACAGCGAAGGAAATAACATAGGGTTTGTCATAGCGGATGCCGCCGGTAAAGGGCTGCACGGGTCTATTTTTATGACCACATCCAAAAGCATCTTTAAGGTGATGACAACAGGAGAGACTTCCCCCGCCAGAGTTATGGCCAGGACAAACGACCAGGTTATAAGTAATATAGACCCTGTCTCCGCCATGTTCATAACCATGTTTTACGGCATATACGACGTTAACGGGATGACGTTCAAATATTCCAACGCCGGGCACAATCCGCCTGTTTTTATGGACGGGAGCACCGGGGATATAAAACTTCTGGGGTCACACGGATATCCCATAGGCATATGCGAAAAACAGGAATACGGTGAAGATACCATAGGCATAAAAAAGGGAGACGCGGTCATCCTCTACACAGACGGTGTGGTAGAGGCTATGAATACAAGAGGAGAGATGTTCGGCCTCGAGATGCTCAAGAAGGCCTGCCTTGATTCCCGGGGACTTAGTTCACAGGAAAGGCTGGATATGATAAAAAGCAGGGTTTTCGAGTTTTGCGGTTCCGCCGATCAGTTTGACGATCTTACGCTCCTGGTGTTCCAGGCGGTTTAAATGTGAGGGTTGCATAGGTTATCGGGTAATCAAAAAGAGGAGACTTCAAATGTTCAGAAAAATGTCGGATTTTTTAAAGAACGATATATGGCGTATCAGGCTGGACAGAATGTCGAGAAGAAGGTCCATGCTCATAAAGCACCTGAGGATAGTGCTTCTTTCCATAAGGGGTTTCAATGAGGACGAGTGTCAGCTGAAAGCCTCTGCGCTCACGTTCTTCTCGCTGCTTTCCATAGTTCCCGTGGTAGCCATGGCTTTCGGCATAGCCAAAGGTTTCGGGTTCGAGCAGATGCTTGAGTCGCTGCTTGTGGAAAAACTACCCGGACAGGAAGAGGTAATAGGCCAGGTGATAGCTTTTGCCCACTCACTTCTCCAGAACACTAAAGGAGGGCTCATAGCGGGGATAGGAGTAGCGATACTTTTCTGGACGGTGATAAAGGTGCTGGGTAACGTTGAGAGTTCTTTTGACAGCATATGGGGAGTAAAGGAAGAGCGTTCCATGGGAAGAAAATTCAGCGATTATCTTTCGATGATGTTCATCTGCCCGGTGCTTTTTGTGGTGGCCAGCAGCATAACGGTATTCATAAAGACACAGGTCACTCTTGTCACCGAAAAAATGGCTTTTTTGGAAGTTATAGGTCCCGTTATTTTTACTTCCCTCAAAATACTTCCCTTTGGTGTTATGTGGGCGCTTTTTACTTTCGTGTATATATTCATGCCAAATACCAAAGTTAAGTTCACTTCGGGCCTTTTTGCCGGGATAGCCGCCGGAACCATCTATCAGATAGTTCAGTGGGGGTACTTAACTTTTCAGATAGGAGCGGCAAAATATAACGCCATATACGGGAGTTTCGCGGCCCTTCCTCTTTTTCTTGTCTGGCTTCAGCTTAGCTGGATAGTCGTGCTTTTCGGAGCCGAGATATCTTTCGCGCATCAGAATGTAGATACGTACGAGTTCGAGCCGGATTGCCTTAACGTCAGTAACGCTTTTAAAAAACTGTTCGCTCTAAGAATAACCGAACTTTTGGTCAAGAATTTCAGCGAAGGCGGAAGCCCCCTTACCGACAGCGAGATAGCAAAAAGAACGGACGGCCCCATACGCCTTGTCCGGCAGATACTTTTCGAGCTCATGGAGGCGAAAATAGTTTCCGAAGTGAATACGTCTCAATATAAACAGGGAGCGTACCAGCCGGCAAGGGACATAGGAAAGCTGCACATAAAGGATATCGTGGATTCGCTGGATAAAAGGGGCACGGAGAACGTGCCTATAGACGATTCCAAAGAGACAAAAAAGATCATCGAAAGCCTTAGGGCAATAGACCTGGCGGTCGAGAAGATGCCGGCCAACTTAGCTCTCAGGGATATCTGACACATATCGGAATTTTTACAAAGAGGCTTTCTTGGAAAAAAAAAGGTATTTATTGTATTTTTCGGTTCTTTTCCTGGCGTTTTTTGCGGGGGGCTTATTTTTCGCGGGGAACCTGGTCTCAATCGCGGCAAAGAATAAGCTGGAAAATTTCTTTAAGGGAAGCGTGGTCCATATAGGGTCATGCGAGGTGAGTCCTTTAAGCGCCATAACTATCCGAGACCTTAAGGTCAAGAGGAAAGACATCTACTACATAACGGTTGAAGAGGCCGTGGTAGAGTACAGTGTGGGCGGTATTGCCAGAGGAAGGCTTAACAAAGCCCGTCTCGCGGGAATCGATATCCGGGTCAACGCGCCGAAGGTAAAAACCGCGAAACTAACTGAGCTTATTGAGATCTCCGGTGGGGGCAGGATCGCTCTTCGTACGGCCGAGGCTTCAGATGTCAAGCTGAAGGTAAAAACCGCGGAGGCCGATATAGAAGCAACGGGAGCAGTTTCTTTTTCTCCCATGGAAGGAACTTTTAACACCGTGGATGTTGTCTTAAATAAGGCGGAGATAATGGGAGCGGTGTTCAGTGATGTCCGGATAAAGGGGGATAATCTTTCCGGCGGAGGAGAAGGCGAGGTTTCGGCGGAGAGCGTAAAATACAATAAGGTGGAATTGAAAGCCGTCAAGGGTATCCTGAGGGCAGACGGAAATGAAGCCGGCGCGGGTGACTTTAGTTCGAAACTTTTTGACGGGGCGGCGGAGGGAACTTTGGATTTCCGGATGTTAGGAGACTGGGATTTTTCGGCTCAGGTGGGTTTTGTCGGAATTGATCTTGAGGCTGTAGTAAGGGACCTTGAATTGGAAGAGAAATTTCAGCTTACGGGGAGGCTGTCCGGAGGCTTATCCATAAAAGGCAAGGGGTTTAGGCTTACAGACGTCAAAGGCGAGCTTGAGGCAGTGCCCGGCGGAGGAGTCCTTGTTATAAAGGACGACAGTTTCCTTGAAAGAATTTCGGGGCAATCCGGACAGGCTATGGATATAGCGGCCGAGAGCCTTAAAAATTATGTTTATAGAACGGGTAAGGCTGAAGTTTCGCTAGAGGACGAAGATCTGATCCTCGGAGTGGATATGGAAGGCGACTCCGGGAAACGAGTTTTTGACATAGTTTTGCATGATATAATACAGGTAAAAGGGAGGTAAAAATGAGAAAGGTTGTTTTGTTGGCGGGGTTAACTTTACTGTTCATGGCCGGATGCGTTGGCGTTGAGGTCAAGGCGCCCAAAGAGCCTATCAAGGTCGACATAACTATGAGGCTTGACGTTTATCAGCATGTTCAGCAGGATATAGATTCCATAGAAAGCATAGTCACGGGTTCCGATAAGCTGGGGCCGGCGGTTTCCCAGCAGAGTTTTCTTGACCGCCTGGTGCCCACGGCTCACGCGCAAACCATCGATCCCGAGGTGGAAAAGGCGGCGTTAAGAAGAAAAGCCAGGTACGAGAAGATAGTTTCTCTGGAAAAACAGGGTATTCTTGGGGAAAATCTTTCGGGGTTAGTTGTGGCGCGCAAAGTAACCGACCCGTCAGCCGCAGCTATCGCCGATGAAGAGAACAGTGACCGGATGGCGATATATCGGGGTATAGCGAAAAAGAACGGGACATCGGTGGAGAGTGTCCAGAAGCTTTACGCCGAGAGGCTTCAATTGGACGCCCCGGCCGGAACCCCGCTTGAGAAGAGCCCGGGTAACTGGCAGATAAAATAGGGAAGATATCGTGGGCCGAGATCGGAAAAAGTTTAGGGCAGACATTCTAACAGACATTTTGTCGATGGAGTTTTATGTATGATCTTATAGAACGTCTGAAAGATAATAATCTCAAAGTTACTCCTAAAAGAAGAGAGATACTGAATTTGCTTTCCGGGACGGGAAAAGCATATTCCCCCGAAGAGATCAGGGACAGGCTATCTTTGAAATTTAAAAAAGTGAGTTACCCCTCGGTGTACAGAAATCTTGAAGAGATGAGGGAGCTCGGCATGCTTGCCAGGATAGTAAAGCCTGACAGAAGATTGTATTACGCTTTATGCCGGGCAAAAGGCAAAGAGCATCACCACCATATAGTGTGCACAAAATGCGGGAAGGTGGGAGAGATAATGTGGTGCGGCCTCTCGAATAAGAAGATCATGGAAGGGTACGAGGTCACGGGACACTTTTTACAGGTGGAAGGGGTTTGTCCTTCCTGCAGAGAGTAAATTTTTTTAGGTTAAAAACAGAAACCGTTTCTATTTAAAAAAGGAGAGGAAATGACGATCAAGGTCACGTCGGCGTTAATGTGCTTTTTGGTGTTTTGCTCTTCCGGGTTTGCGTCAGAAAGCGATATGCAGAAACAGATAGATATGTTGAGAGAGGAGATGCGCCAGATGTCTGCGGTCTACGAAAAGCGTATACGCGAACTGGAAGAGAAGGTAGCTTCCGGGAATGAGGATAAGGCCGTTGAGGAAGCAGAACATGAAAAGCACCGGCACGTAGAAAAAACCGGGCATATCGATGAGGGCGGAATGCACAAACACCAGCACGGTATTCTTGGCGACAAGGTGAACATCATAGGCGGTGTTGACTCAAGGTATATGAGAGTTGACGGAGAGAAGAACACACTTTTTCTGCATGAGGCCAAAGTAGGCGCCCAGGCAGACATCGCGGAATGGCTTTCAGGATATGTTACTTTTACGAAACATCACGGAGAGGATGTCCATATAGAAGAAGCTTATGCCCTTCTGCGTTCCGAAGAACTGGGTGTTTCTCTGAAACCGGGGAAATTTTTCATGGATTTCGGGCCGGAAAATACAGCTCACTTTTTTAACAGAAGAACGATAACTTTTTCTTCCATGCACGAGGGCATTTTCGGCAGTGAATCCTGGGCTGACACGGGAGTCCAGTTTGGGTGGGACGTACCCGTTGATTTTTCTTCGCACCTGGCAGTATCGCTCGTCGACGGAGATAATGCCAGTACTTTCGGGGACGGAGAGAATGAAGTTTCCAACAATAACATGCCCGTAGCCGCCAATTGGGTTAACGCCTTTGACACGGAGTACGGTTTTTTCAGGCTGGGGAATTCCATGGCGTATGGTCAGTGGGACATGGACGACAAACATAATGTTTATCTTTTGGGAACTGACGCATACTACCGGATAGGGAACTTTGACGCGCAGTGCGAGGTCATATACAGGTGGAAGGATCTGCCCGATAGCCGGGAAGAGGACTCTTACGGGTATTATGCCTGGGGAGCCTACACGGTTCCGGTGGGGTTCAAATACCTTAAGGGAATAGAGTTTCTGGCCGGATTCGGGCAATTCATCCCCGATCTCGGCGACAGGGAAACGAAAGTTACGCCTCAAATAAGTTTTCTTTTAAATGATTTCGCTAAGTTAAGGGCGACGTATGAGGTACGGGAACAGTATCCTAAAGACAACAACGATAACAGGTTTATAACACAGTTCGCTCTGGAATTTTAGGGTTACACACTGAGTTTGACAAAAACTTTGGATAGGTGTACTCTAGAAATTACTAAGGTAGGCAGACGGTGACAAATCCGTAAAAAATGGAGGTAGTTATGAAAAAGGTTTTAGTTTTACTGGCGGTTTTCGGAGTAGCTTTCACTACGGTCGCTTTTGCGGGCGGAAAGTATGGCGGGAAAAAAGAGATGGATCTTGACGAGAAGTTTTACATGGTATCTTCAATCGCGGTAAAGAACGCCGAAGAGCTCGGGCTTAGCGAGGAACAGAAAGAGGCCGTGAAAGAGAACAAGTACGCGCTTAAAAAAGACCTTGTCCGCAAGAAAGCCGAGATAGAACTTATGTGCATAGATATTTCCAGCGAACTTTGGAAAGATACGGTAAACGCGGAAGCGGTTAACGCGCTTGTTGACAGGAAATACCAGCTTAAGGCCGAAAAGAAAAAAGCCATAGTTAACGCGTACGCGGGCCTTATGAACAGCCTATCTAAAGAACAGAAAGACAGCATTAAGTCTTTATGCGGGATGGAACGCGCCATGAAGTGCCGGTGCGGGTGCCAGGCTCAGGGATGTAAGGCGGAAAGCCCCAAGCCTGAGAAGAAAAAATAGGGAACTGTTTTATACTGATCTCAATTAAGGGCGGAACCGGGAGTTCCGCCCTTTTTACTTAAGATATCGAATTAAAAATACGATTGAGAGAGGCAACGAAAATTGCTATACTTGAACCGAGGTAGACATGCCCAGGATAAAACAGCTTATAGTAATGTCGGTAAGGGCGCTTTTCCCGGTGGCTGTTCTTATAATAATGGTCCAGTTCACCCCGCTTGGTGTTTCTTCCGAAATCTTTAAACGATTTCTATCGGGAACTTTTATGGCCGCTTCCGGTCTGGTACTTTTTTTCGCGGGAGCGCACCTGGGGCTCCTGCCGCTCGGGGAATATTTTGGTTCCGTCCTCGCGAGGACGGGGAAATTATGGCTTGTTCTGACCTTCGCCGTTGTAATAGGGTACGCCATTACCGTAGCTGAGCCGTCGGTCAGGGTGCTTGCCGGTCACGCCGAGGCGGCCTCCGGCGGAGAAGTCTCAAAAAGTATTCTGGTACACACTATAGGGCTGGGGGTGGCTTTTTTCATGGGTCTGGCGGTTTTAAGGGTCATACGCGGAACCAGTCTCAAACTCATATTAAGCGCCGGATACGCCATAGTGTTTGCCCTGACACTTTTCGCTGGTGATAATTTTATTCCGGTCTCCTATGATGCCGGAGGAGTGACCACCGGGACAGTTACCGTGCCTTTCGTGCTGGCTCTTGGGATGGGTATGGCGTTCACTCTCAGGGGTAAGGACGCCTCAAGTGAAAGTTTCGGAATGGTAGGCCTGGCGTCGATAGGGCCTATAATGGCGATGTTGATACTCGGCATGCTGGCAAAATAAGGGATCATACTTAAATGATGACGGGTTTTCCGACCATTGTGATGGAAGTGATATCGGCTCTTTTCCCTCTGGGCGCGCTTTTTATTATTTCCAATATTTTCCTCAAGAAACTTTCACGGCGGCGGGTAGTGGAGGTTTCGGCCGGTTTTATTCTCATCCTGCTGGGGCTTTCTTTGTTCCTCCAGGGTGTGTATTCGGGTTTTCTTCCTATGGGCAGAGCCCTGGGAGAGGCCTTTGCCGCCTGGCCGCATAAGTGGGTTCTTGTGCCTTTCGGGTTTGTTCTGGGTTTCGCCGGAACAATGGCCGAGCCCGCGGTCCGGGTGCTGAACTATCAGGTCGAAAAAATAACTTCGGGATATATTCCCCAGAAGATAATGCTTTTCACCCTTTCCACCGGGGTGGGTGTGTCTGTAAGCCTGGCCATGCTCAGGATATTGACGGGTCTTCCTCTGAGAAACATCGTCATTGCCGGTTACGCGGCGGTTTTTGTGCTTATGGTGTTTTCTAAACGTTCTTTCGTGGCCATAGCTTTTGATTCCGGAGGGGTTGCGTCGGGTCCTATGACAGCGACTTTTATAACGGCTATGGCCATAGGCGCGGCCTCTGGGATAGAAGGCCGAGATCCGCTTATATACGGCCTGGGGCTTGTAGCCTTAGTGGCCCTTCTGCCCATAATAACGGTGCTGGCGCTGGGGCTTTTGTACGATCTTCAGGAACGCAGGATAAAAAGAAGAGAGACGGCGGGAAGAATAATCATATCCGATGAAAGATAACTCAGGAGGATCTATGTCTGAAAAAGGGCTTTGTGACCTTGTTGTGACGATAGTCAATAAGGGTGACGCCGAAAAAGTTGTTGAATTCTCCAAAAGAGCGGGAGCCGGAGGCGGGACCATATTTTTCGCCAGGGGCACCGGAGGGCATGACCAGGTAAAACTTTTCGGGATATCCATAGAACCCGAGAAGGAGATAGTTCTTACGCTTGTGGAAAGCTGGAAAACCGACAAGGTGCTTTCCTCTATAGCCGAAGGCCTTGACCTTGAAAAACCGGGAAAGGGAATAGCTTTCGTTATCAACGCCGGTCAGGTGGCAGGGTACGTTCCCAAAATATCGGGATAGTCACGGATCTTTGATTTTCCTTGAACATACCGTTTAAAAGCCTATAATTAGGTAGAGAGTACTGATAGATTTTGTTGTTTTAAAGCAAAAAAAGGAGGGCAAGATGGGCGGGCTTCTGGGTCTGGTTGTTCTTGTGCTCGATATTATCGCGATAGTGGATATAGTGAAGAGTTCCTTTGATACCGGCAAAAAGATCCTTTGGCTGGCGCTGGTTATATTGCTACCGGTACTTGGGATGGTTCTTTACTTCCTTGTAGGAAAGAAAAAGTAGAATACGCCTTACACAGGTGGTGATAAAAGTTTAAATGCCGAGTGTTCGGTCAAGAAGAGGACAGGCGTTTTTCCGTTTGTTTGGGAACAGCGCCTGTCCTCTTTTCAAATGTGAAAAGCGGGAGATTCAAGCATGAAAAAAAGGACAAACATAGGGGTGTACCTTTTCTGCCTTATACTGATACTCGCTACAGCCGGTATTATATACTTCAAGATAAACACCGGAGGAGAAAGGGTCATAGCATCAAAAGACAGGGAACTGTGGCGCGTAAGCGTCATAATCAACATAGCCGGCGCCGGAGAGCCCGGGCGATTAAGGCTGTACCTTCCCCACAATACCAGAAGGCAGCTGATATACAACAGTCATTTCGATAACGACGGACTTGATTTTACTCTTGAGGAACGTTACCCCACTGGCAACACCAGGGGGGTCTGGCGGTCCATGGCGCTTGACGGCGTAAGGCAGATCCAGTGTGATTTTTCAGCTCAGATAGTGAATATTCCTTATGTCATGCCGAAAGAACTTAAGATACCGGATGATCCTGAAACAGGTTACCCTGAGGATATAAACTTCTGGCTCAAGCATTCCGAGCAGATACAGAGCAAGGATGATTTCATAGCGAAAAAGTGCAGAGAGATAGTAGGCAGGGAGAAAAAAGTTTCGGCTGTAGTGGAAAAGATATACGCTTTTGTAAGAGACGAGATAAAGTACAAGTCTGAAAAGGGAAGCCGGGACGCACGCAGGACCCTTGACGAACTGACCGCCGATTGCGGTGGTAAGGCGCGGCTTTTTGTGGCGATGAGCAGGGCTTCCGGTATACCTTCGAGAGTGGTGGGAGGGATAATACTCGATAACAAGGTCAAGAGGGTGACACATGTTTGGGCAGAGAACTATATCGGGGGTGAGTGGGTGCCGTTCGATGTGGTTAACGGCCACTTCGCTTATCTCCCGAACGATTACATGGAAATATACAGAGGAGATATCCCACTTTTGAAACACAAGGGGCTTTCCAGTATAGAGTGGGTTTTTATAGCGGGGCCGGCCAACATTCCCCCCATAGATAACGTCTGGTCGCTGTATGTGCTTCCCGAGCATTTGAACAACATGCTTAACATACTTCTTCTCATACCTTTCGGGGCCATGGTAACGGCTTTTTTGAGAAATGTGGTAGGCATACAGACTTTCGGGACGTTCTCGCCTATGCTGCTTGCCCTGGCTTTTTGCGAGGTAACTCTGGGGTTCGGTCTTGTGATCTTTGTCGTTATATTCCTGGCGGGGTGGGTGCTGCGTAAAGCGCTGGACGCGCTTAAGATACTTTTTATACCCAAGCTCTCGATAATACTGAGCGCGACAGTTATTATGGTCCTTGTGATAATGATGGTCGGGTTTAATCTGGGCATAAAGAAAATGTATTATGTGTCCATTTTTCCGCTTGTCATAATATCCTGGATAATAGAGAGGTTTACCATAAGCCAGCTCGAGGACGGGACCGTACCGGCCCTTAAACTCGGTTTTTCTACGCTTGTAACGGCGATGATACTGTACTATTTCATGAACCTGCATATACTTAGGCTTTATCTTTTCGCGTTTCCAGAACTCATAATAGCCATGATAGGTGTACTGCTTCTTATCGGTAGATACACCGGGTTAAGGCTAACCGAGATCTTCCGGTTCAAGGAACTGACGAAAAAATCCTGAGGACGGAACATGATAAAAAAAATATTAAAGATAGACCCATCGATCCTGGGGATAAACCGCCGGAACCGCAACTACATAATGTTCTTTAATCCCAGGGGTAAATACCCGCTGGTCGACAATAAGCTTAAGACCAAAGAACTCTTGTCACAGCACGGGATACCGACGCCGGAGCTTTTCTTTTCCATTAAAGATTACAGGGATATGAGGTGCCTAGGGGAGGCGGCCTCTCTCGAGAGTTTTGTGGTAAAACCGGCCAATGGTTCCCAGGGAAGAGGCATACTTGTTGTAGCGGGAAAGGACGGCGAAGTCTGGAAGACCATAACCGGAGGTCGGGTATCGAACGTGGACCTGAAGTACCACATATCCAACATACTATCCGGGCTTTATTCTCTTGGCGGCGATACCGATGACGCTTTTTTCGAGGCTTTCGTGGAAAGCCATGACGTTTTTTCCAGGGTGAGCTCCGAAGGTGTTCCGGATATAAGGATCATTTTGTACAAGGGGATACCTGTCATGTCGATGCTGAGACTTCCCACTTTCGAATCGGGGGGGAAGGCGAATCTGCACCAGGGAGGGGTGGGCGCGGGAATACATCTAAAAAGCGGACTTACTTTCGGAGGGGTACATCATGATAAGTTTATTTCAGTCCACCCCGATACCGCCTGCCCCATAGAAGGGATTGAAATACCATTTTGGGAAGATATACTCAGGATAGCGATAAGAACCTACCCTATATTCGGGATGGGATATTTCGGGATAGATTTCGCCATAGACAAAAAAACCGGACCCACCATTTTCGAGCTTAACGCCAGGCCCGGACTCAGCGTTCAGATAGCGAACAGGGCGGGTCTTGTGCCCAGGCTTGAGAGGATAGACGGGATATTGAGGAAGACACCCGAACTTTCCGAGGACGAGAAGATAAACGTAGTAATGACTTCCGGTATTTAACCAGATAAACAAAAAATAAAACCATAAAAAGTTTGACAATATTAGAATATTAGGATATTCTAATATTGCTATGAGAACGATCCCTGAATACCCTTTTGAAGAAGCGTCAGTTATACTTAAGGCCGCGGCTCACCCTGTGAGGCTTAAGATACTGGCTTTGCTTGAGGATAAGAGCATGAAGGTAGGGGACATACAGCGTATGGCCGGAGTGAAGCAATCGATAACCAGCCAGCATCTTGCTGAACTTATGTCTCGCGGGATACTGGGGCGGGAGCGCAAGGGTAACGAGGTTTACTATCATATAAAAAAGAAGGAAGTGCTGGGGATTTTGTCCTGTATAAAAAAATGCTGCAAAAACTGAAAAGGGATGTATATGTTTAAACGAATAATAGCGTTTTCAATCAACAGACCTCTTGTGATAATGGCGATAGTAGCGGCCGCTACAGTTGTAAGTGTTTTGCAGTTCCCTAAAATGAAGGTCGATACCGATCCCGAGAACATGCTTCCCGAAGATGAGTTTGTCAGGGTCTTTCATCACGAAATAAAAAGAGAGTTCGGTCTTTACGATTTCATAGTTCTTGGAGTAGTGAACGAAGAAGCCGAGAACGGGGTATTCTCTCCCGAGACACTTGAAAAGGTTTATGCCATAACCGAAAAGATCAAGGGGATAAACGGGGTCATAGCGTATGAACTTATAAGCCCCTCGACAAAAGACGATATAGAACAGGCCGGGCCGGGAGAGGTGAGTTTCAGGTGGCTTATGGGGCCTCCGCCGTATAGCGATGAAGAGGCTCTTAAGATAAGGGACAGGGCCAGGGAAAACCCCATGTTCGACGGGACGATAGTGTCGGAAGACGGAAAGGCCCTTTGCATATATGTCCCAATAGAGGCAAAGGATCAGAGCTACAGGATATCCAGGGAAATAAGGGAGATAGTAAGGGAACTGAAGGGTGAGGAGAGATATCATATAACCGGACTTCCGGTGGCAGAGGATACCTTCGGTTTCGAGATGTTCACGCAGATGGCTGTTTCCGCCCCTCTGGCCATGCTGGTGATATTTTTTCTAATGCTTTTCTTTTTCAGGAACGCGAAACTTGTTGTTGTGCCGCTTATTCTGGCCGGGATAACGGTCCTTATAACAATGGGCGCTCTCATAGGAGCCGGGTTCACGGTCCACATAATGAGCTCGATGATACCCATCTTCCTGATGCCCATATCCGTACTTGATTCCGTTCATATCCTCAGCGAGTTTTTTGAAAGATACCAGAAGTCGCAAGACAGGAAAAAGGCCGTAACGGAAACGATAGAGGACCTGTTCATGCCCATGCTCTTCACTTCTCTTACTACCACGGCCGGTTTTTTCTCTCTGGCTTTCGCCGAAATACCTCCCGTTCAGGTATTCGGGGTTTTTGTGGCCTTCGGCGTTATGGTGGCGTGGATCCTGACCATAACCTTTATACCCGCTTCAGTGGCTCTCATGAAAAAAGAATGGTTCCTTGGTTTCGGCGCGAACAAGACGGCTTCAGAAACCTCCAGAATAAACCGTTTTCTCGAGGCGGCCGGCAGATTTTCCACGTCAAAATGGAAGACGGTCCTGGTTTTTTCGGGGCTTTTGTGTGTGTTTTCGGTTTACGGAATAACTAAGATAGTTATAAACGACAATCCCGTTAAATGGTTCACGCCTTCTCACGAGATAAGAGTAGCGGACGATATTCTTAACGAGCATTTCGGCGGCACTTACACTGCTTATTTTGTAATGGAGGCCGAGGATAAGGAGGGGGAGGTTTTCAAGGAGCCGGAAATGCTGAGATACGTCGAAAAGCTGCAGCGGCATGTTCTTGCGGACGGGGATGTCGGTAAAACCACTTCTCTGGCAGATGTGACTAAGAAAATATACTACGAGCTTCTCGGCGGAGATAAGAAAAACAACGTTATCCCAGATACGAAAGAGGCCGTGGCGCAGAGCCTGTTCTCTTACCAGAATTCCCATAAGCCTGACGATCTGTGGCACTTTACCTCTCCGGATCACTCAAAACTTAACATATGGTTCCAGCTTAAGACGGGAGATAATGTCGGTATGACCAGGGTGGAAAATACCGTGAAGGATTTTATCGCCCAGAATACCCCGCCTTTTCCGCTGAAGACGGGTTGGGCGGGCCTTACCTACATAAACGTCGTATGGCAGAACCGGATGGTAGCCGGGATGCTTATGAACTTTCTGGGAAGCTTCATAATAGTGCTTTTTATGATGGTGTTCCTTTTCCGTTCGCCGGTGAGGGGTATAGTATCAATGGTGCCTCTTACCGTGACCATAGTTTTCATATACAGTCTTCTCGGGTTCGTCGGCAAGAACTACGATATGCCGGTGGCGGTTCTCTCGGCGCTTACACTCGGGCTTTCGGTGGATTTCGCCATACATTTCCTGCAGAGGGCAAGGGAAATATACGCGGTAAAAGGCAACTGGGCGGATACATCCGCCGAAATGTTCCGCGAACCGGCGAGGGCAATACTTAAGAACGCTCTTGTAATATCTATCGGGTTTCTGCCGCTTCTGGCCGCGCCGCTGGTGCCTTACAAGACCGTGGGCGTTTTCATGTTCCTTATAATGCTCACTTCGAGTTTCGGCACGCTTATACTGCTTCCGGCGATAATATCGGCTTTTCCGGATGTGATCTTCGATGAGAAGAAAAACCCGGCCTGTAAATGTTCTTACTGCGTGATCTTTGGCATCATAGTGGCCGCCTCGGTGGCTTATGTCATAGGGGGATATTCCATAACTTCATGGAAGGCCACTACTTTTATAACGGTTGCCATAATAGGAGTAACGGCCGGAATCTGCAATATTGTTTCCAGGAACAGCATATGCGCGGGTACAAAGGAGGGTAAAAATGAGAAAGTTTAAGGTTTTGTCGGTTTTATCGGTTCTGCTTATATGTCTGGCTCCGCTGGCCAGAGGCATGAGCGCTCAGGAGGTCGTAAAAAGATCAAATCAGGCGTCCTATTATCAGGGTAAGGATGGGAGGGCCAGGGTTCACATGGTTATAACCGACTCTCTTGGAAGGACCAGAGAAAGGGAAATGACCATACTAAGGCTCGATGACGAAAGCGATATAAATCAGAAATATTACGTGTATTTCGATAAGCCGAGCGATGTAAGGGGCATGGCCTATATGGTGTGGAAAAACCCCGGAAAAGACGACGACAGGTGGCTGTATCTCCCGGCGCTTGACCTTGTAAGAAGAGTGGCCTCCAGCGACAAAAGATCAAGTTTTGCCGGGTCCCATTTCGCGTATGAGGAGATATCCGGCAGGGGCGAGGAAGAGGACGAGCATGTTATCGAAGATGAAACGGAGGGATCTTACAGGATAAAAAGCACGCCCAAGGATCCCGCCTCGGTTGAGTTCTCATATTTTGTTACATGGATAGATAAAGTGACTTTTCTCCCTAAAAAAGCCGAGCTTTTTGATAAGAACGGCAAACATTACAAGACGATCGAGGCTCTTGAAGTCCAGGAGATACAGGGGTTCCCCACAATTACAAAGATGAAGGCCTCGGATCTTAACTCAAAAGGAGAAACGGTTTCGGAATTCTCGGATATAAGTTATGATGTCGGGATAGAGGATAGCGTCTTTACGGAGAGATATTTACGGAAACCTCCAAGGAACAGCATTGAGCTGAGATGAAGAGAATAGTAAAAATTTTATCCAAGTGGAGCGCGGCTATAGTTGTGCAGGCGATCGTTCTCTTGCCCTGGCAGGGGGCGAGCGCTTCCGATCTTCCCAGGCTGCATGGTTTTCTTGAGGAGGCCTACGCCCCAAGGATAGGCAAAGACGATACGCGGCACAGGCAGTACAATATGGCCGAGGCCAGGGCGCAGCTTAAGACCAACTATTATTTCTCGGGAGATAACATCCTGTCGGACTGGCAGACATCGGTTAACGCGAAGTGCGATTTTGTTCTGGATCTTTATCAGGGGGGTAAAGTCATCACGGACCTCAGAGAGCTCAATACGTCTTTCACCCCGATGGAGATAATGGACATAAAAGCCGGGCGTCAGGTGCTTACCTGGGGGACTGGGGATTATATTTTTCTTAACGATCTTTTTCCTAAAGATTATGAGTCCTTTTTTATAGGCAGGGACGACGAATATCTTAAGAAGCCTAATGACGCTCTGAGGCTAATGCTGTATCCGGAGATAGTTAACCTGGACCTTATCTGGATACCTTTTTTCGAGCCCGATACGGTGCCTTCGGGAGACAGGGTAAGTTATTTTGACCCGTTTCAGGGAAAGATAGCCGGGGTGACGGCGGAACGCGACATACTGATGCCGGCTAAAAAGCCGTCTAATTTCGTTTATGCGGGTAGGGCGTATCGGTCTTTTGGTTCATATGAGGCGGCGGCTTACTATTACAGGGGATTCGATCCTTCGCCAAAAAGCTATTACGACGAAGCCGCTCACAGGCTTTATCACGAAAGACTTGATTCTTACGGCGGAAGCTTGAGGGGGCCAGTTTTCTGGGGGATAGGGAACGTCGAGGCTTCTTACTATTATTCCCCCGAAGACCATAACGGCGACATAAGGACCATACAGAATTCCAGGATGAAATATCTCGCGGGATACGAAAAAGATCTCGGGAACGATTTTTCCATGGCCTTCCAGTACTACCTTGAGCAGACGCTTGACTACAGGCAATATGAAAGGGCTCTCTTGCCCGCGGACTATAAATGGGCGGAATACCGGCACACCATAACCAACAGGCTGACAAAATTTTTCGCCAACCAGACGGTCAAGATAAGTTTTTTCACGTTCTTCTCGCCGTCGGACCTCGATGTTTACACAAGGCCGTCCATAAGCTGGAGCCCCAGAGAATCCTGGACACTCACAGTGGGGTCGGACCTTATCTGGGGCAAGTCATCAATCACGGAGTTCGGGAGCGTACAGAAAAATAAGAATATTTACGCCCGGCTCAGGTACAGTTTTTAAGGAGGGATCTATGATAGAAAGGATCTTACGCGGCGCAGCGGGGTTTTTCGTGCTTTTGAGCGTGGGTTTAGCTTTTCTGGTAGACATTAAATGGCTCTTTTTCACCGCTTTTGTGGGAATAAACCTTCTGCAGTCCGCTTTTACGAACTGGTGCCCGATGATGTACCTGCTTGAAAAGGCAGGGGTGGGAGAAAAGGGCTTAAAGTAGAGCCTGTTCTTATTCAGGGCTGTTTACTTGTAAAAAAATCCGTCTCACCTTATAATGCTTTTTGAAACTGAAAGAGGATGGTTGTTTCTCAACGGGAGTAAAATGGCTAAAAAAGGCCTGCTGATAATCATTGCGATGCTCTTTGCCTGCCCTTTGTTCGCCGATAATGTGGTTTTCTTCGACGATTTTAATAACAACACCAATAAATGGTTTACCGCTAAAACCAGAGATTATGATCTTGCCGTAGTTCACGGCTACTATATGATCGATAATAGGCAAGCCAGCCGTGCTCATATGTCGTATCTCAGGCCCTTATTTCTGGATATTACCAAGGATTTTGCCGTGGAGGTTCGTCTCAGGTCGACAGGCGGTAACAATATGGGTTTTGGCGTTCTTTTCGGTATAGGACAGAATCTCGATCATTACAGGTTTGAGATATCACAAAACGGTTTTTTCTGTATAGTCACCCAGCAGGGGAAAGAGCTTGTATATAACAGTCAGTGGACCGCCAGCAGTCTTATTTCCCAGGGAAGCGATTTTAATGTTCTTAGAATATATAAAAACGGTGGAACAATTGTTTTTTATATTAACGGCGATGCCGTGGCAGTATCCGAGAACATGTTCCTTTTTGGTGACAGGCTAGGTTTTGTCGCGGAGGCGAACACTCATATCCAGGTGGACTATATAAAAGTTTATCAGGGCTGTCCTTCGTGGGCGCAAACTTTTCCGCCGGTTGAAAGAAAACCGGCAGGGGCAGAAATTCACAGTGTTTATGTCTCTCCTTCGGAGGTAAAACCAGGTGGCAAATTTACAGTCAACATGGAATATGCCATCAACGATCCAGACAATGCCGGCCGTGAACTGGATGTAGAAGTAACCTGCGCGATATACAGGGATGGTAAAGAAGTGTTTTCGGAAAAAGACAATCTTTCGGTTCCCGAGGGGAAAAGGAATTTTGGAAAGAAAACCGGGCTTAAAGCCGCTAATAAGCCGGGAAGATACGAATTGAAGATCATCTTGTCTTACGCCGGAATAACCGCCGAAAAAAGCGCAGAACTTGTCATAAAATGAGAAAAATAACGTGTTTAGCCATAATCTTTGGATTGTTCCTCGCTGAAAACGCTTTCCCGTGGGGTTCTGTCGAGACCGGAGGGGGAGCATTCGCCACGCATCAATTTCTGAACAATAAAGCGTATGATATCCTCAAAAAAAAGAAGGCGTTCGCCTTTTCCTCTTTTCCGTCTATTTCTGATATACAGAGCCATTCCGGAGTAAGCGCTCCCAGTAAAAAAGGACTGGGTCCCGATGACGCCGACAGGTCGGATTATGACTGGCACTGGTATAACCCTTCGACGAGAGACGGGAAAACTCCTGATAAGGTGAGGGAATACCATTCTGACCTTGTTAAGAATATGGGGGAGATGGGAAATAAAACTCCGAGCGAGAAACAAAAAGAAGAAGCCGCCCATAACGCCGCGTACGTGTCCCATTTTATGCAGGATATGACCTGTCCTTTCCATGTTTTTGGGATGTCGGAATCCCGTTTAAGCGTCGAGGTGATAGGAACCGATGCGGATATGGGGCCTTTTTTCGGGGATATCCTTTCCGATGATTTCTGGCTTTCCGAAATAAAAGATAAAGTACCCGAGAACGAGTGGCGGAAATATGCCTGGAAGACCCTGGTCGAAAGGCATTTCAGCGATCAGCATCCAGGAACGAATTTTTTTGACGCTACTTACTATGACGGCACATGGCCCGCTACCACAATGACAAGCAGCCATTTTGAATATGAGGCCGCGGTCGAGGTGAAGTACAAGTTTGATGTTACGGCCAAGGCTAAATTTATATACTACGAAAGCCGGTACGGCGAAATTCCGGAGTTCTGGCAGAACGGGATGGACCTTCGGATGCTTACGCATAAAGTGGCGGATAGAACTCGTCAGCGGATAGGCACAAAGGAAAATCCCGGGGAGTTGTGGGTAGACATAAGCCGTCTTAAAAGAGACACGGCTGTTCCGTATTATGACTGGTGGCGGGCCATACAGCTTACCTACGCGCTTTGGAGATCAAGTTTTTCAGCTCTTCATGCGGAAGCCGATGATATAAGGATGTCAAAGGTTCCCAATAAAGAGGACGCTTACAAGGTGAAAGTGAGGATATGGAACTGGGAAGAGAAAGAACCGGCTCTCAATGTGAAAGTGAATTACGACGTAAAAGGCGGGTCGTCGGGAACCGGTCAGGGTTCGGTCAAAGGATCGATCAGGGCGCTTGAGTCCAGCGATTGGCTTGACCTTGCAGGCGATGTTATTGTGAAGTCTCCGGCTGATCCGGAAGGAACCATCCGAATAACCATAAAAGGACAGTACAACGATAGTTCTATTCCTGACTCCGGGGAAAAGATCGTGGAATATGATCTTAAAGATATATCGTTCGACGCTATCAAGATGGATGATGTAAGGATGACCAATAAGGATTCGGCGAAAGAATTCCTTGAGAGCTATCCCCGAAACTTTAAGGTTGTTTTTGTGCCTGCAGGAGAGCCGGACATTCCAGATAAACACAACTTAGTGGAAAGCCAGAATCCCGCGCCGGGTGCCTGGGTAGCTCCAGGTGAAACCGTAAATCTCATGGTTTACGATGAGTATCTTGTGGATGTCGCTAATGTTATCGGAAGCGAAAGAGGAGACGCTATAGGAACACTTTCAGATCTGGGCCTTAATCCTTTGCCGGGCGAGATACTGGTCGAATATGACGAACCTGAAGGTATTGTAATAGTGCAGGACCCGGCGGAAGGAAGAGTGAGGCCAGGAACCGATATAACCATTCTTGTTGCCAAAAAGAAACCGGCTCCGCCAGAAGAAGCTCCCGTAGAGTCCGCTGACGATCCGTCGGTGCCGGGAGATGATTATGAACTGCCGCTTACTCCGGTAACCCGATCCGAAGCTCTTATGGACATACAGATGTCTCCCCAGGCGGTTACGATAAAACTCGGCGAGAGCGCGGCCATCACGGCCGTGCCTATAGATATAGAGGGCAATCCGGTAAGAGGAAAAGATCTTGCTAGGTTTTCCTATGAGTGGATGGTAAATGATCCGTCTATCGGGAATATATCGGGAAATGGTATTACTGCCACGGTCTCCGGTATAAAACCCGGAGCGATGCAGGCAATAGTAAAAGCCGGCGGGTCTATGGGGGTGGCTGCTATCCTGATAGAGGAAGGTGATCCTGCTGAAGGGCTGGACGGACATTCTCCGGAACATTCCGAACCCCCTTCAAGCGAAGATAACGTTGATTTCAGTTCTGATAATTCAGCCTGGGAAACCGAGCCCGCGCCTTCTCAGGGCGGGGATGCGGGCGGCGAATCAAATCTTTTTTCGGATTTTTTTGACCCGAATGCCGCCGTCCCTCAGGAGAGGACAAGCGAAACAGATATTAGAAATGAATATACAGACCAGGCAAGCGCATATCAGCGCGAGCAGCAGCTGCAGCAGCAGAATCTGCAGAACCAGATGAATATGATGCAGGCAATGAGCCAGATAATGAATACCATGAACAATATCAGGAACATGCAGGGCGGGACTAATTCTTCAGGATGGAAACCGCCCGTTGTAAATAATAACACCAGCCATGTTAACAACCCTTACAGCCAGCAAGGATCTGGTTATAAGCCTCCCGTTACAGGGAATACCGGAGGTGGAGCAACTAAGCCACCGAGCGTGACGCCTTCCACGCCGGGGGTGACTGTCAGGCCTGGTGTTTCAACTAATCCCAATGCCGTAGTTCTTCTGGGAGAAGTAGCTCCAGAGGTAAAAAATCCCAATCTTACTCCGAGGGGAAATCGCAGGGGAAGTTCCTCTGGCAGTTTTAGCCTGGATTTCAGCAAATAATTGATCGTGTTACGATGGGGCCTGGATTTTTTGTTCCCGGCGGAGCTGTTTCAATTAGTGCCAGGCACCATAGGTGCCTGGCACTAATTGCGCTACTAATAAATCTTTACGCCGACATTAAGAACTTGGTGACGTATTCTATTTCCTGGATGTTGTAAGTTTCGATAGGCCTGTAACGCAGTATTGTTGTTACTACGTTCTTCAGGGACCTTAAGAAATTTCCGGTGTCGGATGTCCCGAGCTCCACCATGCTTCCGAGGTAAGATCTTATGTCGGAACCCAGGGGAAGATAGGGGTGCACGAAGTAACAGGCCAGCCGATAGGAGCTGTTTTCCGTTTCCACGTCAATTTTTTCGAGAGATCTTATGACGTTCATCCTCACGAGAAAAAGCCTTATGAAACCCGCTTTTTCGCTTTCTTCAAGTTTTTCAAGATCCACATATTCAGAATTAAGGAAACGCGCTCCCCTGAGCTGAGTGTTTTTCAGGAAAAAATCCTCCATTTTTTCAGGGGAAATATCTATTCCGGAAAGGTCTATACAAGACCTTTCCGCCATGGAAGGGGAATGGAGCTTTAACGCAAGGTCCTCCAGCGAGGAGTAAGTCTTTATCTTCCCCTTAAGTTTTTCCCTTACCAGTTTTTCGGCGTATTTCAGATCGTTCCCGGCAAAGAGAGACTCGTGGACGTAATAGTCAATATCGGTTTTCATGAAATCCCGCTCCAGGGCGGATAGTTCTTCTTCCGAGGGAGACACGAAAGCCTTTACTTCAGGAGGGGAACTGTCCGGATTTGAGTCCATAAAAAGTGAATATTCCCTGTGAAGGTCCATATACCTGAGGGCGTCTATGAAACCGTTAGTGTTAAGCACTTTTCGGCCTTCCAGAGCCATCCCGTAAGATATTTCGGCGAACATTGCCGACTTTGAGGCGTCCCAATCCGCGGATAGACCGTAAGCTAAAGCTTCGGCAAAAGCTTTCCGCCCTGCCGTATCATCCTTATTTTCGAAAATGGGAAGAGCCTTGAGACGGAAAGATGTTGCCTTGCCGAAGATGGAGTTATCGGCGGCCTTTACCAGGATTTCTTTTTGCTCAAGTCTTATGAAAACGGCGGCGGCAGCTCTGCCCATAAAGAAATCAGCTATTTCTTCCGGTGATACCGGAGAACTTATTCCGGTAGAAGCGGCGTAGATATTTTCAGCGGACTTAAGGTCAAGTACCGTGAATTTATCCTTATCGGGCTTAGCATCGGCAGGGATGACGGCTCCCTCGGGGATATCGAGGTAGTGTTCCCGGAGTATTTTTTCTGTTGTAGAGACCACGCTCCTGCTTTTAGACTCATAGGAGTTAAGGTCAAAGGCAGCCTCATCGCTCAAATAACTTATGCGAGGGTCTTCCGGGAAAAACTGAAAACTTTCTTTAACTACCCCGGCAAGGTTCCTGCTTGCTCTTTTTTCATCAGGGGCATCGGTTTTCTCATGTCCCGAGGCTCTGAATTCCCAATCAAGGAAGTCGGGGTTTTCCGTGGGATGCAGGATCCTGCCTACGCGGTGGAATATTGCTTCTCTTACTATGCGGTGGCGGTTAACCACATCCAGAATGGCTTCTTGCGATATCTCGCCGTTAGGGAGCTTGCCGTCTATGAGCACTTTTATGAAGTACTGGTAGTTTATGCAGCAGGCGAGTTGAACGGCTTTTTCAAGTTTTTCAGGAGATCTTGCCAGTTCCGGGAAATAGGTGCGGAAAGCCACGGCCTGCGGGTCTTTGTTGTTGGGGTAGGAGATCCTTCTTATGAGTTCTTTGAAGTTCTCGTTATTCTGGTAAACATTATGGTCCTGGTGGAAGGCGAAAACGAACCAAAGCATCATGGCGTCGTTTATAAGGGAATACCTTCCGGATATGTCGTATGCCGCGTCCTCGCGACGGTCTATCTCGAACTGGCCGGAGGATCTTTCCTTAAAGCCCAGATGCCCGCCTTTTTTAAAGTTTCCGGTGTGGTCGCGCCATTTAAATTCGTGGCGGGCGAGCCTGTACAGTATTCCCTGGGCCAGGCTTATTACCCTGCCGTCTTCAGTCAGGAAACATATATCGTTTTTCAAAAGGCGTTTGGCGTTCACAACGAATTCCAGGGGGATCTCAAGTTTCGGTTTCTCCCACCTTTTATCCCAGAGGATGCGTGGAAGCGCGAGTTCCCCATCGTCCAGAAAAAATTCGGTGTACACTATGTCTATCGGGAGTTCCTCCGGCACCTGTCCGTTTTCGTTAAGAGAGGCTTTCTCTATGCATCTTGTAAATATCTCGTCTATCCCGTAGGAGAGCATTTCGGACGCAACAGGGTCGTTTTTTACTTTATCCAAGGCTTCTTCACGGGTGAGGTAGAGGGACTTTGTGTCTATTCCGAGGCCTTCGGGGAAATCCGGACGGGTTTGATCAAGCACGTTACCGCGGCGCATAAGCGGATCGTTCATTACCATTTTTAGTTTGGCCGAGCCGCGCATTTCGTCTCGGACATTACCGTCGCCATCAAGGGCAACATCTTCTTCCGTTGAGCTTATACCCCCGGGGGAGGCAAGGCCGGGAGCCAGGTTTCTGTTGGCATATGATGCGTCGGGAAGCGAAAACGCCAGAAAAAGCGATAGAGACAAAGCTTTGGCTATGGTTTTGAGAGCGGAACATCCCGATGATAAAGTCATAAAGAGTTTCCTTATTATTCGTCCGAGGGACACTTTTCGGGTTAAATCGACCTACGCTTTTTTAAGTTTTTCCAAGATAGTATACCTGATGTAACTCTTTGTTGCAATAACAAAACAACACAAACATACTAACTTTTTTATTTATAACAAAGTAAGGTTTACCAAAAAAGAAACACCCAAAGTTTGCTTTTATTGTAGGTATTGTGTAAACTAACTTATGAAGGAGAGTTGTATGTTTCTATTCTTAAGAAAAACATTTATTATGTTTTTTGCCGTTGTTTTTCTTTCCCATACGGAAGGAAGTGTGCTCTATTCTTTAGAAAATGCTCCAGGGAAAGGGGCCATTTTTGAAGAAAAGTCCGCGGATGATGAGGGTATAGTGCTGAATGCTCTTACCTTCAGTATTCCCGAGCACCTTGGAATCGTAAACGACAGATGGCAGGGTAGTAGCTCTCCGGTAGTAATTTATGTGCAGGATGCCCATTGCAATTACGAAGCCCAGCAAAAACTTTCCCAGATAGTAGCGTATGTAAACGAGAAGTACGGTATAGAAACCGTGGACCTGGAGGGGGGAGCGGGCGGCTATGATCTCTCGGCGCTTACCGATGTTACCGATCCTGTATCTAGAAGGAACATTGCGGACTTTTTTGTGAAAGAAGGTCTTGTTAACGGCGCGGAGTATTTCGCGGCCAATAATCCGGAAAAGGTTAGGCTTTGGGGCGTTGAGGACCGGGAACTCTATATGGAGAATCTCGGGGTATACAGGGACTCGCTGGCTTACAGGGAAAAGGCCAAGGGACACATAGCGGAACTGAAAAGGGTTATCGGAAAATTCAAAGAGAAGATGTATTCCCCGGAGCTTCTTCTCGTGGACGAGAAAAGGGGAGAATTCAGGAAAAATGACGTGGAATTGGCTGAATATATGGCCTTTATTTTCGGCGAAGCCGAAAATAACTCTGTGGACATTTCGGCCTATCCCAATATCTCGATGCTGAAAAAGATCTCCGACAAGGAAAGCTCGATAGATTTCAGGAAAGCCGATAAGGAAAAGGACCAGCTTGTTGACAGGCTGAAAAGGGCCCTTTCCAAAAGGTCCATGGAAGAACTTTTGAGGTGGACGATAGACCTCAAGGCGGAAAGGATGTCCCAGGGGGAATACTACAGGCGTCTTCTTGAGACTGCCCGTAAGGTGAATGTCCCGGTAGAGGATCTCTCGCAGCTTGGGGAATATGTGGAATACATGTCCATGTTCGATTCCGTGGATAAATCCGCGGCTATGAAGGAGCTTGAGGCTCTTGACGGGGCCGTAAGAGAAAAACTTTACAAAGCTGATGGAGAAAGGGAGCTTGACGAGCTTTCGAGGGATCTGGAGATACTCGAGGGGATCTTCGATATATCGCTTGTCAAGTCGGAATACAGGTACTATATGGATAACTCCGGGGACTTTGACGTAGCGCGGTACCAGTCTTTCATTTCAAAGTACGCTACTCTTTACGGCATGGAAGCCGCGTTCAATAAGGAGATATTCTCCCTGGATGATTACCGCGGAAGAATGATCAGGTTCTTTGAATATTCTTTCAGGCGCGACGACGCTTTTCTTAAGAACCTTTCCGTCAGGCGTTCCGGAGGGGCGTCGCCGGAAGCGGCGATACTCGTTACGGGGGGGTTCCACTCAGAAAACCTGTGCGAGCTCTTCAGGAATAACAACATATCCTATGTGTCGGTTATGCCTAATTTCAGAAGCCCGGCGGGTTATGAAAGCCCTTATTTCGCGCGTCTTGCGGGGGGAGGATCGGTCGTAAGCGTGCTTGAGCCGGCTGTCACGGCGGCATCGGCGATGCAGGTAGCGAGTTTATTTTCGGGGATAGCTAGAGACGTATGGGGAGACAATGCCGATAAAAGTATACGCGCCGCCGTAAAGGTGATGGAGATGAGGGGAGTCGAGTACCTTAGCGGCATATCTAAAGTAGAGTATGCGGATGGCAAGTTCACTTTTACGATGAAAAGCGGGGAGGAGGATGAGTGGTCAAGGGAGGAATCGGCGGAACTTAAGGGCGAAACTTTAGGGAGATCCTCGGCTACGGATATCGGGGAAGGGGTGTTGCCTTTCAGGTTATATTCCTGGGAAAATAAGGGAGATTCCATATTTTCCGGTGACGTTTCCGCCGGAGAGATAAAACAACTTGTCCGCGGCGCTTCATCTATACCATTCGTAGTGGTCGGCGAGGAAATCGTGGATCCGGTTTCAGGAAAAACGAGAATTGGATTAAAGGAAATTCTGTTCGGTAGTCCGGGGATGGCTCACGGTTCAATGCTGGAGATCTATACGGCAGGCAAAGAGGATATTCCCTTTTACATAGGTTTTCTTTATCAGGGATCGGTAAAAACAGTCGGAATTCCCGAGGAGTTAAAGTATTTGAATGGTCTAGTGGAAAAGATGTTCAAGGAGGAGGGTCTTGCTGATCCAGGATATGTAATAGCGGAACAGGAGGAGAGGACGCTTCTTTTTGTGGACCCGTTTAGCGGGCAGGCTATGGAATTTAACGCTGAAAACTCAAAAACACATGACGACATACTCAAAGAGTTTAGTTCTCAGCTTAAAACAGGCTTAAAGGACTTAAAGAGCGGTAATACGCCGTCCAATAACCTTTGGAACATGCTCGGGTACGATCCGGGGTCAGAGAGGCATAGGCAGGTGATCGAAAAACTGGATGATTGGGCGAGACAGTCAGAGAGAGATCAGGAGGAGCTTTCAATAGGGGGGATAATCGATTTCTACCACGTATCGACGGGGTTTTCGCATGACGGGGAAAAAGTTGTTACCGTCCAGCTTCCGGTCTTTGAAGGATGGTATGAGATATTTGCAGCCAGTAACAGAGAATTGTACCGAAAGTTACTCGAATATGCTCAAGGAGCGAGGCTTGTAGAGAAGTTTTATGGAAAAGACAACACAGGGAAAAACACGCTTATAGATCTCCCGGAAGTGGAAATGATATCTAGTGACAGATTAAAGAGAAGGCATGTCTTCTCTCTGGATGAGAAGGACGTTACGGAAAAGTATAAAGCTACTTTCGGGAATAAAGCCGCAGGAATAGCGCGGGTAAAGACGCTGCTTAACGAGAAAAAACTTCCAGGGAAAGGAAGTCCAAATGGTTTTGTGATAACTACCGATACGTACCGAGAATGGTTGAGAAACGGTAAAACCTTAACGGAAAGAACCAGAAATGAGATCTTTAGAGCCATAAGAGATCTTCAGTTCCAGAGGAAGATGATTGAGGGGAAGAGTGAGGAATTTACCGTTTCCGTCAGAAGCGGAGCAGCTATATCTTTGCCGGGGATGATGGACACCAGTTTGGATGTGAAGATCAGAAAAATTGGAGAGGGAGAAGATTTTGGAGATGCCTGGGGGACGGTGATAGACGAGATTACAAAAGTTTTTGAGTCATGGGAATCTCCAAGAGCCTTAGAAGAGAGAAGCAGACGGGGTATATCTGATAGTTTTGGAACGGCAGTTGTTGTTCAGGAGATGGTTCTTGGAGATTTGGTTAAGAGAGACTACACAAGCTCTTTCACTGGGGTTATGAAGACCAGGGATATTAAGACCGGAGAGGTTGGCGTTTCTGGAGAATTTCTTGAGAATTCTAAGGGAAAAGATCTTGTTGATGGCAGTAAAACACCCCGAAATCTTAGGGATTTCACGAAGTGGGATTTCAGTACGGGTGTTAAAAGGAAGATAACCTCTGTTCGTGAATTGGAATTCCGTAAAGATCTTTATTCTCAACTGGAAAAGTGGGCTACTGTTCTCGAGGAATATTACGGCTATCCCCAGGAGATAGAGTTTACGGTAGAGGACGGTGAACTTTATATACTGCAGACAAGAAGCGCCAATCTTACGCCGAGAGCAGAATTCACTCTTTTACAGGAACAGTTTCTTGGCGGACTTATTTCCGAAACAGACGCCATGAGAAAGATGCCGGCTATACTTTCCGGGATGGCAAAGCCATCGATGAAGACTGAGGAAAAACCTTTAGTTTCCGGGATAGGAACATCTCCGGGGGGAATGTTGGGGAGGGTGGCATTTAGCAGGGAATCTGCAGAGAGAATGATAGAGGAGGAGAGTCTCAAACCCGAGAAAGAAAAACTTCCGGTTATTTTTGTCGCGGAAACCACGGATGTGGAAGATGTCGGTACCGTGAAAAAGATAGGGGACAGTGGCGGAGGAGTTGTGACATTGAAGGGAGGGATGACAAGCCACGCGGCGGGATACACTTACCGTTGGAATATACCGGGTATAGTAGGAGCGGAGGGATTGTCATTAGAAAACGGTAAGCTTGTTTCAAAAGACGGCAAAACAGTAATAAGTGAAGGAAGCATCTTGGGGATGGATGGGTCCAATGGGAACGTTTATTACAGGTCTGACCAGGATTATGAGGGCTTGTACGAAGTTACGCAGTCTCCGCTAACTAAGAAAATACAAAGTGACCTTGTATCCCTCGGGGATCTTACAGCTCTGGC
This sequence comes from uncultured Planctomycetia bacterium, assembly GCA_964421015.1. Lineage (GTDB taxonomy): Bacteria > Omnitrophota > Gorgyraeia > Tantalellales > Tantalellaceae > SLID01. Next base: position 30,876 of record CAYQUS010000008.1, read on the forward strand.
CTTTGCCCTTTCCGGAATACTTTCAGGCGAAAAGACGGCGGTTGACAGTAGCGACAGCCTTGAAATTATCGACCATTCGGAATATGAGGATCAAAATGAGATAGCGGCTGTGGGGATAAACGGTTACATAAGTATTTCAAACAGGGACCGATTGGCGCTGAGCCCGCAGGTAGGAACACCGGCATCCGTGATGCGCCTGGTAGTCGTTAAAAAGGATACCGGTGAATACGCCTTTGTATTGGATTTTGGAGCCGTCTTCCATAAAGACATAATGCCTGAGAGTACTCATTACGCACATGGAAGCGTCTATTTTGAAGCTGGCGGAGGGAAAAATATATCCATTTTCAGTCCGGTAACGGCCGACAGATTCCGCATCGGTAATGAAGATTCGTTCCGGGAGATTCATAAGGCTTTTCTGAAGGCCATTGAATCCGATGAACTTCTTAGCGAAGCTCTAAAGGGGGCTAACCTGGTTACTTCCATTTCTTCGGAGCTCGGTGGAAAAAAGATAAGGAGTACGGTGGGAGTTACTAAGGCTTCTTCAGGTCTTATCGGAAAACTTTACACGGATAAAGAAGGGGCTGTTATGGACGAGGACATTGTTACCGGTATTTCCTCCGACGGTAAGACCGTAAACGTGACCTCGTCTGATGGAAGCGCGTTATATGATGAGAATGGTAACGAGGTAGAAGGTATAACGGTGACGGAAGGAGTTATTGGTGATGAGCAAAAAACAGCGATTAAGGAAAAAATAGTGGCGTTGAGGCAGAAGAGTTCCGGTCTTGGGAGGATGAAGAGCCAATACGACAGTATTATGTTAAACCTTGAAAGCGTTATGGCTGGAGAATCTTCTGTCCTTGCGGCGGAGAATATGCCGGAAGGCGTTTTCGCATTGCCCGTGACCGGCACACGACAGATCGTTGTGTCTAAGGCAATATTGGAGGGAATATTGTCAGGCCGCGAGGCCGCTATTCTTCCAATGTTCCATGAATCCGGGGAGATGATGAAAGACAAAATAGAGAACGAAACGGGAATAGTCGCCCACACTTTCATGAGAGGGGTAGGGCAGAAAGTAAGGGATGCCATAAAAGATATAGTTAAAAACGGGAAATTTAAGGAAGGAATGAGTACTCAGGACTTTTTCGCGCTGATCAACGAAGAACTGGCTGTTACAAGGCAAGGGACGCCGCTTACAGACGCGGAGAAGAAGCTTATGCTTTTCAATCTTAACGGCCGCGAAGAATTGTCTTTAAATGATCTTACCGACGAGTACGCGTCTATTTACGGCGGTCTTCAGGACAAGGTTTTCGGCAAAGCGGCCAATGAAAATTTTACGAAAGATTATACGTCAAAAGAGGAAGCGCGGGCGAGGGCATCCGCCAGAGCGGCCAGGGTGGACGGTATTGTAAAAGCCATGGGACAGGTGGAAATGAAACACAGCCTAGTTAAGGCTGTTGTCGGGGTTCCTGATAACGGCATGTATGAGGCGGAGGTAACAAGGATGCTGGGACAGGTAAATTCCGATCTGGCGGATCTGGGGTTCGGACTTGTAGAGTCCACAAGCTACAGCAGGCAAGGCGATAAGAGACAGGTAATACCATACAAGATAGTTCAGAATGATCCGGAACAGACGAGGAAGAATTATGAAGAGGCCGTGAAAAAAGCTGACAGGATGCTTCAAGAACAGATGAAAACAGCCGCTAAAAGCGACCTGGGAGGGGATGGCCATATCGTTCTTTTCGCTCCGCATAAGAATGCCGGGATTAACCTCGATGAGGGAGAAATAAAGGGAATGGAAGAGCAATACGGGAACCTCACGGTGGTCCCGGACGCTTATACCGATTATGACGCCAAAAGCGAAAGCTGCCCGGATATCTTTACAAGGGCCGTTCTAGCAAGGCATATAGCTTTCGCGTTTAAAAGCAAGGATCCTCTTGCCGTAATGAACATAATGGATTTTCTGAACGGGGTCTCCGGAGAAAAAATATCAGAGGAAGAAATAAAGAACATAAAAGATCTGGCGGCCGTTATAAAGTATCTTTTCAACAACCCTCTCAAATTAAGTTCGGTCTTCGAGAATCTTGTCCAGATGCAGGAGTCCTATCAAGCCGTCGCAAGGTCTCTGTAAAACAAGCGCCCAAAATACACGTTTCCCGGAAAAACAGGTTGTGGTATAGTATCCGCATGGAAAAAGCCCCCAAATCATTAAGGCTTCATATAGGCGTTTTCGGAAGGACGAATGTCGGGAAATCCAGTTTTCTTAACCTTGTGGCCGGGCAGGATGTCGCAATAACCAGCCCTATACCGGGCACGACCACCGACGTCGTGGAGAAGACCATGGAACTTCTGCCGCTCGGGCCCGTGGTGTTCCTGGATACGGCAGGAATAGACGACGTCTCCGCGCTGGGGGAAAAACGCGTGGAGAAGACGCGCAAGGTTTTTGCCAGGGCCGACATAATATGTCTTGTCACCGAAGCCGGGAAATGGGGCGAGTTCGAAGATAAGGTGATAGAGGAGGCCCGGGGAAAGGGCGTTCCCGTGGTAGGAGTTGTCAACAGGATAGACGAACATTATCCTGACAGTGAGTTTACGTCGCTTTTGGCCGGGAAGACCTCGGGGCACATAATGGTGTCCAGCATAGACACCGGGAAAAGAGACGTTTACCTTAACGCGCTCAAGGAAAAACTGATAGATCTTGTACCGGATGATTTTTTGAAGCCGCCGCCGATACTGGGAGATCTTGTCCCAAGGGGAGGCCTTGCGGTCCTCGTAGTGCCCATAGACAAGGAAGCCCCTAAAGGCAGGATAATACTTCCGCAGGTCCAGACCATACGCGATTGCCTGGACAACGACATCATTTCCATAACTCTTAAAGAAAGCGAGTACCCCGAAGTTTTTCCTTTGCTTAAACGCAAGCCGGACCTTACGGTATGCGACTCTCAGGTGGTAAAAAAATTTGTATCGGATACCCCGGACGGAGTTAAGTGCACGACTTTTTCCATACTGTTTTCCAGGTGCAGGGGAGATCTTCTCGAGGCCGTTAACGGAGTGAGAGCCGTAGACGGTCTAAAACAGGGAGATAAGGTTCTTGTGGCCGAGGCATGCAGCCATCACGCCGTGGAAGACGATATAGGCAGGGTCAAGCTGCCAAGGTGGCTCAAGGAGTATCTGGGGCATGAAGTTCATATCGATGTATACGCCGGAAGGGACTACCCCGAGAACCTTTCGGAATACAAACTTATAATACATTGCGGCGGATGCATGATAAATAGAAGAGAGATGCTGCACCGAATTAACGTGGCCAGAAAAGCCATGGTACCCGTTACAAATTACGGCGTCTGCATATCCCACATACAGGGTGTTCTTGAAAGGGTGCTTTCGCCTTTTCCGGACGCTCTTGGGCTCTACAAGTCCTCAAAATAAAATCTTAGACAAGCAATATCCCGAAGCGGGATTTTATCTATCCATCCCGAATTCTCTTTTTACCGTCGGAACGAAAGGTACCGGCCGCGGGATAGGCGCGAGCCCCACGATCTCTCTTGCTTTATTGAGGGCGTCGTCGATGTTGCCGAAGATATGGTCTTCGCCTATCTCGTCATAAAGCCCGGTACTGCGCATCGCTAAAAGAGGCTGGGCGTGCACTCCTGAAAGCACAAGCTCTATGCCGCGTGAACGCGAGAACCTTAGGATCTGTCTCAGGGCATTGAGGGCGGTGGCGTCCATGCTGAGGGCATTTCTCATGCGGAGTATCCTTACCCGGGGTTTGCGGCTAACCGTGCTCATTATCTCGGTGAACTCCTCGGCCATGCCGAAGAAGAACGGGCCGGTTATCTCGAAAACTTCCACATCTTCCGGAACTTCCCTGAGGTCTATGGAATTCGGGTCAAAGGCTTCTTCCTCATCCTCTTTTATGGAAGATGAGATCACTCTTACCCCTGCTGTATTGGAAAGCCTGTATACAAGCAGGAACGCGGCGAGTATCATGCCCATCTCTATGGCTACGGTAAGGTCGACGAGTATGGTAAGAAAAAATGTGACCAGAAGGACCATGACGTCGCTTTTCGGAGATTTCAGTATGGAAATAAAAGAATGCCATTCTCCCATGCGGTATGCGACTATCATGAGGATACCGGCAAGACACGGCAGGGGAATAAGGGTGGCCCACTTGGCCAGGAATATCATTATGGCAAGCACGGTAAACGAGTGGACTATCCCGGCTACCGGGGTTTTTCCTCCGTTATGCACGTTCACGGCAGTACGGGCTATGGCGCCTGTGGCCGGTATGCCGCCAAAAAGAGAAGAGGCCATGTTTGCCGCTCCCTGAGCCACGAGTTCCATATTTGACCGGTGTTTTCCGCCTGTCATGCCGTCGGCTACCATAGCCGAAAGCAGAGACTCTATACCGGCAAGCATGGCTATTACCATGGCAGGCTGTATGAGCTCTCGAACGAGATGAAACGACATTTTTGGAAGGGCCGGCCAGGGGAGGCTGTTGGGGATACTCCCGAAGCGGTCGCCTATTGTCTCAACCGGAAGATGGTAGTAGCGGGAGATCAAGGTAACGGCTATTATGGCCACAAGGGAACCCGGCACTTTTTTTATTTTTGTCTGCCAGGCGAGCATTATTACGATAGTGGCTATACCGAGCAAAAGGGCCGTGGGATTTAAGGTTCCAGCCGCCTCAAAACACGCCTTCCATTTTTCTATGAATTCAGCCGGAAGGTCTGTGATGTTAAGCCCGAAAAAGTCTTTTATCTGGGAAGAGAAAATGAGAACGGCTATACCGGAGGTGAATCCCATGACGACCGGCCTTGGAATGAATTTTATGATATTGCCCATCTTAGCCAGTCCGAAGAACACAAGTATGAGCCCGCCAAGGAAGGTAGCGGTAAGAAGACCTTCTATGCCGTACTTCTGGACTATGCCGTATACGATTATGACAAAAGCACCCGTGGGGCCGCCTATCTGCACTCTGCTTCCCCCGAAAGCCGATATTATAAAACCCGCCACGACGGCGGTCACAAGGCCGCGTTCCGGGCCGACCCCGGAAGCTATGGCAAACGCTATGGCGAGGGGAAGGGCCACAACGCCTACGATCACTCCCGACATGATGTCCTGCCGGAGTTTTGACGGAGAATATCCTTCTCTCAGTGTGGTGAAAAGCTTAGGTACGAACATTCTTTCTCCTTTCAGAAACAAAAGTTTTGCGCTCTTACGGATAAGCCTTCTAATAAGAAACGACGTTCTAACCGCGCGTCGCGCGATAGGAACGTCGCTCTGTATTTTTCACGAATTGCCCGGGAGCTATGAGACGGGCTTAATATCAAACGCGGAAATTATACCACAAAACCCCCAAAAAGTCATATTCGCGCGGGGCAAATATCCGGCTTGGTGAAATCGCTTATGGCTAAGGGGTGGTTTTTCGAGTACAATAATGCCTTAATGTCCTCTAAAACATCATTTAACCCGCTTGATGGCATATGTCTCTCACGCTTATAGTCTTAGCTATGTTTTTTTCGGTTGTAACGGCGATACGTCCTTTGAGGATAGGGAAGATATCGATAGATATGGTTACAGGTCCGGTGCTTGCGCTCGCGGTCCTGGTATTTAGCGGAGTTATCGACTCCGATACAATGGCGCTTGGGATAAAAGGAACAGGGCCCTTGAGGCCCTGGGAAATAGTAGTTATTTTTTTTACGTCGGCCTACGTGAGCATAAGCCTTGAGGTGACCGGCATACTGGATTTTTTCTCGTATAAAATAGTTCATAAAGCCGGCGGCAACGGGCTTAAACTTTTTCTGTTCTTTTACCTTTTTTCATGCTTTCTCACGGTTTTTACGTCCAATGATATAGTCATACTGATACTGACCCCCATTATTTTTTATCTTGGTAAACACGCCGCTTTGAACATTATCCCTCTTCTTTTCGCGGAGTTTTTCGGAGCGAACACACTGAGCATGCTTCTTTACATAGGTAATCCCACCAACATCATAGTGGGGAATGCCCTGTCTATTGGGTTCCTGGAATATACGAGGGTAATGTGGATACCCACAGTCACGGCCGGTGTGGCAAATCTTGTTCTTTTGTTCGTTTTTTTCAGAAAGGCTCTTACGGTGAAATTCAAACCGCATTTCGGCGTGGGGTTCAGCGTCAGGAACTGGGCCGACGCCGTGATAAGTTGTGGTCTTCTCCTGCTTATGCTGGCAACCCTGACCTTTTCAAGGCCGCTTGGTCTTCCTATATGGGTGGTTACAAGTTTTTTTGCCGGGGTTTTCATGGCCGAAGACCTTGCTTTCGGGTTTTACTATACCATCAAGCATAAATTCCTGCCGGCCAGCGAGATAATAAAAGACGAGAGAGAAGTCTTCAGGCTTTACGGTATACCGGAAGAGCGCCATGAGTTCTGGATAGCGATCAAAAGGATACCGTGGAAGATACTGCCTTTTACACTTGTCTTTTTTATCCTGGTGGCTGCTTTGGGGAAACTGGGAGCCGTTGACAGGCTGGCGTCGCTTATCGCGGTTTACTCCGGAGACCTGGCGAGCAGCATCGCTGTTAACGGAATTCTCGGATTTATTTCTGCGAATGTTATAAACAACCAGCCTATGACGATACTTTTCAGCAACGTTCTCATAAGCGAAAGTTTCAAGATCTCTCATCAGGCCTTCAAGGGAGGAGCTTACGCCGTTATAATAGCCAGTAATCTCGGGGCTAACCTGACACTATTCGGGGCCCTGGCGGGACTTATGTGGAGGAGAATACTTGAAACAAAGGGACTTGAAATAAGCTATTCCGATTTTTTAAAAACGGGCGTGTTTATAACACCCGTTGTTTTTATCCTATCGCTGGCGGCGCTGTATTTGGTCTTACTGTGAGAGAACATCGGGATTTTTCATGAAGACATTCCTTATCGTGAACCCATGGATATACGATTTCGCGGCTTATGACCTGTGGATGAAACCATGGGGGCTTCTCAAGATAATGTCAGTGCTCAAATCCTCCGGGCACGGCGCCGTTCTGGTTGACGCCATGGACAGGCATCACAGGCTCATACCCGGAGAGGTCAGGGACAAGCCTGACGGCACGGGCAGGTTCATGTCACAGGAAATACCAAAACCCGCGGCGCTTAAAGGTATACCAAGGAAGTACAAGAGATACGGGCTTTCCAGGGAGCTTTTTGAGGCCGCCTTGCCAGGTTGCAGAGTGGATGCCATTCTTGTTTCAAGCGGGATGACCTACTGGTACCCCGGGGTTTTTGAAGCCATAAAGATACTTAAGAAAAGATACAAGGCGCCGGTGATACTCGGGGGCGCGTACGCTACGCTTTGTCGTGAACATGCGGTCAGGGAAAGCGGAGCCGATCACGTAGTAAGTAACGGAGATTTCCGCGGGCTTGAGGAGGCTATGGGCGTAGAATGCGGTTTTTCGTTCAGGAGCCTGCTGGAAGCGGATGCCGATATTTCTTCTTACACGTTCAATCCTTATGCCGTTCTAAGGGTATCTTTGGGATGTCCTTTCAGCTGCGCTTACTGCGCCCAGAAAAAACTCGGTCCGGGTTTTATGCTCAAGAGCCTCGATGGGGCAATAAAAGAAGTAAAGGCCTTCTATGACAGGGGCATAAAAAACTTCGCTTTTTATGACGACGCCTTGTTATTCGACGGGGATCATATAGAGGAGTATTTTTCGGCGGTAGTAGAGGAGGGAATAAAGGGAAAGTTTTACACGCCGAACGGCCTTCACGCCAGATTTTTGAAAGAGAAGACCGCTTTTCTTATGAAAAAAATGAATTTTGTCAACCCGATACTGAGCCTTGAAACGGCAAACTGTGAAGTGGCGGAAACATGGCACGATAAGGTCGACAGAGACGAATTTAGGACGGCAGTGAACAATCTGAGAGCAGCCGGGTACAAAAAGGGGCAGTACACCGTGTATCTTATGCTGGGGGCTCCCGGAAGTTCCACCCGGGATGTAAAGGAAAGCATGGAATTCGCTCACTCTCTGGGGGCGAGAATATCTTTAAGCGAATACTCTCCCATATCCGGGACATTGATGTCGGAACGTCTCGGGGAAAGGCCCGAGGACCCTCTTATGGAGAATAACAGTATTTTTCCGTTTTACTCGCGGTCTACACGGGATACCGGCGCCGACAAACTTAAATCCGAGGCTAAAATCCTTAATGCCTCTCTTTGAGCCGCCGATGATCGTTCCCGGAACTTGAGAAATGCCGTGTAAGGTGTATAATGCCGCTATGAACCTTCGACCTGGTGATGCTAAAGCCGGCTCTCATAAAAAGGGCGGCATAAGGGAAATGGTAGAGATAGCGGTACCGATGGTAGTGTCGCAGGCCTGCTATACCATCATGACATTTACCGACAGGGTTTTTCTTTCCCGCCTGGGCCCGGAATACATGAACGCTTCCATGGTAGGCGGGCTTACCGTGTTCATGATGATGACATTTTTCCTGGGCCTGACGGGTTACGCCACGGCCATAGCCGCCCAGTACCTGGGAGCATCACAGAAAGAGAAGTGTTCTGTGACCCTTACCCAGGCAGTTATAATATCTTTCCTGGCATACCCGGTTATTTTTTTATCTAAGCCTCTCGCGCGGAGCATGTTCGAATTCATGGGGATAGACCCCGGGCAGCTTGTTCATCAGGAGGTATATTTCAACATACTGATAGCCGCGTCCATAGTGCCCCTTCTCAGGGGTGCCTTTAGCGCATTTTTTTCGGGGATAGGAAAGACCAGGGCGGTGATGGCGTCGGGTCTTACGGCGATGTGCGTCAACGTTATAATGAACTACATCCTGATCTTCGGCAAGTTCGGTTTTCCGGCTATGGGGATAAGGGGCGCGGCTTACGGTACGGTGATAGGAGGGGCCAGCGGTGTCCTGGTCCTTGTTGTAAACTATTTGCGTCCGGAAAGCGTTAAAACTTTCGGTATAATGAGCTCTTTCCGTTTTGACAGACAGGTTATGACAACCCTTGTCAGGTACGGGTATCCGGCCGGACTGGAATTTTTTCTCAACCTGCTGGCTTTTGACCTCATGGTGATGATATTCCATTCCGCGGGCCCGGTCGCGGCCACGGCTTCGACCATAATCTTCAACTGGGACATGGTTTCTTTTGTTCCCCTTGTAGGCGTACAGGTTGGCGTGACAAGCCTGGTTGGGAGGTATATGGGAGCCGGGAGGCCCGACACGGCCGAGGCGGCCACAAGATCCGGGTTTATGGTAGGGCTGGTGTACTCTGCAGCTATTTTCATCCTGTTCGCCGGGTTTCCCGGTTTTCTGGCCGGTTTTTTCGCTCCCTCGGGAGGGGACGGGATATTCAGAGAGGCTTTTCCTGTCGCTATAGTCATGCTGCGCCTGGCGTCGATCTACGTTCTTGCCGAAGCGGTTTTTGTTGTTTTCATAGGGGCTTTACGCGGAGCCGGGGATACTTTCTGGGCGATGCTCATGTCGGTAACTCTTCACTGGATCCTGGTGCCAGTGCTTTACATCATGCTTAAAATTTCAGGAACAGACATTATATCGGCATGGAAGGTCGTTGTGGCGGCTTTTCTTATTTTTTCATGGTTTGTCTATCTGCGCTACAGGTACGGCAACTGGAGGAAATTACGGATCGTAAAACCGGCGCCGGTCGTGGCTCCTATGCCGATCGTCACGGACGATTTTCATGAGATATCGGATTTGTGAGGCGGTACGGGTATCGCGGGATAGAGTGGGTAAGTAGTAAGAAGGAAGGAGTAAGGAGGAATAAGAAGGTTTAGGTTGAGGTTGAGGCGGTGGGCATGTTCTTTGTGCCTGTCACCGATGATGGTGAGACGGCGGGACAAATGTGTTCGAGCACTGGAAGAATTCGACGCCTGAAAAGGATAAAAATAAGGACACATCCCTGAAGAGCCTCCTCCTGAAGTATTAAACTGACAGGAGAATTATGAAGCGCGCAGAACACATTTGTCCCACGGTATTGGGGCGATGAAATAGCGATGAGGGTACAGCAGGTTGAGGTCCAGGTCTAGGTTCATGGAACAGGCGCCGGTGGTACCTTCACCAATGGGTTTTGTGGTATCGAGCGGCAAGACAGCGTGTTTAAATCAAGGAGGATGTTATGAAGAAGAGAGTAAGTTCCGTTATATGCGCGGGTTTTGTTTTTTTCGCGGCAGTTGCCCTGCCGGCTGTTTCACCGAAAGCATGGGCAGAAGAGGAGAGCGGATCACGGGACCTTGCCGGCAAAAAAGTGGCGGTGCTTTTAGGGGAGGGTTTCCAGGACGAGGAAGCTTTTCTTCCCATAGGTTTTCTCTCTAACCGCGGAGCCGAGGTCACGGTGATAGGAGTCAGCGAAGGATATGTTAAGGCCTATAACAGCGATATTTACGCCCGCGTGGAAAAGTCTGTGGATGATGTCAAGTCCCAGGATTATGACGCCATAGTTATTCCCGGCGGGAAATCCCCGGCGTATTTAAGGCAATACGCTTCCATAACGGATTTTGTAAAAAGCGGGGCCGGTGAGGGAAAAGTCATAGCCGCCATATGTCACGGACCGGAGCTTCTTATAGAAGCCGATCTTGTAGAAGGGAAGAGCGTGGCCGCGTACCCGGACCTGGCGGACGAACTTTATTCCGCGGGCGCCGAGTATGCCGATGTTCCCATGATGCGGGAAGGAAAGGTCATAACATCCCGCAATCCGGACGATCTTCCGCATTTCGTTAACGCAATAGAAAAGGCTCTTCTGGAAAAAGAATAGGGTTCTCATTTTGGCCGGTCCTGCAGGCTTGAGCATCCGTTATGCTTCTGATATCCGGAAAGTGTTGTCGAAAAGATGAAGCGAGGGAGGTCGATATTTTATGATCAAGAACATACTGATGACATTTATTCCGTTATTTGTCGCGGTGGACGCTATAGGAGTTCTGCCCATATTCGTTTCTCTTACAGAGAACGCGACTAAGAGGGAAAGGGCGAACATTATTCTCAGGTCTATCGCTACGGCGGTTTGTATCGCTTTGGGTTTTATCTTCCTGGGAAAGGCCGTATTCCGTGTGTTGAATATAACCGTTGCCGATTTCATGGTGGCGGGAGGAGTTCTTCTTTTCTGTATAGCGATAATGGATATACTTAATCCCGTTAAAAAAAGACGCATACCCGACAGCGAGCTTGGTTTTGTTCCCCTGGGGACGCCTCTTATAGCCGGGCCGGCGGTGCTTACGACATCTCTATTGATGCTGGACGCGTACGGCCTTGCCGCGACTATTGTTTCCGTAGTGGCCAATGTGTTTCTGGCGGGTATAGTCTTTTTCTCGTCATCAGCAGTGATAAAACTTCTTGGCGTGGCCGGGACGAGAGCTTTTTCAAAAATAACAAGCCTGCTTCTGGCGGCCATAGCTGTCATGATGATAAGAAAGGGAATAGTTTTAATGATGGGTTTTTAGGCGGTAACAACACATTTTACAGGGTTAGGAAAGCAAAAGATAGTTAGATTTTAGTTGTTCTAACAGTATATTGTGTTAGAATTCTGTCTATGTGTTGTCCAGGCAGGCATACAACTATTAAAAGAACGGTTTCGTTGGCTGTGGTCTTCTTGTTACTGGTCAACGATATTTCCTACGGCGCAGGCCGTATTTTCCCCTTACCGAACAGGTCTAATCTGTCCGCTCCTTTATCCACCGAACCCGTATGTGAAGTGGAGAGACTTCCGGGAGGACGTTACGGGGTAACCTTAAAGGACACTTCCAGGCTAAGGAATAAATGGGGTTTTCTCGAAGGTGTTTATCTCGCGGGCGACATCCTGCGTCTTTGCGGGGAATATGATTTTGAGCGTCCGGAAGAACTTCTCAGCAGGCTGTTTAGAAGCCGCCCCGGGACGGCCGAAGCCTTAAGCGAAATAACCGGTATAAAAGACTCCGGGAAGTTTAAGGCGTTCAGGATGTGTTTTGAAACCCCCGGCGGCGAGTCTTATTTCATCAAGGTTTCTTTGGCAGCGCCGGGTCTTTCGGGGAAAGATAATATTTTTGTTCTTCGCGACGGGACAAAAATAAGCGTGGAAATAGAGAATGGTCCCGCGGAATATCCCGGAGAGGTCAAATTTGAGGGGACAGGAGAACCCGACACGAGTGAAAGTTTCCCGGATGGGGCTGTAGCGGAAGATGAACCCGACGACATAGCAAAGCTTAAGATAACTCCTAAAATAATCCTGTCTCATGTTTTTCTGGCTCTGGTATTCTACGTTGTTGTACAAGAGGTCACCGGGCTTAACTCCCTATTGTTATGGCCTCTGACCGCATATATTTTCGGCACTACTTTGGCGCTCGATACCTGTATACAGGGGTTTCGTGTTTTCGGTTCTCCTCTGGGAAAGATAATAAAGAGAAGGTTTTCCGGACTCTCCGTCGGGGAAGAAAGAACAAGAATGGCGGAAGAGAGGAAAGAGCGTCTTAAGGAATATTTCGAAAGTTTAAAAAAGAGAGACCCGCTGTACGGCAGATACCCCATCTTTTTCGCCGGCAGGGATATTTTCCCCGACAAGCTCGACGGAAAACTTTTTTTCGGTAAAAAGAAACATCTGGCCATAAATGAAGATTTTCTCGAAGGGCCTTTTCTTGAGGCCAGGTTCAGGGCGCTTTATCGGCACGCCAGCCACGAGATGTATCTCAATGAGCGCGATTATAAAAGGTTTTCAGCCGAGCTTCTTGCCAGGGTGTTCGAGTACTCAAGTGGGAACCTTTTAATAGGGGCTCTTGTATTCATTCCCTCTCTTGTGGCGGCAAGAGTGAACACTCTTTACGGGAAACTTGCTCCCGGGTTTATGTCTTACGCCGCCCATGCGGGAAAGTCTTATGCAGTCCTAGGAAGCATATTTGTAGGTGTGGAGATATTTACGGCTTTTCTCAAGGCGACGTTACTTCCGCTTTCCGGGGCCTGGATAGCGCAGGGGATGCCTGTTCTGGGAACAGCGGGGCTTTTTGCCTGTACTTTTGCCGGGGGGGTACTTAGAGAGGTTGCGGCCATAGTTTTTTATGCCGCCCAACCGGGTCTTCCTCTGGGGAAGGTTCTCTTTACGGCCTGGATACCTTACGTGGGATTTTATTTCTCTCTTCCCATGCAGGTTCTGGACGCGGGTATAGGCGATATGCGGCGAATGAACAAGATAGCTAACAAGGTTATAGACAGCGCCAACCGCAGCCAGCTTGAGCATGCCAAGAAGGTCATAGTCAGAAAACAAGCTTTTCCTATCGCGCGGGAAATCTTCAGTTACGAAGAGAAGAACAACATACGCTTTAGGATAAGGAAGGATTCTCATTCCCCGGAAAAGATAGAAAATTCGCTTATAATGGGGGAGCGGCCTGTGCTTCTTGTCGGGGAGGCCGACACTGTCGAAAAAACACTTTCGGGACTTAAAGTGGCTCCCTTTCTTCTGGGGCAGACTTTCGTGCTTGTCGTTAAGGAAGATAAGACATACGGCGTGGAAAGAGCTTCCGAATGGATAGCCCGGAGAAATGGCGACGTTCTGACACGCGACCAGACAACTTCAGAAAATTTTCCATCCACGGCTCCAGACGGGACGGTCAGGCTGAGTTTCACGGTCAACATGGGCAGGATGACCGGAAGGCAGCTTGACCTTGTCCTAAGTCAGGCCGGAGTAAGCAAGGCTTCCGTGGTCAAACAGGTCATTTTCGTGCGTGACAGGGCCCATGAAAAACAGGTCAGGAAGAGGCTTAAAGCTTATTACGGGGACCTTCCGGCTACCAGTTTTGTGTACCAGTCTCCCCTGGGAGGAGATGTCTCTGTGGAGATAGCGGCTGAGTCTTCCGGACAGGCCAGGGTAACAAGGATAAGCGACAAGATCACGGTGGTCGAAAAGAACGGGGTTAAAGAAGCTCATGTCTCTGGAATAAGGCCCGCGTGGTGGGACAGGGATCCGTACAGGCAGGTTCAGAAGGCTTTTAAAGAGGCGGAATCCCTGTTATCAGCAGCCGGTTTTGATTTCGCCGATGACGTAAAAAGAATATGGCTCTACCAGAAAAATATTACCGGGTCCTATCTTTTCTTTTCGGAAAGATACCAGCGTCTTAACGACGGACGGGACGTGTTCTTTACGGAGCAAAAGATGAAAGGAAGAGGTTGGTACCCCGCGTCGACAGGTATAGGCATGTCAAATGGGTCTATGTTGCTGGAATGCCTTGCTGTTAAGGGGGATAAGGAGGATTTGACTTTTAAACCTCTGGAGAACCCAGAATCAACGAACGCCCATGAGTATGATAAGGAAAAGGTTCTTAAAAAAGGCGTTCATAAAACATCTAAGCCCCCGCTCTTTTCCCGGGGGATATCGGTCATCAAAGGAAAACACTCAAGGATATACATTTCCGGAACAGCTTCCGTAAAGGGGCCCCATGTTGTTCATCCCGGGGATGTCGAAAAGCAGACAAGCACAACGATAGAAAATATAGGCATAGTCCTTTCCCGCGGCGAAGCGGAACTAAAAGATATCACCCAGCTCAGGGTATACATTAAGAACCCTGAGGATTTTCAGAAAGTTAAGGCCATAGTAGAGGCCGAATTTCCTCACGCCCCTCCGACCGTCTATCTGCACGCGGATGTTTGCAGGGACGGCTGGCTGGTCGAGATAGAGGCTGTAGCTGACAGGATATTTTCTTCGGCAGAATCCATGCCGTCAGGCGAGGACAGCGGAAGCTCGGGCCGTGAAGATAGAGAAGGAGAGCCCAGGGCTTTACCGTCCGATAAAAGGCCCGCTTCTTCAATAACGGAGGCGGAACTGGAGAAAATAATTTCAAATGGAGTGTTCGACATGACGGTGGATGGATATGTCGACAATCTGAGAGGGTACGAAAAAAATGTCGCTGATCGGCGGGTCCTTGACGTAGGCACGGGGCTGGGACAAATGGCTTTGTGGGCGGAAAAAGCCGGAGCTATCGAGATAACGGGTCTTGATATAAATCCGGAGGCGGTAAACGCAGCCAGGCGTCTTTCCGTGGAAAGAAAGACCAGGGTCAAATTTGAAAATAAAGACGTGTTCTCGGTTTCCCTGAAAGAAAAAAACATGGAAGTAATAACCGCTGCTTTTTTCTGGGAATTCGTTCCCGAAGAAAGAAAAGAGGAGCTTCTGAAAGAATTTTTCGACGCTCTGCCGCCCGGCGGGTCTGTGTTTTTCGTGGTAAGTAACGACGGAGTTTACGGCAGGGGGAAGGACTCTATGCCCGCGCTTCTCTCCAGGCCCCAGGGCGCTATTCCCGGTGAGCCATGGTCTCATCACAATTGGAAAAGAGGACTTAAAGAGGCCGGATTCGAGGAGATAGAGACCAGATACATATGGGAAGAACCTGTGGGCGAGGCCGATCAAAAAAGTGTTATGAGCGTTGTCACCGCTCGCAAAAAAGGTGATCTTGAGAAAGAGAAATACAGAAAGGAGATAATCCACGCGCAGAACTTCAGGACCGCAGCCGGGTATATGCAGGGAAAGTCGCTTGATACGGCGGTCTGCCGAGGACAGGCTCCGGGACGGCGCATAATAGCCGTGGGCAGAAGCTGGCTTAAATCGTATTTCCCGGGGAGCTATCAGCACAGCGCTTTTAATCCTCTTGTAAGCGCTATAAAGAACTACTGCGAGGGGATAGGGGTGCCCTTTATTATAGCGGATGATGAAGATCTTCCCTGGCTTATCTCGAGAGAGAGGGAAAAGCGCAATATGCCAGAAGATACAAAGGTGATAATGCTTGCCGGAGCCAGGGCGGACGGAGAGATTCCCGACATTTTAGAAGAACTTTCGCGTAACAAGCTTTACACGGTAGTAGGAGTGGACAGCTCAAAAATGCATCCGGGAGGGTATATCCGCATAATGGAAATACTGACAATAGCCTTGTGGCTTTCCATGGGGGTCCATCCCGATCCGGAAAATGAGAACATGGAGATATTGCCACCCGATTCGTTAAGACCCATATACGTTATAGTTCCGCATTCCGCTCCCATGGACTACGGGATACTCAAGTTCATATATTCCATACAGAGATACGCTTGATACATGGCGCGCAAGATATGACCTTCGCGGACAAAAATCCAACTATCCTTATTTATCCCCGGATAAACGCCGGATAAAAGACTTTTTGTCTATAGCTTCCCCATGTGATAGTATTATATCCGGTGTCTCTGGGGCGGACATGAATATTGTTGCCCGCATCCGGGATGAATTCTAACTGTCACGCAAAAATCCGTTCTTTGCCGACGGCAGCGCACGGTCCTTGTCGGATGAGAAAAGACGGAACAATTTCAGGGAGGGAACGATGACCAAGGCTAAGGCAAGACATATTCTTTTTTCTTCAAAAGAAAAATGCGAAGAGGTAAAAAAACAGATAGAGTCGGGTAAATCCTTCGCCGAAATGGCCAAACTCCACTCTTCGTGTCCTTCCGGAAGGTCGGGGGGAGACCTGGGGGAATTTTCTCCCGGGGAAATGGTGCCGGAATTCGACAAAGTGGTTTTTTCGGCAGAGGTAGGCAAGGTCCACGGGCCGGTTAAAACGGGGTTCGGGTACCATCTCATAGAGATACTGAGCCGCGGTTGATGCTCCGGTCCTCGGGATCCTGGGATGCGTGAAAGTTTTTTAAAAAACATATTCGCGCGTGTGTTGTCGGCAATGAAAAGGGGGTTGAATGAAATACGAACTTTTACCCGTGGAAAAGAAAAATGATGTGCCTGCGGAGTATCAGGATACGCCTATAGGACTTCTTCTTGAATATCACAACCTTGGCCGCAAGTTTGACGCGCATTCACGGGCCAGGCTTCTCATAGGTATGTGCATGGACAACCGGAAACACCTCAAGATACCGGATAATTTCGCCTACATAATCCGGTCGGGAGGGGCTAATCTCAGGTACAGCGAGTTCAAAGTATCGTACGCAATAGCCGTGGGTGGAGTAAGGCACATAGTTCTTATAGCTCATGACCATTGCGGAATGGTGAACCTTGTCTCTAAGAAAGATAAATTCATCATGGGTCTTGTCAACGGCGCCGGGTGGAAGAAACAGGACGCCGAAGACCATTTTATGAACCTTGTCCTTCTTCACGAGATAGGCAATGAGATGGATTTCGTTATGTGTGAGACAGCCAGGCTGAGAAGACGGTACCCTAAAGTCGAGGTAGCTCCGATGTTTTACCGTCTGGGCAGCGGGAAATTGTACTGTATGAGATAGAAGGTTTTCTTTTACGGAGTTACACCTGTTCCTCTTCCCGGGAGTTTCAGCGTGGATGACAGAAGGGTCAGGATATTGAAAGATGCGCCGGAGCTACGCGGTCCCGTAGTTTACTGGATGAGCAGGGACCAGAGGGCGCGCGACAACTGGGCTCTCATCTTCGCGCAGGAGAAGGCCATGGAATTAAAGTACCCTCTTGTTACGGTTTTTACCCTTGTCCCCGCGTTTCTGGGAGCCGCCTACAGGCAATATTCTTTCATGATAGAGGCCCTCAGGGAAACCGGCGCGGAGCTCAGCAGGAAGAACATACAGTTCGTTATGCTTAAAGGCGATCCGGCCGATGAGATGTCGCGTTTCGCCAAAAAGATAAAGGCTTCGGCCATTGTAACTGATTTCGATCCGCTCAGGGAAAAACGGGAATGGAAGGCCCGCTGCGCCGCCCTGACAGATGTCCGCATGTATGAGGTGGACGCTCACAACATCGTTCCATGCTGGGAAGCCTCGGGAAAGCAGGAAGCCGGAGCTTACACGTTAAGGCCGAAGATCAAAAAGTCGTTAACTGAATATCTGTCAGATTTCCCTGATGTAAAGAGACATCCTTACACTGCGGAAAGATGTTACGATTCCTCTGATTGGGGGGAGCTGACCTCTTTTATCAAAGCCGACAAGTCTGTCGGTCCTGTTTCCTGGATAAAACCGGGATGCGCCGCTGCGGGGAAGGCCTTGAAAAATTTCATCGGGGAAAAACTTGATATGTACGCGAGCAGCGGCGGTCGGCCCGATGAGGATGCCTGTTCCGATCTTTCGCCATATCTGCATTTCGGGCAGATATCCGCTCAAAGAGCGGCCTTGGAGGTCATAAGGTCCGTCTCCGGCAAGGAAAACAAGGACAGGTTCCTTGAAGAGCTGATAATAAGAAGAGAACTCGCCGATAATTACTGTTTTTACAACAGGGATTATGATTCTTTCGAAGGGATAAAGGATTGGGCAAAACATACTTTAAAAGAACACTCTAAAGACAAGAGAGAGTACGTGTATACGGCCCTGGAGCTTGAAAAAGCCGCTACGCACGACGAACTATGGAACGCATCCCAGAAAGAGATGGTATCCAGTGGGAAGATGAATTCTTACATGCGGATGTACTGGGCGAAAAAGATACTGGAATGGTCGCGAAAGCCCCGGGAGGCGCATGAGACCGCGGTTTATCTGAACGACAGGTACGAGCTTGACGGCAGGGACCCTAACGGGTATGCCGGAATAGCCTGGAGCATAGGTGGCATTCACGACAGGCCCTGGCCGGAACGGAAAATATTCGGGAAAATAAGGTACATGAGCTACAAGGGATGCGCTTCAAAGTTCGACATAAAAGCCTACATCAATAAGGTGAACAAATTCAGTGACGGCGGGGATTGATCCCGGGGTACTTGTAAACCCCCGGATTATCCGTATAATTATGGGGCATAGGTGTTATAAAAACAGGCGTTAAAACACAGGAAGGTGAAAGTGGGAACTAATTTCGATCTCAATAGTCCGTCGGTCTTTATCGGCAAGCAGGGTAACGGCGTAATAAGTTTCGGTTCCGGACAGCCGGATCTGCCGCCGCCTAAAGAGGCTATCGAGGGTATAGACATAAGAAAAGACCTGAGATACGGTCTTATACAGGGAGAACTTCCCTTAAGAGAGGCCCTTGCCAAAGAGTATCCCGGATCTACCGCGTGTAACTTTGTCATTACTAACGGCGCCTCCGAGGCTCTGGACCTTATATTCAGGGCATGGGGAAAAGGGAAAGTGCTTCTCCCCAGACCTTACTACTATTCGTATCCACCCATAATAAGAATGGCCGGGATGGAACCTGTTTTCACGGACCTTGTTGACGGCAGGATAGATATAGAGGATTTCAAGAAAAAAGTTAAAGGGTGCAAGGCCGTACTGATAAACTCCCCGTCAAATCCCACAGGAAGGGTGGAGTCCATCGAGACGCTCAAGGAAATAGAGAATATAACCGAAAAGCTGGGAATACATGTCATTTCAGACGAAGTCTACAAAGACCTCATATACGAGAGAGAGAATTACTGCCTCAAGGGGCCGCATGTTATAACGGTGAATTCCTTTTCGAAAACCTATGCTATGTGCGGGGTCAGGGTAGGGTATCTGTGGAGCAGGGACCAGAAAATAGCCGAGGACATAATAGAGATGAAGACCCACACATCGATGAACACGAACCTTGTAGGCCAGGACATGGCCTTAAGGGCCATGTCGGTTCCCAGGCAGTACATACTGGACCAGCAGAACATATGGAGAGAGAGGCGAGACATGATATACAAAGGTTTCTGCGACCTGGGTTTCGAACTTTGGAAACCCGAAGGGGCCTTTTATATACTGCCGAAATGCAAGAACGCCAGGGAATTCCTCAAAACCCTTTATTTCGATCATAAGGTCATATTCTATCTCGGAGAATGGTTCGGGGCCCCGGATCACATAAGGTTGAGCTACGCCCTAGACACAAAGCTTATTCAGGAGGGTCTGGGAAGGATCAAAGAGGCCATGAAAAAAGTCAGGTGTTTTTAGTTCAATTTTGGGGACTCGTACCCGAGACACGCGTCCCCAAAAAAAGAGGGGACGGGCGGTGATAAAAAAGAAGGCCTTAAGGACATTCGTGCTCGCGGCGTTCTTTCTGGCTCTTGCCGCGATAAGCATATCCTGGGTGTACGGCAATTTTTTCCTCGAAATAGATACCGGAGAAATAGATCTCTGTTACGAACTTCTCCTTAAAAAAGGAACCGCATCTTCCGATCTTATACTGGATCTCGGAGTCAGGGAAAGTTCCGACTTACAGCTGGCCGTCGACAGGATAAAGAAGGCCATGGCCCTCAAGGATTACGATATATGGCTTTCCTATCACGGCGACTCTACCCCTCCGGCGTATATAGAACGGAAGGGCCCTTTTCTCACGATATACTTTTCCACGCAGATAGAACAATTAAGAGAAAAGATAAACGTTCTGATCCATGAGATAGGGCATGTTTATGTCTGGGGCCTCGGTGGGATCCCGAGCGGCTATGACGAAGAGAAGGTGGTGGATTCTTCCGGGGTATTCCTGGGCCTGGGTATACCGGTGTTGAACGGATTTACCGATGTCACTTCGATAGGGGGCATGGGGGAATACAGAAAAGAAAAAAAATTCTACGGATATCTCACGCCTGACGAATTCGGCTACCTGATGGCCCGTTACTGCGCCGAAAACGGCGTATATGACGGGAATGTCTCCGCCTTTCTCAATCATTCCGGCAGGAAATATTTTTCCCGCGGACGCAATTACCTGGCCAGGAATAACCCGGGTCTTCGCGGAGAGGGAACAAAAAAAACGGGAGCTTTCTGGTGCCCGGAGTGCGGGCAGTTCAACCGTATCGATATCTCCTCCAAGATCTCGGTCTTGCGTTGTTCGAACTGCGCGTGGGAGAAACGTCCGGGTTTTTCGGCTTGGGACATTTTTATGGGCGGGAGGTTGGCAGAGTTTATTCACGGACCTTTGTTAGTGAAATTGTCTAAATGCGCAGAGGCCCTTTCGACGGCGGAAATAAATGTTTTCAGGTCCGTCAATACCGGCCTGGCGAACCCGGTATGCGATTCGGCGGTAAAGTTTTTTACGAGAGTACCTGTGAGATACTTTATGATCCCCGCGGTCTTTCTTTTTATTTTTTCCAAACGCAAGTATCTAAAGGGTACCGCTCTGGCGCTTTTGGCTTCAAGCGCGGTCACGGCTTTTATATGCGATTTTCTGAAAGAAACCTTCAAAAGGCCTCGTCCTTTCCTTTCGCTTGAGGATGTGAGATTGATAGAGGGGGTGTACCCCGGGTATAGTTTCCCCTCCGGGCACGCGATGTGGGCTTTCTCCGTAGCCGCGGTCATGACCGTGCGCTATCCGAGGACAGGGTACGTGTTTATCTTACTGGCCGTTGCTGTAGCCGTTTCAAGGGTATACCTGGGCCTCCACTATCCGGGAGACGTGGCGGCCGGTGCTCTTATAGGGTGGTTCTGCGGTTATGCGGTGGCGGTTTACGGCTTTCCCGGAGAGACGGCAAAAAAGAAGAAACAAAAGGAGAAATAATGCGCGGTAAAAACGGCAAAAATCCATGGCTTGTGAAGGCGTACAAGAATATCCCGTTCCTCAATAGTCCTCCCGCGCGTCCTATACGTATACTCGCAGAAATGATAGAGCCGGAGGTCCGCTGTTCCAGGCACGGGATAACCGGAACAGTTGTTTTTTTCGGATCAGCCCGGACTCTTTCGGAAAAAGAGGCGGAAAAAGACCTGAAGAATGTTGAAGAAAAGATCAGGAAAACCGGAAAGGCTTCGGACCTGCTCACAAGAAAATACCATGATGCCAGGAATAATCTTGAAATGTCGGCTTACTATGAGGACGCGCGCGACCTGTCGGAGAAACTTTCCCGGGCTTTTAAAAAGCGGAACAAAAAAGGTGATAAGATCGTCATATCTACCGGAGGCGGGCCGGGAATAATGGAGGCGGCTAATCTGGGGGCGAAAAAAGCCGGATGCGAATCCATGGGTTTTAATATAAGCCTGCCGATGGAACAGACGCCTAATGAGCATCAGACAAAAGACCTGGCGTTCGAGTTCCATTACTTTTTTGTGCGCAAGTTCTGGTTCGTGAACCTGGCCAAGGCCATAATAGTTTTTCCCGGCGGGTTCGGCACGATGGACGAGTTTTTTGAGCTGCTCACGCTCATACAGACAGGAAAATCAAGGCGCAGGATCCCCGTAATACTGTACGGAGAAAAATACTGGAAGGACATAATAAATTTTGATAATCTGGTGAAGTGGGGCATGATCTCTAAAGAGGATCTGGGGCTTTTCAGGATCTTCAGCGATGTTGACGGAGCTTTTAGTTTTCTCAAAAAGGAGCTCGGTATCTGACATAAAGGTGGCGGAAGTTTTGGCAGGGAACCGCCCTGTGGCCGTTCCCGAAAAAGTAAAAAGGGAGGGAGAATATGAAAAAGTTCATAGTTCTGGTCCTAGCCGTTATGCTCTCAGTCGGTTTTGCCGGGTCGGCCTGGTCTCAGGCAGGGGCAGGACAGAAAGGCCCCAGCGCCAGGGCATTCGAGAAAGCCAGTGACGAGTCCGCGCTTAACCGTGTTGGGGACTGGTTCGCGACAAGGGGCAAATCGGAACAGGAAAAACAGGCTATCCTTACGGAACGCAAGGCCAAAAGAACAGCCGAAAAAATGAAAAAGGAAGCCGAGAAAAAGTCCAAAGAGATGAAGGCTAAGATGGACAAGGCCGGGAAAGACATGGGTAAAGGGCTGAAGTTGCCCAAGAAGTAACGACAATAGATCTAAATCGGACCGGGGACATCCTTTCTTGAGGGGTGTCCCCGGTTTTGTTTCTGGACTAAAAAAGCCTGAGGGACTATAATCGAAAAGTAGGATAAAAAGACAGGGAGGTGCGTGTAAATGATAACGGGGAGGAAGATATTATTTTCTGCTGCATGTATTTTTGCGATTATAACGGTCTTATGCGTTCCGGCCGGTTTTTCTCAGGATAAGCCGCAGACTGTTTCGGGCACGGAGCAGGCCACGCTTGATGCCAAAGCCCAGGAAGAGCTCGAGGTAATAAAAAAAGAAGCTGAAGAGGCAAAGGCCGCGGCCGAGGCTGCGAAACTGGAAAAAGAAAAAGCCGCCAGGGAAGAAGAAGCCATAAAAAAAGCGCTTGAGATAGAGAAAGCCAGGCTTGAGATAGAGGTCAAGGAGACGGAGCTTTCCAAACAGGAGGCCGCAGCGGTCAAGAAAACGTCCAAAGACCGCGCGGACGTTAAGACGGCTCTCCAGAAAACCAAACAGGAGCAGAAAGAGGACCAGGAAGCCAAGGAAAGGATAAGGCTGGCCGAAGAGAAAATGATGACGGCCCAGAAGCGGGCCCAGGTAGCGGAAGAGGAAATGAGGCTGGCCCAGGAGAGGATGTCTCTGGCCATGGAAGAGCTCCGAGCCAAGGGAGGCCGGCCGGATGTGGTCAGGAATCTCATAGAGTCGGTTGTGGTCGTGGTAACGGGACTTTTATTGGTGCTTCTCTTAAAGGCAGGAGTAAGGCGTCTGGAATTTTCCCTTACACAGAAGGATGTGCTGAGAGAGAGCGAGGCTACTTTACAGATAAAAACCGTGGCAAAACTTTTTAACTGGCTCGGCACCGTGATAATCGTCGCCGCTATACTTTACATCGTGCTGGAGAAGCACGGGCTTGACATGGCGCCTCTTCTTGCGGGGGCGGGGATAATGGGCCTTGCTTTCGGGTTTGGAGGACAGTACCTCATAAGGGACCTTATAAACGGTCTTTTTATACTTATCGAAGGCCAGTACAGGATCAACGATGTGGTGAAGATAGGGGAGTACGGCGGACTGGTGGAAGACATAAATCTCAGGATAACCACGTTAAGGGACCTGGAGGGCAGGGTGATAATAATACCGAACGGCGAGATAAAAACCGTGGTTAACTATACAAAGGAGTACGCCCAGGCTCTTCTCAACGTTGGTGTGGCTTACAAGGAAAACATAGACAGGGTCATGGATGTTATAAAAGAGATGGGGAAAGAAATCAGGAAGGATCCATATTTCAAGCGGCTGATTCTGGACGACTTGGAGATGCTTGGCGTAGACGATTTCAGCGATTCCGCGGTGATAATAAAGTTCAGGATGAAAACCCTTCCCATCAGACAATGGGAGGTAATGAGGGAGTTCAGGAGACGTCTTAAGAACAAGTTCGATGAACTCGGTATTGAGATACCTTTTCCCCACAGAACGATGTACTGGGGGGTAGGAAAGGATAATCAGTGGATGAGGGATATGGCTCAAGGTACGGGCAAGGTCTCATAGAGGTTTAGGGAGCCGGGCAGTTATCTTGACAAGCCCTCAAAAAAAGCCTTAACATTCCCGCTTATGGCGTTACGTATGGGGGCGAGGTATTCGAATTCCCATTTCTGGTCCTTGAGAGTTCCCCTGAGCCTGGCTCGGCTTATTGTCTTCCCAAAACTTGTTATGAAATTTCTCACGGAAACCGGCCAATCCTCTTCTTCCGGCTGGCGCTGTTCGATAAGTTCGTTCTCGAAAGAGAAGTCCAATCTGCCGTCGAAATCAAGGGAACCTTCGGCGATAAGGCATATGTCGCTGCCGGAAAGGACAAGGTCCTGGGTTATGAGTTTTCTGTCCTTTATGTCGAATGTAGCTCCGGCGGAGTCTATGTTTATCTTTTTGAAGGCAGGGAAGACATCCTCAAGACCTTCGTATATCCATCCAAGCAGGGGAGTAAGTATTGGAACTCTGCCCAGATTGGCGTCGTAGATAGCCAGAGCCCCCTCTCCGGCGTATGTTGTCTGGTATTCGGCTTTACCGAAGGCCTGCACGTTGAAGTCGAAATTGCCGTGCACAACGCTCTTTTTGTCCATAGTTTCTTTGACGAGGGCCATAAGATCGGCTCTTTTTATTTCTGCGTTAAAACTGAAGGGGAACCCCAGTGTACCAAGGTCGCATTTAAGGTTGCATGATAGAACTCCCCTGTAGAATATGGCGGTAAGAGAAGGGACAGAGAAGAAACTGTTATCCAGAACCATGTCCCCGAAAACATTGTCGAACCTGACATTTCCGGTCCTCAAGGTCTTGAGCGAAAAAGAACTTCTAAAGAACTGGTTCCTGAAAAGACCTTTTTCCGACATGAAAAGCAGCGCTGAGTGCAGTTTTTCCAGTGAGGACGGGTTGTCTCTTTTTCCCACCGCGGCGATGTGCCGTTCAACCTCCGAAAGGACCCTTCCGTGTCCCGCGAAAGAAAATGCTACATCGCCCGGACCTTCGACCAGCCCGGGAGAAGAGAGCAGCTTGGTCGATATTTCAGAAAGGTCCGCCTGTTTCAGGACAGAACTGAACTTAACCGGGAAATCGGCGTAATCGATTCCAAGCCAGGCCGTGCCGGAAAGGCTGCTGTTCTTATGCGAGGCATAGAAGTAGGGGAGGTCGATGTTCCCGTCTGACGCGGACGCGTCCAGTTCGATTTTGTTAAGGCGTATCCCCTTATAGTCCATACCCGACAGGCGGAATCTTAGCCCGGCCCTTGTCCTGGCGAGCGGGTCCCTGTACTCGTTCTTCAACAGTGTCCGCCAGAATTTACGGAGAATTTCCTTTTCCGAAGTATTTCCTGACATGTCTTTAACTATGGCTGAAAGAAAACTGCCTGATCCGGAGAAAGATACATCAAGATCAAGAAGCCCGGGATCTATCGCCGATGTGTCCAGCATGTTCCTCGGTATGAGAGAGGGGGAGATGTCCTTTAAATAAAGGTCCACCGAAACAGGGATACCCCTTTCTGGGGGGGAGATCTTGAACTTTCCGTTGACGCTTCCTCCGAAGGCCCGAAAGAGCAGCGAGGGAAACGCAAAAGTTCCTTTGTCCAGGGTGATAGCCGCTTTTACGTCCTCAAGGAGGATTCCGGAACAGTATAATTTCCTTATTTCGGAGGAAGATGTCAAGGTCACTTCGGGCAACCTGTGACGGTATTCCGGCAGAAGGAGCCTTCTCCATAGGTTGCCATCGTCTTTCCGGGAAAAGCTTTCTGCGTCCGGTACAGGTTTTTTGAAAAAATCTGAGATCAGTTTTCCGGGCCCCCTGAAGGAAACATCCAGTTTAACTGGGCCCTGCATGCGGCAGTTATTTCCCAGAAAATCCTTGGGCAGAAGGTCTGGATCCGGGATTTTCACGGAAAGGTCCCCGAAAACAGGCATTCCGGGTTCGGTAAAGGATATTCCGCCTTTTCCCGAGAATTCTCCTCCAAAAGACCTGAAGAAAAGGTCAGTAGCCTCGAGATATCCGTTCTTAAGAAAAAATTCCGCGATTATGTCGTCGAACCGGTTGTTTTCGTCGGAATAGTTCTTAAGTTTCACAAGGCCGGACATTTCCATGCCGCTAAAAATACTGCCGTCGGGGTATATGGAGCCGGTTTCGGCGAAATAACGCGCGGCGGTATAGAGTTTCTTGCCGCTTCCGGAAAAGGATATCTCAAGATCACAAGGGCCGTAATTATTTTTGTTCGCGAGATTGATCCCGTTAAGTGTCCTGGTAAGGTCCATCTTTGACGCCGAAGCGGTAAAACTGACCGGAAGGGATTCATCGTAGACGTTCATTTTTAGGGATAATCCAGCCGGGTATCCTGCCACAAAAAAGGTCATATCAGAAACGGCAAGTATCCCTGAATTTACATTGAGTTTCCCGGATATGTCCCGGATCTCAAGGTTATTAAGGGGTAGTTTGTCGGCTTTTATGTTGGCTGAAACGGATATGTTCTTAATGTCGTCTTCCCTGAATCCCGCGTCGAAAGCGGCTGTGAACAAACCGTCACGGAAAACAGGGTCCTCGGCTTTTTCTCTCCCCAGGGCTAGAAGTATGACGTTCTTAAGGCCGCCTCCTACATACCCTTTGAGCCTCACCGTTCTTTTTCCTGGAACGGAGAGATCGGAGATGCTGCCGAAAATATCCGCATTGAACGACAATACCTTTCCTTTCAGGTTGTCTACGGCCAGGATATCGTCATCGGGGTAGAAACGCCCCTTAAGTGTGTAATCCATGGAGCGAAGGGTCCCGGAAAAACATGTTTTTTCCTGCGGTGTTTTGCTGAAATTCGCTAAAAAATCCTCTCCCTTGAACGAGAAAAGAACTTCGGCTCCTGTCAGCCCGCCGCTGCCGAGATCAAGTTTCCCGGTGATCTTTCTCAGGCGGTATTCCCTGAACGAGATCTCTCCGCCCGTCAGTTCGATCGTCTTTATGACAGGGGATCCGAGTGTTTGGATCAGGTCATTTTTTTTCGGGATGTCTATTCTGGCCGAAAGGGTGGCCGAAGCTTCCGTTGTCTCTATGCCCTGAGCGGAGAGGGCCACGACAAGAGTATCCCCGGAAAGGAGTGTCCATATTTCGGGGGTTATTGATAAATTCTCTATTTTCCCCAGAGAGGCACCCGTGTCGGGAGAGGATATTTCTATTCCCCGAAGGACCAGCGAGAAGGGAAAAGAGAAACCTAACCGCGAAAAAACCACGGAACTTCCGGAGGCTTCGGAAAAAGCAAGTTCAAGGCGCTCTTTAAGTTCGGCAAGAGCCCTTGAGCTGTCATTGTGGTACCATATAGTAATGGCCAGGAGGGCTGACAGTACAGCCACCACTCCCGTCCGTAAGAGCTTTTTCATGGCAAGAAGTATATCATGGGGGTGGGGTAATCACAAGTAACGGCCTGCCGGAAGAGCGCGTCGTGAGTTTGGCGGCGGTAGGGACATTAACCTTTGACTTGACTGTTCAAGCTGTTATAATAAAAATATGGCCGGAAAAAGCGTGAAAAAAAATACCGCTGAAAAATCCGCGCGGAAGAAGGGAAGAGGGAACCTCATAATCGTGTCCAATAGGCTGCCGTACACAAGAGGCGGCGCTAATGGAGAGGATTTTTTGTGGCAGAAGTCCACGGGCGGTCTTATAACCGCGATGGAACCTATATTGCTTTCCAGAAGAGGCACCTGGGTGGGCTGGGACGGTATGGTAGACCGTTCTCCCGATAAGGCAAGACCCCGAATACTCGATGTTAAGTCCATAAGAACGTCAGAAAAGAAACCCCGGACAGAAGGTTCATACGGGATACTATGCGTTCCTGTAAGCGAAAAAGAGGTCAAAGAGTATTATGACGATTTTTCCACCGGTACCCTGTGGGGGCTTTTTCATTATTTTTTCGAAAAATGCCGTGTGGATTCCCGCGCATGGAAGACCTACTGTTCGGTAAACAGGAGGTTCGCCAGGTATATCTCCGAAATAGCCGGGGATGAAGATGTTGTCTGGGTACAGGATTTTCATCTTTTCATGGTGCCGCATTATTTAAGAGCTCTAAGGCCCCGGCAAAAGATACATTTTTTTCTGCACATACCGTTCCCCCATACCGATATACTCGACATACTCCCCTGGCAGCCGGAGATCCTTGGGTCGCTCCTGGAATGCGATACGGTAGGGTTTCATCACGAGCAGTATCTCCGAAATTTCCGGGAGGCGGTCGAGAAATACAGAGAGGGCCTTAAGGAAGGAGCTGTCATTACCGGAGAGAAAGACCTTACTCCGGAAAAACCGCGAAAGACATTCTTCTACGCCAACCCCATCAGCATAGATTTTGATCTTATAGACAGTACATCCAGGAAGGCCGCCGTGATCGAAAGAAGAGATGAGATAAGAAGGCAGGCCGGATGCGAAAAAATACTTCTGGGGGTTGACCGCATAGATTACTCCAAGGGCATAGCGGAGAGGCTGGAAGGAATAAAACTTCTTCTGGAATCCCATCCGGAACTGAGTGAAAAAATATTCTACTACCAGCTTGTTATACCGAGCAGGGAAAACGTGAAGGAGTATAAGGCTCTCAAGCGTAAGATAGACGAGCTTATCGGCCAGATAAACGGCAGGTTCTCTACCGGGCTTTGGGCACCGGTCCACTACAACTACGGAACGGTGGATCTTAACGAGCTTGTGGCGCTTTACATGGCCGCCGACGTGGCTCTTGTGACGCCTTTAAGGGACGGGATGAACCTCGTATGCAAGGAATTTGTGGCCGCCAGGTCCGACGGTGACGGCGTGCTGGTCCTGTCAAAGTTCGCTGGCGCGATAGCGGAGATAAAGAACTGCCTTCCGGTGAACCCTTACAGCGTGGAAGATATAGCCGACGTTGTTTACCGGGCTTTAAATCTCCCGGAAGAGGAGAGGCGACTGCGGATGGGCAGGATGAGAATGAACATAAAGGGCAATAACATAGCGGGTTGGCTTCAGAAATGCCTTGAGTATTTCGATATCGCGCAAAGAGGTAAGGAATGAAACATCTTATGGATGAGTGGCCGGCCGTGGAAGCGGCCATAACAGGGTCTTGTGTTTTTTTTCTGCTTGATTTTGACGGTACTCTGGCGGCGATAAGACGCGATCCCGCCAAGGCGGCCCTCAGCCGAAAAGCGGAAGAGACCCTGGCTGAGGCCGTGTCCACAAAAGGGATTTCAGTGGCGGTCATAAGCGGAAGATCCAGGCGCGACATAATGTCCCGGGTGGGAATAAAGGGAATAACATACGTGGGCAATCACGGGTTTGAAACTGGAAAGCCCCAAACCGGGGGCTCTTTCCGAAAAACCCGCCGTTTTTCGCAAGCTATCAGGAAAGTAGCGACCTTGCTTAAAGCGTCATGCGGCAGTATTGACGGTGTTATCGTCGAGGACAAGGGGCTGACGATAAGCGTACACTACAGGATGGCCTCTTCGCGGGATGCCGCAAAGGTCAGAAGACTTTTCAGCGATGTTGTGACCCCCTATTTGTCCGCCGGCAGGGTGTTCGCCTCAGGAGGCAAGAAGGTGTTGGAGGTGCTTCCTCCCGTAAAGTGGGATAAGGGAGAGGCCGCGTTAAGGCTAATTTCCGAAAAAAAAAGAATGTCGAAGAAGCCCGTTCTTCCGGTATATATCGGAGATGATATTACCGACGAAACGGCCTTTAAGGCCATAGGGAACTCAGGCCTCACGGTGCTTGTCGGCAGGCGTTCTTCCGCGGCCGGTCACTACCTCGAGGGTACGGGAGAGGTCATAAGTTTCATACGGAGAACAATAAAGGTCAAGAAAGGAGACATAAGATGAACGAGGGAAGATCCGGTAAAGATCCCTTTCATTTTTATTCAAGAATGCTTCTCCCCGAACTTACCGGACTCAGGGCCTCTGATCTGGGGGAGATGCTTTCGATAATAAAAAACGCTGAGCCTTCGGTTATCTATCATCACACCCACAGGTTCATACAGCAGCATCAGTATCTTACTCCGGAGCCTCCGAATGACTTCGCTTTCTGGATAAGCGGTGTTCTGGGGGAATACAAGCTCGGGGAAAAACTTGAGAGCATAAGCACAATAGACTTTCCGTCCATAGGGGCGCTTAAGGATAAAATTGTTTCCGTAATAGAACAATACGTAAAATCCTGTCCCGAGGCCCTGAACAGGAAGGCCCATCCCGGGGAAGAGTTCCATTTTGTCAAATCCGTGAGCTTTATTTTTCCTACTGACTATTGGGCCGCTGACCTGGATGAGTTCGCCGAGGCTCTAGGAAAAGTAGCTATGAGCTCGATATACTTTCATATGTTCGAGGCCAGGCTCAGGCTTGAAAAAGGGAACAACGATTTTTCTTTCTGGATAGGTTCTTCTATGGGGGATACCGAGCTGGCGGGGAGAATATCCAGGCTTGACCCCTACACGTACACTCTTGAACAGCTCAGGGAAAAGATAATAAGTATGATAAAAGAGAGGAAGGTGAACTGAGATGGGTATAGATTCCTACTCGACGGTTGTCGGGCAGTTCGTGATAGATGATCTCAGGCTTCTGGCCACGAAGCTCAAAGGTAAGGTCATACAGCATTTTAATTCCACCGCCGTGGGAGGAGGGGTGGCGGAGATACTTAACCGCATGGTGCCGCTGCTCAAGGATCTTGGGGTGGAAAACAGATGGGATGTAATAAAAGGCGGGGAGAAGTTCTTCGAAGTTACAAAGAAATTCCATAATGCCCTGCATGGAAGGGACGAGGGGCTTTCGAAAAAAGATCTGGATGTTTTTCTGGAAACGGGGAGAGCCAACGAAGAGAATATGGACATACGGGGAGACATAGTTTTTGTGCATGATCCCCAGCCTATAACGCTCATTAACCGCAAGAAGGACAACAAGTGGTTATGGCGGTGCCACGTTGATGTGTCGAGCCCCGATGAGTACCTTTGGGAATTCCTCAACGGGTTCATTTCAAGGTACGATTCAGCCATATTTTCCGCTCCCGGTTTTTCCAGAAAACTTTCCATAAGGCAGTTCCTGATAGCCCCCTCGATAGATCCTCTCAGCGACAAGAACAGGGATCTTCCGGAAGATGTAGTGCGGAGTGTCCTTGAAAAATACTCGATCCCCAAGGATAAGCCCATAATAACCCAGATCTCAAGGTTCGATAGGCTGAAAGACCCGGTGGGTGTGATAGAGGCCTACAAGCTGGTTAAAAAGAATTTTGACTGCCGCCTGGTGCTTGCCGGAGGCACGGCCAGCGACGATCCCGAGGGAATGCTTGTTCTGAACGAGGTGCGGGAAATGGCTCACGGCGATCCGGATATACATGTTCTTCTCCTTCCCCAGGATGATATTGTCATAAACGCGCTTCAAAGAGCTTCCGACGTGGTCCTGCAGAAATCACTGAAGGAGGGGTTCGGGCTTACTATATCGGAGGCTTTATGGAAGTCTAAAGCCGTGGTGGCCTCTAACGTCGGAGGGATACCTCTCCAGGTAAAACACGGGTACACCGGGCTTTTGTGTAATTCGGTGGAAGGCGCGGCGTATTCGATAAAGAAGTTCCTCAGTAATCCCGCTTATGCCGCCCGGCTGGGGATGAACGGCAGGGAACACGTGAGGCAGAATTTCCTTTTGACCCGGCATCTGAGGGATTACATGCTTGTGTTCCTGTCGCTTTATCATCCGGGAGACATCGTTTGCCTGTAGGGCATAACCTGCGGAGATTCAGCTTTTCAAAACAAGCTCTGCGGAACTTATTCCGGCCAGATATCCCGTTGAGAAAGCGGCCTGAAGGTTAAAGCCTCCTGTATCGCCGTCCACGTCTATTATCTCACCGGCGAAATAAAGCCCTTCTACTATACGGGACGACATGGTTTTGGGGTCTATTTCCCCGAGGCTGATACCGCCGACCGTGACCATGGCTTCATCTATAGGGCAGGTGGAGGTCACCGTGAATCTGAGGGCTTTGAAGAGGCGGGCAAGCTCGAATTTTTCCGAGCGTGTTATCTGGTTGCAGGTTTTTTCGCCGTCGGAAAGAGAAAGTGACACAAGAAATTCCGCGAGCCGCTTGGGGATAGAATCGTTGAAACAGTTCTTGAGCCGCCTGGAAGGAGAGGTTTTTGAATAAGAGGCGATGATATCCGAGATCTCTTCAAGACGACTATCCGGGAAAAGATCCAGTTCCAGAAAAACTTCTTTTCCCCCGGAGAGTTCGTCGGCAATAGATCCGCTGGCAGACAGAACAGCCGGCCCTGACAGGCCTTTCGCGGTGAAAATAACGTCGCCCTTTTCTTTCTTTATTTTTTTTCCGCCGGAGATCACGGTGACGGCCACACCGCAAAGAGAAACTCCTTTAAGCCGGGAGGGGTGATTTTCTTTTACCACGATAGGAACAAGTCCGGCCTTTGGGGGCAGGAAGCTGTGTCCGGTTTGGCGCGCCATTCGAAAGCCGTCGCCTGTGGAACCCGTGGAGGGATATGAAACGCCGCCGGTAGCAAGTATCACGGCCCGGCATGAAAGAGTTCCTCCCCCGGAAAGTTTTACCCCGGAAATACTCCCGCTTTTCACAACCAGGTCCGAGACGGGTTCTTTGACCAGAGTTTTTACGTTTAAGTTCACCGTTTCTCTCTCGAGAACGGCAAGTATATCCGAAGATCTTTCCGTGGAAGGGAATACACGTCCGCCACCCTCGACCCGGCAGGCAAGACCGCGTTTTTCGAAAAATCCCATCAGGACCGAGGGAGGGAAGCAGTTATAGGCGTCCCTAAGGAATTTACCGTTCCTGCCGAACTTTGAAATGAAACTTTCCAGAGGGGCGGTATTGGTAAAATTGCATCTACCGTTCCCGGTAAGAAGGAGTTTCCTTCCGAGAGCGGGATTTTTTTCCAGAAGACATACATTGGCGCCGCGAACTGAGGCGGATATGGCAGCCATGAGGCCCGCGGGGCCGGCTCCTATTACCGCTATATCGGTTTTTTTCATGAGGCATATTATACATCCCGCCTAGGGGTGCAGGCAAAGCATTGTTTTCTGCCCCGGGGGGAACATTTTCTTGACAACACAGTGTTAAGTGATACTATGGTATACGCCGTTTTTTGGAGATAGAAAGACTAACCGGAAAAAGAGGAGAGCTTAATAGTGAAAAAACTTACAAAAAAAGAGCTGGAACAGTACAAGGAGAAGCTTATTGCCGAGAGGGAGAAGATATCCGGTGAGGTCGGAAGGCTGACCAAGGACTACCTTCGCAAGAACTCCATGGATTCTTCCGGGGATATATCCTCCCACCCTTTCCACATGGCGGACGCGGCTTCTGGTTCGTTCGATACGGAGTTCAATATAGGGTTAGCCTCAAATGAACAGGGTATCTTGTACGAGATAGACCACGCTCTGGCCAGGATAGAGGACGGTACCTACGGCATGTGCGAAAAATGCGGGGAACCGATATCCAAGAACAGGCTCAAGGCCGTTCCCTTCGCCAAGTATTGCATAAAACACCAGGAATCTCAGGAAAAAGGAAGAGTTTAGCGGAAGGTGGAATATGGCAAGAGTTCTCATAATAGGAGCCGGCGGGGTAGGCGGGGTAGTAACTCATAAGTGCGCCGGAGTGCCGGAGGTGTTCAGCGAGATAATGCTGGCAAGCCGCACTTTGGACAAGTGTTCCCGGATAGCTTCACAGATCGACCGCAAAATAGAAATAGCGCAGCTGGACGCCGACAAAACCGATGAGGTCGTGGGGATCATAAAAAAGTTCAAACCCGACATCGTGGTGAACGTCGCTCTGCCTTACCAGGACCTTTCCATAATGGACGCCTGTCTCGAGACCGGGGTGAACTACCTTGATACGGCTAACTATGAACCGCCGGACGAAGCTAAATTCTGCTACAAGTGGCAGTGGGATTACCGCGAAAAATTCAAAAAAAAGGGGATACTCGCTGTTCTCGGTTCCGGGTTCGACCCCGGAGTGACGAATATTTTCTGCGCTTATGCCCAAAAACATCATTTTGACGAGATACACAGTATCGATATTATGGACTGTAACGCCGGTTCCCACGGTAAAGCCTTCGCCACGAACTTTAACCCTGAGATAAACATAAGGGAGATAACCCAGAAGGGCAAGTTCTGGGAAAACGGAAAGTGGAAGGAAACAGCTCCTCTTTCGGTTCACGAGACTTTTGATTTTCCAGAGATAGGCCCGCGCGAAATGTACCTCATGTACCACGAGGAGCTGGAATCTCTGGTAGAGAACATAAAAGGCCTTAAAAAGATAAGGTTCTGGATGACTTTCGGCCAGGAATATCTTACGCATCTTAGGGTCCTAGAAAATGTGGGCATGACAAGGATAGATCCCGTGGATTACGAGGGGCAGAAGGTGGTACCCCTTAAATTCCTCAAGGCCCTTTTGCCGGAACCGTCGACTTTGGGAGAGAATTATAAAGGCAAAACTAACATAGGGTGCATGATAGAAGGCATAAGGAACGGCAAACGGCGAAAAATTTACATCTACAATGTCTGCGATCACGCTGAATGCTACAGAGAGGTAAAGGCTCAGGCTATATCCTATACCACGGGTGTTCCGGCTATGATAGGAGCCATGATGGTGCTTACCGGGGAGTGGAAGGGGAAAGGTGTTTTTAACGTCGAAGAGTTCGACCCGGATCCCTTTATGGAAAAACTCCCTGAACACGGTCTTCCCTGGGTGGTTGAAGAGAGAGACTGATAGCTCCGGGGAACGTTCCGTCTAACGGCAAAAATGACAATATCCCACAAGGTCCCTCACACTCCATGCTACGTTATAGACGGATCTCTTCTCAGGAAGAACCTTGAGGTCCTCTCTGGCGTCCAGGAATCTTCCGGCGCCCGGATCTTGCTGGCTCTCAAGGGTTTTTCGATGTTCAGCGTTTTTCCAGTCATAAGGCAGTATCTTGGGGGAGTAAGCGCCAGCGGCCTTAACGAGGCCAGGCTCGGACGGGAAGAGTTCGGCGGGGAAGTGCATGTATGCGCTCCGGCGTACAGGGAAGATGAGTTCGACGAGCTTCTGGGATATTCCGACCATATTATTTTCAATTCCGTATCGCAGTGGGAACGTTTCAGGGGAAAAATGCGGGCCCATCCGAAAGTAAAAGCGGGCCTCAGGGTCAACCCTGAACATTCCGAGGTAAAAGTCCCGATATACGATCCTTGTTCTCCAGGGTCCAGGCTTGGAATGACCAAAAGCGAGTTCTTAAAGACCGATCTGGATGGAGTTACCGGCCTGCATTTTCATACCCTTTGCGAACTTGATTCGGATTCTCTGGAACGAACCGTAAAAGTTTTTACGGATAAATTCGGGATAGCCTTAAGAAAAATGGAGTGGGTGAATTTCGGCGGGGGACACCACATAACAAGGCCCGGATACGATATAGAAAGGCTTTGCCGCGTTATCAGGAAATTCACGGACGATTTCGGAGTAAAGGTATATCTCGAGCCGGGAGAAGCTATAGCCCTGAACACGGGTTTTCTGGTGGCATCTGTTCTCGACATTACGAGAAACGGCATGGAGATCGCCATACTGGACACATCGGCGGCCGCGCATATGCCGGATGTGCTTGAAATGCCTTATCGCCCTGAAATAGAAGCTGCGGGCCGGCCCGGAGAATTTGCCCACACTTATCGCCTCGGAGGGATGACATGTCTTGCCGGCGACGTTATAGGAGATTACTCGTTCAAAGAACCTTTGAAGCCGGGTTCTAGACTGGTCTTCAAGGATATGGCCCATTACACCATGGTAAAAAACAATACTTTTAACGGTATGGGGCTGCCGTCCATAGGTATCTATGATCCCGAGAAGGAAAGTTTTCGTCTTGTGAGAAAGTTTGGATACGAGGATTTCAGGAACAGGCTGTCCTGAAGGCTTGTTGCCGGAAAAACGAAAGGAAACTGATTTGAAGAAATATATAATCGGTACGGACATAGGCGGTACGAAAATAGCCTCCGGTGTTGTGGACAGTAAAGGCAAGATCCTGGCGAAGACGGTGGTTCCCACGCTTGCCTCGGAAGGCGCGGATGTTTCTTTAAAACAGGTTTACCGGGCCATAGAGGAAGTTTCCGGTTTAGCGGGAGTTAAGATATCCTCTCTGGCCGGCATAGGTGTCTGCGCCCCCGGACCGTTGGATCCCATAAAAGGCGTTGTGCATAATCCCCCTAATCTTAAAGGATGGAAAGACGTTCCTCTTGTACAACTTTTAAAAAACAGGTTCGGGACGCGGGTAAAACTTGAGAATGACGCCAACGCGGCGGGTATTGCGGAGCTAAAATGGGGAGCCGCCCGGGGGTACAAGCATGTTCTTTATGTAACGGTATCCACCGGGATAGGAACGGCCGTTATCATAGACGGGAAAATATACCACGGCAAGAATGGAATGGCCGGTGAGGGCGGGCATGTGAGCATAGACTACAAGGACCAGAGTTCCCCATGTAATTGCGGCAATAAAGGGTGTATAGAGGCGCTTGCGTCGGGGACTTACACGGTCAAGAGACTTGTCGAACGTATTCGCCGGGGGAAAGCCTCCGGAGCTGAGGCCATAATGAGGGCGGCAGGAGGGGACATAAAAGCCATAAATATGGAGATAGTCGGGAAAGCTTCTAAAAGAGGAGACAAGCTTGCTACCGAGACGATTGAGGAAGAGGGAAATCTTATAGGTATATGGCTTGGCGGCATGATAAGCGTGCTTGACCCGGAGATAATAGTGATAGGTGGAGGAGTGTCGCTTCTCGGGGGCAAATTCTTCAAGGCTATAAAGAGATCCATCCCCGGACATACCATAAACATTTACGCCTCCAAAACCCCTGTGGTCCCGGCCGCGCTCAAAAAAGACGTAGGCATATACGGTGCCGCTTCCGTTATGATGTAGACACAAAACTTTGAATCCGATGATAAATTTTCCGGGAAAGTTCGGGATAAAAGCTGGGATAATACTTGCCTGTGTTCTTTCGCCGGCGGTCATGCCGGAGCATGGTCTCTGCCGGGACGCGGATCCGGTGTTTTCCTCTGATCAGGATATCCGGGAATTTTATTCGCAGATATCCGAACTCGTCGAGCAGTCCTGGAAAATATGGCAGGATGATATAGTTTTGAACAATGTTGAGATAAACGGCGGGAGGGGGCGGATGTCTCCCGGGGGAATGACGGGGCCTGTAATGACTGCCCGTAAGATCCTGCGCGGTCTTAAAGGGAAAGACATACCCGCCGGCAGAATGAAGTGTTTCAGGGCGGCGGCCGAAGCTATATCAGATTCCATGCGTGAGTGGCAGAGAGGGTATTGTCACGAAAATATACCCTTTCCCGAGGGTTCTTCCAGTTCCTTTTCATTGACGCCGTGTGTTAATGTGCCGGTGTCAGTCGGTTCCGGATATTCTTCCGGAAGTAGAAAGATCACGGAGGATTCTCTTTACGATCACATGATTTACCGGGGGCCGTCGGACGATGAAAGCGCAAGGCCGGTTTTTCTGGCTGTTTCACGCGCTTTTATCAAGGGTTTCAAAGAATGGGAAAAAAGCTGTTTCATAGAGGGGATAAAAGCTTCAGGAGGATTCGCCCCAGCTCCCGGTCCCATGGGTATGGGGCCGGGGCCCGTAAAGGGAGCTAAAGGTTCCGGGGGAAAACTTACCGGGGCCTATTTCAGCGGCGGGGTCATGTACGATCATCTGGCTTCCCCAGCGTCCCGCGGCGGTCCATCAGGTTCATGATCTTGTAATACCTATTATCTGTCTTGTGTCACTTCCGGAGAGACAGGCTTGACTCTTGAGTTTTTCCCCGGCCTGTGCTATAAAAGAGACCGTCGCTGTTTGTCCATTCCTTCAAATAC
Source organism: uncultured Planctomycetia bacterium (assembly GCA_964421015.1). GTDB lineage: Bacteria > Omnitrophota > Gorgyraeia > Tantalellales > Tantalellaceae > SLID01. The sequence continues at coordinate 68,770 of CAYQUS010000008.1, forward strand.
CAACATACCAGACTGGGAACATGGCTTATCAGACTTTAGCTCAGAAATACAGACCGGGTAGCTTTTCGGATGTTGTTGGGCAGCAGTCCGCTACGCGGACCCTAATAAACTCCATAAAGAAAGGAAGACTGGCGAACGCTTACATGTTCTCAGGGCCCAGAGGGATAGGGAAGACCTCCATGGCGAGGCTGCTTTCAAAAACACTCAACTGCGAGAAACCCGTCTCCGGAGATCCTTGCGGTAAATGTGATTCCTGCCGGGAGATATCCCAGGGCTTCAGCATAGATGTTTTGGAGATAGACGGTGCCTCTAACAGGGGTATCGATGAGATAAGGGCGCTGAGGGAAAACGTCAAATTCTCGCCTTCCCGGGGCAGGTACAAGATATATATAATCGACGAAGTTCACATGCTGACAACGGAAGCCTTCAACGCGCTTCTTAAAACCCTGGAAGAGCCCCCGGCACACGTAAAATTCATTTTCGCCACTACAGAACCGCATAAGGTACTTCCCACAATAATGTCCAGATGCCAGAGGTTTGATTTCAGGAAGATACCTCCGCGTCTTATATATTCAAGGATAAAGGATATAGCTTCCTCGGAAGGTATAGATATTTCGGACGATGCGGCCCTTCTTATCGCCCGGACAGCCGACGGCAGCCTGCGGGACGCTCTTGTGGTGCTTGACCAGATGATATCCTTCTCTTCGGGTAAAATAGTTCCGGAAGACGTAATAGAGCTTCTTGGAATGATACATCGCGAGAAGATCTTCGAACTTGCCGGAGCGCTCATCGATAAGCTGCCGGAAAAGGCCTTGAGAATAACCGATGAACTTATTTCCGGCGGGAAAGACCCTTCTTTCATGAATATGAGCCTTATATTGCATTTCCGGGACCTCATGGTGGTAAAGGCCACGGGAGAGCCGTCTTCCGACATGGCGATGCCGGAAGATGAGATGAAGATCCTGATGGCGCAGAAGGAGAGGATATCCCTTGAAGAGATACTTTATATACTCCAGAACCTTACGCACGCGGTGTCCCTGATGAAACTAGCGCTGTTCGCCAGAGCCCCGTTCGAACTGGTCCTTTTGCGTATGGCCAAAAGAGAGTCCGCTATGAAGCTCGGCGAGATAATGGCGAGACTTGAGGCTATCGAAAAAAACGGGCCGCGTGATGTTTCTTCCGGCGCCGGCGTCCCGGCGGAAGTTACGCAGCCCCGGCAGGCTCCGGAACGGACGTTAAAACCCGCGGCAAGAACGGAAAAAGAGACAGGACTTTCATCGGTTGCGGTTCCCGAAAAGCCTTACGATGTCAAGGAGGCGCCGGGACCCCTTAATGAGGTTCAGGCAGGGGAAGACGATCTTGAAGGGCAGAAGAACAGGTGGAAGGCTCTTTTGAATTACGTAAAGACCAGAAAAATGTCGGTTTTTGTTTTTCTAGGTTCGGCGCATTTGCTTGAAATGGGAGGGGATTCGCTCGTTATAGGATTTGACAGGTCAAACAGTTTTAATAAGGAAGCTCTCGAAACAGGGGCCAATAAGACCGTTCTGCAGGAAGCGGCTGACAAGGTCATGGGCAGGCCCGTCAGGATAGGGTTCAGGATACTGGAAAATAAGGTTCCCGAAGGGCAGTCTTACGCGGAGACGCCCGGGAAAAAAGAATCGGTTAAAGAAGAGGTGAACCCCGCTATCGAAAAGGCCATGGATATTTTCGGGGGACATGTTGTCAGGGATTTTAACGGAGGATAGCGATGTCAAAAGGTTTTCCTTCGGTGATGACGAGGCTTATAGAAGAATTCTGCAAAATGCCGGGAGTGGGAGTAAGATCAGCCCAGAGGATGGCTTTTTATGTCCTTGAGGCCGGAAAAACTGACGTGGATTCTTTGACAAGCGCGATATCCGAGGTAAAAAAGAACATAAGTTTCTGCAAGGAATGTAACAATCTAAGCGAGCGGGAGCTATGTTCCATCTGTTCAGACACAAAAAGAGACAGTTCACGCATATGTGTTGTAGAGGGTCCCAGCGGCGTCCTTGCCGTGGAAAGGACCGGGGCCTATAACGGCCTTTACCATGTTCTCCTGGGCGCGCTCTCTCCTATAGACGGCATAGGCCCGGCGGACATAAGGGTGAGCGATCTCTTGGCGAGGGTAGGTAAGGACACGGTAAAAGAAGTGATAATCGCCACGGATTTCACGACAGAAGGGGAGACAACGGCGCTCTTTTTATCCCGCGTTCTTAAAAAGTCAGGCGTAAGGCTTACCCGTCTTTCCAGAGGGGTCCCGGAAGGGGCGTGCGTGGAGTATGCCGATGTGGGGACTCTCCAGAGGGCTTTCGAAGACAGAAAAACAATGTGATACCGCTCTTTTTTCCGGCGGGCATACGGAGCAGTTAAAAAAAACGATATTGTTTGACACCGGGGTCTTTGTCATTATAATTATACTGGTAAGGGTGAAACGTTCCTGACAAAAGGGTTTTGTTTTTGGTGTTTTTGACATTTAAAAGGAGGAAGTAGATGACCATTTTCGACGCCGCGAAAAAAGGTTTTGTACAGGCAGGCAAGCTTATGAACGTGGTTCTTGTGTTCTTTGTTTTTAACGTGGTTGTCGGGCTTATAAGTCTTCCCCTGGCCAATCCCGACAGGGCCGCCGACCCAGGTGTGCTGGCCGTGTCGGTCATTTCCAGCATACTATTCTTTCTCATATTCATTTTCCTGCAGGGTGGGGCTCTCGGGCTTGTTAAAGATCAGCTTAAGTCGGCTTCTGCCAGTATGGCTCAGTTCATGGACTACGGGAAAAAATACTATCTCAGGATACTTACGCTCCTCATAATATACATACTGCTCGCCATAGCCGTGGTTCTTGTTCTCAGCCTTATCTCAGCGGGAGTTCTACTCTTGGGTGATAATATGGCTACAAGAAGCATAGTGGCCATGCTTGTTACAGTGGTGGCGATAGGGGTCATAACTCTGCTGCTGTACCCCATATACGCCATAGCGGCCGATGATGCCGGAGCGATAGTCGCCTTGAGGAACGGTATGGAAGTGGCAAAGAGCAACTTTTGGAAAACCTTAGGTCTCTTTGCTCTTATGCTCGTGGTGAGCCTTGTAATTTCCCTCATAGTAGGTTTCATAATAGGAATAATCAGCGTGCCGCTTCCGGCTCAGGTGAGCCAGGTCATAGTGGCTCTTGTTAACGCTGCGGTGCAGTCATACATACCGATAGTTATGATGGTCTCTTTCATGGCTTATTATATGAGCCTCACTTCCGGTCAGGATGTAAAGTAAAGAGGCAGAGGCTTTAAGAGCCATCGGTCAGGCTAATATCAGGCGGGTCCCTAAAAAAAGGGGCCCGCTTTGTTTTATGGCAGGGAAGTTACCCAAATTTCGCTGGCGCGAAATTTGGGTACCCCAGCAACAAGTTTAAATCTTTCAGATTTAAACTGCAGGCCCTTCGGGCAAATTTCGCTGGCGCGAAATTTGGGTACCCCAGCAACAAGTTTAAATCTTTCAG
>CAYQUS010000008.1:72374-78851 GCA_964421015.1 uncultured Planctomycetia bacterium
ATTTAAACTGCAGGCCCTTCGGGCAAATTTCGCTGGCGCGAAATTTGGGTAAAAACCCCTTAACAATGTTTGACACCTGTGATAAAATATCGCATCTCTTAGCGGGTATCCCGCCGGTCAGTCCACATTATCTTAAAAACACTCCGGATGTTTTTAACTCCGGTATAAAAGTAAATAACGAGGAGGTCCTTAAATGAAACGCAAGATGGTACCGCATGACGGTAATTCAGCAGTTGCCTACGTGGCGCACGCCACTAACGAGGTCATAGCCATATATCCCATAACCCCTTCGTCGGGAATGGGGGAGATCGCCGATGAAAAATCAGCGAGAAAAGAAAAGAATATATGGGGTACAGTGCCAAGTGTCGTAGAACTGCAGTCCGAGGCCGGCGCCGCCGGTTCCGTGCACGGGGCCCTGACATCAGGGGCGCTTACCACTACGTTCACCGCTTCTCAAGGGCTTCTTCTTATGATACCCAACATGTATAAGATAGCGGGCGAACTTACCTCTACGGTTTTTCATATCGCCGCCCGTTCACTGGCATGCCAGGCGCTTTCTATTTTCGGGGACCACTCCGATGTTATGTCCGCGCGGTCAACAGGCTGGGCTATGCTGTCTTCAGCCAGCGTACAGGAGTCTATGGATTTTGCCCTTATCGCCCAGGCGGCTACTCTCGAGTCAAGAGTGCCTTTCCTGCATTTCTTTGAGGGTTTCAGGGTTTCCCACGAGATACAGAAGGCGGAAGAGCTCACATTCCAGGATATGGACGCTATGCTGGACGCGGAACTTATAAGAGCGCACAGAAAGAGAGGGCTTAACCCCGAGCGCCCGGAGATGAGAGGAACGTCGCAGAACCCCGACGTTTATTTCCAGGGGAGGGAAGCGGTAAACAATTTCTACAAGGCTTGCCCCGGCATAGTGCAGAAGGCCATGGATAAATTCGCGTCCATTACCGGCAGGAAGTACAGTCTTTTCGAGTACGCGGGAGCTCCCGACGCCGAGAGGATCATCGTGATAATGGGGTCAGGCGGGGAACTTGTTCACGAGACAGTGGACTATCTTAATTCCAAAGGCGAGAAGACGGGCGTACTTAAGGTAAAGCTTTACAGGCCCTTCGACACCAAGGCGTTTATGGCTGTTATGCCCCGAACGGTAAAGTCCATAGCTGTTCTTGACAGGACCAAGGAACCCGGTTCTTTAGGAGAACCGCTCTACCTTGACGTAAGAACGGCAATAGGGGAAGCGATGTCAGAGGGATACGCCCCATTCAAGGATTACCCGAGGACAGTGGGAGGCAGATACGGGCTTGGGTCCGCCGAATTCACACCGGCGATGGTAAAGGCTGTTTTCGACAATCTTTCGGAGAAACAGCCCAAGAATCACTTTACCGTGGGAATAGACGATGATCTTTCCTCTTCGAGCCTTAAGTTCGACCCGTCCTTCAGCACCGAAAGCGACGATACCTACAGGGCCATGTTCTACGGCCTTGGGTCCGACGGAACGGTAGGAGCCAATAAAAATTCCATAAAGATAATCGCGGAAGAGACCGAATACAATACACAGGGGTACTTTGTCTATGATTCCAAAAAAGCCGGAGCGGTGACCATATCCCATCTCAGATTCGGCAAAAAGAAGATAAGAAGCCCGTACCTTATATCAAAGGCCAATTTCCTGGCTTGCCATAACTTCTCGTTCCTCGAGAAATACGACATGCTTAAGAACCTTGTCCCGGGAGGGATCTTCCTTCTTACGTCGTCGCATGACAAAGCTTCCGTGTGGGGATATCTTCCGGCTAAGGTCCAGAAACAGATCATCGACAAGAAGATAAAATTCTATGTTATAGACGCCGTGAAGATGGCCGAAGAAATAGGTTTGGGCGGCAGGATAAACATGATCATGCAGACCGCTTTCTTCAAGATATCGGGGGTCATAGACCAGAAGGTGGCCATAGACGCCATCAAGAAGGCCATAAAGAAAACTTACGGTTCCAAGGGCGAAAAGGTTGTGGAGATGAACATTAAGGCCGTGGATATGGCTCTTGACAGGATAGAGGAGGTCAAGGTCCCGGAAAAGTTTTCGGGCAAGGTGTCGGAGAACGAGGTAGTTTCCCCGAAAGCTCCCGAGTTTGTGAAAAACACCATAGCCAAGATAATGAAAGGCGAGGGTGAGACTGTTAAGGTTTCTGAAATGCCGGTGGACGGTACGTGGCCTACGGCCACGGCCCAGTATGAAAAGAGGAATATAGCGATAAATATTCCCGTTTGGAACCCGGAGGCCTGTATACAGTGCGGTAAATGCGTAATGATCTGCCCTCACGCGGTAATAAGGGCCAAGGTATACAAGGAAGAGCTTCTTAAGTCAGCTCCTGAAAAATTTAAACACTCGGCTATTAAACCTAAGGCGAAGGAGTCGTATGCCTACACCCTGCAGGTTGCTCCGGAAGACTGTACGGGTTGCGGTGTATGCGTGGAATATTGCCCGATGAAGGCAAAAGAGGCCATAAAGATGATGCCTCAGGAACCTCTTCGTAAGCAGGAGAAGGAAAACCATGAGTTTTTCATGGCGATACCCGATACGGACCCATCGCTTTTCGACAGAAATGTCATGAACGGCATACAGTTCGTAAGGCCCATGTTCGAGTACTCCGGAGCCTGCGCGGGCTGCGGGGAAACGGCATATGTCAAGCTCCTCACGCAGCTTTTCGGTGACAGGGCGGTAATAGGCAACGCCACGGGATGTTCCTCTATATACGGAGGAAATCTTCCGACCACGCCCTACACCAAGAGAGCCGACGGCAGGGGGCCGGCATGGAGCAACTCGCTTTTTGAGGACGCGGCGGAGTTCGCTTACGGAATGAGACTCGCGGCCGACAAGTATACCGAATACGCCAATGAGCTCGCGGACAGGATAATTTCTTCTGACAAGTGTTCAGGGGAACTGAAGGATCTACTGGTAAAAGCCAAGAATGAGGACCAATCCCAGCAGAGCGGGGTGGAAAACCAGCGCCGAAGGGTGGAAGAGATAAAGAAGAAACTTTCTTCCTGCGACTGCCGGGACTGTAAAGAGCTTTTAAGCTTAGCAGACTACTTTATAAAAAGGTCGGTATGGGGTCTTGGCGGTGACGGATGGGCTTACGATATAGGTTACGGCGGGCTTGACCACGTTCTGGCCTCGGGAAGGAACATAAACATGCTGGTCTTGGACACAGAGGTTTATTCCAATACCGGAGGACAGGCCTCGAAATCCACTCCGATGGGAGCCGTGGCAAAATTCGCCGCAAGCGGTAAACCCATAGGGAAGAAGGACCTGGCTCTTATGGCGCTGAGTTACGGTTATGTTTACGTGGCTAAAATAGCCATGGGCGCGGATCCCATGCAGACCTTGAAGGCCTTTCTTGAGGCCGAGGCGTATAACGGGCCGTCGCTCATAATAGCCTACTCTCACTGTATAGCGCACGGGTGCGATACCATAAAAGGCTGTGACGAACAGAAAAAAGCCGTGAATTCGGGGCACTGGCCGCTTTTCAGGTATAATCCCGATCTTTGCGCCAAGGGACTGAACCCGCTTAAGCTGGACAGCAAAGCGCCCAGCATAAAGCTGGAGGAGTATATCTACAACGAGAACCGCTACAAGGTGCTGAAAAAGGCCGACCCGGAAAGGGCAAAAGAGCTTCTTGATAAAGCCCAGAAGCTTGTTACGGACAACTACGAGCTTTACCGGTACCTTTCGGAGAGAAAGATAGCGGGTTGCGAAGCCCAAAAGAAAGATGACAAGGCCTGATTGGATCAGAGCCAGGGTCTTAGCGGGCGACAGTTCTCTGAGAGTTAAAAGTGTTCTCGAAACTTTCGGGCTCAATACGGTCTGTTCCGAAGCGGACTGTCCCAACCGCGGAGAGTGTTGGCAGAAAGGTAACGCTACTTTCATGATCCTGGGGGATATATGCACCAGGAACTGCAGCTTTTGTAATGTCAAAAAGGGCGTTCCTTCGCCTCCGGACCACGGAGAACCGGAGAAGATAGCCGAGGCGGTCAAAGAGCTCGGCATAGACTATGCCGTCATAACCTCGGTCACAAGGGACGATCTTTCCGACTTCGGGTCCGGACATTTCGTCAAGACCGTGATATCCCTGAAACGTTCCCGCCCCGATGTGTCTGTCGAATTGCTTATACCCGACTTTGCCGCGGAAAAACCCCTGCTCGATAAAGTATCTTTTTCAGGAGCCGAAGTGATAGGGCACAATATCGAAATGCCGGAAAGCCTTTATCGATCGCTCCGTCCCGGAGCCGATTACAAGAGGTCGCTTGAAGTGCTGAATATACTTTCTGCTTTCAGGGATACCGGGGCTGGTATATTCGTGAAATCTTCCGTAATGCTTGGTATGGGAGAAACTGAAGGAGATATTTTAACTACCTTGCGGGATATGAAAGAAGCGGGGACAGATATAGTCTATCTCGGACAATATTTAAGCCCTTCTCCGGGGCATTGGCCTGTGAAAAAATATTACACTCCGGAAGAGTTTTCTCGGTTCGGAGAAATATGTCAGGATATGGGATTCAAGGCAGTTCTTTCAGGTCCTATGGTGCGAAGTTCCTACAGGGCTCATGAAACATATCTTGACCTCAAGGCTAAAGCTTGAAAGTTAGGTGATGCGCGAGCACTTGAACTAATTCACCTTTACCGGGCACGTCATCCTGAGTGAGCGAAGCGAACGAAGGACCTAAAACCACCTTTCACTTCCCATTTTCTACCTTCTACCTTCTATTTTCTACCTTCTACCCTCCGCCCCGACACCCAATACTCAAATTGACACCCGCTTTACGCATGTGTTACAATGCCCCGGTTGCCAGGAGAATACAGTATGATGTCGCCGGAAGAACAGTACAAAATAATAACAAGGGGAGCCAGTGAGGTAATTTCTCCCGAGGAGCTCAGGAAAAAGCTTTCTTTGGGGCGGCCTCTTACGGTGAAAGCCGGGTTCGATCCTTCCGCGCCCGATATACACATAGGGCATACGGTCCTTCTTCGAAAATTAAGACATTTCCAGCAGCTGGGGCATAATGTTTACTTCCTTATAGGAGATTTTACCGGCAGGATAGGTGATCCCTCGGGTAAATCAAAGCTTAGAAAACAGTTGAGCGCCGAAGATGTGCTTGAAAATTCCAAAACATACAAGAAGCAGATATTCAAAGTTCTTGATGAGAAGAAAACAAAGGTAGTTTTTAATTCGGACTGGTGCGCAAAGCTCGGTCCGGAAGGGACATTTGATCTTGCTTCCAGGTATACCGTGGCCCGCATGCTGGAGAGGGACGATTTCGCTAAAAGGTATTCTAATAATTCTCCCATAAGCATACTGGAATTTCTTTATCCGCTTTTTCAAGGTTTTGATTCAGTTGTAATGGAGGCTGATATAGAGCTTGGAGGCACCGATCAAAAGTTCAACCTTCTGGTTGGAAGATCCCTGCAGAGAAATTACGGGGCCGAGGAAAAGCTCCCCGGTTATCTTACGGAAAGCATACACAGTTTCAGAAAAGCTGCCGGGGAAGAGAAATCCGGGATAAAAAAAATAAACCTGGATCCTCAGGTGACCATAACAATGCCGATATTGGAGGGGCTTGACGGGGTTGATAAGATGTCCAAGTCACTGAACAACTACGTGGGCATATCCGAAGAGCCTGAGGGCATGTTCGGTAAAATAATGTCGATCTCTGACGAGCTGATGTGGCGGTACTACGAACTTTTGACAGATCAGGATACGGAAAAGCTTAAAGAGGAGGTTTCTTCCGGCAGGCTTCACCCCAAAGAAGCCAAGGCCCGTCTTGCCGGGGAAATAGTGGCGGAATATCACGGGAGCGATACTGCGGCCGACGCCAGGGCCGCCTTTGAGAAGGTTTTCGCTAAAAAAGAGTCTCCGGATGAAATGCCTCTTTTTACGTTCGACAAAAAGGATGCCACGGTTCTGGATATTATTAAAACGGCCGGGTTCGTTTCCTCTTCCGGCGAGGCTAAGAGGCTTGTAGCTCAGGGAGCCGTAAGTGTGGATGGCGTAAAGATGGACGACCCTATGTCCGTTATTGACCTTAAAGATAAGACGGTTGTTCTTAAGGTGGGAAAGAGAAAATTCTGCAGGGTAAAAGGTTCTTTTGAGTGCTGAAAAAATATATAAAAAAACTCTTGACATTATCAGCGGTTTGTATAAAATAGCATAACGCCGAGAGGCAGAAGTCTTTGAAAGAAGTTAGAGTTTGAATTATTACCGGTTTCAGGGTATACTTTAGAAGTAGGACATGGAACGGTACGGGAAACTGAGATAAGGGTTTCCTGAAGTTGGGATGATTTTAATAAAGCATCTCAAAGGTGCTTTTTTGTCTATTGTTCTTTGAAATCGAATAGCCAGAAATATACGGGTCAATTTATATCAAACTGGAGAGTTTGATCCTGGCTCAGAACGAACGCTGGCGGCGTGGATTAGGCATGCA
>CAYQUS010000009.1:0-16068 GCA_964421015.1 uncultured Planctomycetia bacterium
ACTCGGGAACTACGGCGTCGACGACTGTGGACTGGAAGGTGCCTGAGACGCCTGTTAACGCGAATTACAAGATAATGGTGGAGGACGCCAATTACGTGTACCCGACGGGAACGTACATAGAGACCGCGGCGTTCAGGGTAAAAGGCGCGTTAACGCTGACGGCGCCTCTTGTCGGAGATATTTGGAGACTCAATGAGGAGAATGGAGCTACGGTATCCTGGAACGTTGATCACGGGCAGCTATTGCAGAGCAAACTCAGGATAATAGCTTCAAGATCCGGTAATTTCGAGCCCGGGACGCCGGGGGATATAATAACCATAGCGTCCAATGTTCCGCCTTTTGATGTGAACGGGTTCGATGCCTTAAGTACGCCTGTCGGACAGAATAGCTATACCTGGACGTTGCCCATAAACACTCCTCTTGTCAACACGCTGAGATTTAAAGTGGTGTACGACGAAAACCCGACACCCACTTACCCTTATGATGTAATGACGGTGGCCTCAGCGGCGATGGATATAAGGCCTAACATAACGGTGAAGACGCCCGGCGTGGATTACGCGCCGTACGGGGTGGACTGGAAAGTCGGAGAAGCGAACACAAGGACGGTCAAGTTCACGCCGACAGGTACGGATATGGGCAAGGTATGGATATATCTGTACGACGGGGAAACGGAGCATCCGCTGTGCGTTGACGGCGTGGACGGAGGAGTGCCGACGGCCGGGTCGGGGAACGAGGAGACATACACTGTTCCTCAGGTGCCTGACGTAAAAAGTCTTTTGTGCAAGATAAGAGTAAGAGACCATCACCTTTCAGCGAGCGCGAGGGCTGAAGGTGAGTCGGCCGGGACTTTTAACACTTATCCCACGATAACCGGTGTTACGATAACCCCGACCGCGGGAGATGAAACTGCGGATCACATAATCTGGAGGGCGGGGCTTGCCAACCAGACCGTGGAGTGGACGGAGAACGATGTTGATGACGAAGGGCTTATAAGCACGGTGCAGATAGTGTACTCGCCCACGGGCAACTTTGACGTTGACGGTGTTGTGATAGCGGACAATGTGGCGACGCATGAGGTTTGCGCTACAGTTCCCGCGCCTTCGGACCTTACGTACAGGACCTCGGCGATAAGGGTAAGGGACAAGGATGCCGGGTTCCAGGACAAGGTATACGGGGACTCAACTGATGACTTTAGCATAATAGGCAGGGTGGTGTACGGAGCCACACCGGCGGCGGGGGCGAACTGGAAGGTGGGAGAGACCACAAGGACAGTGGCATGGACGACTTACGGAACGCAGATGACGAGCGTTAACATCTACATCGACTACGATAACGAGGGTGCAGGAGCGCCGGTGTACCTTGATACAAAGTCGGAGATCACTCCCGGATCGCCGACATCATGGACATGGTCGGCCGGGGTGAGCGACAATGTTACTACCAATGCGGTGATAATTATCCAGGACGTGGATACTGACAGAGGCCCGTATTCGAGCTTCAAGTCGCCGGTATTCAATATAGCGGGTAGTTTTTCGAGTATACAGGCGGCGTCGGCGCTTGTTCCTCCGGACGCGAATGTAGTGGCCGACCTCGCGGCGAGGATAACTTGGACTAAGACCGGAAGCGCTATAACACAGGTCCTTATGCAATACACCAAGAACGCGGGCACGAACTGGTACAATATAGTAACCAATCTTGAGGCAGATACTACCACGCTTGTGCCCAATAACGAGAATTACTCTTGGACACCTCCTGCCGGCGTGATATCCGATGTGTGCAAGATAAGGATAACCGACCCGAATAACGTCAGCACTACAGCTCAGTCGGCCAACAACTTCACTATAGCGTCAAAAATTATAGTGGATAAGCCGGACGTAAATAGTTCGTGGGAGGCCAATAAGACCTATAACGTGGTGTGGCGCAAATGGGGAGATTTCCCGACGGTCAACGTGTACTATCGTCACAATGGGACAGCGGACTGGGTACTGCTTAATACCGAGGGTCCCGTGCCGTCGCATAGCGGTGATAATCTTAACGGCAGCTGGGAGTGGCTCGTGGCTGAAGACATAGTGCTTTCGCCCACGGCCCAGATCAAGGTAGAGGATGCAGTAAACTCTTCGGCGAGGTTGTCGGTACTCTCGGCGGAGTTTACGACTAAAGGTTCGCTTGAGGTGCTGTGGCCAAACGGGACGGATTACAGCGTCTATGAGTCCGGAATAGCCAGGAACATAAAGTTCAAGAGGTACGGGAATATAGAGGGAGTAAGGTTGTTCCTTAACGACGGGACTTCCGGATACATGCTCATAAGTCAGCTTGGCATAAACGGTGTTGTAGATTTTGATATGGGATTCACCGAAAAAACGGTGTCTTGGACCCCGCCGCAGGCCGTCGGCAAGACTTACCAGATAAAGGTGCAGGATAAGAACAATGCCACAATAGAGGCCGAGTCGCCGGAATTCCAGGTCAAGGGAACACTGCAGATAACTTATCCTGACGCCCAGCAGCCGACATGGGCGGTTACGGAGCAAAGGACAATAACATGGAATGTCGTTCAGGGAAGTATAGCTAACGTACGTATAATAGGGTCAAGATCCGGTAACTTTACCGGCGCCGGTGATGAGTTTACAATAGTCAGCCAGACTCAGGCGGATAATGTTCTCGCGTTCGACCCCTTAAGGACGCCGTATGTGGCTCAGGGGTCTTACCAGTGGACGGTAGACGAAAGAACCCCGACCATAGTGGGAGATACCGTAAAGATCCGTATAACAGACGCTGACACAGATTACGACGTAAAGACCACTTCTTTCTCGGCTTTCAAAATAACCGGTAAGATCACCGTAACCTCTCCGGCGGCGGGAGTTCTCTGGAGAGTAAGGGACGGAGGAGGGCTTGCCGGGGATGGGGAAGCTAAAACTATCGCCTGGACATGCGACGGAGAAGTGACGGCAGTCGACATACAGTTCTCGGCCTCGGGTTCCGGAGGGCCTTTCACGACAATAGCTTCGGCGGTAGAATCCGAAGTGGGAAGCGGGAACACCTGGACGACAGACGCCTGGGCCGGCGGGAACGGAGTAGCTGACGCAAAATCCACAACATGCGTTATAAGGGTGGTAGACAACCTGTTTGATGTATATGGCGATTCCGCCCAGTTCAAGGTATATCCTAAGATAAGGGTAGGCACACCGGCGGCCGCGGCTCTTCTGAGAGCGGAGTCTACGGGTAATGTTGTAGCGTGGACCACCCCTGGAAGCGCTCTTGTGACTTCCGTTGACATTTACCTCGACTTTAACGCTGGAGGAGGAGGATATCCCAGTAACCCGATAACCGAATGGACGGAAGGCAGCCCCTGCGACGCGGTCGTGCTTCCGGAAAACCTTTCCGAAGTGGCGGTCGTCAAAGTAGTGGACAGTGATAACAGCGAGGTATACGGAGTGTCAAGCCAGTTCAAGATACACGGTAACATAACCGATGTCTCCATCCCGGATCTTGACCCCGATACACCGGCGACGAAAGAATGGATAATCGGTAGTAAACCCACAATTACCTGGCAGTATGACGGTAACATAGGAACTCTGAATGTTCTTATAAAGTACAGCCTCGCAGGGGAATATTCACAGATAGGTTCGGCTGCGGCTTCTGACGGAAGCTGGACATGGAATACAGGAGTTACCGACACTTCCACTAACGCGGCGTACATACGCCTTGAAGACGCCAATGTAAGCAGAAAAGACGATACCTATATAGTCTCAAGCGTTTTCAATATAGTTTCCAGCTTCACGATACTGACCCCGGGGACTGGACAGAAGGTCACATATAACGAGCCTTTTAACATAACATGGACGCCCAACGGGGTTTCGGCCACCCATGTGAACATCTATTATGATGTAGACGGTTCCGGAGACTGGCAGAAGATAAATGCTTCGCCTGTTCCTAATACGGGTAACCCCGCGTCGTACCAGTGGACCATGACCGACATGGTCGCCACCGCTAACGCCAGAATAAAGATAGAGTCGGCTGATCCATCCAAGCCTTCCAAGCCGGCTATATCGGGCGGGGCGGGTCAGCCGGGGCTTTTCTACATACTCGGCGACATACTCTACGGGGACTCTCCCGCGGACGGCGACCAGTGGGTTTTGGGCACATCCGGGAACGTCATCAGTTACAGTATTTCCGGCAAAGTGCCTCGTATCAACATCATGTATTCCAAGAACAACGGCGCAGACGGATTCCCCTATCCCATCGCGACAAACGTTGATACTTCCGTGGACGAAAATGACGAAATGATAACATGGTCCATCCCGGCGGGAGCGGATATACTATCCAACAGGATGGGTATGATAAGGGTAATGGACTTAAGCTACCCGACGGTTTACGACGATTCCCCGAGCTTTACCATAAAAGGCGTTTTGTCGAATTTTGCCATAACCTTCCCGCCAGACTCTGGGCTTTTCCCGAACGTTCTCAGGGTTAACGAGGGCGCCACCATAACGTGGTCAAGGGTGGGGACTTACCTTGGGGATGTGAGGATAAGGTACTCAACCGACAGAGGAACCACATGGCCTGCCGGGAAGATCCTGCACACCATGGCTTCCGTTGACGGCTCCACCGGATGGTCTTGGAGCGTGGCTGACGACATAACCAAAGACAGCGAGGCGCTCAATAAGGGAGTTGTGGTAAGAGTGGAAAGCGTGAATGACGACCGGGTTTATGCCCAGTCAGGGGTGCTTTCCATAATGGGAAGGATACAGATAAACGACCCGTACCAGCAGGGAAGGGTGTATGTTGTGGGAAGCACGGAGGATTCCATAAAATGGACGCCGACCGGGACTTTCCCGACCGTCAGAATAGACTATAACACATCATACGATTTTACCGGAGAGGGCGGGAACATAACGACTTCAGCGAATAACTCGGCTTCGGGAGTTATGGCCAGCGAGCCATGGGCCCCGAGCGTACCGGACTTTGTTAAGAACACCATATTCATAAAAGTTGCCGACTCGGCTAATCCGGATCTTGTATATTCCAGAACGGACTCATCTTTCCCCTGTAAGATAAGAGGTTCAATAACGGCAGTGAGTAAGCCCGTTGCGGGAGAGGTCTGGAGTATAGGGAACACGTCAAAACTTGTGGAATGGAACGCCAACGGAGGAATACAGAACGTGGAAATAGCTCTTGCTACGGGAGCGGGAGACAATCCTGAAACCGGATCCTACATGGTCATAACCCCCGCCGGGGGAGCTCCTTCAGGCTCAGGAACGCATGACTGGTCAACCGCTAACTGGAACCCCGCTAATGCTTTTAACGGGGGAGTAGCGGACAGGAAGAGCAATTCCTGCTACATAAGGGTAAAGGATCTTAACGACCCGGCTGTTCCTCCCAAATACTCGGCAAAATTCACCATAAAGCCGACTATAACCGTTTCTACTCCCACAAAATGGGTGGGCGGCACATCGTCGGGACAGCAGACCTTTAACGGCGTTCTTGAAGAGCACAAAATAACATGGACTATCCCCGGAACATCCATAGGGCAGGTAAGGATAGATCTTTCGTATGACAGCGGCAGTACTTATCCGGTAAATCTGGGAACGGGCATACCTTACAACACGGAGATGCCGTATGAGATAACTACCACGCTGCCGGCTACCCTGAGCAATACAGCCATGCTGAAAGTGTCTGATAATGACGAGCTCTACAGTTCATACGTTGACGGAAAATCAAACACTTTCAAGATAGCGGGAGGTTTTATTCTTAACCAGCCGGCCTCCGGAGTCGACTGGGGAAGCGGCACCACAAGACAGGTTACATGGTCGCCGTACGGAACCATGTCGGGAACCGCGGACCTGTACTACAAGTACGACGGGGGAGAGTATACGCTTTCTCCTGTCGCTTCCGCGGCGGCCACAAGCGGTACTATGGACTGGCTTCTCCCGGACAGGATATCCGAGAACGTTCAAGTGAAACTGAAACTCACGCTCGATCCTGACACAACATGGGTGGAGTCGAGCCCGTTCAAGATAACCGCCAGGTTTGACGTAACTTACCCCGAAGATGGCGACATAATAATAGCGGAAGAGGGTATTAACATAACGTGGAACAACTACGGGATAACCACGCTGACCCACGCTAAGCTTGAGTACTATACGCCGGAATACGACGACTGGAGGGTCATAACCGACGGCATAGCCGATGACGGAGGCTCCGGGCCGGATCTTCTGGTGCTTAATAGCGGAAGCTGTCCCTGGACGCCTTCTCCGAATGACCTTACCAATGGTCTTGTGATAAGGATAAGCGATCCCGACAACGCGGCCTCCATGAATACGGGCCAAGGCGTAGCCAAAATAAGCGCAGACATAGTTCTTACGGCGCCCCAGGAAACGGCCGGAGACATAATATGGACAGTCGGGACAACGAACACCATTTCCTGGACGTTTAAGGGTAATTTCCCGAGCGTTCAGATATACTATTCTTCAGCCGGCCCGGCCGGTCCGTGGACGCTGATAGACGAACAGCCGACAATATACCCCTACGCCCCCGAGGCCGGGGACGGCAATCCGTCCAACAGAGCCGGAGCCTACAGCTGGACGATACCCGAAACGGTGAACCTCAGCAACAACAATTCTTACATAAAAGTCGCTAAGTCAGACGAACCAACCACGGTTTACGGGGCCAACGACAATCCGATAACCATAAGGGGAGTAATAAACATACTCCGCCCGAAACCTTCAACGGTCCCGGGTGACGCGGTTAAAAGGATATACGGAGGAGACGCTCCGCAATTCTGTTATATCGACTGGACAAAGCTCGGTAAGGTTAATTTTGTGATGCTGAAGTACACCACGGATGACGTTACATGGAACACCATAACTACCGAGCCTATCGACTCGTCGGTCGCTACAGATTACAACTGGAGTATACCGGGCGATGCCGTGGGCATAATAGGAACAGGACGTAACATAAAAGCTTATCACCAGGGTTTTGAGTTCATAACCTACGATATTTCCGAAGATTTCGAGATAAAGGGAGAAATTTCTCTTAACTATCCTTCGGCTTCCGGAGGGGAAACCTTTACTGTAGGAGTTCCCGAGAACATACAGTGGACGCCTTACGGTAACTTCCCGGGCAACCAGGTCCTGATAAGCGGGTCTACCAATAACTTTGTGTCGGACTTTAAGATAGCCGTGCGCCCGGCCGGTTCGCATGGGACACCCCAGACCTACGAATGGAACGTCATAGACTGCATAGAAGGAGCGGTGCCTATAAGCCAGAGCGTTCAGATAAGGGTGCAGGACTACAACGATATTTCGGCTACGGTTAAGGACACAAGCGGAGTTTTTACCATCAAGGGAGCTCTTGAGATAAACACCCCGGCCCAGGTCTGGTACGTTAACGACAACAATAGAAGTATAACCTGGGATTACGCCGGCCCCATACAGCTTGTGGACATATATGTCAGGAACAGGGCCAACACCTCGTGGATAAGGCTTACCCCGGAGGAGGGTTATGACTGTTCCGCCAAGTATTTCGATGAGTTTACTGTTCCCGACGAAATAACTAACGTAGCCAATCCGCAGACCAAACTGAGGATAAGGGACCATGACGATCTTACGGGAACGGTCGAGGACATAAGCGACGTATTCTACATAAGGGGCAGAATAACGTTCGATCCTACAAAGCCCGCGCAGGATCAGATGTTCATAGTAGGGCCCCAGCAGGTAGGAAAGGACAACACCATAGCCTGGACGCTGGACGGAACGGTGCCTTTCGTCGAGATACGTTACGACGTAAGCGACGCGCCCGGATTTACACCGAGCTTCCCGGTTGAAAGACGCATAATAGAGAGCCACCCCGGGAATCAGCCTTATGTATGGAACCCCGTTCCCGATACAATGGGGTGGATATATTTCAAAGTTATGGACACCAGAGACCCTGAGAACGTGTACGCTACCTCCAACAGGGCGATAATAGGAGGAAGTATAACGATAACGAACCTTACGGCGTATAACGACCCGATCAAAGTGTCGGATACTTTCCCGATATCCTGGACAAAGACCGGAACGGGCCTTCAGTTCGTAGACATATACTACTCCACTGACGGTGTAACCTTCCCGTACGAAATAGTGAACAATAGAACGGCGACCAATAGCCCGTTCCCGTGGATACCTGATGTTACGGACGCGCTGGGTCCGAATTGCAAAATAATGGTAGTTGACCACAATAACCCGGCGACAAAGGATATCTCACCGGCATTTCAGCTTAAGGCAAACTGGCAGTGGAACAATACCACCGGTAACGGAGACCCTGCCGGGAAAGTGTGGATAGTCGGGGAGGAATATGAGTTTGACTGGTATACTAACGGAGCCGTGCCTAACGTAAGGATAGACTACTCGGTGGACGGGGGAGTAAACTGGGAAGAGCCGCCTATAGCCGAGAGCGTAACTAACATAGGCCTCAGGAAATGGACAATACCGGACCTTCCGGATATTCTCTCGGAAAACGTGAAAATAAGGATCTCCGACACCCGCGACCCCAATTCCTATATAGAGTCGGGTGTATTCAAGATAAGGGGTAACGTAACGGTGACCTCTCCCACAAGCTCCAGTAAATGGAATGTGGAAAGCGCGCAGGTAATAAGGTGGACGAAAGCAGGACCGGTTACGGATGTCGACGTTTACTACCAGTATGACGACGGATCAGGCTGGAGCGGGTATACCGGGAATAAGATAAACGTCTCCCCGATACCCGCCGCCAACGGTCCGACAACGGGATGCCCGTGGACCATACCTGACAAGATATCGGATAAAGTAATGGTTAAAGTCGTTACGGAGGACCCGCAGGAGTATGACGAGTCGGATGTATTTACCATAAGGGGAGTTATCCTTATAGATCAGCACCCTGTTTCGGCTGACCAGTGGGTTCCGGGAGACACCGAGACCATATCCTGGACGAAGAAGGGAACGATACCGGTCGTAAGGGTCCAGCATTCACCCACGGGACTTGAAGTGGACTATGTGACAATAACCGGAGGATCGGCTGTCGAAGGCAACAGCATAGAGTGGCAGATACCCAACAGTATAGGGACAGCGCACAAGATAAAGATATTTAATCCCGACGACACGAAACCTACGGTAACGGCTTATTCCGAGGCTTTCAGAATAAAGTCGAGACTTACGGTTACCAAGCCCGCTCTCAACGAGACCGCGGCCGTAAACCTGGTAGGGGACGGCGACGGGCTTAAGTTCCCGGTGCAGTGGACCGTGCAGGGTTCCACAACCAAAGTGGAACTTCAGTATTCCTATGACGGCGGAGCTTTCGCGACGTTACCCGGGACCAGCGCCGCGGATGGTTACTACAACGCCGAGACCTCGCCCGGGTCGGGCTTAGGCCAGTACCTGTGGCGGGTTCCGAACACTATAAGCGATACCGCCGTTATAAGGGTAATAAACAGGGATTCCGGCCAGAGCGATGTTACCGATAATTCCGAAAACTTCTACATAGCCGGCCGGCTCGATCTTTCGCAGCCCGACGGCGGAGCCGTCTACGAGGTGGACCAGCAAGTTTCCGTGATATGGGTAACAAGGGGAACCTTGGGTAATGTGGCTCTAAGGTATTCGACGAACAGCGGCCAGAGCTATAACTACGCAATACACGACCCCGTTAACGATCCCATAGCGGCCAGTAACCAGGCGTATTCATGGACTATCCCTAACGCCATTTCCGAGACGGTAAGGGTGGAGATAAAGGACGCCGACGCGGCGGAACACACAGTTGGAGACACTTCACAGGCCGATTTCGAGATAAGGGGCAAGATAGACATACTCGAGCCCGTCAACACGGATGTATGGCTTGTGGGAAGCGAGGAACCAATACGCTGGAAACTTCACGGTTCCATAGCCAGCGTCAAAGTGGAGTTTTCAGTGGGTGGGATAATAAACCCGACCCCCGTGAGGGAAAGTATAGCGGGAGATACGGCCGATTACACTGGAGCGGGTGAGCCTGACGGGTACGGCCAGGCGGTATGG
Organism: uncultured Planctomycetia bacterium; assembly: GCA_964421015.1. GTDB lineage: Bacteria > Omnitrophota > Gorgyraeia > Tantalellales > Tantalellaceae > SLID01. The sequence continues at coordinate 10,017 of CAYQUS010000009.1, forward strand.
ACCGTACCGAACAACGCTGTAGGAAAGAACAACGTAAGGGTGAAGATAACCAATCTGGGCGACCCGGATGTGACAGTAACAAGCGATGCTTTCACTGTAAGGGGCGGATTCCTCTTCCTGGAGGCTAACAATGACAGTCCGCTTGCCGGAAACAGGTGGCAGGTAAATTCCACCAAGACCATAAAGTGGACAACAAGAGGAAATATACCCAAGATAAGGATATACTACACCAATGACGGCAGGGATGTTGACAATGCTACCTGGTATGAGATAACGAACGATCTTGTCAACGGCGACAACAATATGGGACAGCGTTCATGGACGGTGACGAATGACGTAAGGTCGAGTTACGCCCGGATAAAGATACAGGACTTCAATGACCCGGACGCTGTGGGATATTCTGAACTGTTCACGATACATGACAAGCTCTATCTCGACAGGCCCAACGGTACGGAAGAGGCCGGAGATATACGCGTTATGCAGGTGGGTACAATAGAGAAAATAATGTGGAGATCCGAGGCCAGGTCTACCGGGGGGCAGGGGTACGCGCCTAATGTCCGTATAGAGTATTCTGTGGACGGAGGATCCACATGGCTCATGGATAACCCGATTATAGCGTCTACGGCCAATGACGGTCTTTACGATGAGGATGAAGGCACCGGGTGGCAAATACCTGACGCTATAGGCAACCAGGTCAAGGTGAAGGTTTTTGATCCGGATGATCCGCTCGTTGAGGCCGTATCCGCGAATAATTGCATAATAAGGCCCAGATTCACCATAACGGCGCCCGCGGCCACAACATGGTACTCTGAAGACACCGTGCAGATAGTATGGACCACAGCCGGAACAGTGCCCAAGGTGGAAATATACTACTCTACCGATAACGGAGGGGAGTGGGCGCAGGTGCTGGATCAGGTAGCTCCAATAGATACATGGCCTTACCAGAACACAGGTATCTTTGACTGGAAGATACCCAAGATGGAGAGGACCACTCAGGCTCTCATAAGGATAGTGAGTTCGACAGATTCATCCGCTTCAAAGACCACGTCCAATTTCAGCATAAAAGGACGCCTTACCGTAGACTATCCTACGGAAGCGGGTTACGTTTTCAGGGCTAATACCATAGAGACCATACAATGGACCACGAAAGGTATAATCCCGGTTGTCGGCCTGAGGTACTGGTATTCCGGAGCATGGCAGGACATAACTAACGCGCAGGGAGGGCTTAACCACATAAGCGGAGAAACCGGAGGAGCTTTTGTGTGGACTGTGCCTTCCATAAAGAGCGACGGGTCAAGGATACGCGTTTACGACTACAACGACGCTACCGTTAACGGGGAGTCGCTCAATACCTTCATAATAAAACCGAGGATGATATTCACGATCCAGGGCGGAGAGAACGACGAACCTATAGGGAATGAGATATACTTCTACGGGACGCCTCAGGAGATAAGGTGGACTACGTATGGTGATGTAGGAGCAGTAGACATCACGTATTCCAAGGATGGAATGCTATCTTGGGAAACGCCTCTTACGACGGATGAACCCAACACCGACTCTTTCGAGTGGAATATACCCGATTCGGTTTCCGGTAACTGCTATGTGAAGGTCACAGATTCGGGAGACGCGCTTACTTACGCGGTATCGGGAAGGTTCCGCATAAGAACGAACATATCCCTCATCTCGCCCAACGGAAACGTTCCGGTTAAGGTTGGGGATGTCATAAACATAAGGTGGGACCAGTTCGGAAGCACGCCCACTATCAAACTTTACTACTTCGACGGTAACGTTCCGGCAGTACAGTACGGGATAGGTAATGAATCCGGCATAATAACTAACCCCACTCCTGACGGGAATAGAAGAACTTACGAGTGGACTGTGCCGAACTTTATAAACGATTACGTGAAAGTTGGTGTGGCCGACCCGAATTATCTTACGGCTAAGGCTGAGTCGGCTAATGTGTTCCCGATACGCGCGGCGATACTTGTGGACAGCCCCAACGCCGCGTCTAAGTGGGACATAGGGACAACCCAGGAAATAACATGGAGATGGGAGGGTACGGTGCCGGCGTTCAATCTGTACTACTCTCTTAACGGTATAGATTACAACGCCATAGACCAGGTTACGGGGCTTGAAGAGGATCCCGACAAGGAAGTTACGTACGAATGGCTTGTGGACGAAGCTTTTATAACTCCCTCGCCGAATTTTTACATCAAGGTGGCCGACTCAAGGGACGCTTCCAATTCTTTCGGGGTATCGGCAAAAGCTAAGGTGAGGGCCGACTTCACGCTTGATCCTCCCTCTGAAGAGGAATATGTCGTCGGGGATGTTTACACCATAGAGTGGTCTTGCGTGGGAGCGGTCACGAACGTGAAACTGCACTACTCTACCGACAGCGGCGCGACTTTCCCGGAGAGCAAGGTCATAACCAATTCGACGGGCAACACCGGGTCTTACCCGTGGACCGTGCCGGACGACATATCGCATACGGTCAGGGTGCGTGTAATGAGCGCGATAGATACGGACGCGTATGACATTTCCACCGCCGACTTCAGGATAAAGGGAGACCTGTGGGTCAAACTCCCGGATGAGAACACGGTATGGGATATAGGTAAGACCTACAACATAACATGGGGCTGGAAAGGCACAATGCCCGAGGTCAAAATAATGTATTCTATAACCGGAAGTTCCGGGACGTTTAACGAGATAATAGAGGATTACGGTACGCCGGATGACGGTGTTGTGGCCAACGGCGCAGGTTCCGGCGGAGCGGCTTCGGAACATACAAGGGCGTGGACCATTCCGGATGAGGCGACAAGCCAGGCTGTCATAAGGATACAGGACGCCAGGGGAGCCGAATCCGATATAGTGGCCGAGTGTTCGCCGTTCAACATAACCGGTTATGTAAAGGTTAACGGGATAAAAGAAGTGCCCGCGGGCAGTTTTACCGACAGGGTAGTTGTTGACAGCCAGTACAACATATCCTGGGAATGGGGCGGTACGATGGATGAGGTAATGATATATTACTCGACCCGTTCGTACAGCGCCGGATCCGTGGGAGTTACAAACGGGAGCCCGATAATAACCGGTACGGGAACGTCGTGGCTCGGGAGCGTAAGCCCGATGGACCAGATAGGTGTCGGAAGCTCCAGCCCCGCCAACATAACCAAGTGGTATACCGTGCAGAACGTTAACTCTAACGGCCAGATAGTGATAAGCCAGAATTACGAGGGAGCTACTTTTGGGGCCGCGAGCTACTGTATAAGGAACTGGATGCCGATAAACGAGAGCGAAGGCGTTGCCAACGACGGCATAGTTCCAAACGGCGCGGGTTCCGGCGGTCCCGGGGCGGAGAAGACGTATCTCTGGACGATACCGGACACGATATCCCCGAACTGTATGCTCAGGATAATAGATCCGAGGGTGCCCGATATAATCGCCCCGGACTATTACTCGGATGTTTTCAAAATACACGGAGAATTTACCCTGATATCGCCCGCGGTGGGGCCGCATGATAACGGGACCCCGGCGAATCCGGAGGACGATTACGAGGATGACCTCAGGTGGGTCACCAGCGAAACCAGGCAGATATCGTGGATAACCTACGGTACCATACCGCTGGTAGATCTTGTTTATTCCAAAGATGACTTTGCCACGGAAATACCTCTGGTGAACGGTACGGATTACATCAACAACCCGAGCGGAGAGAGGACCATCTTCAACTGGGTGGTGCCCAACGAGAGGCCGCTTGACCTGCCGGGCCATGTTGAATACGTTCAGGACATAAAGATACGCATTTACGACAGCAATGACCACGATGTTTATAAAGAGGGCCCCGAGGGAGAAGACAAGGTAAGTATAGACTATTACAAGGTCACGTGGGACATAAGAGACCTTGTAACAAACGCTCCCATACAGGGACTCATAGTGTCGGATTCTTCCGGGGACGGATGGTCCGACTGGAACGCGGTAGGTCTCGCTTCTCCCGTAGTGAAGTGGGTTCCCGCGGGAATAAGAACGGCGGAGTGGACTCACAGGGATTTTGGCCCGATATCGGAATCATATCTTGTGGGATGGGATCCCGTGAGCCAGGAATGGAAAAAGGACAGGACCATATACAGGACCATGGAAACCCTTGTTGTACACATCTGGAGGTCTTACTCCGAGTTTACGTACGATGTTGAAGCGGAGCGCCTTGACATGGTCTCATGGCTTGAAAGAGACGGAGCTCTCGTTCCCGGAGCCATCATTGTGGACGTCAGTATTTACGACGGCGACTTCAGGATAAAGAGGCTGACAACACTTGTTGACGACGTGCGGAACATGCACTGTTACTACCAGGATATCCCGGCGGATACGAAGCTGTGGATAGGCGACCGTCTAGGAGAAGTAAGGACCATGCAGAACCTTTTTGATGACTGCGCGGCATACAAGACCGGGGAGAAGCCAATAGCGGCCGATTTTGCCGGGTTCTTTGTGCAGAAATGGGGTCCCACTAACCACGAGGCCGGAGAAAACACCTACGACACCCTGCAGGCCGGTAAAGTTTATGTGTCGGCAACCTACATGGGTATGGGTACGGGAGCCACATTTACATCTCCCGCTTCTTTCTCGATAACAACCCCGAAGAAGATATCCGAGATGCAGGAAGAAGTAGGGGAGATGGTGGACTTGGTCGAGTACGTGCTTGATAAACCCATGTCTGAGATGGCGGATGAGTTGGCGTTCATACTTGTCTCGAAGATGGACGAACAGACCACCGTTATTGAGACAAAGATGGAAGAGCAGACAGTGATGATAGAGACGGCCACCACGGAAATGAAGACCATAATAGAAGAGGCCATGACGAGTTTCGAGGAGAACGTGCAGACCGCGGTCACACTGCTCGCCGAAAGCGCCGCCACGGCCGAAGAAGCCGCCGACATCCTCATGACGACGGCTGAAAGGTACTCGTGGAGCGTGGCTGTTTCCCCGAGCCCGGCGTATACCAACGATACCGTGACCGTAAGGTGCACGGGACTTGAAGGCAGAATACCGCTCCTTTCGATATACAGCTGGGACCACCAGCTCCTGATAAACAATCTTCCGATGACGGAAACTTCGGCAGGCGTTTATTCATATGAGTTCACGGCGGATTCAAGGTTCACGCCCGGGAAGTCCTACACATACATAATGGTAGAAGAGTCGTCGCAGGGGTTTGTGGCCGGAGCGGCGGTAGTGGCTCTCCCGGAATGGAAGGCTACGGTAAGCCCGAACCCGTCATTCAACATGGATACGCTTACTTTTACCGTGCAGGGGCTTTCGAACATGTCTCCGGTTATCACCATACAGGATGACAGCAACCAATCCATAGTTTCCGCCGAACCACTTGTTGAGTCGATAACAAGCCCCGGTCTCTATACGTACTCCATAACCGCCGACCAGAGATTCCCGGCCGGGAGAGCCTACACGTATCTTGTGGAGGAACCTCTCTCCATGGGAAGGGTCATGGGTACTGGTACTGTGGCCGTGGCCGACTGGCGAGGAGTGGTCACGCCTAACCCGGCGATGCCGATGGACGATCTTTCTTTTACTCTGCAGGGACTGCCCAATATGGCGCCCGTAATAACGATCTATGACGCCGACGGTAATGTAATAGCCAACCAGGCCGTAATGGACGAATCGGAAACCACATCGGGTCTCTACGCTTATAATGAGGTAGCCGACGAAAGGTTCCCGGCGGGAAGGTCGTACACCTATGTTATAACCGAAACCATATCGTCCGCCATGGTAATGGGCACGGGTATAGTGGAGCTTGGCGACTGGCGTGCCGTAGTTACGCCTAACCCGGCTCTCAGTATGGATACTCTTGTCTTTACGGTCCAGGGGCTACCGGCCATGGATCCCGTGATAACGATATATGACGGCGACGGAGAGGCGATAGTCAGCAGTGTCCTTATGGGAGAATCCACAGAAATCCCAGGGCTTTACAACTATGAGATAATGGCCGACGAGAGATTCCCGGCGGGAAGGTCGTACACCTACATGATAGAGGAGCCTGTCTCCAAGGGAA
>CAYQUS010000009.1:16168-57570 GCA_964421015.1 uncultured Planctomycetia bacterium
TTCCCGGCGGGAAGGTCGTACACCTACATGATAGAGGAGCCTGTCTCCAAGGGAAGGGTAATGGGTTCCGGAATGGTGGCTCTGGCCGACTGGAAGGCATCGGTCACGCCTAACCCGGCTCTCAGCATGGAAACAATAACCATGACCGTTCAGGGTCTCCCGAATATGGATCCGAGGGTGACTATCTATGACGCGGACAACAAAATAATAGCCGAAAAGGTCTCAATGACCGAGTCCATAACTTCACCCGGTCTTTACACGTATGACATTGTGGCCGACGGCAGATTCCCGGCTGGCAAAGCCTACACGTACAGAGTAGAGGACGACCGCTCTCTGGGAAGGGTTGTGGGTACCGGGATGGTCTCGAGAGCCGAGTGGCGCGGTGTTATTACACCTGACCCGGCCTTCAGTATGGACGTAATTACTTTCACGGTGCAGGGGCTTGCCGGGATGAGCCCGAAGATAAGTGTTTACGGTGACGGGAATAAAGAAATAGTCGCCGCTCAGCCAATGAAAGCCTCTTCGACTTCCGGGGTGTACACATATGAGGTTACGGCCGACTCCAGATTTACGGCCGGTAAGTCGTATACCTACCTTGTCGAAGAGCCCATATCGGGAGGCAGGGTATTGGGTACCGGCCTTGTCGCGAGGGGTGACTGGCAGGCTGTTGTCACGCCTGATCCGGTACTGAGTGGAGACACTATAACCCTTACAGTGCAAGGTCTTGCCAAGATGGATCCGAGGGTAACCATATACGACCATCAGGAAAACAGGATAGTAGAGGCAGAAGAAATGACGGAATCCGAGATAGCCCCGGGTCTTTACACGTACCAGATAAAAGCGGATAAAGCCTTTACGGCGGGTAAAGCCTATACCTATGTAGTGGAAGAAACTTTATCCGGCGGAAGGGTAATGGGTTCCGGGATGGTAGAATCCATGGGTCTTACAACTATAGCGGGTCTTGCCGCCGCGGCGCCGAGCGCCGAGAGAATAGCCCGCCAGGCCCTGGACTCGATACAGGCCATAGAGGCTGTAGTCACATCGAGCGACAATATACACATAGCCTTTGCCCTAAGGGACCTTAAGGAATCCGTAGAGGCAATACCTAACGCTCTTGCCAAGGACGGGCCTTCGGAGAGGCTGGCCGGAATGGTCAACGAAATGTCGACCCGACTAAGCGCGCTTGCCGGAGACCAGGGGCTTGATCTGGCAACTCTGCTGGAGGGAGCCATAAGCGGATCCGCGACCATAAAGGACATAAGAGGTAAGGCAGACAATATAAATGCCGTTATTGACATACTGATGCAGCTTTTTGAGGCCAAGTTCGGAGGCAAGGACGAGCCGGTTGTTTCGACTTCTTTGCATGTAGGAAGCGTGAGGTTCAGGATAGTAGCGGTGAACCCATCCCCGACCAGGACGCAGACGATAGAGGTAAAGAACTATCTGCCGCAGGAAGTTACTCCCAAAGATGTTATGGATTCAGGCGGGCTTACCCTGGAATATGACATAGACAAGTCACTGTACTATGTCTACGCCAGCGGCGTTGAATTGGCTCCCGGAGAAGTAAGGGTGTTCGAGGTCGAGGTAGAGGACATTTGGAGCATCCCCGAAGAGGAGATAGACGAGGTGCGCTCGAGAGTTGAGACTATACTGAGGCTGCTCGGCCCCACCGAATACTATGACAGCGCCAAACAGATAGGGGATACCATAAATATCCGGCTGGATGAGATAATAGCCTCGCAGAGCGACGAGGCTTTGAGCAGGGCGGTCTACATCGGAAATTACAGGAACAATGTAAGAACGCTCGAGCTTATTAAAGAAGATATAGCCAGGATGGAAAAGATGCTCGTGACGGCCGGAGGCCCGCAGGCTCCCGAAATGCTGGCCGACGCGAAGGTAAGGTCGGATTCGCCTTCAGAGACGATGACATGGCTGATAATTTTCATTATACTCATATTCATCGGGCTTCTGGCGGCGGTGCTCTTCCTTACCTGGAACAGACACGCGCAATCGGCCAAGGAAGATATACTGGCGGCGAAGAACGCGGCTTTCCCGGAGGGTGAGAAGGAGAAAGAGTAAGGATACCAAGGGGGGAAGGAGAAAGGAGTAAGTAGTAAGGAGAAAGGAGTAAGTAGTAAGGAGAAAGGAGTAAGGAGTAAGGGTGACGGGCACCGCCGGGGCCTGTCACCAAAGTGTCTAATAAAACGGGGCGTGATGTTTTTTAACGTTAAAGTTTTGAACCAGAGAAAAGTACTTTTCGAAGGCGAGGCCAAAAGTCTTGTTCTTCCCGGGGAGGAGGGGGTTTTTGAGGTCCTTCCTTATCACAAGACCCTGCTAAGCAGGCTCGTTAAGGGTAATATAATGGTCGACGGCAAGAGTATTCCCATAAAAAGAGGCGTCATAAAAGTGCATGAAAATACGGCCGACGTCATAGTAGAGGAAGCATGAGCAGGAATCTCGCGCTTATAATAATTTTTACGATGTGCGTTATGGGGCCGTGCATAGTTTTCGCGGCAACGGGGTACAGCGCTATAGGCGCTCTCGGGAGGAACCCTTCGGCGGCGCCCAAGATATTCACCGGGATGATAATAGCCCTTGTTTTTGCCCAGGCGCTGGCTATAATCGCGATACTTGTGGTGTTCCAGTTGTTCTCGTAGGGGGAGCAGTGAGGCTGCTGTTTCCTGAGCGAAGAGAAAGGAAACAGCATAGCCGAACTGTCCCCGAACGAAGTGAGGGGGCAAGGTTCAGGGCAAGGTCGGGTATCGAGTATTGAGTATCGGGTATCGTAGAAAAGTAGGAAGAGTGAAGGAGGAAGTAGGAAAATATAGGGTAAGAAGGAATACCGTCATTCTGAGCCGAAGGCGAAGAATCCAGATCCTTCGGTCGCTGTGCTCCCTCAGGATGACGAAGAAGGACGCTACCTTAGGATGACGTAAGGTTAGGGGGCAGGTTAAGGTTCAGGTAAAGTGCCTGGCACCAAAGTGTCTTGGATCAATAACTAACAAACGGAGGACGATGCTTTTTTTCTCGCTTATAGTGCTTCTTGTAATGGTCTTTGCCGGGCTTATATTCACTCTTCGTCAGGTAATGGTAACGAACGCCGTCGCGGCCACGCGCCACCTCGAGGAGCTGGGGAAAAAGCTGGCGGAAAAAGAAACGGAAGTGGACCAGAGAATGGCCAAGATAGACGAGGAGAGCGCGATGATACTTGAAAGGGCGCGCCTTGAATCGGAAGGGATAGGGGATAAAATAATAAAGGCCGCGGAAAGAGAGAAACAGGAAATAATCAAAGAGGCCGGAGTAAAAGCGGAGGAGATAATACAGAAGGCTGAAAAATCGCGAAAAATGCTCCTCCTTGAAATAGAGTCCAGAATAGAGCAGGCGGCTATCGAGCGCGCGGGAGAGCTTGTAAGGGAAAATCTGCCCGAGAAATACCGCCGTGAGTTACACGATATATGGTGCCGGGACATTATCGACGGCGGTTTCGCGGGAATGGAAAGGCTGCATTTGTCGGGGGATGTCGGGGAAATAGAGGTCACATCCGCTTTCGCTTTGGACGAAGGGCAAAGGAAAGGGATACTTGAAAAAGCTATAAAGATCTTCGGGACTGAGATGCCGGTAACGGAAAAGGTAGATCCTAAACTTATAGCGGGTATAGTGGTGAAAGCAGGCAGCCTGGTGTTCGACGGAAGTCTTATAAACAGGATGACACAGACACTGAGAGGCGGCGAAGAGAATGCAGGGTAAAATAGACGAGAAAATACGTTTCGAGGCCCGAGAGGTAGGAAAGGTATTTTCTGTCAGAAAGTTCATCGTAATAGCGAAAGGAATGCCCTCTTGTTTTAACGGGCAGATAGTCGAGTTTTCCGGCGGAACTCTGGGGCTGGTGATGGGGTTTACCGAGGAGAAGGTGCAGATACTTGTTCTCGGGGACGCTACGGGCATCCGCGCCGACGACGAAGTGTACAATAAGGGCCGGTATCTCAGTCTGCCGGCTTCCGAGAACTTCATAGGCAGGACAGTAGGGGCTTTATGCCAGCCGCTTGACGGTGGCGGGCCCATAGAAGCCGAAGAGGATTTTCCGATATTCAGGGAGGCGCCCGGGGTAATGGAAAGGGTCCCGGTCAAAGAGACCCTTGAAACGGGAACCCTCATACTTGACGCCATAATTCCCATAGCCAAGGGACAGAGACAGCTTCTTATAGGCGACAGGCTTACTGGGAAGACCACAGTGGCCGTCGACGCCATACTTAATCAGAAAGGGAAGAACGTTGTCTGCATATACTGCTGTATCGGAAAGCCCTATTCCAGTTTTTTGAAAGTTCTGGGTACCCTCAAAGAGAAGGGGGCTATGGACTATACCATAGCGGTTTCAGGCGTGGCTTCTTTGCCCACCGGAGAGCAGTACCTGGCGCCCTACACGGCCTGCATGCTTGGTGAGTATTTTATGGGAAAGGGCCGGGACGTTCTTGTGGTTTTTGACGACCTGACAAAACACGCGTGGGTCTACAGGCAGATATCTCTTCTTCTTGAGAGGGCTCCCGGAAGAGAGGCGTACCCCGGAGATATTTTTTACATACATTCCCAGCTTGTCGAAAGAGCCGGGTATATGAAGCCGGAACGAGGGGGCGGGTCCATGACGTTCCTTCCCATAGTTGAGATCCTGCAGGGAGACGTTACCGGTTACATATCTACAAACCTTATTTCCATGACGGACGGGCAGCTGTACTTTTCCACGGGGCTTTTCAACAAAGGGTTCAAGCCGGCGATAGATTTCGGGCTTTCTGTATCCCGTATCGGTAACAAAGCCCAGTGGCCTGCGATAAAGGATCTCAGTAAGTCCCTAAGGCTCGATTATCTGCAGTACAGGGAACTTTTGCAGATGACGCAGCTGCATACCACGGGGCTTTCCCAGGAAGCGGAGGATAAGCTGAGAAGAGGAGAAGCCATAGACCAGCTTATAAAGCAGGACAGGAACCAGCCGGTTCCCATAGAGGACCAGATAGTTTTTCTTTACGCTCTTGATAAGGGGCTTCTTCCGAAACTGTCTCCGGAACAGATAGCGAGGTTCAGAAAAGAAGTTATGGCCTTTATAAAGAAGCAATGCCCTGATTTCGCCGTTAAGCTCCGGGCGACGAAGGAGCTGGGAGACGACTTGAAGGAAGATCTGGAAAGGTGCCTTAAAGAATACGCGAGGGAGCTTTTAAGCTGATATTGAGGCCTGGGGCGGGATATGCAGACATTACCTAACATAAAAAAGGACCTCGAATTTACCAGAGAGCTTTCCACGCTTGTGGGCGTTCTGAAGAATATAGCCGTGTCCCAGTTCCATTCTCTGGAACAGAAGCTAAGGTCTTTCGGAGGAATATACAGCAGCATAGACGGTTTTTTCGAGCTTTTGGCCAATTCAGGCGTGTCGCATCCCTTCTTAAGGGAAAGTACGGGCTCTCAGGCTCTGATAGCCGTTACAAGCGACGCGGGTCTTCTTGGGGGGCTTAACATGCAGGTTATAGCCGCGGCCAGGGCGGAACTGGCGACTAACCCCGGGAACCTTATAATAGTCGGAGAAAAAGGAAAAATGTACGCCAGGGATATGGGGCTTTCCTACGCCGCTTTTCCCGGGATAGACGACAATAACCGGTATTCTCAGGCGATGCAGCTAAGGGACTATGTCATGAGAAAAATGGCGGAAGAAGGTATGCCGAAGCTCAAGATAATTTACCCCTTCCCGGTGTCCATCACCGTGCAGAGAGTGGAAATGATGACAATCCTGCCATATGCCGTGAAAAAGGTCTCGGGAAACGTGCCGGACTCGATAATTGAATCTCCCCCGGCGCGAATAGTTGAGTATCTGGCGTACCTGCTTCTCGGGAGCAGGCTTTATGATGTTTTCGGATGGAGCCGGCTGGCGGAGTTCGCCGCCAGGTTCATGCATCTTGAGGACAGCCTTCAGAAACTCAAGGAAATGGATAACAAGCTGCGTCTACAGTATTTCAGGGTAAGGCATGAACTTATAGACAGGAACATGAGAGAGCTTTTTTCAGCGAGGTTGATATATGCCGATTAAAGAAACCAAAGAGAGGCCTTCGGGCAGGGTCGTTGCCGTGCAGGGGCCGGTTGTTGATATAAAATTCAACAGGTCCGAGGATGTTCCGGGCATACTCAGTATGATGAAAGCCATGACCGTGGACAATGAGCTTGTTGTACTTGAGGTTGCCGAGCATCTTCCCGGCAACATAGCAAGGTGCATCGCCATGAATTCCACGGTGAACCTGCAGAGAAATACGGAGGCGATATTTTCCGGGGAGTCCATCGGCATACCCTCGGGAGACAACCTGTACGGAAGGATAATCAATATCTTCGGCAACCCCATAGACCAGAAGGGCGATATAGACCGCACAGAGGAGTTCTCCATAAGAAAAGGGGCTATGGGAAGTTTTGTAAAACTCAAAAAAGAGGCTCAGGCCAATTTCGAGGTTATGGAGACCGGGATAAAGATAATAGATCTTCTCTTTCCCGTGGTAAAAGGCAGTAAAACCGGGATACTCGGGGGGGCCGCGCTCGGGAAAAGCATACTTACCCTTGAGATAATACAGCACATAGTCAAAAAGTACCAGGGAAGCTGCGTTTTCGCGGGAGTGGGAGAGCGTATAAGGGAAGGTAACGAGCTTTACTTCGAGCTTGCCAAACACCAGGTACTTGATAAAACGATGATGGTTTTCGGGCAGATGAACGAGCCTCCGGGAGCCAGGTTCGGCGTCGCCATGACCGGGATAACAATGGCCGAATCCGTGCAGAGAAAGAACCAGGATGTACTGCTTTTCGTGGATAATATTTTCAGGTTCGTGCAGGCCGGCGCCGAGATATCCACTTTGCTGGGCCGCATACCCTCGGAAACGGGATACCAGCCTACTCTTATCGCGGAAGCCAGCGAGTTCCATGAGAGGATAAGGACATCGCCCGAGAAAGGCGGGTCGATAACGTCCGTTGAGGCCGTTTATGTGCCCGCGGACGACCTTACGGACCCGGCGGTCGTTATCCTGTTCAGCTTTCTTGACTCCATACTTGTTCTTTCCAGAGAGAGGATTCAGCTGGGGCTTTATCCGGCCATAGATCCTCTTTTGTCGTCAAGCGCGAATCTTGACGTGGACATAGTAGGAAGACGGCACTATGACGTGGCGCAGGAGACAATAAGGACGTTTCAGAGGTATGAGGAGCTCAGGAGAATAGTGCTAGTTGTCGGTATAGACGAACTTTCGGCGACGGACAGGACTATTTACGAGAGGGCCAGGAAACTTCAGAATTTCCTTACCCAGCCTTTTTATGTGGCAGAGGCTTACACGGGCAAAAAGGGACAGTATGTGACCACGGAGGAAACGCTCGACGGGTGCGAAAAAATAATGACCGGCAGGGTAGACAGCATGACCGAGTCGGAATTCTATCTTATAGGAGCCATAAAATAAATGGCTAAAAGCAGGAAAAAGATAGGCGAGTTCCTTCTTGAAAAAGGACTTATAACCCAGGAAAAGCTTGATCTGGCATTGAAGGAACAGGCCAGGACAAAGGAGATCTTCGGCAAAGTGCTTGTAAGAAAAGGCTTCGTGAGGGAAGCCGATCTTCTTCTGGCAATGAGCGAGCAGTTCGGGATACCGCGGGGAGAGCTGGCCCAAAAATACATAGACTGGCAGTTCGTTAAGAATTTCACCGCGGAGCTCATAACGGACCTCCGGTGTTTTCCCGTTTCTTTTGACGACGAGGGTTTTACCGTGGCGATAGCGGATCCTTTGAACGTTACGGCCATAAAAAAAGCCGAAAGCCAGAGCGGAGGAAGAAAGATAAAACTTATTCTGGTTACGGAAAGCGATATGGATGATATCATAAAGAGGTACAAACAGTTTAAGAAATCCGATATAGCGAAGATGTTCGGGTAGCGGGGGAAAGTAAAGAGAACAAGGAGAAAGGAGAAAGGAGTAAGGAGTAAGGAGAAAACAGATGGCTAAAAAATATGACACTATTCTGGCTGACGGCCTTGTTGATTCCGGTAAGATCGGTAGAGCCGAGGCTGATCAGGCCATAAAAGCCGCGGAAACAGCCGGTGTTACGCTGCAGAGGTTCCTTGTGGAAAAGGGGCTTGTAAGCGAGAAAGAAACGCTTACTATTTTCGGGGCTAAACTCAAGATACCCTATCTTGATCTTGAAAATGTTACCGTGTCCAAGCAGATACTGGAGAAAGTGCCCGAGAAAATAGCTATTTACTACGAGTTCCTGCCCATAGAAATGACGGGACGCACTATCACTCTTGCCATATCGGAGCCGCTGGACGTAAAGACCGAGGATGAGATAAGGATACAGCTGGGCTACGACATAAAACTAGTTTTTTCTCCGCGGAGCGGCGTAATAAAGGGACTTAACAAATATTACGGACAGGGGAGTGATACTCTTGAGCAGATGGCCATGAAAATGCCGGCGTCCCAGGGCGCAGAGAGGACCGAGATGTCCGAAAAAGTGGACGATATAGAGAAAATGGCCGGGGACGCTTCTGTGATAAAGCTCGTAAATCAGATAATACTTGAGGCCTGGAGGAAAAGGGCCACCGATATACACATAGAGCCCTACAGGGATAAGGTCTCAATAAGGTACAGGATAGACGGGACCCTGTATGACGCGAATATGTCTTCCGAGATAAAAAATTTCATAAATCCCATAACTTCCCGCGTGAAAATAATGTCAAACCTTAATATAGTGGAAAGACGTTTGCCTCAGGACGGGAGGGCTATGGTGAAAGTAGGGGACCAGACGCTTGACCTCAGGATATCAACGATACCTACCAGGTTCGGGGAGAGCATAGTCATAAGGATACTTCCCAGCCAGATGCTTTTCAGCCTTGAGAAACTGGGGCTGTCGAAGAGATGCCAGATGATATTCGAGAACATACTTAAAAAACCGCACGGCATATTCTTTGTCACAGGCCCCACGGGAAGCGGTAAGACCACGACCCTTTACGCCTGTCTGAACGCTCTTAATACCGAGGAACGCAAGATAATAACCATAGAAGACCCGGTGGAATATGAGATGAAAGGAGTGACGCAGATACAGGCTATGCCGGATATAGGATTCGATTTCGCAAGGGGGCTTCGGAGCATACTGAGGCATGACCCCGACGTCATAATGGTCGGTGAGGTAAGGGACCTGGAAACCGCCGAAATAGCCATAAGGGTCGCCCTCACGGGACACCTGGTGTTTTCAACGCTTCACACCAATGACGCGGCCGGGGGCATAGCGAGGCTTCTGGATATAGGCATAGAGCCGTACCTTCTGGCCTCGAGCGTTGAGGTTTTTGTCGCCCAGAGACTTGTGAGGATGATATGCCCGGATTGCAAGTATGAGGATAAGTCCGTTTCCGAGGAAATAAAACAGCTTATAGCTTCCGAGGCGAGGGTGCCTGTTACGGAAGTCAGGATATTCAGGGGGAAAGGCTGTCCTAAATGCAATTCCACGGGATTTCTCGGCAGGAACGCCATATATGAAGTTGTTCTGGTGGACGAGCCCATAAAGGAACTCATAATGAAGAAAGCCTCGTCGGATGAGATCAAAAGGTCCGCAAAATCAAGAGGAATGCAGACTTTAAGACAGGACGGCTGGCGTAAAGTGCTTTTGGGCGAGACCACGCCGGAGGAAATAATAAAAGTGGCTCCGTCTCCAGGGAGGGAAGAGACAGAACCACCGGCGGGGAACAGCTTTCACCAGGGGCACGATGACTACCAGCCCGGGAACGAAGAAGACGCTTCAGACAGGCGGATATTCAAGCGGCTTGACGAAAAAATAAACATGCATTACAGGATAGTGGATCCGAACAAGGATTCTGTTTCGAGGAACATAGTTCACGACAAGGTTACGGTTACGGAAGATCTTTCGGCCGGGGGGCTTTTGTTCTACGCCGAAAAGCCTATAGTTCACGGGACGATACTTTCGCTTAAGGTGGAACTCCTCGACGGAGCGGAGCCGCTTGAGTGCCTGGCGAAAGTCGAAAGGTCAAGGAAATCCGATATCGGAGACGGATATGACGTCGCTGTCTGTTTTCTGGATCTGAAGGGGTCGGAAAGAGCAAGGCTTAACAAATACGTGGAGGAAGACTCGAAATGATTTACAAATATAAAGCCAAAAGAGGCCCGGCGGAGGTAGTCGAAGGCACTATAACCGCTTCCGACCAGAAAGAAGCTATCCTGGCGCTTGAGGAAAAAGGGCTTGTACCGATAAACGTAGATCCGATCGATACCAAGGCCGAGGAGCCTGTGAAAACGGCGGGTCATGTGAAAACCCCTAAGGTAAAAACAGCCCATGTGACGGTCTTTACCAGGCAGCTTTCCAGCCTTCTGCGGTCCGGAGTGCCTATACTGGGTGCGATAGAGATAATAAAGGAACAGTCGGAAAGCCAGGGGCTAAAAACTATACTTTCGGATATTTACAGCGGGATAAAGGAAGGGTCTACTTTTTCCTCCATGCTCTCGAAATATCCAAGGGTCTTTCCCGACATATACGTGGCCATAATAAGGGCGGGTGAGGACGGAGGTGCCCTGCCGGAGGCTCTGATAAGGATCTCAGGGTACAGGACAAGACAGGAGGAAGTTCTTTCCAAGATACGAATGGCCGCCGCTTATCCGGTCCTTATGGCCGCGGTAGGCGTGGGAACGGTGGTTTTCATGCTTACTTTTGTCATGCCGCGTCTTATGGAAGTTTTTGCCGGGACGGGCCAGGTACTTCCCGCGCCAACCCTGGCCTTGATAGCCGTCAGCGAGGCTTTGAGGAAACACTGGATACTTATAACTGGTATAGCCGCGGCGTTTTTCCTGGCGTTTAAACACCAGGCCGGCACGGAGAAGGGCCGTATAATGATGAGTTCGGTTAAAATGAGCCTGCCGGTGCTGGGAAGTTTTACCGTTAAAGCGGAGCTTGCCCGTTTCTGCAGAACAATGGAGGTTCTCCTTAAAAACGGGATATCCATACTTAAGGCCACGGACATAGCTATACCCGTAATGGATAACGAGCTTCTGCGGGAGCAGATAAGGAAAAGTTACAAGGTGCTTGAGCAGGGAGGTTCTTTCGGGGCGAGCCTTAAGGGGGCGAAGTTCTTTCCGCCTTTCGTGAGCAATCTAATAATGGTGGGAGAGGAGTCAGGCAAGCTCGACGAGGCTCTCGGTGAAGTGGCCGATTTTTACGAGAAAGAAACGGACGAAGCCATCAAGATAATGTCGAGCCTTATGGAACCCCTGATGATACTTGTAATAGGAGGAATAGTAGGGTTCATCGTAATAGCGATGATGCTGCCTATTTTCGATATAAGTCCGACGGGGTAGTTAAGGAGAAAGGAGTAAGGAGTAAGGAGGAAGGAGGAACGGAGGTTCAGGTTAAGGTTAAGGTGACTGGCACGATATGTGTTTGTCATTCTGAGCCGAAGGCGAAGAATCTAGATCCTTCGGTCGCGTGGCTCCCTCAGGATGACGATGGGATGAGGACCGCAGGTTAAGGAGAAAGGAGTAAGGAGTAACGGAGGTTCAGGTTAAGGTGACTGGCACAGATCGTATTTTCTGAGTTGAAGTGCCTGTCACCAAGGTGTCTTTGGGGCAGGAAGAGGGAAGGAGAAAGAGGTTGAGGGGGAAGGCTGGTAATGTATAAAAAGTTTTTACGGATATCTATAACGGCGGGGATGCTTTTCATTTTTGGGGGTGCTTGCGGTCTGTGCCTGCCGCCGAACGATACGGCCTGGGCTCAGTCATGGCAGGAGCTTAAGGGCAAGCATTTTATCGTTCATTACGCGCAGGACAAGAGAGACGCCCAGGGCATACTTAATAAGGCCAATAACTACTACGGGAGTATTGCCAGAGAGATTGGGTATCCCAGATATTCGGATTTCTGGACATGGAACAACAGGGTCAAGGTCTACATATACCCCGACCATGCCAGTTATCTCAAGGCCACGGGCCGGCCTGAATGGTCACACGGCATGGCTAATTACGCCGAGAAGGTGATAATAAGCTACAGGTGGGGAGAGGGGTTCGCCGATACCATACTTCCCCACGAGATAGCCCATCTTGTTTTTAGGGATTTTGTGGGATTCAAGAGCGATATCCCCCTATGGCTTGACGAGGGCGTGTCGCAGTGGGCTGAAACAAAGAACAGAGAGGCGAGAAAACAGGAGGTGCTCAAGGATTTCGCCAAGGGAGAGCTTATTTCTCTCGGTGATCTTCTGGCCATGAACCTGCCGGCAATAAGCAAATACGAGAACGTGCAGATACGCGCCGGAGTCGGGAAAGGCGGGAAAAGCGGGGTTCTTTTTCTTAACCCCACGGCCGCTGTCAGGGTATATTACCTGGAGTCCTTTTCCCTTGTGGGGTTCATGATAGAAAGGTATGGGTCTTTGAAATTCGCGGATTTCTGCAGGCAGTTAAGGGACGGGCATTCCGTGGAAGAAGCTATACGAAGGGCCTATTCCCCGCAAATGAAAAATTTAAATGATCTGGAGACGAACTGGATAAAATACCTGGAGGAGGGGGCGAGATGAGAAAAGGATTTACGCTTATAGAACTTATGCTCGTGGTGATAATAATAGGGGCGTTGGCCGCGATGGCGCTTCCCAGGCTTACGGGCCGCGGAGAACAGGCCAGAATAGCCATAGCAAGAGCCGACATATACACCAATATCGCTACCGCCCTCAAACTTTACGAGCTTGATAACGGAAGTTTCCCAACTACAGCCGAGGGGCTGGGGGCTCTTATGGTGAAACCGGCCACGGCTCCGAACTGGAACGGGCCTTACCTTGAGAAAAAACCCGTGGATCCCTGGGGAAGGGACTATGTTTATAAAAGCCCCGGAGAGAACCGGCCGGATTATGATCTCTATTCACTGGGTAAAACCGGGGTCGAGGACGAGAACAATATATCCAATTGGAAGTAAAGAATAATGCCTTTTTCTTCTCGCGCACGAATCCATAATCCCGTTTCAGGCGGGTTCACGCTGGTGGAAGTGATGGCGGCGGTGTGCGTTATTTCACTGGGCATCGTGATGATCTTCGCGTCCCTTTTTGGGTCTATGGACCAGGCGAGGTATTTCTCGGATTACGAAGTGCTGGCGCCCTGGCTTGAGGAAAGATTGTGGGATGCCCAGGAAAACCTTTCGGTCTCAGGGCCCCAAATGGCTTCCGCGGCGGGAGAGATAGAGCTGGATACAAGAAAGTTCGGCTGGTCTGTGTCGTGCTCCCAGGTGGCCGGAGCGGAAGGGCTTTACCAGATAGACGCTTTGCTCTTGTGGAGAAGCGGGAAGAGGCAGAGGACAATATCCAGGAGTATGTACGGACTTTATGAATCAGAGGAAGATGAAGAGATGTCCGGCGCCCAGGAAGAGTAAGAGTGCTTCCGGCGGGCTTACGCTTGTGGAACTTCTGATGGCCGCGGCGATGTCGGTGGTTGTGGCCGTGGCAGTGCTTTCGGCGGTCTCAAGAGGGGCGGATATATGGAGAAGAGCGGCGGGAACCGACTCTCTTTCCGAGGTGGTTTTCTTTTTTGACAGGTTCACGGAAGATATCCGCAACTGTCAGGTTTTTCCCGAGATCGGGTTCTGGGGAAACGAAAAAAGCATGGGTTTCCCTTCGCTTGTTTCGGGGCGGAACTTTTTCCGTCCTGTCCCGGGCCGCGTTACATACGCTTACGGCGGCGGATCTTTTACAAGAACTGAAACGGACTATTCCGGCATGTATACAGGCGAAGATGAAAAAAAAGTCGTGCTTAACGGCGTTCTGGACGCGGGATTCAGCTATTACGCCTACGACGAGATCACTGATGAGTTTATATGGCAGGATGAGGTAGAGGAAGGTATTTTGCCCCTGGCGGCAAGGGTAGAAATAAAGATGACGGACGGAAAAAATGAGAGGCTATACCATAAAACGGTCACCATACCCGTCGGCGGGAAATAAAAAAGGAAGCGTTCTTGTTCTGGCTCTTTGGGCCCTTACGCTTCTTACGGTTTTCTCCTCGCTCCTCGCTTATGGGGTTAGGCAGAAACTCTCCGTGGTGTACCGGCTCGACGATAGAAGTTCCCTAAGGTACATCGCCGAAGCCGGTGTTAAAAGAGCCATGGCAAGGGTGAAAGAGATAACAGGCGAGAAGGCAAGCTATGCCGTAAAGGACGGGGGTAACGATCCGGAAATATTCGACTCGGTGACGGTCGGCAAAGGGTTTTTCAGTGTTTACCGTGACGTTCAGCCCGCTAAAGGCAAGGATAAGACCAGGTTTTACGGGTTCTCGGACGAGGAAAGCAGGATAAACATCAACACGGTTCCAGCCGATGTAATGAAAAAGCTCTTTACGGAACTTGGCCTCCACGAAGGTGCCGCGCGGGACTTGGCCAGCGTCATAGTGGACTGGAGAGATACTGACAGCGCTCTTTCCGAGCCTTTCGGGTCGGGGGAGGACAGTTATTACAGGAGCCTTTCGGCTCCTTATGAGGCGAAAGATTCGGAGATAAGCGCAATAGACGAACTGGTTCTAGTTAAGGATATGGACGCTAATACTTTTGATAAAATAAAGGACTATGTTACAATTTACGGGAACGGAAAGGTTAACGTTAATACGGCCGGGGAAGAAGTGCTTCTCTCCACGGGGCTTAGCCGGGATATAGTTCAAAAGATACTCGCCTTCAGGAAGGGAGAAGACGAGCTGGAAGGAACGGAAGACGACAATGTTTTTGAGTCAGTCTTTTCAATAGAGTCTTCCCTGGCGGCGTACGGCGGGCTCAGCGATTCCGAACTGGCGCTATTGTCCACGGTAGCTGACATGTATCTTGGGGTAGGATCAGGTTTTTTCAGGATCAAAAGTCTGGGGAAACTTCCCGGAAAGAAACTTTTTATGGAAACAGATTGCGTGGTGACAAGAGAAGGAAGCGTAATGTACTGGCGGGAGACTTACGGGAGTGCGGCAGATGTCGATGTTTAAGATTGGGAACGCTTTTTTGCCGGGAACCAGGGACCTTGTCGCTGTCGATATGAACGGCGACAGCCTTAAGCTTCTTTACATGAAGTCTATCGCAGGCAAGAAAACCCTTGAAAGCCTTGTCACAAAAAGCATCATAGGAATGAGCGACCAGGACCTGGCGGGAGCCCTAAAAACAGAGATAAACCGCCTCAAGCTGAAATCCCCCGAAATAATAAGCGTTGTGCCGACGCAGACCACTATTACGCAGAACATAGAGATACCGGCCACCGATCCCCGCGAAATAAGCAACATCGTGAATCTTCAGGCAGGCCGCAGGACCCCATATTCGCGCGAGGAAATGGTCTTCGACCACCTAGAGATAGGGGTATACAAGCACAGTTACACCAAAATACTGCTTGTCATAGTCCCGAGAAAGGCGGTTAAAAGGCAGTATGAGATATTTTCGAGAGCCGGATTATCCCTTTCACGAGTGGTATTCGCTCCCGAAAGTTTCGGTTCGGCGGTAGCGGGGGCTTTTAAGTCTGAAACCGAGAGTTCCCCGCTGGGAATAATACACGTCGACGAAAGTTCCTCGGATTTCAGCGTGTTTTTGAAAAAAAAGATAATATTCACCAGGCCCATAAGCATAGGATGCAGGAACCTGCTCGGAGAAAAGGACCTCTACTACGGCCTTTTCATCGAGGAAATAAAAAAATCCGTCGAAGTTTATATGGGGGAGGATATCGAAAAATCCCCCGGAGGATTCATAATGGCCGGAGCCGTCGAGGCTCTGTCGGATCTCGGGGGTCTTCTCTCGGAAGCGCTGTCCAAGGAAGTGAGGTTGTCTCCTCAATACAAGGACGTTGATGTTTCCGATCGCACAAAAGGCAACGCCGATACCAGGAATGTTTCCTTTTTTAACATGGCGGCGGTACTTTCGGGTTACAGGGAACTGGCTATACGCCTTGTTCCCGAAGAGGTAAAGTTAAAGAAGGCCATAGAGAAGAGGGGGCAGGAACTTGTAAAGACAGGCGCTTATGTGATGGTAATAATGGTAATGTTCCTTTTTGTGCTCGCCAACAAGATATTTTTCCGGGAAGACTATCTCAGGGTAATAAACGAGAAGTACAAGGATGTCTGCGCCGGAGCGGGAAAGCTTGAAACAGAACACTCACGTGTGAGCCTGGCTAAACATTATCTCAAGGCCAGAAGGAGCGTTCTTGACGTGATAACCGGAATAGGGGGAATACTTCCCGACAATATGGAACTTTCCAGCGTCCGGATAGACGAGGACGGAAAATTCTCCGCCAGAGGGGTATCCGAGAGCATGTCGAGTGTTTTTGCTTTTGTCGACTCGCTTTCCAAGTCGGAACATTTCAAGGATGTGCAGACCAGATATACAGCGCAGAGGAAAGACCGCGAGACAGGCAGGAACGTCACGGATTTCGAGATAGTAGCTGCTGTGGAAAGGGGGGGAGCATGATCAAACTTGTCATGCCCGACATACAAAAATTTTTAACATTCGTGAACGGTCTCAGTAAAAGAGAAAGACTGATCCTGTACTGCGCGGCTGCTTTTCTTACGGTAACGATAGCCGACCGGGTGGTGATCTCTCCCGTAGTTTCGGAGATACGGAACATAAACGAAAAGGTGCGTCTTAAGGAATCGGAGATAGTAAGGAGCATGCATCTTCTGGCAAATAAGGAAAGGATAATAAGCGAGATAGCGGCGTATGAGTCTTTTCTGAAGAAACCCGCGGCTGACGAGGAAGGCATGACGGAGCTTCTAAAGGAAATAGAGAACCTTGCCACAAAGAACGGCGTTTATGTCCTGAATATAAGGCCGGCAGGCATAAAAACAGAGGGTCCCGCCAAGAAATTTTCGGTTTCGCTGGACTGTGAGTCCGCTATGGAGGACCTTGTGGCTTTCCTCCACGTTATAGAGAACTCAAAGCAGATATACCTCATAGACAAGATACAGATAACCCCAAAGACAGGGGAAGTGAGCGTTATACAGTCCGGGATGACCATATCCAGGGTTAATATTGTATGATGAGGCGCCGGCAGAAGCCTGTTTGAGGGGGTTCTCCCGGCTTACAAAGAGGAGGCGCAGGCCATGAGAAAGAAGATAATATCGGTTGTTATTTTTGTTTTAGTGGCGGGTTTTTCGTTCAGAGCGTCGGCCAGTCCTCTTATAGATCTCAGGACAGAGGTGATAGAGGAAGGAAAGCGAATAAAATCGGCGTTCAAAGGGTCCAAGGACATAATACTTTTAAGCAGTATGTGGGACGCCTGCATGATAACCGGGGTTCAGCTTGACGCTTACTTCGCTATGGTAGGGGTCGTAGGCACCATTAAGGAAGAGGACCTTACTCCCGTTTCGGTGGAATATCTTATCAGCTGGCTCGGAAGGGTGAAAGACAATAACCTCGTGAACATAAAGAACCTTTCCGGCATCGCGAACGCTGAGAGGGACACCAAGGCTCAAATAAAAAGAGTGGTCGAGTATTACGCTAAGCTCAACAGCCAGATAGACGCGGAGATCAAGGGGCTACAGGCCCTCAAAACAAGCCTCGGGGGCTGAGGCGGCGCGTGTCCCGATAACAAGGGAGGTGATCATGAAGCTCGGCGGCGCGATCTTATTTTTTTCCTTTCTTGCCGTTATTTTTATTTTTCCCGGCGGGACTGCTTTCGGACAGGACGAGGATATATACAAGGCCAAAGTTGTTGTTAAGACTGTTTCCGGAGTCAAGTTCCAGGTTCCCGAGGACATGCCCATAGTGAGGAGAAACAACACCCTTATGTCCCTCCCGACGGATGAGTATGTTTACTGGAAGTTTTTCAAGTTCGAGGAAAGAGTGGCCGCTATCGAAGATAGGATAAACAGGAACGAAGAAGCGGTAAACGTTCTTTCTGAAAGATTCGAAGCTGACGGGACGCTTTTAAAAGAGGTTGACGGCCGCCTGCAAGAGACCGGGATGGACCTGAAAGAAACAAGAGACCGGGTATGGAGAACGGAGGATGAGCTTAAGGATCTAACCGCCAGGGTAAGGGCCCTTGAAGATAAAGCGGCCGAAAATTCCATGACGGCTTCCGATCTTGCGGAAACCAGAAAAGAACTCGAAAGAGTCAAGGACAGGCTCAGAAAACTGGAAAGAGACATTGATCTTAAAGCGATGGGGATCGAGAAATGACTTTTCGAAAAGACCCTTTTTGCTCCGCAAAAATCTGATATGACACCTATAATTTCCGCTTTACGAGACATCTGCCGCGAGTACCCCCTTAAGGAAAAAGTTCTTGTAACGCCCGATTACCGCCTGGGCAGAGAGGTGCTTTCGGCCCTTTCCAGGTCGGCAGCGCCTTGGGTCAATTTCACGCTGGCCACGGCCTCATCGCTTGCCGGTGAAATAGCCGAAGACGCAATGGTTTCACAGGGCCTGAAACGCGTTTCCGGAGCCGGGATAATGGCCATAGTGGAAGATGTCTTTTCTGATCTTTCAGATTCCGGCAGGCTCCGTTATTTCGAAAAACACCAGACCAATTCCGGGATCATTAACGCCCTGACGGGCGTAATAATGGAACTGAGGACCAAGGGCCTACAACCTTCCAGTATAAGCGAAAAAGACCTTATAAAACCGGAAAAGGCCGGGGATATAAGGCTTATATTTTCCGAGTATGAAAAAAGGCTCCGGGAGAAAAAGCTTGTGGACAAGGCCGGGCTCACCTCTCTGGCCATAGAGAACCTCGGGAAAACCCGTCCCGACCAGGGAAGAGAATACGTTATATTTTCCCGGTACTACATGAGCGGACTTGAAAGACGTTTTATGGAACTTGTCTCAAAGGGAAGATTGCATGTCGTAGACGACGGACAAGTTGTGGGGATAAAACCGCCGAAAGGATACTGGGAAAATCCGAATATCGCCGCCGGGGGCAGCAAAAACCCGCTTTCCATGGTTTTTAGTCCGGAGAAAAACACAAGAAAACTTCCGGATTCTGAACTTGAGCTCTTCTCCGCGAGAAGCCTATCCGGGGAAGTAAGGGAGATCTTCAGGAGAGTTGTCGCTTCCGGGGTGAGGTTCGACGATACCGAGTTAATATACACCGATTATAACGAATACGTGCGGGAAATAATGTTCTATTCCCAGAAGACCGGGGTTCCGGTAACCTTTTCCGAAGGGCTTCCGGCCGCTATAACTTCTCCTTTCAGGGCCGCGGCGGGTTTTCTTAAATGGATAAAACATGATTTCGAGTACGTTTATCTCGCCAGGATACTTTCGGGAGGGGACCTTGATCTGGCCGCGTTTGGCGAGTCTCCTGATGACGGAGCTGTACTGGGCGATCTTCTCAGGAGTTCCGGGGTAGGCTGGTCCAGAGAAAGGTATCATAAGGTACTGGGGCGGCACTCAAAAGGAGGGCAGGCGGGAACAGAAAAAGTCTTCACCGAGGAGGAGATGGAGCTCGACGAGATCAGAAGAATAAAGGCTCGGCGCATGGAGGCGCTTGGAAAGATATGTTCCGAACTTCTAAGCATTGTTCCCGGGAGGGAGAACGAAGAAGCGGTTCTTCTTTCCGAAGTATGCTCGGCTGTGGAAGTTTTTCTTGAAAAATATTCAAGGAGAAGAACTCCTCTGGACCGTGCCTTTGTTGAGGAAGCTTCAAGAAGGGCAAGGGCCATAGGCGAACTCGGCCGGGAGAAAATGACATTTTCCGAGGCGGCCGACAGGATACTGGGCACGTTTTTTACTATAAAAATAGGGCCTTCGGAACCCCGCCCGGGGCACCTGCACGTCTCAAGTTACAAGCACGGGGGAAGAAGCTGCAGAAAAAATATTTTCATAGCGGGCCTCGACGAAACACGCTTTCCGGGAAGAAGGGGGGAAGATCCCGTTCTTCTTGATTCGGAGAGAAGAAAGATAAGCTCCGATCTTGAGATATCATCTGACGCTACCAAAAAAAATATTTATGACATGGGTTCGCTTTTAAGCGGTCTTGAGGGGAAGGTGACGGCTAGTTTTTCCGTGTACAGCGTTAGAGAGGACAGCAACATTTTCCCTTCGTCCGCGGCGCTTCAGCTTTTCAGACTGAAAACAGCGTCTCCAGAGGCTGATTACGAAGAACTGATGAGGGCTGTCGCCGGGGATAAGGCCGGAGAAGACAGAGAGGAAGCCGTTGAAATAGACGACACCTCCCGATGGATAGGTAAACTTTCCAGAAAAGCCGTCCTGAAAGACGGCACTGAGGCCGTCAAGAACGTTTACCCATGGATAGCGAGGGGGATAAAAGCCGAAGCTGAAAGAGAAAAAGATAAATTTACGGAATATGACGGTAATTTGGGGATATCCGGCGACGAGCTCGATCCCAGAAGCCCGGATGGGGCGGTGCTCTCCAGCACCCGACTTGAAAAAGCGGCGGAGTGTCCGTTCAAGTATTTTCTGCTAACGATCCTGGGGGTGGAAAAGCCCAAAGATTTTTCCAAAGACCCGGTATCATGGCTTGACGCGATGAACAAGGGGAGTTTGCTTCATGAGGTTTTTGAAAATTTCACTTCGGAGGCTAGAACGACAGGCCCTCTCGCGGAGAACAAGGAGAACGCACTGGCGGAGCGGAAGCTTCTTGAGGCGGCGGCGAAGTACCGGGACAAAATACCCCCTCCGAACGATATGGTCTACGATGCCGAGCTTTTAAAGCTTAAGAGGGATGTTGAGATCTTTCTTTCTATAAACAGAAAAATGGGGACTTCTCCTCTTTACGAGGAGCTGGCGTTTGGTACCGGAGACAGGCCTCCCGTGGAGATCCCTCTTGAGGGAGGCTCCAGGATCCTTCTCCGGGGCATAATAGACAGGGTAGACAAAGCCGGGGAGCACGAGTATCACGTGTGGGATTACAAGACCGGAAGCGCCAGGAAATATGAAAGGCGGAAATATCTCTCGGGTGGCGAGCAGTTACAGCACGCGCTTTATGCCGTAGCCGCCGAAACCGTTATTAAGTCTTCCGGCCAGGATGACCGGCCGTCGGTTACCCGCTCCGGCTACATATTGGCTTCGGAAAAGGGATCGAGTGACGGCAAGGGTGTTGTTTTTTACAGGGATCCCGGGAGGAAACATATATGGCAGAAAGCCCTGGGTACGCTGCTTGATATCATCTCGATGGGGGGGTTCATTCAGGCATGGGACGAACAGAAGTGTTCTTTCTGCGAATATTTTCCGGTTTGCTTTTCCCGAAAGGCAGATGAAAGGTGGAAAAGTAAAAAGAATGCCAAGTCAAAGGTGATCGAACTCTGGGAGGAGCTCAAGAAATATGTGTGAGATAAAGCCTCCGGACGTTGAGGCGAGAGTAAAAATAGCGTCTTTGCTGGACAGAAGTTTTTTTGTCGAAGCCGGGGCGGGCTCCGGTAAGACCCACAGCCTTGTGGACAGGATGACGGCGCTTGTGTGCGAGGGCGGGGTAAAAGTGGAGAACATAGCGGCTATTACTTTTACTCGCAAGGCCGCCGCGGAACTTAAAGAAAAGTTTCAGATAAGGCTTGAACGGGCGGCGGAGCTCGGGGACGCCGAGAACGGCGCCGCCCAAAAAGCCCGTGAGGCGCTTTTATCCTTCGACAAGGCATTTCTCGGGACCATACATTCTTTTTGCGGAAAACTTCTCAGGGAAAGGCCGGTCGAGGCCGGGGTCGATCCGGCTTTCGTTGAAATGGAAGAAGAGGAGAACAGGATACACGCAGAGGCTTTCTGGACCAGGTACGTCGAGAAAGCCTCAGCGGAAAGTCCCGGGGAAATTTCGTGGATGGAGTCGAAGGGAATCGAGCCTTTCAGTTTGAAGGATGTTTTCCTGACAAGAACGCTATACTCGGACGTGGGCCCGGTGACGGCAGATGTGCCGGAACCGGATATATTGCCACACGCCAGAAAGGTGGAAAAATTCCTTGAAAAGGTCAGGGCCCTCATGCCGGAGACCGAACCGGAAGGAGGTTGGGACGAGTTCCAGGCAAAAATAGACAGGGCCGGACGGTTATCAAGGTCCGGGTACACTGGTGAATGGCGTAAATTCTCGCATCTTTTACGGATGCTTCTATCGTCGCCAAGGGTGACCCAGAAAAAATGGCCGGGTCTTTCGGGGGAAGAGGTCAAAGAGGTAAGGCTCGAATTTACGGAGTTCCAGGAACAGGTGGTAAGGCCCGCTCTCTTTGAGTGGGGTGAACACCTTCATAAACCCATAATTGAATTTGTGGATAAAGGCGCGGCGGAATACGCCAGATGGCGCGAGGAAAGTTCCTTTCTTAACTTTCAGGACCTTCTTACGCTTACGGCGGCTATGCTCAGGAACAACAGGGAAGTCAGGAAATATTTCAAGTCGCGGATATCGCGCCTTCTTGTGGATGAGTTCCAGGATACGGACCCGGTACAGGCGGAGATCATAATGCTCCTTACAGGAAAAGACGATTCTCGAAATGACTGGAAGGCTCTGTCTCCGGCACCGGGAGCGCTTTTTGTGGTAGGAGACCCTAAGCAGAGCATATACCGGTTCAGGCGGGCCGACATAGATACATACAACATGATAAAAGACATATTTACCAAAGGGGGAGGCGAGGTCCTGAGGCTCGAGGCGAACTTCCGGTCTTTGCCGGCCATAGGGGACCTTGCCAACCGGGTATTTTCCGGAATATTTCCCGAAGAAGGAACAAAATATCAGGCGGCGTTCGCGCCGATACTTACCACCAGGCAACCCGGAGGAGTGAACGGTATTTTTGCCGGCAAGGTAAAGGAAGTTTTAAGGGATTCCGCGTGCAGGGCCGCCGAACAGGATGCCGATTCTATAGCGAAATGGATAAAGCGGGCCCTGGATACGGGAATGGAACTTGGCCGTTCAAAAAACGAACAGCTTGACAGACGTTCTGCCGCTGTCTCTCCGGGGGATTTTATGGTGCTTACCCGGGGAAAGAAGAGGCTTCGCATTTACGCGCGCGCTCTTGAGAGAATGGGAATACCATATGAGGTTTCCGGCGGAGAGAGTTTCAGGGATTCAGAGGAGCTCAGGGAGATACTGGGGCTTTTTAAGTGCCTGGCGGATCCCATGGACCCTGTGGCCCTGGTGGCCGTGCTGCGCGGAAGGATCTTTGGCGTAAGCGACAGGGAGCTTTACAGCTTTAAGCGCTCAGGCGGAGAATTTTGTTTTTTAAGGCAATCTCCTCCCGGGGGAAAAGCTCTTGCTGCGGCATTTGAAAAACTGAGGGAATTCCGCAAGATGGCGCTTGAGCTGGCGCCTGGGGCGGCTGCGGAAAGAATAATAGAGGAAACGGGGATATTCCCCCTGGCATGTTCCTCGGAGATGGGGTCGACGAGGGCGGGGAACATAATAAAAGCTATCGAGGTCCTGAGGGCCGACTCTGTTTTTGAGGGTATGAGCTTCTGGGACCTCACGGAAAGGCTGGAGGCTTTTCTGGATTCCGGAGGAGAAGAAGAGATGGGTCTTTTCCCGGCCGGGTCGAACGCCGTTAGGGTGATGAACCTTCATAAGGCCAAGGGGCTGGAGGCCGGTGTGGTTTTCCTTGCCGATCCTCTCGGAGGATGGAAAGAACATGAACCCCAGCTCCATGTAGAGAGGACAGGGGAAGTGTCGTTGGGATATTTTACTGTATCAAAGCCCAAAAACCGTTTCAGCGCCGATAAGGAGGCCTTCGCTTTCCCGCCGGATTGGAAAAGGGTGTCGGAAGAAGAAAAAAAATACGCCGATGCCGAAGATAAAAGGCTTGAATATGTGGCGGTTACGAGAGCCAGGAACATGCTTTGCGTCAGCGTGTACGAAAAAGAGAGCGCCTCAAAAGAGTCCGCGTGGCCGGATATCGAAAATGCGCTTAGCGGGGATAACGTTATGGAGCCGGGGACGGCTCTTCCGGCGGATAAAGAAAAACTGGTCCTCACAAAAGACGAGTGGGAAAAAGAGAAAGCTCTTGCCGCCAGGTCTCTGGCCGAGGCCTCTAAAATGTCCTATGAAGTCTCGAGTGTCACGAAAAAAGCTAAAGAGGACACGGTCTTCTCCGTTACCGGAGAAGGGATGGGGAGGAACTGGGGAAGCATAGTGCATAAGGCTCTTGAGGCTGCCGGGAAAGGCAACAGGGAGAAGCTTCCCTCGCTTCTTGACGGCTGGATGGAGGAAGAAGAAATGGACGCCTCCGAAATACCCGGGATCATAGCCCTTGTGGACGGGATAATGGAGAGCGTCCTCTGGAAAAGAGCTATGGGTTCCCGGGAAAGATTTTTCGAACTGCCTTTTTGCGTTACCGAGGGGAACACGGTTTTTTCGGGAGCCATTGACCTTGTTTTCAAGGAAGACGGACAATGGGTTATCGTGGATTACAAGACCGATGATTTCGAGTCGGATCCGGGCCGTAAGGCCGCATACAAAAGACAGCTTGATATGTACGCTTCTTTTTGGGAGAAGCTTACCGGGGAGAAGGTTAAGGAGAAGGTGCTGTACAGGGTGTAGGTATGGAAGGTAGTGGCCAGGTTGAGGTTGAGATGAGGCGCTCTTCCAGACATTTCGTAGCCATTTTTAACAGAGAAAAAGTATGCCCGGTCCCTCTTCTTGTTTTCGCTTTAGGGAAAATTTTCAACTGTTTGAGCCGGAAAAGTACACCAAAATACAACCCGGCGAGTTTTGAAAATTTAGGGCTGACTTTTTCGGACCCTCCAGAGGAGGGGCTGTTAAAACCGGCGAAGAAATGTCTGGAAGAGCGTCTCCCTCGCTCTCCCTTAGGGCTTTCGCCCTAGGGATCCGTGCCCGCTCGGGAGACCAACGCCCTTCCGGGAACACCGGGCATCTGTCCGAAGGAACGGAGTTTTTGAGGTAGTGGTGGCGGGCAATAATAAAAATATTGAGGTTAACTGGCCATGACAAAAGCTTTTACCGGCAAGCTTGAGCAGATAGATGACGTCCGCTGGAGGATACCCAGAAGCTATATGGAAGGCATGCGGGTGGACGGGCTTATTTTTTCCGACGCCGAAATGATATCCTCTGTGATAAAAGATAACGCCCCCGAGCAGGTGGCCAATGCCGCCCATCTTCCCGGGATAACCCGTTATGCCATGGCCATGCCGGATATACACTGGGGTTATGGTCTGCCCATAGGCGGGGTGATAGCCACGGACGTTGAAGACGGAGGGGTTATAACTCCCGGCGGCGTGGGGTACGACATAAACTGCGGAGTACGGCTTATAAGGACAAAAATAGAAACCGCCCGCGCCGGGAAGAACCTTAAAGAGCTTGTGGACGCGCTATTTCATAAAGTCCCGGCGGGAGTGGGGTCGACCGGAGATGTGAAGGTCTCTGCGAAAGATGAAAAAGAGATAATGACCAAAGGCGCTCTTTGGGCCGTTGAAAAAGGTTACGGGTGGCCGGGGGACATAGAGTTTTCAGAAGAGAACGGGGCAGTAAAAGGCGCAGACCCGGACAAAGTATCTGCTCAGGCTTACTCCCGGGGTAAAGATCAGTCCGGGACTTTGGGTTCAGGCAATCATTTTCTGGAGATCCAGGAAGTCGATGAGATATATCGGCCGGAAATAGCCGAGGTTTTCGGCATAAAGAAAGGTCTTATAACCGTCATGATACACACCGGGTCCAGGGGGCTGGGGCATCAGATCTGTTCCGATTACGCCTCCACTATGGTAAAAACAGCCGGAAAATACGGAATAAAAGTGCCGGACCGCCAGCTCGCGTGCGCGCCTGTAAAAAGCAGGGAAGGGCAGGATTACCTGGCGGCCATGAGATGCGCGGCGAATTTCGCCTGGTGCAACAGGCAGGTGATAACCCATTTTACGAGAGAGGTTTTCTCGAAAGTCCTGGGAGAAAGCGCCGAAAAAATGGGAATGACGCTTCTTTATGACGTTACGCACAACATGGCCAAAATGGAACGCCATGTCGACGGCGGCAAAGAAAAACTTTTATGCGTGCACAGGAAGGGAGCCACAAGAGCCTTCCCTCCGGGGCACCCCGAGATCCCCGGGCTTTACGCCAAAACGGGTCAGCCTGTCATAATTCCCGGCGACATGGGAAGATGTTCATATCTTCTGGCGGGGGCGCCGGGGGCGGAGGAGACTTTCTATTCAACTTCCCACGGAGCCGGAAGAAGCATGTCGCGCGCCGCCGCTCTTGAAGCCGCCAGAGGCAGGTCTATCTCCAAAGAACTTTCCGAAAAGGGAATCTTTGTGAGGTGGTCGGGAAGGGATACGCTCGCCGAAGAGGCTCCCATGGCCTATAAAGACGTAAGCCATGTGGTTGACATAGTCGAGAAGGCCGGAATATCCGTGAAAGTCGCGCGCATGAGGCCTCTGGGCGTCATAAAAGGATAGTTGGTCCCGCCGGCAAAGCGGCTTTGCTTCCTGGCTGTACACTTTCGGACATAGATCCAGGCAGCATCCGAAAGGTTTGCATAATGTCCCCGCTGAATATATAATGGAAATGTTTTACGGCCCCAAGGCCGGAAGTAAAGCTCGAACAACAAGGAAAACTTTATGCTGGACCCAAAATTCATAAGAGAAAACCAGGAGCTCGTGAGGATATCGCTCAAGAACCGTAACGGCGATGTATCGCTGGTGGACAGGTTCCTGGAGCTGGACGGCCGACGGAAAGAGCTTGTTAGGGCTACGGAAGAGCTCAAGAAGCTTAAGAACGAAGCTTCCCAGAAAATAGGCGCTCTTATTAAACAGAAGGCCGACGTGTCTGAGGCGAAGAACGAGGTCAATGTTCTCACCGAAAAGATAAAGGCGCTGGACGAAGAGCTCAAAGGGGTTGAGGCAGACTTCAAGGCGGTAGTGGACATAATCCCAAATGTCCCTCATGAAACTGTCCCGGTGGGGAAAAGCGAGGCGGACAACCAGGTCGTCAAGGAACACGGAACAAAAAAGGAGTTCGGTTTTAAACCCAAGGACCATGTAGAGCTTGGAAAGACATGCGGCCTTTTTGACCTTGAAAGAGGTTCCAAGGTCTCCGGGTCTTTCTTTCCGATCTTTACCGGAGCCGGGGCGAAACTCGAGAGGGCGCTAATAAATTACATGCTGGATGTGCACATAGCCGAGCACGGGTACAAGGAGCTTTTCCCCCCGGTGCTGGTTAACCGTAAAAGCATGTATGGTACGGGGCAGGTGCCTAAGCTTGAAAGCGACATGTACAGAATAGACGAGGAAGATCTTTTTCTTATACCGACCGCTGAGGTGCCGGTCACGAATTATCATGCCGACGAGATAATCCCCGAAGAGGACCTTCCTATACGATACACGGCATATACCTCATGTTTCAGAAGGGAGGCCGGGTCTTACGGAAAGGACACGAAAGGCCTTATAAGGGTGCATCAGTTCGACAAGGTGGAAATGGTCAAATTCGCCGTGCCGGAAAATTCTCTTTCGGAACTTGAGACGCTTCTTGAGAACGCCGAGGATATACTTAAGAGGCTTGGGCTTTCCTATAGAGTGGTCTCTCTGTGTACTTTCGACCTCAGTTTCGCGGCTCACAAATGTTACGACATAGAGCTCTGGGCGCCGGGAACCGGCAAATGGCTTGAAGTATCGAGCTGTTCCGTGTTCGGCGACTTTCAGGCCAGGCGGGCTAATATAAAATACCAGCCCAAGGACAAAACACAGAAAGCAAGGTATCTGCATACCCTTAACGGGTCGGGAGTGGCCCTTCCCAGGCTGGTCATAGGCATAATGGAAAATTATCAGAACGCTGACGGATCCATAAATGTTCCGGAGCCTCTTAGGCCCTATTTCGGCGGCGACGTCATAAGGCCGGTTTCAGCTTAGGCTATTTAAAGGAGGAGAATTGGCGGCCAGATTTTTAAAAACCATTCTTGGTCTTCTGATGATACCCGTGCTTGTGGGTACGGCCAAGGCTTTTCACTTCGCCATATCAGACATAAGCCTCTTTAGCGGCATGCTCAGGGTCATGGAAAGGGGAGTTCTCGCGTATCTGGTATTTCACCTCTTGGTAATAAGGCCCGTTTACATATACGTTCTGGCGCACGAATGCGCTCACGTTCTGGCGACATGGATATCGGGAGGGCATGTAGTATCATTCAGCGTAACCCCGTCCGGGGGCAACGTTGTGACATCAAAAACGAATTTTTTCATAGAGCTCAGCCCGTACTTTGTGCCCGTTTACACTTTAGTCCTGGGGGCGATATATGTGATACTGAAGGGCATGAGGGCTGATATTCCCAATATGTCGGTGATATTTGTTTTTCTCGTGGGTTTTACCCTGGCTTTCCATTTTGTCATGACAGCCGAGATAATGAAAATGCAGCAGTCAGATATAGCCAAATCGGGCCTGATATTTTCCCTTGTTGTTATTTTCGTTGGCAATCTCATAGTGGTCATGGCTGTTTTTTCACCGCTTTTTCGCATATCCTTTCTGGACTTCATCAAAAACTCCTATCAGAACTCGGTGGAGATATACCGCCTGGTGTACGCCGAGATCATGAAGCTGGTCGACAGGATACCGCGGCAGATCTGAACCGTGGGCCGCGGCCGGAGCAATTAAAAACCGAAAAAAACAGACCTTGACTTCGCGCTCATAAATGTTAGAATATTCTAACTTAAAGCGGGGGATATATGGCGAATATTACGGGAAAGCATAAAAAAGACCTTACTTCCAATATGGAAGATTACCTGGAAACAATATACGTTCTTGGGGGAGAGGGAAGCTCGGTAAGGGTCAAGGGCATAAGCGATAAGCTCGGCGTTAAAAAGTCCAGCGTTAATAACGCCGTCAAAGTTCTTGCCGAAAAGGGTTTTGTGGCGCACAAGAGGTACGGCAGCGTAAAGCTGACAGCGATGGGGGAGAAGGCGTCGAGAAAAATAAAGAGACGTCACGATATGCTGGTAAGGTTCCTTTCGGAGATACTGGGAGTTGACAGGGAAGCGGCCGTTATGGATGCCTGTAAGGTAGAGCACGTTATAAGTTCCGATACCAGCGATAAGCTCGGGAAATTCCTGGAGTTCGTTGATACTGTGCCCACCGGGGCGAAGCCCAAATGGCTTTTGAATTTCAAATATTTTGTTTCGAACGGGAAAAAGCCTTGTGGCATTGAAAGTAAGCCCGGGAAAAGGCGGGAAAATGGAAAGAATAAAGAAAAACCTTCTTAAAAAACTTCAAACTTCGCGGCGCTCCGCAGGCGAGAGCGGGAGTTTAAGGAAAATAGCGATAGTGGGGAACCCTAACGTGGGGAAAAGCGTAATTTTTAACAGTTTCACGGGGTCGTACACGGTTGTTTCCAATTATCCCGGAACTACGGTAGAGGTCTCAAGAGGAAAAGCGAAAATAGGGGAAGAAACTTTCGAAATAGTCGATACCCCGGGGATGTATTCTCTTCTTCCTATAACAGAGGAAGAGAGGGTTGCCAGGGATATTCTCATGAACGAAAAGCCCTGCGCGGTCTTAAATGTCTTGGACGCCAAGAACCTTGAAAGGATGCTGGGCTTTACTTTGCAGCTCATAGAGGCGGAGCTTCCTCTTATACTGGTTTTGAACATGATGGACGAAGCCGAAAAAAGGGGAAAAATAACCGACTGCGAAGAGCTTGAAAGGGAATTGCGTATACCTGTGGTGCCGGTGGTGGCCACTACCCTGAAAGGCATGGATATATTGAAAGGAAGGATAGAGAAATATGCCGATAGTACGGGCGACAGGAATAAAGTATGACGATCCGGTGGAGTTCTCCATCGAGATAGCCGCTGACAGGATAGCGGCTCTTCTTAAAGGCGAATACAGCCTTTCGAAAAGGGCCGTGGCTCTTCTTCTTTTGCAGGAAGACCCCGGAATGGAGAACCTGGTAATTCTGAATGACCCTGACTCGGCGGCGGACATATCAAAACTTGTCTGTGAGGTAAAGAAACACTACTCTCACCCCATAGACTTTGTGGTCACGATGAGGAGGCAGGAAGAAGCTTCCAGGATAGCTTCCTCCGTACAGAAGGATACCGGGAAGGCCAGGTTTTCGCTGAGAGAAAGCCTGAGTTCCCTGACAATGAACCCGCTTACTGGAGTGCCCATCTTCATACTGGTGCTTTATTGGGGGCTTTATAAGTTCGTAGGCGAGCTTGGCGCCGGCGTTGTGGTGGACTTTTTCGAGAACTTGTTGTTTGACAGGCATCTAACGCCTTTCTTTTCCTCGCTGGCGGAGTCTTATATCCCATGGGAGCCGGTACGGGAACTTTTTGTTGGGGATTACGGGATAATCACCCTAGGGCTAAGGTACGCGATAGCTCTTATCCTTCCAATAGTAACGATGTTTTTTCTGGTTTTTTCCATTATAGAGGATTCCGGGTACCTCCCGAGACTTGCCATGCTGATAGACAGGCTTTTTAAAAAAATAGGATTAAGCGGCCGAGCCGTAATACCAATGGTGCTGGGCCTTGGATGCGCTACCATGGCTACTATAGTGACAAGGACGCTTCCCACAAAAAGGGAAAGGGTGATATCTACTATGCTGCTGGCCCTGGCAGTTCCCTGTTCGGCGCAGCTCGGCGTCATAGTGGCGCTTCTGGGGTCCAGGAAAGCGGCTGTTTTCGTGTGGGCGGGTGTTATATCCGCGGTTTTTCTCCTTATCGGATATCTTACGGCGAAGATACTTCCGGGAGAGAGGCCTACTTTTTATATGGAAGTTTCCCCGTTGAGGTTCCCGCAGATATCCAACGTGATCATAAAGACATACGCCCGCGTGAAATGGTACCTGAAAGAGGTTCTGCCGCTTTTTATTTTGGCAAGCGTTCTGATATGGGCAGCCAAGCTTGCAGGGCTTTTTGATCTTCTTGTAAGGGTTCTGGAGGTCCCGGCGAAGGCCGTGGGTCTTCCGGCCGAGACGGCCCAGGTGTTCCTTTTTGGTTTTTTTAGAAGAGATTACGGGGCGGCAGGGCTTTACGATCTTGCCAAGTCCGGTCTTTTGTCGGGAGTACAGCTTGTGGTGGCGTGCATAGCCCTTACTCTTTTTCTCCCCTGTGTGGCGCAGTTCCTTGTGAACATAAAGGAAAGGGGATGGAAGACCGCTCTTACGATATCGGGTTTTGTTTTTGTTTTTTCTTTTTCTGTGGCTTTTGTTGTGAATTATATCCTGACGGCGCTGGGAGTTTCGCTGTAAATGCAGTAAAGTTTCTTTTGGGGAGAGCCGAATGAAATGCGCTGTTTGCGGATACATGTTTGACGAAAAGAAATCTGTTCCTTCGTGCAAGGCATGCCCGATGTCAAAGGGGTGCCGGATGATAAGGTGCCCCAACTGCGGATATGAGACGCCGCCCGAGGACGGGTGGCTTAAGAACATACTGAAAGGAAAAAAGAAATGAAACTTACAGACAGGGCCGAAGAGATACTGGAAAAACTGTGGACCGAGATAGAAGAAAAGGGAGTTGTGCCGGACACAAAACTGCTTTCCGACGTGGCAGCTTTCAGGGAGCTTTCCGAAAAGGGGTATGTCTCACCGAAAGAAAAAAAACTTCTTACCGCTAAAGGTCTGGAAGAAGGCAGGTTGTGCGTAAGGAGGCACCGGCTCTCCGAACGCCTCCTTGCGGATGTTTTTCAGGTAAAAGGAGAGTACGTGCATGAAGCCGGCTGCAAGCTGGAACATGTGCTCAAAAAAGGCCTTGAGGACAGGATCTGCACGCTTCTCGGTCATCCAAGGACATGCCCGCACGGCAGCGTTATACCCCCCGGGAAATGCTGCGGCAAGGGCGATAAGGAGCTCAAAAGCATAATGCTTCCTTTGTCCGAGATGAAAAAGGGGCAGAAAGGGAGAATAGCGTATATACAGACTTCCGATAAGCCCATGCTACGAAAGATCATGGCCATGGGAGCTCTCCCGGGCTCGTCAATTAAACTTATAACCGATTTCCCGTCTTATGTCTTTCAAATAGGGGAAAGCCAGTTCGCCGTAGACAAATCGGCCGCCAGCCAGATAAACGTGTGGGTGTAAAGCAACTATTCATGGAGTAATCGTATAGTGTTTTCTCGCTGGTTTTAACTGCCCCTTCGGGTTCGCAAAAGTTGGCTCTAATAATGTAGTTATCGCGAGATGCCCCTGAAAGAGCGAACTTTTGCTCAGTTAAAAAGGCTCGAAAACACTATGCAATTACTCTGTGAGAGATGCGGAGGAAAAATTGGTGACAGGCACCAATTTGTTTATAGCCGCTACCGCGCAGCAAATGTGTTCTGCGCGCTTCATAATTCGCCTGTTATTTCAGTATTTCAGGAGTAGACTCTTCAGGGGAGTGTCTTAATTTTTATCCCTTTCGGGCGGCGAATTATTCCAGTGCTCGAACACACTTGCTTCTCGGTTTTAGAGCGCCGGAAAAATTGGGGACAGGCACCAGTGGTGCCTGTCCCTAATTTGGTTCTTCAGTCTTAACGAAAAAGCCTAGTCGTGATGGCCCTCTTTGGCTTCCTCGAAAGTCTTATGGACCGTTCCGGGAAGATGCTGGGGCGGGCCGTAGATGGAGTAGAGCTTAAGGTCTTCCTCGCCGGTATTGTAAAGGTTGTGCCAGTATCCCGCGGGAATAAAGAGCACCCAGTCCGCCGAAACTTCCTCGTTGAAGGTCACATTGTCAGCTCCGGCGCCCATCATAACGCGGCCTTTACCGCTCTCTATCCTTATGAACTGGTCGGTGAAGTGATGGACTTCCCCGCCTATCTCGCCTCCAGCCGGTATGGACATTAATGTCATCTGGATATATTTACCGGTCCATTTCGCCGCGCGGAAATTCTGGTTTTCCATGGTTATTTCTTCTATGTCGGCGACCCATGGAGAGTTGCCATGATCCTGGCCTAAAGGTTCGGATGCTTCCGTGTCAAAAACCTCTTTTGTCGGAGTTTCGGCCGCGATGGCCCGAGATGAGAAAACAAAAAGCATTGCCGCTGTAACTGACAATAACAAAAATTTCTTCATTTTTCCCCCCTGAATTTTACCCGCAAGGACTATAACATCTTATCGTGATAATTGTACCACCACCGGTGAAATTAGCAAGAATTCACTTTTAAGGGGAGAGGAAGTTTTTGATATATTTGGTTTTGATTCCCGGCTTTTAGGCGGTACAATAGTATCTATATTGTCAGGCTCGGGACATGTTCAGGAACGGCTTTTCTGGAGGTTTTCTCATGAGAATAGGGAAAAGCGGGCTCGGCGTTTTTTGGGCGATTGTTATTTTTGGTTCCGCTGTCTTTCCGGGGTTGTGGTATGCCGGAGAATTGCGAGCCAAAGCGACGGATATTAAAATGCGCGAGGATATCCTGGAGATGGTCGCTCAGATAGCCCGCGAAGTAAACCCCAGGATGGCCGCCGAACTCACCTTTACATCCGCGGACAAAAATACCCTTCCTTTTGACTATGTGCGCTCAGTGCTGGCACGACATAAAGATAAACCTTCCGTAAGAGGTATCTACACCATGGCCATGCGGGATGGGAAGCTTCATTTCGGCCCCGAGACCTACCCGGAAGACGACCCGATGGCCAGCCCCCCGGGAACGCTGTACGAAATGCCGGACAAGAAGGACATTGAGATATTCACAAAAGGAGAAGCTTTTGTGAACGGTCCCAGGGCAGACGAATACGGCACATTCGTCTACGGACTTGCCCCCGTATTCCGAGATCAGACCGATGAGGTCATTATGGTAATCGGGGCTGATGTGCTTGCCGGGAACTGGGAAAGCAAATTGTTTTTCGAGAGATACAAGGTTTACCAAGCCGCAGCATTTCTGGCGCTCATCATATTTTCCTTTCTTTTAATAACAAGGATAGCTCTGGGCAGAACATCCGATTTTTCAAAGGAACGTTCCATAAGCCTTGTGAAATGGGTATTTTTACCTTCCGCAGCGATCCTTTTCGGCCTCATGGCGCTTAGCTTCGTTTACCAGGTCAATAAATACCGGGGCATAGAAAGGGAAGAGGCCGAATTATTCGTCGGCCGCGCCCAGTTGGGATGGAATGATCTTTTATTGAAGGAAGCGGGCCTTATGCGAACAGATATCGCCGGCGTCCTCTCGGATATAAAACTTTACGGTATCCAGGACCAGGGGATGGAAGAAAAAATACAGATAATCGGCAGCATGTACGCGGAAAAGGTAAAAAGCGGAAGGTATGGGTGTGTGAGGATACTTGACAGCGAGAAGAAGGTAGTTTTTGAGGCTCGTGGCTCAGCCTGCGGGCAGGGGCTGACTCCAGGGGTCACCGCGGAATTTTCAGAAAAGTACGGGAATGACATCTGGGGGGTAGAAGGGGGTCCCGGCGGGATATCACGTCTTGTGTATGTTCATCCGGTGGAAAACGCAGATCTTTTCAGGGGATGGGTGGAATTGTCCGTAGAAACGGAAGGATTAGCCCGGGAACTCTCGAGAGCCATGGGGGTATCCGGAGTTTTTTTCGCGCCCGCGGAAGAGTTCTGGGAAGACGTTATAGAGGACATAAAAGGGGAAAATAAAGGTTTTTTTGACGGCAAGACACGGAAGTATCCGCATGACGGTAAAAGCGGAGACATAGTAATGATCGAGGCGAGCGGCAGGGATTTTGTGGTAGCGGCGATCCCGCTTTTCGGGGCCTCTGGGAACGTTTCGGGGAACCTTGTGCTCCTTAAGGATATAAGTGCGTCGTCTTACCAGTTAAAGGGCAGGATACTAATGGAAGTGGTTCTTGCCCTTATAGTCTATCTGGGTTTTATGGCGCTTTTGTGGGCGGTGCTGGGCAGGGTCGAGGGGCAGTTAAGGGCAAGTTTCGACAGTATCCGGAAAAGAGACGCGGATCTTCTTGAAAAGAACAGGATAATTTCCGCAGTCAGGGACATAGACCATCTGATAGTTAAGGAATCCGATAGAACCGCTCTTTCCTCTGGCGTATGCCGGATACTTACGGAGACAATGGGGTACTGTCTCGCCTGGATGGCGCTTCTTGACGAAGAGGGTAACCTTTCGGGGTTTGAGAGTTCGGGCAGATCCGAAAGGTGCGGCATGCTAAAAGAACTTTTTCAGGAAAAAAAATATCCCGCATGTGTCCAAAAAGCCCTTTCAGGAGAAGGGTGTTTCGTGAGTTCGCCGGCACTTAACTCGCCGGATTGCCCGGTGGCCTATGAGCCCGAGGCCAGGTTCTGCATGGCGTATCCCTTGAAATATGAGGGAAGGGTCTACGGGATACTCTCGGGAGCCACGTCAAGGGACCTTACCTATGGGGAAAGCGAGAAAGCCCTTTTCCGCGAAGTAGCCGAAAGCCTGGGTTTTGCCGTCTGGAAAATCGAGTCCGAAGAAAAAAGGATACTGGCCGACGCGGAAAACAGGGAACTTAAAATGAGAATAGAGTTCATACTGGGAGCCACCGGCACCGGTCTTGACATAATCGACAGCGATCTGAATCTTGTGTATGTTGACCCGGGAAGGGTATGCATTTACGGTGACTACCGCGGGAGAAAATACGGAGAATATTTTTTCGGGGAGGGATGTCACGGGGAACTGAGCGGGATGAAGCAAGCTATAGAAACAGGGAAAATGGTTGTTTTTGAGAAGGCCTTCCCCGGAGAAAAGGGTAAGTCCGCCCAGGTTACTATCATACCTTTTCAGGACGAGTCAGGGAAATGGTTCGGCGCCGGAGTGACGGCGGATATAACAAGGCAGAAGGCGGTCGAGAACGACCTGAGGATGCTTTTTCAGAACATGATGAACGCTTTTGTGATCTTTGACCCGGTGCTTGATGGTGCCGGAAAATTCGTCAGCTACAGATTTGTGTATATAAACAGCGCTTATGAGAAAATAACCGGGATCAGGAACTCCGATGTGGAGGGGAAGACCGTGCATGAGGTCTGGCCCGGCACCGAGCCCGAGTGGGTGAAGAGGTACGGGGAGGTCTCGACTACCGGAATATCCAGCGAATTCGATCTCCACCACGGGCCCACCGGAAAAACCTATCATTGTAACGTCTACAGGCCCGTAAGCTCAAGCGGCAGGTTCTGCGTGGTTTTCAGCGATATAACCGATATCATAAAAGCCGAAGATGAGAGGAAAAAACATGAGAGGGAAATGGAAGTCTTTTACAAGGCCAGTGTGGGTAGAGAAGAAAGGATAGTGGAGCTTAAGAAGAAAGTGGCAAGCCTTGAGAAGGAATTAAAGGAGAAAGCGGTATAGCCTTGCATTTTTGAGGAATAATGAGGATTTTTTTAAAGCTGACAAGCCTGATAGTAGTCACCGCTCTTATAACCCTGGCAGGTATCTTGTTCGTTACCTGGACGGATAACAGCGCTACGCTTAAGGCACAGGCTGTATCCCGTTTGATGGAACTGGCTGCTCATACCATGGACAAAATGGACAGGTACCTGTCGGAGAGAAAAGGGGACCTCGTGGTCATAGCGACCGATCCGGTCATATCATCACGGGATTCAACTATGGAAGAGGTAACCGAACGGCTTAGATCGTTCAAGGACATATACGGAAGGTACAATTCTCTCAGTTTTTTCAGTTTGGACGGTGTACGGCTGGCTGATACCGAAGGCCTGGGTGTAGGGCAGAGGCAAAGCGCATTCAAGGGGTGGGGGGGCGTTCGGGAAGGGCATCCGAGCGCGGCTGAGGAAGTGGGGTTTTCTGAGACGTTAAAAGAGCCGGTAGTATTTTTTGCTTCTCTCGTAAGGGATAAAGCGGGAGACGCCATTGGTTTCGTGGTAACAAGGGTTCCGATATCGGGTCTTTACGAAATACTTGGAGATGTAAGTTCTTCTCCGTTCGGCGGTTTAGGATCTTACAACCATGTGGATCTTGTGAATAGAAACGGGATCCTGCTATATTCAAGCTATGATCCGAAAGGGATACTGAAAGAAGATTTTTCACAGTGGGAGGCGGTCAGGAGGGTTCGCGCCGGAGAGAGACAGGGGGTAGTGGAAAGGCACAGGCACGGCAAAGAGGAAAATCTTGCCGTATTCTGTTCAGAGGCGGGGTATCTTAATTTCGAGGGTAACGGGTGGATACTCATAATACATACTCCCACGAAGGCGATACTTGATCCTGTGCTTAGGCTCAGGGCAAGGTGGCTGGCTGTAATAATCCCGGTTGTTATACTGGCGGTAGGCCTCTCCTTTTTTTTCTCTTACAGACTTTCCCTGCCGCTTGATGAATTGAAGAAGGTTGCCGGTGAATTCGGGAAAGGCAACCTCGATGCCAGGATTGGTTTTTTTTCGGACGACGAGATAGGCGCCCTGGCCAGGGCGTTCAACCAGATGGCCGAAGACCTTAAAAAGACAACCATATCCGTTACCGTGCTAAAGGAGGAGATGCGGCTGAGGGCGGAAACCGAAAAGAAACTTAAGGAAAGCGAGGAGAACTACAGGGCTCTATATGACTCTTCAGCCGACGCAATAATGGTGCTGGAGCCGCCCGATCTCAGATTTACTTCCGGGAATACTGCCGCCGTAAGGATGTTCGGAGCCAGGGATCTTGGCGAGTTCCTCTCCGTAAGACCCTGGGAAGTTTCTCCTGAAAGACAGCCTGACGGAAAGTTGTCCGCGGAAAAAGCTAGGAGCATGATAGAAAAAGCCATGAACGAAGGGAAAAATTTCTTCGAATGGACGCATAAAAGGCTTACTGGAGAAGAGTTTCCGGCCACGGTTCTCCTTTCCAGTGTGATCATGGGCGGGAAGAGTGTTGTCCAGGCTACCGTAAGGGATATAACCGAACTTAAAAAGGCCGAGAATGTTCTTAAGGAAAGCAAAAAGAAGATGGAAGACCAGGCCGGAGAACTTGCAAAAAGCCTTGAAGAAGCTTCCAGGAACAAGGAGATACTTGTAAGCATGCTTGAGGATAATAACTGGGCCAGAGAAGAGCTTGAAAAAGCCATGAAAAACCTCAAGGAAACCCGTAAGATGGTGATGGAGATGGAAAAACTTGAGGCCGTAGGGCGTATGGCTTCGGGCCTGGCCCACGAGGTAAGGAACCCTCTCGGGGTCATACTGCAGGGGTTGAATTACATAGAGAGCGACGCGCCCAAGGATGAAGCCAAACTTCGAGATGTCATAAGTATGATGAAAAACAATCTCTCAAAGGCTGATGGGATCATTTCATCACTGCTTGATTTTTCTCGGGCGAGCAGTTTCCAGCTCAGGCCCGAGGACATAACAGGAATAATAGAGGCGTCCCTTGTTTTTATCACGCACGACGTTAAATACGAAAAAATAAAAGTCGTCAAAAACATTCCCCCCGTATTGCCCAGAATACTCGCGGATAAGGGCAAAATGGAACAGGTTTTTGTGAATCTGTTCTCTAACGCTGTCCATGCCATGCCGGGAGGAGGTACTCTTACAATAAGCGCTTATGAAACAAGACTTGAGACAAGTAAAGGGAAAATTTCGGAAAGGTACGGTGACTTTTTCCCGAGCG
Source organism: uncultured Planctomycetia bacterium (assembly GCA_964421015.1). Taxonomy (GTDB): domain Bacteria; phylum Omnitrophota; class Gorgyraeia; order Tantalellales; family Tantalellaceae; genus SLID01. The sequence goes on from CAYQUS010000009.1 coordinate 54,507, forward strand.
GAGAAAGGGTCATGGCAGTGGAGGTAGAGGATACCGGAGAAGGTATAAGGGAAGAGAACATTGTAAAAGTGTTCGACCCCTTTTTTACCACAAAAGAACAGGGCAAGGGCACGGGCCTGGGGCTTTCGGTCGTGAAAAGCATAATGGACATGCACGGGGCGGCGATAGAAATCGAAAGCCGCTATGGTGCGGGGACAAAGATAACGATGTATCTGGGCTTGGCGCAAGAGAAAAAAACAGGAGGTGTTGGATGAAGAAAGTACTTGCCATAGATGACGAGATAGATTTTTTGACCATACTTAAGCTTAACCTTGAGGGGACAGGCGATTATAAGGTCATAATATCCACGAATGCCGGTGATATTGTGAGGCTGGTCAACGATAACAGGCCCGACGTTATACTCATGGACATTCTTATGCCGGGGGTTACCGGTTTCGATGCCCTGGACATGCTTAACAACGATCCGGTGGGTGCCGGAACGCCTGTGATCGCTCTCTCCGCTCTTGAAAAGCAATCCGACAAAATGACGGCGTACAAAAAAGGAGTGGTTGATTATCTTAACAAACCCATAAGCAAGGAAGACGTTATCAAAAAAATAGAAAGGGCTATTTCGAGGAAAAGCTTATGAACGATGAATTTACGGGGAAACACCTTCTTGCGGGGAAAATACGGGCTGTAAGTTTTTCTCTTTTGGGGTTTTTCCTCATCTTTATGACTTGGGTGGGAGGGTATTCTTACATAAGTCTGCCGGTAGCGGTCCTCATAATTACCGAAATATTCTTTAACCAACCTTACCGTTTTATTTTGAAACGGGTTAACCTTAACCGCCTGCAGTATTACGAGATGGCGACCGACATAATCTGTATAACCTGGATAACCTATTATATGGGCGGAGACGAGGTTTCCTTTATGGCCCTGGCCTATGCGGCGGTCATACTCTGGGCAGGGTCCGCCTCGACGCCCAAGGCGGTATTTTTCGCGTCCAGTTTGTCATCCGTTCTTTTTTCTCTCGTTATAGCCGGAGAAAACCTGGGTTTTCTTCCCGAAGTCAGTTATTACGGAGGGGTTGTCCCTTTAGCGCATATTGCCGGTATAGTGGCTGGGAACGTGTCGTTCTTTTTCGCCCTGGGCTACTTTAGCGCTATTTCCGCCGGGATGATAAGAAAGGCCGAAAAGGAAAAATATGAAGAGGTGATAAGGTATACGCACAAACTCAAGGCAACAAGTTATCTTGTGGGATACACTACCCATGATGCTGTTAACCATCTGGCGAATATTTCGGGTTACGCCGGCCTGTTGGCGGAAGAGAAAGGTCTGAGCGGCGAGGTTTCCGGGATGATAAGGTCCATAGGCGAACTTGCCGCGAAAGGAACAGCTCTTTTAGCGCGGCTTATGAGGTTTTCAAGGAACGATGAGATCATGGAAAAGGTCGACGTGAACACTGCCGTAGAAGACGCTATCGGGCTTACCGGGCCCTTTACAAGGTACTCGAAGATAGTTTTCAAGAAGGAACTTGCCGACGGGCTGCCCGCGGTATCCGCTCAGAAAATACGGTTACAGGAAGTTTTTACGGCTCTTATACTTAATTCCTACGAAGCCCTGAAAGGGGAAGGCGAGGTACTTATAAGAACGTTTTTGTCGGCAGGGAGAGACAAAATATGTATAATGTTCTCCGATAACGGGGGAGGAATGAGAGAGGAAGATCTCGCGAGGGTAAGGACCGGGGAGATTTTCTTTAAGGGGAGCGGTGACGGGAAAAAAGCCGCTTTGGGGCTTGTGACGTCCCGCGAGATAATAAGAGGTTTTTCCGGGACGATAGATATAACCAGTTCACCGGGAAAAGGTGTTAAGGTCGAGATAGAACTGCCGATAATACAGGAGGAAAAAGAATGAAAGCCGTTAGAATACTTATAGCGGATGATGACGGAGATTACAGGGGTATAGTGGCTAAGATACTTTGTTCCTGGGGGTACGATGTGGAACAGGCTTCGAACGGGCCGGAGACAGTGGAAGCCGTAAGGCAGAAAAAATGCGATATTATAATCCTGGACTATTTGATGCCGGAGATGGACGGAGTGGAGACCCTTAAGGCTGTACGGGAGATAAACCAGGATATCCCGGTCATAATGTCCACGGCTCACCCTGACAATCGTTCCATAACCGGGACCGAAAAACTCAAGGTGTTCGCTTATATACCCAAATCAAGTGTTTTTACTGATCCTAAGACCTCGCTGAAGTCGGCTGTTGAGATGGCCGAGAAGAAAATCGCCTGAGCGGAGGGGTAATGTGAAAGAAGCTAAAAAAGTGTTGATAATAGATGACGAACCGGATTTTCTCAGGATGATAAAGCTGGCGCTTGAGAAAACCGGGAATTATGAAGTTATAACCTCACCCGACGCCAAGGGGATAGTGGATCTTGTCAATCTTAAAAGGCCTGATGTTATCCTTCTGGACATTCTTTTACCCGGGATAACGGGGTTTGAGGCGCTGGAAATGCTTAACGGCGACCCGCTCGGGGCTTCCATTCCGGTCATAGCTCTTACGGCGCTATCGGATCCGGCCGACATGCATACGGCTTATAAAGAGGGGATAGTGGATTACATAACCAAGCCCGTCGAATGGAAAGATGTTATAGGCAAGATAGAAAAAGCTGTCAGCTTTAAACGATAACGGGCGCTTAAGTGGAAAAGAGGGAGAGAATCTGTTATAATTGCGCGTGTTTTTGAAACAAGCGGCTTCGAGCCCCTTTCAGGGGCTCGAAGTCCGCGTTTCTTTCCTAAGAAAATTTATAGGTAGAAACGCGGAGGAGTGGCTGAGCGGTTGAAAGCGGCGGTCTTGCGAAGCGAACGAAGTGAGCGGAGTCCTGAGGCGGAGCCTCAGGGAAAACCGTTGTACATATAAAAAGATATTCAGGCAAGCTGTTTTGAGTGGAGGAGTGGCTGAGCGGTTGAAAGCGGCGGTCTTGAAAACCGTTGTGCCTTCGGGTACCGTGGGTTCGAATCCTACCTCCTCCGCCATAGATTTGGCCAAAGGACAGAGTTTCTTTGAAACTCTGTCCTTTGTG
>CAYQUS010000010.1:0-10413 GCA_964421015.1 uncultured Planctomycetia bacterium
CACGTATTACGATTCTGGCAGGATGGAAACGAAGCTGTTAAAAGTCGCGGTAGGAGATGACGCGGCTGGGACGATCTTTGAGTATTCAGATGAAGCCGTGCATAACGTAGGTCTTGAGAACGAGTACGGGTATCTTGTAAAGCAAACAAGGCCGGACGGGACATACAAGACGTTCAGTGATTACTGGTCGGCGGATCAGCCGAGATATGTGCGAGAGTACAGCGCGGCCGGAGAGTTACTGGCGACGTACGAGTATGACGCTTCCGGTACCCTGATAGGGCAGGTAGAGGAAGGTGTTACTTATACGTACTACCCTGTTACAGGATATCTGGAGTCAAAAACAATGACAGTGCCTGATGAAAAAGGCAACATTTACTACCATTATCTCAATGAGAATTATGACAACCGGGGATATGGCAGGGTTGACGTGCAGCTAAGGGCCGCTCCTAACGATGTCGGTGAACTTGCGTTCGAGTTCGAGTACAAGGGAAGTTCGCTTTATGTGGACGCTTTCAGCGACGCCGCCAGGGAGAACCTTATAACCGAGTACAATTACAACGGAAGCGGGATAATGACCGCTAAAGTAGACCATGTAGCGGGCATAGAGTACACCTTCCACTCCGTGAGCGGACGGCTGGCCAGTAAATCTTTCTGGGCGCCGGACTCTCAGGGAAACCTTGTTTATACTTTCGAGGACGAGGCTTTTTACGAGGATACGGAGAACCCGGGAGTGTATTACGGCAGGGTCAAGGTAGTCCAGCGGGCAACGCCTAACGCCAACGGAGAGGTGATATTTGTTACGGAATACACGCTATCCGACAACGACCAGGCTAGAAAGGTGGCCTCGTATTCCGCGGATTGGGAAGTTCTTATAGCTCTCTACGAGTACGATTCAGAGGGAAGGCTTGTCCGTAAAGAGGATTACGTTAAAGGCGAGACTTACACGTATTACGAAGATACGGGTCTAATGGAAAGCAAGACCATGAACAGCCCGGATCTCCAGGGGAACGTTTATTATCACTACACCAACGAGAATTACAACGGCCAGGGTTGGGGAAGGGTTGATGTTTCGATCCTTGCCTCGCCTAACGATTCCGGAGAGCTGGCCTTCGACTATTCCTATAGCGGAAGCACCACTTACGTGAACGCTTACGCGGAAGTCGAGAGGGAAACTCTGCTTACGGAGTACGCTTACAACGATTCTAATGTGCTCGTTAAGAAAATAGACCATCAGACGGGCATATCCTACAAGTATTACGGCACCAGCGGAAGGATATTCTCCATAGCGTGGCCCGCTCCGGGTCAGGATAATATGCTGTCCGTGACGTACGATAATCTGGTCTTTCACGATAACGGGACAGAAGACCCCTCTGACGATTACGGGCGGGTAATGCTTGCGGTATACGCTACTCCTAAAGTCGACGGTGTGTTGTCGGAGATGATAACCTACGATAACGATACCAGCGAGTTTGCGCGCAAGGTCGTGGGTTTCAGCGATGATAACTGGACGACGATGCATGTTGAGTACAGGTATGACGCGAATAATACGCTGATAAGCAAGACCGAGTATACGCCGAATGAGGGATTGTACGATTACAGCCTTTATAACTGGAGCTGGGGAACGTCCCAGGTGACAGTGGAGATGTTCGAGGGCGTTTACGACCCGGCTTTAGCGGCTTCGGTCTCGGAAACAAAGACCAAGACCCTGGTATATGACCATAACGGCGAAACCGGGAACCTTGATGCCAATCCCGACTCTCCCACCTATAACGGCTGGGTTTTAAGGAAGATAGAGGATTATACGGACGGGGAATGGTACATGTCTCTATGGTATAACTCCAACGGGAACCCGGCCAAAAAGCTTGTAAATACGGGGGAAGCGGCCGTATTTTTCGATATGCCGGGATGGGTGACCCAGACATACTGGGCCGCGGACGGGAAGATAACGCATTACGCTACACCGGAAGATTCAGCTCTGGGATGGAAGAAAGAGTGGTGGTACAACGGCACGAACAAGATCACCTATGACTACTATTCCAACGGTTGGGTGCAGTATGAGAACGTTTACACTAACGTTAACGGTGTGTGGACATGGCAGTCTACAAAGGTCTATTACAACTACGGGGCAAGCGGAAACTTCCCGTTCGGATACACATGGATAGTGGGAGCGCCGAGGCCCGAAACTGTTCCGCTTACCGAAGCTGCCATACCGGATAAACCCGAAAGGTCAGACGTTGAGTCTATGGATCTCGGGACTATAACTGAAAAACTTCCCGAGACAGGGCAGATAGCCGAAGGCGTTAGCTCTTTCTACAGCGGAGTGGAAGACCTTAAGTCCATGTATACAGGTTCAGGCGTGACAGTAGCCGTGCTTGATAGCGGCATAAACGCTGAGGATGTTTCTGTTAACGTTGCCGGAAGCCGTGACTTCACGTCCACCGCCGGTACTTACGGAGATGTACTGGGCCACGGGACAAATATGGCTAAAGTGATATCCCAGACGGCGCAAGGAGCGGATATACTTGACCTAAAGGTGGTGGATGAAAATTCCGAAACATCCTCGAAGGCAGTATCCGAGGCCATATACTACGCCGTGGACATGGGCGCGAGGGTAATATCCATGTCGTTCAGCCTTTTCCCGATAAGCAGCCAGCTTGAAAGCGCCATAGACTACGCCTTCACCAAGGGAGCGGTAATGGTAACGGCCGCGGGTAATTCGTCGAGCCAGATACTCGAGGCCAGCCTTGCCGCGCAGGACAAGGTTATAACCGTGGGTTCCGTGGGCGCCGACGGCAAGTTCTCGGCATGGAACAATTACGGTAGTTATGTGGACCTCTACGCCCCGTGGGACGTGATAACTTTCAGCGAGGAAGAGTCCAATAAGGCGGGAACTTCTCTGTCAGCGGCTTTTGTCGCAGGTCTTACGGCCCTGATACTGGAAGATAATCCTGAATACACGACCTACGATGTTCTCGGCGAGCTTAAAGTCCTTACCTCGGCATTCTCGGCGGATGGCGGAGTCGCCGATGGAATGAAGTCAGAGGAGGATCCTGAGGCCGGTGATACATCTTCGGTCAAGGGGGCGAGCGTGGAGGATGTTCTGGCCAAGTACGAAACAATAAGAAAGAACAGGGAACTCTTCACGGGGAGCAATATACAGTATGAGGGTGTGAATTCCCCGGATAAGATGCTCTCGGTGCTTCCGGCTTCGCAGAACGAGCCTGTTAAAACCGAGATAATATCGGTTCTCCGGAGCCTTGATGTAATGTATTACGCGGAAACCGCCGATACGGGTTCAATGTTAAGGAGTATCGAGAGGGAAAAAAGAAATAGTGAGTAAAATAAAGTCGAGCTTTCGGTCTGGAATTTTTTACGGAGTGTATGTATAATAGTAATAAGGGTTTTTGGTCGGGAGCGTTACGTTCTTTAAAACGTTAACGGAGGTAAGGAGGTAGAAGTGAATGATGACTTGGAGAAAAGAAAGTATCCGAGAGTCAAGACACACATCCCTGTTAAGATCAGGAAGCTGAAAGGCCCTGAATCGTGGGATGGGGAAAGCTCGATCACTAAGAACCTCAGTACGGGCGGGATCCGTTTCCGGACGGCGGAGTTCATCTCTATGGCCTGCAGGCTGATACTTGAGCTGGATATACCGATGTTCACGAAACCCGTAAAGGCTATTTCTAAAGTAGCCTGGATCCGGAAGTTGCCGTCGGGTGACGATTACGAAGTCGGTAATCAGTTCATCGAGATGACAAAAGAAGACAAGGCTCTGGTGTCGGAATATGTTAGCAGTCTTAACATGTATAACGACGGCGACCTTGAAAGGGAAGACGCGGCCCTTGAAAAAGCGGAGGGTACCAGTAAGGCCTCCTGAGCTTGCGCAGTGATGTATGTGAAGATACGCGGGAGAGTTTCTGTATCTTGCCGCGGAGTGGAAACTGAAACTTAATAAGATAAGAGGAATAAAAATGGAACAGAGAAAACACACAAGAATAACAACGCATTTGCCCGTGAAGTACCGTAAGCTGAGCGAACCATGGGGCGCTATGAAGAACGGCACCATAACCTGCAATTTGAGCAAGGGCGGGGTCAATTTCAGGGCCAAAGAATTCATGCCCAAGGCCGGCAGGATAGTAATGGAGCTCGACGTGCCTGACAGAAAGCCCCTTAAGGCGATATCAAGGGTGGCCTGGATATTGAGGTCTCAGCACGGAGAAGATTATGACGTGGGCAACCAGTTCCTGGAAATGTCAAGAGACGACAAGGAAGCGCTGTTTTCTTACATAGACGGGCTGACCTCTAAAGCCGATTGACCGGCGACTGTGAAATGATAACAGGCGCGGTAAACCGGTAATTCGGTTATTTTTCCTTAATAATGTAATGCGTTGACAACCCGCCGGCCGTTGATATAGAATTGGAAACATACAACGGCCGGTCGGTCTTTTGGAACGGTCCCGGAATCCCAATATGCGCGGAAAATCACTTATAATATTTTTGTTTTTTCTGGCCTTTGCCCTCATGGCGGAGAGTACAGCCCTGGCCTTCTGGATATTCACGCCTAAAGATAAGAAGTTCGTGAATCCCAAATATGCCGTAAAAGATACCCCTGAAGAGCAGTTCGACTGGGCGATGAGGTTTTACGAGTCCGGGGATTTTAAAAGGGCATCTGAGGAATTCTCCAGGCTGACCGAGAGCTATAAGGATTCGGATGTGGCCCCGGAAGCCCAGTATTACGCCGCGAGGGCGTATGAGGAGCAGGGCAGGTACTGGTTCGCCTATCAGAGCTACAAGAAGACCATAGATAACTATCCCTACACCGCCAGGATGGACGAGATAATAGAACGGCTTTACAACATGGCAGGTGTCGTGGAAGGCGAGGAAACCGCCAAGGTCATGGGTCTTGAGCTATCCGAGTCGATGGAACGGTCAGCCGAGATGTATAAGACCATAGTGGACGCGAGCCCATTTAGTCCATACGCCGACAAGTCGCTTTTCAGGATGGGCGATGTGTACAGAAGGATGAGAAAATATAACGACGCGATGCAGTCTTATGCCAAAATAATATCCGATTATCCGGAAAGCCCGCTTGTGACGGAGGCCAAGTATCAACTCGCCTTTACAAAATATGAGGCGTCGCTTGATCCCGAGTATGATCAGGAAAGCACAGACCAGGCTCTCAAGGAGTTCAAGGAGATAGTAGCGGCCACGTCGATACCGTCGGTGGCCGAAGAAGCCGACAAGGTGCTTAATGAGCTCAGAGCCAGAAAGGCCGAGAGCACGCTTAAAATAGCGGAATTTTACGAAAAACAGGGAAGATATACCAGCGCGATAATGTATTACGATTCCGTAAGAGGCAAGTTCGCGGGAACTGAAGCGGCGGAATACGCTGACGAGCGCATAAAGGCCCTGGAAGGAAGGATTAAAAAATGATAAAAAAGGCACTGTTAGCAGTTGTTTTGACGTCTTTCCTCGCGGGTTGCGGGTATACCACAAACACTCTTCTTCCTCCTGAGCTTGACTCCATACATGTTTCGAATTTTGTGAACAAGATAAACCCGGCGGCCGAAGTATCCGATAAGAGAATGAGCTACACGTACTGGCCGGGGCTTGAGAACCAGATAACCAGGGCCGTGATAGACGGTTTTATCTTCGACAGACATCTTGAGGTAAAGACAGAGGCCAAAGCTTCGATGGTTCTTAAGGGCGAGTTGGTAGATTATAAGCAGTTCCCACTCAGCTACGACCGTTCGGATAATGTCGAGGAAATGAGAACGCAGATAACGGTTAATCTTGAACTTTACGATAATACGACCAAAGAGCTGATCTGGTCGGAAAAAGGTTTTACGGGATGGTCGAGTTACAATCTGGCCGGGCCTAATGCTACGACCGAGGCGGAGGGTGTACGCGGAGCCGTGCAGGACATAGCCCTCAGGGTAGTAGAACGTGTTGTGGAGGCCTGGTAAGGGCCGTCGGTTAGACAGTCTTAAAGGTTCGGAACAAATAAAATGGCTGAAAACTTTATTGTCTCCGGTGACGACGCGTATCTCAGAGGGAAAGAAGAGAAAAAAATAAGGGATAAGTTCCTTACGGCTGACGAAATAAACCTGAATTCCAGCGTATATTCTCCCGAGGATTACAGGAAAGCGATCGACGATCTCGGCACCGCCCCTTTTCTGGCCGAAAAAAGGGTCGTAGTTCTCAGGGACGCGGAAGAGCTTTCGGAAGAAGCGCTCGGGGCCGTAAAGGCCTACCTTAAAAAACCTTTCCCACACAGCGTGTTTGTCATTACAGCCGGTTCGGAATTCAGGAAAAATCCCGCATACAGGGAAATAACCGCTTCGGCTTCCCCGGTACTGGCCGATCCCTTGACCCCTTACAAGATAAAAGACGGCATAAGGTCTTTTTTTAAAAAAGAGAACATAGATATATCTTCTGAGGCGGTTGATCTTATTTTTGAGCTCAAGGGGTCTGATCCCGCGCTCATAATCAACGAACTTGAGAAGCTGGCTTCCTTTTCGGGAGGGGAAAAAATAGAGCTTTCGCATGTTGAAGAGCTTGTAGGTAGAAGTGTTACCGAAACTGTCTACAAGCTTGTCGACGCCATAAATAGCGGGGACAGAAAACATTTATTCAGGGTTCTGGACGACCTTGCCGGGCAGAAAAAACAGGCACCGGAGATAATCGGGTACCTTGGATGGTACATACGGGTCGTGCAGAAAATAAAGTTCCTTTCGATGAAAGGCGCCGGGAGAGATGAAATAATATCATCGGCCGGAGGAGGGGCCTACCGCATACTGCCCAAGGCCGAAAAGTTCACTTCTCTGGATGTGAAAAAATGGCTCGACGCCGTACTCGAGGCTGATGTGGACGTAAAAAGGGGCAGAAAAGAGCCTTTTCTGGCACTGGAGACCCTGTTAGTGAAATTGTCGGGGAAATAATTTAACCTGACAGGACTGGACCAAAAAATAACGCGTACTTAAAGTACGCGTTATTTTTTTGATCTTTAATGTTTTCTCGGGCTATTTCTTGGCTGATATTTTTGACCAGGCGGAACGGAGCCTTGATATTCTCCGCGAGGCGCAACCCTTTTTAATGACGTTCTTTTTTACCGCCCTGTCGAGATTGGATTCGAGTTTTTTAAGCAGGGTATCGGCCTCTTCCTTTTTATTCTCGGAAATCAGCACGCGCGCTTTTTTGGAAAGGGTCCTGAGTTCGGACCTGGCTGCCGTGTTCCGGTCGTGTCTTTTTTTGGTCTGCCGCAGGCTTTTTATGGCGGCTCTTTTATTTGCCATTTCTGTCTCCTTGCTTTTTTGTTTACATGTAGCACCCTAGCGGCGACTGGCACCGGTGGTGCTGTATCCGGCCCGGTGACGGGCACCGAACTCCCTGAATATATCACGCTCCGGGCCATTTTGTAAAGGGATTTTTACGGTACGGCAGGGCTTAATTTTAGTACTGTTTCCGCCGGGCTATTGTGGTAATATATGGCCTTATGACCAATCGAAAACTCTTAAAATCCACGGGAGTTATAAGTTTTGCCACGGTAACAAGCCGTATACTGGGGTTTGTGAGGGACATACTTATAGCCGGAAGGTTCGGTACGGGAATATTCGCCGACGCTTTCTTCGTGGCCTTCCGAATACCTAACATGCTCAGGGATATGGTGGGGGAAGGGGCCATGACCGCGGCTATAGTGCCGGTCCTTACAGAGTACAGGCATACCAGGACAAACGAGGAATACTGGGAAGTGGCCAGGGTAATACTTAACCTCATGCTGATGGTGCTGGTGGCACTGTCGCTGGCGGGTGTTTTTTTCGCCCCGGTCGTGGTAAGGCTAATAGCGCCGGGTTTTTCGGAAGATCCCGACAAATTCCGGACCACAGTTACTCTTACTAGGCTGATATTCCCGTACCTTCTCCTTATAGGGATGGTGGCCTACAGTAAGGGGGTGCTTAACTCTCTACACTATTTCACGTCCCCGGAATTCGCTCCGGTGGTGCTTAATGTGACCCTGATAGTTTCTCTTCTTGTTCTTTGCCCGGTAATAGGCATTAACGGGCTTGTAGCGGGAGTTCTGGCGGGAGGGGTTTTGGAGGTCATGCTGCAGGTCCTGCCGCTCAAAAACAGAGGCTTTCGGTTCGGAGGAAAGTTCACTCTGGCGCATCCTGTGGCGAAAAGGATAGGCAGACTTCTTCTTCCGAGAGCCATGGGTACGGCGGTCTATCAGCTGAGCATTTTCGTGGATACCGTGCTGGCTTCTTTGGGCTGGATAGTAGGGCCCGGAGGGGTGGCGGCGCTTTATTACTCGAACAGGCTCGTGCAGCTGCCTCTGGCGGTTTTCGGTGTGTCACTTGCCACCGCGGCGCTTCCAAAAATGACCAAAGAAGTGGCCTTGAACGATATGGCCCAGCTTAAAAGCACTATATATTTTTCTTTGAGAACGGTCTTTACGATAATGATGCCTGCGGCGGCGGGGCTGGCGATACTGTCCAAAGACATAATACGAACTCTTTTTGAAAGAGGCCAATTCACGGAATATTCTACGGGGATAACGTCCTACGCCTTGTTTTTCTACAGTTTCGGCCTTTGCGGATACGCTGGCATAAAAATACTTGTTGGAGTTTATTACGCCATGGGCGATACCAAAACTCCCGTGAAGACCGCCTCGGCCGGTTTGCTTGTGAATCTTTTGCTTAATCTGGCGCTTATGTGGCCGCTCAAGGTAGGTGGGCTTGCTTTGGCTACCTCGGTTGCCGCTACATTGAATTTTATTATGCTGTACGCTCTTTTGTCTAAAAAAATAGGGGAGCTTGGAACAAAAAGGCTTGTGGTCTCTTTCATAAAGATATCAACGGCTACGATCATAATGGGTATATTTACGTTCATGCTTGCCTCGAAATTATTGGACAAAACCTATGGTTCAGTTGAGTGTTTTATAAGGCTAATGGGCATAATAGCCATTAGTGGAGCAATTTATGCTGTTTCATGCTATTTTTTAAAGTTAGAGGGAGTAAAAAGTCTTTTTTCGCGCATAAAAAGGGCTTAAATGACGGATTTTTCGGAAAAACTCATAGAGAAAGTAAGAAACCTTCCCAATTGTCCGGGAGTATACAAGTTCCTGGATGCCGGCGGTAAAGTAATATATGTTGGAAAAGCCATAAATCTGAAAAACAGAGTCTCGTCTTATTTTAGAAAGGGCCGGCCTCTTGATGCCAGGTTGAGTCTTCTTGTCAGCGAGATAAGGGATCTGGAGTTTACGAGGGCATCTTCGGAGGCCGAGGCGCTTATCTACGAGGCCGGTCTTATTAAAGACCTTTCTCCCAGGTTCAATGTGGAACTGAAAGACGACAAGTCTTATCCTTTTCTTAAACTTACAGTTAACGAAAAATATCCCAGGCTTTTTGTGACAAGAAGAAAGATGTCGGACGGGGCTTTGTATTACGGCCCGTACACGGATCAGGGGCTTCTTAAAGATGCGCTGAAATTCATGAAAAAAGTGTTCCCGCTCAGGTCCTGCAGGACGCTCAGGAAGAAACTGTGCCTTGAATATCACATAGGGCAATGCTGCGGGCCATGCGAAAAAAAGGTCACGGATGAGGAATATGCCCTGCTTACGGATAAAGTGAAGGGTTTCCTGGAAGGAAAAAAAGACGATCTTGTGCGTAAGCTTGAGCAAGAGATGAGAGAATTTTCCGGCAAAAGAATGTACGAAAAGGCCCTGGCAGCCAGGAACATACTTAAGGCTCTTACGGCTGTCAGGCAATATCACGATATGGCCGCACACCCCATTTACGGTGAACTGGACGAGATGAGATCGGTTCTTGGAACTAAAAAGGCCCCCGATGTCATAGAGTGTTTTGATGTTTCCAATATTTCCGGGACCAACGCGGTGGGCTCGATGGTCAGGTTCGTTTCCGGGAAAGCCGACAAGAACGGGTATAGGCGGTTCAAAATAAAAAATGTCTCCGGCGTGGACGATTATTCAATGATACGGGAGATAGTTTATCGCAGATATTCGAGGTTGCTGAGGGAAGAGAAGCCTCTTCCGGACGTGGTGATGATAGACGGAGGCAGGGGGCACCTTTCCGCCGGGGTAAAGGTGATGGAGGAACTCGGCGTTAAGGGAGTGAAGCTTGTAAGCATAGCCAAGGAGCATAACCACCTGTATGTCCACGGCAGAGACCTCCCAATAAGGCTTTCGCCCGGGTCGGGCCTGCTTTTTTTAATACAGCGTATCCGCGACGAGGCTCATCGTTTCGCTATATCCTACCACAGACAGCTGCGCAGCAAGGGCATGCGGTCCATGAAGTAAAATAGAAAGCTCCTGAGTATTGTTATGCGGCGGGAATGGTACGCGCTGCGCGTTCTCGCTGCTTCGCCTGTTATTTTCTCAGGCTCGATAATGGCCTA
>CAYQUS010000010.1:10513-55438 GCA_964421015.1 uncultured Planctomycetia bacterium
TTAACTTTTATCCTTTTCGGCGGCGAATCCGCTCAAATGCTCGCGCATACCATTCCCTCCGCGAGGGAAAGCTTATGTGTTTTTCGTTTTGATTTAACCATGCCGCAGAAGTTGTCTCATTACCGCGCCTCGGACAGGTTATTTTATTGCCCTGAGCATTATTATGCGGCGGGAATGGTACACGCTGCGCGTTCTCGCTGCTTCGCCTGTTATTTTCTCAGGCTCGATAATGGCCTATAACCCCAGAAAAATGTCGTCCGTTAACTTTTATCCTTTTCGGCGGCGAATCCGCTCAAATGCTCGCGCATACCATTCTCTCCGCGAGGGAAAGCTTATGTGTTTTTCGCTTTGCTTTAACCGGGGCCTCACTGCTTTACACTGCCCGCACATACTGGTATAATGCCCAAAAACATAAGGAGAGGCGATGATAAAAGAACTCAAAGAGGTCATAAAGTCCCTGGAAGTTAAGCTGGAAGAGATCAGGGGGTATCTTTGACCTGGCTAAAAACAGCCAGAGGATGAAAGAACTGGAAAATGACCTTAATTCTCCGGATATATGGAAGAATCAGGAAAAGGCCGATTCTCTTTCGCGCGAGCTGCGTTCGATTAGGGGCAGGATAAAACCGTACATAGAGATAGACGAAAACTTCAAGTCGCTTGCCGAGCTGGCGGAGATAGTTGAAGAAGACGATACCAATTCCATAGAAAGTCTCAGGAAGGAAGCGGAAAGCATACTCAAGAAGGCCGAGAAGGTCGAGTTCAGCTGTCTCATGGGGGGAGAGTCGGACGGTTGTGACGCTATAGTAAGCATAAACGCCGGAGCCGGAGGCACGGAGTCGTGCGACTGGACGGCGATGCTGTTCAGGATGTACCTGAGATGGGCCGAAGAGCACGAAAGGGCAGTTGAGATAATAGACCAGCTGCCGGGAGAAGAAGCCGGGCTTAAGAACGCCACGTTCCTCATTAAAGGCGATCTTTCTTACGGGAACCTTAAATCGGAAGCGGGCGTGCACCGCCTTGTCAGGATATCTCCGTTCGATTCCAATAAGCGCCGGCATACGTCCTTCTCTTCGGTGGATGTGGTCCCGGACAGCGACAAGGCCATTGAGATAGAAGTGTCGGAGGCGGATCTTCGCATAGACACTTACCGTTCTTCGGGCGCCGGCGGGCAGCACGTGAATGTTACGGATTCGGCCGTAAGGATAACCCATATACCCACGGGCATAGTCGCCCAGTGCCAGAAGGAAAGATCCCAGCATAAGAATAAGGCGACGGCCATGAAACTGCTTAAGGCCAAACTGTATGACAGGAAGATGCGTGAAGAAGAAGATAAACTTCTTCAGGCGCGTGGGCTCAAGAAAAAAATAGAGTGGGGCAGCCAGATAAGGTCGTATGTTCTGCACCCGTACAAGATGGTGAAAGACCACCGTACCGGATTTGAGACATCTTCCGCCGAAAGAGTGCTCGACGGGGAATTTGACGGGTTTATAGAGGCTTATCTTAAAATGTCGGCAAGGAAATGAATCCGTGGCCTTGCCATGGATCCCTGTGAGAAAAGGGCGGGCTGCGCGCCTCTAAGAGGAAAAAACGTAAAAACAAAAAGGCAATAAAATGTTCAGATTTTTAACGAGATTGTTCGGGACCCAGAACGACAGAGCCATAAGAAAGTTGAAACCTCTTGTGGACAGGATAAACTCCCTGGAAGAAGAGTTCTCGGCGCTTTCCGACGATGAGATCAGGCGCAGGGTCCTTGATGTAAGAAAGAGGGTTACCGCCGCTAAAGAGGCGGCCAAAGCTGAAATAGAAGAGATAAAGGCCAGGATAGCCACTTCCGGGGCGGAACAGGACCGGAACAAGCACAAGAAAACCCTTAAGGAAGTCAAAAACCGTCTTCTTGATCCGGAGCTTCCGGAGGTTTTCGCGGCCGTGCGGGAGGCTTCGAAAAGGACCATAGGGCTCAGGCATTTTGATGTACAGCTTATGGGAGGGATAGTTCTTCACCAGGGAAAGATAGCCGAGATGACCACGGGAGAAGGTAAAACCCTTGTTGCCACGCTGCCCGTGGTCTTAAATTCCATGACCGGCGAGAGCGTGCATGTTGTAACGGTCAACGATTATCTGGCCAAAAGAGACTCTGACTGGATGGGTCCCGTTTATAATTTTCTCGGGCTGACCGTAGGCGTGATACAGCATGACATGCGCCAGGAAGACAGAAAGAACGCGTACTCGCGCGATGTGGTTTACGGCACCAATAATGAATTCGGGTTTGATTATCTTCGGGACAATATGGTGCTTTACAAGGATCAGGCCGTACAGGGGTATCTGGGGTACGCCATAGTGGATGAAGTGGACAGCATACTCATAGACGAGGCCAGGACACCGCTCATAATATCCGGGCCTGTGGATGAGACCAACGAGTCATATGACCTTATGCGGCCCATAGTGCAGGAGGTCGTAAGGGCTCAAAGAAAAACCGTGGCGGACTACCTTTCCGAATTCAGGAAAGTATACCGTGAAGGTAACGATGAAAGGGCGGGAAGCCTTCTTTACCTTGTCCATAAGGCGGAACCGAAGAACAGGGAGCTTCTGGACATAATACTTAAGGACCTTAAGGCGAAATCGATATTCGATAGGACCGCGGGAGTAATGGACAGCAAGGTAATGGACAAGGAAAGGGACCAGCTCCTGGAAGAGCTCTATTACATATTCGACGAAAAGACGCGCGAGGCTACTTTCAGCGCCAAGGGCCAGGAGTTCATGAAAGAGCGGTTCGGTTTCGAGTTCATGCTGGAGGACATAGAGGCTTCGCTGGCGGAACTGGCCGACAAGGACCTGCCTAGCGATGAAAAGACAGCCAAGGAAATGGAGCTTGTGGCCTCTTATTCGGAACATCAGAAAAAAGTGGACAGCATAAAACAGCTTCTTAAAGCGTATATCCTTTTCCAGAAAGACGTGGATTATGTGGTGCAGGACAACAAGATAGTGATAGTGGACAGTTTTACGGGAAGAATGATGCCCGGCAGAAGGTTTTCCGACGGCATACACGAGGCCATAGAGGCCAAGGAACAGGTCGAGGTGCAGAAGGAAAGCCAGACTCTCGCCACCATAACGCTTCAGAACTTTTTCAGGATGTATGACAAGCTTTCGGGAATGACGGGAACGGCCAAAACAGAAGAAGCGGAATTCGAGGGCATTTATCTTCTGCCGGTAATACAGGTACCCACTAACCGTCCTATAAAAAGGGCCAGCATGCCCGACAGGATATACAAGACAGAGAAAGAAAAATTCAACGCCGTTGTCGATGAGATAATAAGCGAGAACTCAAAAGGAAGGCCTGTGTTGGTGGGTACGATCTCCATAGAGAAATCGGAGTACCTGAGCAAGCTTCTTAATAAGAAAGGTCTTAAACATAACGTTCTTAACGCCAAGTACCATGAGAAGGAGGCCCAGATAATAGCCCAGGCCGGAAGGTTTTCGGCGGTGACCATAGCCACGAATATGGCCGGACGAGGAACGGACATACTTCTCGGGGGGAACCCGGAGAGCCTGGCCAGGGAGGAAGTGTCGAAACTGGGTATAGAGGAAGAGGAAGAAAGGGAAAATGTCCTGAGGAAGTACATAGCCGATTTTGAGAACAGGACCAGGACGGAAAAGGAAAAAGTGCTGGAAGCCGGGGGGCTGCACGTTCTCGGTACCGAGAGGCATGAGGCGCGCAGAATAGACAACCAGCTTAGGGGAAGGTCGGGGCGCCAGGGAGACCCGGGATCCAGCAGGTTCTATCTTTCTCTTGAAGACGATCTTATGAGGATATTCGGGTCTGACAGAATAAAGATGATAATGGACAGGCTCGGGATGGAGGAGGGAGAGGTAATAGAGAATCCTCTGGTAACAAGGGCGGTGAGCACGGCGCAGAAAAGGGTGGAAGGGCAGAACTTTGAGGTGAGAAAACACCTTCTGAAATACGATAACGTAATGAACCAGCAGAGGGAGATAATATACGGAAGAAGAAACCGCGTTCTTGCCGAAGAAGAGCTTAAGGAAGAGTTCTTCGAGTGCCTTTCTGTGGGGGTGGAGACTCTTCTTAACGGATGGGACAGCCTTCCGGACGAGAAGGCCCTTTCCAAGGAACTTATGATGAAATACGCGCTAAGCGTAAAGCCTGAGGCGCTTGAGGGGCTTGGCAGCGAGGAAGTTACGAGCCTTGTGGCTGAAACGGCCGCGAAGGCCTACGACGCCAGGGAAAAGCTCATAGGGTCGGAGAGGATGAGGCACATAGAGAAGATGATAATGCTCTCGTCTATAGATTCCAACTGGAAGGAATATCTCAGGGAAATAGACGATCTCAGGGAAGGGATATCGTGGCGAGCCTACGCGCAGAAAGACCCTCTTATAGAGTTCCAGCATGAAGCGTTCGGGCTTTTCAGCGATCTGATGAACAGAATAGACGAGGAAACCGCCCAAGGGATAATGAAGATGACCGCGATGGAAGAGCAGTACAAGAAAAGCGTATTCCAGAGCGGAAAAACAGTTTTACGGCACAGCCAGTTCTCTTCTCTGGGAGCCTCGTCTACCGGAGAGGATGAGGTCTATGACGCGCCGGGAGCCTCTTCCGGTAAAACTTTCGGAGAAAGGCCGGGCGCCGGGGCCAAAGAAGACTCCACCTTCAAGAGGGAAGACCCTAAAACAGGAAGAAACGACCCGTGCCCTTGCGGAAGCGGGAAAAAATACAAGAAGTGCTGCGGGGCATGACGATAAGCGGATTACACATAAAGATCGGAAGACTTAATACCGTAATTATTCTTTCCGTATGTTCGGGACTGGGCGGTTTTCTGGCATTCCCCCCGATCGACATATCCCTTTTCGCATGGGTCTCTCTGGTGCCGCTCTTTTTTGCCCTCAGGAAAACGACGGGATACCGGGAGGCGTTCTTCTGTTCTTATCTTGCCGGGGCCGTGTTTTTCGCCGCGTCGTTATACTGGCTGGCGGGTGTAAGCGTGCCGGGCTATATGGCCGTTATTGTTATTATGGCTTTTTTTCACGCCTTGTTCGGTCTTTTTGCCAGGATGGTCATTAAATATTCCATGAGCCTTCTTTCCCTGCCTTTCGCCTGGGTCATAGCGGAATACTCAAGGGGGCACGTATTCGGCGGGTTTCCGTGGGTTCTTCTTGCGCATTCGCAGTACAGGAACATAAATCTTATACAGCTGGCGGACATAACCGGGGCGTACGGGGTGTCTTTTGTGGTAGCGGCGTTCAGCACCGCGGTATACGCCTGGGCTTCCGGGCATAAGAAGAAAGTATCGTTTTTCATGTTATCGCTTTTTCTAATGATAGCCTCTACCAGTTACGGGATATACAGGACAGGCGAAGCTGATCGCGGGGAAACCGCCATAATAAGCGTTATCCAGGGGAATATAAGCCAGGACATTAAATGGCTCGATGACGCGGCGGAAGACATAGCCCGTAAATATTCCCAGCTAAGTTTGAAGGCCGCGGAAGGCAAGCCTGACCTTATCGTGTGGCCCGAGACATCTTATCCGTATCTTTTGGCGGATTGGGATGATTCTGTTTCCAATATGGAGGAAATTTTCAGCGATACCGGCGTTCCCGTACTTGCCGGAGCCGTGTATGAAACTGACGGTAAATATTACAACGGGGCCGTTCTTTTTGACGGCAGTTCTCCCAGGAAGGTCTACAGGAAGATACACCTTGTGCCTTTCGGCGAATATGTGCCTTTCGAAGAGTATTTCGAGAACCTCAGGCAGCACATAGATAAGCCCATAGGTAACTTCGCGCCCGGGAAAGATTATGTACTTTTCCCGTTCAAGTCTCTCAGAAAGACAGAGGACCCCGACGGGTCCATAACGAGAAGGACGGTCTTTCATAAAGCCGGTGTGATGATATGTTTCGAGGATGTGTTCCCCTACATAGCAAGAAATTTCGCGCTTTCCGGAGCGGGGATACTTATAAACATCACCAACGACGCCTGGTTCGGTGATACGGCGGCAAGCCGGCAGCATCTTCAGTCGTCGGTTTTCAGGGCTGTCGAGAATAGGACCCCGGTGGTAAGAGCCGCTAACACGGGCATATCATGTTTTATAGACCGTAACGGGAAAGTATTTTCTCAGGTGAGGGCCGGAAAAAGGGAGATATTCATTGAGGGCTATGACAGCGCTGAAATACACTCCGCTTCCGTCAGAAGCCTATACACCGTATACGGCGATATTTTTGTCGTCTTTGCCGGGATTTTTCTTGCTGTGATCATTTTTGTAGAATACCTCTCACACAGGTCCCAGATAAAAACCGCCTAACCGTCTTAAATTCCCGGTGTTATAAAATTTTTACCCATTATCTTGCCTTGTAAAGGGCAAGAGTGTAAACTCGTTCGTGTACGGGACCCTCCGCGAGAAGAGAGGGGCCTTTTTGACTTGATCCACAGAGTTCCGGGGCGGCGGGCATGGGGAATAAGAATATTATATTGGCTGGGGTGTTGGCGATAATTATGTTCTGTTTTTTTCCGTCAGGGGTCTTCCGGGCCGATACGGTGATAAAAAACGACAGGGAAAAAGTTAAAGGAGTTGTTGTAGAGGAGTATGTGGATAGAGTGGTGATATCCACTACCGACGGAGAGAAGGAGATACTGCGCAGCGACATAGAGAAAATAGATTATGACCTGGAGGAACAAAACCTGACCAGGCTGGGCGACCAGTACCAGGACAAAGGAATGTACCAGGACGCCTACCATTACTACAGCCAGGCTCTTAAGATAAACCCCGATTACAAGTCCGCCAAGGACGGCCTGGATTATTCCAGTAACCTCATGCAGCAGTTCTCCAGGAAAATGAAAAGCGACCATGTCAAGAGAATGGAACTTGAAAGGGACTGGCGCATGGGCGTTTCCGTTGCTGAGGACACAATGGCCGAAGATCTGCGTGAGGTCCTGGGGTTCTCGGTAGAGCCCGACGGAGCGGGGTTTAATGTGACAGATGTTTCTCTGGCTTCCCCGGCATGGAAGGGCGGGCTCAGGAAGGGAGATTCCATAGTCGCGGTATGGGGCAGGCTCATAGGTTATACAAAGCCGGAAGTGTTCATGAAAAGGATATTGCTCCCGGAAGTGCGCGAGGTAAAGGTCACAATAATCAGGGGCAAGGAGATAAACGTTAAAAATGCATCCGGAAATGCCGAGGCCACTATAGGCTCGCGCTTAGGCTACTCCAAAACGGAAGGATTCGAGTTTTTGTATGTGGCTCCCGGAGGGCCGGCCGATGCCGCCGGCATAGAAAAGGGAGATGTTGTCGCCAGAATAGACGGAAAATCGACTCGCTACATGTCGCTTGAGGAGCTCGAGAACCTGTTCGTTTCCAAAAAGGGAGGCCCCCTTGATCTTGGCATAAAGAGGGAACTTTCCATCTGGAAAACTTTCAAGGAAAAATAAAAGTTACCGTGAGCTTTGGGGGTTAGATGCATAAGGTAAGAAGAACAAGTTATTTCGTGGCCGCGAAGTTCCAGGTCAAATACATACTTTACATATTGTTCTTTCTCTACGTTGGGGCAGCCATAGCCGGGTATACGGTCTATTACTCCACGTGGACGACGCTAGGCGAAAAGCTTGCCAGCGTGTATCCAAGGGGAAGGCTGATGTTCATATTCCGTCAGTCAAACCTTACGCTTCTTGTAAGGCTCCTTCTGGTATCTCCTCTTTTTATAGCAATAGGTGTAGTGCTCTCGCACCGGATAGCCGGACCCGTATACCGCATAGGTAAGTACGTGGAATCCCTTATGAGCGGAGACTATTCTCATAGCCTTGTTTTGAGAAAGAACGATGAGTTCAAGTCGCTTGCGGTCACTTTGAGCCGGCTTTGCAGAAAACTTAAAGAGGACGACCTTGTAAGAAAGCAGAAGGCGATTTACATACAGAGCATACTTAAAGAAAATAAAATTAGCGCCGATACGGTGGAAAAGGTAAAAAGCCTTCTTGAGGACATGCATAGTCCTTCTCCGGGCGGGACTCCCGGCCAGTCGCCGGACAAACAAATTTAGTTTCAAGTCTCGAAAAAAAGATACGGGCCGTTCGGTCTTTAAGAGCCGGACACCGGGCGAAAAGTCAGCCCGGGTCCGGTTTTTTTATTTTTTTTAAAAAAAGTGAAAGATTTTACTTCGAAAAAACGTCTATATAGAGGGGGATAATAATAAGTTTTTCGCGCAAGAAGGAGGAAAGCTATGGAAAATTCATGCCCTTCTGAAGAAACGATGGGTGAATTTGTTTCAGGATGTCTTCCGGAAAATGAGAGATTTTTCGTGGAGGCCCATCTTTTTAAATGTGAAAAATGCCGGATACTTGCCGGGGAGGCCAGACAGGTGCTTTCGGCGCCGGACTTCTCGGGCATAAGGAGAAAGGCATCCGACTCCGTTAAGAAGAACTTTTTCCCCGCTCTTGCCGCGCTATTCTTCGGGCTGTCTTTTATATGCCCGCGTCATTTTTTACAGTTCCTTATCGCCAGCCTCGTTTTCGCTTTGAGGTGGATATCCCTTTCGGTGGGATCGAAAACTCTAATAATGATGAACGAGAAGGCGAAAGATAACAAAAGCCATCCAGCCAGAAATCTTTTCCAGAGAACAGATATCAGAAAATGAAGTTTTGAGGCGTGATTCCGCTGATAAAACCGCACTGCGATGCTCCCGGCAATGTGCTTTGGGAGAACGTTCGGTGCCTTTCACTAAAAAAAAATAGAAAAAAAGTGAAAGATTTTTCCTCGAAAAACCGTCTCTACAAGTAGGGAGACAGTGATGTCATTTAAAACAAGGAGGAGAAAATGACTGTGAAACCGGCGATCAAAGTGGAAAGGATGCACAAGTTGAGCGGGGACGGATCCACCAGGGCGTTTTGCGATCTTCTGGTGATGGACACCCTTGTGGTGAAAGGGTTAAGAGTGGTGCAGGGGAAGGATGGTCTTTTCCTGAGCATGCCGCAGCAGCAGGGAAAAGACGGCAAATGGTACGATACGGTTATGCCGGTATCAAAGGAGATAAGGAAGGGGCTGGAGAAAATGGTCATAGGCGAGTATCAGTCGGAGGTATCCGCCTGAAGGTGAAAAGATGCTGAAAGATAAAAGAAAAATAACAGGCGGGTTGGGAGAGGATCTGGCGGAGAAATACCTTCGGGCAAGGGGGTACTCGGTCATAGAAAAGAACTTCCGTACCCCTTTCGGGGAAATAGATCTCATAGCGGAAAGGGACGGGTGCCTTGTTTTTCTGGAGGTCAAGACAAGATTGTCGGAACGCTTCGGCCCGCCGCTTTCGGCCGTTACGTGGGAGAAGAAAAAAAGGATAGTAAAGAACTGCCAGTATTATCTTAAGACACGGAAATTGTTATGGGGGCCGTGCAGGATTGACGTCATGGGAATAAAGCTCGACAGGTTTTTAAGGATAGAGGTTTTAAAGTATGTAAAGAACGCCATAGAAATAAATTAGTCGGGGAGGGAAAATGCTTTCGAGGGTTAATTCGGCGTGCGTTATAGGTATGGAAGCCTGTCACATAGAGGTGGAAGTGGATGTTACGGGAGGGCTGCCGGGGTTTCAGGTGGTGGGCCTCCCCGATGCCGCAATAAGGGAATCCAGGGATAGGATAAAGTCGGCCATAAGGAACTCGGGTCTTGTTTTTCCGGAAGGGAAGATAACGGTCAATCTTTCCCCGGCGGACATAAGAAAGGAGGGAGCGGGGTTCGATCTTCCCATAGCTTTGGGTATTATAGCCGCGACAGGCGCCCTGGAACAGGAAGATATTCAGGAGACGATATTTTGCGGCGAGCTTTCTCTTAACGGCAAACTGAAATTTTTCAGGGGGGCTTTACCTATAACGATATCGATGAAAGATCATTTTAAGAAATTCATTTTGCCGGCGGCCAACTCTTCGGAGGCCGCGAATGTGGAAGGAATAACCGTTTACGGCGCTTCTTCGCTGACGAGGGTGGTGGAACATCTTAAAGGGATGAAACCCCTTGCCCCGGCTTGCGGCGAGAGGCCGAGGAATAAAAGCAGGCGGCAGAGGGAAACCGGGGACATGAACGATGTTAAGGGGCAGGAACATGTTAAAAGGGGGATGGAGGTCGCGGCTTCGGGAGGGCACAATATACTGCTTCTGGGGCCGCCGGGTTCGGGGAAAAGCATGCTGGCCAAAAGGTTCCCGACCATTCTTCCCGAGCTTTCCGACGCGGAGTCTCTTGAAACCACCAAAATATACAGTATCGCCGGACAGCTTAAGGAAGCGGGGCTTATTTCCTCGAGGCCCGTTAGAAGTCCGCATCATACCGTGTCTTACGCGGCCATGGCCGGAGGAGGTGCTTGGCCGCTTCCCGGGGAGATAAGTCTGGCGCACAACGGTGTTCTTTTTCTTGATGAATTCCCGGAATTTCGCAGAGACGTTATAGAAACTTTACGGCAGCCGCTGGAGTCGGGAGAGATAACGATAACCAGGGTGCAAAGGTCGCTGCGTTACGCCGCCAGGTTCATTCTTATAGCGGCCATGAACCCCTGCCCATGCGGGTATTTTACGGACCCTCATAAAATGTGCAGGTGCAGTCCGAATCAGATACAGAAATATCTTTCCAAGATCTCGGGGCCTCTGCTTGACCGTATCGATATACATCTTGAGGTGCCGAGGCTTGAGTATAAACAGCTGTCGGAGAAAAGAAGCGGAGAGTTCTCGGCGGTCATAAAAGAAAGGGTGGAGAAATGCCGGGGCATCCAGGAGAAGCGGTTCTCCGGTATATCGAACGGGCCCGGGTGCAACGCGCAGATGTCGTCCAGGGAGACCGAGACATACTGCGTTCTTTCTGACGAGGCGAAGGAGCTTCTTAAAACGGCCATACTTGAGCTTGGCATAAGCGCGAGGGCGTATGACAAGATACTAAAAATATCCAGGACCATAGCCGATATGGACGGATGCGAGACAATAGAGTCTCATCATCTTTCGGAAGCGGTGGGATACAGGTGTCTGGACAGGAATTTATGGTCTTAGGAAGATCTCATAAGTAATGGTTTATAAGGAGACTCAGCCTTTTACGCAGGCGTACCCGGCCTCTTTTAAGAAGGGTTGACACCGTGCTCTCCGGGACCTTAAGAAGGCCTGCGATCTCCTTTTGCGAAAGGCCGTCAAGCACGCTGAATTTGAGCGCGAGAGCCTGTTTTGGAACTAGTTTTGAAATTTCACGGCTGACCATTTCTATTAGTTCGTTGGATTCCGCATTAGCTCCATTACTTGAGTCTCCGCGGGGAGTGAGAGTCCCGGGCAAGAGAGAGCCCAGGGTAATGTTGTCTGTTCCGGGAATCGGCGCGTCGAGTGACGCGGCTCTTTGGTTTTCAGAGAAATCCTTTTTTTTAACGTAAGTGGATGTGTGATTTATCGATACGACAGCCAGCCATCCCTTTAAGGAAGAAACGTCTCTTATAAGCGAAAGTTTATCGCTTTCCCATAACATGAGGAAAATGTCCTGAGTTATATCCGAGGCCAGGTCCCTTTCCGGATAAGCGCCGAGGCGTTTAAGCTTGAATTTAACGGATCTAAGCACGAGAGAGTAGTATCTTCCGGTGAATTCATTCCATGCGGCGAGGTCCCTAGCCAGACATTTTTCTATAAGTGTTTTGTCGTCCATGGAGAAGGATTATAGGTTAATTTTAATTAAAAATCAATATTTTTTTCAAAAAAATCAAAAAATCAGGGACCCGGCCCGGGGCCCTGAGCCGGACAGGGCGCTTCGAGGGTATATCTTGCAAAAGTACCGGCGTGCTGGTACTCTATATCCATGGAGAACGATAAGACCCGCAAAGTACTTATAATCACAGAGGACCATGATCTTGTGACAGTCATGGATTTCTGTTTCGACGGTTGGGGGTATGAAGTTTTCTTTGACGCCGCCCCTTCTCCGGATATTTTCAGGATATCCGGGATATCCCCGGACGTTATAATAGTGGACGCCGATGCTGGAGGCAAAAAAGGCCTTGAAATATGCGACGCTCTGAAAAGTCACCTTGCCACGGTCAGTATACCGGTTATAACCCTTCTCGATAAAAAGCATCTCAGGAGAGATCTGCTTAAACTGCAGCAGGGAGTGGATGATTACGTGATAAAGCCGCCGGATCCACTTGAACTGAGGGTAAGGGTGGAAATGGCGATAAAAAGATCGCAGCATAATTTTTACGCCAACCCGCTCACGGGGCTACCCGGGGGTATCCTGATAGAGGACGCTATCTCGAAAAGTCTGAAAAATAACAAGGATTTCGTTACAGGCCAGGTGGATATAGACAACTTTAAGTCTTTCAACGACCGATACGGGTATCTGCAGGGAGACAGGGTCATAATGCAGACCGCTCATATGCTTGTCAGTTGCGTGGAAAAATGGGGCCAGAAAGGCGATTTTGTGGGGCACATAGGAGGCGATGATTTTGTCATAATAACCACGCCGGAAAAGTATAATGACGTGTGCGAAAATTTTATATGCATGTTCGACACCATAATCAGGTTCCATTACAACAAGGAAGACCGTGACAACGGATTTATAGTGGCAAAGGACAGATCGGACCGAATGCGCAAAATACCGCTCATGAGCGTTACGGTGGCGCTTGTAATGAAGAACGGACCCGAGGAGGTCAATAGCGCCATCGAGATAAACGACCGTATAGCCGAAGTCAAGCAGTACCTGAAGAAAATACCGGGAAGCAAGTATATGGCCGACAGACGGATAATGCGCAAAAGCGACCATCTTAAGGTGCAGGTTTTTAAGAACGACGAATCGGTGTCCAAAAAGTACAGGCCTCTAGGTCAGATACTTCTTGAGAAGGGCTTTATAGACCGACAGCAGCTGGATGAGGCTCTTAAACTGCACTGGAAACGCGGCGGGTTCCTGGGGGATACCCTGGAAGAAAGCGGGCTTGTTTCCAGGGAGAAAGTTACCCAGGCGCTTTTGTCGCAGTATAACGACCTCGAGAGCGCTATGGCAGAAGATACGGAAAGTCCCGCCAGGTTATGATGAAAGAGGTGGCTCTCCCAGATGAATAACAGAAAAATAGCTTCTATTTTCAGGGATATCGCTGATATCCTTGAGATAAAGGACGAGAATATATTCAGGATAAGGGCTTACCGCACCGCCGCTTCCCGAGTTGAAGGTCTTTCCCGCGAGCTTTCCGAGATGTACGCCGAGGCTCCCGGTCTAATATCCTCGATCCCGGGAATAGGCAGGGACCTTGCGGACAAGATAGCGGAAATGGTTACCACCGGACATCTTGAGTTCTATTCCAGGCTGGCGGGTGAGTTCCCTCCGGGGTTTTTGGAGCTGCTTTCTATATCGGGCCTAGGGCCCAAAAAACTGAAAAAACTCAGCTCCGCTCTGGGGGTAAAGAATATTGACGATCTTGAGAAGGCCTGCCGAGCCGGACGTGTAAGGGGTATAGAGGGGTTCGGGGAAAAGACCGAAAATAAAATGCTTTCAGAGATAGCCCGGGTAAGAAGGAACGAGGGGCGCCTTACGGCGGATAAAGCCGGGGAATTGGCCGACCAAATGATCTCTTACATCAGTGAAGGCGGCAATGTAAAGAAGGCTCAAAAGGCCGGAAGCCTGAGAAGAGGGACAGAGACGGTGGGAGATATTGACATACTTGCCGTGGCGAAAGACCCGCGTCTTGCGGCGGAAAGGTTTGTTTCTTTTCCCGGAGTGGAAGAAGTCATAGCCAGGGGGGAGACAAAATGCAGCGTAAAAGTATCGGGAGCGTGTCAGGCTGACCTGAGGCTGGTTGATGAGGGGGCTTACGGCGCGGCCCTGGTTTATTTTACGGGATCAAAACAGCATAATATAAAGCTGAGGAACATCGCTAAAAAAAAGAAATATAAGTTGAACGAATACGGGGTCTTTTCGGTAACACGGAGCGGACGGGAAAAATTCTTGGCGGGAAGGACAGAAGAGGAAGTTTACGCGAAACTCGGCCTTGAGTGGATACCGCCGGAAATGCGGGAGGACAGGGGTGAGATAGAACTGGCGGCGGAAAACGCCCTGCCGGATGACATAGT
Source organism: uncultured Planctomycetia bacterium (assembly GCA_964421015.1). Classification (GTDB taxonomy): domain Bacteria; phylum Omnitrophota; class Gorgyraeia; order Tantalellales; family Tantalellaceae; genus SLID01. The sequence continues at coordinate 24,573 of CAYQUS010000010.1, forward strand.
GGATATAGGCGACATTAAAGGGGACCTGCATCTTCACACGATAGATACAGACGGCAAAATGACCATAGAGGAACTTATAGAGAGGGCCGTTGAGAAGGGATATAAATACATGGCTGTCACCAACCATTCGAAACTTGTCAGGATAGCCAACGGTATGGATGAAAAGAGGCTGCTTGAACATGTAGAGCGCATAAGAAAAACGGCGGCCAGGTATCCGAAAATAAAAGTGCTGGCCGGGGTGGAAGTAGATATTCTTAAAGACGGTACGCTTGATCTTGAACCATACGCACTTAAGGAGCTTGATATAGTCGTGGCGGCCGTACACTCTAATTTTTCCGCCGACCGGGAAACCCAGACCAGCAGGCTTCTCAGGGTAATAGACAATAAATTCGTCAACATACTCGCTCATCCTTCCGGCCGCCTTATAACCAGAAGAGAGGCGCTGGATTTCGACGCGGATCTGGTTTTTAAAAGGGCCGCGGAAAACGGAGTAATACTCGAGATAAACACTCACGGCGAAAGAGTGGACCTTAACGATGTTAACGCGATGAGGGCAAGGGAAATGGGAGCGCTTTTCGCGATCAATACCGACTCTCACGAGCCGGGTCAGATGGAAATGATGAAACTGGGTGTAGCCACGGCCAGAAGAGCGTGGCTTAGAAGAAAGGATGTCGTGAACACGTATCCTTTTGGTAAACTCAAAAAACTGCTTGAAAGCCGGAAATAGCCAATAAGAGGAAAGGGAAAATAATGGCCGGGAAAAATGCCGAAAAGAGAATAAGATCTCTCCGCAGCGAAATAGAAAGATATAACGATCTTTATTATAACCGCGGAGAGAGCGAGGTGTCGGATGCCAGGTATGACGAGCTTGTGAGGGAACTTAAAAGCCTTGAAGCTGAACATCCCGAGCATGCCTCAGCGGATTCTCCCACCAACAAAGTCGGTTCTCCCGTCGCGTCAAGGCTCGGTAAGGTCAGGCATACATCTCCCATGCTGAGCCTTGAGAGCGTAAATGACGAGGAAGGGGCCAGGCGGTTTGACATGTCCTGTAAAAAAGCGCTTGGGGAAAAAGTAGAGTATATGGCGGAGCCCAAACTTGACGGGCTCAGCATAGAGCTTGTTTACACGCGCGGCGTTTTTACTAAGGGGTCGACCAGGGGCGACGGCGCCGTCGGCGAGGATGTCACGGAAAATCTCAGAACGGTACCGAGTGTTCCGGAAAAGCTGAAGGGAAGGGATTTTCCGCAACGGCTGGCCGTGAGAGGCGAAGTGATGATGCTTATAAAGGATTTTCAGGAGCTTAACCGGAAACAGATAGAGGACGGGAAAGAGCCCTATGCCAACCCAAGGAACGTAGCCGCCGGGTCTTTGAGACAGCTTGATCCCCTGGTTACGGCCGGGAGAAGGCTTGAAGTGTACTGTTACGGAGTGCTTGAAATGTCGGGTGAAACGCCCGGAACTCAAAGCGAGACGATAGAACTTATGAGATCTCTGGGGCTAAAGGTCGTTCCGGGAACGAAGGTGTGTTCCGGAATAGATGAGGCTGTGGAATATCATCACAAGATGGAAGAAAAAAGGGACAGCCTGGGTTATGAGATAGACGGGGTGGTCATAAAGGTCAACGATATCGCCGGGCAGAAAACAATGGGAATGCGGACAACCAATCCTAAATGGGCGATAGCGTACAAGTTCAAGCCGAAAAAAGAGATAACCAGGGTTGTCGACATAATAGTGCAGGTGGGGAGGACAGGAGTGCTTACTCCGCTGGCTCTTCTCGACCCTGTGGACGTGGGAGGGGTTACAGTATCTAGGGCGACACTTCACAATATGGATCAGGTCGCCAGATTGGGAGTTAAGATCGGAGATATGGTCAAAGTAGAAAGAGCCGGGGACGTTATACCTTATGTGAGCGAAGTGGTGAAAACCCGGAGGACCGGAGAGGAGAAGGAGTTCCGCATGCCGCAAAAGTGCCCAAGCTGCGGCTCGGCGCTGGTGAAAGAAGATGTTTTTTACAGGTGTCCGGCGGGGCTTACATGTCCGGCCCAGATAAAAGAGGCTATCTGCCATTATTCAGCCAAGGACGCGGCTGACATAGAAGGTTTTTCCGATAAAAGCGTGGAACTTCTTTACGAGAAAGGTATAGTGGGCAGGATCTCGGACATATACAAGATAAAAAAAGAGGACCTTCTTGGGCTTGAAGGATGGAAGGAAAAAAAGGCCGGGAATCTCCTGGCGGCTATAGAAAGGGCCAGAGAGATAACGCTTGAGAGGTTCGTGGCGGCCCTCGGGATAAGGAATGTGGGACGGCACATATCGGCGGTACTCGCGGCCAGTTTCGGGACGTTGGAAAAGATCATGACCGCCGGGGCCGGGGAGCTCACCGAAGTGAGGGAAATAGGGCCGGAGACGGCAGGGTATATAGTCGATTTTTTCTCCGATAAAAAGAACATGGAGGAGATAAAAAGGCTGATAGCGAACGGGGTTAAAGTGCTTCCGGCGCGCGCGGTGTCTTCGGGGAAACTTTCCGGAAAAAAGATAGTGTTCACGGGGAGTTTATCGGGACTATCCAGGGACGAGGCGCGCAGGATGGCCGAGGATGAGGGTGGACGCGTGGTTTCTTCGGTAAGCGCCGAGACCGATCTTGTGGTTGCCGGGGAAGAGGCCGGGTCTAAACTCGACAAGGCCCTAAAGCTGGGGGTAAAGGTTATAAGTGAGTCGGAGTTTATGGAAATACTGAGGGGGTGAGCGTAAATCTCCTCTCTTGCGAATTTTAGCGGGAAAAACATATCCCGATCCTCCTGATAGGTTGCTCTAAAGTTTTTATTAGGCCTTCCTGTTATTACGTTGACAGTATAATATCTTATAGATATAATAGCCTACCCGACAGGGGATCGCCCGGGAAGGCAAAAACCGGCCTTTTGACGTTGTTTTATCGTAACTCAGGCTGATTAAAGGGGAAAAATGGAAGAAGTAAACGAACTTATAGAGCAAAGATACACGAATCTCGGCAGAATGAAGGATCGGGGGATAAACCCTTTCGGCGAAGGGTTTTCGGGAGCTTCCAGTATAGACTCGGTCAAGGAACCTTTTGAAGAAGGTAAAGAGGTCAGGATAGCCGGCAGGATAATGGCAAGAAGAGAGCATGGGAAAAGCGCTTTTCTTGACATAAAGGACCGCAGCGGTCGGATACAGGTCTATTTTCGGAAAGATCTTATAGGCGAGCAGGCTTTTGACGACCTGAAAACAGTTGATATCGGCGACATAATGGGAGTCGACGGCAAGCTTTTTATGACACGTTCCGGGGAAAAGACCATGCAGGTGTCGTCTTTTAGGATACTTTCAAAGTCGCTTCTGCCTCTTCCGGAGAAATGGCACGGGCTTAAGGATGTCGAGACGAGATACAGACAGAGATATGTTGACCTCATCGTGAACGACTCCGCCAGGGACAAATTCCTGAAAAGGATACAGCTGGTAACTCACATACGGGAGAAGCTTAACTCCAAAGGGTTCCTTGAGGTAGAGACCCCTATGATGCATCCTATCCCGGGCGGTGCAGCGGGAAAGCCTTTTAAAACACATCACGCGGCGCTTGATATGGACCTTTACCTCAGGATAGCGCCGGAAATATACCTTAAGAAGCTTTTAGTGGGCGGGCTTGAAAAGGTCTATGAGATAAACAGGTCTTTCCGCAACGAAGGGATCTCCACACGGCACAATCCCGAATTCACCATGATGGAGGTATACCAGGCTTATTCGGACTGCGACGGCATGATGGCTCTTACCGAGGAACTTATACGTTCGGCGGCTCTGGCCGTGCTGGGGACAGAGAAGTTCGTTTACCAGGACAGAGAGATAGATCTTACGCATTGGAAAAAAGTTTCGTTCGCCGAGCTTATGGAATCGAATTTCGGCATAAAGGTTGACGATCCCGTAGGGGAATGGGTAAGCAAACTTAAGAAAAAAGGCATAGATGTCGGAGGGGAAAAGGTCAGCAAGACCCAGATAATAAACATAGTAGGCGAGCTTGTAGAGCCGGAAACGGAGACTCATCCTGTGTTCGTTGTGGATATGTTCAAAGAGCTCAGCCCTCTGGCCAAGGAGAAACCCGGCGCGCCGGGTCTTGTGGACAGGTTCGAACTTTATATCGGCGGGATGGAAATTGCCAACGCTTATTCCGAGCTGAATGATCCCATAGAGCAGGAGGAAAGGTTCCGGGCGCAGGCCGCCGCGGATCCGGATGCGATGATAGACGAGGATTTTTTAAGAGCTCTCAGGTACGGCATGCCGCCCGCGGGAGGGCTGGGGATAGGGATAGACAGGCTTGCTATGATATTCACAGACTCCGCGAGCATACGGGAAGTGGTTTTCTTTCCCCACATGAGGCCTGAATAATGTGGACTATATTTTTGAGCCTTAAATACCTTTTTTCCGGGAGAAAAGAGAGGATGATATCCCTGATAGGGGGTATATCAGTAGCGGGGCTGGCCCTGGGTGTTGCCGCGCTCATAATAGTGCTCTCCATAATGAACGGGTTTGACAGCGAGATAAGGGAAAAGATAATAGGGACGTACTCGCATGTAGTGGTAATGGCCGACGGGGGCATTAAGGATTCCGAGGAACTGATCGAGTACCTGGAAAGTTTTCCGGGAGTTAAGAACGTTTCGCCGTTCATAACCGGCCAGGCGATACTTAAGGGCAAGGAAAATGTTACAGGAATACTTCTTAAGGGCATAGACCCCGAGAGGGAGTCGGATGTCACCAGCGTTATACGTTACTCCGGAGATTCCGCTCTGAAGCTGGGAGAAGGAACGATAGTGCTCGGCGGGGAAATGATGAAGAACGAGCGTATTGTCTCCGGGCAGACGGTGGAGCTGATACTTCCGTACTCGGCTCTGGATGTCGAGAAAGTTAAGCTTAAAGTGATCGGCAGTTTCGTTTCAGGACGGTATGACTACGACTCGAATATCGGGATCGTCAGCATGGATACCGCGCAGAAAATGCTGCGGCTTAAAGACGAGATAAGCGGTGTCGGCATAAAGGCGGAAGACGGGATGAAGGCCAACATCCTGAGGGATGATCTGGCCGGAGAACTAGGATATCCGTACGCGGTGAAAAGCTGGATGGACCTTGACCGTAACCTTGTGGTGGCTCTGGCGGTAGAGAAAAAGATGATGTTCATCATCCTGACGATAATAGTAATGGTGGCTTGTTTCAACATAGCCAGTTCCCTCATAATGATGGTAATGGAGAAGACACGGGATATAGGCATACTCAAGGCGATAGGGGCCAACTCCACCGGGATAAAAGCGATATTCCTGCTGCTTGGAGCCATGATAGGGACACTGGGCACGGCTTCCGGGGCTTTTATCGGGCTTTACGTGGCGGAAAGAATAAACGATATAGCGGGCTTTGTGGAAAAGGTGACAGGGGTTCCTCTTTTTCCGAGCGACGTTTATTATTTTACGGAGATACCGGTCAAGACCAGCATGGCCGATGTAATAACAGTGGTATCGGTGGCGGCGGCGCTTACCCTTACCGCGGGAATATACCCGGCCTGGAAAGCCTCCAGGCTTGATCCGGTAGAAGCCATAAGGTACGAGTGATACAATGTGCCAGGCCGCGGCGCGGTCCGGATGAAGGAAATACAATGCTTAGGTGCGAGAATATAGACAAGGTATTCCGGCAGGGAGTGAAGCCCGTCAAGGCGGTAAGCGGGGCTTCGATAGAGATAAAAGCCGGTGAGAGGGTGTACATACACGGGCCGTCGGGGGCCGGGAAGTCGACTTTTCTTCACATATTGGGAGGTCTTTCAAGGCCTACGAAGGGAAGGGTCTTTTTTGAGTCGAAGAATATTTACGGCATGGGAGACCGGAGCAGAAGCCGTTTGAGGAACTCAAGGTTCGGATTTGTATTCCAGTTTTATCATCTTCTGCCGGAGCTTACGGTCCTTGAGAATGTTCTTATGCCGGCAAGGATAAAGTTCGGTGTGGCCGGATCCGGCATAAAGAAAAAAGCTGAAAGCCTGATCGAGGCTGTAGGTATGACTTCGCGGATAAAACACCGTCCAGCTAAACTTTCAGGCGGAGAGATACAAAGATGCGCCATAGCCAGGGCCCTTATAAATGAGCCGGATTTTCTTTTTTGCGACGAGCCTACGGGTAACCTTGATTCGGCCATGAGAGAGGAGATATACGGTCTTTTGAAAAAACTGAGCCAGGTGAGAAAAATGGGTGTCGTGCTCGTCTCGCATCAGGAGGTCGACAAGGATTTTTTTGACACGGAATATTTTATGAAGGACGGAAGTATAGGCCCCGTAACGGCTGTCCGGGAGGACAGCTGGCGGGAAGACGCGGTCATGGACCAATACATGAAAGGAAAAACATGGGGATAAAAATATTTCTTAACGGTAATTTTGTGGACAAGGAAAAAGCGGTGGTGTCGGTTTTCGATCACGGGCTTCTCTACGGTGACGGTGTTTTTGAGGGTATCCGTTCTTACAAAAGGCGTGTGTTCCGCCTGGATAAGCATATGGACAGGCTTTATTCCGGAGCCGGCGAGATAGGGCTTGAGATCCCCATGACAAAAGGGGAATTTACGGGAAAAGTCACCGAGACCTTGAAAGTGAACGATCTTGACGACGCCTACATAAGAGTGGTGGTGACAAGAGGGGCCGGAGATCTCGGCCTTGACCCCAGAAAATGCAAGGTTCCCACGGTGTTCATAATCGCGGATAAGATAAAGCTCTACCCGGAAGAGATGTACCGTAACGGAATGCCCATAACCATAGCGAAAACAAGGCGTAATCATCCGGCCGCGCTGAACCCGAGGATAAAGTCGCTGAACTACCTGAACAACATCCTGGCCAGGATAGAGGCCATAAAGGCCGGGGTGGAAGAGGCTCTCATGCTTTCGATAGACGGGCATGTGGTGGAGTGCACGGGCGACAATATTTTCATAGTAAAGGGCGGAAAAATAAGAACGCCCCTTCCCGAGCTGGGAGCCCTCAAGGGAGTTACCCAGGAGGCTGTTCTGGAGCTGGCCCGCGGGATGGGGATAGATACGGATTATCGCGCGCTTATTCCGGAAGACCTGTTTTCGGCAGACGAATGTTTTCTTACTGGAACGGCCGCTGAGGTAATACCCGTGGTGGAGATAGACGGAAAAAAGATAGGACCCGGCAGACCGGGAGATGTGACCGGGAGGCTCATAAAGGCGTATCACGAGCTTACCTCGCGCGAAGGTGTGCCGTACTGACAGCCCCATGCGCGCTCGGCGGATAAATGGTCTTGCTGTGCCAACGGAGAAAAAATGAAATGCGACATATGCGGTAAGAACGACGCTACTATACATCTGACCGAGGTGGTAAACGACCAGGTCACGAAACTGCACATATGCGAGGAATGCGCCAAGCAGAAAAGCGATGAGATGCAGTCGCATTTCGGGCTTACGGACCTTCTTTCGGGGCTTGTGGAGGGCGGTGACATGTCGGGCTCAGGGGGAGGAGTTCCGTCCATGACCGAGGCCAAATGTCCGACTTGCGGGTCCACTTATCAGGATTTCCAGAAGTCGGGGAGAATAGGGTGCGGGCGGTGCTACAGCGTTTTTTCAAAAAGCCTGTCCACTCTCCTCAGGAAAATACACGGGTCTGACAAGCATGTTGGAAAGATGCCCGTTACCGGCAAGTCCGGTATCAAAAAACAGGAAGACCTTAACAGACTGAAGACGGAACTGAAACAGCTTGTTACGGCCGAAGAATTCGAGAAAGCCGCTTTACTGCGGGACCGCATAAAAGAGATGGAAGACTCGGCGCGGGACAAATGAAACGGGGATCAATGAAGTTCAGCGAAATGGTAGCGTCTCCAACGGGATGGCTTAAAGTAAAAGGACCGAAGGATAATATTGTCCTTTCTACAAGGGTCAGGATAGCGAGGAACCTCAAGAACCGTGTTTACGTGGACAGGTCCGGCGAGGGAGAAAGAGAGGAAGCGCTTAAGTACGCCATGTCGGGTATAAAAAAAAGCGGGGCCCTTCAGGACGCGCTATACCTGTTCCTTAAAGACCTGGACGATCTGGATAAGAGTTTCCTGGTGGAGAGGCACCTCATGAGCCGGGACCATCTAGAGGACACGAGTTACAAGGGCGTGATAGTGGGAGGGGACGAGACCTGCAGCATAATGGTGAACGAGGAAGATCATCTTCGCATTCAGGTGCTCTTGAGCGGGTTCGACATAATGCGGGCCTGGGAGAAGGTGGATGAGATAGAGAACAAGATAAGCAAGGTCCTGGAATTTGATTATTCCCCCAGGTTCGGGTATCTTACGTCATGTCCGACAAATACCGGGACGGGCCTGAGGGCATCGTGCATGCTTCACCTGTCGGCGCTTGTAATGACCGGGCAGATAGAAAATGTTTTCGACGGGATATCCAAGCTCGGCATGACCATACGCGGTTTCTACGGAGAAGGGACGGAAGCCATAGGGGATTTTTTCCAGATCTCCAATCAGGTGGCTCTGGGACATTCGGAAATGGACATACTGGATAATCTGGAGAGGATAATCGGTAAGGTGATAGACAGGGAGGAAGAGACCCGGAGGAACATGCTTTCCACGAAGAAGGGGGAGATATCGGACCGGGTGGGAAGGTCTATGGAGACTTTAAGGACGGCGAAGATAATAACCTCGAGCGAGACCGTTAAGCTTCTCTCGACGGTGCGCCTTGGGATAGATATGGGGATAGTTAAGGACGTAAGTCTTGCCGAAGCCAATGAGATGCTGCTTTTGTCACAGCCAGCGCATTTGCAGAAGTCCGGAGGGAACAAGGTTCTCCCGTATGAGAGGGATATTAAAAGGGCCGACTTCATAAGGCATAAGCTTGGCGCGGCGTAAATATTTTTTGTTTTAAGGCTTTATTACTGCATTACAGGAGGGAAAATGCCGGCATTCAACAGGTTCACGGAAAGGGCCAGAAAGGTCATATTATTGGCCAAAGAAGAAGCGAAGCGATTTAACCACGATTATATCGGTACGGAGCATATACTGCTGGGACTGATCAAGGAAGGGGAAGGCGTTGCCGCGGCTGTTCTGACCAGCCTGGGGATGGATCCAGATAACATAAGGACCGAGGTCGAGAAACTGGTTCATCCCGGGACGGGAAAGCCCGTTGTCGACGATATACCTTTCACGCCGCGGGCGAAAAAGGTGATAGAGCTGGCCATGGACGCGGCGCGCAATCTGGGGCATAACTACATCGGCACGGAGCATCTTCTTTTGGGGCTCATAAGGGAAGGTGACGGGGTAGCTTCGCAGGTGCTTCTTAACATGGGTCTGGACCTGAAAAGCGTGAGAGACGAGGTGCTTAATCTTCTGGGGGCTTCTGTGCCGGGATATCCCATAGGCATCGACCCGAAAAGAAAAAAGAAGACAAAGACTCCCGCTCTGGATTCTTTCGCCAGGGACCTTACCGAGATGGCTACTCAGGAACAGCTGGATCCCGTCATAGGCAGAGACAAGGAAATACAAAGGGTCATACAGATACTGAGCCGCAGGAAAAAGAACAATCCTGTGCTTATAGGCGAAGCCGGTGTGGGAAAGACAGCTATAGTTGAGGGGCTGGCGCAGAAAATAACTTTGGGAGACGTTCCTGAGCTTCTGAAAGACAAGCGTCTTCTCATGCTCGATCTGGCCATGATGATAGCCGGGACAAAATACAGGGGGCAGTTCGAGGAGAGAATAAAGGCCGTTATGAAAGAGATAAAGGAATCTCCCGAGGTAATAGTTTTTATAGACGAGATACACACCCTTGTTGGGGCGGGCGGAGCCGAGGGAGCCATAGACGCGTCTAACATGCTTAAGCCGTCTCTCCAGAGGGGAGACATACAGTGCATAGGCGCGACGACGCTCGATGAGTACAGAAAGAACATAGAGAAAGACCCCGCTCTTGAAAGAAGGTTCCAGCCGGTCACCGTAGACCCGCCCAGCGTGGAAGAGACCATATCTATCCTGAAAGGTCTCAGGGACAGGTACGAGGCTCATCATAAAGTCAAGTTCACCGCCAAGGCCATAGAAGCCGCGGCAAAGCTCTCTGACAGGTACATATCGGGAAGGTTTCTTCCGGATAAGGCGATAGACCTGATAGACGAAGCCGGATCGAAGGCGAAACTTTCGACGATGGTCATGCCTCCGGAAGTCAAGGAATACGAGAAACGCGCCGAGGAGTTCAAAAGGGAAAAAGAAGAGGCAGTGAAGAACCAGGATTTTGAGAAGGCGGCCAAGTTCAGGGATTCCGAAAGAAAAGCGCGGCAGGAACTCAAGAACCTTCGGCAGGAATGGACCGCGGGACAGAACCAGCAGGAAGTTGTCGTAAGCGACGACGATATAGCAGCGATAGTTTCGGACTGGACGGGAATACCCCTCATAAAGGTCGAGGAGAAAGAATCCGAAAAATACCTGAAGCTCGAGGAGAAGCTTAAAAATAAGGTTGTGGGTCAGACTGAGGCCATAGAGGCCATAGCTCACGCCGTGAGGCGTTCAAGAGCCGGGATAAAGGCGCCGGACAGGCCGATAGGCACTTTCATATTCATGGGCCCGACCGGAGTGGGTAAAACGCTTCTCGGGAAAAAACTGGCAGAGGTGATGTTCGGGGATGAGGACGCCGTGATACAGCTGGACATGTCGGAATACATGGAGAAGTTCAATGTTTCCAAACTTGTGGGAGCGCCTCCCGGGTACGTGGGATACGAGGAGGGGGGACAGCTTACCGAAAAAGTGAGAAGACGGCCTTATGCCGTGGTGTTGCTTGACGAGATAGAAAAGGCCCACCCGGATGTCTTTAACATACTCCTTCAGGTGCTTGATGAAGGGCGGCTCAGCGATTCCTACGGCCGTAAGGTGAGTTTTAAGAACACTATACTCATAATGACATCCAATGTCGGAGCGGAACTCATGAAGAAATCCGGGGCCATAGGGTTCGCCTCTCAGAAAGAAGAGGAAACATACCAGAGCATGAAAGGCAGGCTCCTTGACGAGATAAAGAAAACTTTCAAGCCGGAGTTCCTGAACAGGGTAGACGACGTAATAGTTTTCAGGTCTCTCACAATGGAAGACATGAAAAGCATAGTGGACATAGAGCTCAAAGAAGTACAGTCGCGGCTGAAAGAGAAGAACATAGAACTTGTAATGACGGACGAGGCCAGGGACTTTTTGATAAATAGCGGCATAGACAAGAATTTCGGGGCCAGGCCGCTGAAAAGGACCATACAGAGGTATCTTGAGAACCCGCTGGCCGAGGAAATAATATCGGGAGACATAACGGACGGCAGTAAAGTTAATGTTTCCGTGGATAAGGTGAGGTCGGTGCTTAAGTTCACAAAGTCGGAAGGCGAGCCGGTAGGCGAAAAACAGTGATAACCGGATCATCGGACGGCATAAAACCAGGAACGGCATGAAAATTACATTCGGGGCGCTTGTTTTCAGAAGAGGCGTGAGTTTTGTGAGCCGAAAGGTCAGGAACTTTCTTGTCTACATAGGCGGATTGTCGGTGCTTCTTTACCGTACCGTATTCTGGCTGTTCTCTCCTTCGGCCAGGAAACAGCAGGTGCTGGAGCAGATGAACATAATCGGTGTGGCGAGTTTTCCTATAGTGGTGCTTATAAGCTTTTTTACGGGAATGGTGCTGGCCTTGCAGAGCGCTTACCAGATGCAGAAGATGTCGGCGGAGATGTATATCGCTTCGCTGGTGGCGCTGTCCCTTACAAGGGAACTCGGACCGGTGCTTACAGGGCTGATCGTTGCCGGCAGGTGCGGGGCGGCCATAAGCGCGGAGCTTGGTACTATGACGGTTACGGAACAGGTGGACGCTCTTGAGACCATGTCCGTGAACCCCGTTCATTATCTTGTTGTCCCGAGGTTCCTCGCTATGATGGTGATGGTGCCGCTTCTCACCATATACGCGGATTTTTTCGGCATTCTTGGGGGATACGTGATAGGGGTAGGAAGGCTTAATATAACGAGCGCCATGTACATGAAAATGACATGGGATCCTCTCGCGGTGAAGGACGTAATAACGGGGCTTATCAAGAGCCTGTCTTTCGCGGCGATAATATGCCTCATATCGTGTTTCGAGGGGCTTAATTCCGAAGAGGGTGCCGAAGGTGTAGGAAAGGCTACGACATCAAGCGTGGTGAGGAGCTTCATACTGATAATAGTGGCGGACTGTTTTTTTACGGCGCTTTTTTACTTCATAATGTAGAGGAAAGGAACTTTTTGCCCAGCCGGCGCGGGGCAAAAGACGGGGTTTATGATAGAACTTAAGAACATATGTAAGTCTTTCGGGACGCACAAGGTAATAGACGGGCTGGATCTCAGGATAGAGACCGGGGAGTCCATGGTCATAATCGGCAGGTCGGGCTGCGGCAAGAGCGTTCTTTTGAAACACATGATAGGTCTTTTAAGGCCCGATTCCGGCAGTGTTCTTGTTGACGGCGTGGATATGGCCACGGCAAATTCGCGGACCCTGGATCGGGTACGCAGGGACTTCGGTATGCTTTTTCAGGGGGCGGCTCTTTTTGATTCGCTGAGCGTGCTTGAGAACGTAGGGTTCCGGCTCATGGAACACACAGACATGTCCCTTGAGGAAATAACCCAAAGGGTGGCGGAATGCCTCGCTATGGTTGGCCTGAGGGGTATAGAGAAAGTCAAACCCGCCGCGCTTTCAGGAGGGATGAAAAAAAGGGTGGGCCTTGCAAGGGCCATAAGCATGTCTCCGAAATTCATATTGTTCGACGAGCCTACCACGGGAGTGGACCCTGTTACGGGGGATGTCATAAATAATCTGATAAGGGGTCTCCATGACAAACTTAAAACGACATCCGTGACCGTGACCCATGATATGAAGAGCGCTTACAAGATAGCTGACAGGATAGCGATGCTGTATAACAAAAAGATCATAGCCGTGGGAACGCCGGAAGAGATAAGGTCTTCGGACAACCCTGTTGTGAGGCAGTTTATTTCCGGGGATTCAGAGGGTCCTATAACCAATTAGGCGGACGGAAAAAAAGAAAATCATAGAAAAGGAGAAAGAAATGTTCAGAGATGAAAAGCTGGAGATGAAAGTCGGCCTGTTCATGGGGATAGGGATAGCCCTTATGTTCGTCCTGGTCTTTTCGGTGGGGGATTTTAATTTTCTCAAGGAGAGTTACGAGGTTAAGGCTGTTTTTGACTTTGTCAACGGTATCAAAAAGAGCGCTCCCATAAGACTTGCTGGGGTGAATGTCGGGGAAGTGAGGGACATAAAGATATTCTATGACGAGGCTCTCGGGAGAACACGGGTTCTTCTTACGATGAAGATAGAAAGAGACGTAAAGGTTGAAAAGGACGCGGCATTCAGGATAAATACCCTGGGTCTTCTGGGGGAGCAGTACGCGGAAATAACTCCCGGTAAGTCAGCGGAGTTCCTCTCGGGAGGCGATCTTATAGAAGGCAGGAACCCCGTGAACGTGGGTTTGCAGATGGAGATGGTGAAATCGTTCATAGAAGATATTTCCGGTATAGTCCAGGACGCCCGTTCCGGTAAGGGCACTCTTGGGAAGTTCATAACCGACGAAAGGCTTTATGAGAACCTGGCCAATGTTTTCGGCAGGATATCTTCCGGAGAAGGGACCATAGGTAAACTTATAGCCGATGACACCCTTTACAAGGACCTTGAGGCCATATTCGGCAGGATAAATAGAGGCGAGGGCACGGTCGGGAAACTTCTCACGGACGAGTCCATATACGACAATATCGAGTATTTCACAAGGGACATAAAGAACAACCCCTGGAAACTTTTAAAGGTCACGGCCGAAAAGAAAACGGAAAAAACGGAGAAGACAAGAGGCTCTTCCGTCAGTCCCAGGTAGGGATCTTCTGTTAGGCTGCGCGGCGGGACCGGAATATTAAACTTTTTTGATCTTATACCTAAAGGAAGGTGAGGTGAGCAATGACGATATGCGCTTTAAGGATATTTTTTCTGCTTATATGCACGGTTAGCGGGTACTACATAGGTTCGGATTTTTCCGGGCTGGCGGGACAGGACGCGATGGTGGGAGCGGGAGCGGGTTTTGTGGTATCGCTTATTGTAATGCTGATGGAGGCTAAACTTAAAAGCGTTTCCCTAAGGAACCTTTCGGCGGCGGCCTTCGGCCTTGTTTTCGGCTTTTTTATGGCGTGGATGATGAACCTTATAGCGCGCCTTATCCCGATGGACGCTCACCTATACCCCATTTTGCAGATGTCGTTCACGCTGATCTTCTGTTATCTGGGGATGGTGATAGCCATAAAAGGCAAGGATGAGTTCAACGTGATAGTCCCGTATGTCAGGTTCTCGAGACAGGACCAGAGGAACCAGAGATACATACTCGATACCAGCGTCATAATAGACGGAAGGATAAGCGCAATAAGCGAGACGGGTTTTGTTGAGGGTAAGCTCATAGTGCCGAGGTTCGTGCTGCATGAACTCCAGCAGGTGGCTGACAGTTCCGACGATGAGAAAAGGAACCGCGGAAGAAAAGGGCTGGATATGCTCGACAGGCTTAAAAAAGTCCAGGGCGTAGAGGTCATAATACACGAAGAGAGGCTTCCCTCGATAAAGGAAGTCGACGCCAAGCTCATAAGGCTGGGGAAGCTGCTGGAAGCGCCCATAATCACCAACGATTTCAATCTCAATAAAGTGGCTAAGCTTGAGGGAGTTAAGGTGCTTAACATAAACGATCTTGCCGGGGCTATGAGACCGCTGGTGTTCCCCGGAGAAGGGATGACGGTCCACATAAGGAAAGAGGGAAAGGAACGTAACCAGGGCGTGGCCTTTATGGATGACGGCACCATGATAGTAGTGGATAATTCAAGAAGGCTTATCGGGAAGACAGTTAATGTGACGGTATCGAGCGTCCTGCAGACATCAGCCGGAAGGATGATATTCGCTGATCTTAACGAAAAAACTGAACAGAAACCCGAACCAAGGCAGGAACGTAACTCCGGCAGAGAGCCCAGAAGGCCGCAGCCTTCGGAAAACAGGAACTCTCCCCAGGCCGATCCGCCGTCTCCGGACGACAAAGGTCAGGAAGAAGCTAATCCCAGGGACCAGCAGTAGAGCATGAGGACAGGATTCGGATACGATATACACAGGATAATTGACGGCGGGCCGATGATGCTCGGGGGCGTGGAGGTTTCGGGAGAGAAAAGACTTCTCGGGCATTCCGACGGGGATGTTCTTTTACATGCTGTTTCAGATGCCGTGCTTGGAGCTCTTTCACGTGGGGACATAGGAACGCTTTTCCCCGACACCGATCCCGGCAATAAAGGGATGTCCAGCCTCAGGATACTTAATAAGGCTGCCGAGATAATGAAAGAAGAAGGGTTTACTCTGGGGAACCTGGATTGCGTGGTGGTCGCGGAAGAGCCAAAGATCGCTCCTTTCAGGGATAAGATCATCCGGGTGATAGCTAAGGCTCTTTACGCGGAGCCGGGCAGCATAAGCGTCAAAGGGAAAACCAAAGAAGGGATAGGAGAAGTGGGGAGAAAGGCGGCCATAGAGGCGTATGCCGTGGCGACGCTTCGGGAATGTTCTTTTTCCGGGACGGACAGGCCCGGCGAGGAGGTATAAATGGCGGTGTGTCTTCTTAATATCATTATTCTGGTGTTTCTGTCCGGATTTGTTTTTTATACGGTTGTGGGGAAATTGCTGAGTTATGAAATAGCCGCTGTAATGGAACGCGACCCTGCGGCTACCAGTAAAGCCGAGATAATCTTTACTTATTCAGGAATACACGCTCTAGTGTTTTACCGCCTGACAAATTTTCTCAAGAAGAAAAACGTGCCTTTTCTGCCCAGATTTCTTTCCCAGTTCGCCAAGTGGCTTACCGGAATAGAGATCCATCCGGGAGCGGTCATAGGGAAGGGCCTCTTTATAGACCACGGCATGGGTGTAGTGATAGGAGAGACCGCGGTAATAGGCGATAACGTTACTTTGTTCCAGGGCGTTACCCTGGGTGGGACAGGGAAGGAAAAAGGGAAGAGGCACCCCAACATAATGGACGGGGTGGTTGTGGGAGCCGGAGCAAAGGTGCTTGGGAACATTACTATCGGTAAGAACGTAATGATAGGGGCGAACGCGGTCGTCTTAAGGGACGTTCCGGAGGATTCCACGGTTGTGGGTGTTCCGGGAAGAGTCGCCAAAAGAAAGGGCAAGAGGCTGCCGGGAGGGGTGAACCTGGACCACAGCTCGCTTCCCGATCCCTTGCAGCAGGCCTTGGAGCGCCTGCAGCACGAGATAGACCGCATTGAGCACGAACTTGAGGATCACGGGGAAAAAAGAAAGGAAAACCACGCCAAAGGAACCGGCGCGGAAGAAGATGCTGAAACTGTATAACACTCTTACCAGAACAAAAGAAAAATTCGAGCCTATAAATCCCGGCGTAATAAACATGTACGTATGCGGTCCGACGGTCTATGACGTTCCTCATATAGGCCATGCCCGCAGCGCTTATGTTTTTGACGTCGCGAGGAGATATTTCAGTTATAAGGGGTATAAGGTCGTTTTCGTTAGGAACGTTACGGATATAGACGACAAGATAATAGCGAGGGCGGCCTCTGATATAGCCTCGTCGGGAGAGCCTCTCTCCGGGGGAAGGCTTGAGGAGGCCTCGCGTTCGGTGGCCGAAAAATATCTCAAGGTGTATCACGACGAGCTTGAGCGCCTTGGTATAGAACCCCCGACATTCGAGCCGAGGGCGACCGAGAATATACGGGAAATGATAGATTTCACGGAGGGACTCATAAAAAAGGGTTTCGCCTACGTTTCGGAAGGAAGTGTTTATTTCAGCGTGGCTAAATTCGGGGGATACGGAAAGCTTTCTAACAGGAACAAAGATGAACTTATTCATGGGGTCCGGATAGGCGTGGATGAAAAGAAAGAGCACCCGTTGGATTTCGCGCTGTGGAAAGCCGCCAAACCCGGGGAACCTTTCTGGGAAAGCCCGTGGGGGAAAGGCAGGCCCGGGTGGCATATAGAGTGTTCCGTGATGAGCACCAAGATCCTTGGGGACATGTTCGATATCCACGGGGGAGGAGTTGACCTGGTTTTTCCCCATCATGAGAACGAGATAGCCCAGTCGGAGGCCGCTACCGGAAAGAGTTTTGCCGCCTGCTGGATGCATAACGGTCTACTCACCGTGCGCGGCGAGAAAATGTCAAAATCTCTGGGGAACTATATAACGATAAGCGATCTTCTGGAAAAATATCCGGATCCGGACATGCTTAAGATATGTTTCGCTTCAAGCCATTACAGAAGCCCGATGGACTATAGCGACGAGAAGATGTCTGAAGCGGCCCGCTCGAAAGAAAGGATGCTTATCTTTCTGGAGAGGAGCGCTTCGGCGGTATGCGTTGAGACAGCTGGGGGAAATCTCATGGATACCCCGCAGGGTATAGCCGGAGAGCTGTCCAGAGAGTTCGAGGACGCTATGGACGACGATCTTAATACGGCAATGGCGGTATCTGTCATGTTCAAAACGGTGAAAGCCGGCAACGATATTCTGGCGACTAATTCCCGGGATACCGGGACATGCAGGGAATTAGCGGACCTAAGGGCTCTTTTGCTTAAATGCGCCGGGATACTGTCGCTTTCTCTTGTTAAACCCGATGTAAGCGGAGATGTGACCGATGAAATAGAGAGGCTTGTAAGGGAGAGGGACAGCGCGCGCGAAAGAAAAGATTTTAAAAAAGCCGATGAGATAAGAAAGAAAATTTCAGATCTGGGTTTCGCGGTGGAAGATACTTCCGGGGGAAGCGTGTGGCGAAAAAAATAACAAAAGGTCTTTTTATAGCTTTTGAGGGTCCGGAAGGAAGCGGAAAAAGCACGCAGTCCAGGCTTTTAACGGAACAGCTTCAGGGGGAAGGATACGACGTTGTCAGGACGGCGGAGCCCGGAGGAACGGAACTTGGCAAGCGGATAAGGGATATACTTCTCGATAGGGCGGAGATAAGATTGGGCGCCTACGCGGAACTCTTTCTTTTTGAAGCGGACAGGGCCCAGCATGTGGATGAGGTAATACTGCCGGAGCTTTCCGAAAAAAAAATAGTTGTGTGCGACAGGTTCAACACGGCGACTTTCGCTTACCAGGGGTACGGCCTTGGGATGGACATGGCCTTTATAAAAGACATGGATGACGCGGCGAGGCGCGGCGCTCTGCCGGACCTTACGATCATAATCGACATAGATCCAGTGTCGGGGATAGCCAGGGCCACTTCCGATAGAAAAGCCGACAGGATGGAAAAAAGGGCGGGAGATTTCCATTCGAAGGTCAGGGAAGGCTATCTCAGGATAGCCGGTGAAAACCCTTCAAGGATGAAGGTCATAGACGGCTCGGGAAACATAGATGATGTCCGCGAGAAGGTAAACAGGGAAGTGTATGCTCTCATTGAAAGATATAAAAGGCCAGAATAATCCCGTAAGGTATCTCTCCAGAAGCCTTGAGCTCGGGAGGATATCATCGAGCTATCTTTTTTCGGGGCCAAAGGGAGTGGGAAGAGCGCTTACCGCCAGAGCGTTCCTCGCGGAGCTGCTCTTTCCGGACAAAGCTCAACATGCGCCGGATACGGCGCTTGCGGCAGAGACAGAGAAGATATCCAGGAACGAGCACCCGGATGTTAAGTGGATCGTCCCGGAGAAAAATAAGAATATAGGGATAAGCGAGATAAGGGAGATAAAGGATTTTCTTTACATGAAACCTTTCTCTTCCGGGCGCAACGCCGCTGTTATAGAAGATGCCCATATGATGACCCTAGAGGCCGCCAACGCTCTGCTTAAGGTGCTGGAGGAGCCGCCGGGGAGTTCTCTGGTGATACTGATAAGCGACAATAAGGAAATGATACCCGAAACGGTGCTTTCCAGATGCTCCGAGGTGCGTTTCAGCGGGCTTCCCTCATCACAGGCCGCGGAGATAATAATGAAGGAATCCGGGGTAGATAGGGAAACGGCCGAAACGCTCGCGAGATTATCCCAGGGTTCTGTCGGTAGGGCCATAGAGAGCATGAAGTCCGGTTACGCCGAAAGGCGGGGTGACGTAAAAGGGATGCTGAAGGATATAACCTGCAGACGGCGGGACGTTCTTATGAACTGGTATTCAGATGAAAAGGACACGCTGATAGGGGATATAGATACGGTTGTAGCGATGCTTCGTGACGCGGTTTTAGAAGCGGAAGGGTTTTTGATACCGCTCCTGGACGAGACGGCGCGCGGAGAAAAAGGGGATTGGGCGGTCTCTAAAAGGGACGAAGGGGAAACGTACTCGTCTATGGAGCGTCTTCTGGAGCTCAAAAAAGCGCTTTCGGGAAACGTTAACGCTAAAATAGCCGCGCAGATACTGCCGTCTTTTATAGGCGGATAAAATGGCCTGCCGGGCCTAAAAAAGGAAAGAGATGCAGGAACAGGAAATAGTACAGGTACAGCTGAGGGTGATGGGAGAGGTGCAGAGTTTTATAACTTCCGGAATGAAGTTCGATGTCGGCACCAAGGTGATCGTGGAGTCCGACAGGGGCCTCGAGTACGGAGTGGTGGTCTCGACTCCGGAAAAGAATGTTTCTTCCGCCGCCAATCAGACCCCTCCCCTGAGAAAGATAATAAGAGCGGCCAACCCATGGGACGAGGCGCAAATACTGAAGAATAAGGCTAAGACCAAGGACCTTCTTAAGGTATGCGAAAAGAAGGTGGAAGAGCATGGTCTTTCCATGAAACTTGTGGACGCCGAATATTCTTTCGACCGGTCAAAAATAATGTTCTATTTTACGTCGGACAGCCGCGTGGATTTCAGGAACCTGGTGAAGGATCTTGCCAGCATATTCAGGGTAAGGATAGAGCTCAGGCAGATAGGGGTGAGGGATGAGGCCAAGATGCTGGGAGGCATAGGCCCCTGCGGCAGGAAACTCTGCTGCATAGCGTTCCTCAAGGATTTCAATCCTGTCACAATTAAAATGGCCAAGATACAGAACCTTTCTCTCAAACCTTCCAAAATATCAGGTATATGCGGGAGACTGATGTGCTGTCTGGGATACGAGCATGAGTGTTATAAGGAATGTTCAAGGAATTTCCCGAAGATAGGCAAGGAGATAAAGACCCCGCACGGCAAGGGGAGAGTGGTTTCCGCGAGTCCTCTTAAAGGCACAGTGACAGTGGACTTGGGAGAGGGCATGCTTAAGGAGATCAATGTGCAGGGTTTGTCGGAGGAAAAGTAGAGCATGGGCAAGTATTACATTACCACACCGATATATTACGTTAACGCGGCTCCTCACATAGGGCACGCGTATACCCAGGTGGCCGTGGACGCTCTGGCGAGGTACCGGAGAATGGCGGGAGACGAAGTGTTTTTTCTTACCGGGACCGATGAGCACGGCGAGAAAATAGAAGAAGCCGCCCTAAAAGCCGGTTTTAAGCCGGGGGAAGAGCAGAAGTTCGTGGACGGGATATCGGTGAATTTCAGGAATGCCTGGGAAAAAATGAACGTAAAGTACGACATGTTCATAAGGACCACGGATGAACGCCACAAGACCACGGTACGGGATTTTTTGTCGCGGGTTAAAGATAACGGAGACATATACGAAGGGGAGTACGACGGGTGGTTCTGCACACCCTGCGAGACTTTCTGGACCGACACCCAGGCTCCTGATGGGAAATGCCCGGATTGCGGGAGGGCGCTTGAGAGGATAAAGGAAAAAAATTATTTTTTCAGGATGGGAAAGTACCGTGACTGGCTTGTGGAATACATAAATACCCATCCGGATTTTATAATGCCGGAATTCAGAAAGAACGAAGTTTTGGGTTTTCTGAAAGAGGAGCTTAACGATCTTTGTGTTTCCAGGCCCAAAAAAAGGTCGCCCTGGGGGATCGAGCTGCCCTTTGACAGTTCCTACGTAGCGTATGTCTGGTTTGACGCCCTTGTGAACTACATATCCGGCCCGAAAGCTTCCGGAAAATTCGAAACTATCTGGCCGGCCGACGTTCATTTGATAGCGAAGGATATACTGAGGCATCACGCCGTCTACTGGCCCATAATGCTCAAAAGCGCCGGGTTCAGCCTTCCCGGGACTATTTTCGCGCATGGTTGGTGGAAGATGGGCGGGGAGAAGATGTCGAAGTCCAAGGGGAACATAGTGGATCCCGTGGCGCTTTCCGAGAAATACGGGGTTGACCCCGTCAGGTACTTTATACTCAAGGCTGTCAGTCTGGGAATGGACGGTGTTTTCAGTGAAGAGGCGCTTGTTTCCACTTATAACAGCGATCTTGCCAATGACCTTGGTAATTTACTGAACCGCACGCTTACCATGGTGGAGAAGTATTTCGGCGGGGTATCTCCCGAAGCGCCGCTTGATCCTGAAGACCCAGAACAGGCCAGGCGCAGCGCGGAGATGATAATGGGCCCGCTGTCGAGCCTGCCGGAAGAATTTCATTCCTGCATGACGAGTTCCGGTCTCAGGATAAAAGAGGCGATAGAGAACGTTATGGCGGCGGTGGGAAGGGCCAATAAGTACATAGAGCTTTCCGCTCCGTGGACCCACGCGAAGAACGGTAACATGAAAGCCATAGCGCTCATAATGGCCGATCTTCTTGAGGTTCTCCGCGCGGCCGCGGTATGCATGTATCCTTTTATGCCTTCTACGGCTGAGAAGATGTGGAAACAGCTGGGCCTTGAAGGATTTGTAACAGACGGGTTCGGCGGGGGATCAAAAGTCGCCGCCACGGGACGCGGCAACGCAAGGTCGTTCCCTTCCGGGACACGTGTGGTCAAAGGAGATCCTCTTTTTATGAGGATCAAGTAGTTCCGGGTATTCTCGGCGATCATACTCCGGTGAAAAAATATGACTCGTTCTTCCGCTCTGAAAAAGGCCATCCGGCGAAACAATGATCTCACTTCTTTTCAGAAGAAAGTTCTTCTCGGCGCGCTTGAGATACCCCGCGGAGAAGTAAGGACGTACGCGTGGATAGCCGCTAAAGCCGGGTCTCCGGGCGCCGCGAGGGCGGCAGGCTCGGCTCTCTCCCGGAATCCGTATGCCCCGCTTGTTCCGTGCCACAGGGTGATAGCGTCAGACGGGTCCATAGGCGGATATTCAGGCGGGACAGAGAAAAAGAAAAAGCTTCTTGCCCAAGAGGGAGCCCTGAAGAGGATAAGAAAAAATGATGCTGGTTGACACACATTGCCATCTTGATATGCCCGAGTTCGAAGCGGATCTGGAGGAAGTTATCCGGAGGGCCGTCCAGGCCGGAGTAAAAAGGATAATAGTTCCGGGGATAGACCTTGAAAGCTCGATAAAAGCCGTGCGCCTGGCCGAGGAGCACGAGGAGATTTTCGCGGCCGTTGGGATACATCCGCATTACGCCGATAAAGCCACCCGGGAAGACATATCCGGGATACGGAAACTCGCTACGGAGAGTGATAAGGTCGTCGGAATAGGCGAGATAGGTCTTGATAACTACAGGAAACATTCCCCGATGGATAAACAGAAGTTTCTTTTCGCGGAGCTTCTGGACATGGCATGCCAGCTCGATCTTCCCGCGGTGATCCATTCCAGGCAGGCCGCGGAAGAGACTTTGGAAGCTATAAGGTCCGGGAAAAAGATGTTCATGAAGGGAGTGATGCATTGTTTTTCCGAAGGGGAATATTTTTTAAAGGAAATATTGTCCATGGGCCTTGCGGTATCGTTCGCGGGTAACATAACTTTTCCCAAGGCCGTTGAGCTCAGGAACACCGCCAGGCTTGCCGGGATAGACAACATACTTCTTGAAACGGATTCGCCGTACCTGTCAGCTGAAAAACACAGAGGACAAAGGAACGAACCTTCGTTCGTAGGCTGCCTGACGGAGCTGTACGGGGATCTCTTCGGAATTTCTCCCGAGGAAGCCGC
The DNA here is from genome assembly GCA_964421015.1 of uncultured Planctomycetia bacterium. GTDB lineage: Bacteria > Omnitrophota > Gorgyraeia > Tantalellales > Tantalellaceae > SLID01. The sequence goes on from CAYQUS010000010.1 coordinate 47,501, forward strand.
GACGGTCACTTCGTTCAACGCCGACAGGATTTTCAGGCTGGGCCTTAGGGGTACGGGCGAAATAACCTACAAGATACGCAACTCCCTTTATGTCAACGTGACGCATAGATGCACTAACAGGTGTTCGTTCTGCGCGAGGCAGACCTCAAGCAAGGTCAAGGGACATGATCTTTTTCTGGGCAGGGACCCATTGAGGAGTGAGATAATAAGTGAGATAGGCGATCCGCGAAAATATGACGAAATAGTTTTCTGCGGTTTCGGCGAACCTTCGCTCAGGATGGGTGTCATAAAAGCCGTTTCGGCCTATGTCAAGGAACGGGGGGGAAGAACAAGGCTTAATACCAATGGTGAGGCGAATCTTATAAACGGCAGGGACGTTACCGCGGAGTTATCGGGGCTTGTGGACGAGGTGTCGGTGAGCTTGAACGCTCCGGACGCCCAAAATTACGAAGAACTGTGCTCGCCCGTATTCGGCGCAAAAGCCTACGCCTCCATAAAAGAATTTATCCTGGGTTGCTCTTCCCGGGGGATAAAGACGTCGGTGACCTGTCTGGATTCCATCGGGGAGGACAAGGTGTCTCTCTGCCGGGATCTTGGCGAGTCTCTGGGGGCGGCTTTCAGGCTCCGCCGGCTGAATGATGTGGGCTGAAAAAGGAACAGATGGGAAAACTGCTTGAGGTCATAAAACACGAGCGCGTATACGCCGTGCTTCTATTTCTGGTGGTGGCGGTCAATGTCATGGCCGTAGCTGATATGCTTGGGGAAAGATCTGTCGTTACCGGGATCCCGGGCCTTCCGGGAAAAACATCATCCGGCCCGGAAGACTTCCGGGAGGGAGAAACCCGAAAGATGTTCGATCTTTCGGAAGCCTCCGAAAGGCAGAAACGGGTGGAAGAACTCTCGAAGGAAGATCCGCTGCTCTATTTTTTTATAGCGGTTCTGAACCTTGCCATACTTTTCGCCATAATGCTTGGGTTGGGGCTGGATATTCTTCTGGCGGCGCGGCGGATAAGAGGGGAAAAACTTGACATCAGGCTGGCCGGCGTTGAGGAGCCGGCCTGGAATGTTCCGGATGTTCTTAGAGTGGTGATACTTTTTCTTTTTTCGGGATATGTCTTCGCTTTTTTCCAAACCGTAATTTCAGAGAAGTTCCCTGTATTAAGGAACATGAACTTCAGGATGGTATCGGATACCGCGTTCATGAACCTGGCGGCCATAAGCGTGATATTGTACTTTGTGTTCCGCAAATATTCGCAGACAAGAAGCGCCATAGGGCTGGCGCCTGTAAGCCCTTTGAAGGCGGTTGTTACCGCCGCGGCAGGGTATCTGGCCGTCTTACCTGTTTTGACGGCAACGATGGTATTGACTTTTCTGCTCATGAGGAAGATAGGGTATGAACCTCCCGTTCAGCCGATAGTTGAGGTTTTTATGGAAGAAAAAGAGGGGGGAGTGCTTTTGGTATCCGCGCTTTTTGCCGCTATTTTCGGACCGGTAGCCGAGGAGGTTTTCTTCAGGGGGTTCATGTATCCCGCTGTCAGGAAAAAATGGGGCGTGGCCGCCGGCATAATCGGGACATCGGTGATATTTTCTGCCCTGCACACGCATATGGCCGGTTTTTTACCGATAATGATACTGGGAATGCTGCTTGCGTACCTTTATGAGAGAACGGGGTCGCTGCTGGTGCCTATGGCCGTGCACATGGCGCACAATATCGGCATGGTATTCATGGTTTTTATCATGAGGATAATAGAGGCATGACGATAGGGGGGACAGTAAGGATATGAGGTATGAAGCTGTGAGGTTCAATAACGGAAGTGTCGAACTTTTGGATTCAAGGAAACTTCCGCTGGTGGAGACCTATGTTAAGTGCCGCACGCCAAAGGACATTTTTCTGGCTATTTCCGAAATGAAAGTGCGGGGGGCTCCGGCTATAGGGATAGCCGGAGCTTTTGGAGTCTATCTGGGAGCCGTGCGCAGCAAGGCTAAGACCGTCTCCGGGCTTAAGAGGGACATAAAAAAAGTTTCGGATCTTCTGGCGTCGTCGAGACCTACGGCCAGGAACCTTTTTTGGGCTCTTGAACGCATGCGGAGAGTTTATGAAATGTCGCCGGCGAAAACCGCGGACGCGCTTGTAAAGGACCTTTTGAGGGAATCCATAAAGATCCTTGATGAGGATAGAGATATCTGCCGGATGATAGGAAGGAACGGAGCTGAACTTATCAAAAAAGGGGCGCGTGTTCTGACACACTGCAACGCCGGAGCCCTTGCTACGGGAGGCGACGGAACGGCTCTGGGGGTTATTTTTAATTCGAGAAAAAAGATAAAGATGGTTTACGCCGATGAGACCCGTCCTCTTCTCCAGGGGGCAAGGCTTACCGTGTGGGAGCTTGAAAAGCGAAAGATCAGGCACACCCTTATATGCGATAACGCCGCCGCTTCTCTTATGGCGCGGAAAAAAGTGGACCTTGTCGTGGTAGGAGCGGACAGGATAGCCGCCAACGGGGATACCGCGAACAAGATAGGAACATATGGTCTTGCCGTGTGCGCCAGACACCACGGGATACCGTTCTATGTGGCGGCTCCCGTTTCGACTTTCGATATTTCCGTTAAGGACGGTTCCGGCATACCCATCGAGGAGAGGTCTCAGGAAGAAGTGAGAAGGATCGGAGGAGATCTTATCACCTTGCCCGGTACGCCCGCGATGAATCCGGCTTTTGATGTTACTCCGGCGGGGCTTATAACGGCTATCGTCACGGAACGGGGAATAATAAGGAACCCTGGAAAAAGGAACATACAGAGGATGCTATCGCTGAAATGAAGGAACTGGATTTTATAAAGTCGGTGGAAAAAATGTTCCCGGCAAGGTCTCTCGGACTTGTTAAAGGGATAGGCGACGACTGCGCGGTGATAGAAAAGGACAGTAGAACTTTTTTTGTCTGGGGCGCCGACATGATGGTGGAAGGAACGCATTTTACGGCCGCCGACGGGTACGAAAGGATAGGCAGAAAAGCTGTTGCCGTCAATATAAGCGACGTGGCGGCCATGGGGGCCACGCCGAAATACATAACGGTAAGTATAGGTATTCCGCCGGGGATGAGCTTGGCAAAGGCCGGGAGGATCTATAAAGGGATAAGAGATATCTGCCGGGAATACGGCGTTTCCCTGGCCGGCGGAGATACGGTGCGTTCGGAAAAAATTGTGATAGATGTGTCGATACTCGGCACGGTCAGGAAAAGCGGGCTTGTGACCCGATCCGGGGCAAGGCCGGGCGAACTTATACTTATCACCGGGCCCGTGCGTGACGGTAAAAGAGAGCATCTGGATTTCTCGCCCAGAATAAAGGAATCCGTTTTTCTGTCGGGGAAGTTCAGGCCAAGCGCCATGATAGACGTTTCCGACGGGATAGCGATGGATATTGCCAGGATATCAGACCAGAGCGGCACGGGATGCCTGCTTTACGAGGAAAGTATCCCTCTTGCCGAGGGGCTTTCCCCGGAAGACGCTCTCTATTACGGCGAGAGTTTTGAACTTTTATTCACCATGAGCGCCGAGAAAGCCTCCAAGCTTCCTTATTATTCCGAAACGACGGGTCTTGCCGGATTTTTTGTTATAGGAGAGGTCACGAAGGCTTCTCTGGGGATGAGGATATGCGGAGCTTCAGGAAAGGTCTCCAAACTCAAGATCAAAGGATATGACCACCTTTCTCCCGGAGCTAAGAAGGGCGGGAAAAAATGAAGATAGGGCGCGAAATAAAAACAGCTTCTCCCGAAGAAACGCTGAGCCTGGCGGAGAAATTCTCCTCGGTATTGAGGGCCGGGGACCTGGTGGCTCTTCGCGGTAACCTGGGTTCCGGAAAGACGGTATTTGTGAAGGGGCTGGCGAAAGGGCTTGGCGTTAAGGATTACAGATATGTTAACAGCCCCTCTTTTGTGGTCATAAAGGAATACCCGGGGAAAATGCCGCTGTATCACTTTGACGTATACCGACTTGACAGCCGGGGTTTTTGTGAGACCATGGATTATGAGAAATATTTTTATTCCACGGGAGTGACCGCTGTGGAATGGGCGGACAAGATACAGGAACTTCTGCCTGAAGAATATTTCGAGGTTTTTATGGAGCCTGGAGAGGAGAACTCAAGGACAATAGGTTTTGCCGCTGTCGGAGAGGACGCAAAAAGAAGATTGGATGTTTTTCTGGCATCCGGGGAAGATATATGAAGACGCTCGCCATAGATACATCCACCAGTTTTTTGAGTCTGGCTTGTCTGGACGACGAGAGGACCGTCAGCATGCTGCACGAGGACGCCGGGACAAAACACAGCGAGATAATAACGGCGAAGATCAAAAAGCTCGCAAAAGACGCCGGATGGATGATGAAGGATATAGATCTGATCGCTTTCGGATTGGGGCCCGGATCCTTTACGGGGCTCAGGATAGGCGCGGCCACGGTGAAAGGGATGGCCATGGCCCTGGGATGCGGCGTTGCGGGGGTGCCAACTCTCGATGCCGTAGCCATGAGAGTTCCATCCGGGGATGGATCGGTAGCGCCCATTATTGACGCGCACAAAGGTAAAGTTTATTCCTGTTTTTACGAAAGGACCAGCGAGGGGCATTTACGGAGAAAAACGGATTATCTGCTTTCCGATGTCAGGGACCTTGAGCGTTTTGTGACCGGAAAAACAGTATTTTTCGCTAACGGGCTCGACAAGTACAGGAATGTGATAGAGAAGTGGGCCAAGGCTGAAATAGCTGAAGGGGTGGACTGGTTTCCAAGGGCCGATGACATAGGCAGGATGGCGCTTAGTCTTGCTTCGGAACAAGCTCTTGCCCCTCAGGACCTGGAACCCATGTACCTGTATGTCAAAGAATGCAACGTGCTGGGGCACAACCTATAAAAAATTATAAATTGAGCGGGAGACGCGTATGGATATAAAAAATTACAGGCCCACATGGGCCGAAATAGACCTCGACGCCATGAGGCACAACCTCAGGGTAATAAAAGGGTTCCTCGGAGAGAACGTCAAAATAATGGCCGTCGTAAAGGCCAACGCGTACGGGCACGGGATCTCCGCGGTATCAAGGGCCCTTGTCGAGGGGGGTATAGATTACCTGGGTGTCGCGACTGCCGATGAGGCAATGAAACTCAGGGACAAAGGCATCAATGTGGCTGTTCTTGTTCTCGGGGCGGTCTTGGAGGAGGAAGCTGACGTTTGTGTCAGGAACAACATAACTCTTACTCTGGGGGACAGGGAACTGTTGGGAGCGCTTCGCAGGATACACGAGAGGACCTCTTCCAGGCCCAAAGTCCACGTAAAAGTAGATACGGGGATGGGGCGCATAGGTGTGTGGCATGAGACGGCTATGGACCTCATAAGAGAGGCAAGGGATTGCGGGTGCGTTGAAATTGAAGGGGTATACACACATTTTTCCTCGGCGGCCAGAGACAAGATGTTCACCAAAATGCAGCTTTCTTTTTTTGAAAAAGTCAAAAGCGACATGGAAGCGGAGAAGATAAAGGCAAGGTTCTATCACGCCTCCAGCAGTATAGCGGTGCTGGATTGGGAGGAAGCGCATTTTAATCTGGCAAGGCCCGGCATAATGCTTTACGGTGTATGTCCGAAAAAGAATTTGTCGGAGAAAATTGGTCTTAAGCCTGTAATGAGCCTCAAGACCAGGATAGTGTATTTAAAGGATGTCCCGCCTGGAAGATCCATAAGTTACGGACGGACCTACATAACCCAGAAGGACACAAAAATAGCCACGATACCGATAGGGTACGCGGACGGTTACTCCAGAATACTTTCAAACAAGGCGGAGGCGCTTGTAAGAGGCAAATATGTAAGGGTCGTGGGTATGGTTACCATGGATCAGACACTTCTCGACGTGGGTGATGTTCCCGACGTAAAGGTTGGAGATGAGGTTGTGCTTATAGGAGAACAGCAGGGTGAGAACATTCATATCGAGAAAATAGCCAAACTTTCCGGGACTATCCCGTACGAAATACTCTCCCAGATAACCGACAGGGTTCCTCGAGTCTACAAAAACTGACTTTTTAACACATTGGTGCCAGGCACCTATGGTGCCTGGCACCAATGTGGCCAATTACAAGGTTCCTGTAAAAAGGGAAACAATTAAATTTTGTTAGATATGAAAAATTAAGAAAACTTCAGTTTGACTGCTGATTTCACGGGTGTTAGCATATATTAGTAAATAAAATAAATATCCAGTTAGCTGCTTTTTTAGAGAATTTCAATTATTCGATTTTCAGGAGGTAACGAATGAAAACAAATTCAATATTCTCTAAAATGGTTTCTTCCGCAATCATAATAGCATTCCTTAGCCTTGAAACAACCGGGGCATATTCCTATTTTCCTAATGATCCAGTTCATCAAGAAACCGATACACTTTCTACATGGAGTGTTTTTCAGCAAGAGAGTTTGCGAGGCGGTATAGACAAGATGGGCGTCACTCTGGCGATAGCGGACTGGTATTTTTCTCCGGGTGTTTCCGATTCCGAGAGGCTTTTAAATTATCTGGAAAAAGTGCTTGATATAGAATACACGTCTTCAGCGGAAGGTTTTAATCTTGAAGAGGTAAGGCCTGATCCCGAACGTCCGGATACACTGCTTATTCCGTATGTAAATGATAAAGGAGACGCGGGAAAACAGGCTGCAATAATCCGTGTGACGCCCATAGACAGGGTCTCTGGCGGTGACATGGATAGATATGACAGCTTTATAGGCGGATATGCAGTTCAAGAAACAGTCATAGCCTCCGGTTCATCTGAAAAACTTATTACAAAAAGACCGGTTTCAGAAGAAGAGCAGGTTGATGAGTATAAGTATGCCGACCTGGTAAGTTTTGTGAATATCGATCTTACCCTGCTGGACGATTTTCAGATAGCCGAGGTCGGTGAAGATATTGAGGCAGCCTATGAAGAGTACAAAGGATCGGTCCAGAGATATGATCCTTCGGAGATAGACACTTCACAGCACGTGAAACTTTCAACCGGCCAGCTTGCGGTTATAGCTTCCAAGAAAAATATAAAGAAAGACAGCACAAAAAAAATGGAAAAACGTTCAAGCGGCGTAACCCATGTTTTTCATATTTCGGGGGAACCATATCTCTTCGGGCATCGAGGTCGTAATTATGGCGAGGGTCATATGGTTATGGGGAGACCCAATCTGGCGCAGGGGCCCCTTACTCCGGAGCTTGTTGAAGCCATGATACTTCTTACAAAAGTGCGCGGAGAGAAATATGAAAGTTTCTTTAACGGTGTAGGTCCAAGCGGTAACAATTTTCACACGCAGTCTTTGAAAAAAGTAACTCTTATCTCAGAGATGTCGGATGAGGCTTTGGAACGCTGGCCCGCCTACAATGAGCGCATAAACAGTAGTGCTTATGGAAACGATACGGCAGAAATGGCCAAGGCCGTCCACGAAAGGTACACGCATTTTCTTGAAAAGGGAGTAAAAAGCGATATTTTTCTTCATTTGTACGGAGATGGCGGCAATATACGAGTGATACTTATTCCAAGAGTGGAGACCCGACCCGCGGAATTCTTAAAGGAAAACCCAGCGGCATACGGTGATTTCGGAGGGCTTGAAATGGGAGGGTACATACTGACCCTCAAGACTCCCGAGGCGGAAAAAGAGCTGGCACGAAACCCCGGGTTGTATGAAAAGGCGCTTAGAGAGCTCTCTTATGTGCCCGATACTGACGATGCAAATAAAAGCGCTTTACATAAGGAAAAACAAGGTGAAGAGAGCGCGGTTGATCCCGAAATTTCCGATATGATCCGGTCTTTGAACCATGGTTTTCTTATCCCTCATGTAGAGAGGGCTACGGCTATTAACCTTCTGGTCGGGCGGGAGCTCGGATTAAACGAAAACGAGATGGAACTGCTTAAATACGCGTCGATGTATCATGATGTAGGGGC
>CAYQUS010000011.1:0-14696 GCA_964421015.1 uncultured Planctomycetia bacterium
GCAGTGAGGGGGCAGTGAAGAAAGAGGGAAGTAAAAAGTAGGAATTTGTAAGAAGGGGAGTGACGATCGGTAAGAGATTCGCTTTTGAGTGTCGAGTGCCGGATGCCGGCGGCCGCAAAACGAAAGGAAATAAAATGAAACTGGAACTTAAAAAATTAAAGAATTTCACGCCCAGAAAAGGGCCGCTGCTTCTTATTATCATGGACGGCATCGGGATAGGCAAAGCTTCCCCCAGTAACGCCGTGTATATGGCTAAGACCCCTGTCCTGGACAGGCTTTTTAAGAGCCGGTTCTATACCACTCTCATGGCCCACGGTTCGGCCGTAGGTCTTCCCTCGGACGACGACATGGGTAACAGCGAAGTCGGGCATAACGCTCTCGGCGCGGGGAGGGTTTTTGCCCAGGGCGCCAAGAGGGTGAATTCGGCCATAGCCGACGGCAGTATATTCGATTCCGCCGTATGGAAAGAGCTGGCAGATAACGTTAAAAAGAAAGGGTCTACATTCCATTTTATAGGTCTTCTTTCCGACGGTAACGTACATTCGCATGTTGACCAGCTTTATGCCATGCTCAGGCGTCTGGCTTCGGAAGGCGTTACTAAAGTAAGGATACACGCTCTTCTTGACGGCAGGGACGTTCCCTCTAAATCGGCTCTGGAATACATAAAAAGAACAGAAGACGTGCTTTCCGAGATAAACTCTTCTGCCGGCATGGATTACAGGATAGCCTCCGGCGGAGGCAGGATGATAACCACCATGGACAGGTATAATGCCGACTGGTCAGTGGTTAAAAGGGGCTGGGATGCCCATGTGCTGGGTAAGGCCCGCAGTTTCAGTTCGGCGGAAGAAGCCGTTAATACCTACTATAAGGAAGACGCGGCCATGACCGACCAGTACATGGAGGCTTTCGTTGTGTCGGATAAAAGCGGTCCCGTGGGCAGGATACAGTCGGGAGATTCCGTGGTGTTCTTTAATTTCAGGGGAGACCGGGCCATAGAGATATCAAGGGCTTTCGATGAGGAAAATTTTACGGAATTCGACAGGGAAAAACGCCCCGAAGTACTTTTTGCCGGGATGATGGAATATGACGGGGATCTTCATATCCCTAAAAAATTCCTCGTGACTCCCCCCGAGATAGACAGGACGGTTTCGGAATATCTCGCTGCCGCGGGCGTAAGGATGTTCGCCGTCAGCGAAACGCAGAAATTCGGGCATGTGACTTATTTCTGGAACGGCAACAAGTCGGGATATATTTCGAGGGAGCTTGAGGAGTATGTCGAGATACCTTCCGATAAGATACAGTTCGATAAGGCTCCTGCCATGAAGGCCGTGGAAATAGCCGATAAGGCGGAGGAGCTTCTTCTCGGGGGAAAGTTCAGGTTCGGCAGGCTGAATTTCGCCAATGGAGACATGGTGGGCCATACAGCCGTGCCCGAAGCCGTCATAAAGGCGGTGGAAGTAGTGGACGCCTGTGTGGGGAGATTACTCGAGGTTATAGATAAAACAGGGGGAATAGCTCTTATTACGGCCGACCACGGGAATGCCGACGAGATGTTCACCGAAAAGAACGGAAAGATATCTCCCAAGACCGCGCACACGCTTTCTCCGGTGCCTTTTGTTATTTATGATCCGGCGTATAAAGAGGAATACACCATGGCGAAGCTTGATAAGCGCGGGCTTTCCAACGTGGCGGGGACGATACTTAACCTGCTTGGGTATGAGAACGTGGAAGATTATGATCCGTCCCTTATAGAATTCAAGGCCTGATAGGCGCGGTTGTTCCTTGTCAGGTCCAGGGATTTGTTATAGAATTACAGTTCTTGGGTTGAGGTTTTAAGGCCGGAGTGGTGAAACTGGCAGACGCGCTGGACTCAAAATCCAGTGGAGGCAACTCCATGTGGGTTCGACTCCCACCTCCGGCACCATTAATTATCCGTAACACACATTGGTGACAGGCACCGGTGGTGCCTGTCACTGAGAGCTAACAGTGATATCAAAGAAAAAGGGGACACGTACCGTGGGTACATGTCCCCTTTTACATTTTATATGGTGGAGCTGAGGGGGCTCGAACCCCTGACCTCATGCATGCCATGCACGCGCTCTTCCAGCTGAGCTACAGCCCCGAAAAACACACCAGGACGATAAATATTATCATCAGGCAAAGGCGATGTCAATTGTTTTTGCCCCCTTCCCGAACCGGGCCCGGAGGGGGGATTTTTATGTTGACAAAAAAGAACAATGAAAATATACTTTCCTAAATCGAAAATGTCGTATAAACTTGTTTAAGCGACTTTTATTACGACGGATGGTTTTTTGCTCTGTTTTTTTTAAACCGTCCCGGGAACTAGAACAAAAAATGGAGGCAAAGATGAGAGAAATCGTCAGGGAGGCGTTCGGGCCACATTTGATGATGGACCTAAGGGAATGCGACCAGGAAAAGCTAAGCGATTATAACCTTGTTTTCGATATCCTGAACGAGCTCCCCGGTAAGATAGGAATGACCAAAATAACCCAGCCTTATGTCTTTCCGTACTCCGGATTGGTCCCTGAAGATAAGGGCATAACGGGAACCGTGATAATAGCGGAAAGTCACATATCCATACATACCTTTCAGGAAAAAGATTATTGTTTCGTGGATGTGTTCTCCTGCAAGGATTTTGACGTGGAACTCGCGGCAAAATGCCTGGTAGAGGCCTTCGATTCAAAAGATTACGACAAATACGTGGTAAATAGAGGCAGGAACTTCGTTCGCCACAAGCAGTTAGAGGACGTTCTTGCTTCCTAAATAGAGCCGGTTAGGGGAAAGCCCGTGGAAGGAAAAGTTTTTTTAGAGGACATGGGCGATGAGTTCTCCGGAAGAGAGAGTTCGGAGATAGTCATTCTGCCAGTTCCTTATGACGGAACAAGCACATGGGGTAAGGGGGCCGACAAGGGCCCCTTTGCTCTTTTAGAGGCTTCTTCGGAGCTGGAGCTTTACGACACGGAAACGGGTTCGGAGGTATATACCCACGGCATATACACTCACCCTCCGCTTGCCGTAGCCGGTCTTGAGCCGGGGGAAATGGTAAAAACAGTCAGGAAGGCCGCGAGCCAGCTCATAGACGAGAAGAAATTCGTCGTAACCATAGGCGGGGAACATTCCGTGAGCGTCGGCACTATAATGGCCCACGCTGAAAAATTCCAGAACATGTGCGTTCTTCAGCTTGACGCCCATGCCGACCTCAGAAAAGAGTATAAAGGAAGCCCGTTCAACCACGCGTGCGTAATGGCCAGGGTGAAAGAAATATGCCCGGCGGTACAGGCGGGTATAAGGAGCATAAGTCCCCAGGAAGTTTCCACGGTATCGAGAGACGATATTTTTTACGCGCATGAGATAAAAAAGTCCTCTGATTGGATCTCGAGGGTCGTGAACAGGCTTGGCCTTAACGTGTATGTTTCGATAGATCTCGATGTTTTTGACCCGGCATTTGTGCCTTCCACTGGAACGCCTCAGCCGGGAGGGCTGGATTGGATGGAGGTTACCGCGCTTTTAAAGGCGGTTTCGGAGGCTAAGAACGTTGTGGGGTTCGATGTTGTGGAACTTTGTCCCACAAGCTCCGAGAGGTCTTCTGACATGCTTGCCGCGACGCTTGTATACAGGTTCCTTAGCTACATTTTTCTGAACAAGTAGAGGGATGTTGCCATGCGCACATGTTAGTCGTCCTGAAAGAAGTGAAGGATCTGGATTCTTCAGGCCTTTGGCCTTCAGAATGACTGAGGGAAAAACCTTCAGAGGTACTGAGGGAAAAACCTTCAGAGGTACTGAGGGAAAAACCTTCAGAAGTACCGAGGGGAAATCTAGGATCAGGTTCAGGTTAAGGTTTAGGTTAAGGATAAGGAGATATGGAACATTATAATTTCGCGGAAATAGAAAAAAAGTGGCAGAAGAAATGGCTTGATGCCGGACTTTTTAAAGCCGACACCAAAGATGTAAGAGACAAATACTACTGCCTCATGATGTTCCCCTACCCGTCGGCCGCGCTTCATGTGGGGCACGGCAGGAACTATATAATAGGCGACGTTGTGGCAAGGTACAAAATGATGCATGGGAAGAACGTTCTTACTCCCATGGGATGGGACGCTTTCGGGCTACCCGCGGAAAACGCCGCCATTAAGAACGGTATTCACCCCCGCATCTCCACTTTATCCAATATACAGATGATGAAACGCCAGCTTAACTCATGGGGGGTGGGTTACGACTGGGACAGGGAAGTGACCTCGTGCCTGCCCGACTATTACAAATGGACCCAGTGGATATTCCTCAAGATGTACGAGAAGGGGCTGGCATACAGGAAAAAAGCTTTCGTGAACTGGTGCCCTTCGTGCAGCACGGTACTGGCCAACGAACAGGTCGTAGACGGCGAGTGCGAGAGATGTTCTTCCGCCGTGAAGCAAAAAGAACTTGAACAGTGGTTTTTCAAGATAACAGATTACGCCGAGAGGCTTCTGGCCGACATATCAAAGCTCGGGGAGTGGCCTGAAAAGGTAAAGGCCATGCAGTCGAACTGGATAGGGCGTTCCGAGGGCGTAAACATAGATTTTCCGGTTTGCGGTTCCGATGATGTCCTGACGTGTTTTACCACCAGAGTTGACACTATTTTCGGATGCACTTACATGGTGCTTTCAGCGGAACATCCCCTTATAGAAAAACTTGTGGAGAACGTGCCCGAAAAGGAAGCAATCATGGCTTTCGTGGAGAAAGTACGCAGTCTTTCCCGCATAAGCCGTACCAGGGAGGAAACCGAGAAAAACGGTATTTTTACCGGACGATACGTGACGAACAGGATCAACGGCAGAAAGATACCCCTCTGGATAGCCGATTATGTGCTTATGGAATACGGAACGGGCGCCGTTATGGCGGTTCCGGCCCACGACCAGCGGGATTTTGATTTTGCCTCTAAGTATGGCCTTCCGGTGGAGGTCGTCATAAAAGGCGAAGGCGTAACTGACGCCGTTCTTAAGGAAGCGTACGAGCTAGAAGGTAAGCTTGTGGGGTCGGCTGAATTCACGGGAATGGATAATGTAAGCGGGGCCTCGGCGATAGCCGATAAGATGGAAAGGGAAGGGATAGGCCGCCGCTCGGTGCATTTTCGCCTGCGAGACTGGCTGATATCAAGGCAGAGATACTGGGGCGCTCCTATACCCATGGTGTACTGCGAAAAATGCGGCGTACAGCCTGTTCCCGAAAAGGACCTTCCGGTCCTGCTTCCCGACAACGTAGAGTTCCGCCCCACCGGAGAGTCTCCGCTTAAGAACTGTCCGGAATTTGTGGCCGCGACCTGTCCCGCGTGCGGCGGCAAAGCAAGGCGGGAAATAGACACGATGGATACATTCGTGGATTCAAGCTGGTATTTCCTGAGATATATTTCCCCGGGGCTTTCCGATAAACCTTTCGAGAAAAAGGACGTCGACAGGTGGCTGCCCGTGGATCAGTACATAGGGGGCGTCGAGCACGCCATCCTGCATCTTCTTTATTCCAGGTTCATAACCAAGGTCCTTTTTGATCTGGGCCTTACCGGTTTCGACGAGCCTTTTAAACGGCTTTTCACGCAGGGAATGATAATCAAGGACGGGGCCAAGATGTCGAAGTCAAAAGGGAACGTGGTGAGCCCCGACAGCCTTATAGAAAAATACGGCGCCGACACAGTGAGGCTTTACACCCTTTTTATAGGGCCGCCGGAAAAAGACGCTGAATGGTCGGACCGCGGAGTGGAAGGCGCTTACAGGTTCGTGCGCAGGGTGTGGAACCTTCTTGAGATGCTTGAGGACTCGCCGGAGAACGGTTCCGACGAGGCCGCGGAAAAAGAACTGGCCATAAAGCTCAATCAGACAATAAAGAAAGTAACGGACGACATAGACGGGGAGTTCCATTTCAATACCGCCATAAGCGCCGTGATGGAACTTGTGAACCACATCTACTCGGGCGTAAGCGAAAAGGGTAAGGGATGCTACTCCAAAGGTTGTCTCAGGGAGGCGGTGTCGGCTACTGTGCTTCTTGTGGCGCCCTTCATACCGCACGCGGCCGAGGAGATGAACGAAAAGCTCGGGTCCTCAAAAAGTGTTTTTAAGACGGAATGGCCGACGTACCGTGAAGATATGCTTTCCGCGGACACGGTGACGGTTCCGGTGCAGATAAACGGGAAACTCAAATGCACCGTTGTTGTGCCTCTCGGGTCCGGAGAAGACACCGTTAAGATCGCCGTGCTGCAAGACGAAAAGGTAAGGTCCGCTTTGGGAGACAAGCCTGTCAGGAAGTGGATAATACTGAAGGACAGGCTTGTAAACATAGTTGTTTGAGGTTCCGCCATGCGAAAGGTCCTCTTACCATTCATAATAGCCGCGGTTTTTGGTTTTGTTGCGGATATCTCCTATTGTTCCCAGGACGCTACCGAAGAAAACCTTTCCTGTTTTGACCTCGCTGAGAAATACCGCTCGGGAATTTCCGTGGAAATGATCGAAAAGATCAAACTGCCTAAAGGATATCACGAAGGGCTTTTCATTAAAGACGGTGATATCTGGGTGAATAACGGCATGCGCATAAATACCTGGATAATTTCGCCTTCGGGAGAATTAAAGGGAGAGATACAGCCGCCCGCGACTTTTACCGAGGGGATAACCGATTCTTCGGTTCCCGAAAGGTACTGGGTCACCGACTGGGACACGCGTAAATTATACAGGGTAAAGATCGAAGCTTCCGCTATGGTCCCCGATATGGAAGTATCTTTAGAACCTTCACTGCCCACGGGTGTAACGCGCGCGGGAGATAAAATATACGTCATGACATGGACAAGGGGATGGGGCACAAAATATCACCTTCTGCGGTTTGACGAGAACGGCAAGATGCTGGCCAAAGTGCGCATGAATAATATCTCGGAGCCGTCGCAGATAACCTGGGACGGGAGTTGTCTATGGATAACGAGCTGGTACAGTCAGAAAGTCTATAAGGTAGACCCCGCATCGTTCAGGGTGCTGGGGCATTTTAACTCTCCCGCAAAAGACGCCACCGGCATAGCCTGGGACAAAGGTTATTTCTGGATAACGGGGACTTATGACGACCTGTATAGGATCAAGGTAGGGGAGAAGTAGGGGCCGGAAACGGAACTATTTCCGGTGGGTCTTCCAGAGCCTGGTTATTTTTTCTTTTTCATTTCCGGAAGCTTCGCGAAAATGCACGCCTATTATGAAATATTTTCCGTCGGGCCTTCTGAGCTGTTTAACCCACTTTATTGTACCGTTGGCTTTAAGGAGATTAAGGTCAGATTTTTCCGGGAAGAACATTTTAAGCTGAATTTTTGAATGTTTTGAAAGAAGCCGTGACGATGTGACCTTGTCTTTGCCTTTCGGTTTTTCATGTCCCAGGCCAAGGCTTTTTCCGTTCTCGTCTACGGCTACTATGTTTATCCCGAAGTTCTTTGCCGACGCGTCGGCCATGTTACGTTTTGTCATTTTTATCCCAGTATGTGTTTAAGTGTGTTAAGTATCTCTTCCAGGGAAAAAGGTTTCGAAATAAACCCTTCTATTTTAAGGTTCCTGAGGTGGATGTCTGCTATATCCCCGGGGTTACCGGTTATGACCACGATCGGGACATCGCTGATATTCCTTATTATTCCCAGGACTTCCTGTCCTTCCATGTCCGGCAGCCCGAGATCCAGAAAAATAACGTCGGGAGATATCTCGTTGAAGTACTCAAGGCCCATCTGCCCGTTGAACGTTATAAAGACCTTGTAATTGTGGGGAACAAGGAAGGAGTACAAAAGCTCGCACATTTCTTTTTCGTCGTCGATGATCAGGATCTTTCTTCCGGGTGAGGGTTCTCCCGATCTTTTGTCCGAAGAGCCTTCTTTTTCAAGGCTGCGGACCTTCTGGTAGGTCTTTACGTTGTCTATTATCCTCTCGACGTCCATTGTGCTAAGCCCCTCCACTTCTCTTCCGTCGATATAAACGGCGTTCCTCGTTATGTCTATCTTTCTGTCGGAACGGGAAATTAATCTTTCCATGGTTATGTTCAAGGCCGTCGCCAGGCGTTTTATCTCGTCGAGTTTCGGGGTTCTTTTTCCGGTTTCCCACATGCCTACCGTGGACTGGGCTATACCCATTCTCCTGGCAAGGTCGTGCTGGGAGAGCTTGAGGCTTTTTCTGAGATTTTTCAAGTTTTGTGAGAATTCCATACTTAAAGTATACCCTTGGAATAGCGATAAATCAACACATTAAGTGATAATTTTGCGTTGACAATGTATCACTTATTGTGATAATATATTCCGAGGGGGAAGGAAAATTTCTAAGGAGGTCCTGAGCATGAAAGTACTCGTAAAAGCTGCCTGCGGAAATAAGTCCCCCCATACAGCTTCTTTTGTCGTTTTAAAGGATCACAGAAAACAGAGGGAAGTAATGAAGCTTATATCGGTCAGGGATTACGCTTCCGCCGTAAGGTACATAATGGGCCTTGTCGGGGGAGATAAGGACACCGGCGAGGAGCCATTTTCGGGGACGAAGAAAGCGGATCTTGTTCTCACTCCCAGTTCCGCCCGATGGGACCTTGTGGGCAACGATTGAAGCCGGCGG
The DNA here is from genome assembly GCA_964421015.1 of uncultured Planctomycetia bacterium. GTDB lineage: Bacteria > Omnitrophota > Gorgyraeia > Tantalellales > Tantalellaceae > SLID01. The sequence continues at coordinate 8,601 of CAYQUS010000011.1, forward strand.
AAATGAAAAAAGAAGCCCTGTTCCAGGAAAAGGATCATGACATGCCGGAACGGATAATAGTTCTGGCGCTTTCGGTGATATTTTTTGTCTTATCGGTCTTGCTGTATGGAAAGGCTTCAAGGCCGATGAAGGCGATAACCGTCGTAAAGTCAGATATGGCGGCGAAACTTTCGCTTTCAGAAATAGAAGCCGATCTCAGAGAGGCTTCGAAGGTGCCTGTAAATACGGCCACGGCTGAAGAACTTACGGCTCTGCCCGGGATAGGGCCTGTCATGGCCTCGAGGATAGCCGAACACAGAGAAAAGAATGGAAGATTTTACTCGGTCGAGTCGCTTCTTGATGTCAAAGGTATAGGCCCGGCTAAACTGGAAAAAATAAAAGAACACATAAGACTCAAGTGAGACTTATGCCGGCCCCCCGGGGAGAGAAGGATGATACGGACAAAAGACCGGAGAGTTCGATGAAAGGGATCAATTCCCGTCCGCTGCTTTTACCTGCGCTCTTTTTTCTCTTGGGCATAGCTGCCGCGGGTTTATTCAAAACAGAATTTTCATCCCGCGCGGCTCTATGGTTGATCTTGAGCCAGCTATTCGCGCTCGCGTTTCAGGCGTTTTATGTGCGTTTTTCTTTTATCTTCCGAGTATCCACGGCTGTTCTTTTTTTTCTCATGGGATTTTTCAGATACACCTGTCTGGCGGGCCCCTCCGAGAACGGTATAGAACTTCTGGCCGGAGAAAAAGAGAATAAAGTCTTTGTTTATGGAGAGGTAGTATCCGACCCGGAAACCTACTTTTCCTTTTCGGGGGAAAGCCTGTATTTCGATCTTTATGTCCGAAAGGCTGTTATTGAAGGTAAAGAGACAGGCGTTTCAGGAAAAGTAAGAGCGGTAAAAAGAGGCCGTCTTGATGATGTTCCGGGTTTCGGCGATAAAGTTGTAATGTCCGGCAGAATATCTCTTTTTGAAACCGCAATGAACCCCGAAACCCTCGATTTCAGGCGAGTAATGGCGCTTTCCGGTAAAAAAGCCAGGATATATTCCGGACGTACCGATATTTTCAGTTTGGTAGAAAGCTCTTTATCTCCCGCGGCATGGACGAGGCAAACTTTGGCGTCTCTAAGGGAAAAAGCCTCAGGGCTGCTTGGGAGATACCTTGATGGAGAGGCTCTTTTTATGGCTCGTTCGACGGCTCTTGGCCTACGACGAGGGGTGGACAAGGGAATAAAAGACGCTCTTAAGAAGACGGGGACGTCGCATATACTTGCCGTTAGCGGTTTGCACGTGGGGATAGCCGCCGCTCTTTTTTTGATGCTTTTAAGAGCGCTGAGGTTCCCAGCCGGTTTCGGGCGTTTTATGGCTTCTTTGGGGATGCTGGCTTTCGCGGTTTTCGCGGGATGCCGTTCCTCGTCGCTTCGGGCCGCCATAATGGGAAGCCTTTTTCTTTTAAGTTTTTCTTTCAGCCGCAAGCCCGACGTGATCAACGCTCTTCTTGTCTCGGCTTTTATTGTGACCTTTACGGACCCCGGACAAATTTTCTCGGCGGGATTCATACTTTCGTATCTGGCGGTGCTTTCCATAACGGCTTTAACACCCATGACAGATCATTTTTTTGGCCTGCCCGTCCGTCCCGTAAAATTCCCGGGGGCAGCCGGAGTGTATTTTCTGAAAATAGTTTCGGTTTCTCTTGCTGTATGGGCGGGTACTATGCCCGTCACGGCCCGGTATTTCGGCATGGTAACGCCCTCATGCGTTATCGCTAACCTGGCGGCTTTGCCGTATCTGTTCGCTATGGTAACTTTGTCATTTGCAGTAATCGTTTTCGGGGCCTTTCCTTTTGCGGGAGGGCTTGCGGAGCTCTCGGCAAGGATGATGACTTTTATGACGGGGATTTTTACGCGCTTACTGGAGGCCATCTCTTCATTTCCGGCGGCATATACGCGTGTCGCCCGCCCCGGAGTTCTTATGACGGCGGTTTTTTACGCGGGTCTTGTGACCGCGGCGCTTTTGTTCAAAAAAAGCGGCAAAAAAGTTTATTTCGCGGCCTTTCTTATTTTCGCGGCGAACATTTTTATGTCGCGCGAACTGTCTTTCGCCCCGCCGGAAAATACGCTCGTGACGATCTTTAGCACCGGCAAATCCGACGCTGCCGTGGTAGAGTTCCGGGAAGGTGCTGTGATGCTTGTGGATTCAGGGACAGGAGGAAAAAGACCGGAAGATGATTCGGCCGAAGGGGTCATTATCCCGTACTTGGCGTCCAGGGGAGTGAGGAAGATAGACTGCGCGTTAATAACTCACTTCCACGAGGACCACACGGGAGGGTTTTGGCGCATGCTTGATGAACTTAAGATCGGCGCCGTCCTGATACCGTCCGCGCTTCATGGCAAAGAAGAAGGTATTTACGGAAGCCTTATGAACAGGATAACGAAGAAAAAAATTCCCGTAACCGGAATATCGAGGCAGGACAGTATAGAGGGTTTTGAAGGCGCTGAAATAGAAGTGCTTAACCCTCCCAGGGAAAAACCCTACGGAGAGGCGAACATGGATTCCGCCGTGATAAAGTTAACTATCGGAACAGGGAATAGCGTTCTTTTTCTGGCAGATGCCGGAGGAGACGCTCTTAAGGAGATGATGATGTACGGGAAAAAACTGAAAAGCGATGTAGTAAAAGTCCCGCATCACGGAGGGTTTATGGGAGACGGAAAAATCGCGGAAGAATTCCTGAAACTCACAGGGGCGAGGTACTTTGTTGTAACGAACGCGTCGGGAGTCAGGCTGAATCCCGCTCTCGACAGAGCCGCCGAAGCCGTAGGCGCGAAGATCCTTGTTACCGGGGTAACGGGCGCGGTAAGGCTTACCGATTCTCCCGGAGGTTTCTTTGTGGAAACTTTTACCGGCGGCGAGTGGGTTTCGGTTTAACAGGTTTCCTTGAAAGTCCGATTGACATATCCAGCCTTGAGTGTTATCCTTGGTTTTGTGCCGGATGTTTTTTAGAACTCTAAATCAGGAGCCATGTTATGAAAAAACTTCTTGTTTTTCTTTTCTCGTTCTTGCTGCTGGTTTCCGCGCCTTTCATATCCTTCGCGAGCGTAGACAGCATATATGAAGTAGCCATAGTGAGCATAAAAGGCGACGTGCAGGTTGATACCAACGGCGACGGCATCTGGATAAAACCCTGGATAGGGATGAAGCTTATGGAATCCGCGGTGATCAAGACAGGCGACAATTCCACTATGGATATAGTGTTCGACGCGGAAGGGCTGAATGTCGTCAGGGTAAAGGCCAATACACTGACCACTATCAAAAATGCTCTTATGGAACTTTCCGGAGGAGAGGTCCTGGCGAGATTTGCCAATCTCAAGCCTGGTTCGAGCTTTACGGTAAAAACTCCCACGGCCGCCTGCGCCATAAGAGGTTCTGTCATGGGCGTCGGGTTCAATAACGGGATCACTACCGGCATGGCTTTTCAGGGGAACCTCTACATACAGCCTCTTGATAGCAATGGCAACCCCATAGGAGGGGAGAATACCCTTCCCGAAGGGAACAAGACAGATGTGGATGGAGACGGGAACATGGGCGATCCTGAAGGGCTTGATGACCAGGACAATGAAGAATTCAACAACTTCCAGAATGATACCGGCGGGGGGTCAGGCTCGGGAGACACAGGTGGAGAGCTCGACGACACCGACCCAGAACTTGATACCAAGGACGTGAATGATATTCTCAATGTCGAGGATTCTGATGACAGTACTCAGATCAGTCCGACAGATGAGATAAGCGATTACAGCGTATCTGTAGGGCCGTTTTAGAATATTCCTTCTTTTTTAAGAAAAGATTCAGCCGCGGCATCTGGATTTTTATAAACTTAATTTCCTATTTTTTTGAATTTTAGGTTTGCCCGAATAGTAAGCAGGGTGTATATTTGCAGTAACGACGACTAAAGTTTTCGTTTTTTACGGGACTTAATGAATAAGGTAAAAAAGGGAGAACAAACATGAAGAAAGTTTTTGTTATTCTTGCGGCTGTTCTTTTTGCTGTTTCGTTCACGCACTTTTCTTTCGCGAGCGTAGACAGCATTTATGAAGTCGCCGTTGTGAGCATGAAGGGCGATGTCCAGGTGGATACTAACGGTGACGGTATATGGATAAAGCCATGGGTAGGTATGAAGCTCATGGAGTCGGCCATTATAAAGACAGGTTCCGGATCTACGGTTGACATAGTTTTCGACGCGGAAGGTTTGAATGTGGCCAGGATAGAAGAGAACACCATGACCACAGTGAAGAACGCGCTTCTGGAACTCTCAGAGGGTAAGGTGCTCGCTAACTTCGCGAATCTTACTCCCGGTTCTACTTTTACTGTCAAAACACCTACCGCGGCCTGCTCTATACGCGGATCCATAATGGGCGTTGGTTTTGGCAACGGCATTACAACCGGCATGGCGTTTCAGGGCAACCTCTACATACAGCCTCTTGGACCCAACGGTGAGCCGATGGGAGGGGAAAGCACTCTTCCCGAAGGCAGTAAGACCAATGTAGACGGTGAGGGTAATGTGGGTGATCCCGAAGGACTTGATGACCAGGATAACGAAGAGTTCAATAACTTCCAGAACGATACCACTTCCGGCGGCGCTACGGGAGACAATGTCGGAGAACTTGACGACGTTACCGAACAGCTTGATACCAAGGACGTGGACGAGATAAAGGACATAAGCCCGTCGGCGTAAAAAAGTTTCCGGTGGGCGGGTAGATTCCGCGCCGAGAGTTCATTATACCGAAGGAAAGAGCAAGAAAAAAAAGAGGAGACCGAAGACATGATATCAAAACTGGTAAAAATACTTGTCGTGGCGCTTTTTGTCGCCGGGTTTTTCACTGCCGCGTCCATGGAATCAGCGGCGTGGGAACAGGGCAAACTTAAAGTGGTTCCCGCTGTAAAATATGACCAGCAGTGGGACTCGAACATATTCTACGACAGGGACGATCCCCAGCATGACTGGATCTTTGTGACCACTCCCGGCATACTGGGTGAGTTTGGTTTCGGGCCGGAAGGGATGCACAAGGTCAAAGCCGATTACAAGGTAGAGCTTGGGGCCTTTGCCCGTTTTGACGACCAGAATTACGGTAATCACGACCTCAACACGGGGTTGGGGCTTGATTTCGACCGTTACACACTCGACGTCAACAACAGGTTCCAGTTCACTTCTGACAGGGCGGGAACGGAATTCAATAACCGTGTACTCCGTAAGATAGATACTTTTGACGCTGTAATGGGCTGGCACTTCAATAAGATGGATTTTGATACCGGCTACAGGTTCTACATAGTCGATTACCTGAGCGATACGCTTAAGTCCATAGACTATTACCAGAACGAAGGGTGGATAACAGGTTATGTGCAGGTAGCGCCGAAGACAAAAGCGCTGCTTGAGTTCGACTACCAGAACATACAGTACCCCGATGCCAGCGGAAGGAACGGTAACGCCTACGCGATACTCACCGGGCTTAAAGGGCAGATAACCAGCAAAGTAGAGGGAACGGTAAAGGTTGGTTACAAATACAAGGATTACAACAGCTCACGCCAGAAAGATTACTCGAATTATGTTTCGGGTATAGAGCTTTTCTACGACATGAGCCAGAGGGTGGACATGAGGTTTTCATATTTCAGGGAGCCCTATGAGTCCACATACTCCAATAACAACTACTACATAGGCGACCACTTCAAGTACAACGTGACATATGACCTTGGAAGGAATTTTACGGCCATACTCGACACGTTCTGGTTCCACAACCAGTACAAAGCGGCCGGCGTGGGAGAAGAGAACAAAAGGGCCGATAACGAGTGGCAGGTGGCGCCGAGGCTTGAGTACAAGTGGAAAGAATACGTGGTCCTTGGAGCCGGATATAAGTTCCACCAGAGAGAGTCCAATATAGGTTCCAGGCGTTATGATCAGCATGTTATAAACGCCGATGTTACACTGATGTTCTAAATTAAGGTTTCACAGCATTTCCGCCGGGGGACGTATAAACGTCCCCCGGTTTTTTTTATTATTCCAGGTGTCTATCCCAGGTGACAGGCACCACTGGTGCCTGTCACCAAAGTGTCTTTCG
>CAYQUS010000011.1:14796-42634 GCA_964421015.1 uncultured Planctomycetia bacterium
CTCCAAAAACCGGATTGACTAACGAGTTAGCGTTACATATAATACAACTACTATGAAAATAATAAATTTTTGTGTTTTAGCCGTTCTTCTTTTTATGCTTCCCGCAGTCTCCAAAGCCGCTTCTACCGACGCTCCCAGGGACATTTCAGGCTATAAAATAGGCCCCGAGAACGTTCTTCAGATAGACGTTTATTACGGGCGGGACAAAGAACTTTCCCGCAAGGTGAGGGTTTCTTCCCGCGGGCGCATAACTTTCCCTCTTCTGGGGGACGTAGAGGTATCGGGGCTTACGGTGGCGGAACTCGAAAAAAAACTTACGGAGCTTCTAGACAGGGACTACCTTGTTAATCCGCAGGTCTCTGTGTTCATAGAACAGTACAGCACGGTCTCCATACTCGGGCAGGTCAAAGAACCCGGATCTTTCGAGATAAAAGGAAAGCTTACCCTTATCGAGGCCATATCTCTTGCCGGCGGGTTCACCAAAATAGCGGCAACCAACGATGTAAGGATAATGAGGACCATGCCCGACGGGACAAAGTCCACCATAAAGGTGAAGGCCAACGACATAATCAATAAAGGCCGGGAAGAAGACGATGTGCTTCTCCATCCCGGAGACATTATCACCGTTCCCGAAAGTTTTTTCTAAAATCAAAACAAGGACCGTAAAATGAGCGAGTTACAGAATCCCTTTCTTGAGCAGGAGATAGACCTGAGGGAGTACGCGAGGGTCATCTACGAGCGCAGATGGATAGTCGCGTCTTTCACGGTAGTAACGGTCACTCTGGCTCTCATATATTCTTTTATGATGAAACCGGTCTACGAGGCTTCCACGGATCTACTCATAGAAAGAGAAGCTCCAAGGGTCGTGAACATAGAAGAGGTGGCTTCCTCGGATTTTTCAGCGCGTGAGTATTACCAGACGCAGTACAAGGTCCTTAAGAGCAGGGCCATAGCCGAGAGGGTAGACAAAAAGCTGGGAGGTTATTCTCTCTGGAGCAAATGGTCCGGGAGGGCCCCGCGCAAAGGTCCAGGAATAACCGAACAGGAAAGGGTGGACGCTCTTCTAGAGAGCATAAGCGTAAAGCCCATCCCCAATACACAGCTTGTCGAGATAACCGCCAGCGATGTGGACCCGGCCTTGGCCGCGAGAATAGCTAATATGTGGGCTGATACCTATATTGCCTACATACTTGATACAAGGTTCGAGGCGACGCAGTACGCGTCCGGGTGGCTGCAGGAAAAAATAAAGGAAGCCAAGCAACATCTGGAGAAATCTGAGGCGGATCTTCAGGAGTACCGCAGAAAATACGGGATAGTGGAAAAGGATTCCGACATAGGTAACACAGAGGTGCTTAATGAGCTTTTAAGAAGAAAGGCGTCGCTCGAAATAGAGATATCAGAGAAAAGCGAGCACTTCAGGGAAAAACATCCGGAGATAATAGGCCTTAGGTCGGAGCTTGATTCCATAAACAGAAAAATAGAGTCCGAAAAAGAAAAAGAAATAGTGTCCAAGGACGTGGCCATACAGTACAACATACTTAAGCGCGACGTGGACACGAGCAGGGAACTTTACCAGTCGCTCCTTAAGCGCATCAGCGAGACTGAGGTCACCGGAGAGCTTAAAGCTACCAACATAAGGGTCGTGGACCGGGCCGCCGAACCCATGACGCCGTCACGCCCCAGGAAGAAACTGAACCTTCTTATAGCGCTCATGATAGGGCTTTTTGGTGGAACAGGAATAGCTTTTCTCATGGAGAACCTGGACCAGAGCCTTAAAACCCCTGAAGACATTAAGAACCACCTTAAACTTCCGGCCCTGGCGGCTATAGCGCTTCCGAAAGACGAGGAAGACAAAAAAGCGGAGCCCGAACTAATAAGCCACACAAGGCCCAGGTCAACGATATCGGAAGCTTACAGGAGCCTAAGGACCAGCGTCATGTTCACGGCCGTCGAGCATAAAAGAAAAGTCATTCTCATGACAAGTTCGGGCCCGCAGGAAGGGAAAACAACGACAGCCATAAACCTTGCTATAGTGATGGCGCAGGCCGGGGAGAAAGTGCTTTTAATGGACGCTGACCTCAGACAGCCCAGGGTTGAAAAAGTCTTTAATTTCGGCAAAGAGCACGGCCTTACCGAAGTTCTGGCCGGCACCGAGAAATTCGAAGCGGTTGTGCATAGGACCGATATCAAGAACCTGTATGTTGTGGCCTGCGGGACCATACCGCCGAATCCCTCGGAGCTTCTGGGTTCGGTGAAAATGCTGGAACTTATCAATGAGCTTGAGAAAAAGTTCGACCGTATAGTGATAGACGCCCCGCCGGCCCTTGCCGTAACGGATCCCGTTATACTTTCGGGCATGGCCGACGGCACGATAATAGTGGTGCGGGCCGGAGAGACCAACCGCCACGCCGTCCTCAAGACAAAAGAAATGATAGAGACGGTGAAAAGCGCGCATCTTATAGGCGCCGTCCTTAGCATGGTCGAAACAGAACGTTCCGGAGGGCATTACTACTATTACCGTTACTACGGCAAGAAATACGGGCATTACGGAGCGGAAAAAAGATCCTGATGCCGTATTCTCCGCTTGCGCTAAATCACGGAGCCTATGCGCTACGACCCTGAAAGAACAGAGAACGCGTTACTGCTTTTTCTTATGGTGTTCACCCCTATGCTTTTTGGCGGGGTGCATGTGTGGACGTATTCGGTAATGGCGCTTGCGGCGCTTTTGCTGTTCGATGTTCGGTTCCTTTTTCCGCGTAGCTGCGGGAAGCTTTACGGTAAAGAAGGTGTTCTCGCTCGGCCGGAAAGCGCGGCAATACTGGTTTTTCTTTTTATATGCGTTCTTTATGTGGCGCCTCTTTCTGAGGCGGCAATCAGGTTCCTTTCTCCGAAACTTGCTTCCCTGAGGGCTGTATACGAGATAGCTCCCGGCGCCGCGCGTACTTTAAGCGTTTACCCCAGGGCCACTTTAAGTTACATTATCAAGCTGACCGCCTTTGTACTGGTGTACCTTTCTGTCCTTTCCAGGATCATATCGCCTCCCGAAGGGGGAAAGCCGGAACGGCCGAGATCTGTCTATCCCGCTTTTATAACACTTGGAGCCATTACGGGCGTCCTGTCCATACTTTTTCACTCTTTCGTGGATTTCAATCTGCATATACCGGCCAACACTCTTTATTTCACGCTTCTTCTTTCCATAATAGCCGGGTTAAGGCCGGGCTCCGGCAGGGTGAACTATGACTTTCTTGGAAAACTGGTGAACGCTATAGTGGCCATGGGTTTTTTGACAGCTCTTTTCGGTATCATACAGTGGTTCAGCTGGAACGGTAAGATGTTCTGGCTTGTGCCTAAACCCGGCAGTAATTTCGGGCCTTTTGTCTGCTACAACAATTTCGCCGGCTTCATGGAAATGACGTCTTTCATGTCCATAGCCATGTTCTATTACGGCATTTTTACTTCTCCCTTACGCCGTATGCGTAAACTCAAGGACAAGTTTTTGTGGTTCTCTTCACCCGAGGCAAACAAGACCGTGCTTTATCTTTTCTTTTCGGTGGTAATGGCGGGGGCTTTGTTCCTGAGTAGATCAAGGGGAGGGATAATAAGTTTCGCTTTGGCGTTCGCTGTGTTCGCGGTGGTATCGGTGGTAATAAGCCCCAAGACAAGGAAAACCAAACTCATAATAGCCGCGGCCGCGGTACTCGGGCTATTTGTTGTAATGATATTGTGGCTGGGGCCCGAGAACACCATAAAGCGTTTCCAGAAGCTTAAAGAGATGTTCCAGTACATTATGGAGGGGCGTAAGAGCTTTCTTATCCTGCGCCCTCTGATGTGGATAGACACACTTAAGATAATAGGGCATTTTCCCCTTGTGGGAGCCGGGTTCGGGTCCTACTCGAATATTTTCATAATAGAAAGGACCTTTCCCGCGGACTGGGGATTTCTTGTTTACGCTCATCAGGACTACCTGCATCTACTGGCCGAAATGGGAGCCGTGGGGGGATTGTACCTTTTAATGTTCTTAGTGTGGTATTTCAGACGGTTCGGGGAATGTATAAGGCGCCTTAAAACGAGCGCCGAAAACCTCGAAAAATAGCGAAGGTGACAGGCACGATTTTGTGCCTGTCACCAAAGTGTCTAGTGAGGGGACAGTGAGGCCGCTGTTTCCTGCGCGAAGAGGTGACTGGCACGATCCAGGTGCCTGTCACCAATGTGGTCGAAGAAGTAGAAAGTAGGAAGTAGAAAGGTTGAGGCTGAGTGCCTAATGCTATACCGTTCGTCATCCTGAGGTTGTAATTTAGTCATCCTGAGGCGAAGCCGAAGGATCTAAAAATATGAAAAACTTAATCACCAAACTTACTGTCATCCTCTTCTCCGCGGTCTTTGCCGCGCTGGTGCTTTCTACATTCGCCTCCGACAGGCTTATAGCCTTAAGTTTCAGGTCGGGTAGAGGCGTTTATACCCCCGAAGAAAAACTGGTTTTAGTTAATACCGCCATAAAACTCGACCCCTTGAACGCCGAACACCATTTCAGAAAATTCATGGTGCTTCAGGATATAAGGGTGGAGAAAGGCCTTAAAAGGCCGCATAAGACCGAACTTTACGCCATAAAGGACGCGATAAATCTAAGGCCCCTATGGCCCAAATATCATCTTTACTATGGCCTCATACTCGAAATGATGAACCCTGATCCCAACATAATGACCCGGCAGCTCATCCTGTCGGAACTCGAAAAGGCAAGTTCTCTTAAACCCTATAGCGCTCTTTATAAAGAAAAGTACGCGAAGTATCTTAAAAAATACGGGAACTAAAGGCGCTTGCCGGGCGACAGGCAGCGAGACCGCAGTTTCATGAAGGTGACTGGCACGATCCAGGTGCCTGTCACCAAAGTGTCTAGTGAGGGGACAGTGAGGCCGCTGTTTCCTACGCGAAGAGGTGACTGGCACGATCCAGGTGCCTGTCACTAAAGTGTCTTTAGGAGTATACCGTGAGACTGAAGCAGTATTTCGTCATCCTGAGGCGAAGCCGAAGGATCCCATGTAACTTGACAGTGCGATTTATATAGTGTAAAATCTATATAAGAAATAGCTTATAAACTATAAAACATGAACAAAAACATTAGAAAAGCTCAGGAAGATGTGCTTAAAGTTTTTTCCCGGCAAGCTCAAGGTTTCGCGCTTGCCGGAGGAACGGCTCTGGAACTTTACTATCTCAAGCACAGGTTCTCGGTGGATCTGGATTTTTTCTCACCCGACTATGATCCTAAGGAGATAGAGATGCTTGTTCTGGAATTTTCGAAAGCGCTTAAAACTGAGATAAAACTTGAGAATGAGGCGATGCAGGGGAATAAAGCAAAGGTCAGGTTCTATTCTATGCCGGTTAACCGGTCAGATCGGCCGCTTAAAATCGATTTTGTCGAAGACGTAATATTTTCTCATCCCGAAATAGAAAATTTTGAAGGGGTGAGAGTTTACAGCGTAAAAAATATATATCTCCAGAAGCTTATAGCTATAACGGGAACCCGTACCGAGAAAGATATGACCGGCAGAGACATGCTGACGGGCAGGGTCGAAGCCAGGGATGCTTTCGACATATACGAGCTTTCGCGAAAAATAGAACCTTTAAACCAGTTCCTTAAAAGAACTTCCGGTCATATACAGAGAGGTATGGTGCAGTGGTACAGGCGCTTCTCAAGAACGGATCTTAAGCTGTCTTTACTTGATCTAGACATTTATTCGGAGACTTTCGATTCTAAAGAGATGATAATTTATCTGGAAAAGGAAATAGAAAAATTCATACAGGATCAGGTGCAATGAGCAGTCAGACATTCGACTATTCAAAATATTTCTGGGACCTTAACGACAAGGCCCTCGGGGAAACGCGCCGTATTTTAAAGGATACAGGCCACGAAAAATTTACCGCCAGGATGGTAAAACTGCTCTCCCGCTGCCAGAGTCCCGAAGAGGTTTTTTCGGTAATTTCAAAAGAGGATTTTGCCGTGTTGTGGCCCAAACTCAGGGCATACTGGGTGAAGAAGGAAAAACTTTCTGATTTCAGGGACTGGTGGGAGACCATATATGAGGAACTATTGCGAAAACAGAGGAAGATCAAGAAGCCCGAAGGGGGATCTTCAGGATTTTTAAAAGGCATCGGCATGAGGATAAAAGAGGCTAGAATAGACAGGGAAATGAGTCAGAAAGACCTTGCTCTAAGCGCGGGGATGAGGCAACCTGACATTTCAAAAATAGAAGAGGGCAAAAAAAATATTACACTTGAAACTCTCTCCCGGATATGCAGATGCCTGGGAATAAAAGAGATAAGTATGGAAAACTAAAAGGACAAAAATGGAAGATGATTTTCTGGTTTTCGGTAAACCGAACATAGAAGCCGATGAAATAAAGGAGGTTATAGACTGCCTTAAGTCGGGTTGGATCGGGACAGGGCCCAGGGTGAAGCGTTTCGAGGAAATGTTCAGGGATTACAAAGGGGCAAAATACGCCGCGGCGCTCAATTCGTGCACGGCGGCTCTTCACCTTTCTCTTGTGGCTTTGGGAATAGGCCCCGGGGATGAGGTGATAGTTCCCGCCATGACATTTGCCGCGACGGCTAATGCGGTGATCCACGCCGGCGCTAAACCGGTTCTTGCGGATGTAAACAGAGATTCAATTACAATAGACCCCGAGGACATTCTCAGAAAGATAACCCCGAAAACAAAAGGGGTTATACCCGTGCATTTCGCGGGCAGGGCCTGCCGCATGGACGAAATAAAGGAAATATCAGACAGGTACGGGATAAAGATCATAGAAGACTCTGCGCATGCCCTTGAAACTGAATACCGAGGGAAAAAAGCCGGGACAATAGGAGAGATAGGCTGTTTCAGTTTCTACGCCACAAAGAACGTTATGACGGGCGAGGGAGGCATGGTAATAACGGATAACGGGGAATACGCCAGAAAAATAAAGGTCATGTCTCTGCACGGAATGAGCTCCGACGCCTGGGAGCGTTCAGAAAGCGGGGAGATAAAGGGATACGAGGTCGTATACCCCGGGTATAAGTACAACATGACGGACCTTCAGGCCTCGCTGGGCATACATCAGCTCCCGAGAATAGAGAAGTATCACGCGCGCCGCTCGCGGATATGGGAAATGTACGACGAAGCTTTCAAAGATATGCCTTTGTTTATACCGGCTGCCGAGGAACCCGGCACCCGCCACGGCAGACACCTTTACACGGTCATGCTTGATACAGCGAGGTCCCCGGTTACAAGAGAAGCTTTCCTGGAAGAGCTGAAAGCCAGAAAAATAGGGGCGGGTGTGCATTATCTTGCGGTACATCTTCATAAATATTACCGTGATACTTTCGGTTTTAAAAGGGGAGACTTCCCGAACGCCGAGTGGATCTCCGACAGAACAGTTTCACTGCCCCTTTCCCCTGCGCTTACCGACAGTAACGTCCAGTCCGTCATTTCCGCGGTCAGAGATATCCTCAAAGCGTCATCCTGAGGCCCAAAGGGCCGAAGGATCTATGAGAGCATTGGTGACAGGCACTATTTTGTGCCGGTCACCAAAGTGTCACTAAAGAAATTGACTTAGTATACACTATAGTGTATACTTTTATTGGAGGAAAAATATGACAAGAACAATGACACTGAAGGAATTAAGGCCAAAACTGCCCGAAGTTATCAGGAATATTGATGAGAAAATGAATCGTTTCGTGATAACAAAGCACGGCAAACCGGCGGCGATTATGATGTCGATAGAAGACTATGAGAGTATCATGGAAACACTCGATGTACTATCTAATGCCGGGATGTCCAAAAAGATCAAAGAAGCCGAAGCGGAAGTTAGAAGAGGTAAGACAAAAGCCTTATCCAGAATAGAAAGGGAGATGGGGCTTGTATAAGATAGTTTTAACCAAAACAGCCGAAAAAGATTATATTGAGCTTTCCAGGAGCAATCCGGCGATATTCAAAAGAGTCCGGGCTGCTCTTGTAGACATAGCCAAAGACCCATGTTCCGGCAAACCTCTTAAACTTACGCTTAAAGGAAAATGGTCGTATAGGGTGGGACCATACCGGCTCATATATTCCATTGAACGCGGAAAGTTAATAGTATACCTTCTTACCATCGGCCACCGCAGCGAAGTATACGGCTGATGGCAAAATCTGCCGAAGTGTCTTTTTTAGCCACCCGTCACCCCGAACTCCCTCAACGTCATCCTGCGAAGGTGACTGGCAACTTTGCCGCTCACATTACGAGTTTCACAAAGGTGCCTGTCACCAATGTGTTTTTGTCGTCACTCCCACAATGTCATCCTGAGGCGAAGCCGAAGGATCTAACCGGAAATCCAAAGCCCAAAAACTTGCTTTATACTGTTTTTGTGCTATAATTTAGACAATTAGGGGAGTTAGATACCCTAATTTATTAAATTTAGGGGAATAATATGCTAATACGACGTGATCTTGAAAAAGAAATAGTGGAGGCTTTCAATAAAGGGAAGATACTGGTTATATACGGTCCCCGTCAGTCTGGGAAGACCACTCTCGTTAAAATGATACTTGAAGGCTATCCTCAAGATTCAATGTATCTTAATTGTGACGAGATCGATATACGCCGTAATCTTACAGAAAAAACCTCAACGGAGCTTAAAGCGTATTTTTCCGGAAAAAAAATGGTAGTCATAGACGAGGCTCAGAGGATAGAGAATATAGGGCTTACTCTCAAGTTGATCGCCGATAACCTCCCGGATATTCAGGTTATAGCTACCGGCTCTTCTTCCTTCGAGCTATCAGACAAGATAAAAGAGCCTCTTACCGGCAGGAAAATAGAATTTCATCTTTATCCGTTCAGCGTGAACGAGCTGTCAGGCTTATACAGTAAGACGGAGATAGAAAGGCTTTTAGAAAGGAGAATAATATACGGAATGTACCCCGAAGTGGTTTTGAAGGAAGACCCCGATCTTATTGGGCAGCTGGCCGACAGTTATTTGTACAAGGACGTTCTGGCTTATCAGAACATAAAGAGGCACGATATACTTATTAAACTGCTTCAGGCGCTGGCGTTACAGATAGGAAGCGAGGTTTCTTACAACGAACTTTCTAACATGATAGGTATAGATAAAAAGACCGTAGAAAACTATCTAAACATACTTGAGCAGTCATTTGTTATTTTTCGCCTCATGCCGTTTAGCCGGAACCTGCGCAACGAGCTAAAGAAGTTAAGGAAAATATATTTTTACGATACCGGCATAAGGAACGCTCTGGTGAGCAATATGAACCCCCTAAACATAAGGAACGACGCCGGGGCGCTTTTCGAGAACTTCATGATCTCGGAAAGGCTTAAACTTAATGCCAATTTCGGTCGAAGAAAGAACATTTATTTCTGGCGCACCCATCAGCAGAAGGAAATAGACTACATAGAAGAATCCTCCGGAAAACTGGAGGCTTATGAGTTTAAACTGGGAATAAAAGCCCAAAAACCTCCTAAAGAATTTCTTGAAGCATACCCCGATAGTACCCACAAAGTTATAACCCGAGAAAACTTCAGGGGTTTTCTGACACCATAACCCGGATATTCCCGAAAACCCTTGCCATTTACCCTCTCCCGGAGTAAAATGTTCATGTCTTGAACACAACTTGTTATTGGGTTATGGAGTTTTGAGTTATTGCGCAAAGGATGGGAAAATAGAAGAAAGAGGATAGAGGATAGAGAATGGAAAAGCCTATTCAGAGCGTCAAAGATCTTAAGGTTTACGAACTGGCCTATGACCTAACTAAGAAAGTATTTGAAATTACCAGGAAGTTCCCCAGGGAAGAGACATATTCTTTAACCGACCAGATCCGGAGGTCATCGAGGTCGGTAGCCATAAACATAAGAGAAGGTTACGCGAAAAGAAGATACGAACAGATCTTCATAAGGCATTTAAACGATGCTTTGGGCTCATCTGAAGAGACAAGGGGATGGTTGGATTTTTCTTTGGATTGTGAATATATCACAAAAGAAGAGCACGGGGATCTGGACTCCAAATACAGCGAAGTCGGCGCGATGTTATATTCATTGATGAAAAGTTGGAAAACTTTTTAACGATCGATAAAGCCTGGAGGAGTAACTTAGAAGCAACAAAGAAGTAAGAAAGGATGTCCGGGATGATCCCATCTCAATCTTCTCCTTTCTTCCTTCTAACTTCTATCCTCTATCTTCTAATTTCTATTTTAAAAACATGAAGCACCTGGAAGAAACAGTCAAACTATTAAGCCACCTTGAACAAAATCCAGACGCCACCCAGCGTGAGCTGGTGGACAAACTGGAATTCAGCCTCGGAAAAGTAAACTTCATCATAAACGCTCTTGCTCAAAAGGGTTTCATCAAGCTTGAAAGGTTCAAAACCTCCAGGAAAAAGCGCGCGTATTTGTATGTGCTTACTCCCAAAGGCATGGCCGAAAAGGCCGTTATAACGAAGAAGTTCCTGGAACGTAAACTTGAGGAATATGAGAAGCTGAAGAGGGAAATAGAGGAGCTTAAAGCGAAGGTGGAAGCAAGTTGAGGTCAAGGTGAGGGGACACCAAGGTGTTCAAAACTGCAGTAGCGCCTTGCTAAAAGGGATAATATGTTGTATAATTTACAACAAATAATGTAAAAAATAACAACAGAGGTGAGAGTGTGCTGATCGCTGGATCAAAACTTAGAAGGAAAGTATACACCTATGCCTTCACGCATATCGACGAAAAATACTATGTCAGGGAGCTTGCGACCCTAATAGGGGAAGATGCTGGTAATCTTTCCAGGGAACTCAAGCAATTGGCGGAAGAAGGAGTTTTTCTTTTCAGTGTCAAAGGCAGAGAAAAATACTATTTTCTCAATAAAAAATACCATCTTTTTGAGGAAATTAAGAATATCATCTTTAAGACAGAAGGAGTTGAGGGAAGTATAAAAGACTTAGTCTCGTCCTCGGGTGATGTAATAACGGCTTTTCTTTACGGATCGTTTGCCAAGGGTAAGGAGAAAAACACATCGGATATAGATCTGGCTCTGGTGGTCTCGGCTAGTTTCGATGAGAAAAATTTCGTCAAAAAGATATCTTCAATAGAAAAAAAACTCTCCAGAGAGATAAACTATGTTATCTTCAGCGAGAAAGAATTCGCAGAAAAAAAACGAGAGCTCGGAGGTTTTTTAGGGGAAGTTCTTGACGGCAAAATAATAATTTTAAAAGGAGACCCGTGGAAGTAAAAAAACTTATATCCTTGCGGGAAAAAGAAGGAAAGCTTCGTAAACAGCCTGCCGGCCTTGTCCAGGTAGAGGCGCTTTTAAGGCAAGCCGTTATGGATCTTGAAGAATCAAAAAAAATAGTGAACATTGCCGGAAGAGCAGCATACATTATGGCGTACATGGCCATGCTCAAAGCAGGAAGGGCTCTTTTGCTTGAGAGGGGTTATGTTCCCATTGACGGGGCTCAGCATCGTACTGTTGTAGAGATAACCGGAGCGCTCTTGGCTCCATCCTACGCAGAGATCACGGCGCATTTTGAGTTAATGCGTCGAAAAAGAAACGAAGCTACATATGAGGCCGGAACGCTCATATCCTCTATGGATTCGCAAGCGGCATTTGCTCACGCGGCAGAGCTTGTAAGGGGTATAATAAGCAGGGTAAAGGAGAGTAACCCACAGCATTGTTTTGATTTTTTGATTCCGTGAGGAAGGTACAATCAAGCTTGAAAGGTTCAAAACCTCCAGGAAAAAGCGCGCGTATTTGTATGTGCTTACTCCCAAAGGCATGGCCGAAAAGGCCGTTATAACGAAAAAGTTTCTGGAACGTAAACTTGAGGAATATGAAAAGCTGAAGAGGGAGACAGAGGAGCTTAGAGCGAAGGTAGAGGTAGGGCAAGGTTAAGGTTGAGGTTCAGGTCAAGGTGCCCGGCAACGGCCCGGGTGTCTGGCACAGGAAGTGTACTAAGTCATTCTGAGCGAAGCGAAGAATCTATAATCTATCGTGCCAATGCAAAGCGAAGAGAGGAGCAATGAAAAAAGCTCTAATAACAGGCATAACAGGGCAGGACGGGTCATATTTGGCGGAGCTTCTACTTGAAAAAGGTTATGAAGTCCACGGAATAATACGAAGGTCCTCGAATTTCAACACCCAGAGGATCGAGCATATCTATCAGGACCAGCACAACAGGAACGTACAAATCTTTCTACATTATGGGGATATGGTAGATGCCAGTAACCTCAGCAGGCTTATAGAAAGGGTGCAGCCGGATGAAATATATAACCTTGCCGCCCAGAGCCATGTGGGGGTTTCATTCGAACAGCCGGAATATACGGCAGACACTGATGCCATTGGGACATTAAGACTGCTTGATGCTATCAGAGAAACACGCATAAGTACAAAAATGTACCAGGCTTCAAGCAGCGAGATGTTCGGTAAGGTTCAGGCAATACCGCAAAATGAGAAGACGCCTTTCTATCCACGCAGCCCTTATGGAGTAGCTAAGTTATATGCTTATTGGATAACGGTCAATTATAGGGAATCTTATGGGCTTTATGTTTGTAACGGAATACTTTTTAATCATGAGTCTCCCCGAAGAGGGAAAAGTTTTGTCACACGCAAGATATCGAGCGGAGTAGCCAAGATAAAAGCGGGACTTCAAGAAAAGATATATCTGGGGAACCTCGACGCTAAAAGAGACTGGGGTTATGCTCCTGAATATGCCGAAGCTATGTGGCTTATGATGAATAAAGGCGATGCCGATGATTATGTAATATCTACTGGAGAGTCACACAGCGTAAGGGAGTTTTGCGAAAAAGCTTTTGAATATGCGGACATAAATATCGCATGGGAAGGAAAAGGTAAGGATGAAAAGGGGGTAGATAAAAATTCCGGGGCTGTGGTGGTAGAAATAGACCCGAAATATTTTCGTCCCGCTGAGGTGGATCTTCTTGTAGGTGACAGTACGAAAGCAAAGGCCAACCTTGGATGGGAACCAAAAGTAAAATTCAATGAGTTAGTAGAAATAATGGTAGAGTCGGATATTAAGTTACTGGAATCTAAAGGCGAAGTAGGCCTGGATTATCTTCATCTATGAAAGGGGAAATAATGTCTTTTTGGAAAGGGAAAAATATACTTGTAACCGGAGGAAAAGGGTTTTTGGGAACCCATCTTGTCCGCAATCTTATGGAAAAAAGAAAAGTCCCAAGTGAAAGAATATTTATCCCGGAACAGTCCGATTGTGATCTCAGAGTATGGGAGAATTGCGTTAAGGCTGTTAAAGGCATAGACGTAGTTATCCATCTTGCCGCGAAAGTAGGTGGCATAGGGTTCAACCAGAAATATCCAGGCGAGCTTTTTTATGACAACGCTATAATGGGTATACAGATGATGGAAGCGGCGCGCCTAGAAGGCATTAAAAAATATGTTGCTGTAGGAACCATATGCGCATATCCAAAGTTTACCCCGGTACCTTTTAAGGAAGAAGATCTCTGGAACGGCTACCCCGAAGAAACCAACGCTCCCTATGGTATAGCAAAAAAATTACAGCTCGTGCAGTCACAAAGTTACCGGGCACAGTACGGTTTTAATTCGATATTTCTTCTTCCAGTGAACCTCTATGGCCCAGGAGACAATATGGATCCTGAAAATTCGCATGTTATTCCGGCGCTTATTAGGAAGTTTACCGAAGCAAAGAAAAAAGGACTGAAAGAAGTAACCGTTTGGGGCACCGGAGAGATTTCTCGGGAGTTCTTGTATGTCGAAGACGCTGCTGAAGGGATACTTTTGGCCACGGAAAAATACAATTCATCCGAACCGGTTAATCTTGGGGTTGGTAAGGAAATAAAGATAAGAGATCTTGTTAAGATGATCGGGAATATCACGGGTTTCGACGGAAAGATCGCGTGGGACAGATCCAAGCCGGATGGGCAGCCCAGAAGAATGCTGGACGTTTCTAAGGCTGAGGTTGGATTTAGTTTCAGAGTTACTATGCCATTTGAGGAAGGCTTAATGCGGACGATTTCACATAGTGTAAACTAGAAGTCGAAATCTATAAAATTTTTAGAGAGGCATTCGAGTTTTTGAGAGATATACAATGACGAAAAAAAGAATTCTTATAAATGCCTTAATGTCTGTTTTTCAGACACTACTGATTAGTGTAATTCTATTTATTTTGTATAGATTCTTGATGGTTAATTTGGGAGTTGAAGGGCTTGGTATTTGGTCGCTTGTTCTTGCCTCTACTTCTGTTACGCAAGTTGCAAATTTAGGTCTTTCTGCCGGAGTGGTAAAATTTGTATCAAAGTATATTGCTCTTAAGGAAGACCAGAATGTAGCATTGTTGATACAGACAGCGTTTTTGTCTTCTGGTATCTTGATGGGGTTGGTCTTGGTGGTAGTTTATCCTTTTATAGTTTGGGTTCTTGTACATGTTGTTCCCCTTGAATTTGTTTCTTCCGCACTTGAAGTTTTGCCATATGCAATGTTTTCGTTATGGACTTTGGTCGTAATAGGAGTTTTTCAGTCGGGTATAGATGGGTGCCAGCGAATAGATGTCAGAAGTATGATTATTTCTGCTAGCTCCGTAGCGAATCTTTTGTTATGTTTTGCTCTCGTTCCAAAATTTGGTTTACTCGGGGTAGCGTACGCGAGGACATTACAGAATGTGATTACACTTATTGTAAGTTGGTTAGTTTTGAGGAGATGTGTGCCATCGCTTCCAATTTTCCCTTTCAAATGGGACAAAAAACTATTTTTGGAAATTTTTGGATATGGGCTTAATTTTCAGATAATCGCTGTTACGACTATGCTTGGAGATCCGATTACAAAGGTTCTTCTCACAAAATATGGTGGGCTTATATCGGCAGGCTATTTTGAGATGGCAAGCAAAATGATACGTCAATTGCGGGCTCTCATAATTTCCGCTAACCAGGTTGTAGTGCCAACTGTAGCTGGATTGCATGAAGTTTCTCCGGATAAAAAACAACCATTTTATTATAAATCATATCAGGCGGTATTTTATATTTCCTTGCCAGCGTATGCTTTAATAGTTATTTTTGCGCCTGTTATAGCTAAAGTTTGGATAGGCTGGCATGAGCCCTTTTTTATTTTTTCAGTTTATTGGTTATCATTAGGGGCATTTTTTACTACGATAGCTGGTCCGGCTTATTTTATGAATCTTGGAAGTGCTGATTTAAAGTGGAATGTAGTGGGGCATTTGTCAGCAATCTTGTCCAATACAATTTTAGGAGTGTTTCTAGGGATGTTTTTTGGTGGGATGGGGGTTGTGACGGCTATGTCTGTTGGATTGGTTATTAACAGCGTAGTGATAAACATTTCGTATTACTTACAGCATGGTATTCCATTGAAAAGAATCGTAGCTGGGAAAGGTTTGTTTTGGTCTGTAATAGCAGCCATTTTTTTTGTGGTTTATATCAATAAAGCATTTTTAGGAAGAATCAATCTGGCAGCAGAGACCGCGGTAAACTTGGTTATATTTTTGACTGCAACATGTGTTTTTCTGTGGAATCATCCAGGGAGAAAAATTATTGCGCGTTTGTTTTTGGAGGGGATGTGTAGAAAAGAGACCTGAGGGGGAAGGGAATTTATTAACGGAGGTGTGGATGCGGAATATATGGAGTTCTTTTAGTAGAAAAATAAGGATGCTATTTTTAGACATCAAAAATTTTTTAGGATTTAAGTACACTGTTTTTCGGCTCCCCTCTGGACAGATTTTTAGAATTCGTAATATCGATAAAGTCGGGCGCAAAATATTTGATAATACAAGTTTCGAAAAACGGATAATATGTGTAATGCTTTCGAGAATAAGAGAGGGGATGACTGTAGTTGATGTCGGAGCAAATATTGGATACTATTCCCTGCTTATGTCACAAAAAGTAGGATTTTCTGGAAAGGTTGTATCCTTTGAACCCAATTCATCTATCTTTAAGGAGTTTGAACATAACCTTAAAATTAACAAAATTACCAATGTTATTGCAGAGAGAGTAGCAATTTCTTCTGAGACCGGTTATCAAACACTGCTGATTCCATGTGATGGTATGGAGGCGCATGCTAGTTTTAATCAAAATGAAACGTTCACCACATCTAGGGTAGAGATGGTTAGAACAGAGAAACTTGACGATGCTCTAGGGCGATTTGGGATCGAGCATGTAGATCTTATAAAAATTGATGTCGAAGGCGCTGAAAAATCTGTTTTTGAAGGTGCGAGTAAAATGCTTTCGGCAGAAAAAGGAAGGCCTGCTATTATTTTTGAATGTTCTGAAATGTTGTGTGAGGCGTTCGGTCATAGGGTTTATGATGTTCTAAATTTTTTGAGAGGATTTGGATATTCTGTTAAAGAAATTTCATTTGGGGTGTGGCTTGCCGATATAGACAACAAAAAGTTGATGATTTAACGAACAGTCAGAAATTTTTTCTGAGGTGTTTTGATGTGCTTTGAATTTAAAAGAAAAAGATTGGGGATAGTGAAGCGGTTTTGCTATTTTGTGTCAAAGTGGAATTTTTTGAACCAATTGAATGATATCGATCTAATGGATTTAAGAAAATTCTATCCCGACAGGAAGGCGCAATACTCGTATTTTCACAGCTATTACTGGCACCGACTTCCTCAGTGTTTCCGGGATCACAGAAATTACTTTAAGCAAGGGGGTAGAGGTTTTGGGGAAGATGCTTTTTACGCTATGTGGTACTTCCTGTTCAGGTATTTCCGTCCCAGAGCTGTGCTCGAGATAGGGGTGTTCCGGGGACAAATAATAAGCCTGTGGACTGTTTTATCCAGAGAGCTATCTATTCCTGTTGAAGTGCATGGTCTGAGCCCTTTTGAAGCAACAAGTGACTCCGTGACACAGTATCCCGAAGGGATAGACTATCATAGAGATGTTATCTTAAATTTAAGGCAATTTGAGGGAATTAATTTACCTCATCTTCACAAAGCATACTCAACGGATGAAGAGGGAAGGAGGGTTATAAGTTCTCGAAAATGGGATATTATCTACATAGACGGAGATCACGATTATAATGTGGTAAAATCTGATTTTAGTAATTGTAGCAAACAGCTTTCATTGGGAGGGCTTATTGTTCTTGATGATGCATCGTTGTATGTAGAATACCATGCTCCTGTTTATGCTTCATCCGGACATCCAGGACCATCAAGGGTGGCAGAGGAAATAGATGATGTCATGTTCACTGAAATATTTTCATGCGGGCATAATAGGGTATTTATGAAAGTGGCCGAAAGGTAGAGACTAAAATGGTGGGGGAATATGCGATGTCACTTTGTGTATAGTGTGCCTCTCTCGGGTACTAGTATTAAAGTTTCTTCGTTGTGCCGAAGGGTATTATTATCTCTCCAAAAAAAGGGTTTTAAGATAAGTGCTATTGGGAGAAGAACAAAACTAGATGTGAAGCACTGGCCTAAAAGGTATCCGTGTAGTGTAACAGCAAATCTGTACGAAGGTTTACAGGGGTGGATGGATACACTTTTGTACGATTTAAGAGAAGAAACTGATATTGAAATGAGTAGTAGTGATGTGTTTTTAGGACATCCAAGATTTCCATTCTTTGAAGGGTCGTGGGGTGTTACAGGAAGAAGTATTCGTAAAAAAACAAGTCCCCTTGTAGCGGCATTAATATCTCCCCTCCATTGCAATGCTGAGATCGAAACGACACACATTAATAAGGCGTATCTTGATTCTGTAGACATGCTTATGCCATATGCTGATGTGTTATTCGCAGTGATGGGGGAATATTGGTGGGACTTGTGGGACAAATCTAGATACTCTCATTGGAAGCCAAAGATGGTGCGGTTGGATCTCGCAGTAGATATTGAGAGTTTTCCTCGAGTAAAGAAGAAATTTAGCTTGGCTGGGAGGAGAAAATTTCTCTATATAGGCCGGAATGACCCAATGAAAGGGGTAGATTTGCTTTCCAAACTTGCTAAGGAAAGTGGATATAGTTTTGGGTGGGTCGGCAGAGGTGGTGAAATAGATGGTGTTAAGAAAATAAGTGGGATAAGAGAATTGAACCCCGACTTTATGTCCGAAATAGCTAAGGAGTATGATTTTTTTATAACTACCGGGAGGGCGGATCCCAATCCAACAACTATTTTGGAAAGTATGGCCTGGGGATTTCCGGTGATATGCACCCCACAATCTGGGTATTATGAAACCCCATATCTTAAAAATGTGTTCCATGATGACATTGGAAAGAGTTTAGCGGTTCTTAATGAAATGCAGTTAAAGAGTGAGGAAGATCTTTTAGGCATTGCTAATAGAGCCAGAGAAGTAGTCAATGATAAGTACAACTTTAGTGTTATGCTGAAAAGTGTTAAAGACATTCTATCGAAATTGATTGAAACCAAAAGATCGGAGACTACAAACTGATGGGCAATATTTATCCCAGAATATCTATAGTCACGCCTTCATATAACCAAGAGTGTTATCTCCAAGAGGCTGTGGAATCTGTAGTTTCTCAGGGGTATGAGAATTTGGAGTACATAGTGATTGATGGTGGGTCTTCGGACAATAGCGTTGATATTATAAGAAGATACCAATCAAAGATAAACTACTGGGTAAGCGAACCTGACGAAGGACAAGCGCACGCAATTAACAAAGCTTGGAAAATTTCTAACGGAGAAATTCTCGGATATCTTAATTCAGATGATGTGTTATGCCCAGGATCTCTGAAACGAGTTGCAAGCATATTCCGTGAAAAACCTGATGTTCTGGTTGTGTACGGGGATTGTCATATAATAAATAAAAAGGGTTCGGTTATCGCGAAGAAAACTTCGGAGTGGGTAAAAAAAGAGACATTGCTGATGTGCAAAAGTCTGCCCCAACCCTCTGTTTTTATACGCCGTAAAATATTTGAAGACATAGGGGGTTTTGACCAATCCCTTAGGTATGCATTAGACTGGGCATATTTTCTTAAAATTTTCTGGAAGTATCCTGTCGAAAGACTTGTCCACATTCCAGAGGTATTATCTATGTCTCGGGAATATGCTGAGACAAAGTCAAGGAAAGGTCTTTCTGCCAAGGCGGAGGAGAGAAGACGGGTGCTCAGTAAATATTTCAAATCCGGAGTGTTGCCTTTGGATAGAAGAGATCTTGTTCGGCAATCTTTGGCTGCAACATACTGGCTTCAAGGGGGAGATGACTTCGTGGCTGGCAATTTTGGGCGTGCTTTAGTGAGCGCTTTTCTGGCGAGTGCATGTGCTCCATTAAGTTTATTAGAGAAGGTTATGAAGAGTGGTAAGTTCTTCAAAAAATATATTATTTTCAAAAACGAAAAATAGGACAGATGTTTGATGGGGCAATGTAGCGAAAATAAAAGGGAACGAATGAATTTTCTTTTTAGCTGGTTCCTTTTGTTGACAATGCTGAGGCCATATCCAGTTGCGGCGTCGAATTTTTCTTTATCCGGTAGAATTGTGGATGCAGTTTGGTTTGTTATTGTTTTAGTTTTTTTATTTAGATTGGCACCGTGGAGAAAAGTAGGTAAGGATGCTTTTCCTCTTTTATGGATGATGCTAGTCATGCTTTCAATGATAATATCGATAGTGGTATCAACCTTTATTATGGGAACCGTAGTTATTCGTGATGTTTTTGAGTTTTACCGGGTCCCCTATTACTTTATGGTTTTATTTTTTTCCGCTCAGTTTATCTGGTCGGGAGAAACTGTTACTAGGTATATAGTCAGACCAATACTGTATGCGTTGGTAGTTATGGTGATAGTTTCCTTGATTGATATGTTTAATCATGGAGGGTTATTGGGTAATTTTGTCAGCCTCGTGTACTATATGAAGTCGCAGGGTTTTGCGCATTTACCGGGAGGGATGTATTATTTTCGTAGTTGCGGAACTTTCGCTAATCCCAATTATTTTGCTGTAGCACTAATGATTATGATGGTTTTTTTGATGTCATCATATTCCCTTGTTTCGGGATTCAAAGCGAAAGCACTAGTCAGTATGGGTGTTTTTGTTTCATTCGTTATGGTGCTGAGTTCAGGTTCACGCAGTGGGATGGTTGTGGTTGTAATGAGCTTTATCATATATCTGTTTCTTAAGATTTTTGAGAAATTTTATTATCCAGGGTTAAAAAGAAAAACAATAAGTGAAAATGTCCCAAGACTACTCCTACTTATCTTTGTGTTCCTTGTAGTTATAATCGCCTCCTCCCGACTCTATCGCTGGGAGGGGACCAAAAGAGATTTTTTTGAATATGGAGGGATCCTAGGTATAAAATCGGTTGCAACAAAAATAGATCAAAGTGAGTACTATATTTCGGAGGTAGTCGATAAGTCATTTTTGTTTGGGATGGGGCCTGCCAAAAATGAGGATAGCTATCTTGGAGACAACCAGTATGCAAAGTATTTTTACAGATATGGATTTTTTGGTCTTGTTGTTTGGTTTGGTTTTTGGATTTCTCTCATTACTAAAGCCTTTCATTCCTGGTCTACCTCCCGGAGTTTGGTAAGATTATCCTTATCAAGAGCGATTTTATGTATTATTCCATCGTTTATGATGGCATGCTTTGCCGGTTCATTCTATGATGGAACACAAGTAACAACGTTATTATTTCTCTTGACCGGTGTTTCCTTGAAGAGTGATCCAAAAGAAACCCCCAGATCTGAAAGAAAGAGCTCGAAAGGTTATTAAAACAAGAATAGAGAGGATATGGCCGGAAAAGATATAATAATTTTTGGTGGGATAGATTGGGATGGCAAGAGAAAGCTTCCAATACACCATGTTGCGGAAAGGCTGAACCGCAAAAATAGAGTGTTTTATATCGATAATTTTGGTGGGGTAAGAGATTTGTCCATTTCAGACATATCCCGCGCGACAGATAAGTTGTTCAATTCTATGTTGAAAAGGAAAAACATTCTTTCCAGTAAAAAAATGGTGACTGTTGTTAGGCCTATAGTTATTCCTACGGCTAGGTTACCGTTTCTCCTTGGGAAGATTAATGTTGCCATATTGACAAATGTTCTAGGGAGAATGATGAGGGATAATATCATAAGACGACCTGTAGTGTGGACTAGGGTCGGAACAAATTTGGTTTGGCAAAGCATAATGGGAATAAGAGAGAAACTTCTTGTCTATCAAGTAGTTGAAAATTTTCCATACAGTCCAAAAATAAACAGATCTCTCCGCTCACGATTTATCGAGTCTGATATGAAATTTTGTAAATTTTCGGATCTTATTTTTGCGAGTGCCAGAGGTTTGGCGGAAATGAAACGAAATATCAATTCTAAGACTTTTTTTTTCCCTAATGGAGTAGATAGCGACGTGATGCGTCGGATGAGGGAAGAAAGTCGGTGTAAAAATATTCCAGGTCCGATTGTAGGTTTTGTAGGGGCCGTTGCTTCTTGGGTGGATTGTGAGCTACTATTGAAGGTGGCGAAAATGCGTCCGGAGTACTCCTTTGTTATCCTTGGTCCTATCGCGGAAGAAGTCGATATCAGTAGTTTTAGGGGGTTGTCGAATGTTCATATAGAGGGAGTTGTTAGTTATGAAAATCTTCCGATGTGGTATTCAAGTTTTAGTGTGGGATTAATTCCCTATAAGGTCAATGAGTTTACCCAATATACGTTTCCTTCTAAAATGGCAGAGTATCTGGCTATGGGGATGCCAGTTGTGTCTACTCAGCTTCCCGAGGTTATGGCGTATTCGGATATTGTATACATAACGAGAAATGCTGAGGAGATGTGTAGAGCAATAGATAGGGCTATAGAGGGAGGGTTTGAGAATGAGAAGATGCGCAAGCGCAAACTCATGGCAGAGTCTCTTTCTTGGGACAAGATCGTTTCCGATATGGAAGAACTTGTTGATAAGGCTTGGGAGACAAAATTTGGGCAGTAAATTTTTTTGATGACACTATATGAAAATATTATTTGCCTATAATTCAGCACAGTATCTTTATATGTTTAGGTTTAGCTTAATGGAATCATTCCGTAATGATGGGCACGAAGTTGTTTTTATCGCTCCTTGCGATGATTATGCTGCAAAACTTACAGAGAGGGGGTTTCGCCATATTTCAATAAGGGTGTCTCGTGATGGGAAAAATCCGGTCAAGGATATTTTGTTAATGTTGACTCTTGCCATTATTTACAGAAAAGAACTGCCAGATTTGGTTTTTCAGTTTACCCCTAAGATAAATATTTATGGGTCTATTGCAGCTAGCCTTTCTGGGACCAGGGTCATAAATACGGTTACGGGGTTGGGATATGCAGTTATAAAAGGTGGGGTGATTGCGGAAGTAGCTTTTTTTCTATACAGGTTTTCTTTTCGATATGCAGAAAAAGTTTTTTTTCAAAATAATGATGATAAGCAGTTATTTCTAGAGCGGAACATTGTTTTTTCAAAAAAAACAAGTGTGGTTGGAGGATCTGGGGTAGACACAGATTTCTTTTATCCTGAATACCCAGATCGCATTGAAAACTCTGATAGCAAGTGTGTGCTGTTTGCGGGTAGGGTTTTGCGAGACAAAGGAATTTATGAACTAGTGTCTGCTATTCGTAACATAAAGAAAAGAGATAATAGATTGAAATTCAGGGTAGTGGGAGCGATAGATTGTGGTAATCCAGCAGGGGTTTCTTTGAGAGAAATACTTGGGTGGCAGAGCGAAGGGGTTCTGACTTATAGCGGATTTGTTGAAGATATAAGACCATATTTGAAGGGCTGTGATGTTTTGGTGCTCCCTTCTTATAGAGAAGGATTGTCTCATGTTATCATAGAAGCTATGGCAATGGCTAAGCCGGTTATAACTACAGATGTACCGGGGTGCAAAGATGCGATTGATGACGGAGTGGACGGTTTTATCGTTCCTCCCAGAAACAAAATTGCTCTTGAAAAGACCATTTTGCATTTTTTTAGTCTTACTAAGGAAGAGAGAAGAGTAATGGGGGAGAGGGGAAGAAATAAGGTTCTGATGAAATTTAATCAAAAGAAAGTTGTGAGTATTTACAAGAATGCAGTATATGAAATGCTTGGCGATAGATAAATTTTAGGAGAATTTCATAAAGAGGTGGAGAATGATTTGTGGTATTGAAAAACAAAAGATAGGGCTCCTTGTTTGCGGGGACATTTTGCTAATAGTTATCGGAATCTACCTTTCATTTTTCATAAGATTTGGTTATTTTGTAAATATGGTTGTGCGATACAGTGGAGCTACAATTTTTATTGTCGGCACTTACGTAGTCAGCTTTTATATTTTTAACATGTACGAAGATAGGTATAAGCCTAAAGGTGCAAATTTTTTCGCTCGATTTTTAACTGCCATTGTATGTGCGCAGGTTCTAACTGCAGTGATCTTTTTTCTTTTTCCGCTTTGGAAAATAGGAAGAGGTATTTTTTTTATTAACACTTTTTTTGTCGTAATATCAATTTATCTTTGGAGAGGTTCTTTTAGAAAAATGTCCGGGTTTATATGGAAACCCAAAAAAACCGTAATTGTTGGAAGTGGAGACAGAGTTCGTGCTGTAGTGTCCTTAATGGTGGAAAGTAAAGACTTTACTATTGTAAAGATTACTCCATGTTTGAGAGGGGACGAGAACGGGGATGCATGTGCGATGATAGAGGCAGAGAATGTTGATATGATAGTTGTGGCTAGTGAGAGAGGTGCAGAGAATGAATTCGATAGTATCTTGTTGGAAGCTAAAATGAGAGGGGTTGATATTTACGATTTCACGATGTTGTATGAGCAGGTTAAGGGAGCTTTACCCATTGATTATTTGAGGGAGGAGTGGATAGTTTATATTCCCTTTCTAGGGATGAAAAGTAGCGTTTACATTGGTCATGTTAAACGTCTTATTGATCTGGTGTTTTCGCTTGTATGTATGGTTGTTTTTCTGCCTGTGATTTTGTTGTTAAGTATTATGATCAGGCTAGATTCTAAGGGGCCTGTTCTTTTTAAACAGAAGAGAGTGGGGAAAAATGGAAAGATTTATGAGTTAATAAAATTCAGATCCATGGTAGATTGCAATACGGACGGAATAGTTAGGTGGACAGAAGAACGAGATTGTAGAACAACCCGAATAGGAAAGTTTTTGAGGAAGACACATCTTGATGAGCTGCCACAACTGTGGAACGTTTTTAAGGGGGAAATGAGTTTTGTGGGGCCTCGCCCGGAGCAGCCCAAATTTGTAGCAGATCTTAGAAAGGAAATCCCATTTTACTCCCTTAGGGATGTGATTAGACCAGGTATTACTGGGTGGGCACAGGTGAATTATAAGTATTGTGCATCCAAAAGTGAAGCCAAAATAAAACTAGAGTATGATCTTTTCTACATAAAAAATGTGGATTTTATACTGGATTTTCAAGTGGCACTTAAAACGATTAGAGTGATGTTATTCGCAGAAGGAAGTAGGTAATAAAATTATTGGAGGTATATGCATCTAAATAGCAAGCTCTTATTTGAAAAATATGCTATTCCGTATATCGGAAGTAATTTACGAGTGTTGGAAATAGGTCCTGATGCAATTCCATCAACTTATTGTAATATGATCTCTGATTCCAGTGTCATTTGGGAGACTTTAGATATGTATGATGGTTTTAGGGGGACATATTTGTCAGATGATGAGTATTCTTTCCCTATACAGGATAACTTTTTCGATATTGTAGTATCTGGGCAAGTTATTGAACATGTACGCAAAACTTGGGTTTGGATTAAAGAGTTGGCACGAGTTTGCAAAAAGGGAGGGCATGTTATAACTATCGCTCCTATTTCATGGCCGTATCACAAAGCTCCTATTGATTGTTGGCGTATTTTTCCAGAAGGGCTAAGAACCCTTTATGAAGAAGCAGGACTTCTCGTCGAATTATGCAAAATGGAAACGCTTGAGTTGGGTAACCAAAAATTAATTTTTCCTGGAAAAACAGATAAGAGTTTATGCTTAAATGGGGAAGTTTCTATAAAGACTTTAGCCAAAAGGATTGGGTTCTATGGGAGGCGTTTAATAGGGTGGCCGATATTTTGTGCTTTTGATACCATAGCTATCGGGATGAAGGTATAATCTAGATCCTAGAAATATAAAATCAAAATAGCTTGAGGTGGATGTTTTGTTCATAGTTTTTGCGTGTTTGGAATGGGGAAGGTCAAGATGACGGTAACAATACCTATTTCACTGGATGAAAGAAAGCGACTTGTTCTAACAAGAACAGTGGCTCAAGAAATGTCTCGCGGCGAGTTTAAACTTGATTCGAGCTTGAAAAGCTCAAGTTATGCAGACGGAACAGAACTTCCTGAAAGGATAGCTCTTGACGGTAAGTGGAAGCTTAATGAATTTCATGATCTTGAGTTCGGAGTAAGCGCCTCAAGCGTGTGGTTCCCGGGGATGACAATATCTTTTAAGACTGGGATAATCAGCGCCAAAAGCGATAAAATAGTGTTTTCTGCCAGAATGACCGATTATGGCGGAGGGGTGATGGCGACAGCTCTGGCCTTTTCCGGCAGGTGGCAGGCTGATAAGAACAACAGGCTTACCTTTGGCGTTACGAGGTCCGGCGGAAAGACCGACAGGCTGGTTTTTGAGGGGTCTTGGCAGGCAGGGAAGAATAACGAGCTTTTTTATGAGTATTCAACAAGAGAGCTTAAAACTAAAGAGAAAAAAGATTTTTCATTCGGCCTTAAAGGAGCATGGGATCTGGGGCCCAGAAAAATAACCTATAAGGTCGAAGGTTCTAATGATTCGGTATTATCTTTTGCTGCTGCGCTTGAAACCCCGAGCATAAGAGCCAAGGATGGGGAGATACGTTATGTTGTAGGTGTGAAATATACCTGCGGAGGCAAAAAACAAGAAGTTATGCGTTCTGTAGCTATACATGGGAGCTGGAAATTCGGCAAAGATCTTAAGCTTGGGTTTGAAGTTGCCCGTACGGCAGGCAAGAAGAACGTTGTTACCTTTTTGGCCGAAAAACCCGTTTTTGGGAATGGAACAGTTAGTTTGGGTCTAAAAACAGAAAATGGTAAAAATTTTGGCGCGGAGCTGAAGTTTTCTAACAAGCTTAAGGATGACGCGGAAATATTCGCGGTGCTTGCGGCCAAAGGCGGGGAGAAAAGCGTGATGGTAGGGGTTAGGAAGAAGTTTTAGTTAACAAAGAGAAAGTAGGAAGGAGTAAGGAGAAATTTAGGTTGAGTCAGTGAGACTGCAGTTTCATGAGCAAAGTGAGGGGGACCCCGGTTTTGGTGTTAACTATCCCGTTCTCGGGGGACCTCGAACGGGATTCTGCCATACTTCCCTGTATGTCAAAAAAATTTCCGCCAAAGGTTAGGAAATTTTTTTGCATATGTAGTATGGCTTAAGTGAAATGAAACTGCATAGTCGAACTGTCCCCGAGCGATAGCGAGGGGATCAAGGGCGAGGTTAAGGTCGAGGGGCTCGGAGGTAACTCCGGGCCCTTCCTTTTTTTGGGGGAGAGCAGTGACCTTGACCTTCCCCCATTAGTAGTGCCAACATGAATTAGAGTATTCACGTTGTTCGTAAGATGTTCCCAGGGGTTAACCCCTGGGAAAAATCGAATTTTTCCCTGAACTCCCAGGGCGTCATATTATCTAAAGAACTATGTGGTCTATGCCTGTTGTAATCCAAACGCCATTCTTCAACTATCCTGCGAGCGTCTTCCAGGGATAAGAACCAGTTATCATTAAGGCACTCATCCCTGAACTTACCGTTAAAGCTTTCAATAAACGCGTTTTCGACCGGTTTGCCGGGTCTGATAAAGTCCAGCTTAACATTCTTCCGATATGCCCATTCGTCAAGTGCCTTACCAGCAAATTCAGGCCCATTATCGACAGTTATAACTTCCGGTAGCCCCCTTAAGAACGAGATCTTATCCAATACACGCACAACCCGTTTACCACCAATCGATGTATCTACTTCAAGAGCCAGACATTCTCTTGTAAAAGCATCAACAAGAGTTAGTACTCTGAAACGCCTGCTGTCCGCCAACTGGTCCAGCATAAAATCCATGCTCCATCTCTGATCCGGCTTATCTGCCTTTGGAAGCTCTATTCGCACAGCCGCAGCACGCTTCTTACGCTTACGGATCCTTAGAGACAGGCCTTCCTCGGCATATACGCGTTCCGTCCGCTTGGGATTGATCACTAATCCTTCTCTCTTTAAAAGAACATGTATTCTGGGACTTCCGAACCTTCTTCGCTCTTCAGCAAGTTCTCTCATCCGCTCCCGGAGCTTCTTGTCCTTCTCGTGCCTTATTGAAACATACCTAAGCGTATTACGGCTTATCCCTATAAGAAAACACGCCCTCCGCTGGCTCATATGCCCAAAGCTTTTAAGCAAAAACCTTACCGCTTCTATCTTGGCTCTGGGCTTTAGAAGTTTTTTTCAAGCACCGCCTTGAGAGCATGGTTATCCAGCGTCAGATTGGCGACTATTTGCTTTAACTTGCTGTTCTCTTGCTCAAGCGCTCTTAATCTTTTGACTTCGCTTACGGTAAGTCCGCCGTATTTTGCCTTCCAGTTATAAAAAGTAGCGTCACTTATACCGTGATGGCGACATAATTCCGATGTTTTTGCACCGGCTTCAGCTTCTTTTAAGATCCTGATTATCTGTTCCTCCGAATACTTCGTTCTCTTCATTCCGCGCCTCCTTAGGTTAGGTTTTAACACACCCCAACTCTAATTACAAGTGGCACGGTTTTTGGGGGGAAGGTCAAGTCCCCCCTGGGTTGATTTACTCGCTGCGCTCGTAAATCGACCCAGGGGGGATAGATTTGGCTATCCGTAAACTGAAGTACACGAGACAGTATTTTTTCAAAATCCTGTCTCGCGGCCAAATCTAGTTGACAATTGGGTGACGATTGTGTACACTTTAAATGAGGGTAG
>CAYQUS010000012.1:0-29863 GCA_964421015.1 uncultured Planctomycetia bacterium
TGTCCTCTTCTTTACGCTGCTCTTCCCGGCTCCTATCTTCCTCCTTCCTCCTTTCCTCTTGCTCCTTATCTTCCTTCTCCCTCCGGTCCTCCTTACTCCTTTCCTCTTGCTCCTTAGCATCTTCCGCCTTCCGGTCTTCGTCTATACGTTCATCTTCCCTCTTACGTTCTTCTTCACGCCGCTTCTGGTCTTTAGCGGCCTCATCTCGCGCTTTTTGTTTTTCTTGAGGCGTCTGAGCCTGGGATTCTTTTTGTTTATTTTCCTCTTCTTTCCTCCGGTCTTCTTCTTTGCGATCCTCTTCGCGCCTCTCGTCTTCTTTTTGTCTGTCTTCGTTTTTACGCTCGTCTTCTCTCTTTTGGTCTTCCTCCTTTCTCCTTTCCTCTTCCTCTTTGTCTTCCCTATCCCTTTGCTCCTCTTTTTGCGCGTCTTCCTGCGCTCTTTGTTGGTCTTTTCGCTGGTCTTCTTTCTGTCTTGCCTCGTCACGCTGCTTTTGCCTCTCTTCCTGGCTTTTAGCGTCCTGAGGCTTGGTCGGGTCTTCTCTGTCGCGCTTGTCCTCTTCTTTACGCTGCTCTTCCCGGCTCCTATCTTCCTCCTTCCTCCTTTCCTCTTGCTCCTTGTCCTCCTTCTCCCTCTCCTCCTGTTTTTGCCGGTCATTTTCCTTTCTCTCTTGCTCTTTCCGGTCATCTTCCTTATTCCGAGAATCCTCTTTTCTTTCATCCTCGCTATTTCTTTGCTTCTCTTTACGCTCATCCTGTTTTTGCTGCTCCCGCTCGCGGGAATTGTCTTTTTTATCCTGTTTCTTTTTTTCGTCGTCGCGGGAATCTCCCTTCTTTTTTCCCTGGTCGCCCTTGTCACGATCCACCTTGTCCCTCTTTTCGCCTAGAGCCTTCTTACGCAAAAGCGCTGTCTCGTAATTGACGCGTATCTCCCTGTCGCGTCCGGCTATTTCAAGGGCCATGCGGTAATAGCCGATGGCTTTTTCGCAAAGCAGGATAGAAGATTCAACGCTTGTGCTTTCAGCGTTCTCACTTAGCCGGTAATAGGAATTAGCTATCCCGAAAAGCGCGTCCCGTTCGAGAGTCCTGTCGTCAAGCACAAGACACTTGGTAAAAAAGGATATGGCCGAAGAATACTCCCCCTTGCCGTACAGTATGACTCCGGCATTGTAAGCCGATAAATCAGGAGTTGAGCCGTGCTTATCAAGCTCGCGGTAAATTTCAAGAGCCTCATCCTGCCTCCCGGCTCGCAGAGCTTTTTCGGCCTCTTTTAAGAGAAGTTTTTCGTCCTCGGCGCAATACGCTCTAGGCGCGAGAAGAGTCGCCGCGACAAAAAGAGACAGTATTTTTTTACTTACTTCTTCGCGATACACCGGTTCCCCTTAGTAAAAGTTCGATCAATAGAAAAAGTGCCGCCAGAACAAGCGGATAACGGAATCTTTCGCTGAAAACTTTGATCTTTTTATTCTCGGTCTCCCCTGGTTCAAGCGAGGAAAGTTTCTCGTTAGCGATAGTTTCCATTCCGAACTCAAAACGATCCGCTCTCACATATATACCTTCGGATGCAGAAGCAATTGTTTTGAGCATGCCCTCTTCAAGTTTTGTCACTACTTCCTTCCCGGAGGTGTCTTTCAGGTTTTCTTTCATTCCTGTTTTCTCGTTCAATACAGGGATACTCTCGCCTCCGGGCGACCCGATCCCGATCGTGCAGATGATCACACCCTGCTCTGCGGCCTTGCGAATAGCCCCTTCCACATCCCCTACATTATCTTCGCCGTCGGAGATGATAACAAGAACCCTGTTGTTACCCACGGCTCCGTCGTAACTTCGGATCGCGGTATTGATAGCGCTGGCAAGAGCCGTGCCGCCCTGAGGAATAGATTCATCGCTGAGCATATCAAGGTTGAGAAAAAAACTCCGGTAATCCACCGTCAGCGGACATTGGAGGAAAGCGTCTCCCGCGAAGGCTATTAGCGCCACCCTGTCGCCTTTTAGCGTTCTTACAAAACGCCGTATTCCGTCTTTGGCGAATTCAAGACGGTTCGGCGGATAGTCCTCGGCAAGCATGCTTCTTGAAGTATCCAGAGCAAAAGTTATATCAAGCCCCACTTTTTTGACTTCTTTCCACCTGAAACCCCACTGAGGTTTGCCCAAGGCGGCAACAAGCATGACTACCGCCAGAACGTTGAGGGCCATCCTTAAAATAACTTTCTTTTGACTGTAGCCGGGGGCTATTCTCGGAACAAGCTCGCTATCGGCAAAATTGTTCATGGACTGGCGCCTAAGCTTATAGGAAAGGAAAAAGAAAATAAGCAGCGCCGGCACAAGCCAGACAAGCATGATAAGTATACTGTAGTTTCCGAAAACCATTCTGCCTCAGGGTATTTTGCGCAGCAGCGTATTCGACAGGATGATCTCCAGGAATAACAAAGCCAGCGCCGCGTGTACGAAATATTCGAATATGTCCAGATTGTCCTCGTATTCGCCTCGTTCTATGACTGTTTTTTCCATCCGGTCTATTTCTTCGTAAGAATCGCGCAGAGTGCGCATGTCGACGGCCCGAAAATATTGCCCGCCGGTCATGGCCGCTATTTTACGCATTTCCTGTTCATCAACTTCTATCTGTGAACCAGTGTATACTTTTCTGCCGAAACCGTCCTCCGCTTCCGACAAACCGCTGGCTCCGCTTACAAGCCCTACCGTATAGATCTTTACCCCGAGCGTCCTGGCTGTCTCGGCCGCGACAAGGGGCGGCACAGACCCGAAATTATTTATTCCGTCGGTCAAAAGAACAATGATCCTGGATTTAGCCTCAACATCCTTAAGCGCCGCTATCCCCGACATTATGGCCGAACCGACGGCCGTCCCGTCCTTTATGAGCCCTACTTCCAGGCGATCTATGGAGTTGATGACCCATTCGTGCTGAAAGGTCAGCGGGCACACTATAAATGCCTCCGCCGCGAAAGCCACTACGCCGGAAAGATTGTCAGTCCGGCCTTCGATAAAATCTTTAGCCACTATCTTCACGGCGTCAAGCCGGCTCATCGACTTAAGCCCTTTGGGAAGGTTTTCCGCAGCCATACTCTCGAAATCTATCTTTATATCGCCGGCCAGCATGGAACTTGAACAGTCAACAGCGACTATAACCGCTATCCCGGCCTTCCTCACCGGGTCGGACCTCCTTATTTGAGGCCCCGACAAGGCGACAATGATGAAGAAGAGGCTCAATATCCTTAAGTACGGCAGAACCTTCACAATAAGTATTTTCAGGGGGTTACCTGAATAATTTATGGCGCTTCTGGACGGGAAAAGGAAGGCTCCTCCCGAAACCGATCTCGCGCCGAAAATAAACGCTGCCGCAAGTATGGGAATCAGCAAAAGCGCGAGAGGAGAAGTAAATATCATGCCCCCTCCCCTTTTTCGGAATCCGGTGATGTCATTTCGATAAAAGCCTTTTCGGTGTCAAGCGAGTAGTCCGGCGATCCTTCGTATACCCCGGGAGAATATTTAACGCTGTCGCATAAAAAGATCTTGCGGATCACTTTTTCCTTTATTTCCGCCGGGACCTTCTCGATAACACCGACCCTCTGCGCAAGTTCCTTAGATGTCATTTTTATTTCTTCGGAAGAAACCCTTTGTGAAACATATACGGATATTATCCCGTACAACGCGGAGCAAAAGGACCGGTAGTCCCCGGATTTGTCATACCCTGCCTTCTCAAGCTTTTTAAGGGAGTCCAGGGCTTTCTGGCGAGGCGTAGCGGGCAGTTTCTCGCCGGCTGACAGGAACATCGCTGTTATAAAGATCCCGAATGCCAGAAAGACAATTAAGCCGGCCGTCCAGTAAGCGGTAATGAAAATCCAGTCTCTGGGAGTTTTCACCTTGCGAACGGGCATAGAGTCCTTAATGTCAAGCCTGACGGGAGCGTCGATAAAAGTGCCTCTTGCGTCGTCTTCCCCGGACTGCCCTCCGGAAAGAGCCGATGATATCCTGACCTTACCGAGATCCGAAGTTGAAAACCTGGTAAGCCTTGCCACCTCGAAAGAACTTTCCGGCAAAACAGCTAGAGACCATTCATCCCCTTGTTTTTTCAAGTACCGTACAGGGAGCTCCGGGACATGAACTTTTCCGAGGTCGTAGGCCGGGATAAAAAGCTCCGCTTCGAAAAAACTGCGTCTTAGTTTTTCGCGTTTCGATATTTTTACATCACGGATCTCCAAACCCGCGAAGAGCAATTCTATCTCGGGATCCTCGAATTCCGCTCCGAGCGGGGCGCTTATCCTGGCAAGATACCTGACCCTGTCCCCGACGAAGCATTTTTTCGGAGCCAGACTCAGAGAAACGGCAGTTGGCCTCGACTCCCAGAAAGAAAACAGAACGATAATTATAAGCACCGCTCCGGCCGCGCCCAGAAAACCTTTAACCCCGGTATATTTTGACTTACTGCCCCGCATAAGCTCGGCTCTCCGGCTTTTACTTGCGCATCTTACGTTTGGCAAAAAAACTTATCATTGTCTTTTCATACGGCATATCTGTCCTCAGGAACATCGCGTCCATGCCCACGGAATAAAAAAGTCTTTTTACGGCTTCCATGCGGGCTTCGGCTTCCCGGCGGTACCTCTCCCTTACTTCCCTGTCGGAAGAATCCAGCCATATTTTCCCTCTTCCCTCGGCCGACTCAAGCTCTATTACACCCGCGTCGGGGATTTCCATATCTCTGGGATCAGAAATATGCACCGC
The DNA here is from genome assembly GCA_964421015.1 of uncultured Planctomycetia bacterium. Taxonomy (GTDB): domain Bacteria; phylum Omnitrophota; class Gorgyraeia; order Tantalellales; family Tantalellaceae; genus SLID01. Next base: position 4,737 of record CAYQUS010000012.1, read on the forward strand.
CACAAGGTCGTGCCTTTTACCAGCTATGGAAAGAGCCTGTTTGATATCACGGGTATAGAAATCCGAGACAAGAAAAACCACACAGCTTTTTGTTACGACCCTATCGAGGTACCTGAGAGCTTTGGCAATATCAGTTCCGCTTCCCCTGGGAGTGTGTGAGAGAGCCTCGCGTATGACCTTGAAGACGTGAGCTTTGCCTTTCCGGGGAGTTATGAACACCTCTACCCCGTCAGTAAAGCCTATAAGCCCCACCCGATCGTTGTTGCTTGTCGCGGCGGCTGCGAGAACCGCGCAGACCTCTGTGGCCAGATCGCGTTTGAGGCGGCTAACCGTTCCGAAAGACGTGGAGCGCGAAAGATCAAGCAGGAACATTATGGTAAGCTGGCGCTCTTCGATGAACTTCTTGATAAAAGGCCTTCCCATTCGGGCCGTAACGTTCCAGTCTATAGAGCGCACCTCGTCTCCGGGAAGGTATTCGCGTACTTCCACAAACTCCAGCCCGCGACCCTTGAAAACGCTTTTGTATTCGCCGGAAAAAAGATCAGTCGCCATTTTAGACGTCGTGATCTGAATACGTTTTATCTTTTTAAGAATGTCCGCGGATATCATTCCCCGCTCCCCCTAAATCTTGAATTAGGAATTTACGGGATATCCACTTTATCGAATATCCGCTTTACTATCTCCTCGGTCGTGATCTCCTCGGCCTCGGCCTCGTAGCTTCTCATCACCCTGTGCCGGAGAACATCTGTCCCTATGTCCTTGATGTCTTGCGGGGTCACAAAACCTCTTCCGTTGATAAATGAGTAAGCTTTTGAGGCGACAACAAGCGCTATACTGGCCCTGGGTGAAGCGCCCATCTGTATAAGGGGCTTAAGTTCCTTGAGGCCGTATTTTTCCGGGAACCTCGTCGCGAAAATAACGTTAACTATGTATTGCTTTATCTTGTCGTCCAGGTACACGCTGTCGACTATTTTTCGGACCCTCAGTATATCCTGCGGAGTTACCACCGGATCCACCTGGATCTTTTCTCCAATGTGCCCCATGCGTGTCAGCACCTCCACCTCTTCGGATTCCGAAGGGTAAGTTATGTTGACTTTAAGCATGAACCTGTCTACCTGAGCTTCCGGCAGGGGATATGTACCTTCCTGATCTATCGGGTTCTGCGTGGCCATTACCAAAAACGGCTCTTCAAGTTTGTAGGTAGTATCGCCTATCGTGACCTGCCGCTCCTGCATAGCCTCAAGCAGAGCCGCCTGGACCTTTCCCGGAGAACGGTTGACTTCGTCCGCCAGAACTATATTGGCGAATATGGGCCCCTTTTTAACCTCGAACGTTCCCGTCTTGGTGTTGTATATCAGCGTGCCGAGAATGTCGGCTGGCAGAAGATCCGGGGTGAACTGTATTCTCTGGAATTTCGCCGAAATACTTTTAGATAATGTCGTGATAGATAGAGTCTTGGCCAGTCCCGGCACACTTTCCACCAAAAGGTGCCCGTTGGCAAGTATCCCGACCAGAAGTCGTTCTACAAGCACCTCTTGCCCCACAACCACGCGCCTCATAGAACCCTTCAGAGTCTCTATGAACGCCGATTCCTTTTTTACTTCCTCGTTTATTTTATCCCGGTCTTGTTTCATCCTATCCCCCCTGTTTTTAGACTGGTCCCAATCTCTCGGATCTATCTCCTGGAAGGAGACGGAGGCGCCGAAGGCGGAGCGGGCGGCCGGGACGCCGGAAGAGCCGGCGGCGCGGCGGGACGCTGCGACTGAAGCTGGTTTTGCCTCAGGATCTCCTGAGTTCTCTGTATGCTCTGCTGCTGACGCATTCTCTCGTTCTGTTCCTGTATCTCACGCATCCTGGCCATCTCTTCCTGCTGGGCTTCAATATCCTCAAGATCCTCCCCTTCCTCCAAAGCCAGCTTTTCGGCAAGCGCCACCAGAAGTTCAGCTATCGACCTGGCGTCCAGATCCTCAAGCCGTACGCCATTTACAAGTATTTCTCCCTTGGGATCATCGCCTTGTATGGTAAAGCCCTCGAGGCTGTTCTTCGTATCAGGAAACTCTCCCAGGATCTCTCTTATCTTCCCGATAGCTTTGTCTCTCTCGGCGAGAACTCCAGGATCGGCGGGGATAGCCATAACATCGTCTTTTGCAGAACTTTTTACCTCCTGGGCGCCCGATTCCGCAAAAAAGACAGTTCCTATGAGTACCGCGGCAAAACAGTAATTCAATAGGTTTTTCATAAGGTCTCCGTTTGGTTAGGTATAATTATAATACTTTATAGAGTCTACACTCTTTTCCGCATTTGTCAAATGTTAGGAAGTTTTAGCGAGGGTAACTTGAGTTTTTAAAAGGCTTACCGGTCGCGGGAGGATGTATCTTTCCCGGAAGAGCGGCCTGACGCCGGTCTTATGAAAGAAGCCACCCTCAGCATGGTATCTTCGTCGCCGCCCGAAATTTTTCTTATTTCTTCCTCTAGAAGTCCGGAAGAAAGACCCTTTTCCTCAAGCTTCACGAAAGCGTCATCGATACCCACGCCCACCGTCCGTATAACGGCTTTAGCTACTTTTTCCTCGGTTTTTTTATCAAAATCGAACCCGAGCTCGGAATATTTTGCCCATCTGACAAGCACCTTAGCCAGTGTTTCAACGCAGCCTGATTCCAACCGAGAAGAAACCGTATTCCCGTAACTGTCCCTTTCGTACGAAAAACAAAGCTTCTTCCTCTCGAGATCCGCCGCGGCTGAGGCCGGGACACGCGAGACGAACTCCCCTTTGGCGGTTTTCTCTAACACTATGTCGTCTATCGTGAAAAGTTTTTCGCTTATGTCACTCTGCGCCTCCTCGAACGGAGGCGACGGGGACTCTATGGAAGCGACAAAATCAGCTCCGGGGATCGCCACATTAACTCCTTCCACCTCGGAAAGCTTATCAAGCCTTTCCCGTATCCCTTCCGAAAGTTTTTCCGGATCAATACGCTCTACCATCTCATCGGGTTTATTCGTAAATTCTATCACTTTACCGCTTAACCAAACGTAATATTTACTCATCGCCTCTAAAAAATTTTTTGCAGCCAGAACATCTCCCACGGCGGCTATTTGCGGCGTCGCAGCAAAATGTGCAGCCGATTGTTCGTCAGGCGTAAAAGAGTTCTCATCATCATATTTGTCATAAAAAAGCTTTATCTCGGCCTCCCATGAAGGGGAAATAAAACTAGCGTCACCGAAAGCCGGAGCCGCAAGAGCCGACCTGGAAGCCTCATCTTTCCCGGTCACCAGCGCTTCTTTGACGGTTCTCTGCTCCATTAGATCAGCTTTCGCCGACTGGCGGGACTCGAAATCCGCCGCCGGAACCCCGTCGGCCGGATACAACCTCTCTTCGCTGGCGGCTCTCTCTCGGGTAACAGCATCATCCGCATGAACAAAACCCGACACAAAAATAAAAGAGCTCAAAACCGTAAAAACGGCGAGCCGTAAAAAATCAGGCGCCATATTCACTCGAGGCGTAACACAGTATTGTCGATCGCAATCCCCGGTAAACATACTCCCCTGCCTTTAACTACCTTTTTATTACATTGGTGCCAGGCACCACTGGTGCCTGGCACCAATGTGTCTTGAGCGTTACAACGATGTCGCTATTCTGCGTACCGCGTCGATAAAGCTCATTATCTCTTTGCCGATGTTTATCGGCCTTATTACCTTAAGAAGCACGCCCTTAAGGTTGGTCGAAAGGAACTCTTCCACAGCCCCGGAAAGGCCAACCGCCACAACCGAGGGCTTACTATCCACGCTCGAGTACCTTTCCATTATGCCGTAAAGAGCCATGGTCGGAAGCAGCCTGTTGACAGTGGAAATAACCTCCGCGTCATCCCCTAAATTTCCGCGGTCCACGACAACAAAGTTAACAGGCCGCGCAGCCTTAAGCCCGTCCATCATTACGTGACCAGAAATATCGGCCCCCGGAGACGATATGAAAACCATGGATTCCTCGGCAATACCTTCTTCGACCTTAAGCGTGCCTCTTACCGCCGCGGCGATGTCGAAACTGCCTTCGGGCATAACCGTGTAATTGACGCCGCTGGAATTAAGCAGAATGGTCATTTCAGCATCAGGATCCTTATCGAAGATCACCACCGTTTTTACCGCGCTAGCGTAGCGCTGAAGCGCGGGCATCATGGCCTTCAAGGCTTCAGCCCCTATACCGGTTTCGGTCCTCATATCAAGAGTAATTACTTGCGGCCCCGCGGCAAGTCCGGCGCTCGTAAGAGAATTAATAAGTTCCAAAGCCTCTAGTTCTTTTCGTTCTATGTCCTTGGCAAGGGCTATGGAATTCAACCCCTTCAGGGCGGCAAGCCTACTGTCTTCAGGCATACGACTCAAAGCCGTGTAATTTTTTAGTATAACTTCAGCCGCGGCAGCGCTAGAGTCCCGAGTGTACTCGTCCAGAGCCGACGCGTTCTCGTTAAGCCACTCTTCGCTTACAGAGACAGCTGTTTCGGCTTCCCCCTCAAAAACTTCGGGAGATGCAGAATATATGCGGTAGAGATCCCTTATAATACCATCCGCTCCCATCGTCTCCTCGGGAGACAGAGATGTAAGCACCTTGACTGTCAGCTCGGCGAGCTCTCCCCCGCCAAGTCTTGAGATAGCGCTTCTGTCTAGGACCGAAAGATAGGGCGCTATTTCGGCGCTGAAAGCCTCGATTTCGGCGTTTTCGGCTATCGCATCAAGCGGCGTACGGTTGCCGGAAGAGATATCAAGTAACCCTTCCGATCCTATGACCATAACCCTGGAAGTTATCCCGGTTGCAGCCTTTAGCTCAGCCTCGACATCCTCTTTACTGGTTCCAAAAATGAACTTAACACCGGGATGCCTGAGTTGTACCTCGGTGAGGTCAATTTCTGCTTCGGTAACTATGCCGATAACGGCTTTGGGTTCGATCTCAGCTTCTTCCTGAACAGCCACCACGGTAAGTTCTTCATAAGAAAGTTCGTCCTCGGGAAGCGCTTCACCCTCCGGCTCTTCATCAGCCTTCTCTACCGGGCCTTCCCACCCGATAGCGCCAGTGAAATACCCCCGTATCAGAGTATGCAATAGCGTGGCAGTGACCGCTCCCAACACCCATATGCGTAAAGGCGCGGAAAGTAAAGAGTCCACAACCCAGGCAAAAGTGGACGCTGTGTCGGCATCTATCGTGGCATACTCAATATCAGTTTCCGGAGAGAAAGTACGCGCCGCGAAAACCACCAGGTTAACGATCGAATGAATAAGCACTGTTGCCATACCAAAAAGAACAACATTGTCATATAGAAGGCCCGCCGCCACAAAACTCGATGCTGTCACAAAAGCGGCCGCCGTCCAGCCTTTTGTATGACGGGCAATAAATACCATTCCTGCCGCGGCTACCGCGAACATCGATAAAACCTGAAGCATCGGGAAATTGGGCGCGACGTTAATTGCCATATCAAGCACCGTAGCTACAATATTGGCACCCAGGATAGGCGCCACAAAATAAAGCGCCTGCTCCGAGAATGACGCCCTTACCACGCGGTCGGTCAGCTCGCCGGAACGTATTATGCCCATATCACGCACCGTATTACGAGGACGCCTTGAGGGTTCTTTCCCCGCTTCAGAGGATCTGGTGTATCCCGGCCAATATTTGTCCGCCTGGGCTTTACCTTGAACAGTACCCGTCTTACCGTACCCCCTTGCCATCATCATTCTGTGGGTTGCAATATCCTCTCCGGAAAGCTTGCTGAAGCGGATAAAACATCTTTCAGCCCTGGCCATGTCGCCCATGCTTATGTAGGCATGCATTTTCATTACCCAGAGCCCGGCTTCGGTTTGTTTCGAAAATGTCTTTATCCCGCGAAGCGTTGTGATAGCATTTTGCGCCCTGCCTCCATACATCTCTGCATAGGCCTTCAACGCAAGAACGCTGTTAATGAGCTTTGTGTCGTTTTTGTAAACGGGAGAAGAACTGTATTTCTTTGACAGCTTATCGAGTATTTCGGTGATCTCTTTAAGATTACCGCTATCGATGAAAGTCGGCACGAGTCTGTCTCTTTGCGCTACCACAACGCCAGAAAGCGCTATGCAGCGGCCGGCGTCCCGGGGAGTAAAAACGCTTTCATCAGAAACGCGCATAAGAACAAGCTTAAGAAGTTTTCCTCCGTCATCCGCGCCTATCGCAAGACCCGCCAGCCGGGAAAGAACATCCACATTCTGGCATGAATTTATAAGGTTTCCCAAGTCAAGACCCTTAACAGAATCTGCCCCCAGAACTTCCATAAATGAAGCAACCTTAGTTAAGAAACGCCCCGCTACATACGGCGGGATCGCGTCAGGAAGGCTTTCTATTATTTCTCCCAGATCGGATAGCAACTCTGTTTTCTGGCCTTCTATCCCCTCATCACTTTTTGCTAACTCATACATCTTTATGTCGAACAAATACAAATCTATCAGCGACAGACGGTAGTCTTTTGAGGTATCGCCGGAGGAAATCCTGCCATTTATAATGTCCAGTCTCAGTTTTTCCAGTATCTGTTTCGCTTGTTCGGGCTTACGTTGTGACATGTACCGGACAACTCTCTCAATGGCCCTGGAGAAGACCAGAGGATCATTGATATCGAGCCTTACGGAATCAAGATTATCAGAAGCTGACGTGATAGCGTCACCTAAAAGTTCTTTTCCTTTTTGCCTTTCCTTTGCCGGAGTTTTTTTAGCTCCATCTTCGGGAGTCCAGTATTTCAGCCACCTCTTCAGCAGTTTCTGCTCGGCCTCTATTCGGGCTCTTGCTCTCCCTTCAAGATTATATTGCGCTACATTATACACTTCATCCTTTTGATCCTGATTTCCATTAGCCCATACTTCATTGTATAATTCCCCATTCGGAATATCCGCAAGATCGCTTATTTCCGTGTCTACGTCCGATAAAGAAGCTTCCTTCTCGCTAAATTTATCAGGAGCTAACTCTTTGCGGTATATCTCAAGCGCCTCTTCAAAAAGCCCTTTTTGCTCCAGGTCTTGGGCTTTAGCAATAGGATCGGCTTCCGATTCTACTTCTTCCCTGTAGCTTCTGATCTTGCCGTCCATGGGGTTGTATTCTTCGGCTTCTTTGAGCAAAGCTATAGCTTCGGCCCTGTCATCCCCTTTGGAGCGCTGAACTTTAAATATGGCAAGCATAAGAATGGTCTTTGAGATCTCTTCGCTTAATTCCTGCATGGCGGCCGGATCTTCTGACGGCTCGGCATACTGCTTTTCAAGCTCTTGCACAAGTTCTTGCATTTTCTCCAGGAGAAGTTCCTCAATTTCGCCTCTAAGACCTTCCGGAGGGGTGGCCAGTATCTCTTTAAGCTCTTCCACTTCGGACGATAAAGCAGCGGCTCTCTTGCCTGAATCTCCGGCTATTCGACTTCTTGATGTAAGTTCGCCGAACCTGGCGCGGGCCATATTGTCCATAAAGTCTTTATCCGACTTAAGCGACGGATCGATCTTGAGGGCCCTGCGGTAATGCCGTAGGGCATTACCGTGATCTCTATGCCTTGTCCACCTGGTCCAGGCTCCCGAGCCGTCTTTAAGGGCTTTATCACCTTTTTGCTTTTCAGAAAGAGCGCGCATTTTAGGCGCTGCGTCACCCGCGGCCCTGAGGTCAAGATATCTTCTCAAGAACCTTATCCTTGAATGTAAATTCCGTAATGCCAAATACGCGTACTGAGAGAGCGAAGAGTCCATTTTGACGGCTTTAAGTATATCTTTTCGCCTGCCTTCCGCTATACCTTCAAGTAAAAGCCTTCGCGCTTCTATCTTGTCTGAAATGCCCGGCTTAACACCATCAAGGATAAAACCGACATTCTGGCCCCACAGGTCCCCCCTTCTTCTCAGGACCGTATCCACAAGAGCCTGTTTAACACCAGTACCAACGCTGTCATTCTCCAGCATATTTCTAATGAACGTAGCAGCCTCTGTAGGAGAAAGATCAATAAGGAGATTCGCTATCTCCGTCGCGTCCGCCGGAGAGGAATTGTACGCCATAAGTTCCGTAAGTAACTTGAGAAAAACAGGCATAGCCTCAGTATCCGGTACGAACGTAAGCTCATTTTGGTCAGTTGAGATCTTTAAAAGATCGCCAAGCCCCGTTAACGCGGCTGAAATTTCGCTCTCGTCAAGCGCCAGGCGGTACGCGTCCATGAGAGCCTGTTTAATGAAGTCGGCATCATCCCTCGTCATTTCAAAAGCTCTTCGAGGATCGTCGGCCTTAAGAGTTCCAGAGCGCGGTTTTACTCCGGCCTGTTTATCATTGAAAGCTTTTAGCTGGTCAAGTGCCGACGGCTTCCTTTTTGAGTCAATAAGATCGGGACGCGCTATACCCTGCGAAGCTCTTATGTACAATAGCGCCATCTCCGAGCGCGCCTTTATGTATGCCGGCGAGGGGTTATTTACCTGAGCTCTCAGCCCTGTCCTAAGAATACCAGCGGCTTTGTCATAGTCTCCGCCCTCAATGTACCGTTTCGCCAATTCGGTCTCAAGGAGCATCTTCTGCTCGGGAGAGAGAACAACCCAAACCATTCTACGAAGCTCTTCTATCTCGGCGATAGCTCTTTCCCTGAAACTTATTCTGAGGCCTATCATGTAATGGGCAAAAACCTGAGTATCAGCGATGTTTGTCCTCACATACTCCCAGTCTACGCTTTTCTTCCTGAAAGAAGCCTCATTTTCGTCAAGATCGATATCCCTTTCCCCGTATTCTTTAAGGGTTTCGTTCCGGACGTTTTCCATGGAAGTTCTCTTTCTATCGGTGTTCTCACGGATATCGGCGGCATCGCCGATCGCTGATAGATAATCGGATAGTTCCCGGGCTACGCCGGCTTTATGTTCGTTAATTTTTGAGAGAGATTCCTTGTTTTGCTCCGCCTGTCTTATCTTTATTCCTTCCAGCACCTTTGAAGACCCGTTAAAATCGCCTGTCTTTCTCAAACACTCAGCAAGTTTAAAACTCACAGAGCCGTCAATGTCGTCTATCCCGGGATCAGAATCAAGCGCCTTTTGGAAGGCATCCCGCGCGTCAGCCCAGTTGCTCTCGGAGTAATATATTTCAGCCAAGCCCTTCTGCACCCTGGCGGCATCGGGCTTGTGCGTGGCGTAAGGCATGGCTTTCTTATAAAGAGCTTTTTTATCCGTGGGATCTTGTGTTTTTTCGGCTTTAAGGGTATATATACCCGCGACAATATGTTTTTCATCGGCAGTTAATGAGATATCCTTTCTTTCGGCTATATCCGCCGCGCGGGTTACCATTTCAAGCGCTGCCTTGATTTCTTTGTCATCTACATCTTCAGCTTTCTTAGTTAATGTCATTCCGGCGCTTGAAAGGTGGAGTGACATTATTTCAGAGGACCTATCCTTAGGGGCAAAGCCAAATACCGCGTATAAACGGCTCATTATTGTTTTTGCCGGGTTTTCCAGGCGTGATATCTGCCGTGTGTTTTCCGAGATAGACATTTCAATAGCTATTTTTTGAGCTTTGGGGGCGCCTGTCTCAGAGATCTCGGTGGCGCCCAAAAGGTACCCTCGGGCCTGGGAGCTTTCAATTTCTCTGCGTTTTTCAGGACGCAGTCTCGATATCCTCTTTAGTATGCGCCACCAGGGTAAGCGGTCTATAATTCTCTTATCGAGCATCAGCTTGTAAATTTCCACAACGCGGAGCTTCAGATCCGCTTCAAGTTCTTCGTCACCTTCGCCGCACTTTTTAATAGCCGCCCTGTACGCCCATATCGACATTGAAAGATTTTCCTGAGGGTTCCCCCTTGAGAACATTCCCGCGTCGGCGTCTTTCCTGCCCCTCACTTCCAAGGTTTCAGCGAGATCTACAAGATCCACGCGCGATGCGGCAAGAGGAGCTTCCTTGTCAGCCTGTACTAACTTTAAAAACTTTTTGGCTTTTCGCATATTCCCTTTTTTAGCGTAAATGTACCCGATGAGAAAAGCTGTTTCGGCATCAGGTTTTGCTCTAAAAACTAAAAACCTTCTTCCGCGGGCTCTATTTACGAACGTCAGAGCCTCGTTCAGATCGTCTTCCCTCATAGATATCTTAGCTTTTAAAAGGTAAACCTCTTTTTCGATTTTTTTAGAACCATACACATCAGAAGAGCGTCTTGCGGCTTTTGAGAGAGGTATCTGGTCAAGTAGAGACTTTGCCTCATCAAGAAGCTTTTTATCTTTTGTGATTTCATATAGTTTAACAAGTGTCGCGGCGCTTCTACTAAGCTGGGAGGCGCTCCCTTTGGAATAACGAGTGGCCAGATCAGAATACTTCTTAGATTCCGCCACAAGCGCGCTTTTCTTAACGGCGTCTGTTTCCTTTTCGGCTTCTCCCGCAAGAAACTCAGCGTGTTTAGAGAAGTGCTCAGAAGCCTCCGTATATACAACTCCATCAGTCCTTTTGTTTTCAGGGAAAATATCCTGCCCCCTTGCCTCATATATTTCGCTTAATGCTTTCATTGCCTCGGCGTCGTTGGGGTCTTTTTCAAGCCTTGCCTTGTAGTTTTTAATGGCGTCGAGCCGGGAATAGTTAGGTTTTCGGTTTCTATCACCGTCTTCACGAGTACCGTTCCCGTAATGTAGAGCGCCCTTAAATAGGGGCAATATCTCGTCGTCATCTTCTCCGACAAGCTCTTTCATTTTGTTGTAAAGCTTCTGTAAAAGGCCTTCATCTCTACTCTCGGGCGCTTTTTTAAGCTCTTCTCTCAATGTTTCCTCAAGAGCCTCACGCCTAAGCTCGGACCGTGAAGAAGAACGATTATTTTCCCTAAGCCCCGCGAGGTTATTTTCCTTATTCTCCTCGGAGGAAATACTTTCCATGGCGGCTTTAGATCTCTCGGAATGCGACAAACCGTCCCATTTTTTGTCTTTGTCTTTCTTTTCGCGTTCAGCGAAAAATAATTCGGAAATATCCTTTCTAAGTGCCGGGTTTCCTATCCCGTTCGCGTCAAGAAAAGCATTAAGAACTCCCTCCTGCTTGTCTTTATCCGCTTTTTCAAAAGCGCTTGAGGAGATCTCGCTGTCGGAAGCGGGACTTAGAAGCGTGTATATCTCGGCTAAAATACCCGCCTTGAGCACCGGATCAGAAGCCGAAGAGGCAACGTAAAGGTCGTTCAGTTTAACAAGAAGCTTCTCCTTTGAGTTTTCAGGAATGTTCGTTGAAACATAATTTATGAGGGTAAGGACGTCGACACTTACCCCGGAATCAGAAAGAGCACTATCCAGCTCGCCAAGATCAACACTGTCTTTACTGTCTTTTTTCATAAGTTTATCAAGCGCCGAGAGCATCTTATCTCCGTCGCCGCCAAAATAAACGTCAAGGACAACTTTCCGCACAGCATCTTCTATTTTGACTTTTTCCTTCCCCTTAGGCGCGACGCGTATGGAATGCCGCATCCTCGATACCCCGCGCATAAAAGCATCTTTGATTTCTGCAGGAGCCGAATCAAAAGGAGATAAAGACGCCAAAAACGAAACCTCTTTAGCGGCGTCAGCGTCCGAAATGTCATACTTCGAAAGCTCAAAAACATCAAAGGAATATTTAATGCCGAGGGCTATATTGCGCTCGTCGGTTTTCTTAACCTCCGCCACGGCCTTTTCGGCTTTTTCTTTAGCCTCCCCTAACTCTTTCTTTTCTTTTTCGGCTTTTCCTTTTTTCGCTTCGGCCTTACTTTTCTTTTCTTCTATTTCTTTTTTCTTGGTTTCCTTCTGAGTAACGTTCGCCTCGGCTTCGGCTATTGTCACGGCATCACCGGTTTTTCTAGCTTCTTCAAGACGGTTTTCGGCGGCGCTTAAGTTAGCCTCTTCCTGAAGCGCTATATCTTTAAGGGACTTATCAAGCTTTTCTATCTCCTCATCTACCCTTTTTATCTCGGCTTCTTTTTTCTCAAGGCGGTCTTTATCGCGCTTTAAAAGTTTTTCGCTCAAAGAAAGTTTTAACGCGCAAACTTCTCTCATTTTAGAGCGTAATTTTTTATCGGACGGCGCAAGCTTTATCGCCCTAAGAAGGTCACCTTGAGCGCTTTCAATGGCCTTGTCTGCCAGGTCTTTATCTCCCTCTTTCCCGCGCAGCAAATAGACTTCGGCAAGTTTAGCGGAGCCTTCGGCTCTCCAGAGGAAAAGTTCCTTATACTTGCCGCGTTCAATTAAAAGCCTGTCCATATCGGCCGCGATGGCAGTTCCAAGCGTTAGTACATCACTTAAGTCGGCCATCTCCCGGGGAGACTCTCCAGTAACAAGAGACATATTACTATCAATGAGCGAGTTAAGGATATTATTGGCGCTTGTAAGGGTCTTCTCAGCTTCCTCATATTCCTCGTTTTGTCTTAACGTTTCGGCTAACTTCCTCATTTTCTCGGCTTCCGCCACTTTCTCTTTTATCCATTTTTTCTCAGCTTCTTTTCTCTCATTTTTGAGAGCCTCAATATACTTTGACTTGGCGGCGTTAAAACCAGCTTCACTTTCTCCTTTATCTTTATCCTCTTCGGCAAGCCTGTTAGAGTAAGCGTTTTCAAGATCCATGAGGGCGGCGTAAAGATCGGACTTCCTGAAATTCACATTCCCCAAGCGGTTAAGAATAGAGGCAATAACAGTCTTTCTTGAAGCAAAATCTTCGTTTGACAGAGAAGCGATCATGCTCTTCATTAAAAGGCACAAAGAGACAAGTTCTTCATCGTCAAGAGCTCTGAAATCTGTAACGCTGGATATGATTTCCAGTCTGACAGCAACATCAAGGATCCCTGCCGACTGAGAAAGTGCCGCGAAAACTAAAGAGAATTTTTCGTTCTTTAAGGCAGCTCGTATCATGTCCTCAATGAGCCTACGCCTTGAAGCATCCGACAACCCGATAGGAGTTTTTAGGTCCCCCCTTGCGTAAAATATGGCGTTTCTAACACCTTTCAGTAGATCGGTATCCCCGTCTTTTACGGCGTTTTCCAGAAGGGTTTTAAGTATATTCGCGGCGCTGTCACCATAAAGGATCCTCACGGCCTTAAGGATATTTTCCAGAGCTTTCTCTCTTACCGACTGATCGTTATCTAAAAGGTCTTCATAGGTTCCTTTCCCGGAAGACTTTAAAAACGCGTTTAAAAGCTTGGCTGAGCTTTTGCGTAATGCGCTGTTCCTTGTTTTGAGTTCACTTATTTTGCGCTTCTTTTCTGTTTGATCGGAGCCGTCAGGGGCTTGTTTTTCAAGTTTTCTTACCTCGCTTTCGTTCCTCTCCACGGCTCTTGCCATACTTGCCGAAATATTAACGGCTATGTTCCAGAGTTCAGGCTGTAGGGAAGGATCGGTATTTTCTATCTCGCTGAGGAATTTTTCGCCGGCTTCCGTGTTCGGGCCGTCTACTCGGCTGGAGAATGGCCTCCCGTCTTTTGAGCTGGGAGTAACTTCCCTGTACCCATTTATACCGCATAACCTCTCTATTAACCCCATCAACTTTTTGTGTTCCGGGCTGCCCCGCGGAACAGTCATAGAATATTTTGTAAGCGTAGATACAAGGCTCGGAATATCTTCCGCCAACGCTGGAACTCCGTCTTCATCGTCATAATATCGTCTGGAAACAAAAAACAGGCTTTCGATCTCGTCGAGATAGGCCATGTTCTTAAGCCCGGAAGCATCCTCTTTTTGATTCGTTTCAAGATCTGTTCCAACATCGATAGAGGTCTTTTTCCCTAAGCCCACAGCGCTTTTCTTTTTCTCGGGATCGAGCGCGTCTTTTTCTTTCTGTTTTTTTGTAGATATGCGCGAAGCGGAATTTTTAAGCGTATCCTGTATTTCCTTGTCGTTTTTAAGACCTGAGACTTCCGCCGCAGAGGTAAAAGCCGAAGCCATATTTACACGTGTGGAAGGCCGCACAAAAAACCGGGAAAAGGCTCTTTTTGTCCGTGACTCAAGTGCCAAAACTCCGCCTTTTACAAGGCGCCGCGTAACCAGGCTGTCCATGTCTTCCTGAGACTCGGGATACGTAAAACCATCGTTACTAAGAGCCCGGGAGGCGGACAATATCCTGGCCGGATCAGGCGAAGGGCTGTAGACGGCTTCAAGCCACTCGGCTAAAAGTCCATCTCTCCCGCCCAGAGCTTTTAGAGACGTGATGGTTTTTCTCGGCAAGCTCCTCCCGCCGTTCTCGAGGGAATGACAGTAAAGTTCGAGCCTCAGCACTCTGGCTTCTCCGGCTGTTTTTCTTTCCGACTCAGTCATTCCTCTAAGAAGAAGCGAAGCGCTTGATATGTCATACTTATCCGGAGAAAGAACGCTTCGTAAAACGTAAAGTTCGGCAAGGCGAAGTTTCTGTTCCGGGGATATATCAGGCTGCCTACCAAAGAACATTCGTATGGATCTTTGCGGCCTTAATGATTCCAAAACCGCTATTTCTTTTTCAACTTCTTCAAGGGAACGTTTCTCGATATCGCCCTTCGGGGCCTTCTTTTCAGCGGGCGCGCGCGCCGGAGGTTTAGCGTAATAGTCCTTCCCCTCCCCAGACTCCGCCGTTTCGGCGGCTTTTATCTTGTCATCAACTTCTCTCGTATCGACATCTTTAACTTTAAGCGTAGACGCCGCAGAAAGCTGTTTAAGGAATTCCGGCGTCGCTCCGCTCTGTGGGGTGCCTATTTCCTCTCTCAAGATGAAATAATCATTTTTCAGGGACGATATTTCATCGTCATCAGTGGATGTCTCTATTCTCTCCTTGAGCCTTGAGAGTTTTACAACCTTAAACTCCGCCAGATCGTTAAAATTATACTGTTTGCCAAGAAAATCTATGCACATATCGGCGAATTCTCCCGTGTCATCGGGTATGGATTTTTCGGGACTAGGGGTGCCGGACATACCTTTAGCTATTGCCGTCTCTCTCCACTTAAGCGCGGCTTCTTTAACAAATTCTTTTTCTGTCCCGGCTTTCGAAAGACGCATAAGACAAAGCAGAAGGTCCATATCGTTTATCTTGCCTTCGGAATAAAGCCGCAACATTTCTTTTTTAGCCTCGGCTTTTTCCTGGTCGGTGCCGTTTGCCATAACATATTCGAGCATCCTGATAGTCTCCGGCGACGAGAGCTCTCCGCTTGACGCTTTTTTAAGCATCAAAGAGACCATTTTTTTGCCGCGTGATGTATTTTTAAGCTTTTCGGCAAGGTTAATGCCGGAATCAGCGTCAGGATCGCTCGCGAAATGAGATATTTCCCTGCCGAAAGTCGTTCTCGAGCTAATAGCACCCTCTATTCGGCCGGATAGATACCTTGTCATCCTTCCGTACATGGGGACTATCACAAGAAGTTTCATAAAAAGAAAACCCGATGAAAGCATGACCGACGAAAAAGTTCCCGCGGTCAGAACGGACGCGAACGTGCCGATGGGTATGAGGTAATTCAGCAAAAAGCTTCCGACAACTCCCACCCATCCTAATTGTATGCCTATCCCGGCAAGTAAATTTCCAACGCCAAGAGTCAACGTTTGCGGTATGAAGGGCGCTATGACGGCTATCCAAGCCGGAGGCAGAAGGAGAGAAGCCGTAGCCACTACCACAACTATCCCGACAGTTACCGCCATTGCTTTCCGTGACGGAAGCTGACCCATCAGGGAACCCATCGAGAACTTTTTCTTTTCGGCTCCCGCTTCCGCTTTTTTAGGTTCGGGTTTTTTGTTTATTTCTTTAAGGCATCTTTCCTTACCCTCTGTGGCGTTTATGGTTTCTTTGCCGAAACGCATCGAGAAAGCGCCTTCGGGGCTTATGGCGGGGTCATCCGAGACCGGCTTGAAAGCTTTGAATTCTTTGAGAGCCTTTCGGTACTCCTTTTTGTCTTCGAGCAGTTTACCGTAAATAAGATGAGCTCTATTTTTAACCTCAGGCGACCTTATTTTTTTCGCTCCGAAACGAGCGCCACGCGCCACACGGAGAATATGCTCGGCTTCTTTGTTTTTGCCCTCCGAAGCCAGAAGGAAGGCCTTACGGGCGAGAATATCGGGGTTATTCCTGTCAAGCACCGACGCCGCGTCGATAAAATTAAAAGCCTTAAGCTTAAGAAGCCTGGCGGCCTTGGCATCTTCGGGGTTCCCGGTCCGTGCCGCTTTTTCCTGCGCCCGGTTCGCCGCGCGTTCCAGTATGTCGGAAAGCCTGGCCGCATCGGCCGCTGTCGGCCCCTTTTCAGCCATACGCTGAAGTATACCCTGAACCTCTTGTTTATCCTCATATCGAGCTTCCGCCCCCAAAAGCTCATTGGCCATGGCAGTAGCCTCGTCATCAGTAAGAGCTACGCCTTTTGTCAGACGCGGGTTAAGGCGGCGAGAGAGAACCTTTGAGATCTCGCGGGTGTCTTTGGGAAAAGAACGATATTCTCTGGAAGCTTTTATTTTTTTCTTTACCCAGTTAATAGCCCACCCCGGGAAAGACCAAATCCCACTGAAAACTATGCCTGTAACTACCGCAAACCCTGCCGCCGCCGCGGCCAAACCGTCCACACTCACTAGGTTTTTAATAAAATCCACAGAGTTTTTAGACTTAACCGTGACCCATGCCTTTATCCTGGCGAAACGTCCCGGTGAGGTATCCGCCTTAGAAATATTTTTTGCGTTCATATAGGCGTTGTCGGTCAATTCGCGCTTCATCTCAGAAGACCGCAGACGCCGTTTCATTATACTGATCTTTCTTTTTCTCCATCTGTCATTCGTCACAGAGTTCATCGACACAAAAACAATAGAGCCCAAGATAGACGAGAGAACGAGAGAAACCGCCCTGCTCCGACGAGTGTTATTGGGAGAAGATCGTATGTTGCGAACGTTCCCGTGCCACAATTTTAAAAGAGCTCCAAACTCCCTTCCCAGGTATGACAGCGTACCGGTCAGCCAGTCCCAGGCTCCGGCAGCCCAAAGACCCATTGGGAGCCGTTCAACGAACCTTCGAAAGACCGAGGGTTTAGTTTTAGCAAGGTCAACAGTCATACCTACACCGGAGACAACACCGCTTTTCTCTTTTTCCAGGGCCTTTTTGTTCAATTCAGCAAGGTCAGAAGCTTTCTCAAGAGGTTCTGTCATACCTGAAGAAACACGGTAAACCCCGCCGTCGGGCCGTACTTCAATTTCTCCTTCGAGGCCGGATCGTACTTCGGATCGGATCCGGTAAAGCCTGTCAGAAAGCTCTTCCGATACGCCGTTTCCCAGCGCGTCGACCCTTATCCCCAGAGAAGTTTCAGTAACAAGAAAATATTCTCCGCCTATTTCTCTTGTCCTAAAATTCCTGCCGGCGCCCGAAACCGCTGAAAAATCCATTTCGTCCCTCATGGCCTCCGCAGTGCATTCAATGCCGCGTTCTTTGTACCTCTCTCGAACATTTTCCCTGGCCCTTCGCAAAGCTTTTAACGTTTCCCTGTCGGCGTATGTTATGACCCCCTTAAAGCCGTTCACGACGATATATTTTCCATCATCGTCCGTTAATACCTCTCCCGGGGCTATGGCCTCAAAAGAAACCCACACCGCGCCGTCTATCCCGGATGTTTTTACGGCTATGCTTTCAGCCACCCCGTCAAGTTCGTCATCCGACATGCCAAAGCTCATGCTTTCCGGCATCGCTACGACCATGTCCGGGGCATCGTCCTCATCAGGGTCGGACGCGTAAAGTGAGTCTGCAAAAATAGCCCTCGCGTCCTGCCCCGCGTCCTCGTCATCCGGAGGAATAAAGACATTGCGTACCTTCATTGGTTTACCGTTAACGCTGATTGGGCGCTCGGAAGTTTGTTTACCAGTTGAGACCTGTTTTTCTCTCTCCTCGTCTTTCTGTGTCTCCGCCTTCTTCTGTTCATTTTCGGCCTCGGCTAATTCTTCCCGGTCGCTATTATCGCTCTTTACCGCAGCCGGATTTACTCCGGGACCTGCGGCTGAAATACTGGTCAGGGAAAACCTCTGCTGTCCGGAAGTCGAGGATTTTGTGTACATGACATTCTGGCCATCGGTGCCCTCGGAAACGGTGGCCGGTATCCCGGCCGTCCTGGTGACTTCTCCCTGCCCCGAAAGGCGCGTGCTCTTAGTGGTCTCCCCTTCTTCGTTTTTCGCGCGCGTCCACCCGTCTGTTTGTGCTTCCCTCTTCTCAATCAGTTCTTTAGACTCATCGTTCGCCGCGTCGATACGGCCGGGGGCGACTTTTCCGGAAGCCCTATCGATACTTTCTATCGCGGGGAAAAGTTTTTTTCTGCCCTCTTCCGTAGAGTGATCAACAAAACCCATTTTTTGCCTGTGGTGACGTTCCTCGGCGACCTCAAGACCCGCGTCCAAAAGGCCGTCATATGAGACCTCAACGTCTACTATCTCCCCCTCGTTCTCTCTGCATTCCTTGAGTATTTTTGTTTTTAATTTTTCGTAACCTTCACCGAAAACAAGTTCCACGAACTTATTGAAAGCCGCCTCCTCTCGCACTATGGGAACGCTCGTGCCGTCGCGGGATACGCTTCCCAGCTCAAAGAACATAACTGTTTCAATAAGCTCCCAGGCCTCAAGATCCCGGTTTTCCCTGGTACTGTGGAGAACAAGCCTTCCGTCTTTCTGGAACGCCAGATAGACCTCATCACCCATTTTGACATGGGTTGAGTCTATCCACTCCATGCTCCGAGCGCGGCTTAAACGCAGGCTTCCGTTCTCCCACGACGCCATATAAACATTGTCTCCTATCCGGATGTGATCATTGTCGACGCGTTCGACTTCTACAGAAACATATTCTCCGTCGCCCTGCAAATCTCGTACGGCTCTCAGATCAATATTCCCTTCGTCTGTGAGGACAAAATCAAGCTGCCTCTCCCCGCTTTCAAGCGTGCTTGATCCGTCCCGGAATTCGGCGACGCCAACACCCTCGTAAAACAGGGTCATAAGATCGCCTTTAATGGCTTCTCTGACTTCTTTCAGCCTGTCGGACGCGCCTTCCTCATTCATACCCGGCACGGGCCCGCGTCTTGCTTCGCCGGGAATCGCTACATGGAACCTTTCTTCTATAACACCATAAAACTCATCAAGGCTGAGCTCGGCGTCATTTCCCGCCGCTTCACTTGTTACATAAAGCCTTAGCACTCTATCAATTGCCTCGTTTAAGAACTTTTCGGCCTGTTCCGGATTTTTATGCAGATTTTCGCTGAATTCCCTTACAAGAGCCGAAACTTTATCGAGCAGCTCTCGCTGTTTTCTGTCCTGTTCGTTCTTTTTCTTGCGCTTTTTGTCTTCCCGGCGCTGTTTTTCGACACGCATGTCGTAAAGCAGCTTATTAAGGTTGTACCTGACTTGACAAAAAGCTATAAAGTCAGGAGAATCGGCATTCACTCCGCTGCGGAACCGTCCCGACTCGTCAAAGATACGTTCTTGCAGATCTAAGAGCTCTGCGCGCCACTTGTCAAAATTGTTAAACTTTTTCGTTGCGGCCTCTCGCTGCGACGGGCTTAAAGATTTATCGTTTTCGGCGCCGCTGTAAAGTTCTTGCACCAGAGCATGGAACTGGGAACCGTCGGAAATATCGTAGATAGAATCTACATATCCTACGTCTCCCTGCCTTCTGTTTCGGCCGAACTTCTGCACCATAGCCTGAAGGCTTCCGTCCGGAGAACAATCTATAAGAAAAAGACCGTCAAAATATTTTTGCGTAACAGTGCTCCAGAGAGGGGTTCCGGGAAGAGCGCCGTGTTTCATCATGAAGTTCCTTACAAGTTTCTGGCGAGCTTCACGCTCGGCAACGTCGGTCATGAAGAAAAGGCCCGTCGGGTACTTCCCCCCTCCGATAAGAAGGTCCGTCAATTCGTCGGATGCTGCTTGGGCCTCCTGAAGGCTTTTACCGTTTGCCAGCATAAGTCTTACAAGTTCAGTTACGGAATTTCTCACCGCAAAACCTACGTTCTCGGCAAGCCTGACATTCGTTGCTCGGCCCAGCTTGGAATCTGAAAGAGTTATTGTCCGGGGTTTTCCGGCTTCCTTCACAAGATCGATCTCAGCCTGGCCCTCCTTGTCGAAAGTGTTAACGTTGATCTTTCCTCCCGCGGTTTTCCCGAGACCTTCAAGCATCGCGTCCAGTTCTTTTTTGAAATCAGCGGCTACGTTGACGTTATCAAAGTAGATTATTACACTTGCGTCGGGACAAGTGAGGTATATCTGCCTCAGGCGGCTTAAAACCGCTTTTCTCTGCATTTTAGACCCGGTCACGAATAAGGCCATATTCGCGGCTCCTTTCTGGGCGTTCGGGGGATCGAGCATAACTACTTCCGGCTTACCGTTCATCCCAAGAGCCCAGCGCCAGGAATTTAATAGACTACCGCTTATATTCCCCCATTTCAGACTGAACTGAGGTCTCGGAGGCCTTGCCTTTTCGAAAATCGTTACCATAAGATCGGCGACCGTAGCGACAGACCCCGACGCGCCTCCATAGGAATGGGAATTCCGGGCTACATCCGTAAAAGAAAGGTATTCCGTGCTTTTATTGTCGCCGCGAGCTACAGGAGCCTGTACTTCGCCCGTAGCACTCTTTTGATGCTTAAGCTCATAAAGCGTATGAAAACGGTCTTTTCTCTGCCCTTCCTGTTCTCGCCCCGTCTGACGGTCTATCAGAACTATATTGCTCTCAGCCTCCACAAGCACGTACCCGGTTTTTTCGCCTTTTTTCACAAGGTATCTCTTCTCCCCGATAAAGACTATCCTGTCCTCGTCGGTCCTATTGCGGCGCATAAAACTTTCACCGAGAACCGCTCTTAAACTACCATCACTACCTCGCAGTAAATAACTTCCGTCGGGCGAAAGTTCCGGCCTGGCAAAGGGAAGATCGGTAACCGTACGGCCGGAACCGTCCCTTACAACAATGACCCCGTTCTCTTCTGTCATGTTAAATACACGGCCCCCCGTAGAAGGAGTATATTTGAGTATGTAATCCACACCGAGTTCGTCCACATAAAGAGCCTGTACGGTGTCAAGAAACTCTTCCGCCGTGGGCATACCTATTTCCATACCGGGAAACTCGCTTTTAACCCGGGCAATTATCCCTTTCATTATGTCCTCGGAGAGCTTTCTTGTTTTCTCCCCCGCGGTGACCCTCCCTCTGGACCTGTCGTAGCTTATCTCGGCGCTTTCCTCTCCGGGAGCTCTTTCACCTGTCCATTCAAGGCGCTCAAGAGTGAACCCCTTGTCTTTGGTGTAAGTTACGCTGAAACGGCTGCCGTTAATTGTCAGAGCCGGTAAGACGCCTTTTTCTCCCGCCTCCGAGGACCTGAAAGTCAGAGTTTTATCCCCGTCTTGAATGGTCAATACATCATCGGAATTGTCCTGCGTAAAGTTCAACGACGCCGCGTCGACATCAAGCATTTTTGAGAGCATTCTTAGAGAGTCAGGGCTTTTAACGCTCAAAACGTTCCTCCTGAGTTCCCGGATAACTTCCGTAAGCGCTCCTTTTTTCTCGAATTCCCGCGCAGCTGATATCATGACGTAATACTTTAGATACTCTTCCACGCTAAGGTTGTTCTGCATGGCAGCGATGATAAAATCCGAAAGCCTGGGAGCCACGTCACACTCGTCCATAGTGAGCCTTGTTTTCTCACGTCTGAGTTTGAACCAGTTCTCGCTGGGTCCGCCACGCTCTCTTTCACGGTTCTTCGCCTCAAGGTCTATAAAACTCAGCGTGCCGTACGACATGATCGTTATGTCGTTTTCTTCCACTACCTTTTGAGCTGTCACGACATTCCTGTCCCGGCCGCCTATGTACCCGACCTTAAAACCCATCATCTTGTAAATGAAGTGGGTTTCCCTGAAGTCCCTCTCGGTATAATAATCGTGGGTGACAAGATGTATAGATTTGAGCCCGCGGCATCTATTGAGAACATTGGCCAAAGCGAATGCCAGGGTCTTACCTGCTCCGGTGGAAAGATCCACGAAGTAATTGTTTCCCATAAAGCGCGCCGCCAGTATCTGCTGGGTGAAAGGCACATTGCCGTCGGCCAGTATAGCGGCCATCTGATAACACGCGGCTAGCTTGTAGAACTTTTTATCGTTATTAAAGTCTCCGGCAAGTTCGTTTTCCGCGGCCTTAGAGGCATCACCAAGTATACCCATCATTTTCCGGCCCACTGAAAGCTGGTTATTTATGCCCGATGAAACTGCCTCCCCGAAAAATGCCGTTATTTTATCGCCTGAGATGTAAGTAATCACCGTGCCATCGTCATTTCTCATAACTTTACCGTCCCCATCTACTCTGGGGGTTAAAGCGAACTTAGTTAAATACTCAGCCAATACGTCAAGCCTGTTTTGAATATCCGCCTCAAGAACATGTATCTGACACTGGTCGATCTCGTTCTGGTCGGTTATTCCCAGTTCGTTCAACGTCACGGCTATAAATTCGCTGGTTACCGCTCCCTGCCCGCCATTACGGGCATCGTTTTCAAGCCTATTTTGGAGGGCGGATTTCATCTCAATTCTGGATTTCCCATAAAAAGCCTGTCTGATCTTTTGGGCAAGTTCCCTGCGCAAATTTGTTATCCTTCCGTCATCATTTTCTGCTTTTATTCTCTTGATGAGATCATCTACCTCCGCGGCAAGTTTCTTACCTTCCTCACCGCTTTCTTCGAGTACGGCTCGTAGACCACCCTCCGCGTTCCAAAGAGAGGAAAACTCTTCAAGAACACCGATGCCCGTCTCTTGCACAACATCTGAAGTTATTTTTCTTACTTTATCGAGTTTTGAGGAAGGATCTTCGAGTGTATTCCGGAGTTTATGCATAAGCTGTTCAATACTTCTAGATGTCTCGCTCGCGGAATCCAGAGTTACGGCCCTTCCGGAAGAACTTTTCGCGGTAACCTGTCTGTATTCGGCTATTACTTTCCGTAAATTTCTTAGGCTCAGGTTTTTAGATATGCTTTCCAGTCTATCGATCTCCTGCTGGGATACTCCCCAGAGTTTCAGATCTTCACGCCATTCTTTTAGGATATTTTGCAGGCTGTTTCTCTGGCTATTACTGAGGCCGTTACGAAACCATTTCTGTATTCTCCCCCGCGAAGCGGTTATGTCCTGTATCAGGGAATCCAGCATGGTCATCTGCGACAGGCCTTCCATGCGCTGGCCACGCACCTGAGCGGCATTTTCCCTCACGGTATCGGCATCGATTGTGACTGTCACCTTGTTACCGGCAGCGTCTACAGTGTTAATTTTTGCCGTTGTAGCCCCTTTTTTCAACTTTTTCTCGGCGCGTTCCCAATTTATCCGATTTCGTATTCCAATGAGCCGGCCTTTTACCCCGGTCATTTTCTGCCCCGGAATAAGTTCTCCGTTCGCGTCGTACTCTAGACCTTCAGTGCTTTCCCATAAAAGTCTCTCCTCGGCGATTTTTGCGGTAAGCGAAGCTCTCTTATTTCCCCTTTCCGTTTCAAGTTTGCTTAATACTTTGGAGTCCTTTCCCCTTATCGCTTCCGAGGCGTCATAAACAAACCCTTCGTAGTTTTCCCCGCCTAAAAGTTTATCCAGTTTTTCAGCGGCTTTTTTCATTCTGTCTAGCTCTTCGGTTCTCTCGATCGCCTTGGAAAGATCCCCATTTTCATCCCTGATATCAGCGTTACCGCTATCCAGCCTATTTTGAATATCAGCGCGCTCTTTCGCGATCTCATTAAGCCTTTTTTCTATATTTTCCCGCGCCGTGATTCTAGCCGACAAAAGCTGGCCCTGCGCTTTTTGAAATAAACCGGGTTCTTGCGTTTCAGTGTAGGACGAAAGGATGGCCTCCAGCACTTCGATCTTAAGCCTGGTTGGTTCATCCTTTTCAGCGTTTCCTGTCTCCACGCGATCGATAGCGCTAAGCTCGCTTCCAAGTCTCCCGCTTTCTATGAAACTATCGTTGTAAGCATCCGCCCCTTCGCCGCTAACAAGCGCGTAAAGTTCCGCGCGGCAATAATCTCTCACCGCTGGGTCAGTAGACTTCTCAAGAAGAGCCATAAGCACGGCAGCGCGATCGCTGGGTAACATTGAAGAATTTTTGTTGTTCTCATTTCTGGCGGTAACTGCTTGCAGGCTGTCGTGTTCAGCCGAAGCCGGGGCAGTGTCCGGAGCGGGAGTCTCTTCGAGTGCGGCTTGTTCCGCGGCAGCTTGTTCGGCAGAAACTATGATACCCAGCCTCAATACCTCGGCTTCCCAAGCCATGAGCGTGCTTTTTTGATTTTCGGCTTCCTCGTTCCGTCCCGCCGCCTCTAAAGCGGCAACCTCGGCTCTTAAAAGCTCCTGCATCCGGAGCGAAGCCTCGAGTTGCTCTTGGGCAGTCCCTCCTAGATCAATAACATCTTGGTAATCAGCAAAAGCTGCCATTCTGTTCAACGCAGCCGCCTCACATTTCCACATCAAAATATAGTTATTGGAGATGTCAGCTTCGGCATCGCGGCCTGCAGCGCGTAAAGCCAGAACATATGCCTCTAAAGCTGCTACCATTGCCTGTGCCGCCAAATACCTTTCCCGAGGACTACCTTCCTGCGAATTATCATAAACTTCTCTTGCGGCAGCAATCTCCGCCTCTATCTGGGCGACCAAAATTTCCGCCGTCATTTGTTCGACTTCAGCGGTCTCTTCATCAGTTTCTGCCTGTTCTTCTTCGGTTACGGCGGCAGCGGCCTGTTCGTCAGCAGCCTGCTCAATTGCGACCTGTTCGGCGGAGGTTTGTTGGATTGCGTCCTGCTCATCGGCAGTTTGTTCGGTGGCGGTTCGCTCAGAGCGTTCAGCGCTGCGTCGCTGACTTATAAGCCCGTTGACTATAGACTCCGCCTGACCCTGGGCCAGAACTATGCCTCGCGCCCTGGAATGAGCGTTAAGACGTTCTACCATGCGGCCCGGGTCTATCGAGTCGGCGGAAAGACCCGAAGTCCTCTCGCTGAACCACTGTTCAAAAGTTGTCTCATTCGCCTCTGCCTGTAACGCTTCCGCCTCCCGGCTCGCCTGAGCTCTCAATTCGTTAAAACGAGCGGAATCCATGGAAGATGGATTTATGAAAAAATTTCTTCCCGGCAGAAATTCACCCCAAGGACCTGCCTCGGCGCTTTCGGAAATACCCGCTGTCCTTGAAGCTTCAAAAGTGTATCCAAAGTAGCTGTAGGTTCCGTCCGAGTTTAGAGTTCTTACTC
>CAYQUS010000013.1:0-25801 GCA_964421015.1 uncultured Planctomycetia bacterium
TTTGTTAATGTGTGAGCAGTATAATCTTTTAGGGGTGACAGATGGATTTAGAGCAATTTGTAGAAACAACATTGAAACAGGTTATAAATGGTGTCAAGAAGGCGCAAGAAAACACCCGACTTCCGGGTAAAAACCATAGGGAAGGTGATCTTGTTAATCCGCCTGTAATGTATGCGGCAGATTCTGCTCCTAGGGGCAAATATTTTTCAACGATGAGGAATGATTTGGTCCATTTTATTGATTTTGATGTTGCGGTGACAACAGATTTACGTTCCGAGGTTAAAGGTGGATTATCATTACGGATAGCTGGTGTTGGTTTTGGGGGAGAAGGAGGAACGGTTGACAAAGATAGTGTTGTAAGCAGAATAAAATTTCAAGTGCCGTTAGTTTTGCCAAGAACGGAAGGTGGCTAATGCGAATTTTTGAGACACAATACCTATTTAAAAGGTAATTTAGGCGACATGTTGGGGATTTTAAAAATCAGACCTTGGAACAATTTCGAAAAAGACCCTGTTTGATCATGAGGAGGTATATGACATGCTCCCTCAATTTTTGTAAACATAGTTAGACGTGTTGAATAAGTTTCCGGGAATAAAGGGGATACAGATGAAGAGACGGGATAGCGGTAGGGAAACATGGCATAGACTATTAGAATGGGATAAATCATCAGGTGACGCAGAAAGACTTGCAGCTCAGGTTTTACCTTTAGAGGGGTATGCGGCAATTGATCCTTCGCATCCATTAGGTGGGGCAGACGGAAAAAGAGACATTGTGCTATCAAAAAATGATAAATTATGGATTGCAGGAGTATATTTTCCTCGTGGACAAAAAAGTTTTAAGACAGTAGTTAATAAATTTAAAGCAGACTCTCGTAATATCGAAAAATATAAAGCTGAGGGGTTTGTGTTTGTAACAAATCAGGAACTCAAATTAAGCGAAAGGGAGAAACTGCAAGAAAACAATAGTTTTAAAGTAGATGTTTATCATTTAGAACGTATGGCATGGATTTTAAATCAACCAAAAGCATATGGGGTAAGGCTTGATTTTTTAAATATAGAAATGAATAAGGAAGAACAGTTGTCAGCTTTAGCCTGTAGAGATGAAATAATTGAAAAACTGTTAAAGAAACTTGATCCTTCCACGAATAGGACGAGTAAAAGCAATGAAGAGCCTATTGAAGTCATGCCTAAATCGCTTAACACAGAAATGTATTATAACTATTTTGGGGTCGGCGTAAAACTGCATTTTTGTTCCAATTGTGGTTTTGGGTATAAGGTCAACAATAATGGGGGTTTATTCTATTTTGGTAAGGAATATTCCATAACATGTCCTAAATGTGACAATACGGAGTATTATAATCGTTTTTATTAGTTGAGTTGAATGTTACTTTCCCAAAATTGTTAATATTGAATAACAGATTGCACGAGGAGCAGAGATCGAATGGCGACAGTCTGGATTACGTATGCATGGACAGATAACCGGCACAACGATGTTGACTTCATAGCTCAAGAACTTGGCCGTGTCGGGCTTACAGTCAAGTTGGATCGTTGGAATCTTGGAGCTGGAAAGCGCCTATGGGAACAGATTGAGTCCTTTATATGTAAATCTGATCAAAGTGATGCGTGGATTCTCGTCGCAACTAATAATAGCCTGGATAGCGAACCCTGTAAGGAAGAATTTGCCTACGCTCTCGATAGAGCACTAACGTCCAGAGGGGATGCTTTCCCTGTAATAGCTTTGTTTCTAACACACACCGACCCATCTCTGATTCCTGCCGGGATCAGAACTCGACTGCACGTCAGTATCACGGACCCAGACTGGAAAGAGAGAATTCTAGCAGCCGCCGAACATCGAATGCATGCTGCATCCAGACCTGAAGTGCAACCTTTTCATTTGTACGTTCACCGTTTGCAAGGTCGTTCGAAGCCGATTGCCATAGAGGTTCGTCCGCGTGCTGGAGTTTGGGCACCATTCATCGCTGGGGTTCCACTATCCGAGAAGGAGAAGGTGCAGCCGTTCATTATGATTGGCCCAAGAGAAGTACCCACAGACGGCGGAATGTTAGCGAATTGTGGTGGGGGTCCGTCGCCAGACAATTCAATGTGGCTCATGTACGCTGGAAACCAAAGTACACCGACAGAGAGTTACTACATTTGGTGCATGGAGTTACCATCCAAACTGGTCTTCGGCGTTAATGGGCGTACACCGCAGTTCACGGTTAGCTTTTGAATGTCCTTGGACGTTTTAGCTAACATGCCATCATTAAAAAATTTACAAAATAAACATAGTACAATTATGGACAAGACCCTGTTGTCAACATCGAACAACCCGGGGAGCCATAGATTTGGCCAAAGGACAGAGGCTCAAAGAGCCTCTGTCCTTTGTACTTATATGCTCTCGCAAGGCCAAATCTATGCAAATCCTGGCACAGAAAATTTCCGAGGCGAAGCCGAGAAAATTTTGGGCCGTTAAGGATTTGCGATAGTGTATCTGTCCTTTGTACTTATATGACATCTTGAGGCCAAATCTATAGCCAAATCATGAAACACCAGTCTCACTGCCTGGCACGGAAAATTTTTGGAAAAAGTCCCTTTATATTCTCTGTTTTGTAGCTTCTTCAGGTAAAAGTCGATTGACAAACGGGCCTTTCGGTATATAATCTAATACAATCTCATATATTTAAAATACGAGATTAGACGAGGAGTTTTTATGGCGAATGCCTTTAATCAAAGACTGGAAAACCTTCCCTCTGAAATCTGGGTAACGATCACCAAAATTGAGGAATTAAAAGGCCAATGGATCACGGGCGCGCGGTTAAGCCCGCAGGTTTTAGGGCGCCTTAAACGTTCGGTCTTGGTTACGTCAACCGGTGCTTCTACACGTATAGAGGGCGCTAAGCTTTCCGATGAAGATATCGAGAAGCTTATGCGCGGTATTTCCATACAAAAATTCGCCGACCGAGATAAGCAAGAAGTAAAAGGATACTATGAACTCTTACAGAATATTTTTGATTCATGGAAACATATACGCTTTTCCGAGAGCACGATCAAGCATTTTCATAAAGAGTTATTGAAGCATGTTCATAAAGACAGGCTTCATCGCGGCGAATACAAGAGAACCGAGAATAAAGTCCAGATGATTGACGCTGAGGGCAATTCCGCAGGCATTATTTTCGACACGACACCGGCGTATCTTACGCCAAAGGAAGTGCAAGAATTGGTCGAAGCAACGCAGAGCGCTCTTAAGGAGAGTAAATTCCCGCCGCTACTTATCGTTGGAAATTTCCTTGTTGAATTCTTAAAGATCCATCCGTTCCAGGACGGCAATGGGCGTATTTCCCGCATCCTCACGAATTTGCTTTTGTTGCATGCCGGGTATCAGTATATGCCTTATGTTTCGCATGAAAAATTGGTTGAGGACAACAAAGCTGATTATTATATGGCGTTAAGAAAGAGTCAAAAAACGCTTGGTACTCCAAAGCCCAATATCGTCCCGTGGCTGGATTTCTTTTTATCGGTAGTTTATAAGCAGTCAAAATTGGCGGTAGAACTCTTGTCTAAGGAAAATATTGAGAAATTACTATCGCCCAAACAGATCGCTGTTTGGGAATATTTGCAGACTGTTGATGAAGCCTCGCCCAAAGATATCTCGCAAAACGCCAAAGTCGCTTTGCCGACAGTAGCTCAGGCGTTAGGCAAGCTGATTCAGCTTAAGAAAGTCGAGCGCATCGGACTTGGCAGGAGTACGAGGTACAGAAAAATTTAAGCGGGCGGTGCCGTCAGCAGAACTTTGTGGGCACAGAGAAGCCAGAGAGAAGAGAAGAAAAAATAAGGGACGGGTCTGGGATCAATTCCGGGACAGGTCCGGGATCAATTTCGAAAACGTCCCTGGTTCATGATTGAAGGTGGAAAATGGCGGATCGAGTTTATAGGGCAAACAAAGTTACCTGGGTCGGGCTTTTTGTTAATATTGTCCTGACTGGTTTTAAATTGATAGCGGGAATATTCGGAAAAAGTTCCGCTATGATCGCAGACGCATTTCATTCATTATCCGATTTCGCAACCGACATAGTGGTTCTCCTCGGATTTAAATTCATTGAAAAGCCGGCCGACAAATCCCATGCTTACGGGCACGGTAAGGCAGAGACCATTTCGTCGGTTGTTATAGGGCTTGCGTTATTCGCGGTCGGTTTCAGGATCTTTGGGGTTGGAGCCCATTCTGTTTATCACATTTTTCACGGAGAATCTATTCCGGAGCCGGGATGGATAGCTTTTTATGCGGCTGTTGTTTCGGTTGTTGTGAAGGAGTGGTTGTACAGATATTCCATAGGGATAGGGAGGGCGATAAACAGTTCCGCTGTGGTTGCTAATGCCTGGCATCATCGTTCTGACGCTTTTTCTTCCATAGGCACCATGCTTGGTATAGGGGGCGCTATTTTGCTGGGGGAGAAGTGGCATGTTTTGGATCCGATAGCGGCTATAGTTGTGAGTTTTTTTATTATCCGAACAGCGGTTGATATTTCACTGGGGGGTTTTAATGAGCTCATGGAGGCGTCCCTGAGTGATGAGGTCGAGCAGGGTATTTTAATTACCGTCGGAAATGTTCCGGGAGTAATTTCGCCGCATAGTTTAAAAACGAGGCGGATAGGGAACTACGTTGCGGTTGATTTGCATATTACCGTCGACAAGAAGCTGAATATTGTTTCGGCGCACGACATTGCGACAGAATGTGAAGATGAGATCAAAGCGCGGCTTGGGGAAGAAACTTTTGTGTCGATCCATGTGGAGCCGGAGATCTAAAGACGCATAGTTGATATGCGGTTTTTAGGTCTTTTTTACTGATAATATTTTTGAAGATTTTTAGAGATCCGGGGCCCGTTACTCTTCCTCTTCTTTAGCCTTCTTATCGATGAACTTTATGTAACCGTCAAGATATTCGTCGGCCTGTTCCAGCGTGGCGAAAAGGGATTCGGAGAGGACTTTTACCGATTCGAAGATCCTTTTAACGTTGGGTTTAAGGTTGGCTATAACGACCGCTCCGCCTGATTCCTCAATGCTTTTCTTGGCGCGGAAGAGCACCGCGAACCCGATACTGCTTATGTATTCGAGTTCGGACATATCAAAAATATAGGCTTTGAAGGCGGGGTTTATCGCTGTCTTGAGCTGTTTTTCACACTCTATGTAGGTTTCCGTGTCGAGAGATCCCTTGAAAGAAACTATCATGGTATTGTCGTCTTTCCGCTGAGGTATTATCTGGATGTCCATAAAGTCCCCTTGTGTTGCAACGGCCGGAATACTAAGGTTCATTTACCTGGCAAGCCTTTGCTGATATAAAGCCAATAGTATCTTACGGGTATTGATATTATCAGAATGCAGAAAATGACGCAACAAATTTAAGTCCTGTCCGGGGCGGGCCGACGGGCGTGACTGATTTGGATTGAAAGACTGTCTTTCGGGGCGTAAAATGAGATCTCAATTAGTAACGCCAACAAGGGATCAGAAAGAAATGCCAAAAACTCTCGGAATGGTCTTTATTATTTTTTCGTGCCTCATCTTGGGCGGGTGTTCAAACGGAAAGACCGAAACGCCGGCGGTTGAAGCCGCTATAGATTACGCTACCGGGAAGACCCCGGTGGAATCGGGAAGAAAAGCGGCCCTCGTGATAAAAAACATATCTAAAAACCGCGACGAGGATATTCGCGAGACAGAGTTCTAAAACTGCGCATGCTAAGGTTAGCGCCCAGGGGAATTGGAGGAGGTCGCAAAATGAAAGAATGGAAAAAGTTTTTGTATATCCTGGCTGGTTTTTTAGCTTGTTTTTATCTGCCGGTGGAAAATCTGCGTTTTACGAATGCCGTATTTGAGGCACTGGCGCTCGTAAAATGGTACGCCAGGGAACATGTGCTTTTATGCCTTGTTCCGGCTTTTTTTATAGCCGGAGCGATATCGGTTTTCGTGAGCAAGGCTTCAATAGTAAAATATTTAGGAGCGAAAGCCAATAAGTTCCTGTCTTACACCGTGGCTTCGGTGTCGGGAACTATTCTGGCTGTTTGTTCATGCACGGTCCTGCCGTTGTTTTCCGGCATCTATAAGAGAGGGGCCGGGCTTGGGCCCGCGATCGCCTTCCTCTATTCTGGGCCCGCGATCAATGTTCTGGCGATCATTCTCACAGCGCGGATCCTCGGCTGGCAGCTCGGGTTCGGCAGGGCTGTGGGGGCAATACTTTTTAGCGTTGTTATAGGGCTTTTAATGCACTTTATTTTTATCAAAGAAGAGAAAGCTCGCCACGACGGCGGGGATTTAAATTTCGGTGAAGTAAAGGTTGCGCGGCCGCTTTGGAAGGATATAGTTTATTTTTTCTCTATGGTAGCGGTACTTATTTTTGCTAATTTCAGCAAACCCGAAAATGGCGACGCGGGGATATGGAGCCACATTTACCATTATAAGTGGCATTTAACAGGTTTTTTTCTCATGGTCTTACTGCTCAGCATTTTGAGGTGGTTCAAAAAAGATGAAATTAAAGAATGGACAGCCGCGTCGTGGGGTTTCGCGGTCCAGATACTGCCTCTTCTACTGGCGGGGGTCCTTGTCTCAGGATTTCTTTTAGGGCGCGTCGGGCACGAGGGCATCATCCCTTCAAGGTTTGTTTCGGCTCTTGTCGGGGGGAATTCTCTCGGGGCAAACTTTTTCGCTTCGATAGTTGCGGCTTTTATGTATTTTGCCACACTTACGGAAGTACCGATCTTGCAGGGACTGATAGGCTCAGGCATGGGTAAGGGGCCGGCTTTAGCTCTTCTTCTGGCCGGACCGGCCTTAAGTTTGCCGAGCATGCTGGTTATAAAGGGAGTGATAGGAACCCAAAAAACCCTGGTTTATGTGGCACTCGTAGTTGTAATGGCGACATTAAGCGGTATGATGTTCGGTGCTATATTTCCTTGATGATGACGGAAAAGCTAAGGCCGCAATCCGGAGGCAGAAATGGACATGATCAGCGTTGTTCTCATAGCTCTGGGGCTCGCAATGGACGCTTTCGCCGTTTCCATAGCCTCGGGTGTCATAATAAAACGGCAGAGGGTAAAGAAAGCTCTTATTTTCGGCTTCATGTTCGGCGGGTTCCAGATGCTGATGCCGGTCATCGGTTGGGCTGCCGGACACTCGTTTCGGCAGTTCATGTCCGGGATAGATCACTGGATAGCCTTTGGGCTTCTTACGGTTATAGGATGCAAAATGATATACGAGGCTATGGAGATAGAAAACATTGAAAACCCGCGGGCGGATATGACGGTTTTGACCCTGCTCGGGCTTTCCGTGGCTACAAGCGTGGACGCTCTTGCCGTGGGAATTAGTTTTGCGTTCCTCGACGTGTCGATAATTTTTCCGGTACTGGTCATAGGGGCAGTTACTTTTGTTTTATCTTTTTCAGGGGTTTTTGCCGGGAGCAGATACGGCGGTCTATTTGAGAAGAAAGTCGAAATAGTAGGAGGGGGCATACTTATCTTCATCGGTGTTAAGATACTATTGTCGCATCTTCTTACGGCAGGAGTGTCCTGATGAAAAAAAGGGTTTTGTTCGTATGTGTCCATAATTCCGCCAGAAGCCAGATGGCCGAGGCTTTTTTGAAAAAATACGGAGGCGATAGATTCGACGCGGAAAGCGCGGGGCTTGAACCGGGTAAGCTTAATCCTGTGGTAGTCGAGGTGATGAAGGAATCAGGAATAGATATCTCGGGCAATAAGACGAAGAGCGCTATTGATCTTTACCGTCAGGGGAAAAGTTACGATTATGTGGTTACGGTTTGCGGCGGAGCCCAATCAGGCGCGTGTCCTTCGTTTCCAGGAGGAGAAAAACTTCACTGGGAGTTCGACGACCCTTCCGGTTTTGAAGGGGATATTGAGCATAAAATGGAAAAAACGAGGGTTATAAGGGACCAGATATACCGTAAAATAGCAAAATGGCTTAAAGAAAAAGAATAGCGCTTAATGGATTGACCCGGGCCTTGAAAAGGTATAATATTGTTTTGTGAAAGGGTAAAAACTTAATTTTTCAATGTTATGGGGCTAGGGGGGCTTAATATCCTCGAAAACAGCCAGAGTCTTTATGCGGGACTTTGGCTGTTTTGTTTTTAAGGAGGCGGGCATGAAAGGGGGCACGGGAGATCTTTTCAGGAACAATAAAAAGACGCGGGACGGCATGATAGCAAGCGAAGAGAGGTTCAGGACGCTTTTTGATAATATGCCGAGCTGTGTGGCCGTGTACAAAGCTATCGACAACGGCGACGATTTTGTGTTTTGTGATTTAAACAGCTCCCTTGAGAAAGCTGAACAGGTCAGTAAGAAGGATGTTGTGGGCCGTAAAGTTACGGAGGTCTTCCCGTATGTGGAAAAGTTCGGGCTGCTCGAGGTGCTCAGAAGGGTATGGAAGAGCGGCCAGGCCGAATATTTCCCCCCGGCGTACTACAGTGACGAAAGGGTGAGAGGGTGGAAGGAAAACTCCGTTTACAGGCTGCCTTCCGGGGAAATAGTCGCCATATATGAGGATGTTACCGCGAGAAAAGAGATGGAACTGGCTCTCAAGGAAAGCCAGGATTTCCTTAACGGAATAATAGAGAATATTCCCGATATGGTATTTGTGAAATCCGCCAAAGACCTTAGATTCCTGCGTTTCAATAAGGCCAGCGAGCGTATACTGGGTTATTCCAGTGAAGAAATGACAGGCAAGAACTGCCATGATCTTTTTCCGGGAAAAGAAGCCGATCTTTTAGAACAGAACGACAGAAAAGCTCTTTCATCAGGGCGCATGGTCTACATTCCCGAAGAAACGGTGATAGATAAAAAAGGCGCAAAAAGGACAATAAGATCGAAGGTGATACCAATTATGGGGGCCGATATGAGACCCCTGTATCTTCTTGGTATTTGCGAAGATATAACCGAGAGGAAAAAGATGGAGGAGGATCTTGTTCGCAAAGAATATCTCGTAAAATGCGCCTCCAAGATGGTGAAGCTCGGAGGGTGGTCCGTGGATGTCGGAGAAGAAAAAGTTATCTGGTCGGATGAGGTGGCGGCCATACATGATATGCCTCCGGGTTATTCCCCTTCGGTGGAGGAATGTATAAACTTCTACGTGCCGGAATATCGTAAAAGGATAGCCGATATTTTCTCCAACTGCCTTAAATTCGGGATAGCTTTCGATGAAGAGATGGAGATAATAACCGCCACCGGAAGGAGGGTTTGGGTTAGGACTCTCGGGGACGCTGTTTTTGACGCTTCGGGACGGGTGTCCCGTGTCGAAGGAGGGTCCCAGGATATATCCGAATTAAAAAAGATCGAAGAGGAAAGAGAAAGATATGTTAAGGAGCTTGAAGTTTTCAGAAAAGCCAGCGTGGGAAGAGAGGAAAGGATACTGGACCTTAAAAGAGAGCTTTCGGACCTTAAGGATGAACTTAAAAAATCGAAAGGCGGACAGTAAGGGAAATTTTCCGGGCGGGACACATTGACTTATCGTTTTTTTGTGGTACAAATTACAGATAGCGGTTTTGACAAGGGACTTTAACGCGATGGCGATGGGAGGAAAATGCCGTACATAAATCTTAAACTCGTCGGGAAGCTCACGGAAAAGCAGAAACAGGATATAGCCAAGGAGTTTTCCGATACGCTTCTCAGGGTGGCCGGAAAACCGAAAGACAGCACGTATCTGGTGATAGACGAGGTTGAGGGAAATAACTGGGCCAAAGGCGAGAAGTTTTTCGGCTAAGACAATGGTAAAGAGAAAGTTTTTCGAACAGTCTTTTCTTTTTCTCACGGTGGCGAGATGGGTGCTGCTTTCGGCGGCGGCCGGAGCGCTTGTAGGGGTTTCCACGGCCATTTTTCTTAAAGCCCTCAACTGGAGCACGTTTGCCGCGTCTTCATACAAATGGTATTTTCTTTTCATGCCGGCGGGTTTTCTTGCCAGTTCGCTTCTTACCAGGATGTCACCGGAATCAAAAGGGCATGGAACGGAAAAGGTCATAGAGGCTGTACATCAGAAAGATTCCAACATTAACGTTTCGGTGGTGCCGGTCAAGCTTCTATCCACGGTAATAACCATAGCTTCGGGAGGATCCGCGGGAAAGGAAGGGCCTTGCGCCCAGATAGGCGCCGCAATGGCTTCGCTTTTGGCCAGAATGCTGAAGTTCGACAGTGTCGACCGGAGAAAACTTGTGATATGCGGCATAAGCGCCGGGTTCTCATCGGTTTTCGGAACGCCTATAGCCGGGGCGATATTCGGGGTAGAGGTTTTGTTCGTGGGAGGTATTCTCTACGATGTCCTTCTCCCCTCCATAATAGCGGGGATAGTAAGCTTCCGGGTGACCGAGGCTTTGGGGGTAACTTACTCTCATCATGTCTTCGACGCCCTGCCGTCTTTCGGCCATATTCTTTTTATCCAGGTGATACTGGCAGGGATTTTCTTCGGCCTGGTTTCTTTCATGCTTATTGAGATCCTGAGGCTGGGGGAGAAAATGGCATCTGCCTTGAAAATGAACGAACAGCTGAAGGCCATTCTTGCCGGTACGGTGCTGGCTGTTTTTGCAATGGCGGTCTCTACAAGGTATCTGGGGCTGGGGCTTGAAACCATACAGAGCGCTCTTGACGGAAAGGCTGTGCCACTGGAAGCCTTTTTCATGAAAAGCGTTTTTACAAGCGCCACTTTGAGTTTCGGGGGTAGCGGCGGTATAGTAACGCCGATATTTTTTATCGGCAGCGCTTCGGGGAACGCGTTGGCCAGGATATTTAACCTTGATGTTTCAGTTTTTTCGGCTCTCGGTTTCGTGGCGGTACTTGCCGGGGCCGCGAACACGCCGATAGCCGCCATAATAATGTCCATAGAGCTTTTTGGGCCCGGAATAGCACCTTACGCGGCGGCGGCATGCGCGGTAAGTTTTCTCATAA
Source organism: uncultured Planctomycetia bacterium (assembly GCA_964421015.1). Classification (GTDB taxonomy): domain Bacteria; phylum Omnitrophota; class Gorgyraeia; order Tantalellales; family Tantalellaceae; genus SLID01. Next base: position 10,925 of record CAYQUS010000013.1, read on the forward strand.
CGGGTCATAGGAGCGTGTATCCGGGGCAGATATTGTCTTTCGGCAAGTCGAGGTCCATAGAGGTCGAGACAGGAAAGGCTATAAGCAAGGTGAACGTCAGTTTCCCGCGTTTTAGCGGCGGGAACGACCTTAACGTGAAAAAGGGGAAAAAATGAATGTTCTTGAGAACGTGCCTTACCAGGACCAGGGAATGGGCAAAAGAAAGATCGCGGATGAGAAGTACCTTCTGGTCATGCAGATAGCTTTAAGGGAGGGGCAGGAAGTTCCGCGGCATAACGCCAATTCTAACGTTAACCTTCTGGTGCTTAAGGGAGAATTGTCAGTCGATCTTAGCGGGGAAATTACCTCCGCGAAAAGCGGAGACTTTATACCGGTAGAGTTTAAAACTCCGATGGCCATAAAGAACATTGGAACCGGGGACGCCACTTTTCTTGTTATAAAAACCCCGAATCCCTCAGAGATGGCCAAAAATTAATGAAGGATAAATCGATGAGGACAGTAAAAGCGACGGTTCTTTTGATGCTATGTTCAGCCGTCTTCATGGCGGGGTGTTCCTTTCTCCCCGGATACCGCAAGGAGCTCTGCGAAAGACAGGTTTTTCGCGACAGTTCCCTGGAATTTATAAGGAGCGAGGCCGCGTCTTTACGCGCGGGCGAAAAAACGGAATTCACAAAAACTTTACCAGCGGACGGGGCATGCGCTTTGGTAGTGGTTTTTTATCTGGACGGGGAACGTAAGGCCAGCGGAAAGGCCATGGGAGAGGTTTACAGCGATACTCTCGCCGAAGCGGTAAGAGACCTCTATGAAAAAGGTGAACTTGGCAGGCTCAGCGAAAAAGACTTCCTGAGGGGAAGGTTCTATGCCGCCGTGATGTTCGAGGATGGAAGACGTATCTCTTTTGTTGAATATGACGGGAAGGGCCTTGAAATGACCGGCAAGGTGACCGCGGTGAGGCATGTGGACAGTGAAGTTATATCAGCGAATATCAAAGAAGGAAAAGAATATCTTCTCAGGATGCTGGATCCCAAGCTGCACGGCATATTCAAAAGATATGACGCTGTTTTAGAGGAACATGACGGAAGGCTGAGGACCATATTCACTTCCTCGACGCTTTACACTCTTCTTAAGATGAACGATATTTCGCCCGATCCCAGGATAGAAAAGCTCGTCCCCCTTATATCCAGCTTTATACTTTCCATGCAGAAAGAAGACGAGCCATTTAAGGGAGCTTTCCATTACGCCTACCGCATGGATACCGCCGAGAGAGAAGATGAGCTTGTGGTAGGGACGGCCTCGAAGACGATATTTACGCTGCTTGAACTCTACCGCAGGACGGGTATTGAGACATACCTGTCCTCGGCGGTTAGCGCGGGTGAATGGCTTCTGACGATGATAGGCGATGACGGCGTTATAGTGAACTCCGTCACAAAGATCTCAGGGGAATGGGTGGAAGAGATAAGATTTTCCTACCTCTATGCCGGGCAGTGCCTTTCGGCGTTTTCAAGGCTTTATACGGTCACGGGTGATAAAAGATATCTTGAAAAAGCGGGAATAATAGCCGAGATATTCATCGCTAATTCCAGAGCCGAGTCTTATTTTGTTTCCGACGGCTGGAGAAGCAATTTCGACCCTGTGCCTACAAGCTGGGTAATGATGGCGCTTCTTGATTATTTCAAGGTTACCGGGGACGAGCGGGCCAGGGAAACGATTTTCCGCTCGGCGAAGGTCCTGATAGAAAGACAGGAAAATAATCCCAGGGATATACGCGATTACGGAAGGTATCATGCCACCGCCACCAGCGGCAGTGGATGGATAGCGGAAGTGCTTTCGGAAATATACAGGTACGGTATGGAGAAAAACTGGCCGGAAGTGCGGGAATACAAGGATTCCATAATAAAAGCCGCCAGATGGATAATACAGAACACCTATTCTCCCCAAAATACTTTTTTTATAAGGAATGCCGAAAATGTGTATGGAGGCCCCATACATCAGTATAACGACGACGCTGTCAGGACAGACGCCGTATGCCACGGGGTTAACGGATATCTTAATCTGCTGCCGTATCTTACGGAGGAGGATGTCCTGGACGTGCCGGAAAAAGAGATGTATACTCGGGAAGGATGCAGGAAATTTTCGGTCCAAAAAGGTAAAATCTAAAAAGGGGGCGGGGAATGAAGAGGCACATAATGATAATACTGGTGGCTAAAAGAAAAGAATCGGCTGACAGAGTGCAGAAAACACTTACCGGTTGGGGGTGTCTTATAAAGACCAGGCTTGGTCTCCATGAAGGTGTTCTGGACAAGTGCACTAATTCTGGTCTTATTATCCTCGAACTTGTCGGAGACGTCAAAAAACACAAAGAGCTTAAGAGAAAACTGGAACTTCTTCCGGGGGTGAATGTCAAGCTTGTGACAGTAGCGCTCTGATATTTTCCCGTTTTTTATGAATTCATGCATAAAAAGGCGCCCGAGCTATCCCGGGCGCCTTTTTATATGCAGTATCCATGTTCACCTCTTTAGTACGGCTAATTAGACCCAAACTTTTTGAAATACAAACGATAACTTTCCTCAAAAAAAGTTTTTGTGAAAAATATCACAAAAAATGCTTGCAATAAGGGGTTTTTATGATAGAATCTTGCTTCTAATGGGAAAAAAGGAGCAATAAAAAGTGCTTGAAAGAACAATAACACGTATTTGCGGGTATAAGAACGCTCTTCACAGGCTCAAGAAACTTGGTTTTGTGAGGGTTTTTTCCGACAATATCGCGGACGCGGTAGGTGTTACGCCCTCGCAGGTAAGAAAAGATTTTTCCATGTTCGCTATATCCGGCAACAGGCGCGGCGGGTACAGTATAGATGAGCTGATCGAGAGGATAAGTTACATACTCGGTAAGGACCGTATATGCAATGTCGTGGTCGTAGGGGCCGGTAACATAGGGCTTGCCCTTATGAAGTACGGCGGTTTCGAGAAAGAGAACGTAACAATAAAGGCGGCTTTCGATATTGACCCGGCTAAATTTTCGGACAGGGCGGGTATACCGGTTCTGCCGCTTTCCGAACTGGCCGATTTCGTAAAAAAAGAGAACGTTAAGGTGGGGGTTATAGCCGTCCCCGACATAGCAGCACAGCATGTCGCGGACCTTATGGTGTCGGCGGGTATCAAGGGTATACTCAATTTCGCCCCGATACTTCTGAGAAGTACTGAAGATACCGTAATAAAGAACGTAAATCTTGAGCTTGAACTTGAGAACATCATATATTTCGTTAATGCCCGGGAAAAGGGCGTAAAAGACAGCATATGAAGCGCAAGAGCCTAAAATCGGCGATAATGTGGAATTTTTTCGCGGTCATACTCTTTCTGAGCGTGTCCATAGGGTTTCTTGGTTTCAGGGTAATAAAGAAAGAAACGCTTGATAAAGCCCAGCATCAGGTCTCGAACTACATGGTTTCGGCGAAGGTTCTTTACGGGAACATGGCTGTTTCCATGGGCAAGGAACTCAGCCTTCTTACGGTACTGGATGATATAGAGGGGATAAGGAAAAAGACGGGGCTGGATTACCTTTATCTGGTGGACAAAAAGGATTTCGGGAAGCTGAAGAGCCGTATAGCGCTTAAGGCTTCGGAGGGGAAGGATATATCGGGTACGAGGATAATAACCGCCGGTGAGCTCGATGAAATGGGTTTTTCTGGCAGGTTCGGCCTTGAGATACTGGATACCCCGAAAGCCAGGGTTTTTAACGATAAAGTTCTTAAGGATGTAATGGCGATAGAGTATGCCAGGCCGGTCCCTGAAGAGGACGGAAAAACGGCGAAGGTACTTTACGGCGGTAAGATAATAAACGGGACAAACGGGATAGTCGATACCATACGGGAACTTATTTTCGGGGAAGACGAGTATTCAGGTAAACCCATGGGTACCGTTACTATTTTTCAGGGCGGCGTCAGGGTATCCACTAATGTTATAAGGCCTGACGGGAAAAGGGCTGTAGGGACCACTGTTTCGAGCGAGGTTTATGACCATGTGCTGGTCGGCGGTAAAAAATGGACGGACAGGGCTTTTGTGGTGTCTGACTGGTATATCACGTCATATGAGCCAATAAGGGACATTGACGGCGAAATAATAGGGATGCTTTATGTAGGCATACTTGAGCGGCCCTTTTTCGACATGACCAAAAGGGTATCCGCGGTGTTCTTTGGAATAGTTGTTCTCGCGGTGGCCCTTGCCACAGCGATATCGTTCTTTCTGGCTACTTCCATAGTAAGGCCGGTGAAGATGCTTGTGGAGGGGACATCCAAGATAGCAAGAGGAGAGCTTTCCCACAGAGTTCATGTCGACACTTCAGTCGAGGACCTGGGCTGGCTTGAGGTATCGTTCAACGAGATGGCGGAAAGCCTGGAAGAGAGGAACCTTGAGCTTACACTGGCCAACCGAAAAAGCGACTCGCTCAATAAAAGGTATCTTGATCTTATAAGTTTCGTGTCGCATGAGCTCAAGGGGATACTTTCGTCTACCATACTTAACGCCTATTCAGTGAGAGACGGGTTCCTCGGTATGGTGAATTTTAAACAGCAGAAAGCGCTGGACTCCATAACACGCAATCTTGACCACCTCGACGCTACGGTAAAAAACTTTTTGAACCTTAGCCGCATAGAGAAAGGCGACATGGGGATCAACGTCACTACTGTAAAAATGCGGGATGATATTTTCGCCGTAGCCGCGGATACTTTCCACAAACAGGCTTCGGAAAAAGAAATGGATGTAAGGAACGATATCCCATCTGATCTTGAGATCAAGGCAGACAGGGACCTTATGCAGGTGGTGGCCAATAACCTTGTCAGCAACGCCGTCAAGTACGGTTCCCGGGGAGGGACTGTAAGGATATCGGCGGCGCGCGAGAACGGCAAAGTGAAGTTTTCCATATACAACGACGGCCGCGTTATGACAGAAAGCGAAAGGAACTCTCTTTTTAGAAGGTTCTCAAGGCTTGATACCCCGGAAACACGCACCGCTAAAGGGACCGGACTGGGGCTTTTTATATCCAAGGAAATAGTAGAGAAACACGGCGGAACGATGTGGGTGGAATCCGGAGAAAAAGGAAACTCTTTTGTTTTTGACATAAAAATAGGAGGTTAAAAGTGCTTACGCCCCTGGACAGGATAAGGAAAAAGAGGGCTGAGGCCCTCAGCAGGATAGTGGGTAAAGGGTATCTTTCCACTAAACGGGTTTATGTCGGAATGGCCACCTGCGAGATAGCGGCCGGATCCGAGGATGTAATGAAGATCTTCAAGGACGCCATAAAGGCCGGACTTTCCGGGGTATATTTGAGCCAGAAAGGATGCGCCGGCAGGTGTAATCTTGAACCTACCGTGGAGGTGGTGGAAACAGGGAAAATACCCGTGAAATACGGCAAGGTGGATGCTGCCAGGGCAAAGGAGATAATAGAACGCCATCTCAAGAAGGGCGAGGTCATAGAAGAATGGGTCATAAAATGAAGAGAGGATGAAATGCCGGAAAAAACAAAAAAAGATATTGTAAAAAAAGTCATAACTTTCTGCGACGGCCCCACATGTATGCACAAGGGGTCGGTGGATATCAAAAAACTTGTCAGGGAAGGGCTTGAAAAAAGAGGCCTGGGGGAAGACAGGGTAAAAATAAACATATCCGGTTGTCTTGGTATGTGCGACAAGGGTCCCCTAATGATAGTGAACCCCGGGTACACGATATACGGGAACCTCGGGAAAGACGACATCACGGCCATACTGGATGAGCATATAGTCAACGACAGGCCCGTGGCCCAGCTCGTGATAGACGCCGACCACCTGTACAACAGGTTTTTCAGGGTTTTCGGGGATGTGGGATTTTTCGGAAAACAGATGAGAATAACGCTCAGGAACTGCGGGATAATCGACCCTGAAAGCATAGACGATTATTTTTCCCTGAGGGGGTACGAGGCGCTGGCCAAGGTTCTTACGGAAATGACACCCGAAGAAGTTATAGCGGCTGTAAAAACTTCGGGTTTGAGGGGAAGAGGAGGGGCGGGATTCCCCACGGGGCTTAAGTGGCAGATAACCCGCGAAGCCGAAGGTTCCCAGAAATACGTCATATGCAACGCCGATGAGGGCGACCCGGGAGCTTTTATGGACAGAAGCGCCATAGAGGGCGACCCGCACACCATAATAGAGGGTATGGCCATAGGCGGTTACGCCGTAGGTTCCAACAGAGGAATAGTGTACATACGCGCGGAATATCCGCTTGCCATAAAAAGACTGGAGATAGCCATAAAGGCCGCCAGAGAGAACGGAATGCTCGGCGAGAACATAATGGGCTCAGGGTTTTCTTTCGACATAGATATAAAGCTGGGAGCCGGGGCCTTTGTATGCGGGGAGGAAACAGCTCTTATACACTCGATAGAAGGGTCAAGGGGTATGCCGCGGCCAAGGCCGCCTTTTCCTTCGGTTTCTGGCCTTTTCAACTGTCCCACTCTCATAAACAACGTTGAGACATGGGCCAATATACCTGTAGTGATCATAGACGGGCCCAAATGGTTCAGCTCGATAGGGACGGAAAAAAGCAAGGGGACAAAGGTATTCGCCGTGGCCGGCAAAGTGACCAATACCGGGCTTGTGGAAGTCCCCATGGGAACCACGCTGCGCGAAATAGTTTTTGATATATGCGGAGGTATCCCGGGCGGAAAGGCTTTTAAGGCCATCCAGACAGGAGGCCCTTCAGGAGGATGTCTGCCGGAAAGTTACCTTGATACGAAGATAGACTACGAGTCTCTGGCGGCGGCAGGATCTATAATGGGGTCCGGCGGGATGATAGTTATAGACGAGGATTCCTGTATGGTCGGGATAGCCAAGTTTTTCCTCGAGTTTACACAGAGCGAGTCCTGCGGTAAATGTACCCCGTGCCGCGAGGGTACGAAAAGGATGCTTGAGATACTTACCCGTATAACCCATGGCAAGGGGGTCGAGGGGGATATACAGAAACTTGAGCGGCTTGGGAATATGATAAAGAAAGCGTCTCTCTGCGGCCTTGGGCAGTCGGCTCCTAATCCCGTTCTCAGCACTATAAAGAACTTCAGGGATGAGTATGAGGCCCATATAAAGGAAAAGAGATGCAAGGCCGGGGAATGCAAAGACCTTCTCAGGTACGAGATCACCGATAAGTGCGTCGGATGTACCGCCTGCAAGAGGGTATGCCCGACCGCCGCGATATCCGGGGAACCTAAAAAACGCCACGCGATAGATCAGGAAAAATGCGTAAAGTGCGGGAAATGTTTCGAGACATGTAAATTCAACGCTATAACAAGATCGTGAGGTAAAAATGAAGGGAAAAATAAAAATAAGCGTTAACGGAAGAGAGTACAAGACCCAGGAAGGCCAGACCATAATGCATGCTCTGGATGAACTGGGGTTCAAGATACCGCGTCTTTGCTACCATCCCAAGCTTTCCATAGAAGGCGCGTGCAGGGTATGCATAGTGGAGGTCGAGGGAGTCAGGAATTATGTGGCATCCTGCTCGTACCCCGTGTCCGACGGGATGAAAATAAGGACCAACACCAAAGAGATCCGTCAGGCCAGGAGGGACATTGTTGAGCTCATACTGGACAACCATCCGGAAGACTGTCACACCTGCGAAAGAGACGGTATCTGCGAGCTGCAGAGGCTGGCTTACGCCATGGGCATAAGAAAGAGGCATTTCGAGGGGGAAAGAAAACATTACGAAGAAGACCTTTCCTCGCCGGCTGTCATCAGGAACCCTGACAAGTGCGTTCTCTGCGGCAGATGCGTAAGGATATGTTCGGAGATACAGAAGGTCAACGCTTTAAGGTATGCCCACAGGGGTTTCGGTACTGTGGTTATGCCGGCGTACAACATGCCTTTCGCGGAAAGCGTATGCACCACGTGCGGGCAGTGTATCAACGTGTGCCCGACAGCCGCTTTTCTTGAGAGAAATTACACACAGGAGCTTTTCGAGAAACTCAACGACAAATCCATAATCAAGGTGGCTCAGATAGCCCCGTCGGTGAGAGCGGCTATCGGAGAGGCTTTCGGGTACGCCCCGGGAACATCCCATGAAGGCGAGATGGCCGCGGCTCTTAGGCGGCTTGGGTTCGATTATGTCTTCGATACCCAGTTCTCGGCGGACCTTACGATAATGGAAGAGGCCAGCGAATTCCTCGAAAGACTGCAGGGGAAGGGTAAGCTTCCTATGATAACATCGTGTTCCAGCGCGTGGATGAAATGCATGGAACAGTTCTATCCGGAGCTCATAGATAATGTTTCCACCTGCAAGTCCCCGATGTCTATGATGGGGTCTATACTCAAGACGCATTTCGCCCAGAAGATGAAAATAGATCCGTCGAAACTTTTTACCGCCGCCATAATGTGCTGCACGGCCAAAAAATACGAGGCCACAAGGCCGGAGATAATGGTGGACGGCATGCGGCCCGTGGATATAGTGGTGACCACGCGCGAGGCGGCATGGATGATAAAGTCGGCCGGTATCGATTTCTGTAACATAAAGAAAGAGAAGTTCGACAATCCTCTGGGTAACTCTTCCGGGGCGGGCGCCATTTTCGGAGTCACGGGGGGAGTTATGGAAGCCGCCATAAGGACGGCTTATGAGCTTTACACCGGGGAGACACTTCTGGATATAGAAATAAACGAAATACGTGGCCTGAAAGGTATAAAGGAAGGGTCCGTAATGATGGAGGGTAAAGAGATAAGAGTGGCGGTGGCCCATGGCCTGGGTAACGCCTGTGAACTGCTTGAGGTGGTAAAGAAGGACCCGGACAGGTACCACTTCATAGAGATCATGGGTTGTCCCGGTGGGTGTATAGGCGGGGGCGGACAGCCTTATGCCGGATCCAATTCGGTGCCGCTTGACGAGGAAGTTCTTAAAAAACGGGCCGAGGCTCTTTATGGCCTGGACAGGTCGAGAACCATCAGGAGAAGCCACGACAATCCCGACATACAGAGAGTGTACAAGGAGTTTCTCGGCAGGCCGCTGAGCCCGGTGTCGCACAAAGTGCTTCATACGCATTACGCGCCCAAAAAGCCGGCTGGTATAATACCTAAAGAGTCGTTAGCAAGATAAAGGAGCTGATATATGCCTACTGTAACCAACGAAAAAGAAGCAAGAGAAGAACTGAGGAAATACATGGAGACAAAAAAGGGCAAGGAGCACGCCGAATCCTACCTGATAGATATACTCCACAAAGCTCAGGGTATACACGGTTATCTTAAAAAGGATGTGATGGATTTTATCGCCGAGGAAATGAGCATACCCACCGCGCATATATGGGGTGTGGCTACCTTCTATCACTATTTTAACCTTAAGCCCATAGGAAAATACGTGATATCGGTATGCATGGGTACAGCCTGTTACGTTAAAGGGGCTGGCGATGTCCTGGATGCCATAAGGAAAGAGCTCGGGATAAATATCGGGGATACCACCGAAGACGGGCTTTTTACTCTGCAGGAGGCCAGATGTCTCGGCGCTTGCGGTCTGGCTCCTGTTGTGATGATCAACAACAAGATACACGGAGAACTTAACCCTAAGAAAGTTACGGAACTTCTGGCTCTTTACAGAAAGAACGCCTGATAGTTTTTGGAGGACGAGGAAAATTGAAACATATCGATAAGGGAAAAATAGAGAGCCTGCTCGAGAGCGGAAAGAGGCCGCCGAAATCGGCTATAGACGACGCCATAGCCAAAAGCCTGTCGCTTAAACGGCTTTCGCTTGAGGAGACGGCGTATCTTCTTAATTCCCGCAGAGCGGAAGACGTAAAAAAGATACTAGCCGCCGCCGCCGAGGTCAAAAGCCGGATATACGGAGAAAGGATAGTTATTTTCGCCCCGCTTTACATAAATAACATCTGTGAGAACAGCTGCCTCTACTGCGCTTTCAGAAAAGATAATCCACTCATAAGAAGGCGCAGGTTAAGTCAGGATGAGATCGCGGAAGAAACGACGGCGCTCCTTAAGGGCGGGCACAAGAGAGTGCTTCTTGTGGCCTCCGAGCACGGAAGCGGAAAAGATAGAGAGGCTGACTATTACGTGGACTCGATAAAGACGATATATTCCACGGAATGGAAAGGCAATAAGGTAAGAAGAATAAACATAAATTGCGCTCCCTTGAGCGAGAGCGGGTTCAGGAAACTCAAGGCTTCCGGCATAGGGACGTATCAGCTTTTTCAGGAGACCTACCATGAGGAAACATACAGAAAGGTGCATGTTTCCGGTCCCAAGAGCGATCCTGACAATCGTATCGATGCCATTGACAGGGCTTTCAGGGCGGGGATAGACGACGTGGGTATCGGGGTGCTCTACGGTCTTTATGATCACCGTTTCGACACGCTGGCCCTTCTTTCTCATGTGGAATATCTGGAGCATACCTTTGGCGTTGGTCCCCACACCATATCTGTGCCCAGGCTGGAACCGGCTTTGGGGGCGGATTTCAACGAGACAGCTCCATATAAGGTTTCCGATGAGGATTTCAGGAAACTTGTTGCCGTGATAAGGCTTTCCGTGCCGTATACGGGGATAATACTTTCCACAAGGGAAACTCCTGAAATGAGAGATGAACTTTTCAGGCTTGGTGTTTCTCAGGTAAGCGCCGCTTCCCGGACATCGCCCGGGGGATATTCGGAGGAGGCAGAGCCGGGTGACGACGCTCAGTTCTTTCTGAGCGATCACCGCAGCCTGGATGAGGTGATAGAGAGCCTTATTGACCGCGGCGCCGTTCCCAGCTTTTGCACGGCCTGTTACCGCAAAGAGAGGACAGGCGAAGCGTTCATGAAACTGGCCAGGCCGGGTACCATAAAGGGAAAATGCGCGATGAACGCGCTTATAACTCTCAGGGAATATCTCGATGATTTCGCTTCGGAGACTGTGAAGGCAAAAGGTTACGCTCTCATAGAGAAACTTAAAGCGGAACTAAGCGAAGAGGAAAAAAAGAACCTTGAAAAATTTTTCGAACATATCAAAAAAGGGCTCAGGGACGAGCATGTTTGATACAACTAATACAGGAGGGAATAAAAATGCCCGGTAAAATACTGATAATAGACGATGATAAGGATTTCAGGGACGCTATGGAATCTCTGCTTGAGGCTAAAGGATATGATGTTCTTACGGCTTCTGACGGCAGCGAGGGGCTCTTGAGGGCGAGGCAGGATAAACCGGCGCTTATTCTTCTTGACGTTATGATGTCAGGAAAGACGGAGGGCTTTGACGTGGCTATGGAAATAAAAAAGGACGAGGCTTTAAGGAGAATACCTGTAGTCATGACCACGGGGATAAGAAAAGATATGAGCCTTCCGTTCAGGTTCGAGCCGGATGAGGATACTTTGCCGGTGAAAGCCGTTCTGGAAAAACCCGTAAAGCCGGAAACGCTTCTTTCCGCGGTGGCCAAGTATATCGGCTGAGGAATAGCGCCGGCTAAAAAAATACTTGACAGCACGACGAATTCGAGGTAGAATTCTTTTGTAATGCACGAGGAAGTGTAGAAAGGCAAGGGCGTCTTAGCGACGCCTTTTTTGTTTAGTATCGCTGAAGAGAAGAGTTAAGGGATAAAGATGTCCCCATGGGCAAAGGGCTTGCCTCATGGGGATTTTGTTTTTAAGGGTATAAGATTTTGATGTATGGAGTTGTGGTTTTTATTGCTTTAAGTGCAGAGAATGTTAAAATAAAGAGCGTACAAAGTTCAAAAGGAGAGAACGATGAAGAACATAAATGAGAACGGCGGATCGAGTTCCGTGTCGGATATTTACGGAAGCAATGTTTTCGGGCTTAAGAACATGAGGAATTACCTTTCGGAGAAAGCCTACCGATCGCTTGTGTCCACCATAAGGGAAGCGAAGTCCATAGACCCGGGCATAGCCGATGAGGTGGCGGATGCCATGAAATCTTGGGCCGTCGCGAAAGGGGCCACGCATTTTACCCACTGGTTCCAGCCTCTCACGGGAACTACCGCGGAGAAACACGATTCTTTTATAGATCCTGATAATGAGGGTGGAGTGATACTGAAGTTCTCCGGTAAGGAGCTTATTAAAGGAGAGCCGGATGCCTCCAGTTTTCCTTCGGGGGGGCTTAGATCAACTTTCGAAGCGCGAGGTTACACGGCTTGGGATCCGACATCTCCGGCATTTATAAAGGAAAGCCGTAACGGAGCGGCATTGTGCATACCTACGGCGTTCTACTCCTATCGGGGGGACGCTCTTGACAAGAAAACCCCGCTTCTAAGGTCTATGGCGGCGCTTTCCAAACAGGTATGCCGCCTGGCGGCTCTTTTTGATATTCCTACCGAAGGGAAAAGGGCCTACCCGACGCTCGGGGCTGAACAGGAATATTTCCTTATAGACAAGGCTTTTTACGAGGGCAGGCTTGATCTTATTCAGACCGGGCGTACTCTTTTTGGAAAGGCTCCCGCGAAGCATCAGCAGCTGGAGGACCATTATTTCGGCGCCATTAAACCGCGGATAGTGGATTTTATGGACGAACTTGACCGAGAGCTATGGAAGCTCGGTATACCTGCCAAGACCAGGCATAACGAGGTATGCCCCGCGCAGTTCGAGATAGCCCCTGTCTATGAGGAGCTTAACCTGGCGGTAGATCACAACATGATGACCATGCAGGTCCTTAGGGACGTGGCGGAAAGGCACGGAATGGTCTGCCTTCTTCACGAGAAACCATATGCCGGCGTCAACGGCTCCGGAAAGCACAATAACTGGGCGCTTTGCGGACCCGACGGCAAGAACTGGCTTACCCCGGGTGACAATCCCCACGAGAACGCCGTGTTCCTGACGATAATATGCGCTCTTATGAAGGGTATAGACACTCATGCGGAGCTGTTAAGAGCCACTGTCGCTTCGGCCGGGAACGATCACAGGCTGGGGGCTAACGAGGCGCCTCCGGCAATAATGTCGATTTTCCTGGGTGAACAGCTGAACGACGTTATAGAACAGCTTGAGAAAGGCGCGGCAAAAAGTTCCAGAAAGGCCGATGCCATAGAAATAGGTGTCGATTCTCTGCCGCCTCTTCCTAGAGATGTTACCGACAGGAACCGCACAAGTCCTTTCGCGTTCACGGGAAACAAATTTGAGTTCCGCGCGGTGGGTTCTAGCCAGAATTGCGCCGGTTCCAATGTAGTAATAAACACTATAGTGGCGGAAGCTATTGACGAGATATGTTCAGAACTCGAAAAGAAAACAGCGGGTAAAAAAGATTTTAACAAGGCGCTTCAGGAAGTGCTTTCGGGAATAGTAAAGAAACATAAGAGGATAATCTTCAACGGGGATAATTACAAGAAGGCCTGGCATGACGAAGCCAAAAAACGAGGGCTTTCGAACCTTAAGAATACCCCTGAGTCCCTGGAATGGCTCAAGGACGAGAAGAATATAAAGATGTTCGAGAAATACAAAGTACTTTCCCGTACGGAACTTATATCCAGGTACGATATATACACGGAACAGTACGAGAAGGCCGTAAAGATAGAAGGCGGGGTAGCTCTCTCAATGGCTCGGACAATGATCGTGCCGGCGGCAGTGCGTTATCAGAATGAGCTTGCATCCGCTGTAAAAGGAGCGGCTTCTTTGGGCTGCGCAAACGCTAAAGCTAAGGGGCTGCTTAAAAAGGTCTCTTCTCTGACGGAGGATATACTCGGGGGGACGGACAGTCTCGAGAAAGCTCTTGGAGGGCATTCTGCGGGGGCTATCCTCAAGGAGATGGCTAAGTTAAGGGAATCGGTAGACGAACTGGAGGCCATAATACCGGAAAACATATGGCCGCTTCCGTCATACGCTGAAATGCTGTTCCTGATATAACAGGGAGGAAGAGATTTCTCCCGGGAGGTCAAAGAAATGCCCGGATCGTCGGAAAAAGATTATCTGGCGACGCTTACAAAAATAAGCAAAGCCATAACGAGCGATCTTTACCTGGAAGATATATTAAAACTTCTGGTGAATCTTACCGCAGGTGTTATGGCCGCCAAGATATGCGCTATCTGGCTTATAGACGAGGATACAAAAGAGCTGAAGATAAGGGCAACCCAGGCTATGAGCCAGGAATATCTCAAGGAAAGGTCCCTTAAGGTAGGCGAGGGTATAGTGGGCCTTGTGGCGGAAGAAAAGAAACCGGTCATTATACCCGATGTGCTTAAGGACGAGAGATACAAGGAAAAGAAACTGGCTAAAAAGGAGAGCCTTGTATCAATGTTGAGCGTTCCTATGATGGTAAAGGACAAGGTAGTCGGGGTAATTAACGTTTATACCACAGAGCCGTACAGTTTTTCAAAAAGCGACGTCGATCTTTTGAGTACGGTGGCCAACCAGGCGGCCGCGGCGATACAGAACACGGAACTTCTGGTCAAAACAAAAGTCATACAGGAAGAGCTGGAGACAAGGAAAAAGGTGGAAAAGGCTAAAGGTATCCTTATGAGGGAACAGGGCATATCTGAAGAAGAGGCCTACAGTCTTATAAGGAAGTCGAGCATGAATAAACGCATGTCGATGAAAGAGATAGCCGAGGCGATAATACTGTCCCAGGAAATAAGAAAGTGGTGAGGGAACAAGATCTGACCATGATGTCAGAAAAGATATAAAGCTGTTTTAGGCGAGAGGGATAGAAGTTTTTCCCAAAGCGGTAAAACAGGATTGAACGATCAAAAAAGATCAGGTACATACGGGCTACGACGCCCTTCTAAGGCAAAGAAATGCCGTGGGAGGGCGTTTCTTTTTTTTAGGTGTGGGGGATTAGAGTTTTGCTGAGGATGTCCCCCCTTATATTTACTCGCTGCGCTCGTAAATAAATTCAGGGGGGATAGATTTGGCTTCGAGAGGGTTAGAAGAACAAGAGACAGTATGTGGTGGAGACCA
>CAYQUS010000014.1:0-23548 GCA_964421015.1 uncultured Planctomycetia bacterium
TAGCGACTGGCTGTTAACCAGTAGGTTGTAGGTTCGAATCCTACCCGGGGAGCCATAGATTTGGCCAAAGGACAGAGGCTCAAAGAGCCTCTGTCCTTTGTACTTATATGCTCTCGCAAGGCCAAATCTATGCAAATCCTGGCACAGAAAATTTCCGAGGCGAAGCCGAGAAAATTTTGGGCCGTTAAGGATTTGCGATAGTGTATCTGTCCTTTGTACTTATATGCTCTCGCAAGGCCAAATCTATGCAAATCCTGGCACAGAAAATTTCCGAGGCGAAGCCGAGAAAATTTTGGGCCGTTAAGGATTTGCGATAGTGTATCTGTCCTTTGTACTTATATGACATCTTGAGGCCAAATCTATAGCCAAATCATGAAACACCAGTCTCACTGCCTGGCACGGAAAATTTTTGGAAAAAGTCCCTTTATATTCTCTGTTTTGTAGCTTCTTCAGGTAAAAGTCGATTGACAAACGGGCCTTTCGGTATATAATCTAATACAATCTCATATATTTAAAATACGAGATTAGACGAGGAGTTTTTATGGCGAATGCCTTTAATCAAAGACTGGAAAACCTTCCCTCTGAAATCTGGGTAACGATCACCAAAATTGAGGAATTAAAAGGCCAATGGATCACGGGCGCGCGGTTAAGCCCGCAGGTTTTAGGGCGCCTTAAACGTTCGGTCTTGGTTACGTCAACCGGTGCTTCTACACGTATAGAGGGCGCTAAGCTTTCCGATGAAGATATCGAGAAGCTTATGCGCGGTATTTCCATACAAAAATTCGCCGACCGAGATAAGCAAGAAGTAAAAGGATACTATGAACTCTTACAGAATATTTTTGATTCATGGAAACATATACGCTTTTCCGAGAGCACGATCAAGCATTTTCATAAAGAGTTATTGAAGCATGTTCATAAAGACAGGCTTCATCGCGGCGAATACAAGAGAACCGAGAATAAAGTCCAGATGATTGACGCTGAGGGCAATTCCGCAGGCATTATTTTCGACACGACACCGGCGTATCTTACGCCAAAGGAAGTGCAAGAATTGGTCGAAGCAACGCAGAGCGCTCTTAAGGAGAGTAAATTCCCGCCGCTACTTATCGTTGGAAATTTCCTTGTTGAATTCTTAAAGATCCATCCGTTCCAGGACGGCAATGGGCGTATTTCCCGCATCCTCACGAATTTGCTTTTGTTGCATGCCGGGTATCAGTATATGCCTTATGTTTCGCATGAAAAATTGGTTGAGGACAACAAAGCTGATTATTATATGGCGTTAAGAAAGAGTCAAAAAACGCTTGGTACTCCAAAGCCCAATATCGTCCCGTGGCTGGATTTCTTTTTATCGGTAGTTTATAAGCAGTCAAAATTGGCGGTAGAACTCTTGTCTAAGGAAAATATTGAGAAATTACTATCGCCCAAACAGATCGCTGTTTGGGAATATTTGCAGACTGTTGATGAAGCCTCGCCCAAAGATATCTCGCAAAACGCCAAAGTCGCTTTGCCGACAGTAGCTCAGGCGTTAGGCAAGCTGATTCAGCTTAAGAAAGTCGAGCGCATCGGACTTGGCAGGAGTACGAGGTACAGAAAAATTTAAGCGGGCGGTGCCGTCAGCAGAACTTTGTGGGCACAGAGAAGCCAGAGAGAAGAGAAGAAAAAATAAGGGACGGGTCTGGGATCAATTCCGGGACAGGTCCGGGATCAATTTCGAAAACGTCCCTGGTTCATGATTGAAGGTGGAAAATGGCGGATCGAGTTTATAGGGCAAACAAAGTTACCTGGGTCGGGCTTTTTGTTAATATTGTCCTGACTGGTTTTAAATTGATAGCGGGAATATTCGGAAAAAGTTCCGCTATGATCGCAGACGCATTTCATTCATTATCCGATTTCGCAACCGACATAGTGGTTCTCCTCGGATTTAAATTCATTGAAAAGCCGGCCGACAAATCCCATGCTTACGGGCACGGTAAGGCAGAGACCATTTCGTCGGTTGTTATAGGGCTTGCGTTATTCGCGGTCGGTTTCAGGATCTTTGGGGTTGGAGCCCATTCTGTTTATCACATTTTTCACGGAGAATCTATTCCGGAGCCGGGATGGATAGCTTTTTATGCGGCTGTTGTTTCGGTTGTTGTGAAGGAGTGGTTGTACAGATATTCCATAGGGATAGGGAGGGCGATAAACAGTTCCGCTGTGGTTGCTAATGCCTGGCATCATCGTTCTGACGCTTTTTCTTCCATAGGCACCATGCTTGGTATAGGGGGCGCTATTTTGCTGGGGGAGAAGTGGCATGTTTTGGATCCGATAGCGGCTATAGTTGTGAGTTTTTTTATTATCCGAACAGCGGTTGATATTTCACTGGGGGGTTTTAATGAGCTCATGGAGGCGTCCCTGAGTGATGAGGTCGAGCAGGGTATTTTAATTACCGTCGGAAATGTTCCGGGAGTAATTTCGCCGCATAGTTTAAAAACGAGGCGGATAGGGAACTACGTTGCGGTTGATTTGCATATTACCGTCGACAAGAAGCTGAATATTGTTTCGGCGCACGACATTGCGACAGAATGTGAAGATGAGATCAAAGCGCGGCTTGGGGAAGAAACTTTTGTGTCGATCCATGTGGAGCCGGAGATCTAAAGACGCATAGTTGATATGCGGTTTTTAGGTCTTTTTTACTGATAATATTTTTGAAGATTTTTAGAGATCCGGGGCCCGTTACTCTTCCTCTTCTTTAGCCTTCTTATCGATGAACTTTATGTAACCGTCAAGATATTCGTCGGCCTGTTCCAGCGTGGCGAAAAGGGATTCGGAGAGGACTTTTACCGATTCGAAGATCCTTTTAACGTTGGGTTTAAGGTTGGCTATAACGACCGCTCCGCCTGATTCCTCAATGCTTTTCTTGGCGCGGAAGAGCACCGCGAACCCGATACTGCTTATGTATTCGAGTTCGGACATATCAAAAATATAGGCTTTGAAGGCGGGGTTTATCGCTGTCTTGAGCTGTTTTTCACACTCTATGTAGGTTTCCGTGTCGAGAGATCCCTTGAAAGAAACTATCATGGTATTGTCGTCTTTCCGCTGAGGTATTATCTGGATGTCCATAAAGTCCCCTTGTGTTGCAACGGCCGGAATACTAAGGTTCATTTACCTGGCAAGCCTTTGCTGATATAAAGCCAATAGTATCTTACGGGTATTGATATTATCAGAATGCAGAAAATGACGCAACAAATTTAAGTCCTGTCCGGGGCGGGCCGACGGGCGTGACTGATTTGGATTGAAAGACTGTCTTTCGGGGCGTAAAATGAGATCTCAATTAGTAACGCCAACAAGGGATCAGAAAGAAATGCCAAAAACTCTCGGAATGGTCTTTATTATTTTTTCGTGCCTCATCTTGGGCGGGTGTTCAAACGGAAAGACCGAAACGCCGGCGGTTGAAGCCGCTATAGATTACGCTACCGGGAAGACCCCGGTGGAATCGGGAAGAAAAGCGGCCCTCGTGATAAAAAACATATCTAAAAACCGCGACGAGGATATTCGCGAGACAGAGTTCTAAAACTGCGCATGCTAAGGTTAGCGCCCAGGGGAATTGGAGGAGGTCGCAAAATGAAAGAATGGAAAAAGTTTTTGTATATCCTGGCTGGTTTTTTAGCTTGTTTTTATCTGCCGGTGGAAAATCTGCGTTTTACGAATGCCGTATTTGAGGCACTGGCGCTCGTAAAATGGTACGCCAGGGAACATGTGCTTTTATGCCTTGTTCCGGCTTTTTTTATAGCCGGAGCGATATCGGTTTTCGTGAGCAAGGCTTCAATAGTAAAATATTTAGGAGCGAAAGCCAATAAGTTCCTGTCTTACACCGTGGCTTCGGTGTCGGGAACTATTCTGGCTGTTTGTTCATGCACGGTCCTGCCGTTGTTTTCCGGCATCTATAAGAGAGGGGCCGGGCTTGGGCCCGCGATCGCCTTCCTCTATTCTGGGCCCGCGATCAATGTTCTGGCGATCATTCTCACAGCGCGGATCCTCGGCTGGCAGCTCGGGTTCGGCAGGGCTGTGGGGGCAATACTTTTTAGCGTTGTTATAGGGCTTTTAATGCACTTTATTTTTATCAAAGAAGAGAAAGCTCGCCACGACGGCGGGGATTTAAATTTCGGTGAAGTAAAGGTTGCGCGGCCGCTTTGGAAGGATATAGTTTATTTTTTCTCTATGGTAGCGGTACTTATTTTTGCTAATTTCAGCAAACCCGAAAATGGCGACGCGGGGATATGGAGCCACATTTACCATTATAAGTGGCATTTAACAGGTTTTTTTCTCATGGTCTTACTGCTCAGCATTTTGAGGTGGTTCAAAAAAGATGAAATTAAAGAATGGACAGCCGCGTCGTGGGGTTTCGCGGTCCAGATACTGCCTCTTCTACTGGCGGGGGTCCTTGTCTCAGGATTTCTTTTAGGGCGCGTCGGGCACGAGGGCATCATCCCTTCAAGGTTTGTTTCGGCTCTTGTCGGGGGGAATTCTCTCGGGGCAAACTTTTTCGCTTCGATAGTTGCGGCTTTTATGTATTTTGCCACACTTACGGAAGTACCGATCTTGCAGGGACTGATAGGCTCAGGCATGGGTAAGGGGCCGGCTTTAGCTCTTCTTCTGGCCGGACCGGCCTTAAGTTTGCCGAGCATGCTGGTTATAAAGGGAGTGATAGGAACCCAAAAAACCCTGGTTTATGTGGCACTCGTAGTTGTAATGGCGACATTAAGCGGTATGATGTTCGGTGCTATATTTCCTTGATGATGACGGAAAAGCTAAGGCCGCAATCCGGAGGCAGAAATGGACATGATCAGCGTTGTTCTCATAGCTCTGGGGCTCGCAATGGACGCTTTCGCCGTTTCCATAGCCTCGGGTGTCATAATAAAACGGCAGAGGGTAAAGAAAGCTCTTATTTTCGGCTTCATGTTCGGCGGGTTCCAGATGCTGATGCCGGTCATCGGTTGGGCTGCCGGACACTCGTTTCGGCAGTTCATGTCCGGGATAGATCACTGGATAGCCTTTGGGCTTCTTACGGTTATAGGATGCAAAATGATATACGAGGCTATGGAGATAGAAAACATTGAAAACCCGCGGGCGGATATGACGGTTTTGACCCTGCTCGGGCTTTCCGTGGCTACAAGCGTGGACGCTCTTGCCGTGGGAATTAGTTTTGCGTTCCTCGACGTGTCGATAATTTTTCCGGTACTGGTCATAGGGGCAGTTACTTTTGTTTTATCTTTTTCAGGGGTTTTTGCCGGGAGCAGATACGGCGGTCTATTTGAGAAGAAAGTCGAAATAGTAGGAGGGGGCATACTTATCTTCATCGGTGTTAAGATACTATTGTCGCATCTTCTTACGGCAGGAGTGTCCTGATGAAAAAAAGGGTTTTGTTCGTATGTGTCCATAATTCCGCCAGAAGCCAGATGGCCGAGGCTTTTTTGAAAAAATACGGAGGCGATAGATTCGACGCGGAAAGCGCGGGGCTTGAACCGGGTAAGCTTAATCCTGTGGTAGTCGAGGTGATGAAGGAATCAGGAATAGATATCTCGGGCAATAAGACGAAGAGCGCTATTGATCTTTACCGTCAGGGGAAAAGTTACGATTATGTGGTTACGGTTTGCGGCGGAGCCCAATCAGGCGCGTGTCCTTCGTTTCCAGGAGGAGAAAAACTTCACTGGGAGTTCGACGACCCTTCCGGTTTTGAAGGGGATATTGAGCATAAAATGGAAAAAACGAGGGTTATAAGGGACCAGATATACCGTAAAATAGCAAAATGGCTTAAAGAAAAAGAATAGCGCTTAATGGATTGACCCGGGCCTTGAAAAGGTATAATATTGTTTTGTGAAAGGGTAAAAACTTAATTTTTCAATGTTATGGGGCTAGGGGGGCTTAATATCCTCGAAAACAGCCAGAGTCTTTATGCGGGACTTTGGCTGTTTTGTTTTTAAGGAGGCGGGCATGAAAGGGGGCACGGGAGATCTTTTCAGGAACAATAAAAAGACGCGGGACGGCATGATAGCAAGCGAAGAGAGGTTCAGGACGCTTTTTGATAATATGCCGAGCTGTGTGGCCGTGTACAAAGCTATCGACAACGGCGACGATTTTGTGTTTTGTGATTTAAACAGCTCCCTTGAGAAAGCTGAACAGGTCAGTAAGAAGGATGTTGTGGGCCGTAAAGTTACGGAGGTCTTCCCGTATGTGGAAAAGTTCGGGCTGCTCGAGGTGCTCAGAAGGGTATGGAAGAGCGGCCAGGCCGAATATTTCCCCCCGGCGTACTACAGTGACGAAAGGGTGAGAGGGTGGAAGGAAAACTCCGTTTACAGGCTGCCTTCCGGGGAAATAGTCGCCATATATGAGGATGTTACCGCGAGAAAAGAGATGGAACTGGCTCTCAAGGAAAGCCAGGATTTCCTTAACGGAATAATAGAGAATATTCCCGATATGGTATTTGTGAAATCCGCCAAAGACCTTAGATTCCTGCGTTTCAATAAGGCCAGCGAGCGTATACTGGGTTATTCCAGTGAAGAAATGACAGGCAAGAACTGCCATGATCTTTTTCCGGGAAAAGAAGCCGATCTTTTAGAACAGAACGACAGAAAAGCTCTTTCATCAGGGCGCATGGTCTACATTCCCGAAGAAACGGTGATAGATAAAAAAGGCGCAAAAAGGACAATAAGATCGAAGGTGATACCAATTATGGGGGCCGATATGAGACCCCTGTATCTTCTTGGTATTTGCGAAGATATAACCGAGAGGAAAAAGATGGAGGAGGATCTTGTTCGCAAAGAATATCTCGTAAAATGCGCCTCCAAGATGGTGAAGCTCGGAGGGTGGTCCGTGGATGTCGGAGAAGAAAAAGTTATCTGGTCGGATGAGGTGGCGGCCATACATGATATGCCTCCGGGTTATTCCCCTTCGGTGGAGGAATGTATAAACTTCTACGTGCCGGAATATCGTAAAAGGATAGCCGATATTTTCTCCAACTGCCTTAAATTCGGGATAGCTTTCGATGAAGAGATGGAGATAATAACCGCCACCGGAAGGAGGGTTTGGGTTAGGACTCTCGGGGACGCTGTTTTTGACGCTTCGGGACGGGTGTCCCGTGTCGAAGGAGGGTCCCAGGATATATCCGAATTAAAAAAGATCGAAGAGGAAAGAGAAAGATATGTTAAGGAGCTTGAAGTTTTCAGAAAAGCCAGCGTGGGAAGAGAGGAAAGGATACTGGACCTTAAAAGAGAGCTTTCGGACCTTAAGGATGAACTTAAAAAATCGAAAGGCGGACAGTAAGGGAAATTTTCCGGGCGGGACACATTGACTTATCGTTTTTTTGTGGTACAAATTACAGATAGCGGTTTTGACAAGGGACTTTAACGCGATGGCGATGGGAGGAAAATGCCGTACATAAATCTTAAACTCGTCGGGAAGCTCACGGAAAAGCAGAAACAGGATATAGCCAAGGAGTTTTCCGATACGCTTCTCAGGGTGGCCGGAAAACCGAAAGACAGCACGTATCTGGTGATAGACGAGGTTGAGGGAAATAACTGGGCCAAAGGCGAGAAGTTTTTCGGCTAAGACAATGGTAAAGAGAAAGTTTTTCGAACAGTCTTTTCTTTTTCTCACGGTGGCGAGATGGGTGCTGCTTTCGGCGGCGGCCGGAGCGCTTGTAGGGGTTTCCACGGCCATTTTTCTTAAAGCCCTCAACTGGAGCACGTTTGCCGCGTCTTCATACAAATGGTATTTTCTTTTCATGCCGGCGGGTTTTCTTGCCAGTTCGCTTCTTACCAGGATGTCACCGGAATCAAAAGGGCATGGAACGGAAAAGGTCATAGAGGCTGTACATCAGAAAGATTCCAACATTAACGTTTCGGTGGTGCCGGTCAAGCTTCTATCCACGGTAATAACCATAGCTTCGGGAGGATCCGCGGGAAAGGAAGGGCCTTGCGCCCAGATAGGCGCCGCAATGGCTTCGCTTTTGGCCAGAATGCTGAAGTTCGACAGTGTCGACCGGAGAAAACTTGTGATATGCGGCATAAGCGCCGGGTTCTCATCGGTTTTCGGAACGCCTATAGCCGGGGCGATATTCGGGGTAGAGGTTTTGTTCGTGGGAGGTATTCTCTACGATGTCCTTCTCCCCTCCATAATAGCGGGGATAGTAAGCTTCCGGGTGACCGAGGCTTTGGGGGTAACTTACTCTCATCATGTCTTCGACGCCCTGCCGTCTTTCGGCCATATTCTTTTTATCCAGGTGATACTGGCAGGGATTTTCTTCGGCCTGGTTTCTTTCATGCTTATTGAGATCCTGAGGCTGGGGGAGAAAATGGCATCTGCCTTGAAAATGAACGAACAGCTGAAGGCCATTCTTGCCGGTACGGTGCTGGCTGTTTTTGCAATGGCGGTCTCTACAAGGTATCTGGGGCTGGGGCTTGAAACCATACAGAGCGCTCTTGACGGAAAGGCTGTGCCACTGGAAGCCTTTTTCATGAAAAGCGTTTTTACAAGCGCCACTTTGAGTTTCGGGGGTAGCGGCGGTATAGTAACGCCGATATTTTTTATCGGCAGCGCTTCGGGGAACGCGTTGGCCAGGATATTTAACCTTGATGTTTCAGTTTTTTCGGCTCTCGGTTTCGTGGCGGTACTTGCCGGGGCCGCGAACACGCCGATAGCCGCCATAATAATGTCCATAGAGCTTTTTGGGCCCGGAATAGCACCTTACGCGGCGGCGGCATGCGCGGTAAGTTTTCTCATAACGGGTCATAGGAGCGTGTATCCGGGGCAGATATTGTCTTTCGGCAAGTCGAGGTCCATAGAGGTCGAGACAGGAAAGGCTATAAGCAAGGTGAACGTCAGTTTCCCGCGTTTTAGCGGCGGGAACGACCTTAACGTGAAAAAGGGGAAAAAATGAATGTTCTTGAGAACGTGCCTTACCAGGACCAGGGAATGGGCAAAAGAAAGATCGCGGATGAGAAGTACCTTCTGGTCATGCAGATAGCTTTAAGGGAGGGGCAGGAAGTTCCGCGGCATAACGCCAATTCTAACGTTAACCTTCTGGTGCTTAAGGGAGAATTGTCAGTCGATCTTAGCGGGGAAATTACCTCCGCGAAAAGCGGAGACTTTATACCGGTAGAGTTTAAAACTCCGATGGCCATAAAGAACATTGGAACCGGGGACGCCACTTTTCTTGTTATAAAAACCCCGAATCCCTCAGAGATGGCCAAAAATTAATGAAGGATAAATCGATGAGGACAGTAAAAGCGACGGTTCTTTTGATGCTATGTTCAGCCGTCTTCATGGCGGGGTGTTCCTTTCTCCCCGGATACCGCAAGGAGCTCTGCGAAAGACAGGTTTTTCGCGACAGTTCCCTGGAATTTATAAGGAGCGAGGCCGCGTCTTTACGCGCGGGCGAAAAAACGGAATTCACAAAAACTTTACCAGCGGACGGGGCATGCGCTTTGGTAGTGGTTTTTTATCTGGACGGGGAACGTAAGGCCAGCGGAAAGGCCATGGGAGAGGTTTACAGCGATACTCTCGCCGAAGCGGTAAGAGACCTCTATGAAAAAGGTGAACTTGGCAGGCTCAGCGAAAAAGACTTCCTGAGGGGAAGGTTCTATGCCGCCGTGATGTTCGAGGATGGAAGACGTATCTCTTTTGTTGAATATGACGGGAAGGGCCTTGAAATGACCGGCAAGGTGACCGCGGTGAGGCATGTGGACAGTGAAGTTATATCAGCGAATATCAAAGAAGGAAAAGAATATCTTCTCAGGATGCTGGATCCCAAGCTGCACGGCATATTCAAAAGATATGACGCTGTTTTAGAGGAACATGACGGAAGGCTGAGGACCATATTCACTTCCTCGACGCTTTACACTCTTCTTAAGATGAACGATATTTCGCCCGATCCCAGGATAGAAAAGCTCGTCCCCCTTATATCCAGCTTTATACTTTCCATGCAGAAAGAAGACGAGCCATTTAAGGGAGCTTTCCATTACGCCTACCGCATGGATACCGCCGAGAGAGAAGATGAGCTTGTGGTAGGGACGGCCTCGAAGACGATATTTACGCTGCTTGAACTCTACCGCAGGACGGGTATTGAGACATACCTGTCCTCGGCGGTTAGCGCGGGTGAATGGCTTCTGACGATGATAGGCGATGACGGCGTTATAGTGAACTCCGTCACAAAGATCTCAGGGGAATGGGTGGAAGAGATAAGATTTTCCTACCTCTATGCCGGGCAGTGCCTTTCGGCGTTTTCAAGGCTTTATACGGTCACGGGTGATAAAAGATATCTTGAAAAAGCGGGAATAATAGCCGAGATATTCATCGCTAATTCCAGAGCCGAGTCTTATTTTGTTTCCGACGGCTGGAGAAGCAATTTCGACCCTGTGCCTACAAGCTGGGTAATGATGGCGCTTCTTGATTATTTCAAGGTTACCGGGGACGAGCGGGCCAGGGAAACGATTTTCCGCTCGGCGAAGGTCCTGATAGAAAGACAGGAAAATAATCCCAGGGATATACGCGATTACGGAAGGTATCATGCCACCGCCACCAGCGGCAGTGGATGGATAGCGGAAGTGCTTTCGGAAATATACAGGTACGGTATGGAGAAAAACTGGCCGGAAGTGCGGGAATACAAGGATTCCATAATAAAAGCCGCCAGATGGATAATACAGAACACCTATTCTCCCCAAAATACTTTTTTTATAAGGAATGCCGAAAATGTGTATGGAGGCCCCATACATCAGTATAACGACGACGCTGTCAGGACAGACGCCGTATGCCACGGGGTTAACGGATATCTTAATCTGCTGCCGTATCTTACGGAGGAGGATGTCCTGGACGTGCCGGAAAAAGAGATGTATACTCGGGAAGGATGCAGGAAATTTTCGGTCCAAAAAGGTAAAATCTAAAAAGGGGGCGGGGAATGAAGAGGCACATAATGATAATACTGGTGGCTAAAAGAAAAGAATCGGCTGACAGAGTGCAGAAAACACTTACCGGTTGGGGGTGTCTTATAAAGACCAGGCTTGGTCTCCATGAAGGTGTTCTGGACAAGTGCACTAATTCTGGTCTTATTATCCTCGAACTTGTCGGAGACGTCAAAAAACACAAAGAGCTTAAGAGAAAACTGGAACTTCTTCCGGGGGTGAATGTCAAGCTTGTGACAGTAGCGCTCTGATATTTTCCCGTTTTTTATGAATTCATGCATAAAAAGGCGCCCGAGCTATCCCGGGCGCCTTTTTATATGCAGTATCCATGTTCACCTCTTTAGTACGGCTAATTAGACCCAAACTTTTTGAAATACAAACGATAACTTTCCTCAAAAAAAGTTTTTGTGAAAAATATCACAAAAAATGCTTGCAATAAGGGGTTTTTATGATAGAATCTTGCTTCTAATGGGAAAAAAGGAGCAATAAAAAGTGCTTGAAAGAACAATAACACGTATTTGCGGGTATAAGAACGCTCTTCACAGGCTCAAGAAACTTGGTTTTGTGAGGGTTTTTTCCGACAATATCGCGGACGCGGTAGGTGTTACGCCCTCGCAGGTAAGAAAAGATTTTTCCATGTTCGCTATATCCGGCAACAGGCGCGGCGGGTACAGTATAGATGAGCTGATCGAGAGGATAAGTTACATACTCGGTAAGGACCGTATATGCAATGTCGTGGTCGTAGGGGCCGGTAACATAGGGCTTGCCCTTATGAAGTACGGCGGTTTCGAGAAAGAGAACGTAACAATAAAGGCGGCTTTCGATATTGACCCGGCTAAATTTTCGGACAGGGCGGGTATACCGGTTCTGCCGCTTTCCGAACTGGCCGATTTCGTAAAAAAAGAGAACGTTAAGGTGGGGGTTATAGCCGTCCCCGACATAGCAGCACAGCATGTCGCGGACCTTATGGTGTCGGCGGGTATCAAGGGTATACTCAATTTCGCCCCGATACTTCTGAGAAGTACTGAAGATACCGTAATAAAGAACGTAAATCTTGAGCTTGAACTTGAGAACATCATATATTTCGTTAATGCCCGGGAAAAGGGCGTAAAAGACAGCATATGAAGCGCAAGAGCCTAAAATCGGCGATAATGTGGAATTTTTTCGCGGTCATACTCTTTCTGAGCGTGTCCATAGGGTTTCTTGGTTTCAGGGTAATAAAGAAAGAAACGCTTGATAAAGCCCAGCATCAGGTCTCGAACTACATGGTTTCGGCGAAGGTTCTTTACGGGAACATGGCTGTTTCCATGGGCAAGGAACTCAGCCTTCTTACGGTACTGGATGATATAGAGGGGATAAGGAAAAAGACGGGGCTGGATTACCTTTATCTGGTGGACAAAAAGGATTTCGGGAAGCTGAAGAGCCGTATAGCGCTTAAGGCTTCGGAGGGGAAGGATATATCGGGTACGAGGATAATAACCGCCGGTGAGCTCGATGAAATGGGTTTTTCTGGCAGGTTCGGCCTTGAGATACTGGATACCCCGAAAGCCAGGGTTTTTAACGATAAAGTTCTTAAGGATGTAATGGCGATAGAGTATGCCAGGCCGGTCCCTGAAGAGGACGGAAAAACGGCGAAGGTACTTTACGGCGGTAAGATAATAAACGGGACAAACGGGATAGTCGATACCATACGGGAACTTATTTTCGGGGAAGACGAGTATTCAGGTAAACCCATGGGTACCGTTACTATTTTTCAGGGCGGCGTCAGGGTATCCACTAATGTTATAAGGCCTGACGGGAAAAGGGCTGTAGGGACCACTGTTTCGAGCGAGGTTTATGACCATGTGCTGGTCGGCGGTAAAAAATGGACGGACAGGGCTTTTGTGGTGTCTGACTGGTATATCACGTCATATGAGCCAATAAGGGACATTGACGGCGAAATAATAGGGATGCTTTATGTAGGCATACTTGAGCGGCCCTTTTTCGACATGACCAAAAGGGTATCCGCGGTGTTCTTTGGAATAGTTGTTCTCGCGGTGGCCCTTGCCACAGCGATATCGTTCTTTCTGGCTACTTCCATAGTAAGGCCGGTGAAGATGCTTGTGGAGGGGACATCCAAGATAGCAAGAGGAGAGCTTTCCCACAGAGTTCATGTCGACACTTCAGTCGAGGACCTGGGCTGGCTTGAGGTATCGTTCAACGAGATGGCGGAAAGCCTGGAAGAGAGGAACCTTGAGCTTACACTGGCCAACCGAAAAAGCGACTCGCTCAATAAAAGGTATCTTGATCTTATAAGTTTCGTGTCGCATGAGCTCAAGGGGATACTTTCGTCTACCATACTTAACGCCTATTCAGTGAGAGACGGGTTCCTCGGTATGGTGAATTTTAAACAGCAGAAAGCGCTGGACTCCATAACACGCAATCTTGACCACCTCGACGCTACGGTAAAAAACTTTTTGAACCTTAGCCGCATAGAGAAAGGCGACATGGGGATCAACGTCACTACTGTAAAAATGCGGGATGATATTTTCGCCGTAGCCGCGGATACTTTCCACAAACAGGCTTCGGAAAAAGAAATGGATGTAAGGAACGATATCCCATCTGATCTTGAGATCAAGGCAGACAGGGACCTTATGCAGGTGGTGGCCAATAACCTTGTCAGCAACGCCGTCAAGTACGGTTCCCGGGGAGGGACTGTAAGGATATCGGCGGCGCGCGAGAACGGCAAAGTGAAGTTTTCCATATACAACGACGGCCGCGTTATGACAGAAAGCGAAAGGAACTCTCTTTTTAGAAGGTTCTCAAGGCTTGATACCCCGGAAACACGCACCGCTAAAGGGACCGGACTGGGGCTTTTTATATCCAAGGAAATAGTAGAGAAACACGGCGGAACGATGTGGGTGGAATCCGGAGAAAAAGGAAACTCTTTTGTTTTTGACATAAAAATAGGAGGTTAAAAGTGCTTACGCCCCTGGACAGGATAAGGAAAAAGAGGGCTGAGGCCCTCAGCAGGATAGTGGGTAAAGGGTATCTTTCCACTAAACGGGTTTATGTCGGAATGGCCACCTGCGAGATAGCGGCCGGATCCGAGGATGTAATGAAGATCTTCAAGGACGCCATAAAGGCCGGACTTTCCGGGGTATATTTGAGCCAGAAAGGATGCGCCGGCAGGTGTAATCTTGAACCTACCGTGGAGGTGGTGGAAACAGGGAAAATACCCGTGAAATACGGCAAGGTGGATGCTGCCAGGGCAAAGGAGATAATAGAACGCCATCTCAAGAAGGGCGAGGTCATAGAAGAATGGGTCATAAAATGAAGAGAGGATGAAATGCCGGAAAAAACAAAAAAAGATATTGTAAAAAAAGTCATAACTTTCTGCGACGGCCCCACATGTATGCACAAGGGGTCGGTGGATATCAAAAAACTTGTCAGGGAAGGGCTTGAAAAAAGAGGCCTGGGGGAAGACAGGGTAAAAATAAACATATCCGGTTGTCTTGGTATGTGCGACAAGGGTCCCCTAATGATAGTGAACCCCGGGTACACGATATACGGGAACCTCGGGAAAGACGACATCACGGCCATACTGGATGAGCATATAGTCAACGACAGGCCCGTGGCCCAGCTCGTGATAGACGCCGACCACCTGTACAACAGGTTTTTCAGGGTTTTCGGGGATGTGGGATTTTTCGGAAAACAGATGAGAATAACGCTCAGGAACTGCGGGATAATCGACCCTGAAAGCATAGACGATTATTTTTCCCTGAGGGGGTACGAGGCGCTGGCCAAGGTTCTTACGGAAATGACACCCGAAGAAGTTATAGCGGCTGTAAAAACTTCGGGTTTGAGGGGAAGAGGAGGGGCGGGATTCCCCACGGGGCTTAAGTGGCAGATAACCCGCGAAGCCGAAGGTTCCCAGAAATACGTCATATGCAACGCCGATGAGGGCGACCCGGGAGCTTTTATGGACAGAAGCGCCATAGAGGGCGACCCGCACACCATAATAGAGGGTATGGCCATAGGCGGTTACGCCGTAGGTTCCAACAGAGGAATAGTGTACATACGCGCGGAATATCCGCTTGCCATAAAAAGACTGGAGATAGCCATAAAGGCCGCCAGAGAGAACGGAATGCTCGGCGAGAACATAATGGGCTCAGGGTTTTCTTTCGACATAGATATAAAGCTGGGAGCCGGGGCCTTTGTATGCGGGGAGGAAACAGCTCTTATACACTCGATAGAAGGGTCAAGGGGTATGCCGCGGCCAAGGCCGCCTTTTCCTTCGGTTTCTGGCCTTTTCAACTGTCCCACTCTCATAAACAACGTTGAGACATGGGCCAATATACCTGTAGTGATCATAGACGGGCCCAAATGGTTCAGCTCGATAGGGACGGAAAAAAGCAAGGGGACAAAGGTATTCGCCGTGGCCGGCAAAGTGACCAATACCGGGCTTGTGGAAGTCCCCATGGGAACCACGCTGCGCGAAATAGTTTTTGATATATGCGGAGGTATCCCGGGCGGAAAGGCTTTTAAGGCCATCCAGACAGGAGGCCCTTCAGGAGGATGTCTGCCGGAAAGTTACCTTGATACGAAGATAGACTACGAGTCTCTGGCGGCGGCAGGATCTATAATGGGGTCCGGCGGGATGATAGTTATAGACGAGGATTCCTGTATGGTCGGGATAGCCAAGTTTTTCCTCGAGTTTACACAGAGCGAGTCCTGCGGTAAATGTACCCCGTGCCGCGAGGGTACGAAAAGGATGCTTGAGATACTTACCCGTATAACCCATGGCAAGGGGGTCGAGGGGGATATACAGAAACTTGAGCGGCTTGGGAATATGATAAAGAAAGCGTCTCTCTGCGGCCTTGGGCAGTCGGCTCCTAATCCCGTTCTCAGCACTATAAAGAACTTCAGGGATGAGTATGAGGCCCATATAAAGGAAAAGAGATGCAAGGCCGGGGAATGCAAAGACCTTCTCAGGTACGAGATCACCGATAAGTGCGTCGGATGTACCGCCTGCAAGAGGGTATGCCCGACCGCCGCGATATCCGGGGAACCTAAAAAACGCCACGCGATAGATCAGGAAAAATGCGTAAAGTGCGGGAAATGTTTCGAGACATGTAAATTCAACGCTATAACAAGATCGTGAGGTAAAAATGAAGGGAAAAATAAAAATAAGCGTTAACGGAAGAGAGTACAAGACCCAGGAAGGCCAGACCATAATGCATGCTCTGGATGAACTGGGGTTCAAGATACCGCGTCTTTGCTACCATCCCAAGCTTTCCATAGAAGGCGCGTGCAGGGTATGCATAGTGGAGGTCGAGGGAGTCAGGAATTATGTGGCATCCTGCTCGTACCCCGTGTCCGACGGGATGAAAATAAGGACCAACACCAAAGAGATCCGTCAGGCCAGGAGGGACATTGTTGAGCTCATACTGGACAACCATCCGGAAGACTGTCACACCTGCGAAAGAGACGGTATCTGCGAGCTGCAGAGGCTGGCTTACGCCATGGGCATAAGAAAGAGGCATTTCGAGGGGGAAAGAAAACATTACGAAGAAGACCTTTCCTCGCCGGCTGTCATCAGGAACCCTGACAAGTGCGTTCTCTGCGGCAGATGCGTAAGGATATGTTCGGAGATACAGAAGGTCAACGCTTTAAGGTATGCCCACAGGGGTTTCGGTACTGTGGTTATGCCGGCGTACAACATGCCTTTCGCGGAAAGCGTATGCACCACGTGCGGGCAGTGTATCAACGTGTGCCCGACAGCCGCTTTTCTTGAGAGAAATTACACACAGGAGCTTTTCGAGAAACTCAACGACAAATCCATAATCAAGGTGGCTCAGATAGCCCCGTCGGTGAGAGCGGCTATCGGAGAGGCTTTCGGGTACGCCCCGGGAACATCCCATGAAGGCGAGATGGCCGCGGCTCTTAGGCGGCTTGGGTTCGATTATGTCTTCGATACCCAGTTCTCGGCGGACCTTACGATAATGGAAGAGGCCAGCGAATTCCTCGAAAGACTGCAGGGGAA
Source organism: uncultured Planctomycetia bacterium (assembly GCA_964421015.1). Taxonomy (GTDB): domain Bacteria; phylum Omnitrophota; class Gorgyraeia; order Tantalellales; family Tantalellaceae; genus SLID01. The sequence goes on from CAYQUS010000014.1 coordinate 16,957, forward strand.
GGGTAAGCTTCCTATGATAACATCGTGTTCCAGCGCGTGGATGAAATGCATGGAACAGTTCTATCCGGAGCTCATAGATAATGTTTCCACCTGCAAGTCCCCGATGTCTATGATGGGGTCTATACTCAAGACGCATTTCGCCCAGAAGATGAAAATAGATCCGTCGAAACTTTTTACCGCCGCCATAATGTGCTGCACGGCCAAAAAATACGAGGCCACAAGGCCGGAGATAATGGTGGACGGCATGCGGCCCGTGGATATAGTGGTGACCACGCGCGAGGCGGCATGGATGATAAAGTCGGCCGGTATCGATTTCTGTAACATAAAGAAAGAGAAGTTCGACAATCCTCTGGGTAACTCTTCCGGGGCGGGCGCCATTTTCGGAGTCACGGGGGGAGTTATGGAAGCCGCCATAAGGACGGCTTATGAGCTTTACACCGGGGAGACACTTCTGGATATAGAAATAAACGAAATACGTGGCCTGAAAGGTATAAAGGAAGGGTCCGTAATGATGGAGGGTAAAGAGATAAGAGTGGCGGTGGCCCATGGCCTGGGTAACGCCTGTGAACTGCTTGAGGTGGTAAAGAAGGACCCGGACAGGTACCACTTCATAGAGATCATGGGTTGTCCCGGTGGGTGTATAGGCGGGGGCGGACAGCCTTATGCCGGATCCAATTCGGTGCCGCTTGACGAGGAAGTTCTTAAAAAACGGGCCGAGGCTCTTTATGGCCTGGACAGGTCGAGAACCATCAGGAGAAGCCACGACAATCCCGACATACAGAGAGTGTACAAGGAGTTTCTCGGCAGGCCGCTGAGCCCGGTGTCGCACAAAGTGCTTCATACGCATTACGCGCCCAAAAAGCCGGCTGGTATAATACCTAAAGAGTCGTTAGCAAGATAAAGGAGCTGATATATGCCTACTGTAACCAACGAAAAAGAAGCAAGAGAAGAACTGAGGAAATACATGGAGACAAAAAAGGGCAAGGAGCACGCCGAATCCTACCTGATAGATATACTCCACAAAGCTCAGGGTATACACGGTTATCTTAAAAAGGATGTGATGGATTTTATCGCCGAGGAAATGAGCATACCCACCGCGCATATATGGGGTGTGGCTACCTTCTATCACTATTTTAACCTTAAGCCCATAGGAAAATACGTGATATCGGTATGCATGGGTACAGCCTGTTACGTTAAAGGGGCTGGCGATGTCCTGGATGCCATAAGGAAAGAGCTCGGGATAAATATCGGGGATACCACCGAAGACGGGCTTTTTACTCTGCAGGAGGCCAGATGTCTCGGCGCTTGCGGTCTGGCTCCTGTTGTGATGATCAACAACAAGATACACGGAGAACTTAACCCTAAGAAAGTTACGGAACTTCTGGCTCTTTACAGAAAGAACGCCTGATAGTTTTTGGAGGACGAGGAAAATTGAAACATATCGATAAGGGAAAAATAGAGAGCCTGCTCGAGAGCGGAAAGAGGCCGCCGAAATCGGCTATAGACGACGCCATAGCCAAAAGCCTGTCGCTTAAACGGCTTTCGCTTGAGGAGACGGCGTATCTTCTTAATTCCCGCAGAGCGGAAGACGTAAAAAAGATACTAGCCGCCGCCGCCGAGGTCAAAAGCCGGATATACGGAGAAAGGATAGTTATTTTCGCCCCGCTTTACATAAATAACATCTGTGAGAACAGCTGCCTCTACTGCGCTTTCAGAAAAGATAATCCACTCATAAGAAGGCGCAGGTTAAGTCAGGATGAGATCGCGGAAGAAACGACGGCGCTCCTTAAGGGCGGGCACAAGAGAGTGCTTCTTGTGGCCTCCGAGCACGGAAGCGGAAAAGATAGAGAGGCTGACTATTACGTGGACTCGATAAAGACGATATATTCCACGGAATGGAAAGGCAATAAGGTAAGAAGAATAAACATAAATTGCGCTCCCTTGAGCGAGAGCGGGTTCAGGAAACTCAAGGCTTCCGGCATAGGGACGTATCAGCTTTTTCAGGAGACCTACCATGAGGAAACATACAGAAAGGTGCATGTTTCCGGTCCCAAGAGCGATCCTGACAATCGTATCGATGCCATTGACAGGGCTTTCAGGGCGGGGATAGACGACGTGGGTATCGGGGTGCTCTACGGTCTTTATGATCACCGTTTCGACACGCTGGCCCTTCTTTCTCATGTGGAATATCTGGAGCATACCTTTGGCGTTGGTCCCCACACCATATCTGTGCCCAGGCTGGAACCGGCTTTGGGGGCGGATTTCAACGAGACAGCTCCATATAAGGTTTCCGATGAGGATTTCAGGAAACTTGTTGCCGTGATAAGGCTTTCCGTGCCGTATACGGGGATAATACTTTCCACAAGGGAAACTCCTGAAATGAGAGATGAACTTTTCAGGCTTGGTGTTTCTCAGGTAAGCGCCGCTTCCCGGACATCGCCCGGGGGATATTCGGAGGAGGCAGAGCCGGGTGACGACGCTCAGTTCTTTCTGAGCGATCACCGCAGCCTGGATGAGGTGATAGAGAGCCTTATTGACCGCGGCGCCGTTCCCAGCTTTTGCACGGCCTGTTACCGCAAAGAGAGGACAGGCGAAGCGTTCATGAAACTGGCCAGGCCGGGTACCATAAAGGGAAAATGCGCGATGAACGCGCTTATAACTCTCAGGGAATATCTCGATGATTTCGCTTCGGAGACTGTGAAGGCAAAAGGTTACGCTCTCATAGAGAAACTTAAAGCGGAACTAAGCGAAGAGGAAAAAAAGAACCTTGAAAAATTTTTCGAACATATCAAAAAAGGGCTCAGGGACGAGCATGTTTGATACAACTAATACAGGAGGGAATAAAAATGCCCGGTAAAATACTGATAATAGACGATGATAAGGATTTCAGGGACGCTATGGAATCTCTGCTTGAGGCTAAAGGATATGATGTTCTTACGGCTTCTGACGGCAGCGAGGGGCTCTTGAGGGCGAGGCAGGATAAACCGGCGCTTATTCTTCTTGACGTTATGATGTCAGGAAAGACGGAGGGCTTTGACGTGGCTATGGAAATAAAAAAGGACGAGGCTTTAAGGAGAATACCTGTAGTCATGACCACGGGGATAAGAAAAGATATGAGCCTTCCGTTCAGGTTCGAGCCGGATGAGGATACTTTGCCGGTGAAAGCCGTTCTGGAAAAACCCGTAAAGCCGGAAACGCTTCTTTCCGCGGTGGCCAAGTATATCGGCTGAGGAATAGCGCCGGCTAAAAAAATACTTGACAGCACGACGAATTCGAGGTAGAATTCTTTTGTAATGCACGAGGAAGTGTAGAAAGGCAAGGGCGTCTTAGCGACGCCTTTTTTGTTTAGTATCGCTGAAGAGAAGAGTTAAGGGATAAAGATGTCCCCATGGGCAAAGGGCTTGCCTCATGGGGATTTTGTTTTTAAGGGTATAAGATTTTGATGTATGGAGTTGTGGTTTTTATTGCTTTAAGTGCAGAGAATGTTAAAATAAAGAGCGTACAAAGTTCAAAAGGAGAGAACGATGAAGAACATAAATGAGAACGGCGGATCGAGTTCCGTGTCGGATATTTACGGAAGCAATGTTTTCGGGCTTAAGAACATGAGGAATTACCTTTCGGAGAAAGCCTACCGATCGCTTGTGTCCACCATAAGGGAAGCGAAGTCCATAGACCCGGGCATAGCCGATGAGGTGGCGGATGCCATGAAATCTTGGGCCGTCGCGAAAGGGGCCACGCATTTTACCCACTGGTTCCAGCCTCTCACGGGAACTACCGCGGAGAAACACGATTCTTTTATAGATCCTGATAATGAGGGTGGAGTGATACTGAAGTTCTCCGGTAAGGAGCTTATTAAAGGAGAGCCGGATGCCTCCAGTTTTCCTTCGGGGGGGCTTAGATCAACTTTCGAAGCGCGAGGTTACACGGCTTGGGATCCGACATCTCCGGCATTTATAAAGGAAAGCCGTAACGGAGCGGCATTGTGCATACCTACGGCGTTCTACTCCTATCGGGGGGACGCTCTTGACAAGAAAACCCCGCTTCTAAGGTCTATGGCGGCGCTTTCCAAACAGGTATGCCGCCTGGCGGCTCTTTTTGATATTCCTACCGAAGGGAAAAGGGCCTACCCGACGCTCGGGGCTGAACAGGAATATTTCCTTATAGACAAGGCTTTTTACGAGGGCAGGCTTGATCTTATTCAGACCGGGCGTACTCTTTTTGGAAAGGCTCCCGCGAAGCATCAGCAGCTGGAGGACCATTATTTCGGCGCCATTAAACCGCGGATAGTGGATTTTATGGACGAACTTGACCGAGAGCTATGGAAGCTCGGTATACCTGCCAAGACCAGGCATAACGAGGTATGCCCCGCGCAGTTCGAGATAGCCCCTGTCTATGAGGAGCTTAACCTGGCGGTAGATCACAACATGATGACCATGCAGGTCCTTAGGGACGTGGCGGAAAGGCACGGAATGGTCTGCCTTCTTCACGAGAAACCATATGCCGGCGTCAACGGCTCCGGAAAGCACAATAACTGGGCGCTTTGCGGACCCGACGGCAAGAACTGGCTTACCCCGGGTGACAATCCCCACGAGAACGCCGTGTTCCTGACGATAATATGCGCTCTTATGAAGGGTATAGACACTCATGCGGAGCTGTTAAGAGCCACTGTCGCTTCGGCCGGGAACGATCACAGGCTGGGGGCTAACGAGGCGCCTCCGGCAATAATGTCGATTTTCCTGGGTGAACAGCTGAACGACGTTATAGAACAGCTTGAGAAAGGCGCGGCAAAAAGTTCCAGAAAGGCCGATGCCATAGAAATAGGTGTCGATTCTCTGCCGCCTCTTCCTAGAGATGTTACCGACAGGAACCGCACAAGTCCTTTCGCGTTCACGGGAAACAAATTTGAGTTCCGCGCGGTGGGTTCTAGCCAGAATTGCGCCGGTTCCAATGTAGTAATAAACACTATAGTGGCGGAAGCTATTGACGAGATATGTTCAGAACTCGAAAAGAAAACAGCGGGTAAAAAAGATTTTAACAAGGCGCTTCAGGAAGTGCTTTCGGGAATAGTAAAGAAACATAAGAGGATAATCTTCAACGGGGATAATTACAAGAAGGCCTGGCATGACGAAGCCAAAAAACGAGGGCTTTCGAACCTTAAGAATACCCCTGAGTCCCTGGAATGGCTCAAGGACGAGAAGAATATAAAGATGTTCGAGAAATACAAAGTACTTTCCCGTACGGAACTTATATCCAGGTACGATATATACACGGAACAGTACGAGAAGGCCGTAAAGATAGAAGGCGGGGTAGCTCTCTCAATGGCTCGGACAATGATCGTGCCGGCGGCAGTGCGTTATCAGAATGAGCTTGCATCCGCTGTAAAAGGAGCGGCTTCTTTGGGCTGCGCAAACGCTAAAGCTAAGGGGCTGCTTAAAAAGGTCTCTTCTCTGACGGAGGATATACTCGGGGGGACGGACAGTCTCGAGAAAGCTCTTGGAGGGCATTCTGCGGGGGCTATCCTCAAGGAGATGGCTAAGTTAAGGGAATCGGTAGACGAACTGGAGGCCATAATACCGGAAAACATATGGCCGCTTCCGTCATACGCTGAAATGCTGTTCCTGATATAACAGGGAGGAAGAGATTTCTCCCGGGAGGTCAAAGAAATGCCCGGATCGTCGGAAAAAGATTATCTGGCGACGCTTACAAAAATAAGCAAAGCCATAACGAGCGATCTTTACCTGGAAGATATATTAAAACTTCTGGTGAATCTTACCGCAGGTGTTATGGCCGCCAAGATATGCGCTATCTGGCTTATAGACGAGGATACAAAAGAGCTGAAGATAAGGGCAACCCAGGCTATGAGCCAGGAATATCTCAAGGAAAGGTCCCTTAAGGTAGGCGAGGGTATAGTGGGCCTTGTGGCGGAAGAAAAGAAACCGGTCATTATACCCGATGTGCTTAAGGACGAGAGATACAAGGAAAAGAAACTGGCTAAAAAGGAGAGCCTTGTATCAATGTTGAGCGTTCCTATGATGGTAAAGGACAAGGTAGTCGGGGTAATTAACGTTTATACCACAGAGCCGTACAGTTTTTCAAAAAGCGACGTCGATCTTTTGAGTACGGTGGCCAACCAGGCGGCCGCGGCGATACAGAACACGGAACTTCTGGTCAAAACAAAAGTCATACAGGAAGAGCTGGAGACAAGGAAAAAGGTGGAAAAGGCTAAAGGTATCCTTATGAGGGAACAGGGCATATCTGAAGAAGAGGCCTACAGTCTTATAAGGAAGTCGAGCATGAATAAACGCATGTCGATGAAAGAGATAGCCGAGGCGATAATACTGTCCCAGGAAATAAGAAAGTGGTGAGGGAACAAGATCTGACCATGATGTCAGAAAAGATATAAAGCTGTTTTAGGCGAGAGGGATAGAAGTTTTTCCCAAAGCGGTAAAACAGGATTGAACGATCAAAAAAGATCAGGTACATACGGGCTACGACGCCCTTCTAAGGCAAAGAAATGCCGTGGGAGGGCGTTTCTTTTTTTTAGGTGTGGGGGATTAGAGTTTTGCTGAGGATGTCCCCCCTTATATTTACT
>CAYQUS010000014.1:23648-23885 GCA_964421015.1 uncultured Planctomycetia bacterium
TAGATTTGGCTTCGAGAGGGTTAGAAGAACAAGAGACAGTATGTGGTGGAGACCAACCACTTCCTGTCTCTTGGCCAAATCTAGGAGGGCGTTTGTGTTTTTAGGTGTGGGGGATTAGAGTTTTGCTGAGGATGTCCCCCCTTATATTTACTCGCTGCGCTCGTAAATAAATTCAGGGGGGATAGATTTGGCTTCGAGAGGGTTAGAAGAACAAGAGACAGTATGTGGTGGAGACCA
>CAYQUS010000015.1:0-23521 GCA_964421015.1 uncultured Planctomycetia bacterium
ATAAAAATTTCCGAGGGGACAGGTCCAGGAACAAAATTAGGGACAGGTCTGGGAATAAAATCGGGGACAGGTCTAGGTTAAAAATCGAAAACGTCCCTTAAATTTTTCTTAGTTTCTTCAGGAGGACGTCGGAGAAATCCTTTGACGACAAGTCGAGTTCTGTTATATCAAGGTTGAGTTTCTGCAGAAATTCCACGAGCTGTTTTAAGAGTTCGCTTCTTGAAAGTTTGAAGCCTTTTGAGAAAAGAACGTCCTTGCCCACTTTGTCCAGGAAGTCCACATGTTCTCTGGGAAGGTAGGTCACTATCCTGACGGTGTAACGCGAGGAAGATCTTTCTTCCTCGTTAGCGCTCAGCGAGTTCTCTATGGCGTCTATTAGGGCCTGGGGGGATTCGGTCTTTGACACGAATTTAAGGTCTCCGGAAAGGGCCTTGTTCCTGGACGCGAAATCGTCTTTAAGTATGCCGCTTATGAATACGACAGGGATAGAACGCGTGTCCGGGCTCTTTTTGAGGTTCATGGCTACCTCAAAGCCATTTTTCCCGCTCATCATGATGTCCAGCAGTATTATGTCTGGTTTCAGGTTCTTGGCTTTCTTAAGACCGTCGTCGCCGTTATGGCTTATTTCGACGGAGTATTCGCCGGAACTTTCGAGGATGTCCCTTGTCACCTGGCAGTAATTGGGCTCGTCGTCGATGAGGAGTATTTTAACTATGACACACCTCCTTTCCGTGGAAGATATGAGAGACTTTATAGATTAAAGTATGCAACACCACGGGGCGCATTTCAAGGGTTATTTTTAAACGGTGTGTCTTGACAAGGAGACGGTTTGACCTATAATAGGCCTAAAGCGACTGGCGTAAGGACCTTCAAGAAAAAATCCATTCCAGATAGGGCTTTTCAATAAGCCCCGAGAGGTCCGGTGGGTAACCACACGGAAGCTGTCCGCCAAAAACCGAACGCCTGGGTTTTTGCCTTTCCCGGGATCAGAACGCCCGGGATCCTGTAGAGAAAATTATAATTTCGGAGAATCAGGTTTTGAAGAGAACCCCTTTGTACGAGAAACATCTTTCCAGCGGGGCGAAGATGGTAGATTTCGCCGGCTGGGAAATGCCAGTTTACTATTCCGGGATACTGGAAGAGCATCTTCACACAAGGAGCCGGGCGGGTCTTTTTGACATCTGCCACATGGGAGAATTTTTCTTTAAGGGAAAAGACGCCCAGAGAGAACTTGATAAACTTGTTACTTGCCGTCTGGACGATATGCCAGACGGTAAGTGCAGATACGGTTTTTTTCTTTCCGATGACGGGGGGATACTTGATGACCTCATAGTTTTCAGGTTCTCCCGGGAAGAATTCATGGTGGTGGTGAACGCCGGGACGATAGAGAAAGACCGCTCGTGGGTGTCGGGAAAGATAAAAGGGAACGTGGATTTTTCAGACAGGTCGGATCTTACGGCAAAACTTGATGTGCAGGGGCCGGCCTCACAGGCTGTAATGGTCGAACTTGCCGGCAAAGATGCTGTTTTGTCTCTCAAAAGGTATTCCTTCACCAATGTAAAAATAGACGGTGTAGACGTAATTCTCGGCCGGACCGGATATACCGGAGAGATAGGATACGAGCTTTTTTTTGACGTTCCCGCGGCTCCGGCAATGTGGGACAGGTTAATGGCTTTCCCCGATATAAAGCCCATAGGGCTCGGCGCCCGTGATACCCTGAGGCTTGAAATGGGATATCCGCTTTACGGCAGTGACATATATGAAGAGGTTACGCCGCTTGACGCCAATCTGGGAAGATTCGTTTTTATGGAAAAGGATTTTACGGGGCGAGAGGCTCTACTTAAAAGAAAACCCGACAAGGTGCTTACGGGTTTTCTGGGAGAAGGGCGAAGAGTAGCCAGGCACGGGTTCAGCGTGGTATCCGGGGGGAAGGTTTCAGGCGTGGTTACAAGCGGGGCTTTCAGCCCGTGCATGAAAAGAGCTATAGGGCTCTGTTACGTTGACAAAAATGAATATTCCCCGGGCAGGGAAGTGACTCTTACCGACGGGAAAGTATCCATACAGGCTGTGCTCGAGAACGTGCCCCTTTTAAAAAGGGGTTTATCCTGAAAAGCGAAGGGAGGAGATATGAACCTTAAGGAATTGAGATATACCAAAGACCATGAATGGGTGAAACTTGACGGCGGCGAGGCAGTGGTGGGTATTACCGACCACGCGCAGTCGGAACTGGGGGACATTACTTTTGTGGACCTTCCCAAAAAAGGGAAGAAGGTAAAGCAGTCTGACAGTATATCGACTATCGAATCCGTGAAGGCCGCGAGCGATGTTTATTCGCCGGTTTCCGGTGAAATAACCGCCGTCAACGAAAAGCTTGCCGATGAGCCCGAGAAGATCAATAAATCCCCGTATGGCGACGGGTGGATATGCCGTGTGGCTGTGCTCGACAAGAATGAGGTTAATAAGCTGATGACCAAAGAAGAATACGACGCGTATCTTAAAAAATAAAACAGGAGATAAAAATGGGGTACATCCCTCATTCAAAAGAAGACCGTCTCGCGATGCTCTCCGACATAGGTATTTCCTCGGGAAGCATGGACGAGCTTTTTAAGGGCATACCCGCGCATTTGAGGGCAAAGTCTTTCGACCTGGCAAGCGGCATGTCGGAATTCGAGGTGGACAAATACCTAAGGGGCCTGGCAAGGAAGAACGCCGTAGGTCTTGTGTCTTTCGTGGGGGGCGGGTTCTACGACCATTACACGCCTGCCGCCATAGACGCCGTGGTCTCAAGGTCGGAATTCTATACAGCCTACACGCCTTATCAGCCGGAGGCTTCGCAGGGCACGCTCCAGGCCATATATGAGTACCAGAGCTGCATATGCCGGCTTACGGACATGGAAGTTTCGAACGCGTCGCTTTATGACGGCGGTACGGCGCTTTATGAGGCCGCAATGATGGCCATACGCGTTACCGGCAGGAACAAGATAATAATGGACGGCGGGGTAAACCCCATATACAGGAAAATGATGTATTCCTACACGAGCAATCTTTCCATAGAGTTCGTGGAGGTGGATGTTTGCCACGGCCAGGCCGACCGGAACGAGATACGCAAATTTGTCGACGATAAGACCGCGGCGGTAATATTGCAAAATCCTAATTTTTTCGGAGCTGTAGACGATCACAGCGATATATCGGAAATGTGCCATGAAAAGGGCGCGCTTGTGATAGAAAGTGTTTATCCGGTTTCTCTGGGGCTTCTCAAGACCCCGAGAGAGATGGGCGCCGACATAGCCACAGGAGAGGGGCAGAGTCTCGGGATACCCCTTTCTTTCGGCGGGCCGTATTTAGGGTTTATGGCCACGAAAAAGGAATTCGTCAGAAAAATGCCGGGCAGGATAGTGGGGGCGAGCGTTGATGTTTCTGGTAAAAGGGCTTTTGTGCTTACGCTCCAGACCAGGGAACAGCATATCCGCAGGGACAAGGCTACTTCCAACATATGTTCAAATCAGGCCCTGTGCGCCCTGAGGGCTCTTGTATACATGTGCCTTACCGGAAAAGGCGGGCTTAAAAAAGTGGCTAAACTCTGTTTTGAAAAGACAGAATACGCCAAAAAGAAACTTTCGGAGATAAAAGGAGTAGAGGTAAAGACCAGCGCGCCCACTTTCAACGAGTTTGTGGTGAGGCTCCCGAAAGACCCCAACGAGGTCATAGGAAAACTTATCGATAAAGGTATAGCCGCGGGGTTCCCTCTCGGAAGATATTATGACGATCTCGAGGATTATCTTCTTGTGTCGGTAACCGAAAAACGCACAAAAGAGGAAATAGACATGTACGCCAAAGAGCTGGAGGCGGCTTTATGGAGCTGATATTCGAAAAATCAAGGAAAGGCAAGATAGGCGGCACGCTTCCCGTAAAGGATACCGCGCTTAGCGCGGAGATGGATAAAAAGTATCTCAGGTCCCGCGACGCCGAACTTCCGTGTGTTTCAGAGCCGGAAGTAGTAAGGCATTTTACCAGGCTTTCGCAGATGAATTTCGGAGTGGACTCGCATTTTTATCCGCTTGGGTCTTGTACCATGAAATACAATCCCAAATTCACCGAAAAGATAGCTTCTTTGGAGGAGTTTACGTCGCTTCATCCTCTCCAGCCGCAGCTTGTCAAAGGCGAGAAACTCGCGCAGGGCGCTCTTGAGATAATTTATAACCTTGAGAAGGCACTGTGCGAGATAACAGGTATGGCCGAGTTCACTACCCAGCCCATGGCCGGAGCGCATGGAGAGCTCACCGGGGTCATGCTTATAGCGGCCTACCACAAGAATAAAGGCAACCGAAAAAAATATGTGCTTATCCCGGATTCCGGCCACGGCACCAACCCAGCCTCGGCGGCCATAGCCGGGTACGAGGTAATATCCATCCCCTCCGACGCCAACGGAGTTATGGACATGGCAAAGTACCGAGAAAAGCTTAACGAGGATGTGGCGGGTGTCATGCTTACATGCCCCAACACCCTGGGGATATTCAACCCGCACATAAAGGAAATAACCGACCTGGCGCATAAGGTCGGGGCTCTCATGTATTACGACGGGGCTAATCTCAACGCGATAATGGGAAAGGCCCGCCCCGGTGACCTTGGTTTTGACGTGGTCCATCTTAACCTGCACAAGACTTTCGCCACTCCGCATGGGGGCGGAGGACCGGGAGCCGGTCCCGTAGGAGTTTCCTCAAAAATGGTTGATTTTCTTCCGGTGGCAAGAGTGGTAAAGAACGAAAAGGGCGAGTTCCGGCTTGATTACGACCGTCCGCTTTCGGTGGGGTACGTCGCGCCTTTCTACGGGAATTTCGGTGTTCTTCTCAAGGCGTATGCTTACATACTTCTTCTGGGAAAAGAGGGGCTCGTTGAAGCCAGCGAGAACGCCGTTCTTAACGCTAACTACCTCAAGAGCCACCTTTCGGCATTTTACGACATACCGCATAAAGAGAACTGCCTGCATGAGTTTGTTATTTCGGCGTCGCGACAGGCCGAAAAGGGCGTGCATGCCATAGACATAGCTAAAGCTCTTATCGACAGGGGCATACATCCGCCTACGGTCTATTTCCCGCTCATAGTTAAAGAAGCTATCATGGTAGAGCCCACCGAGACCGAGTCAAGAGAGACTCTGGACAGGTTCATAGGGGTAATGAAGGAACTGGCTGAGCTGGCTGAAAGGTCTCCGGAAGAGTTCAAAAAGTTCCCCATGAATTCACCCGTGGGCCGTATTGATGAGGTGAAAGCGGCCAAAGACATGGACCTGGCCTGTCTTTCTTAAAACTTTTCCCCAACAGTACCGCCGCAAAATGATGAAAATACTCCGCGATATGGATCTGTCCCCGGAAGAGAACCTGGCAATGGACGAACTTATGCTGGCCAAGGCCGAAAAAGGAGAAGCCGGAGAAACTCTCCGTTTCTGGTCCTGCGAGGATCATTTTGTGGTATTAGGCCGCGGCTGCTCAGCCGAAGAAGAGTGTTTTCTGCCCAAATGCCGGGAGGACGGGGTAAAAGTGCTGAGGAGAATATCGGGCGGCGGAACCGTTCTGCAGGGCAGAGGCTGTTTGAACTTCTCGGCGGTACTTTCTTACGACAGGGACGAAAATTATACCAACATAGTCCGTTCTTACGAAAAGATAATACGCGATCTTTCAAAGGCTTTTAGGGGTAAAGGCCTCGGCGCGGAATTCATGCCGGTCTCCGACCTGGCGGCGGGCGGTAAAAAATTTTCCGGGAACGCGCAGGCCCGTAAAAGAAAATATTTTCTTCATCACGGTACTGTGCTTCACGGCATGGAACTCTCAAAGATAGACAGTTACATTAAGTATCCCCCAAGAGAACCCGGGTACAGGCAGGGTAGAGCCCACGGCGAGTTTGTGGGGAACATAGGCCTTTCCGAGAAAGACATAAAAGAAGCGGTCATTGAAGCGTTCTCGGGGAAAGAGGAAAATAATCAGTCGTTCCCTTATCCGTCCGGAGAGCTCGAAGATCTTGTCAGGAATAAATACTCTCTTGAGGGTTGGAACTTAGGTCTTTAGGGAGAGACTTTTGAAAGCCCTGCGAAAATTATCTTTTCAGCCTTAGGGAGGGCCAGGCTGCTCAGGCACGACAGCGTCACTCTGGTCTTTCCGTCCTGCTCGGTATCGAAGAATATGCCGACCCGCGTAGTGTCGACCTGTTCGGTAAAACCCATCGCCACTATGTAGCCTTTTTTCCTGCTGGACCTGAAAACGGTAAGTTTTTCGTTACGGAGTACGGTAAGTGTTTCATCGAAAGCCTTTTCGGCGGTCATTGCGAAAGTTTTTGAGGGGCCCGAGGACTTGGCGGCCTCCAGATCGCTTATGTTCATTCCGGCAAGTGAAGCAAGGTTGAATTTTGAGGAAGCGCACCCGGGGGCTGTCAGGAACAAGAGCGCCGCGGAAAGTAATATTAAGTTTTTCATGCAGAAAGCTCCGATTTTTATTAGGCTCATGAACAAGCCGATTATATAACTAAAAACAAAGGTTTGCAAGCGGGATTAACGCGGTCCATTTAAGGTTGACAATGCCAGGGAGGCTGTTGTATCATGACCGGGCTGGGGTCAGCCGGGCCCGGGAAAATAAGCCGAAACAGGAGAAATAACATGAGAAAAGATCATATTGACGCGCTAAAAGGTATATGCGACGAAAAAAATCTCGCGAAACTGAAGAGTATCGACAACGATAAACTGCATGATTTTGTGATCAAATACGTCAAACTTTTCGGGCCTTCCTCTGTTTTTGTCAGGACCGATTCTCCGGAAGACGCGGAGTATATAAGGGTTAAGTCAGTGGAAAAAGGGGAAGAAAAAGCCCTCGGCATAAAAGGGCACACCGTACATTTCGACGGGTACAACGACCAGGGCAGGGATAAGTTCAGTACCCGGTATCTTCTCCGCCCTGATGAGGTGCTCGGGTCTGACATAGAGGCCATAGACAGGTTCGAAGGGCTGGATGAGGTGCATAAGCTGTTCGAAGGGGCCATGAAGGGAAGGGAAATGTATATAGGTTTTTTCTGCCTGGGGCCGAATAACTCTGAGTTTTCAATACCTGCCGTTCAGATAACCGATTCGTGCTATGTGGCGCATTCGGAAGGGATACTCTACAGAAGCGGTTATGAGGAGTTCAGAAAGATAGGGACTTCACCGAGATTTTTCAGGTTCGTGCATACCGCCGGAGCGCTTGAGAACAACGTGAGCCGCGATTTTACGAAAAGAAGGGTTTATATAGACCTTGAAGAAGAGATGGTCTACAGCGCCAATACTCAATATGCCGGGAACACGGTCGGGCTTAAGAAACTGGCCATGCGACTTGCTATAAAGAGAGCGTCTGAAGAAGGCTGGCTTACCGAACACATGTTCATAATGGGGGTACACGGACCGGACAGGAAAAGACTGACATATTTTACGGGGTCTTTCCCTTCGGCCTGCGGTAAGACGGCCACCGCGATGCTCGAGGGAGAAACGATAATAGGCGACGATATAGCCTATTTGCGTAACGTTAACGGCGAAATAATGGCCGTCAACGTTGAGAGGGGGATATTCGGCATAATACAGGACGTTAGTAAGGACAGCGATCCGGAGATATTCAAGGCGCTTACTACTCCCGGAGAAGTAATCTTTTCGAATGTTCTTGTGGACAGGGAAAATAACCCAAGGTGGCTTGGAGACGGAAGGCCCGAACCGGAATCCGGCGTGAACTATTCCGGTAAATGGTTCCCCGGGAAAAAAGGCCCGGACGACAACGAGGTGCCTCTCGCGCATAAGAACGCGCGGTACACCATAGCCATAAACGAGCTTAAGAATTGCGACAAGAACCTTGAAAACCCCAGTGGGATTAAAGTTGGGGGAGTTATTTACGGCGGCAGGGATTCCGATACAAATGTGCCTGTGGAACAGTCTTTCGACTGGCATCACGGGATACTTACACAGGCCGCTACAATAGAGTCCGAAACGACGGCCGCTACACTGGGGCAGGAAGGCGTAAGGAAATTTAATCTTATGGCCAATCTTGATTTTCTTTCCATTCCCATTGGAAGGTATATACAAAACAACCTTGATATAGTGGAAGGGGTCAAGAAGCCGCCTCTTATATTCCACGTGAACTATTTTCTTAGAGGCAAGAACGGTAAGTACCTGAACGGCATAAAGGACAAACACGTCTGGGTGAAATGGATGGAGCTCAGGGTTAACGGCGAAGTAGAGGCCATAAAGACCCCCGCCGGGTATATCCCGAAATATAAGGACCTGGCGAAACTCTTTAAGGATGTTCTCGGCAAGGAATACACCCGGGAGGCTTACGAAGAGCAGTTCACGCTTCGCATACCCGAGAGGCTGGCCAAAAAAGAGAGAATACTGAAGATATACCACACTAAAGTTTTCGATACCCCGCACCTGTTCTTTAAGGCCATGGAAGAGCAGAGGGACAGGCTGAAGGAATGCCAGAAGAAGCACGGCGATTACGTGGCTCCTTCTGTTTTTGAAAAAGGGGAATAAAGCGAGGGAGAGAACATGGGAAAACAAGAGGCCATAGTTTCCATAGACATAAAGGGAGTTCCGCTTTTTAAGTCGGGAAAGGTCAGGAATGTTTACGACCTGGGAGACAAGCTGCTTTTTGTCGTCTCCGACAGGATATCGGCTTTTGACGTAGTTATGCCCGCAGGCATACCCAATAAAGGCAGGGTGCTCAATCTGATATCGGCGTTCTGGTTCGGGAAAACGGCTGATATAGTAGAGAACCATATGATAACCACCGATATGGATAGCATAGTGGAATCTTACCCTGTTCTTGAGAAATACCGTTCAATGCTCGACGGTAGATGCATGCTTGTCAAGAAGGCCGAGCCTATACCGGTGGAATGCATAGTGAGGGGCTATATATCGGGGTCCGGTTGGAGCGATTATAAGGCTACAGGCAAGGTTTCGGGGATACAGCTTCCCAAGGGACTTAGAAATTCAGATAAGCTCGAAGAGCCTATTTTCACGCCTTCCACAAAGGCCGAGGAAGGCCATGATATGAATATAACCCAGGACGAAATGAAACGTGAGGTCGGGGAAGAGGTTTTCGATCTTCTTAAGAAAAAAAGCCTCGAGGTGTACAAAATGGCCGAAAAATTCGCGGCCACAAAAGGTATAATAATAGCGGATACCAAGTTCGAGTTCGGGAAGATAGACGGACGTATAGTGCTCATGGACGAGGCTCTTACCCCGGACTCGTCGCGGTTCTGGCCCAAGAACGATTACGAGCCGGGCAGACAGCAGAAAAGTTTTGATAAACAGTTCCTGAGGGATTATCTTGAGACGCTTGACTGGGACAAAACTCCTCCCGGTCCGGATCTTCCACGGGACATAATCAATAAGACCATGGAGAAATATCTCCAGGCATACAGCATACTCACCGGAGACGTGATAGAAACGCAGTAACGGCTGAGCGGGAGAGTTATGAAACCCCTCGTGATACGTGTAGATCCCCTTAAAATAGACTTAGAGAAGATAAAAAAGGCCGCCGGCGTGATAATCAAGGGCGGCCTTGTGGCTTTTCCCACCGAAACGGTTTACGGCCTGGGAGCGGCGGCGCTTGATGAACGCGCTGTTGCCGGTATTTTTAGCGCCAAGAAAAGGCCGCTTGATGATCCCTTGATAGTGCATATAGCCGAAAATTCAGGCCTCAAGGAGCTTGTCAAGGTCGTTCCGGACAAAGCAAAAAACCTTATGGAAAAGTTCTGGCCGGGACCTCTTACACTGGTTTTGAAAAAACGTGAAACAGTCCCCGATATAGTCACAACAGGCCTTGATACCGTGGCCGTCAGGATGCCTTCCGGCAAAATAGCCCTAAAACTCATCGAGCTTTCAGGAACTCCCATAGCGGCTCCGTCGGCGAATCTCTTCGGCAGGCCTTCGCCTACATCGGCAGACCACGTAGAGGAGGACCTGGGCGAGAGCGTAGACGTGATAATCGACGGAGGAGATACCGACATAGGAATAGAGTCCACGGTAGTGGCCTTTTCAGAGGATGAGGTTTTTATACTGAGGCCAGGGGGAGTGACTTTGGAGGAAATAGAGTCCGTGATAGGAAGGGTATCGATCTGCCCGCCAGACAATTCTCTCTCGGCCAGCCCCGGCAAGTACCCCAGGCATTACTCGCCTGAGGCTAAAGTGGTGCTGGTAGAAAAAGGCCCCGGGCAGAAAGAAAGGGTTATCCGGGAAGCCCAGGATAATATAGGCAAGGGCAGAAAGACGGGTATAATGTGTTTTGCCGGGAATGTCCCTGCTTATCAGGGGTTCGATGTAAAGGAACTGGGGCCTCTTGAAGATGCAAGGTTGTCGGCATCGAGGCTTTTCAGGATATTCAGGGAGTTTGACAGAGAAGGATACGATGTTATAGTCGCCGAAGGGACAGAAGAAGAAGGTCTCTGGGCCGCAATAATGAACAGGATCAGAAAGGCTTCCGCCGGGTCCTGAAATTCTTTTCCAGATAGTTCTTTATCTCCTCGTTGTTCATGATGTCGTCGTAAGAGAAGATGACTACCCCTCCGGGAGAATTTTCTTTAAGGTAGTCGAGCTGAGTTTTAACGGAGGAGTTATTGTCCTTCATTATGTAAGCGCCCAGCCCCATCTGGACTTTGTCTGAGGCAAGAGACGAAGTGTACAATTTCACAAGATCCATGTCATCGGTGTAGTTCATGACTATCACGCTGTCCACGATGTTCTTATCCAGCCATTCGGCCCAGTTCTGGAAGGTCGAAAAATAAGCTTTTTCTATAGAGGGAACGATAGTCGCCGATATTTCTATGGAGGGCACTGTTTTTCTTGCTTTTTTTGAGATGTAATCGGCTATCCTGGTCACCTGGTCCCTGCGCCACTTGTCCCACAGAAGGGCGTTCGTTCGGTTCATGGGCATTTTCTGGGGGTCGAGCCCCGAGGACTTAGTGAAATTCAGCATGTTAAGGCGGTTGTACCCGTAGCTTATTCCGTTAGAGGTGAACCGGGCTCCGGGTATGTATGGAGTGACGGTCGGGTACCTGATGTAATCCAGGTGAAGCCCAGCTAAACCAGGGTACTTCACGAGTATTTCCTCCGCTATACTTCCCAGATAATCACGTACGCGCCAGTCGCCAGGCTCCAGGAAAAGCTGGTCTTCTCTGGGATAATATTTGTCCAGGTCGTCTTTTTTTCCGTCGAAAGAGCGCGAGGGCCTGCCTTTCTGGTCGAAAGTAAGAGCGTCCTGCCCTATTTTCTTAAGTATGTTCGCGTCTGAGTTATGGGCAAGGCTCAAAAGGTTTATCCACGCGTGGGTCTTTATCCCTTTCTCTGACGCTTTTTTAATAAGGTAGGGGATAAGGTCCTCTCCTCCGGCGGACTTTTTTACCTGCTCGAAAGCCGAACGGTCGGTGATATTGGAATCGTAATAGGCTTTGTCGGAGCGGTAAAGCTGAAGGTATATGTCCGTTACCCCTGACCTTTCGCAGGTACTAAGAAGGCGATCGCAGTTCTCTCTTGAATGAAGCACTTTGCCTTCGGAGAAAACCGTGACCCAAAGGCCAAGACGCGCTGAGGCAGAGGCTTCTGGAGCTAGTTGTCCGGAAGTCAGGAACAAGGACATGATAAGAGACAGGGCTTTTTTAAGCATAGGATCTATTTTTCCTTTGGTTTTTCCGGTTTTACGCTGTCGCTCTCGAAATCTATCAAAACCTTCGGATCGTATTTTCCTATCCTGTCCATGTAGTTCAGGAAGGGAAGTCCGATTATGGAAAAAACTCCGGCTACAGAGGCCTTTCTGGCTTTTATCATCTTGGCTACGGCCTCTATTGTGCCGCCTGTGGCGATAAGGTCGTCCACTATGAGCCATTTTTTGCCGGGGGTAAGGTCGGAGGTATGTATCTCAAGCACCGCTTCGCCGTATTCCAGCGAATACGCCTGCTTCACGGTGTCTCCCGGGAGTTTTCCGCTTTTTCTGGCCAGTACAAGAGGGACCTTGCGGGCCAGGGCAAAGGGGCCTGCAAGCAGAAAACCCCGGCTTTCTATGGCGACCACGCCGTCTATTTCAGTATCGCGGTAAGTTTTCAGCATGGAGTCCACGATGTACTTGAAAGCCGCGGGGTTATTGAAGATGCTTGTAACGTCATAAAAAAGGATCCCGGGTTTCGGAAACCCCGGGATCCTTCTTATTACTTTGTTAAGGTCCATAGCTTTCTCCTTCAGCCGGGAACAGGGTCCCGGGACGTGAACGGATCTTACGGCAAGAGACCCATAAATTTGTCATGCAGAGTCACAAAAAGGGCCCCGAAAACAAGAGAAACTATCCCCATGAGCTTTATGAGTATGTTCATGGCCGGCCCGGTAGTGTCCTTAAAAGGATCCCCGACAGTGTCACCTACAACTGCCGCCTGATGCGTAGGTGTTCCTTTTCCGCCCAGGTTTCCTTCTTCTATCCATTTCTTGGCGTTGTCCCACGCGCCGCCTCCGTTTGACATCATTATACCGAGAAGAACTCCTGTTACCGTGGCTCCGGCCAGGAAACCCCCGAGAGCCTCAACACCCAGGAATATGCCCACAAGCGCCGGGGTTATTACTGCCACAAGACCCGGAAGGACCATTTCCTTGAGGGCTCCCTTGGTGGCTATTTCTATGCAGCTCTGTGTGTCAGGTTTGGCTTTGCCTTCCATAAGACCCTTGATCTCCCTGAACTGGCGCCTTATTTCCTGTACGAGCTTATCTGCGGCTCTGCCCACGGCTTTGAGCGTCATGGAAGAGATGGAGAAGGGGATAAGTGCGCCTATAAAAAGGCCCGCCACGGGAAGCGGCTTAATAAGGTCTATGGCCGATATGCCCGTTGTTTTCTGGAAAGCTACAAAAAGAGCCAGGGCGGTTAGTGCCGCGGAACCTATAGCGAAACCTTTGCCTATGGCAGCCGTTGTGTTCCCGAGGGAATCGAGCTTATCGGTTATCTTGCGAACGCTCTTATCGAGCCCGGCCATTTCGGATATGCCGCCCGCGTTATCGGCTATGGGCCCGTAAGAGTCGGTGGACATGACTATGCCTATTGTGCAGAGCATACCTACGGCGGAAAGCGCTATGCCGTAAAGTCCGGCAAAGTGGAACGACACAAGCATGGCCGCTACAAGCGTGATTATAGGAAGTATTGTGCTCTCAAAACCTACCGCCAGGCCCGAAACTATGGCTGTCGCCGGTCCTGACTGGCACTGCGCCGCTATGTCCTTTATCGGTTTACCGGACGTGAAGTACTCGCTTTCTATACCTATAAGCATACCGCCGACAAGTCCGGCCAGTATGGCCCAGAAACCGCTCAGGTTACCCATTACCATCTTTGTTGTAAAGAAAGCTCCGACAAGGAATACAAGAGCGGATATAAAAGTAGAGTTCCTAAGCGCTGTCTGCGGGTTCATGTTCTTGAGGAAATTTATAGACACAACCCCTAGCGCCGAGGCCACAAGGCCGAGTGTTATCAGTATAAGAGGAAGGGACATCGCGGCCATGGCGTTGGCCATTGTGGCTCCTATGGCCATGGTAGCTATAACCGCTCCTACATACGACTCAAAAAGATCTGCTCCCATTCCGGCGGTGTCGCCCACGTTATCTCCGACGTTGTCGGCTATAACTCCCGGGTTTCTGGGGTCGTCTTCGGGGATGCCGGCTTCGACCTTTCCCACAAGGTCAGAACCCATATCGGCGGCTTTGGTGAATATGCCTCCACCGACCCTGGCGAAAAGGGCTATTGAGCTGGCGCCAAGAGCGAAACCCGTTATAACGGATGTGTCCTTAGTTATGTTGAACCATATACCCACGCCTATTACACCGAGAGCCGCTACGGTCATGCCCATTACCGAACCGCCTTTAAAGGCTACCGCAAGAGCTTCTCCGGCGCCCATGGACCTTGCGGCTTCACAGGTCCTGGCGCTGGACCTTGTGGCGGCTTTCATGCCGATGAACCCGGCCAACATAGAGCAGAACGCGCCGCTAACGTAAGCGAATCCTGTGCTAAGAGAAAGGAACACTGATATCACGGCGAACATAACTATCACGAAGACCAGTATTATGGAGTATTCTCTTTTAAGGAACACCATGGCGCCTTTATGAACTTCATTGGCGATCTCCTCCATTACGGCGGATCCCTGGCTTATTTTCATTAAGGAACGGAAAGTCCACATGGCGAAGACAAGCCCTAACACTCCCACCAGTGGGATGATAAAATTGCTCATTTTGGTCTCCTTTTTGCCGGCATAGCGGCATGTTGTATTAGATATCCGAAAACTCAAGAAAAAATTTAAGATACATTATCACAATCGGGTGTTTTTTGCAAGGGGAGTAAGGGTAGTATCAGGCGATCCTGGACAGGGCGGAGCTTATCTGGCGCAAAAGTTCGTCGGGCCATATGAATTTTGACAATACGGTTATGATCCCGGCATTGCGGGCGTCGTCTACAAGCTCGGCCGAAAGGAACGCCGTAAGCATTATAACGCGCAGCGAAGGGCGTATGTCCCGCATGGCTTTTACAGTCTCAAGCCCGTTCATTTCAGGCATTTTGTAGTCTATTATCACCAGGGAATAGTCGTTCTTGCGTACCATTTCAACGGCCTTTTTCGGGTGCGACGAAAAGGAGACCTCGTAGTCGGAATCCACCGAGATCACGTCCATAAGGGAAGAGCACATGTCCCTGTCGTCGTCGACGATCAGTATACTGTAAGAATGTTGTTTTTTCGGTTTAGGTTTGTTCATTTCCGCCTTTTTTTACGGATTCGGCCGAGGGGAGTTCTACCACAAAGGTAGATCCCTCGGGCGATGAGCTTTCAAGGTATAGAGAGCCTCCGTTGGTCTCGGCTATTGATTTTGATATGGGAAGCCCCAGTCCGGTACCGGTTATTTTAGTTGTAGAGAAAAGGTCGAAAATGTGCCCTGAAGTTATTCCGGAAAGGCCGGTGCCGGTATCCGATATCCTTACTGTTATCCTGTCGGTCTCCTCGGCCAGGTAGGCGTGCACGGAAAGGGTTCCGCCGCTTTTCATGGCCTGCACGGCGTTAGTTATGAGGTTCCTGAAGACGCTGTAAAGCTGGTGAAAATCCATGAACACATGAAGCTTTTCCGGCGAGTCTATTGTTACGGTCTTTTTTATTCCGGGGTTTATCTCCATGTCCTTGATCACTTCCTCGAGGCATTCTCTTACGGATATCGTCGAGGCGACCTCGGCCTTGACCCTGGAATAGCTCAATATGCTTTCCAGGATGTTGCTCGTGAGCCTGACCTTGTCTTCAAGAAGAGATAGCCTTCTGTCAAAAGCCTCTCTGTTTTCGGCCCCCTCGCGGCGCAGCAGAAAGACCGAGTTGCTGATTATGCTCAGCGGAGTGCGCAGTTCGTGGGCTATCTGGCCGGCGAGTTTTCCCAGAACGGCAAGTTTGTCTTTTTCCTGCATTTTCTGGGACAGCATCTGTATGTGGTCGGTCTTTATTTTGACCGCCGCGTTGAGCGATGTCACCCATAGCCCGGTAAGAAGGAAAAGCATTATCCCTGTTATGACGCCGACGACTATAGAGACCTTTTTCCAGGGGAAAGGAGGAGCGAGATGTACTCCGAACCATTTCCGCTGGAGATTGTCGAGCGATCCATTTTCCCTGAGCGCTGTCACAGCCCGGTTAATGTCAGCGAGAAGTTTGCTGTCCTGCCGCTTTACAGCTATGGCATAATCGAATACGGGCCCCACGGGGGGGCCGACTATTTTTATCCCCCCGATACCTTTGTCGTGTATTTCGTAAACGGCCAGGTTCTTTTCGGACAGCACGGCGGTAACCTCGCCGTTCTTCAGTTTTTGGAAAGATTCCGTTATGTCCGCCGTTTCCAGTATCTTTATCTTGGGGTTATTGGCTTTTATTGGGTCGAAATAAACGCTGCCTTTATGTATGGCGGCTATGGTGCCCTCGAGAGACCTTATGTCCCTGACAAAGTCGTTGGTGTGCAGAACGAATATCCCGCAGTCGAGCTGCATTATGGGTACGGAATAGGAGAAATGCTTATTGAGCTCGTGTATGACAGGCATCCCGACTACACCGTCGATCTTTCCTTTTGTCAGTTCCGGGATGAAATCTCTCGGGGAAGCCAGCCGGACGCGTATGTTCTTTTTTATAACTGCGGATATTACCTTGGAGAGGTCTACGGCAAAACCTGCCGGAGACGGTCCCTTCATGAAAGAGTACGGCGGGAAATTCTCGTCTCCTGAAAAAACAAGGACGGCTTCATCGGTAGTCCCCGCGAAAGACGCCAGAGAAAATACAGCTATCGCCGCTAAGAGGGCCGATGAGAGGATTAACGCTAATCTATGAGGCTTCAGGGGATTCATGGCACATAAAGTATATACGTCCCGGGAGCCATATGCAAGGTTATGGGCGTCTTAGCGGAGCTCATGGAAATAACGGAGCCAAAGCCGAGTTGCCCGCGGAACACTTTAATGATACAATTAGTGGTCTGAAAGCCGGCTTTTTAAATATTGCCGCGCTAAGTATGTCCGGTCGCAAGACCGTAATCGGGAGAGATAGATGAGCGCTTTCTGGTGGGCAGTTGTGGCGGCTTGTATGTGGGGAGTGGTGCCTGTAATGGAAAAAATGGGTTTGAACAGGACCCAGCCTTTCGCGGCGCTCTTTTACAGGTCGTTCGGAGTTGTGCTTGGATTTATAGTGCTGGGGCTTTTTATGGTAAAACCCGCCCAGATAAAGTCGGTGGAGCCTAAAGCCGCTGTAATGCTTGTGTTCGCGGGATTCATAGCGAGTTTTCTGGCGCAGATAGCTTTTTACCACGGTCTCAAGATAGGTGAAGTCTCAAGAGTGGTCCCGGTTGCCGGGGCGTATCCCTTTATATCTTTTCTCCTGGGGGCCGCGCTTCTGGGAGAAGCGGTGACCCTGCCTAAACTGGCAGGGGTGGTGCTTGTAATGTACGGCGTGTGGCTTTTAAAATAGAACTTTCACTCGATGGCCCGGCCGATAAAATAAAAAGGAGATCAAGTACAGATGATCAATCAGAACGCGGTACGGAAAGTTTTTGAGGCGTCCTTAAAATTGCGTAAAGAAGAGTCTTGTCTTATCGTGACAGACACCATTAAGAAAGACATAGGTTCGGCTTTTCACGAGGCCGCCGGAAAGATAACAAGGCGCGCCAAGATGATAGTGATGAAGCCGACCAGGGAACACGGGGCGGAACCCCCGGCCGATGTGGCCAAGGACATGCTTGGCTACGATGTGGAACTTCTTATAACGGACAGGTCCCTTACCCACACTTCGGCAAGAAGAGAAGCCAGCAAGAGGGGAGCCAGAATAGCCACCATGCCGTCCATAACAGAGGACATAGCCAATAGATGCCTTGAGGTGGATTACGAGGACATGAGAAAAAGGTCTTCGCGTCTTCATGAGATACTGAGGTCGGCGGTAAACGTTCATATGACCACCGAGGCCGGCACCGATATAAACTTCAAGGTGGGTAAAGGCAGATTTTTCGGGGATAACGGCGGAATACTTGATTTCCCGGGAGCCTACGGGAACCTTCCCGAGGGGGAGATAGCATTCGCGCCGGAGACATGCGAAGGAGTTTATGTGGTGGATGTGTCTTTCGCGGATTACGGAATACTCAAGTCGCCGCTTATCTTTAAGGTCAAAGGCGGGGTAGCTCTTGAGATAGAAGGCGAGGGTTCAAAGAAACTTGTTGAGCGGCTGGACCGTGTGGGAGCGCGCGCTTACAAGGTGGCAGAGCTAGGCATAGGGCTTAACACCAAAGCCAAGATAATCGGCAACATTCTTGAGGACGAGAAGGTGATAGGGACAGCTCATGTCGCTTTAGGGAATAACACGTCTTTTGGCGGGACCAACGACGTTCAGCTTCATCTCGACGGAGTGATAAACCTGCCCGACATAACGGTTGACGGCTCCATGATAATGAAGAAAGGCCGGTTCCTGGATATTTTCTGACCATCCGGCAGGTCCCGGAGAGCGAACATATTTCGGACTGAAAATGAGAAAAAATACAGCTTTGATATTGGCCGGGGGAGTCGGCCTCAGGATGAGCTCGGCCGTCCCCAAGCAGTTCCTGCCGCTGGGAGGAGAACCCGTAATAAGCCATTCCATAAGGGCTTTTGATTTCCTGGATAGCATCACCGACATAGTCGTGGTCTGTCACGAAGAATACCTGGGGAAGATGGAAGATCTACTGTCGGGGATACCTTCAAAAAAAATCCGTGGTGTGGTAGCGGGTGGAGAAACACGCCAGGGATCATCTTTCCTGGGCCTTAAAGCCTGCCCCGAAGGAACAGAATACGTCCTTATACATGATTCTGCCAGGCCCTTTGTTTCAAAACGTCTTGTTGACGATCTTCTTGCTTCGGCCAGGGTTAACGGAGCCGCTGGTCCTGTGATCACTCTCAGCGACACCGTTGTGGAGCTTGCCGGGCGGGTAGTGTCATCGGTACCGGAAAGGGACAACCTGAGAAGGATACAGACCCCGCAGGTATTCAGGTACGACCTGATATTAAGGGCTCATGAGGAAGCGCTCCAAAAAGGTATAACCGCGGCCAGCGACGACTGCGCGCTTGTTCTTGTTTCCGGCGGCAGGGTAGGAATAGTTGACGGAGAGGAAGACAACATTAAAATAACCGGCGCCAGGGATATGGCGCTTGCCGAGATGATCCTTGCGGGTAAAACCTCCCGGGCGTAAAGGGGGTTCTTAGTTTTCCCGGAGCTTGATATTTAAAGACCTAAGGCGTATAATTATATCTTGAAAGTCGATGCGGTATTAAGCTCTCGAAAACGGCTTTAAAGAGAGGTAAGTATGCACCCCAGGGTATTCTTAAGAGCGGGTGTTATAGTGTTGGCGATGTTTTTGCAGTTTTCCGCCGTGGCGGAAAACCGTGAAATGGCGTTCACTTTTGATGAAGATGTGGAGGATTGGAAAGTCCCCGACTGGGCCTTTGAGCAGAAAGATTACGTGGCCGGGACAGTGGGGCTTACCCGCGAGGTTTTTAAAGACGGTCCGGGCGCGCTGGAAGTTATATGCGATTTCCCGGGTAACAGGTGGGCCGCTGCTCTTGTTGAGATAGAGAAAGACATGGACCTTTCGGGGTACGATACGATCTCGGCTGACATATTCATTCCAAAGGGCGCCCCTAAAGGGTTTTTCAAGGCGCGTTTCATAATGACAGTGGGTATAGGGTGGCATTTCATAGAGATGCGCGAGCCTGTAGATCTTATTCCGGGAAAGTGGATAACCCTGACCGCCAAGATAGAAAAAGAGGAAGTGCCGATGTCGGCATGGAAAGGCCGCTGGGAAAGGCAGCTTTTCAAGCATGTTAACCAGGTCAAGAAAGTAGCGGTCAGAATAGAGTATGACGCTTCTCCTCCGCATACCATAGGGGGAAGGTACCGCGGGCCGGTTTACATAGACAACGTCGTGATATCAGGTGAGGGAAAATAAGGTTTCGGAGGGAAGATGAAAAGAAGCAGTATACTTGTGGTGGACGATAATAAGGATTTTGCCGATGTTTTCTGCGATATCCTTAAATCCAACAAGTACAACGCCGAGAGCTGTTACGGCGGGGAACAGGCCCTGAAAAAAGCGGAGAAGACTCCTTTTGACATAATGTTCGTGGACATAAGAATGCCCGGAATGGACGGGATAGAGACCCTGAAGAGGATCAAAAAACTTTCTCCTGAGACGCGGGTGATAATGATGACCGGGTATTCCGTTGATGAGCTGGTCCATAAGGCCATAGAAGAGGACGCCTCCGATATAATCTACAAACCTTTCGAAATAGATAAGGTCCTGGGGCTGATAAGCCAGCTGGGTTAGGATGTTTTTTGTCCGCCGCGAAAAAGAAAACATGAGACATTATGAAGAAAAGGCCCGCCGTCCGCTTAACAAGCGCGCGGCGGTTTTTTTGTTAATGGCGATGGCGGTCAGCTTTATGTTCTTATGGGGCATCGAAGATGCCGCGGCGGATGAGAACGATATGTTCTTTTCCTCCGGTAGAGTATCTCTGCGAGAGGAACTCATTTTAAGGTTGAGATCCGGAGACAACGGCCGGGCCCAGAAGGACATAGCGGAATTCGCTGAATATTATTCCAGCGCGTCTCGGGATTTTTCGCGCGGGGATTTTGACGGAGCTTTAGAGAATTTTCTTAAAGCCAGGGCGAAATGGCCCGAGTATTTCTACGCGGACCTTTCGGCGGCTCTTTGTTACGAGAAACTGGGAAAATACAATTCCGCAGCCAGATACTACAAGAGTTACCTTAATAAACTCAGATCCTATCAAAGGGGCGATTACGGTATTTCGGCGTCTCTTATAACGAGTTTCGCCCGGGGGCCGGTAGAGGACTATGACTACGCCTACGGAGCTGTCAAAAGAAGGCTCTCCCGGGAAGGGATAGATATAGACGCGGTAAGGCCGGTCTACCTTATGGAGGGAATGGCTCCCGCGGCGTTTTTTTGGGTGGTATCGGCCGTATTGACTTTAGCTACATTTTTCATAGCTGTTCCTTTTTTGAAAAAGAAGATCCGGGAGAAGAATCCGCCCGAAGGTTTCTGGGTATGCCGCGCTTGCGGGGCTTTCTCTCCTGAACTTTCGTTCGTATGTTCCTCCTGCTCCGCTCCCAGGCCTTCAAAAGAAGGCAAAGGAGGGTAGAGGTATGCCTAATGACGGCATGTTCAGGTCCCTTTTCGGATGCGCCTCCGCGCACATATCGAAAAATGTTATACTGAGCCCTTTCCTTCCGGCGGAGGGATTTTCTGTCCCATGTGACGGCAAAAGAGTTTTTAGGGGAAGGTTTTACTCGGGATTTACCGCGGAGGGGAAAGGGATATCGTACACTTTCGTAAATTGCGGCACCGGCCCCACTCTGGCGGGCGATTGCGTAATGCTGCTGGGAAGAACAGCGGCTAAGAATATAGTTTTTACGGGGTCATGCGGGGGCTTGGGCAAGGCCGAGATAGGGGACATAATAGTCTGCGGGAAAGCTTTTTCCGGCGGGGCGTTCGAGCATTATCACGGTACCGGGACAATCGAACAAAAAATACCGCAGAGCGGAGGGTTTTCGAGCTCGGACCCCCTTCTTGCCGCGGAGCTTCTTGTTGAGGCGAAAAATTTTTGCGGGACAAGACTTAATGTCTATCCCGCAGATGTCTTTACGACCCCGTCGATAACGGCCGAGACACCCGAGTTACTGCTTGAAATAACTCAAAACGGTTTCTTGGGTATAGATATGGAAATTTCGGCGGTTTACCGGGCGGCTTCGGCTTCCGGCATAAAGGCGGCCGGTGTGCTTTTCGTGGGGGATACTCCTCCGGAAAAACCTTTCTGGGATAAGGCGGCATCCGAAGACAGGGAAAAACTTGTTCTGGCCGCTTCCTGTGTGACCGATGTAGCGGTCAAAGAGGTCTTGAAAAGATCAAAGAACCAAAATGGCCTGTAAGATAAAAATCAAGGAGAAAAAATGAAGAAGAGGGCTCTTATTGTTCTTGCCGAAGGGTTCGAGGAATCTGAAGCGGTCATACCCATGGACATACTGAAAAGATGCGAGGTGGAAGTCATATCCGCGGGACTGAGGTCCGAAACGGTACTTGGAGCTCACGGCATAGCGCTTAAAACTGATATGATATTCGAGAAATACAATGGTACGCCCGATGCGATAATACTTCCGGGAGGGATGCCGGGCGCGGAAAACCTGGCAAGTTCGGTTAAGCTGAAGGATCTTATTGTCGAAATGAACCTGGCTAAAAAGGTTGTGGCGGCCATATGCGCCTCTCCGGTGGTAGTGCTTGAGCCGGCGGGAATAATTAAAAGAAAGAACGCCACATGCTACCCGGGAATGGAGAAAGGGTTTTCTCCGGATGTACGGTTCCTTAAGGACGATGTCGTGGTGGACGGCAACATAATCACCAGCAGGGGGCCTTACACGGCCTTCGCTTTCGGGTTCAAAGTGGCTGAAGTCCTCTCCGGGAAGGCGAAAGCTGATATGGTGGCTTCCCAGATGCTGAGAAAATAAATAAGTCCTATCCCCGACGTCGGATGGAGCCTTCACCGTATTTATCCAGTATACGGTCGAGAGCTTTCCTTATGTTCTCGCGTTTTTTCTCCGAAGGCGACTCTCCCTGAAAGAGGTCGCTCACACACGATGAGTCTTCGAGGTTGGACGCTTTTACCCCCAGAAGCCTTATGTCTTTTTTCTGAGAAAGGAATTCCTCGGTGAGAGCCGAGGCTTTTCTGTATATCTCGCCTTCCATATCGGTGGGGGGAAAAGACGTTACGCTTCTTGTGTAGGTCTTAAAGTTTGAGAACCTGACCTTTACGGATATAGTTCTGCCTTTGACCCCCGTTTTCCTGAGCCGCCTTGAGACTTTTTCAGAGAGGTGCATAAGACTGTCCATGACAGCTGTCCTGTCGCCTGTGTCTTTATCGAATGTGAATTCGTTACTGATAGACAAAGTTTCGTTGTCGGCCAGGACGGGTCTTGGGTCTATGCCTCTGGCGAGTTCCCGTGCATGAAGCCCGTTTTCCCCGAAAAGTTCATAGAGCTTCCGTTCCGGGAACGAGGCCAGGTCCCCGATAGTAAGTATGCCGCTATGTTTCATTATTTCGGCTGTTTTTTCTCCCACGCCCCAGAGTTTTTTTACGTTCAAAGGAGAAAGAAAAGACTCGACATCCTGACTCTTGACCTGTACGAACCCGTCGGGTTTTCCAAGGTCGGAAGCTATTTTGGCGACGGTCTTATTGGGGGCCATACCGAGAGAAACGGTAAGCCCGGTTTTTTCTTTAACTTTGCTTTTTATGAGCCTGCAGGTCTCCTGGGGCGAACCGAAAAGGTGCCAGCTGCCGGTAATGTCCAGGAAAGCCTCATCAATGCTTATCGGTTCGATATCGGGTGTAAAAGTCTCGAATATCTCAAGTATTTTCCTTGATGCCTCAGAATATTTTTCCATATCAGGGGGGAGGAAAACGGCGTCGGGGCATTTGTGGTAAGCCACGGATATGGGCATGGCTGAATGTATGCCGAACTTGCGGGCCTCGTAGGAACACGCGGCCACGACCCCGCGGCCTTTACCTTCTTTCGGATCAGACCCTACTATTACGGGCTTATCCCGGTAAGAAGGTTCGTCGCGCTGTTCTACTGAGGCGAAAAACGCGTCCATATCGGCATGGACTATGTAACGTTCCTTTTCAGGAGGCATGGTAGGATTATACAACGTTAAGAGGGAAGGAGAAAGGAGGAAGTGAGGGGATAGAAGGTTCAGGTTAAGGTGCCTGGCACAGAACGGCTATCTCGTTTTGTAGTGCCTGGCACCAATGTGTTTTTAGTCTTCTCGTGTGGCTGGAAACGATACGGTTGACAATAAGCCCCCATTTACCTATAATCTATGCCGAACACTCCCCGGTAGCTCAATGGTAGTAGCGACTGGCTGTTAACCAGTAGGTTGTAGGTTCGAATCCTACCCGGGGAGCCA
>CAYQUS010000016.1:0-22578 GCA_964421015.1 uncultured Planctomycetia bacterium
TAATGTATGTTATGTTAACTTCGCAAGGCGAGAATTCTTCGTTTCCCGGGGTCTTCTCTTTAGGCGTAACTTTGAACCTGCTCGATAACCAGCTGATAATATTCAACTATTTTTTCATGTGACATACGTTCTGCGTTGGGTAAAACAAGCCAATGCAGAGTCTTAATGATCTCATCTGGCCGGATGCTATCTCCGGTTATCGCTTTATACTGGCTGCCTATGAACGAAAGGATATTTTTGTATTCAGATATGTCTGCTTCCTTAATATCCAACGGGATGTTTGAGCCGGCAAAGGCTATATTTAGCATACCGGTAATGCTTAGGGGCTGATCGCTTATATCGCCCTCCACGGTTATTTTAGACTCTCCGAAGACCGAACTTTCGGATCGGCTGTTATACGAAACTACTGAAATAAGCGGTAGATCTTCACCCGGAGCCGAAGGTTTGTTGCGTAATTTTATAACATCATCGGGATCGGCTCCGACCACGTGCAGTTTCATCATTTTCACGAATTCCTGGATAACCATTTCGCCCGGAGAGATCTCTCCGGGAGGTGTCCCGCAATTAGCTCTTAACCGTTCTCCGTCGTATCTTATTTCATAAACGCGACCGTTCCGTATCCCGTTCGCAAGCTCGTCATCGGACATAAAGGATATCGCGGATTGTGAATCTACAAGCCCTCTGATGATCCCATGAACGATTTCCCTATCGTCCCCGGGGACGATATCGCTTCTATATAATGGTTTTAAAGTGCGGCCGATCTGATATTCCATTGAATTTATCGCGGCAATAAGACGGACTACGGAGGCTCTGTCCAGGCCTCTTATCGCTCCGGAGAATCGATAGTTAGGCCGCTTTACGGTATCGTAATCGTCGGTGCGTTCAAGTAGGCCCAGAGCAAGCAATATCTGGGCTTCTTTGTATATACTCGAACGATGTACTTGGTCATCCGATTTCCTGTATTCAATTATCTCTCTGATTTTTTCTCCTTTCTCGGAAAGAAGGGCGCTTAAAAGTTCCGGATGCCTCAACACAGAGATCAGAAAGCGCGCAGGACTACCTTTTGTAAGACCATCTTCGGGTATTTCAGCGTCTTCCTCCGGTTCGTCAGTATATTCCATCCCGTCGGATTCCTCCGCGGAATCCACGGGATCCTCATATTCCTCGTCTTCCGAACCTTCGGTTGTCCGTGAAAACGGCGTGAATTTTTGTGTTATGGCTTTCAATTCTTCCGCGCTACCGACCGCGTCCATTATCCTGTGGAATATCAGGCCCTGACGCATTAAGTTCTCGGACTGGAACTGGTCATATGTTCCCATGGAAAAATACTCTTGTCGTATTTTAGGAGGCAGTTTATCAAGAAAAGATTCCGGATATCGGGCCTCAAGCCAGTAGTATTTGACCGTGTATTTTTTTCTATCGTCATCTATCCTATGGGCGCGGTCACCTGCCTGGTACTGGTCGCGGAATGTCGGAGCGAGGTCATCATATATAACCACATCAGCCGCTGTCATCGTTACTCCGAGTGAACCTCTGTCATATGTCGCTATCATTACGCGGTTTGAGGGATTGTTCTGGAAAAGTATGCGTTCATAGTCCAGGGCGAGCATCGGACGGCCATGTTTCCGGTCTGTCGGTATGGGCATATTATTTTCGTCCAATACAGGGTTCCTGTCTTGGTCCGTTTCGAAGTACATTACCCGTCCCTCGCTGTCCAATTTATGCCCCTGGCTGTTAGTTTTAAGCCCTCCGTAAAAAGTTCTTGCGCCGTGATGTTGGAACATTTTCTCATACTTCTCAACTTGCGCTCTATATCTGCAGAATATAAGTACCTTTTTGGACGGGTCCTCGGCAAGTTCCTTTTCCACTATCTCGCGCATTTTTTTATGTTTAGGTGATCCTATGTCATCCCGGCCGATATATGACGGGTCGTTCATTATCTGCCTGAGAGATTCCTTTTTCTTGAAGTAACCCTCTTTGAACCTTGAATATTCTTTATCTTCTTTAGTCTCGTGGCCTTCATGTTTTCGACACCACTCGCGGTAATCGGTGAATAGCATTTCGATAGACCTGCACTGTTCTTCTGTAAGCTCGAAGGCTCCCTCCTCTTCGGGAGATATCTCTACTTTTCGCGGCAAACGGTTCTTTTGGTCTGCAAGAGGTTTATCGAGATCATACTCATCGAAAACGTCCTGTTTCCTCACGCGTATCATGTTTTCATTCATTAGAAGATATAAGGCGTTCATATCCTCAGGCGAAGACACCGAGAAAGCTCTGGAAAAAGCTCTGCTTGAGCCATACGCCGGATCATCAGGATAAAGGAATTTGAGAATATGAGATATTTGAGTTAGCCTTTTGAACGGCGTGGCCGTCAGCAGGATCTTAAAGTTTGAGGAAAGTTCCAGCGTGCCGGCTGTTTGTTGGGCTCTCTTACTGCCCAGATAATCGGCCTCATCGACGATAAGATAATCCCGGCAAAACCGCGAAAGGGCTCTCAGCCTCTGTTTGCTCATTCCCTGCATGAACTCTATATTAGTTACTACCTGCGGCCGGGATATAGTGGACATGGCCTTAAGCCTTTCTGCGTATGTTCCTTCCAGCTTTTCAAGAGAGGATCCTGAAAAGAACTTCTCTTCCTGCTCGGTCCAGGTGGATACAACTGGATTAGGAGTCAGGATCAGGGCGGCATTCCCGTTTATGGCGGTGAGCGCCGACAGGGTTTTACCAAGACCGGGATCCACGGCCACTATTATCCCTTTCGCGTTCTCCTTTCTATATCTGGCTATTTCATATATGATGTACTTTTGAAAAAAATACAGGTCCCTCCCGGGATTCAGGTCAAATTTCATTTTATCTATCTCATTGAATTTATTTAGAACTTTTTCCAGAAAGATTCTTTTTACGCTGGAATTTTCAGCAGCTATCCTATTTTGGAGTTCGATAAAGGCCTTCTTGCTGTCCTTGGTGAAAGATTTCAAGAGAGACTGTTCTATGCATTTCATTACAAATTTGCCGCGACGCGGATCTTTTTGTATGGATTCCAGGATGGCCTCTTTTGCTCCAGTAAGATAGGCCAGAGCCGAGTCTGAGTCCTCCTTTTCCGAGGTCTGCATGATAGTAAACGGGATCTTTTCGCTTTTCTGACGGGAAGAGTCGCTGTAGGCATATATCTCAAATTTATTCTCCTCGCCTGTTTTGGGTAACGGTATGGAAACGCTGAAAAAACCGTCCTGTCGGATCCTTATTTCCCTGTGGTAACTGCCGGTCACGAGTATTTTATTGGCAAAGGCCGGATCATAATATCCCGATAATTCGAATGAATGGGAATCTGTAGATTTTGGCAAATCCATCCCCGGAAGCGGCGGAAGAGATTCTTCGTAATCCGAATGAAGCTCGTCATAGTTTTTGGAAACTCCCCCCAGTCCGTTTACCGCTCGTATAGCTACTTGAGAGATGTCCTTGGGGGAAAGGTCCGGATGATATATTCTGATGTACTGAGCCAGGCGCAGAGCGTCATTTCCAAAAAGAGCTACGGCGTCTGCCAGGCCCGGCGAATCAAAGACAGTCTCCAGGTCTTCTCTGATCTTTAGATCCAAGGCGTTTGCGAATTTCTCCTTATCAATTTTTCTGAATGCCCATATGGTGATATTTCCGCTTTTTTTCTTGTAGAACGTCATATTGAGCCCGTTCACCGTCTTTTCGATCTCGTTTTCTTTGTATAGGGAAGTTTTGGGCAGTAGAAGCTTGCTTCTGATATCTTTCATTGTTTCGGAGTTGATGTTGATAAAGTGCTTTTTCATCTTGTTGGGGGAAATGCCTACATAGTCATCCGTAATTTCCTCTACTCTTCCTCTGATCGTTAATTCGCATGCCTTGGCAACTTTGTCGATGTCTTCTGTCTTAAAAGCCCATAGCGGCGTGGACTTGTTCATTCTTTTATAAAAGGTTACGTTGATATCCCCTGATTTTCCTGAAAAGTGGTCCTGTTCATATTCTTTGATGTTCTCCGGAAGATCAAAGACTTTTCTAATTTTAGCGGCCATTTCCACTACACCAATGAAATATTCCACAGCTTTAGTGTACGAACAGCCGATATATCCCTCGCCAAGTTCCGGAATGATGTTTTTTACCCTAAGACCGCAAACCTTAGCTACCTTATTTATGTCTGAAATACTGAAAACCCAGACATAAACACCGTTGCGCTGGCCTTTTTGTGGCTGGAGGCGTTTATGAAAAATAACCTCAACGCCCTCTACTGTACGTTTTAATTCGTCATCCTCGCAGTTCTTTACATTTTTAGGGAGATCAAACTTCGCTTCTATTACAGGAGAAGGATTCTTAAGATCTTTTTTGAAAAAATGTTTCGAAATACCGTCATAGGTGCATACAACATCGTCAGGCCCTACTTGTTGCACGTCACTTCTGACAGTAAGAGCGCAAGCTTTCGCGACATTCTTTTTGTCCTCGATGTCGAATGCCCAGATCACCTTTTTGCCATTTTCTATCTCTCCGGACATCCTTTTGTAGAATACTACTTTTATATCTCCCGAAATCCCGGTGAAGATATCTTCATGAGAGGTTATGTTCTCCGGCAAGGCAAATACGTCTTTTATGGCTTTCACGGAGCCCTGCATGTTGGTGTAATGCTTTTTTATGCCTGGACCTGAGCAGCCGATATCGGAAGATCCCAGGTCAGGTATGGAATCGATCAAGGCAAGGCCGCAAACTTTCGCGACATTTTCAAGGTCATGTATGCTGAAAGCCCAGATAAATGTGTTATTTTTAAACCGCTTATATATGACTATCTCGCGATGGCCGTCTTTGTATATAATTTCAGATTTGTCGTAAGTTGACGGTTTGGGAAGTTTGAAAGTTTGATTTATCGTCCTTGCGGCCAACGTAGGGCTCCTAAAATGATTGGCCAGTTCCGGCGCCGAACACCCCACGTCATCAGGCCCCATGCCGGCCGTGGCGCTCCTTAAATTAAGGCCGCACAAAATTGCCACATTATCAAGATCCTTTTTACTGAAAGCCCATGCTTCGCGTTTTTGCCTGTTTAAGATCCGGTAAAATACGATATTTACTCCATCCATATTTACAGTGAATGTATCCTTGCTGTATCCTTTCATATCTCGCGGCAGGTTGAATTTGTCGTAAATAATCTCCTCGATCTTTGGCCCTTTCCCTATATAGTATTCCGTTAACTCTGACTTATAGCATCCAACATCATCTTTACCGATATCAGGTATTTTCCTCCCGGACGGTGATGCCGCTATATTTACATCCGAGTTATCCTCCTCTCCGTAACGAGTAAAAAGTTCTCCGATGTGTCTGTAGTCAAATATCTCCCCTGCCCCCTTGTCTTCCGCGGCCTCGATGTGCTCATACAGCGCGTCGAGCGGATATGACAGTTCGTGGAATATATCGGCGATCTCAAGAGACGTAGCCCCTTCAAGAGCCTCCGGAAGGCCAGCCTCTTTGAGAGAAGCGGCCGTTAGGAGAGCATCGTCCGTGGTCGAAACATGTTCTTTTATCCATGAGCGCATTTTATCTTTGGATATACCCAGTACGTTAATTCGAAGATTTTCCCACTGCAGGATCTCGTCCCTTTCGTGCCTCAGAAGAGCGCCGTTGTCGATCGCGGCATACGCAGGATCGTAGTATATTACGGGCGTGCCATAGTCATGAGTGTCCCCGGAACGACCTTGTCCGCTGAGTCCTATATGTCCAAATTGTCCGGTATTTTTTAATAGATCTGAGACCTTTACGCACATGACGGAAGTCAGGCCTGCTACGCCATATTCGATACGCCCTTTTACAGCTGGGTCGTTAATGTCAAATCTGCTGGTCCGTAAGAAATCCCAGTCGTCGCCGAAAATATCCTTTTCGAATATGATACGGCTCCCGATGAACTCGTTAACCGCGCTATGTGGAATAGCCGACATTCGGGTGATAAAGCGCACTTTAAATTGGCTGTCAGAAAGAGTTGATGATGGTGATAATGTCGTTGCCTTGCCTTCGTCATAACTCATAGCCTGGACTTGAGCGTAAGGCATTATGAAGGCTGCGGTTAACAATAAAGCCGTTATTTTTCTCCAAATGGAGCATTTAATGGCATTTAAATTCATGCCTAATTATAACAAAATAATATGTTAAGTCAAGATAAAGTTGAATAATCTTTTTTGTTGATGATTACGGTGTAATTTACACAGTGCTAATGCGTTGACCACATATACAACGGCTGTTATAATCTCATCATGAAAGAGAAACAGAAAGCTTATATCATACACAACGCCGCGAAACTTTCCCCGTCCCAGATCGCAAAGGAGCTTGGCCTTTCTGAAAGGAGTGTAAAGAAATTCATGTCACGGCGCGGTTTTTCCTCCCCGGGGCAGACTAACTCTTCAATGTCGGGCATTTCAAAAAGTCTTTCAGACATTAGCGTAACGTTTATCGGCCCCCGTGTCGAGAACAGTAAAGTACCCGATATTTTCATATATGCCGCCATATTTCTTCTGGCTTTGGTTATCCGGCTTATTTACCTGAACCAGATAAGGACAAGTCCCCTATTTGAACCTTTCTACAGAGGGCTTGACGACTATTTATACGATACTTGGGCCAGGGAAATAGCCTCGGGGAAAATTGTGGGTTCATCGGCTTTTTACGGGCTTCCTTTGTATCCCTATTTTCTGGCCGCGATATACAAGCTTTCGGGGTTTTCGGTTTACGCAGCGAGGCTTGTACAGATGCTGATT
This sequence comes from uncultured Planctomycetia bacterium, assembly GCA_964421015.1. GTDB lineage: Bacteria > Omnitrophota > Gorgyraeia > Tantalellales > Tantalellaceae > SLID01. The sequence goes on from CAYQUS010000016.1 coordinate 6,756, forward strand.
GGATCTCTTTCGGCGGCGCTTTTCTACAAACTGGGGAAAAGGGTCTCGTCACGGGTTATAGGCCTTATTATGGCCGTCATTATGACGTTTTACCTTCCTGCCATATTTACCGAGGGACTTATGGCATCTTCCTCTATCTCCATTTTTTTGAACGTCATAGTTCTCCTGTCGGCGGCCGCGTGTTCCGAAAAGGTCTCACCGGGAAGATATGCGCTTTTGGGCTTTCTCTCCGGGATAGCCTCTCTTGCCAACGCGAGCGTACTGGTTTTTCTGGCGATCTTTCTGGGGTTCCGGATTTTTGAGAAAAAACAGGGTTTCCGGTCGCGTTTGAGGGACGTAGTGGTTTCGGTTTTTTTCTGTCTGGCCGCCATATCTCCGGCCACTATACACAATTACACTGCGTCAAAAGATCTCGTGCCCGTGACCTACCATAGCGGCCTCACATTTTTTGCCGGTAACAACCCTCTTACAAAGGGATCGTTCACTCTTCCTCCGGAACTCGGTACGAACGTGGTAGACACCAGGGATAACGCCGCTATGATAGCGCAGAGAGTATCCGGCAGGACTCTCAAGCCCTCTGAAATTTCAGCTTTCTGGTTCGACCAGGGACTACGTTTCATAAAGGAAAACCCCGGCAGGTATGCGGTCCTTACGTTCCGGAAAGCCTGCCTATTCTGGAACGCCCACGAGATACCGGACATTATTTCCATGGGATTCATGAAAAAATATTCCAGGCTTTTGAGCTTTCCGCTGCCAGGGTACTCTTTAATTTCTCCTTTATCTATCCTTGGGCTTTTTTTTCTTATGCCCATGGCTCGGGCGAATCCGCCGTTAAGGGCAATGTACATGTACCTGGCAGGGGTTTTTATTTCAACGCTGATGTATTTTGTCAATTCTCGCTATATCCTTACGGCGGCCCCGGCACAGATATTTTTCGCCTCAGCGGGGCTTTACGGGCTTTATAAAGCTTTTTCGATGCGGAAATTCAAAGCTTTGGCGGTTCTTGCGGCGGTTCTTATCTTCAGTTTCGCGTTTACGCAAGTGAAACTTCTGGAGTTCAATTTTGCCCAGCTGCACAATAATCTGGGGATAGTTCTTAAGCGCAAAGGCCTTACGGAAGAGGCCGTTCTTGAATATTCACAGGCGATCAAGCTTAATCAGCGATACCCCTCCCCTCACTTCAATCTCGGGATACTTTATGCCGAGCAGGGAAAAAGCCAGCTTGCCGTCGAAAGCTTTAACAGGGCCCTTGAAATTTCACCGTCCATGTACGCGGCTCATAACGAACTGGCTGACGTATATTACGCGTCCGGTGACATTCCCACAGCCATTTCACATCTTGAAAGATCTCTCGAGATAAATCCGGCTCAGCCAGAGGTGCGTTCCGCCGTGGAAAGTTACAGGAGAAGATAGCTCTCTACATTCCGGAGCATATCGCTCCTTGCTCCAGGATCACGCGTATTTCTGAAGACGGTAAATTTCACGATAGGTCTCGTAATCCAAAGGAAATGTATCCGGGACCAGTATGTAGAAATCTCTTGTTTTCCCGGGCGGCTTGATCTGTACCATGTCGGAATCCTTAAGGCCCAAATTATCACCGGACATTATCTTAATGGCTATTTCCAATATCTCGGCAACTGGGAGATATCCTTCTATATCCGGCCGTTTCGTCTCTATCCCTATAAGAGTGCACTGGTTCTTCCGACGGAAACGATTTATCCTTCTATTGATGCTGTATCGGTTCCGGCTGTTCTTAAAGACTCTGGCAAGTATGAGAGTGTTATCCTTTGACGTTTCGATATTGCGCCTGGAACATTCTGAAGAGATCATTGATGAGAGGTCCTTGTCCGCTCCTATAACAAGCAAAATACCGTTTTTCTCGCAGAATTTCCTGAGGTCCGAAAGAAAGGGTCTGATCGCCATGCTGTGCGAGGAGTTTTTTTTCTGGTAAGACTTTATCCAGTCTGTCCCGAGGCCGACTATCGTCAATGAAGAAAGTTTTAAGTCCGACTGAGGGCCTTTTCTCTCTCTCTCGGAGAGACATCTTATCGTATCGCGCAGATCCATTGCCTTGTTCGCTTCAATTTCAGGCTCAGGTATGCGCCCTGCTATCCCGCAAATACGTTTTTCTATCTTTAAAACGGTCGTTTCGGACATCCCTCCCACGCTTTCCCCGATGTCTTTCGCCGTTCTTCCTTCGAAACGTCCGCGCGCCACTGAAATATCTGTTTCCACCCCCGAAGTTCTCCCGTCCGGCTTGGCGTAGACACGTAAATAATCCTCGAAGTTCTCTATGGTCATATTCTTGGACGATAGGACCTTTCTGAGCCCTGAGGGTCTTCTCGAAAGAGACCTGCCGAAAAATTTTCCGGATGCGTCATATATTTCCACTCCCGAGTCAAAAGACATGCCGTCGCGCGGAACCATTATCACTTCTTTGATGCCGTGACTCGGGCTTATGTGATATCTCTTTCTTTGAAAATGAAATCTGCCGTTCTCGGGAACGACTTTTTTTTGGGCAAGCATGACCCACTCCCCCAGCTCTGTGGCCATACCTACAAGAAGGCCGTCCTTGTTATAAACCAGGAAACCCTTACCCCAGCCTTCATTTTCTTTTATTGGGGAGAGATACACCTGTGAGTAAGCATTATCGTTCCCCGAGTTATACCTATTACCATTAAAAGAGAACCTTCCCGCGTTCTCGGTTTTTCTTACTGTGTATATTTTCCTGGCAGGAGAAAAATATGAAGGGTGGTCCGCTATGTCGGTCCCCAGGTACTTTTCTGTAAAAATCTTAGATCCTCTATTGATTCGGTCTATCTTGTTAACGGTATGCTCCAGCATTTGACCGGGCTCTACCCTGGATACCAGACAGCCTGAATCGTCAAATATCTCGAACCCGCTTTCCCATGCCGAACCGTCGAACGGAATAAGTATTATCTCTCTTGAATTTGAGCCATTTCTCAGGATCCGATACAGGATATTCTTAAAAGCGAATTTCCCCCTGTCATCAAGCCTTCTGCCTGCTACGCTTATGTATCTGCTCCCGTCGTCTTCAAGCCTGAAGCCCAGATCTGTGCCTGAGAAATGCCGCACCAGATCAGAATCCCTAACTTTGTCCAATATAGCTTCGTTAGAGAAAAATCCATATTCAATACGTCCGTTCGCTTCCGAAACGCGATAACCCGGACTATCGCTTTTTTGTCCGCGGCTGGGGGTTCCAGGCCCCTCTCCTGTCATTTTGTCCTTTAAGATAGATCCTTTTGAAGTGTCAACCACCAGATCGGCGGACTCCACCACTTTTCGGATGCTGAAAACATCTTTTACCTCGCTCATAAAACTTCCCCATACCGAACCAACTGAATGCGCGAACAATATGATGCCTCCCATAAAATAATCCAGTGTTCTTTCGAAAACCCTTTCCGGAAGAGGCAAATTTGCCAGTTTTTTTTGAGCGAATGGCATTTCTATCACGGAACGCCTGAAAATATTTTTTAAACGTGTCAAAAGGTCTGCGGTAACAAAAATCGACAGGTCTATAGTTATCCCCTTGAGCAGAAGATCATCCGTGCAGGTAAAACTCCCCAAACCCTCCACTATGGCTATTTCTCCGGAATAGTATGCCATCTCGCATTTTTTCTGAATATCCGCCGGATGAGTTGTATCAACGTGTATAATAAGTACCCCCGGGGTATTTTTCAGGTTCAGCTCCCGTTTGAGATTTTCCGAGAGGAAAGTTTTTCCGGCGCCGATGTATCCGTCGATGGCCACAACTACTCCTCTCTTTTCGCCGGAAGATCTCTTAGCGGAGCGTATTTTGAGTATCTTATTCGAAATGGCAGTAACTAAGTTGTTGCTATAGACGTATCCCGTATATTCTTCTTTTGGATTCGCTTCCGTAGGCAAAACCCTCTCTTCCGATGCAAAGTCAGAGATTTCAGGCAGTACTTCCTGTGGGCCGGGACCGGCAAGATCGCCCTGTTCCAACCCCCCTTCTGTGATATAAAAGCTTTCCCCGGAATTAAATTTAACGCATGTTTCTCCTTTGTCGACACGGATAGTGAGCGGCAAGGAATTGCCGTTTTCATCGGTAACGACCATAAAAAAACCAGCTAGACCATTATCCCCTGCTATCTCGGTCAGGTCGCGAACCTTCCATGCAGAATTTACGTCGGCATGCCCTCTATGGTGGGTCCGATGTCGTTTTTCTATGCGTTCATATAGGACTTTTGAGGGGTTTTCAAGCCCTTTTTCCCGGGATAGAAGGGTTACCCTCCCGGAAAGCAAAATGAGGTCTAAAATCGCCCATTTTCGCAAAAAATCGGTATTTGTGGCTGTTTCGTCAACTGAAAATCCCTCGGAGGGGCTGCCGGAAACCTCGCAAATAGGCTTTGACGATAATGAAGCCTGAAGGTGTTCGCTGGTTTGGGAATATGCCCCTTCAGAGTATATCTGTGCGGCTAATAGCGCGAGGACTACAGTTAATTTTGTTAGCCTGTTGATCTTTTTGTATAAAATGCCCCGATGTTTCATAATTGAGCATTATAACTATTTTATAGACTAACACAATAGTTAAAAAACCAGATTTTTTAAAACTAACCTAGGAAATATAGAGGTTGCTGGTAATGAAATTAGGTTCGCTTGTCAGGTTGACACCAAGCTGGCGAAATCCTGCTTCGTCCCCGGGGGTTGGCATATGGCTTACATGCACTTCCATTCCTTTCAATGATTTGAGTTTTTCCATGGCTTTTTTAGCCGAGGGGTCGGTAGCCGCGTTAATGCTCAGGGCTATCAGTGTTTCTTCCAGATCCAAAGTAAGGTCTTTTTTCCCAGAGAGATCTGCTTTTAGGCGTCCGATAGACTCGATAGACGCAGGAGAAAGAAGGTGAACAGAATCAGGGATACCGGCGAGAGCCTTAGCGGCGTTCAACACAAGGCTGGACGAAGCGTGCATTAATGGGGAGTTTTTTCCTGTAACTATGGTTCCGTCAGGAAGCTCCATCGCGGCTCCGCAAAATATAGCGTTATGCCCTTTCTTCTTTCTTTCTCCTTCGGCCATGGCCTCCCGAGCGGGAATGACAACTTTTCTGTCTTCGGGTTTTAATCCGACGTCCTCCATCAATAGCGCGGCTCTTTCAACTGTGTCCTTGTCAACGAAGCCAACGGCATACTCGCAGGAATAACGGAAAAAACGCCTTATTATTTCCTGCTTAGCGGCGCCGGCGACAACATCGTCATTCGTTATGCCGAAACCTACCCGGTTCACCCCCATCTCTGTCGGAGACTTATAAACCCCTTCTCCCATAATTTTTGTAAGTATTCGTTTCAGAACTGGAAAAACTTCTATGTCCCTGTTGTAGTTGACGGCGGTCTCTTTTGTAGCTTCCAAATGGAACGGGTCTATCATGTTCACATCTTTAATGTCCGCGGTGGCGGCCTCGTAAGCCACATTAGCCGGATGTTTCAAGGGCAGGTTCCATATCGGGAAAGTTTCGAATTTGGCGTATCCCGCCTGCACTCCCCTCTTGTGTTCATGGTATATCTGGGAAAGGCATGTAGCCAGCTTCCCGCTGCAAGGCCCGGGTCCCGTAACTATGACTATCGGCTTTGTGGTCTTTATGAACTCGTTAGCTCCGTAGCCTTCTTCGCTGACTATAGTATCGACGTCGGTAGGGTAACCCTTCGTAAAACTGTGGGTGTACACCTTAACCCCTCGTCTTTCAAGCTTATTCTTGAATATTTTCGCCGAAGGCTGATTGTCGAATCGTGTTATTACCACCGCGGAAAGATCAAGCTCCCTTTCCCTGAGTTCGTCCATCATCCTGAGGACGTCGACATCATACGTGATCCCGAAATCGGCGCGGATCTTTTTCCTTTCGATATCCCCGGCGTAAATACACAGTATGATCTCTGCGTTATCCTTGATCTTGTTAAGGAGCTGTACTTTAACGTCCGGGGAAAAACCCGGAAGCACCCTTGCCGCGTGGTAATCGCAGATTATCTTTCCCCCGAACTCAAGGTAAAGTTTATTGTCGAAACGCTTCATGCGGTTCATTATTTCAAAGGATTGCTCGGCGAGATACTTCTCGTTGTCGAACCCTGTCTTTTCTTTGATGGTATTTTTCATTTTTCTCCGATCGTACCCGGCTTAAAGACCATTAATTTTTAAAATGCGGAAACCATATATGCCCTGCTGCTAACCTAAACATTCTATAATCAAAACCACGCTTTGGGAAGTGGCTTTTTATCTCCGGAAATTATTGCGGTTTTCAAAGGTTTAGCGTATCATTAGAGCATGAATGCTCTTCTCATAGTGGGAATTATACTTACTCTTGGTTTTGTTTTGGGGCAGGAACTCGAAAGGCTCAGGCTCCCGAAGATAATCGGGTATCTCATGGCCGGAGTGATACTAAATCCTCAAATATGCCGATTTGTCCCGGCGGACATAACCACACGGACAGACTTGATCCAGAAAATAGCCATAGCTTTTATTTCTTTCTCCATAGGCGGAACTATAATTTTCAGGGACCTCAGAAAACTCGGTAAAAGCATGCTATCAATAACTTTCTTCGAGGCCGAGGCGGCTTTCTTCTGCATAACAGCCGGGATACTCCTTGTGGTAAGTTTTGTTCCGGGGATACCGAAAGATTCCTGGTGGAGCGTTTGCGTACCGCTTGCGCTAATTCTCGGCGCTCTGGGCTCCACAACGGATCCTTCCGCTGCCCTGGCTGTAACGCATGAGTATCGAGCGAAGGGAGATGTTACGTCTACCATCCTGGGGGTTTCGGCTTTTGACGATGTTCTTGGGATAGTTAATTACAGCGTGGCCGTGGTGATAGCCTCAGCCTTTGCCTGTCATCAAAAATTCAGCATCGCGTCTCTCGTCGCTGCGCCGCTTTTTATCATACTTGGATCCCTTCTTTTAGGGACAGTCATGGGGCTGGCGTTCAATATGATCACCAGGCGTTTGTCGCGCGAAACCGAAGGCCTGTTTTTTGTTCTTATCCTCAGCTTTCTGACTTTGTGCTGGGGGCTGGCAACATACCTCAAAGCCGAAGAGATACTTTCGATAATGGTCATGGGCATGGTCGTATCAAACTACAACTCAAACCCTGAAAAAATATTTAAAATGCTGGAAAGATATTCCGAGGAGCTTATTTTTCTTTTGTTTTTTGTATTATGCGGTATGCATTTCGACCTTAAATCCTCGCTTCCGGCTGTAATGCTGCTCATATTTTTTATGATATTCCGTGTGGTCGGAAAATTCGTCGGCGTATGGTTAGGAGCGTCGATATCAGATTCGCCGCCTATGATACGGAAATACACCTCTCCCGGGCTTGTTCCCTACGGCGGGATAGTCATAGGACTGGCGCTCATAACCCAGCAGGACGCGGCGTTTTCCCGGATCGGGGGCATCCTTGTGAATACCGTTGTGGGAGCCAGCATAATAAATGAATTTGCCGGCCCGCTGCTCATAAGGAAAGTTCTCAAGTCAGCCGGAGAGATCTAGTAAATTCTTTTCCCCCTGTTCCACTTTTTCCATTCGGCGGACATTATTTTGTGGGTGTGAACCGCGAGTTCTTTGCGTGACATGTCTCCCGGTTCTATCGGGTCTAGAAAAAGAACCTCCGCTGCAATGGAACCTGCGCCCAATAATCCCCAGAAATGGCTGAAAAATGTCATATCACCGTACCATGGCACCGAAGGACGATCCGGGGATCCGGGATATCTTGTAAGCACCGGGAAGATAGGCATTTTCCCTCCGGCTGCGGCGTCGAACGGCGTTGATTTAAAAGGAAGTATGCCGTTTTTACCGTCGCTGCTTGTTCCTTCGGGATAGACTATGAGGAACATTCCTCTTCTCATTGTTTTAGCGAAATCCCTGGCAGCTTTTTTTGCGGATTGGGATGATTTCCTGTCGACGAATATGGGGTTGGAGGTTGCCGTTACAGCGCCCACAACCGGGATCTTTGCGACATCGGTGGAAGGGGTGAATCTAAGCGGAAAAATAGACGCGTGGACTACTATATCCGTATAACCAAGATGATTGGAAACTACAAGCCCGGCTCGGCCGGCCGGTTTTTTACCGTAGGTCTTTATTTTTATGCCGGTTATCCTCGCCGCTCCCCTGGCCCACAAACTTACCAGCACGCTGGTATGAAGCCGTCCTTTCCACCCCCTGAAACGGTCCGGCAAAGAAACCGCTATCATCAGAAGTGTCCACAGGAAAAGCGACAATATACGGAATGAACGTATAAAAAAAGACATTTAGACGGAGTTTCTGTAGTTAAAACGTTTCTGGTAACGCTCGGGAACCTTAGTGACATCGACCAGTATAAAAAAATCTATTGTCCCGAATTCCCTGTCGAGCGCTGGATCACCGCATATAAGCCCCCCCAGACGAAGATAACCCTTAAAGATCGGAGGGATATTCTTGGCGAGGGTTTTTGGGTCCGATAGGACTTTTTGTATCTCATGTTCCGGCGGGCGTTTTAAAATAAAACCCGGTCGGGGGGTTACGGAAAAATCACTTGAAAGACAGTTCTTTTCCCTTAAATATTCGTACAGAGCCCAACCAAGCTTGGGATCGGTCTCTTCAAGGCTGACACATCCAAGCATGTATATGGCCTTGGCTCTTACAAGCAGTTCTGTTATCGCGCTCCATAAAAGGGCTACCACGGCTCCCGTTCGAAAGTCGGGAGAAACACACGTTCGGCCAAGTTCGACGCATTTATCAGCGATCTTATAAAGCCCTTTCACGTAGTATTCCCTGGAAGAGTAAAATCCCTTGCAGGAATTGGCTATTGTTCCCAGATGTGCGCGATAGGTACCTATGACCCTTTCATCGCCTTTTCTCATTACCAGAAGATGAAGGCAGTATTCGTCGAACTCGTCAAAGTCTATCCCGAATTTTTCGGCTATCTCAAGCCCTCTGCCCTGTTCGATATTGAAGATCTCGTAACGCAGCCTTTGCGCCTTTTCAACTTCCTCGTGGTTTTCCGCCAGCTTTACTATAAAATGTTCGGTTTCAACAAGAACAGGAGGATGTATTACTTCTTTAGGAAAATAACCTGTCATGGCAATCTCACTTTTTAGTTTCAATAGAGGTGAACTCTATCCAGTCAAGCTCAGCTTCCGCGGAAGTCCCGGTGTACTGGCTGTTTGTAGTTACGCTGATATACAGTTTTTTGGGGACCTTCCCCCATGCCTTTGTCACATCTTGCAGAAAATTCCGGCTCTCCACTATCCACTTTCCGTTTTCGACGTCGTCACGGTTACGCAAAGTTATCCATTTTACCTTTACGGCTCCCATGCCGTAAACAGCGTCACCTTCCGAGCCGACAGGCGTATCCGTATCCCAACGGTAAGATACGCTCTTGCTGTTAAGCAGGCTTCCGTCCCCTACATAGATACCTATGGCTTGATCGTCCTTTTCCTTAGATCTCCCATCGGCTCCCTGGGGCAGCTCTATGGCCCGCCACTTCCAACGAAGCATCGGTGTTTCGGAAAGGTCAACGTTTTTCGCCAGCGTTACTATGCTGCCGCTCGACTTGTCGGAAGTCACGCGAAGAATACCGGATCCGTCTTCACTGTCTTTGCGGACTTCGAACCCGGACAAAGGCGTTCCCGGTTTGCCCTTGATCTGCCAGTTCCCCGGGATCCCGTCTTTTCCCTGGCCGCCCGTATCGAAAAAGTCCTCGCGCCAGCTTACAACATACTCTGCCTGAACAGGTTCCTCCTTTGAGGGTTCAAGGACGGATCTTTTCCAGTCCCAGAGCATGAATACCGCCAGGGAAAAAAGCAGGAACAACGATATAAGCCAGAAAAATTCGTTCGTTCTTTTACTCAAAATGCACGCTCTCCTGATCTGGGAACTCTAAACATCGCGTCCCAGAGCTGATCTCCTTATTTCCTGGAAACGGTCTTTGCCTCCCGCGAACGCGAAAGTCATGGGCATTATTTCTTTCGCCTTTTGGACCATCTTGCCGGATATATTTCTGATGTCCCATTGAGAATGAGAATCTTCCCTTAATCTTGATATGTGGTACAGCTCTCGTGCGTTCAATCGTAAAAGCACCCGTTTTTTGTGAGCGTTAGTGAGAACATAAGGAGCCGCCAGACTGCTTTCTTTTTTGATCTGAGCGTAAGTTTCCTCGGTTTTAGCCAGTATCTCGCGGAACTCCTTTTCAAGGCCCGTTTCCTTGATCGATCCCGGGATAGTCACTCCCAGGGAGGGATCATAAGGCTGGGACGTAAGGGTCGCCATGCGGTGCCGTTTTAACTGGCCGAAACACGCCGCGGAAAGCGAGATGTTAAAAGTGAGGTTAGCGTACTCGAATTCCCTGGGCATTGAGTCGTAAAATTCCATGTTTTTCCAGGAAGTTTTAAATATTTCCATCGTTTTGTTCCTTGAAAAACTTTTAACGCAGGCCTTACACGCGTTGTAGTCGAGATCGGTTGATGTGTGGAGCAGTGACGCGGCTATTATCGCATCGGCATCCGAAGTAAACTCTACAAGCTCAACGTCGTTCAGGATCCCGCTGGGCCCCACGGCTTCCATCATGCCCGAGGCTAAAGCTTTAAGATCGGGGTATGTTTTTTGATCTCGGTTATTGGCTTCGTGGAAAAGAACTATAGACGGAGCCACTTCCGCGATTTCCCTGTAAATAGCTCTGCCCAAGGCTTTTATCTCTGAGTTCTCCCCTGACGCGAATCTTCTGAGCATAAGTTCCAGGGTTCTGGCATTTACGGTCTGCCCTACCTGCGACTCTGTGGCCAGAGAAGTTATGTACCGAGCGTCTTCTTTCGCCCAGCCCTCGAGCAGGTTATGGTTCTTCTCGTCCGCGGCCAGTTCGGAGTACTTTTCAAAGACGTGTTTTTTCAGCACCTCAAAAAAACGGAAATAAGCCTCATTTTGAAGCTTGACGGTTTTCACAAATTCGTTTTTCAGTTTTCCGCTTTGTATCTCGTCGGGGACGACAAAGCCGCTGTCCAGAGTTATATATCTCTGCGATTTTTCGGTAAAAGAAGAAAGTCGGAACTTTTCTATTTCTTCCATTGCCAGCCTCGAAACACCCACGATATCCAGGTTAAAAACAGCGTGTTCGGCTACCGAGTGATGTCCCATTCTGAAAATTATGGCCGAATTTGATTTTCTGGCTTTCTCGACCTCCATCCGCGCTTCCCGTCTTATTTCTTCGATCGGTCTGGGGTCCCGGCTTATGCGGGCATAAGCCGCCGATATAACCTCAGGGGTTATGTCTGAGCGGTCCCCCGCGGTATCTTTCAGCTCCCTTAAAACCTCAGTGTCAACGTTATATCCGGCTAGATGTACTTTCATTGAGTGTCCCTTTCCGTGTGTTTTTACTGTTCTGTTTCAAGAAGTTCCATTCTCTTTGAATGCGAGTTTTCCGGTCTTACATCGATATAGTCATGGCGTATGCGGGCGACGCTGTTGAAAACATTAGTTTTGATATTTGTTCCAGGTGTTTTTCTTTCTATTTCAGTTAGTATATCCTTAACGGCCTTTCTTTTAGATTTTTGTCCGAAACGGCAGTCGCAGCTCTGCTGGGGAAAGGATCTTTCCTTGGCGTATATGCGCGTGAGTTTTTCCTCCACATAGCACAAGGGCCGTATCAGGGTAAGCTTTCCGTCGAACAGAGATTGCTTAGGGTTTATAGCCGAGATCTCACCTTTGAAAAGAAGGTTCAAGAGCACGGTTTCCACTATGTCGTCTTTATGATGCCCGAACGCTATCTTGTTGCAGAAATTCTTCTCGGCCAGCTCAAAAAGGGCTTTCCTCTTGTTCCAGGAACACCAGAAACAAGAGGTCTCTCCGTTGGAATCAAGGACATTTACATGCGAAAAAAAATAGTCGACTCCGACGGACTCAAAAATACTCTTAAGCGACTCAGCGTTTACGCAGCTTGAACAGGAAAAATCAGTGGTTATGTGAGCGGCGTAAAGATGAAATTTAACCGGCGCCCAGGATTGTATCTTTTTAAGCATATTAAGGAGGGTGAGGCTGTCTTTTCCCCCCGAAACCGCTACAAGGATACGATCCCCCCCGGAGATGAGCCCGTAGTCGTTAATTGCCCGTCCAATTTTAGAGTTGATCTTGGCTTCTGTTTTAGTAAGATCTTTCACTATGAAAATTCTCCTGAATATTCGACCCGGACATTATCCCTGAAACTGCTTATAATGTCAATCGCGAGGGTAACTTAAAGAAAAGCGGCGTGGGATGTTCTCGAAGCCCGTTTAAAAGGCGTTCAGGGGCTGAACTATACCGTTTCCATGGTGGCCGCGCGGTTCCTCCCGTTCTCTTTCGCCACGTACAAGGCAGCGTCGGCTCTTTTCATTAACGTATCTACGGTGTCCTTTTCGCCGGCGAATTGCGAAACCCCAAGGCTTATGGTTACTTTGTAATGGTTTTTTTCATCCTTAAAGTCGAAGCTTTCGATATTTTTCCTTATTTTCTCGGCTACGCGCATGGCATTTTTTATCCCGGTGGCTCTTAGAAGAACGACCATCTCTTCTCCCCCGTAACGGGCGACAATATCGGATGTTCGCACGCTGTCCTTTATAATGCCCGCTACACCCTTCAAAACAAAGTCTCCGACCGCATGGCCGTATGTGTCGTTAAAGTTCTTGAAATGGTCAATATCCATCATGATGACGCAAAATCCTCTTTCCTCGGGTTCTCTTTTCGCCAGAAGATACTCGGCGTTCAGGATCATCATGAAATATCTTATATTCGAAAGACCCGTGAGCCCGTCGGTTACGGCCATTTGAAAAAACTTCTGTCTTTCCACTGAAACCCTTATGAAATGATATGTAGCTACGGATGTATAGCTCGTAAAAAGAGCCAGAAGACCAAGCACATAGTTTATCAGGTAGTTACGGCTAAAAAGGAAAACTGCCAAAAAAGAGAAAGCCGTGGCCATAAGAGCCACCGAAAGTATTTCCTTGAAAGATTTTTCCCCGGAAACAAAAAGAAAAGGAAGTATTCCAAGCACATAGACTATCGCGATATTAATTGCAGGGCTGGCGGCAGTCATCATCTTTCCGTCCAGCAAAGTACTTACTACAGTAGCGATGGCTCCTACCCCGGGATATTCCGCTTCTATCGGAGTGGGGCGGATATCGTAAAGCCCTATCGCCGTCACGGCCACAAGGCAAACGCTGTCTTTAAGAGGGCGAATGTCGATATCGAGTGGCTCGCCCAAAAGGAATTTTCTGTAGTTTGCTATTACCTCCACGTAAGAATAATGCGTGAAGGTGTCCTTCCATTTTCCAAGCCAGTTTATTATTATGTTGTTGCCCTTTGTGAGCGGGACCGTAATTTTTTTACCGCCTGCGGACAGCGACATTTTGCCGGTGGCTATCTCGTCGATAGCGTAACCGCCATGATCCATTGCCAGTTTAAGGGCGATATGCGGCACTACTTCCCCGCTTGTGTCCACAAAAAAAAGCGGCATTTTCCTTATAGTCCCGTCGATGTCGGGATATATGTTAATTGACCCGGTCCCGGCCGTATGCGAATAAAGAGTTTTTACGGGATAAAGCGCCGATTGCTTGTCAAAACGTCTCTCTTGGTACGCAAAAGGGAGGTAGACCGCGCCGGAATATTCCATGGCTTCAGCGAAGGCCATGTCACTTTCGGGTTCTGTTGAGGCCTCCGGAAAGATCATATCGAAATATACCCGCCTGGCCCCGAGGTCTTTAAGAGCTTTGGTAATAGCGGCGTGCCACACCCTGTCCCAGGGCCACCGTCCTACTGAAGACAGATCATCGTCGGTTATTTCTATAACAACGATCGAAGGGTTGAAAGAAGAAAAACCGCGAAGCCTGAAAAGAAGATCAGACCCCGCGGCCTCAACACGCTTAAGATACCCTTGACTGGACAGTCCTATCAAAAAAGAAGAAACCAAAAAACCCCAGCCAAGATTTATCAGGAATTTCTTCCGGTATTTCAAAGTTATTCCATTCCCTCAACTTGAACTTCGAAAGTCGTTCCCCTTACTCCTACTACTGAAGTTGGGGTCTTAACCTCGAATTTCGATTTCTCGTTATGGAGTTTATCGGCCTTTATGAGGACCTTTCCCATCGCGAGATCCAGTAGAGTCCGTTGTGAACTTTCGCTTTCGTTCATTATCAGCTCACTTAAAAGAACCCTTGAATTCTCGCTAACCTCTACTGTGGCCGTCTCCATGCCCTCGAGCCTTACAAGGGCGAAAGAACCGGAACCTGTGGCTATTGCGTCCCCCTGTCCTACCTCCATGCCTATTTCCGCTGGAACACTTATTCCGTCCGATAGACGCACTGAAACACTACCGTCTATGTCAAGAATAGTGGCGGTTCTGGCTGCCTCGGAGCCGTAGGAAGAGAAGGCTAACCCTAAAATCGCAAGAGCCATTATCGCAACCTTCAACGTCCTCATATAGCCCACCTCCTACGTGGAATATACACACCGCCATAACATAAGTCAATAGACGGCGTTTATTTAGAAACTAAATTTACTTTAACCTAATTATAGTTTACACTACACTTTACACATAGTCAATGTTTTGCGAAAATTTTATCATTACTCGACCGCGCCCTTAACTTCCGCCGATTCTCCCCCGGAAAGCTCTGTAGCGTCGTCATATTGAGCTCCTTTTTCGTCGTATTTTGCAAGAAGGACTTTCCCTTCCAGGACCGTTATGCTGGTCTTATACTTGCCTTTTTGATACCATTTTTTCCATTTTTTCTCACCGTCATCATCCGTCAAACCGTCCCAGATCATGTTTTTTCCTGCGTTGTTTTGTTCTACCCCGCCTTTACTCCCCTGCTCTCCGCCGTTATTTCCTCCACCTCCGTCTGGAACATCATAGTCATCAACATCCGGGTCGTCGATATCCGGAGGATTTATAATAGGCGGTTCAAATGGCGGAGGATCATTGTCCTCGGGATCAGGGTCTACGGGCTCAGCCTGACCTATATTGCCGGTGGTTGTGGGCGCTCCGACAAGGGAGAGCGAATAGTTCCCGGAATTTGCCCCGGAAATACTTGACCCTGTCAAAGTTACCAGAATATTTTCTCCTTCCGCTTCGCTCGCGAAAACAGCTACGGCATTCAAAGATACAACGTCTCCACCGAATACGCCAAGAAGCGATAGATCGTTTTCAAGTATGGTCGCGGCGGCAGTTCCATCATAAGATTTGTCTTCTACTGTGAAGCTGCCGTCAACAGTAACTTCCTTTGCGATGATATCGGCGGTTGTCGTAGGCTGCGTGATGTAGTAGTTATTAACATCGTCTCCGCTCATGTCGATGCCGGAAACATTGACCGTTTTGACCGTCCCGACGTTTTTATTATTGAAATTTCCGCTGGCTCCGGAAACATCGATGACAACATCGTCCCCCCCTATTACACCGTCGAACTCAGCCATAGACGTATCGAGGACGGCGTTCGTCGTACTGTCATATACCTT
This sequence comes from uncultured Planctomycetia bacterium, assembly GCA_964421015.1. Lineage (GTDB taxonomy): Bacteria > Omnitrophota > Gorgyraeia > Tantalellales > Tantalellaceae > SLID01. Next base: position 22,228 of record CAYQUS010000016.1, read on the forward strand.
ATTTTCGGCTGTGATTCCGGTTACAGTGAGTTCCTTTGCTGATATATCGGCGGCGGCGGTGCCCGTATTCCCGGCCAGGATGTAGTTACCGGCATCGGCTCCGCCGGAAATAACTATGTTCGTGTAATTCACATTTTTGTCGACACCGACGTTCTTGTCTTCGAACTCAGCGTCGTATGTGAATTCAAGCAGATCTGCGCCTATACGGTCGTCACTGAAGCCTGTACCTGTAACATCAGTCGTGCCGTCGTAAACTTTACCGTTGGCTGTAAATTCGCTTAAAGTAAGTGTTCGGACGGTTATGTCGGCTGCGGCTGTCGGCGCGCCTACAAGGCTAAGCGTGTAGTTAGA
>CAYQUS010000017.1:0-18143 GCA_964421015.1 uncultured Planctomycetia bacterium
AACGATGGTGTTGCCAGTCACCCATCTCACTGCCCCTAGGACTTTGTCCTCGGGACAGTTCGGCTATGCAGTTTCTCTTCTCTTTGCTCAGGAAACTGCAGCCTCACTGCAGGTACAGGACATTTTATCCTTCAGCAGATGCCAGGTGTTCCCGGAAGGGCGTTGGTCGACCGAGCGGGCACGGATCCCTAGGGCAAAAGCCCTAAGGGAGAGCGAGGGAGATCTCCGAGCGAGATTTTCTCGCCGGGAAAATCGAGCGTCCCTGAAGGGAATACCGGGCGTCTGCTGTTCGCCTGGAAAGGATAAAAGTAAGGACACTTCTCTGAAGGGTCCGCTCCTGAAGTATTAAATTAACAGGCGAATTATGAGGCGCGCAGAATACACTCACCCCGGGGGGATCGGGTAGAAGACCCTTTGGTGACCCCTTGCTGAACCATGAATATAGATCCTTCGCCTTCGGCTCAGGATGACAGGATGAGCTTAAGACCCTTTGGTGACAGGCACCACCCGATAAGAAAACAACGATGGTGTTGCCAGTCACCGGGAACTTGAGCTATTTGCTCATGGAACCCCGAAGGTAAGAGCGTTTTATACGATAACGCCCGGATAGTTAGGGGAGTGGTAACAGCTGTCTATACAGCAAAGTTTTTCCTCTATGCCCCCAAGAGTCTCGAGGTACTGACGGGATAGATCACGGTCCATGCGGGCGGACCTGGATACGATGATCTCTTCCTCTATGAGGGCTTTTACTATGCTTACTTCTTTTTCCGTGAACATGCGCTCCTCCTTGCGGTTGGATAGATTTTCATCTTAAATCTTATGGTATTCCGTGATAATTCCTTGTTTCTCTTTCCGTAAAAATGGAAACGTTTCCGCTCTTAATCAAAAAAATTCTACTTTTTAACCGCCGCGCAGGAGCGGTTCACCGTAAGTTCAGCCTCGATCTTAATACAGCGTTCCTTCCTCCCGTCAGGCGGACCCAAAAGAAGGTCAACAGCCTTTTTCCCCATAAGCGCCGCCGGTCTTGTTACGGTAGATAGGGGAGGGTCGGTAAAAGCGCATATTTCCATGCCGTCAAAACCAAGAATAGATACGTCATCGGGACATATAAGCCCCTTTTCTTTGACCGCTCTCATGGCGCCTATGGCCATCTCATCGTCCAGGCAGAAAAAAGCCGTGGGGGTATGCCCTTTTTCAAGTAGTTTTAAGGTCTTTTCGTAGCCGGAACGCTCCATCCCGTCGCCTTTAAGAACAAGGTTCTTGTCCACCGGCACCCCCTTGTCGCGGTGCGCGTCAAGGTATCCCATGTAGCGCTGTTCTATATCCTTGCGGAAGCCCCTTAGTATCGCTATACGCCTGTGGCCCAGGCCAAGAAGAAAATCGGTGCCGTCGTATCCGCCCTTATAGTCGTCAAGTATTACCGAATGTATGTTGTCGCCCTTTACGTGCTTACTTAGAACGACTACGGGTATGCCAAGCTTCTTTATATCGGACTCGGCTATGTAGAAGGTCTGGGAATAAGGGCAGATTATGAGCCCTTTAAGGTTAAGGGAACGGATCTCTCTTGTTATCTCATGGAACCCGGCCTTTTCCTTGAGGAAAAGCACCCTGAGCTTGTAGCCGTAATCGGAAACGGCGCTAAGTATGGAGGAGATGAGCTTTATCGAGAAATCATTATAAAAAGGCGACCCGAATATGGCCGGAATAACAAAACCTATGTCGGTGGTGCGGCCGCTCACCAGGGCCTGGGCGTTGGAGTTCTTTACATAACCGTATTTTCCGGCCGTTTCGAGTATTTTTTTGAGAGTTTCTTCTTTAACAAGGTGGGGGGTGTCGCTGAGTGCTCTTGATACGGTGCCTACACCGTATCCGCTCCTCCGCGCGATCTCTTTTATAGTTATTTTGCTTTTAGCCATAAATGGAATCGTTTCCAAAAGTTGACGGCATAATAGCATTTTTTAGAGAAAGCGGCAAGGAAAAAGTTTTTGCGGTGTTAAGAACCGGGGTTTTTCGCAAGAGAAAGGCCCAGAAGCCCGGGCGCGGAGTATCTCATGCCTATAAGTCCCAGCGGCGCGGTGACGCAGATCGAAAGAACGGCAATTGAAAGTATCATTTCTCCGCCGGCCGCTCCGGAAAGCAGGGGAATAGAGCCCAGCGCGGCCTGTACAGTGGCTTTTGGCACGTAGGCTATTACGCAAAAGAGCCTTTCTTTAAGGCTGAACCGTGTGCCGATAAGAGAGGATAGAACACCTATGCCGCGGAAGACCAATCCTGAAAAAATTATGACAAGCCCGGCAAAACCCGATCTCAGGGCCGTCTCGACATTGACAGCCATTCCTACGAGCACAAATAGAAAGATCTCGGCCAGGACCCATACTTTTGAGAATTTGTCAGCCACCTCATGAGCCGCGGTTTCAGCTTTCTCAAGAAGAATGAACCCGAGAGTCATTACAGAAAGGAGCCCGGCGATATGCAGATAGCTTCCTATCTGAAGAAGAAGCACGGAAAACCCCAGAAGAATTATCGTTTTTTCGGTGGCCCTTATCCTGAAAAAATATTTCTTAAAAAGCCAGGAGAAGAAAAATCCGGCTAGGATACCGGAAAGTATACCTAAGACTATCGAATAAGGTATTGAAAGAGCCGAACCGGCCATGTTTATCCTGTTCCCGGAAGAAAAGTTCAGAAATACCGTAAAAAACGTTATCGCCGTTATGTCGTCAAGGGACGCGCCGGCAAGTATAAGGGTGGGTGTAAGGTTCTTTTTCCTCTGCCCCTGTCGCTTTAGGGTAAGCATGGCCGGCACCACTACGGCCGGTGAAACAGCCGCCAGTATGAACCCCATCATCCCTGACTCCGGCCAGGAAAACCCCAGAAAGTATCGGCATAGCGCGGCGACCGCGGCGCCTTCGAAAAGACAGGGGATAAAAGCCATTTTTAGCGAAGTCGTGCCGATTTCTTTAAGTACATCCTTTTCTATTCCAAGGCCGGCCCTGAGAAGTATCACTATGAGGGCAAGAGATCTCAGAAAAGGGGCGGATTCCCATAGAACGGCCGGGAATATATCTCGAAAAAAAAGAGATAGCAGTATACCCCATAATGTCATTCCCAGAACCGAGGGGAGGCTGAGTTTTTCGGAAATTTTCCCTGAAAACCATCCGCCGAGGATTATAAGGACAAATAGAGTATTGATAGACATGGCCAGCTCCGCGGTTAAAAGACCATAAAAATAAAAAACCCCTACCTTAATAAGAGTAGGAGTTATCAGCCCCCGTGCGGGGGGCGGTTAAGGGCAAACCCCATTGCCCAGGGCAATATTACCACAAAAGCCCGCCGCTTCGCAAGAGCAGGAAAAATACTTCACCGCCAACAGGGAAAGTATCTCTTTTAGCGGGACTTTATGGTAAAATCAGACATCGGGATAATCTATTACGGCAAAGGGTTCAGGAATAAAAAAACAGGAGAAAGCTATGAAAAATAAGTTATTCGCGGGCATGATGGGTTTTGCGGCGGTTTCGGCGTGTCTTTTTTTGTCGGGATGCGGAAATGCTTTCCAGGCATCCAGCCTTGAGGCGGGGGTCCCGACGCTGAATGTACAGGGAGAAGGCAAGATAGAGGCTGTACCCGACGAGGCTTTGGTAAGGTTCGGGGTGACAAGCGACGAGAAGACCCTGGCAAAGGCTTATGAGGACAATTCCCAAAAAATGAACCTGGTCATAGATGTTCTAAAAAAAGACGGCATTGAGAGCAGAGACATAAAGACCTCTTCTTATACGGTAAGTCCGATCTATCCCCGGGATGAAACCGGCAGGCAGCTTCCCGGGAAACCATCGGCTTTCCGCGTAAGCCAGGAACTCTCCGTTAAAGTGAGGGATACTTCCGCCACGGGCAGAATCATCGACAAGGTTATATCGGGAGGTGTGAACACTTTCAGCGGTATACAGTTCAGCTCGAGCCGCATGGATGAACTTGAGACCGAAGCCAGGGTAAAGGCCGCCAAAGACGCGGGAAGTAAAGCATCCGCGCTTGCCGAAGCCATGGGTGTGAAGCTTGGAAGGCTTATAAGGGTTAACCAGTCCTCTTACAGGCCGTATCCGGTGAATAAAATGCTGGCTTATGATATGTCGATGGCCCGTTCGGCGGCTCCCCAGGTAGAGGCCGGATCAATGGAAGTGACGGCCACATGCGACGCGGTGTATGAGATAATTCAGTAGAGCATTTTTCAGAAAGGAAGAGTTATTCAAGCCATTTCGAAGCCATTTTTAACAGAGAAAAAGTATGCCCGTTCCCTCTTCTTGCAAATGTTCACGGGAAAATTTTCAACTGTTTGAGCCGGAAGAATACACCACAAAACAACCCGGCGAGTTTTGAAAATTTAGGGCTGACTTTTTCGGACCCTCCGAAGGAGGGGCTGTTAAAGCCGGCGAGAAATGGCTTGAATAACTCTTTCTGAAAAATAAGAATGACAGGTGGATCTTGAGGAGCGCAGAAGGCATCTTTCTCGCGACCCGGGTCCGATCTCGAAAATATAATGCGGTCAGTCAGAGGATGTTATTGCCGAATACAGTTCGGCGTTAGTTGAGGAAGAAAGCATCCTTTCCCTTTTTGAGGGGTTTATGAGAACCTTTGTCACTTCGCCTACGAACTGAAGATATGGTTCCTGGTTATTTTTCGGGGCCAGGGTAAGAACGAATATATCCGACGGTCTTTTGTCCAGGGAATCGAAATCCACGCCGCCTTTTCTTATGCCCACGGCCGCCACAAGATGTTCCACGGCCGTTGTTTTGGTATGGGGGAGAGCGATGCCTTCCTGCATGCCCGTAGACATTGCGGCTTCTCTTTCAGCCAGGTCCACAAGGACATCGTCGCGTTTATCGTTCGGTAGGCCTCCAGAGGCGATAATAAGATCGACGAGTTCGGTTATGATCTCTTTTTTGGTGTTTCCCGAAAGGCCGACGGTAACCGCCCCGGGTTTTATGATCTCCGACACTTTTATGCGGCCTTTCCCTCCCGGAGGGACATGGTTGAATATGTCCTGGGCTATTTTTTTCTTGTCGGAAACGGTTTCAAGGCGCCTCATCAGTTCCTCAAGTTCGGCTATGACCTCATAGAACACAGTGTGCACGAAAGATGTGTCGTCTCCGGAACACTCAAAAACAAGTTCTTCGGGGAACCTTCTGAGCGTTATGGAAACGTCGTTCTTCCTGATCTGGTATATGGCGTCGGGTATCGAGACCCTGTATACGAAGAAACCTTCGTTCTCGAAATCGGAGAGGATCTTGCCAAGTATAAGTTCCGCGGTCTCGGGGTTGGGAAGCGAATATTTTATCGTCTCGGCAGCTTTTTTCTCGGCGGTGGGTTTTCTGAGAACCTTTTTTTCGCTCCGCAGCATTGAGTCCAGTACTGGGGGGGTGAGCAGGGTGGTCAGGAAGGTCATTATTACGGCAAGGCTGAAAACGTCGTGATTTATAAGGCCGAGAGCGAGACCTACTCCCGAGATTATAAGAGCTACCTCTCCGCGAGGCACCATGCCGACCCCTATGCGCATCGCTCCCCGGAGATTGAAGTTCATGAAAAGCGAGGGTACCCCGCATCCGATGACCTTTCCCGCGACGGCGAACAGGGTGTAAGCTATGCCGAAGAAAAGTATGTCGGGCCGCGCCATTTCCTTGAGGTCTATCAGCATCCCCATAACGCAGAAGAATATCGGCACAAAAAATTTGTTTATTACGGCGAGGTTCTCCTGGACTATAAAGGAAATATCTGTTTTTGAGAGAGAGATGCCCATTATGTAGGCCCCTATTATCATAGCAAGGCCAGACCTCTCAAAAAAACCGGCAAGAAGAAGAGCGAGAGAGAAGCTCATAACGGCCATTGTAGGGCGATCTTTGAATTTCTTAAGGAACAACCCGATGTTCCGCGCGAAAACAAGCCCCAGGAGAGTAAAGAACAGCCATATGCCTATAGCCTTGAGCGAGATAAGTGAAATATCCTTCCATACGACATGGCCGCTCCGTACAATGCCGATGACAACGGCGAACGCTATTATGCCCAGGACGTCATCAACTACCGCCGCCGACAAAGTAGTTACTCCCTCTGGGGAGTCCATTTTCTTTCTGTTCGAAAGTATTCTGGCAGTTATACCAACGGATGTGGCAGTTGATATGACACCCAGAAAAAGCGGTATGGGGTGCGCTAGATTGAAAGGCTGGTTGTAGAAATATTTCATAAAAACGGCGCCGGCTGCGGCGCCCGAAATGAAACTCGCGATAACGCCTCCCACTCCGACCACCACGCCGGCCACGGAGAACCTGAAAAGGAGCTCAACGTCAGTCTCGAGGCCGACTAGAAAAAGAAGCACGATCGAGGCTATCATGGAAAGACTGTAAAGTTCCGAAGAAACCGGGAAAGTGCCGTGGAACGGAAAAACTCCCGCCGGAAACCCCGGCAATGCTATGCTTCCCAGGAGATAAGGCCCCACTATTACCCCGGAGAGCACCTCGCCGAGAACCGAAGGCAGTTTGAGTTTGTTGAAAATAGCACCGCCTGACCAGGCCGCGAAAATTATGAGCCCTACCTGGAGAACCAGCATGCTGGCTCTCGAGACCATGTTGCCGTCGTCTCCTCCGCTCGACGCCCACGCGGAAGCGGAGAGGACAATCATAGAGAAAAGCGCGGAAATAAGAATAAAAAATTTTTTCTTCATGTTCATAGCCGTTACCCCTGGTAAGAAAAAGCTTTTTCGGAAAGAAATAAAACACAAAGGGAATTACGAAAAAGGATAAACGAAAGTTTATCACCGGGGAGAAAATTTGTCAACGTATATGAGAGTGTTTTACGGCGGATATTCGGGCTTAAAAAAGTAGTGATTTAATTTGACAATGCGGATATTTGTTGTATATTCTTGTTTAAAATACAGCGCCGGCTATCGGGAAATAAAAAGCGCGAAAGTTCTTTTAAAAAAGTGTCAGGTTAATGTCTTCTGGGCAAGGTCCCGGAGGACGCAATCAGGGGGATGATATCAAATGGATGAAGAAATAAGTTCTGGCCTGTCCGCGGAGCTCGACGAACCGCCAGGTGCTATCGGCCAGACGGAAAGCGGGATATGGCAGGACGAAGACACGCTCGCCATAAAGAACATCGATGATCTCGCGAAGGATATCCCCCTTCTTAAGACCAAGAAAGAAGCCCTCAAGAGAGTAACAAGATTTTTCCATCTCAGGATACCAAGGTATTACCTTTCTCTTATCAGGAACGTTGAAGACACCAAAGACCCCATATACATGCAGTGCATCCCGTCGCCTGCTGAGATGAAACTTTCAGAACATGACAAAATAGATCCGCTGGGAGAGATAAAGACGGAAGCTACGAGATTTCTGATCCACAGGTACCCGGACAGAGCGCTTCTTCTTGTGACGGGTAAATGTTTTATGTACTGCCGGCATTGCACAAGAAAGAGGCTATGGAGATGCCAGGTGGCGGAGCCCTCGATCGAGGATATAGAAAAGTCCCTCGATTACGTGAGAGAGAACGAACAGATAAGGGAAATAGTGATCTCCGGGGGGGACCCTCTCACTTTGCCTACGGAGAGGATCGAAAGGATACTCAGAGCGGTATCGGAAATAGGAACAGTGGAGGCGGTAAGGATAGGGACAAGGGCTCCCGTGGTTTTTCCGGAAAGAATAGACGACGAACTTGTAGCGGTTTTCAGGAAATTCCCCAAACTGTGGGTGAACGTGCAGTTCAATCATCCCAGAGAAATAACTCCCGAGTCAACGGAGGCCTGCCGCAGGATACAGCTCACGGGGGCGCCGGTAAGCAATCAGTCCGTGCTTCTTAAGGGAATAAACGACGACCCGGCAATTATGGCCGAGCTTTGCCAGAAACTTCAGGGAATAAGGGTGAGACCATACTACCTCTTCCAGTGTGATCCTGTGATAGGCGCGGCGCATTTCAGGACGTCGGTGTTCAAGGGGGTCGAGATCATAGAGAAACTGAGGGGGCATACGGGAGGAATGTGCGTGCCGACTTTCGTGGTAGACGGAATAGACGGAAAAGGCAAAGTCCCGGTTTCTCCCAACTATCTGATATCGGCCACAGACAGGAGCCTGACGCTCAGGAATTACGCCAATGAGGTTTTCGAGTACCACAACCCGGCATGACGCGTTTCCTCTGACCAATATGAAGATCGCGTCCATCGGAATAGTCTACAATCTCAAAGATAAGACCCGCACCGACGATCTCCACGAGGAATACGACGAGATAGAGACGATCGAGGCCATAAGGGACGAACTTGAGTCTCTCGGGGCCTCGGTCGTTCTTTTAGAGCAGACCATAGATCTTGCCTCCGAACTTATAAGGGTCAAACCCGACATGGTCTTCAATATCGCCGAGGGTATAGGAAAGACCCGCTCAAGGGAATCCCAGGTGCCGTGTTTGCTGGAAAGTCTCGGCATACCTTACACAGGGTCCGATCCTTTGTCTCTCGGTGTGACCCTCGACAAGTATCTCACTAACACCGTTCTTGAAAAAGCCGGTTTGCCGGTTCCCAGAGCCTTCACGGCCGCCACTAACGAGGATGCTGATATCGCGTCGAAGGGGCCTTGCCGCGAGGGGAGCTGGATAGTGAAACCCAGGTGGGAAGGTTCTTCAAAAGGCATTTTTGACGATTCTCTGTCCAGTTCACCGGACGATCTGGCAAAGAAAGCCGCAAGACTTATAAAAGCTTACGAACAGCCTGTCATAATAGAGGAATTTCTCCCCGGAGACGAGATAACGGCTGCCGTCAGAGGTAACTCCCGACCAGAGGTTTTCGGCATGATGAAAATCTCCCCGAAAAATAAAGAGGGGAATTTCATTTACTCCATAGAGCAGAAACGCGACTGGAGGGAAAAGATAGTGTATGAAGCGGAAGCGGCGGTGCCGAGGAACGCGGCCGCGAAGATAAGGGAGGCGGCTTCAGGGGCTTTCAAGGCGCTGGCTCTCAGGGACATAGCGAGAATAGATTTCAGGGTGGATAGAACAGGCACCCCGAAAATAATAGACGTCAACCCTCTTCCCGGGCTATCTCCGGCCTACAGCGATCTTGTCATAATGTGCAGACTTTCCGGAAGAAGTTATTCCGAGCTTATTCACAGCATCCTTTCTAACGCACTCGGGCGTTATAACGCCGTTATTGTCAAAGTAAGCTGATCAAGGCGGGGTATCCCGGTATTCCCTTCTTGGACGCTTGATTTTTCCGGCGAGAAAATCTCATTTCGAGGTCTTCCTTGCTCTCCCTTATGGTTTTTGCTCTAGGGATCCATGCCCGTTCGGGAGACCAACGCCCTTCCAGGAATACCGGAATATCTCGCTTTTAGCTGATCATGGCCGGGCATCCCGGTATTCCCTTCAGGGACGCTCGATTTCCCCGGCGTGGAAATCTCGCTCGGAGGTCTCCCTCGCTCTCCCTTAGGGCTTTTGCCCTAGGGATCCGTGCCCGCTCGGGAGACCAACGCCCTTCCGGGAATACCGGAATACCCGGCCTTCAGCTGATCACGAAAAGTTGTTGCCGGCACTAAAACTCTAAACGGAACGAACTTTTACCGGATTTAAAAGGCTTCGAAAATATACAACCGCCCTTAGTGAACGTAAAATTTAACCAGTGATGTTTAAAAGAGCGTGATTTCAGCGCGCCAGGGGTCTTATTTGCGATCCGGCTTGAAACTTTGCCGAATAAGGGCTATAGTGATGTCTGTTCAGGGCGGATAAAAAGGACTTTTCCTCAAATACAAGGGTGGAGCATGATAAGCAAAAAGATCCCGGAAAAGGCAAAGATACTTGAGGCCGCGGAAAGAACCGGAGTTTTCAGGCCCAAAGAAGTGGATGTTCTGGAAGAGCTGATAGACGAAATGAGCTCTAATAAGGAAACAACCTACAGGACGCTTTCCATTAGTGAAGGCGAGGATCTTGCCGCTTTCGCTATTTTCGGAAGGACCCCGCTCACGGATTTCAGCTGGGACGTTTACTGGCTTGTAGTGTCGCCCGAATACCAGGGGAAGGGTCTTGGCGGCAGGCTGATGGACGAGGCTGAACGCCTGATGACGGCAGATTTCCCGGAGGCGGTCATACGAGTGGAAACCTCAACTAGAAAAGAATATGCCGGAGCCAGGAAGTTCTATGCAGGGAAAGGTTACAGAGAAGTTGGAACAATAGAGGATTTTTATTCAAAACGGGACGGCATCGTGATATACGCCAAGAAAATAGCGCCCGGAAAAGGCGGAGTATGAACAGTCAGAAAAGAAGGAAAGACGTAAGGAACATCGCGATAATAGCCCACGTAGACCACGGAAAAACAACGCTTGTGGACGCTATACTCAGGGAGACCAAGGCTTATGATTTTAAGGCCGGGGAATCTACCATAATGGACTCTAATCCCATAGAAAGGGAAAGAGGAATAACCATACTTTCTAAGAACGTTTCAGTGCGCTACAAGGATATACAAATAAACATAGTCGATACTCCGGGTCACGCCGATTTCGGCAGCGAGGTAGAGCGTATACTCAGAATGGTTGACGGGGTGCTTCTTCTGGTGGACGCTTTCGAGGGTCCCATGCCGCAGACCAAGTTCGTTCTGAAAAAATCCCTCGAACTCCACCTTAAGCCCATACTGGTCATAAACAAGATAGACAGGCCTAACTGCCGGCCCGAAGACGTGGCTTCGCTTACTTTCGACCTTTTCTGCGAACTTAACGCCACGGAGGAACAGCTGGATTTTCCCATAGTCTACGCTTCGGCCAAGGACGGGATATCCAAAATAGACCTCACGGACGATTCTACCGACATGAAACCGCTGCTTGAGACAATTATCCACAGGGTTCTTCCTCCGCACGCCGATCCGGATGAGCCTTTCCAGATGCTGATAACCATGCTGGATTATAACAATTACGTGGGACAGATGGCGGTAGGGAGGATAACGTGCGGAAAGATCTCTCTTGGCGACCCCGTGGTTCTGATAAAACATGATTCCAGCCAGAGGAAAGGAAAAATAACGCGTATTCTGAAATATGAGGGGATGAAAAAGGTGGAGGTGCCTTTTGCCGAGGCCGGGGACATTGTTTCTGTGGCGGGAGTCGAGGACATAAAGGTGGGAGAGACGCTTGCCTCCCCTGAAAAACCGGAGGCCCTGCCCACCATAAAGATAGACGAGCCTACTATATCGATGAACTTTTCCCATAACACAAGCCCCTTATGCGGACGGGACGGCGGGAAATTCCTTACTTCAAGACATGTGAAGGACAGGCTCGAAAGAGAGGCCATGCTGAACGTGGGAATAAGGGTTGAGCAGTCCGAGGGCGGGGAAAGGTTCAAGGTTTCAGGTAGGGGTGAACTTCACCTTTCGGTGCTTATAGAAACCATGCGCCGGGAAGGATACGAGCTTGAGGTCTCCCAGCCGCGAGTCATAATGAAAGAAGAGGGAGGAGTGCTGCTTGAGCCCGTGGAGGAACTTGTAATAGAGGTCGACAAGGGTTACGAGGGCAGTGTGATACAGGTGCTGGGTGAACGTAAAGCCGAGATGAGGACAATGGACGTTACTTCCGTCGGTACCGTGCGGCTTGAGTTCTTTATCGCTTCCCGGGCGCTGGCCGGGTTCAGGAACGAGTTCCTTCTTATGACTAGGGGAACGGGAGTTATGTATCACAACTTTTACGAGTACCAGGAATTTAAAGGAGAACTACCCCGCAGGCAGAACGGAGTGCTTATATCCCAGCTTTCCGGCAAAGCCACCGCTTACGCGCTTTGGGGTCTCGAGGACCGCGGCGAGATATTTGTTTCTCCGGGCGACGAGCTTTACGAGGGCATGATAGTGGGAGTGAACAATAAAGGCGTTGATCTTGTGGTCAACGCCTGCAGGGAGAAGAAACTTACCAACATGAGAGCCTCGGGCTCCGACGAAGCCATGCAGCTTATTCCCCCAAGAGAGATGACGCTGGAATTCGCCCTTGAGTTCATAGAGGACGATGAGCTTGTCGAGGTAACACCCAGGAACATACGGCTCAGGAAACTGCACCTTTCGGAGAACGCGCGCACGCGCAGTAAAAAGGAACGCGCGCAATGAGCTCTTTTCAAAGACGCGGAGAAACATGAAAAAGGATATAAGGGATCTTTCTCTAGAGGAACTGGTGTCGGAAATGACGGCTATGGAAGAGCCGCGGCACCGGGCAAAGCAGATATCGAAATGGCTCTATTCCAAGGGAGCCTTGAGCTTTGAGGAAATGACGGATCTGCCGGCGGCGCTCATAAAAAAACTCGGGGAAAAGTTCACGGCGCGGGGCATAATTAATGAAGAGCTGAGAAAATCCACCGACGGCACTATGAAATTCCTTTGGAAGCTGCCGGACGGGGCTTTTATAGAGTCTGTCATGATCCCCGCCGGAGAAAGAAGGACGGTATGTGTCTCCACTCAGGCGGGATGCAAGTTCCGATGTCCCTTCTGCGCCAGCGGACAGAAAGGGTTTTTAAGGAACCTTTCCCCGGGCGAGATAACCGGACAGGTCATAATGGTCCAGAGAGAGACAGGGGAGAGAGTGACGAACGTTGTTTTTATGGGAATGGGAGAGCCTCTGGATAATTTTCCAAACCTGGCCAGAGCCATAAGAACGATGAACCGGGCCGAAGGCATGGGGATAGCCGCAAGAAAAATAACGGTTTCGACATGCGGTCTTGTGCCCGGGATACGGCAGCTTAAGGATCTGGGGCTCCAGATCGAACTTTCCGTTTCTTTGCACGCTTCAAACGACAAACTGCGCGATGTTCTGGTGCCTGTTAACAGAAAGTATCCCGTGGCCGAACTTGTTTCGGCGCTTCAGGAATATTTCGCCGATACCGGCCGGGTAATAACACTTGAGTACGCCCTTATAAAGAACGTGAACGATTCAGTGAAGGACGCTGAGCAGCTTGCCGGCATAGCCAGAAAGATCAAAGCCAAGATCAACCTTATACGGTGCAATTTCGCCGGGTCAAAGGATTTTGAGGCCTCTTCGGAGAGGGCCGCAGAAGTATTCCGGCGGAAACTTCAGGACAGGGGAGTTACGTCCACTTTGAGGAGAAGCCGCGGAGCCGACATAGAGGCTTCGTGCGGACAGCTTGCCGCGGCGCGGGCGAAAAACCCGGAAAAACCCATATGAAAAAAATGGTGGTGTTCGACATAGACGGCACGATCACTTCCCACGTGTCCAGCTGGAGGTATATACACGAAAGGCTTGGGTTGTGGGATGTCTTGGCCAAAAAATATCAGGACGAATTTCTGGCAGGCAAGATCAGTTACCGGAGATTCTGCCAGCTTGATGCCGCTCATTGGAAAGGCATAAAGGAAAGCCGCATGCGCGAAGTTTTCGAAGGTGTTAAGTACTCTAAGAACGCGGAAAAAGTCATCAGAAAACTCAAATCCCGGGGTTACCGTCTAGCGGCCGTGTCAACGGGCCTGCAGTTCGTGGCGGAAAAAATAAAGCGGGATCTGGGTTTTGATATGGTTGTATCAAACCGGCTCAACGTCAGAAAAGGTGTTATTACCGGCGGGGTCACTATAAACATATCTCACGGAGCCAAAGGCATAGCGCTGAAGAAGATGCTCAGAGGTTTTGATCTAAAACCTTCGGAAATGATAGCCGTAGGCGACAGCGAAGGGGATATTCCAATGATGGAGCTGGCGGGGTATTCTATAGCATTCAATTCCTGTAGCGAAAAACTTTCCCGTGCGGCAGATTATGTCTGCAAGACCAGAGATTTTATGGAAGTTTACAGGGCGATAAGTAAAATAGACGGCCGGTAAGAATAAAAAAGGCGCCCTAAGGCGCCTTTGATTTTTTTTAGTTAGCTTTTCTTTCACCTTTTTTTTGATTTTTAAGGGGGTTAGAAAAGCTAGAAAAGACCCGTAAATTCCTTTTTAATGTTCCCCTCACCTCCTACAGACTTAAGTATACCATGTAAAAACAGAAAGGCAAGTTTTTAAGCAAAAAACTTTAATTAAGTTTTAAAAATGTTTTTCGAGAAAATCCACTGTTTTTACAAGATGTAACATGTTTAATATAAAAAAGATAAAAAAACACTAAAAAAAACAGAAAAAGTTAATAAAAATGTTTAGAAAGATTTTTTTGTAAGAAATTTACATTCTGTCAGGAAAAAGAAGGTCTCAAATAAAGCAGAAATCCAGGCTTTGGATCACTGTTTTGGATGTTTCAGTTTACGTTGCCCCTGCCGCTCAAACTAGTGTATAATCTCATTGTATACACAGCCGCCCGGGAGTCCGGATTATGAAGTATCTCGTTTTCTCCAATATAGTTTTTTTATCACTGCTTATCGCGGGAGTATTCAGGTGTTACAGGTGCCGTTATCGCGAAAAAAGGGTCCTGGAGTTCCTTGACCAGATGGAGATAGGATATCTTAAATGCCGGGGAAGATCCGGGCGAGTTAGTTTCGCCAATAAGGGGTTTCTTAGAATACTTGAGCTTGGGGAGGATGCTTCCGATATTTCCGGCGAAAGCCTCGAAAAACTTTTCCTGCCTTTAGGCCGAGCTGGTTTGCTGGATGAAAAAGCGAGGAGCTCTAAAAAGATCGATTGCCCGGAATACCGAATAAAGACTCTTAAAGGAAAAGAAAAAGTGCTTATGTGCCGGGGGTGCCTGGTTATTGATCCCGTAACGCGCCGGGAATCGGCCACGATACTTTTTAAGGATGTTACCGGGGAAATGTCCGGGTATCACCGCATAGTTGAGTTGAAAGAGAAATATGAGTCGCTGTTCAGAAGTTCCGGCGACGCGGTGATAATGTTCGATTTTATGGACCTTGGGATAGAGGACGCCAATCCTGCCGCTGAGGAACTTACGGGGTTTCCCGCCGACGAACTTGTCGGGAAGAGGATCGAGGAGCTGGTCCATCCCATGGACAGGGAAAAGCTGGCCGACATGTCCAGGAACACCGCCTTTGCGGGCAGGTCTGGGCTTGAGACCGTTCTTGTGGCGAAAAACGGTTCTTACCGGGATGTCCTCATAACGCTGAGCGGAATGAGAGGAGAGGCAAGCAACTCCGCCATGGCCGTAATAAAAGATGTGTCAAGCTACTACCAGAAGAAAGAGGGAGAGATGAGGCAAAAAAGAGAACTGGAAAGGTTCCTTGTCTCTTCCATAGAGAGAGAAGAAAGGATAAAAGAACTGCGTTCCGCTTTGGGCGAGGCGCTAGGGAAGATAAGAGAATTGGAAGGGGAAAATGCCGGGAATTAAGAGGGAATGGAAAAGCGAAGCCTTCGTTTCGGCGGAAGCTTACGAAAAGGTCTTGTTGGCGGAGTCGTTCAAGGTGAGAGGTGCCGGGATAATCGCGGCCCTTGTCTGTGTGGGTTTTCTGAAGGGGCTAATGCGTTTTTCCATCCCGTGGAACGCTGTTCTTGCTCTTGTGGTGTGGCTTTTTGTCTGCGCCGCTTATTTTTTGTACTTCCGTTCAGAGAAGATGCCTGGGCACGGGAAAATAGACATTGTGCATTACAGCTATTTTTTCCCGGGTCTGGTCCTGGTGACGCTGGTGGCGCATTATCTTGGGGGAGCGGAATGGGTGGGTTTCGCGCTGTATTTCTTCGATCTTTTCTACGCGAACATGTTCCTCAGGAAGTGGCGCGCCGGAACGGTAACGGCGCTTGTGATCTTTTGTTATTTTGTGCTTCTCTTGTGCGAGTGGAGGGGAGTGATACCGCATTACAGGATAGTCCCGATGTATGACTCGGCTTTCGACAACGCCAGGTATATACTGGGTACGGCTATTTTCGGCGCCGGGCCTATGTTCCTGCTTTTCGCGTACATTACAAGGTTTTTTTCTGAAATAAGGCTGTCGAGGGAAAGAGAACTTCTCATGGCTAAAGAAAGGGGGGAGCTGAGGGCCAGGGAGTTCGAGGAGATAAGCGCTACTCTCAGGGCCAGGATCGAGGAGAATGATTTTTTAAAGGCGAAGGCGGAAGAATACATAAAGCAAAAGGAAGATCAGCTCCTTTCCGTAAACGAAGACCTGGAACATCAGATAGAGACTTTCAGGAACACCCAGAGGGCTATGCAGTTCATGATAGAGGACCTTAATGAGATGAGCCGTGAGCTTCACAGGGTAAAAGATCATCTCGAGGAGAAGGTCAAGTCCAGGACGGAAGAGCTTATGGAAATAAACGACAAGCTCCAGCGCAGCGAGAAGCTCGCTTTTATGGGTAAACTGGCCGGCAGTGTCACGCACGAGCTGCGTAATCCCATGGCCGTCATAAAGAATTCCGCTTATTTTGTGGAGTCTGTGCTGGCGAAAAACGCCGATGAGAAAACCCGAGACTACCTGAGAATAATAAAAAAAGAAATTTCGGCGATGGATTCCATTATCTCCGACATAATGGGATTTGCCGCTAAAAAGCCCGTGAAACTTGAACTTTCCGATCTGAGGGCGGTGGTTGAAGAAGCCTTAAAGTCGGTTGAAATGCCTGAGCTTGTTGTCATGAACAGGGATTTCGGCGAAGTTCCTAATGTAATGGCCGACGGGAAACAGCTGATACACGCAATAGTCAATATTGTCAATAACGCGATAATGGCAATGAAGGGAAAAGGAGAAATCACGATAAGGGTGTGCGAGAAGCCCGGGCGGGTCTGCATAGAGATATCGGATACTGGCCCCGGGATACCCGAGGAATACAGGCAGTTCATCTTCGAGCCTCTGTACAGCACAAGACCCAAAGGTACGGGTCTTGGGCTTTCTATAGCCAGGATGATGGTAGAAAGCCAGGGAGGCAAGATAGAACTTGCGAGCGAAGTGGGAAAAGGGGCGACTTTCACTATATCCATCCCATGCGGGGAACCGGCCGCGGATCGATAATCAGAAAAAAGTAGAGAAACCGCTTTCGTTCTGGTAAAATCAGGAACGGCGGCGACACGGAGAGGTGGCAGAGTGGTCGAATGCGGCGGTCTCGAAAACCGTTGAGCCTTCGGGTTCCGGGAGTTCGAATCTCCCCCTCTCCGCCATAGATTTGGCCAAAGGACAGAGTTTCTTTGAAACTCTGTCCTTTGTGCTTATAGGATATCTTGAGGCCAAATCTAGTTCTTGGTGACGTTAGTCACCAAGAACAACAAAAATACTTGAGGATGTGGTTGGTTTTCACCACATCCTGTATCCTGTGCTTATAGGATATCTTGAGGCCAAATCTAGTTCTTGGTGACGTTAGTCACCAAGAACAACAAAAATACTTGAGGATGTGGTTGGTTTTCACCACATCCTGTATCCTGTGCTTATAGGATATCTTGAGGCCAAATCTAGTTCTTAAGCCATACCACCTAATACAAAAAAATTTCCTAACCTTTGGAGGAAATTTTTTTGAGATACACGGGGTATGGCTGAATCCCGTTCGAGGTTCCCCGAGAACGGGATAGGGATAGGTTCAGGTCGACAGTCGCGTCATTCTGAGCCGAAGGCGAAGAATCTAGATCCTTCGGTCGCTTCGCTCCCTCAGGGTGACGTGAAACTATAAAGGTAACAGGTTAAGGTTTAGGTTGAGGTTGAGAGGTGGCACCGTCACCAAGAACCTACTTCAGGACGTTTTCTCCTTCAGCAGATGCCAGGTGTTCCCGGAAGGGCGTTGGTCGACCGAGCGGGCACGGATCCCTAGGGCAAAAGCCCTAAGGGAGAGCGAGGGAGATCTCCGAGCGAGATTTTCTCGCCGGGAAGATCGAGCGTCCCTGAAGGGAATACCGGGCATCTGCTAGCCGCCTGAAAAGGATAAAAGTAAGGACACTTCTCTGAAGAGTCTGCTCCTGGAGTACTAAATTAACAGGCGAATTATGAAGCGCACAGAATACACTCACACCGGGGGAATCGGGTAGAAGACACTTTGGTGTTCCCTCACTGGACCATGAATATAGATCCTTCGCCTTCGGCTCAGGATGACAGGATGAGCTTAAGACCCATTGGTGACAGGCACCACCCGATAAGAAAATAACGATGGTGTTGCCAGTCACCAAATTCAGGAAACTGCAGCCTCACTGCCCATCATTTTGAGCTACATCGCCGGACAGTTCGGCTATGCAGTTTCTCTTCTCTTCGCTCAGGAAACTGCAGCCTCACTGCCCATCATTTTGAGCTACATCGCCGGACAGTTC
>CAYQUS010000018.1:0-15005 GCA_964421015.1 uncultured Planctomycetia bacterium
TCATTTCACTTCGTTCGTGAAACAGCGGTCTCACTGCGTTCGGGGACAGTTCGACTATGCTGTTTCATTTCTCTTCGCTCATGAAACACCAGTCTCACTGCCTACACCCTGACAGCCAGAATGGTTATGTCATCATGCTGTTCGGCCTTACCGGCGAAATCGTTAACAGCTTTAAATACGGCGTCTACCACTTCTTTCGGGGATCTCGCGGCAAGGCCCCGGCATACTTCAAGGAGCCTTTCAACGGAGAACATCTCGTTTTTCACGTTCATGGCTTCCGTAACTCCGTCAGTATACATGACAAAAACGCTGCCGGGAACATATTTTCTCGAGACCTCGCTGAAATCGCATTCCATGAGCCCTAACGGAAACCCGCTTTCAACGTCAAGGAGTTCCACGTTCCCTCCAGGCTCTATCATAACCGTGGGCAGATGCCCCCCTATGGCGTAATCAACTTTGCCCGCGGCGGTATCGAAGACCATGTATGAGAGCGTAACAAAAAGCCCGGAGGAACTTTCCGCGGCCAGACGGTCGTTGGTTTTTTTTACGGCTTCCGCCGGGCTCCCCCGTCTTATGTAGGTCTTAAAAACACTGGCCGCTTTAGCCATGTAAAGAGCCGCCGGAACACCCTTGCCGGAAACGTCACCCATCATTACGCCGAGCCTGCCTTCACCGAGATCTATAACGTCGTAAAGGTCCCCTCCAACCTGTTTGGCCGTGGCCATCCTGACATTAACTTCCGCCCCGCCGACCCCTGGGAGCTCCTTGGGCAGAAAACTTTGCTGTATATCCCTGGCTATATTGAGTTCTTTCTCCATCATCTCCCGTTTTTGGGTTTCTTCCACATATTTCTTGAACGTAGCTATGAAATACACGGCAAGAGTGGAGACCAAAGGATAGAACACGTCAACCCATACACCGAACGGCCAAAATGCCAAAAAAGCAAAAATAAAATAACCCGAGACAATAAGCGTCATCACAACGCCCGCGAAACGTTTCTTGAGTTTGAGGGTGAAATAAGCCGCCAGGAACCATACCACAAGCAGTATGGCCATATTCGGCACCCTGCCTAGCCGACGTATATAGCTTTCCCTTATCACGCTGTCGTAAACACCGGCATGCACGCCTACTCCCGGATACATGTTCTCCATCGGCGAGGGGTGAGCGTCCGGAGAGGCGCTTGCCGTGACACCTATAAAACATACCGCGCCTTTGAGGGATGAAAGGTCAACCGAAGGAGCCTGGCCCACTATATCCGCCAGATAGGACTGGATAATGTCCACATATGAAAAATGCCTGAAGCCTTCACCCCATCGTCCGGCGTAGTTAACAAGAACATAGGAACCCTCATCCAGCGGTATGGTCTTGTGTCCCGGTACCTTTATTTCCGCCCCGGGGCGTATTTCCAGCTCATCGAACGAAAGCCCCTTGGCGTCAAGAGCGGCCCTCAATGAAATAAGAGGGTATCTTTTGCCGAGATAGTTTATGAAAGGAGGCATGCGGCGCACTTTACCGTCATGATCCGGGATAACGTTGACAAAACCCGTGGCTTTCGCGGCTGACTCCAGCGCCGGAAGCATGGCCGCGGCGTAACCCGCGGCATGAACGCTTTTCCTGTCGTAAGGGTCCCTGTCGATATCGAAAATATACGGGAAATAGACCTTGCCTGAATCCGCGGCCGCCGTAGCCAGGCCTTCATCTTCTCCGGTAGGTTCGCTGAAAAAAATATCGAATATAACGGCTTTCGCTCCGGCGGAGTCCAGCGCCTTTATAAGAAGCGCGTGATAATTACGGGGAAAGGGCCACTGCCCTATCTTGGCGATAGAGTCGTCCCCTATTTCGATTATCACGACATCCCCGCTGACTTTCTCGGGAGGGCGCATCTTGTAGCGAAAATCAAAAGTGCTGTTCTCGAACCCGTCAAAAACCCTGAGGTAAGACAAAGAAAGGAAAGCTGAAACGAAAAAAAGAAAAATAAAGGCGTAAGCCAGACTGTCTTTTTTGATCTTCCTCATATGAAAGGAAAGAGCGGGTTTATTTTACCTCTTCACCCTTAAAAAGAAGTTTCCAGGGGTTCTTCTTAACGTCATCGCTGAACTCTTCAAGATTCTTGGTGGCGGCGTCGATATTTTTTGTCGCCGACTCAAGGTTACCGATTATCTTGTCCATAGCGGGCCGGTTGTCGGTAACTATGGATTTCACTTCGCTGAGCACGCTGTCGAGGCTGTTGGCTATGTTCTCGGCCTTTTTCATGAGCATGCGCATCTCTATCGGGTCCTCGCTCTCTATAACGTCTCCGTCCGCCGCGAAATCGGGGGTGGTCCCCGGAGTTATACCTATAAACGCGTCCCCCACAAAACCGGCCGTGCCGATATAGGCGACGGAATCCTTCCTTACCTTGGCTCTGGAATTTATCTCAAGCAGGCACTCGACCCGGGTAACAGGGCCGTCATAAACGAAGCTGATGTCCTTAAGACGGCCTACCTCTATGCCGGCAAGCTTGACGGTGGCGTTGACCTTAAGGTCTCCCGCGTAGGAAAAACCCGTTTTAAGATCGTAAGTTTCTTCTTTAAAACTGGCGGTTTTCGCGAAAAAGAAAACGCCTATCACCGCTGCCATAAGCACCACAAGCCCGGCTTTTATCTCATTGGGTATCCTCATCGTCCTCTCCTGTTTTTCTCTTGGCGTAAAATATTGTCCTGAACTTAAATATCACTACTGCGTCAGGGTCTCCAGATAATCGTCTTTCTGCTGAAAGAACCGTATCGGCCCGTCGTAACTTCCGTTTATGAACTGCTGTACCATTTCATTTTTAGAATTTTTTATCTCATCCGGCGTGCCTGTCTCAAGAACGCGCCCCTCGTAAAGCATGACTATCCGGTCGGCTATGGACATCACGCTTTTCATGTCGTGGGTAACAACAACGCTGGTGACCTGAAGTTTCTTCGAAAGATCGATTATCAATTTGTCTATAACGGCGGAAACTATGGGATCCAGCCCGGCCGTGGGTTCGTCGTAAAATATTATCTGGGGATCCATCACGATGGCCCTGGCCAATCCGACCCTCTTCTTCATCCCGCCTGAAAGCTCACTGGGCATGAGGTCCTCAAAACCCCTGAGCCCCACAAGCTCGAGCTTCATCTTGAGCATTATCTCTATTACGCTTTTTTCCAGCCTTGTATGTTCCTTAAGGGGCAGGCTAACGTTCTCTCCCACCGTCATAGAGTCGAAAAGAGCCGAGGACTGAAAGGACATCCCTATCTTTTTCCTTACCTCGTCGAGCTGCGCGCCGTAAAGACCCGTTATGTCGCGCCCCAAAAGCGAAACTCTCCCGGAAGTGGGTTTTATATTCCCGATCATATGCCTCAAAAGCGTGCTTTTACCGCAGCCCGACCCGCCCATTATAACGCAGGTCTCACCCTTATATATCTTGAGGTTGACCCCGTTCAGAACGGTCCTGGAACCGAACTTCTTTACAAGGTCTTTTACTTCCGCCACCACTTCTTTTTCGGCCATACGGCGTGTCTCCCGGACTACATATTGCTGAAGAAAAATATTCCCGTAAGAACACAATCAATAAGGACTATCATTATAAAGCTGACGACAACGCTCAGGGTCGTTGACTTACCCACGCCTTCCGCGCCTCCCCTGGTTCCAAGCCCCACATAACAGGCTATCATCGATATGGCCACGGCGAAAGCGCCGCTTTTAAGAAGGCCCGTCCAGACGTCTTTCCATGTGAGCATGTCGAACGAGAAGGTCAGGTACCTGTAGACATTAAGCTGGAGATTGAACACCCCCACTATGAGCCCGCCCAGGACCCCCACTATGTCGGCCATTATGGTAAGGCAAGGCAGCATTACAAGAAGGGCAAGGAACCTAGGAACAACAAGGAACCTGACAGGGTCTATTGCCAGCGTCTCAAGCGCCTCTATCTGTTCGGAAACCTTCATGGTCCCGAGTTCCGCGGCTATAGCCGAACCCACCCTGCCCGCTACTACAAGCGCCGTAAACACCGGGCCCAGTTCCCTGGCCATGCTTATGCTGACCATAGGAGCGACGTAAATAACGGCTCCGAGCTGTTTGAGCTGGTAGGCGCTCTGCATGGCGATGACTATGCCGGTAAAAAGGGAAATAAAGAACACAATGACAAGAGACTGCACGCCGGCGAATACCATCTGCTGGAACACGCTCGCTCTCTGCGCGGATTTCTTAACGAACGGCCCGATAAATATCCATCTCAAAGTATCAAAAAAAAGAGAAAGTATACCCGTTATGTCTCCGAGGAGAGCCAACGCGGCCCTTCCTGTGACCGCTACGGGATTATTCATCTGTTTTTTCGCCGGGACCATAAGCGTTTCGCCTTGTTTTGTGTTTCTCAGAAAGAAGCCGTCGCTTTTTCGATAGTATCCGATATATCGAACAGTTTGTCCAGTTTTGTTATCTCGAAAAGGCCCCTTACCTTATCGGAAAGGCCGGCTAGTTTCAATTTTCCGCCGTAAAGCCTGACGTTCTTGAGTATTTCCACTATGGTCGCGAGGCCCGAGCTGTCAACGTACCCGACGTTCGAGAGATCTATCGCCACTTTGTTCTTTTTTTCCTTAAATATCTTCTCGAAACTTTTCTTCATGTCCGGGGAACTGTTTATGTCGATATCCCCCGTGACCTTACAGACCGTCACGCCGCATTTGTCCTCAAAATTCATCTGCATCTATTCCCCCTGTCATGTTTAGGATCTTTTTTTTTAAGGCATTTCTCCATTATCACCCTGCGCCCGCCTTTATCATAGCTGACATCGTCCATAAGGTGGTTCATCATGTAAACTCCCCGGCCGGAGGTTTTAAGTATGTTCTCTTCGGCTGTGGGGTCGGGTATCTTTCCGGGGTCAAAACCATCCCCCTCATCTTCTACGCATATTCTGACCCGCCCTTCTGAAAGATCGGCCTCGACACTGACCTTTTTGGCCGGGTCAAGTTTGTTACCGTGTATCATGGCGTTACGGAGAGCTTCCTCTATCGCTACCCTTATGTCGAAAACCTGTTCCTCCGAAGCCCCGGAAGACCTTAATTCATCGGTTATCTCCCGGCTCAGTTCCTTCAGCAGATGGCTGTCGTTGGCTATTGCTGTTTTTATTCTCACCGTCATCCTTCTCGGTAGACGCCCATATTCCTGTATTTCTTGTACCTTTCGTCCACAAGTTCCTTCACGGTAAAGCTGGAAAGTTCGTCAAGCGCTTCCAGCATGATCTTCTTTATTTCAGATGCGGCGCCTTCCGGGTTCCTATGGGCCCCTCCCAGAGGCTCTTTTACCTTCCCGTCTATTATGCCGAGCTCCAGAAGCTCCGGCGCGGTAAGTTTTAGGCAACTGGCGGCAAGCGAGGCCTTGGTCTTCTCTCTCCAAAGTATGGCCGCGCACCCCTCCGGAGATATAACGGAATAGTAGGCATTTTCCATAACGTATATCCTGTCTCCTACGCCTATTCCAAGAGCGCCGCCGGAACCACCTTCTCCTATTACAAAAACCACTACCGGGACCTTAAGACCCGCCATTTCTCTCAGGTTATAAGCTATGGCCTCGGCCTGGCCCCGCTCCTCGGCTCCTACTCCGGGGTAGGCTCCCGGGGTATCTATAAATGTCACTATCGGGGTGTTGTATTTCTCCGCCATCTTCATTAGTCTCATCGCTTTGCGGTATCCCTCGGGATGAGCGCAGCCAAAGTTACGTTTCAGGCTTTCTTTCATTTCCCGCCCCTTCTGATGTCCCATTACCATGACCTTCCGGTTCTCAACCCTGGCAAACCCTCCTATCAGGGCCTTGTCGTCCCAGAAATGCCTGTCTCCGTGTATCTCAAGAAAATCCTGGAATATCAGGTTTATGTAGTCCTGGGTGTAGGGGCGTTCGGGATGGCGGGAAAGCTGGACCTTTTGCCAGTTGGTAAGGCTCTGGAAAGTCTCCATTGTAAGTTTGTCGAGCCGGTCCTGGAGACCCTTTATCTCGCCAGAAAGATCCAGATCCTCTTCCTTTGTGAATTTCTTGAGCTCTTTTATTTTGTTCTCAAGCTCTATTATGGGTTTCTCAAAATCAAGTATTATCGCCATCGTTTTCTCCGGAAACTTTGATTTCGCCGGGTTCGGCCTTCTGGGGCGGATTAGCGCTGTCTATTATCTCCACCTCGGTGCCTACCGGTATTATGTCGTAAAGTTCTATAACGTCGTTATTGTACATCCTCACACAACCGGCCGTGGTCTGGCCGCCTATTGAAGTTTCGTCGTTGGTGCCGTGTATACCGTAACCTTTAGCCGAAATGGGTATCCATCTGGCGCCAAGCTCATAATCCACACTGTCGGGCATGACCATTCCCACACCCGGTTTTGTCCATACCGGCTGCACCATTTTGTCAGTAACCTTAAACACGCCGACCGGGGTAGAGTTGTTCCTTCCGGTGGCGACGGTATAGGTCTTGAATATCTTTCCGTCTTTTTTGAGTTCCATTACATTGGTAGCTTTGTCCACGAGTATGGAGAACTTGGCGGTATTCACCTTGAGCTTCTGCCCTATCTGCAGAACGTCCGTCTTAAGGTCGTTCATCTTTTTAAGAAGGTCCACCGTGGTATTGAACTTTCTGGCAAGGCCGTAAAGAGTGTCGCCGGCGACGACCTTGTACTCTATACTGTCCTCTGTTTTTATAGCGGAGGCCATTATCTTCATATTGTCGTCGTCTATTTTTTTCCTTACCGCAGACTTATCCTCTATCCCGGGGAACTCTTCAAGAAGCCTTGTGTTGTAATACACGGCTCTCTTTATCTCTCCCTTGGCGCTATTGTAGTCGGCCAGGCCCCTAAGGGCTTTTTCGCAGGCGTCCGAGGAAGGATAGTTGGTTATTACCATTACGTAAGCCGCTTCGGCCTTATCGCCCTGCCCGCTGGCCAGAAGGGTTTCCGCTCTTTTCATGATGAGCGCGGACTTGTACTCGACGGGGTCGTATTTGATATCTTTCACCGAGGACCTGGCGGCGATCAAGGAAACGGCGACAACGGCAATAGTTGCCACAAGAACCGCAAGAAGAACAACTGTAAGCTTTTTCATATCGGTACGCCTCCCCGCGTCCTACAGAACGTAATGAAAAAGAATAAGGGCTACCGCGAGCCCTATTATTATTCCGGTGAATGTCTGAAAGGGCGTATGCCCTATAAGTTCTTTTAGCCGGTTTTCCTGTATGTGGCCTTTCCAGTAAAGATCGTCCATTATCTTGTTGAGAATGGTAGCCTGCTGGCCGGCGGAACGCCTGACACCCTGGGCATCGAGTATAACTACTATGGAGAACATGAGCGTCACCACAAAAAGCGCAGTGCTCACGCCCTCGTGGAGCCCAACGCTGGTGGCAAGAGCCGTTACCCCGGCGGAATGAGAGCTGGGAAACCCGCCGGAACCGGCAAACCACCTGAAGTTGAATTTTTTCTCCCTTATGACGCCTAAAAATACCTTGGTGGACTGAGCCACCAGCCAGGCGCAAAAAGTACATATCGCTATGGGATTATTCACGAATTCTTTGGTAACGACCACAGACTGCATATTCTCCCTTATGTGTAAATCCTTATGCCCAAAGTCGCGCTTGCTGATCCTCCGGGACGTTTATTTTACCGATGATTATATTATGCCCCATGCCAAAAATCAAACTTATTATGGGGGCAGGAGGCTTGTGAGCGAAAAATACCGGGTATTGAGTATTGTGTGCCCTAAAAATTCTTTCGGCCGTTGTTTATAAGCGACAGCGCTTCCTGCCGAGTCTTCTGGCTGGACCTGAAAATACCCCTTACCGCGCTAGTAGTGGTCGTTATTCCCGGTTTTTTCACTCCACGCATGCTCATGCAAAGGTGTTCCGCCTCTATTACAACCAGAACCCCTTTGGGTTCGAGCCTTGTCATAAGGACTTCGGCTATATCCGTAGTGAGGCGTTCCTGGACCTGCAGCTTCCTGGAAAGAGTATCCACTACCCTGGCGATCTTGCTTAATCCGGTTATGCGGTTCCCTTCGGGTATATAGGCTATATGCGCCGACCCCACAAAAGGCACCATGTGGTGCTCGCAAACCGAATAAAGAGGGATATCCCTCAAAAGTATTATTTCGTCATGTTCCTGCTCGAAAAAAACCTTTAACTCCTCGTGAGCGTCCTTCTTTATCCCGCTGAATATCTCGGCGTACATTTCTGCTACCCGCCGCGGTGTTTCCCTAAGCCCTTCCCTGGAAGGATCCTCCCCTATCGCCTCAAGTATGTCTTTAACAGCTTTCATTATTTTTGCTTTGTCCATTCTGTCCTCCGGGCCGCGCGGCGGCCTTTACCTATTTGCCTATGCAGAATTCCGAAAAGATCCTTCTTATCACGTCGTCCTCTATGGTCTTCCCGGTTATAAGCCCCAAATGTCTCACTGCCTCGCCTATGTCGACGGCCGCCAGCTCATCTTTTCCGGAAGTCTCGCACGCTTTCAAAGCTTCCCTGAGGAACCCGGCAGATGCCTCAAGACACTCCTTATGTCTTGCTCTCATTATAACCGGAGTTTCGCCGGAATGGAACCGGGTCTCCGGAAAAAGTTTTGCTCCGATCTCTCTCTCGAGTTCCTCAAGCCCTGTCCCGTTGATCGCCGATACCATAACAAGCGGAGAATTCCCGAGATCTTCCCGGGAGGATCTCTCGGAAAGCCCGGAACCAAGATCTGCCTTGTTGGCGGCTACAACTATTTTTTTGTGTTTTACCGCGTTGTAAACGCTCTTGTCTTTTTCGGTTATCCCCTCGTTGCCGTCAACTACCAGGATCACCAGGTCAGCCAATTCGACTTTCTCCGTGGATCGCCTTATCCCTTCCAGTTCCAGCCGGTCGCGCGTGTCCATCATACCCGCTGTGTCCGACAAACGGACTTTAACGCCGTTAAGATCTATGTATTCCTCCACCACGTCCCGGGTGGTCCCGGCTACGGGAGAAACTATCACCCTGTCATGCCGTAAAAGCGCGTTCATCAAACTGGATTTTCCGACGTTAGGCCTGCCGCAGAGAACCACGCTCGCTCCGCTCCTCATCATCATGCCAGAAGAAGATGTATCTAAAAGCTCGGTCACCCCCGAAAGGACCTTTTCCACCCGTGAGGTTATCTCCTCCCGCGCGGGTCTTTCCACATCCTCATCGGAAAAATCCAGAGAAAGCTCTATAAGAACCAACGTTTCCACCAGCTGTTCCCGCAGTTTCTCTATCCTGTCCGACAACCCTCCCCCAAGCTGGCCAAGCGCCGCCTGCTGGGCCTTTTCCGTCTCGGAACTTATGATATCCATAACGGCCTCGGCCTGAGCGAGGTCTATGCGGCCGTTAAGAAAAGCTCTCCGCGTAAACTCTCCGGGCTCCGCTACTCTCGCCCCGGCAAGAACGCAGGCGTCGAGGACCTTTTTCAGGGACACCCTGCCGCCATGACAATTTATCTCGACAACATCCTCGGTCGTGTAGGTCCTCGGCGATCTCATCACCGAAACAAGCGCTTCGTCGAGCGCCTCTCCGGTGCGCGGATGTCTTATCTCTCCGTAATGTATGGTGTGGCTCGGGCAGGAGGACAATTTTCTGTCGCTTGGAGAGAAAAAAACAGCGTCAGCGACTTTAAAAGCCTCCGTTCCGCTGATCCTGACTATCCCTATGCCTCCCTCTCCTAGGCCGGTGGATATTGCCGCTATGGTATCTTTTTCGCCGAGTTTCATTTCCGTTTTTTCCTTTTTACCAAAGACCGTATCTCGCCCGCAAGATAAAGAGACCCGGCGGCAAGCACGATATCGTTCTTTCCGGCCATTTTTTTGGAAATGGCAAGGGCTTCCTCCGCTCCCCGCGCTATCATTACATTTTTGCCGGGAAAATACCCTGCTATTTCTGAAGGGTCGGCGGCGCGGGCTGTCCTTGCCCGGGTGGCTACAACCGTATCCGCTATCGCTCTTAAAGCCCGGCACGAGCCTTTAATATCCTTGTCGGAACAGAACGCAGCTATCAGTATCACCTTCCGCGGGCCGAATATTTTTCTCACCGATGAGGCAAGGACCCGGCAGCTTGCCGCGTTCTGCGCGCCATCGGCCACTGTTACGGGGTTCTCCGCCAGAACCTCGAACCGGCACGGGATAAACGCCTTAGTTATTCCTTTCTTTACCGCCTCGGAAGATATTTCGTTCCGCTTGACCAGTTTGTAAAAAGCTCCCGCGACCGCGGCGGCCAAGGCCGCATTTTCGGCCTGGAAAAGCCCCGCAAGACCGACCCGGCAATTGCGGTAAACCCCGAAAGGAGTAATTATATCGACAGAAGACCCTTCAGCCGAGAACTCTTTAACTTTCGCCTTTATGTCTGCTCCGTAGAGAATAAGACGCGCCTTCTTCCCCCGGCACGAATCCTTAATTATACCGAGCGCCGTTCTTTTCTGGGACGAACATACGCAAACCGATCTTCTTTTGATTATCCCGGCTTTTTCGAAAGCTATCTTCCCAAGACTTTTCCCGAGTATTTTCGTATGGTCGTAACTCACCGGGGTTATAACGGAAACCTCCGAATTCACTGCGTTGGTCGCGTCGAGCCTGCCTCCCATACCCGTTTCCAGCACCGCCGCGTCAGCTTTTTTCTTCCTGAAATACCAGAACGCGAGAAGCGTCAGGAACTCAAAATAAGTTATCTTCTCAAGGATGCGGCGCGGAAGCCTTCTTCTCAAATAAAAAACGCCTTCGGCAAAATCTTTTTCGCTTATATCCTTCCCGTCCAACCGTATCCTTTCCCTGGGGCTCAAAAGATGCGGCGAGGTGTAAAGCCCTGTTTTCATCCCGGCCTGGCGTAGTATCGAAAACGCGAAAACCGAGACAGACCCTTTCCCCTTGGTGCCGGCGACATGTATACAACGGAAAGAATCCTCGGGAGAACCCAAAAGATCAAGAGCCGACCTCATGTTCCCGAGACCGAAACTCTCCCCCCCCTTAAAACCTTTTTTCTCATAGTTGACCAGGGAATCCAGATATCTGATGGCTTCTTTGTATGTTTTCATCTTGAGGAAGGATGTCGGTGACTGGCACGCTTGTTGTTTCGTTCAAAGTACCTGCTCATCGAGATCTGTGTCAATGCCTGAAATGCCTTCTGGAAGTGAACACCATAGCCATTCCGTACTCATCGCAGGCGTCTATCACCTCTTTGTCCCGGATAGATCCGCCGGGCTGTATGATGGCCTTTATTCCCGCCTGGTGAGCTTTGTGGACAGAATCTGTTTTGGGAAAAAACGCGTCGCTGGCCATAACCGAAGACCCGGCTTTTTCACCGGCTTTTGTTATAGCTACGTCCACCGAATCCACCCTGGACATCTGCCCTGCCCCTATCCCCACGGTTTTTGTACCGGAAGCGAGCACTATGGCGTTACTTTTCACGAAACGGCATATTTTCCAGGCGAACATAAGAGATGACATTTGCTCCCGCGTCGGAGATACCTTTGTCACGGTCTTGATCTCCTCCGGGAGGAACTTTCCCGAATCTCTGTCCTGAACGAGAAACCCTCCGCTTATTTTTTTGATGTCGTATCCCGCCGGGGAGATCTTAACATCTTCCGGAGAGTATTTAACGACTCTTACGTTCTTTTTACCGCTCAGCACCCTGAGGGCCTCTTCCTCGTACCCCGGAGCTATAATGCATTCGAAAAAACCTGTCTGTTCGATTATCTCGGACGCGAATTTTCCGCTGACAGGCCTGTTAAGCCCGATTATCCCTCCGAAAGCGCTCATTCTGTCGCAGTCCAGAGCTCCCAGGAAAGCTTTTTCTATGGTTTTATCCTCGGCCGCGCCGGAAGGATTATTATGCTTAACGACCGCGGCCGCCGGAGCATCGAAATCCATTACTATCTCGAGAGCCGCCCCCAGATCGAGTATGTTATTGAATGAAAGCTCTTTGCCCTGAAGAAGCGCGTCTTTTGTGACCCAGCCCGAGGGAATGCCCGGGGCGCCGTAAAACGCTCCCCTCTGATGCGGGTTCTCCCCGTACCTGAGATCTATGACCTTATTGAGATCGAAGGATATTTCTTTCGGAAGACCGGAAGAAGCGCTCCCGTCCCGGACAAAAGAAGAAAGATAGGAAGCTATCCTGGAATCATATCTGCTTGTTACGGCGAACACACTGGAGGCCAGTTTAAGAAGCGTTTTATCCGACAACCCGCCTTCTGAAGTTTCCATCTCGGAGATGATCTCAGAGTACTGCGCCGGAGAACTCACGGCGGCCACATGCCTGAAGTTCTTGGCCGCGGCCCTTATCATTGTGGGGCCGCCTATGTCTATATTCTCAACAGCTTCCTCGAAAGTAACGTCGGGACGCGAAACTGTTTTTTCGAAAGGATAGAGGTCCACAACTACCATATCGATGAACGGAATACCTCTTTTTTTCATCTCCTCCATGTGTTTTTCGCTGGACCTGTCGGCAAGGATACCGGCGTGCACGATGGGGTGCAGTGTTTTTACCCTGCCGTCAAGCATCTCCCCGAAACCCGTATATTCAGAAACGTCCTTTACCTGGAACCCCATTGACCTTATAAGCTTGGCCGTTCCCCCCGTAGATATTATCTCGGCCCCGAAACCGGCCAGGGCCCGGATAAGGTCCCCAAGTCCCGTCTTATCCGAAACGCTCACAAGAGCTCGTCTTATCTTCATCTTTCTCCGGCTACTTTGCGGTTATAATGCTGAGTTTCATCTCCGCGGTCTCTATGTCGAAATTTGCTTTATCTCTTGCCTTTAAAGCCTCTTCTCTTTTCTTTACAAGAACCGTCATTCTTTCGTTCCACATTCTCATCTCTTCCTGGGTCATCTCCAGGTTTCTTCCCTTCTGGATGAGCTCTTTAATCTCATTTATGCTTTTTTCCACCATACCGAGCTCCGAGGTCTTCACCACAAGAGCGTTCTTCATGGTCTTTATCTCATTCTTGAGCGCTGTTATCTCCGGATCCAGCTTCTTCTTCAGCCTTTCCATCCGCTCTATGTGCTCGCCCCTGGAGTTCTCAAGCTCCTTTTTCAGGGAAGCTATCTGGGCTTCCGTAGCGCGTTTTTTGTTGAGATATTTCGTCCGCGTCTCCTCAAGATCGCTGAACATTGAGTTTTTAGTGTCTATTACGACCGAAAACGACGGATCCCTGGCAAGGACTTTTTTCTCTAGTTCCGGCACATCCGGAGCGCATCCCGAGATAAATATCGAGGACGCTAAAATAAAAAAGGCTATATGCTTCATTTTTTCTCTGTCTTGGCTTTCGCCGTATCCTTGAATTCGCTGATCCCGGCCAGCACAGCCACCAGACCGCCGAGTATCAAAGCGCCCGGCACCACGCCTTTCAGGAGAAAAATAAACTCAAACCACCACGAAACAATAAGTATGAGCCCCAGAAGAAGAACTATCCCACCGACAAGAACGCTAAGCATTTTACCCATGGAACACCTCCCAGATTTATCGCGCCGCGTACCTTAAAAAACGTGCCGAGGAGCCCCGAAAAACAACGAATATCATATGGAGCTTACATGTCCTCAGGACCTTGAGTATAACACAAACGTTTTCTCACTTCAACAGCCGTAGAACGGCGAGGGAATAATGCGTGTTGCCTGTTGCCGCGGGGGGTGATATAATCCTGAATCATGACAAAATCAGGTTTTGTAGCCATATGCGGCCAGCCCAACGTGGGTAAATCCACCATAATAAACGGAATATTGCGGGAAAAGGTCGCCATAACTAGCCCCAAGCCCGAAACCACGCGCGACAACGTGCGCGGCATATTTTCGGAAAAGGACATACAGATAGTTTTCGTCGATACCCCCGGCATACATAAACCGCACGACCTTCTGGGCAAGATGATGCTTTCAAGAGCCGAATCCTCCATCATGGAAAGCGACATCATTCTTTTTGTCACCGAAAAGCACACCGCGTTCAACAAGAACGATGAGAACATAAAAGAACGGCTCATCGCTTCGGCCGGAGGGAAAAAAGTGATACTCGTCCTCAATAAGACCGATAAGGTCAGGGACAAAAAGTCGCTTCTTCCGCTGATAAAAAAAGCTCAGGAATTTTACCCTTTCGATGAAATAGTCCCGCTCTCGGCCCTGAAAAGAGCGGATATAGAAAACCTTCTTAAGATAGTCAGGCAATATGTCCCTGAAGGCCCTTTCCTGTATCCCGAAGATCAACTTACCGACAGATCCGATGAGTTCATGGTACGCGAGATAATAAGGGAAAAAGTGCTTGAACACACTTTCCGAGAGGTTCCGCATTCGGTAGCCGTGACAGTTGACGCCATGGAAGAGCGCCCCGGCGGTAAAATGACCGACATAACGGCCACGGTTTACGTGGAACGCATGTCCCAAAAGGCCATCGTGATAGGAAAAAGCGGGGAGATGATGAAAAAAATAGGTTCCGCTTCCCGAAAAGAGATAGAAAAGCTCATCGGCCGTAAAGTCTGGCTCACTCTTTGGGTCAAGGTGGCCGAAAAGTGGAAGAAAAACCCCTCGTCACTTCGCGAACTGGGTTACTCCGACGAATAGAGCGGAGTGGCCGGAGGGTCGGCCTTCACGGGAAAACTCCACTCCCCCATTCTTACTCCTTACCACTTACTCCTTACTCCTTACTCCTTACTCCTTACCACTTACTACTTACTACTTTCCTAGTTGATCGTTTTCCAAGACACTCAGGTGTCCCCTCGCTTTTGAATATATCGAGAAAGTAACCCTGTGATCCGTACAGGGAGGATCCACACCGGGCGGAGGGGCCATGGTAGGATCACAGGGATACGCCTCTGAAGGATCTATTCCTGAAGTACTAAAGTAACAGGCGGAGCGTGAGGAGCGCAGAATATGCTCTTCCCGCGGAGATCGAGTACTCAGACTCATTGGTGCCCCCTCACTATCCCCTCACTACGTTCGGGGACAGTTCGACCAGGCTGTTTCACTTCGCTACCGCCATACTACATTTACAAAAAAATTTCCTAACCCTT
>CAYQUS010000019.1:0-4367 GCA_964421015.1 uncultured Planctomycetia bacterium
GTATTCGATTCTTCGGTAGAAAGAATTATCGCGCCTTGTGTTGCGGGGTTCTTTTTACTGACTCCGATAAGTGCCTGTACTAAGCGAAGTCCAACTCCTCTGTATTTTCTATCCGCTTCCCCATACCTATTGTGACCAGACGATTTGAGATCATCTCCCTCCATATATCCGGGCTCGTCCTCATAAAATTCCACCGAACCTTCTTCTCGTCCGTCCACCTTAAGAATGATCTTGCCGATGGCTCCATGCTCGACTTCAATTACCGCTTCTTTCTTTTCACCTGTTTTGTCATCGATCAAATACGTTCTTATTTCCGGCGAAACATCTTTCAATCCAGGCTCTTCCGGATCAACCTTAACCGGAACCTCGCCATCCCCTCGCTCCCGCTCGGGGACAGTTCGACTATGCTGTTCCATTTCTCTTCGCTCATGGAACAGCAGTCTCACTGCCTCAACCTGGACCTCATTCTGAGTCCCTCTCTCCATTATTTCCTTTATCTCATCGGGAGACGCTAAATTATCGTGCTTACCTACAAGTTCGCTATCTAATATTTCCGTTCCTGCATACGCGGCAATACATTTACGGACAAGCCCACCCAAATTTCTTTCGGCATCTTCACCTCTCGCTAAAGGAGCTCCCGAATTAAAAAGTTTTATCCAGGAAAGCTTTTCGTCTCCGAAAGCGTTTGTGATCCACTCAAGCTGAGCCCTGGCGGATGTATGCCCTTTCCCGATCCCATCACCAGCGCCAACGAACGGCGCATTTTCTTTTCTCATGGCCGCAAGGGTATACAGATATACTTCCTTCTGTACCCGCCTGAGTTCATCCTTCCAACCTAAAGCCTCAAAAACAGCCGCCGCTCCGGCATCAGACAAAAATTCCGACGCGGCCGAATATATATAAGGCGCCAAAAAGTTATGAGCAAGTTCGTGCGCAAAAGTGAATATCTTTGCCGATGAAAAATCGGCCGGGGATCTAAAATTTCTCTGTGAAAATGATAGAGTAATATTGGCATCTTCCACATCGTCCCCTATACGGGAAGCAAGCAGGATCTTTACAATGAGGCTTCTATATTCATTTTCGCTTAAGAAGGGAGAAATGCTGTAATACATCGCCAATACCGCGATAAGATATTTGCGAAGCAGGACCTCTCTTTGGTCTGAAGACAGGAAATCCTTATCGCTTAACGCGGCGGCTTCGCGCAAAATATCCTCGGCCATTTCTCTTCGCTCACCATCTTTAGCCCTGTCAGCATCAAGTAAAACACCACACTCGCTCATACTCGATTCAATAATCGAAAAATAATTTTCATGCGAACCATAGTAATAGTCCGCTCCGGCAACATTATACAAAGACAAGTCCAGTCCCTGCACATCTCTGTCCAGATTACTGCCTATCCTGTCAATTCCTATAACATCCAATATCTGGCGGAATTTCGAAAGCCTCATATTGGCTATGGTGCTTAGAAGCGCGTTCAGGTAATACGGATCCTTTTCATACGCCTTTTTGAGCCTTTCATACCCGAAAAGTTGTTCCAACATCTCAAAAGCGTCACGCTTCAGGTCCTTAGCCATCGCGTTTTTAGGCTTTCTCGGCTTAGCCGACATTATTTTTTCAACGTACTTAGCGAACCTGTCTTTGTTATCCGAGAGGCTCTTTCTCATCTCAGCGGGCCTATCTTCTTTCCTTTCTATGGATATCTCCGCGCCATTCTTTGTGGTTCTGTGTTTTATTGTGATATCTTCCGGATCGTTATTACGCTGTGCGTTATGCGTTATTGCGTTATTGTCGTCCTTCACCGCAGAAGTATTGTCATCCTGAGGGAGCGCAGCGACCGAAGGATCCAATATTAGATCCTTCGCCTTCGGCTCAGGATGACCAGTTAAGTCACTTTCCACTTCCTCCTCAGGCTTAACCTCGCCATCCCCTCGCTCCCGCTCGGGGACAGTTCGACTATGCTGTTCCATTTCTCTTCGCTCATGGAACAGCAGTCTCACTGCCTCATCGTAAAGCCTGTAGCACTCTTCCTTACTCAGGCTGTATTTCCCGAAGAGTTCCGAAAGTCCGTAGTATCGCTCTGAAGTAAAATAATCCAGGCGGGATTCATGCGTATCGATGACTTCTTTCAGATCTTTTTTTACTTCCTCCGGCGTTATCTCTTTTTTGGTATACGCCGCGAAATCCCCGACAGAGATAACGCTGACACGGTCTTCATCTATAATTAACCTGAAATTCTCAAGATGCATGTCGTTCCCGACAGCATCGAAACCTGTATACCCCAAACCATGAATAGCTTTTACAAAAGATATGACCTGCTCCGTTATATCTCTAGCCAGGCTCTTTATATCTCCGCCATATTTACGGCAAAAAACAGCCATCTCTTTCATCTCAGGTTCCGTAATATTGTTAAGCCTCCGCCCATCGGAATATTCAAAGATCTCGATGTTAACACCATGGGCATTTTCGTGCACCTGGTCAGATGCTCCTGAAAGATCCACTTCATTGCCGTAAAGCTGTGTTTTACCGTCGGTTACCATTGAAAAGGCAACCGGGCTTACGGCCGGAACGTCCGGCCACCTGCTTTTAATGTCACAGCCTACATCAAATTCATGTCTAAGTATGAGCTGTTTGTCCCGCCTCTGGCCCGGAACCTTTATTTCATAAGAGGCTGTCACATTTTTTTCATTATCCATTTTGAAGAGAATATGGCGGCGGAAAGATTCGGTGGAAGGTGTGATGAATATATCTCCGGCAAGATGAAAATAACACCCTTCTTTTATGGCATAAGCAAGGGGACCTTCGATACCGCCTCGGTATTTTCCATCTTCATAAGGAAATATAAGCCTGAGCTGGGTTGCTATCTTAAGAAGCAGTTTCGCGTTATCGGGTTGAAAAAGTAAACTGAAGAACTCGGGATCGGTTTCTCTTATATTTTTTACCTCATCGCCGAAACCCGCGATATTTTCCGTGCTTTCCGGAACCAGCGAAAGATCGAATGTGTCCCCATCGGTAAGGTCGGGGATAATATTCTCTCTTTGGGCCTTAGCCCTGAAATATCGCCGGGCATCTCCCCCGTCTACAGGAAGATAACTTCTTAAAAGTTTCAGCTCTTCCGCCTTAAGACGCAATTCCGGGTTCATCCTCGTTATTGATGTCAGGACAGATAAATGAAACCCGGGATTCGCGTTATCCATTACTGAACGCACAAATGATAAAGTCCGCTCGTCCGCTGAAACTGAAAATTTTCCGCTCTTAATAACATCAAGGTAGAAATACAATAGAACCCCTGTATCATACGGGTCTTCCGAGACCTTACTGAGCCTATCGACTAGAACATCATATAAAACGGGATTATTTTCCATAAAAGATATCAGTATCTTACTAAGGGCATTCTCCCGTCCATGTCTTCTCAAGACCATCCAGGCGTAGATCTTAAGAAGATGTAAAAATTCGTCCTCCTTCATCATAAGAGATCTATCCTGGGACGCGTCGTCAAGATCTGAAAATATGGCCTGAACTCTATCGCTGTCCCGGTCATCTCCCGTCCTCCCCTCTACTATCCAACTGAGATGCTCCATCACTACAGCACTCATGGGTATCATCATGTGACGGCTGTAGATATCAGCGAGAGTTTTAGTTCCGGAGCTTTCACTATGGGTGATTTTACTTGTCAGATTTTTCTCATCTGCCGGTACGGGCCTATGTTTTGGTCTAGCGCCGGGTCTATAACTTTTTTCCTTTTCGACTCCTGCATCGTCAATAAAAGGCACATCCATATAACCGGTTATTCTCGTTCCGCTCGTGACAGGAGCCGGATAGAGCGGCAACTCAGTATCGAATGATTTTTCCCAGTAATACCCCCTGGATCCTCCTCTTTCCCGGCTGACCGTAGTGATAGTTACATGATCCAAAAGTCCGACAGTAATGGTAAGGCCTACTCCAGCCGACCCGCCGCCGAAAGTAACTCCCGAGAGTACCGCTTCATGGATGGGAGCGTGCTCACCGGTTTCCAGTTTTATAAAACCATCGCCGCGGTCAAGCACGGCGCAGTGAAGCCTCATCTTATCTTTTTCTATCCTTTCAAACCTAATAACAAGCGCCGCAAAATCACCGCCATGCTGCTGAACGTTCTGAAGAGCCGCTCCTATAACGTTAGCGTAATCACGATATCCCTCAAGCCCGGCATAAGGCGCGAACCGTCTCATGAATTCCTGATCCACATCGTAACTTGACCCTACCAGGACGTGTACAATATCCTTAGGGTATTTTTTGCGCATTCTAGACTCAATTTGCTCGGCCATCTCAAGACACGCGTCCTCATTTTCAGGACTGGTTATCTGCCACAATTTTGTGATAGGATCTTCCGC
>CAYQUS010000019.1:4467-11006 GCA_964421015.1 uncultured Planctomycetia bacterium
GCATCACCCGATATTTCATCCAGCTTCGCGAGTATGCCGTCTATGGTTACATCCTCGCCCTCTTCCATCGCTCTCGGGATACCGGACAGGTATTCCGAGAGGACGCTGTCTTCCGGAAGCAAAACAGAATATGCCGCGGCTATTCCGGCAAAACCGTAAATATCCCTTTTTTCATCTCCCCAGTAGGGATCAAACCCCGCTGACCCTGTGAATTTACTGACCCTGTCTAGCCCCATACTCCGAAGACCGGCTATTCCGTATCCGGGCGTAACGGCGGTATTGAAATCCACAAAAGAGACTTTTGATGTTTTACCTTCGATAAATACCTCGCTCTCATCAAGATCTCTGTGAAAAACCTTCTCACCATGAAATACTTTAAGGGCGCTGCCTATCGCTCTTATTCTTTGCGTGACTATCTCGGCTCTCTTCCCGGGGTCTCTTCTTCTCGAAAGCTTTTTTATATCTTCCTGCGCTGATATGCCCGGGGCGGCCTTGGAAACAATGTACGGCATCCCCAGCCTCAAGATCTGGTCCATCTCGTCTCCGGCGGCAGAGTTAATTATTTCAAGCCTCCTGGCGTCGAGCCTGCCAGAGAACACATTGTCCGGAAGATAAGGAAGAATACGCGGGTTGGATCTCATCTCCCAAATAACAGCTTCCTCGCGCAGCCCAATGTTGCTTTTTCTGTTTATCTTTATGAAGTATTTTTCCTTGCCGTAATAGGCCTCAAAAACCATGCTCAAAGGCCTGAGATCAAGCAGATGCCAGGATCTGAGGTCCCAAAGCTCGGGGGCGCTTCCGACGGTTGACCTTGACCGAGAAAGAAGCGGCATTTTATCGGTTTCAGAAAAAGCGTTGTGGATAATACGGTAAAGGTTCACAAGAAAATGAGAAATTATGGTACCGAAATAAAATACGGCGGTCAGAGCGCACACACTGATAATAAGGTTATCTAAAGGCATTACGCCGAGTGACGCGATATACCTGGGCAAGTAATACGCCGGCGCCTGGATGGCAGCTAGACCCCCTATCATAACCCAGCCCCAACCTTCCAAAAGAGAAATTTCCTCGTCCTCATCGGCCGGTTCGTGATCTCTTAAAAACCTTTCGAGAAAGAAAATCCGTATACTTTCAAACCACGGTGCCACAAAAAGAGCCGCCATCCATTCCGGCATCTTATCGTATTTGCCAGCTGTCACGAACTTTGCCAGGCGATCTGAAAAACTGAACGTTTTTTTAGATGTAAGAAATTTTTTATTGTCCCCTGTGTCATCACCGGAAACATTATCTCCTTTTTCCATTTTGGTCTTTAACTCTCTGGCAGCGGCAAAATACTGCTTTCTAGTCTCCTCGGTTATAGTCCTGCCATATTCCGAGACCAGAAGCGATGCTTTTTTAAGCCATTCATCGGCTTTCTTCGAGTAACCATCATGCTCCAAATGTTCCGAAATACCACCGATAAGCCTTACCATAGTAGCCGCTATGTCCCGGATCTCCCGGATACCGGAGCCGTCCCTCTTTATGTATTCCTTGAACATGGAAATCGAAAGATCAAGACTTGCTGCCGCTTCCTCTATCCTGTCCCAGAAAATATATGTCCTGGCAAGATGGCTTGCCGCTCTTATTGCGGTCAATTCACCATATTCTTTAACCGCCCTGTCAACGTCACCCCGGGCCAGTAGAACCATGGCTGCCGTCACAAGTATGATACGGTCTCTGGGAAAAAGGGAAACAGCCGTACTTGAGGCATTTTCCGCTTCGTTAAAACGCCCGGCGCTAAGATAAGATTGTATGAGCGTTGTAATAGATATCGCGTCTTCAGGGAACATTTTAACCGTTTCCCGGCCAATGGATATGGCCTTTTCAAAAAGACCCGCTTGAAGGAACACGTTGGCCAGGCTGGTTCTCAGAATTACGTTATTGGGAAAATCTGAAACGGCCTTTTCCCCTTCCCTTATCGCCTCATCGAACCGTGATTCCTGCAGATACGCGTTAATGCGTGTGTTGGCTATCTGCGGGCTTCCCGGAAAATCCTTTGATATGCTGTCAAGAAGCAGGATGGCCTCATTGTGCATTCCGCACTGCATTAAGGCATTGGCAATGGTGGTGAGAAAGATTTCGTCGACTTTAACATTTTTGGGCGGGTTCAGCATGAGCCCAACGGCCTTACGGGGTTTCCCATCCCGCATATAAACATTAGCAAGAGCAGTCAAAGAAACTATATTTCGGGGAAATCTCTTGACGGTCAGCTCGCTCAGCATAGTCGCGTCCATCATTTTTCCGGCGGCCAGATAAACACTTACAAGAGTGTTGTACACGGTAGGGTCGTGATGGAATTTCTCTAAGTTTCTTCTGCCCCAGAATATAGCATCGTCAAAAAGCCTCATTTTTGAAAGATTAGTCACCTTAAGATTCGCTATTCGGGCGTTGTCAGGGTATTCCTGGGAAGCGTCGCGTAAAAGCCTGTCTGCCTCATGATATTTCCGTTCCCTGATAAGAGACTTGGCCCGTATGGCTATCTCCTTCTGGTTTTCTTTACGGGCATACCCCGACGATCCCCCGTCGGGAGCCATAAGTTTTACCAATCCTCCCGAGACAAGGTTGAACCCGCCAAGCACTCCCCCCCATAGGCCTGTATCGGCACGAGACGGCGGATTTAGGCGCCTTATTGCGGGAACCTTGAATTGACGCATGTCCTTTATTATACTTTCCCTCTCAAGGCTTATTCCTGGAGTAAAGATATGGATATCCCCGATATCAAAATGTTTTATTGCCGCTCCCCGCGAATCCCCTAAAAAGACCGCTAAGCCCGATACTTCGTCCCGGAACGAAGCGTTAAAACTCCGCGCGTATACCCCGGCCGTTTTATCGTCAAGTTTCACGTATCCGTTCTCAAGTAAACTGCCCAGAAACCCGGTGTCATGTTTTTTTATGTATTCCGCCACGGGATGCGTCCCCGCTATACCGTGGACGGATGGAACAAAGAACTGCCCAAGTGTTATATCTACAAGGTAAGATGTTCCTGTCGGTGCAAAACGGCAAACCGCGAAGACATGCGCGTGCTCGCCGCCGAAAACATTCTGAGCCTGATGCAGAAAAATATCTATTTTATCTCCCGAAAGGGACCGAAGCCTTGCTAAAAACTGGTTCGAGGCCTCTCCGCAAAGGTAGGCAAGGTCAGGATTTTCCTGATTAGCGGCCTTCAGGTTTTCCCTGGTCTCGAGAACAGCCTGGGCTATAAGCCTCTCCGCATCCGTATCGCTAACAGCCTCCCCCGACCACAACCTGTAAAAAGACTCCTCAAGCCCCGGAACTTGCTCAGGAGAGAAAGTATTTTCTTTTACTGTAACGGCGGCTCTGGAAAATTTTTCGTTCGGCTCACCTTCGTCAGGACTGTACCCCTTTGTTATAGCATCAAGCTCAAAACCTTTGATCCTGACACTGTCTATCCAGCCTGCCGTATCGCTGATGTCATCCCACCCCAGTTTTCCCGCCGGGTAATAGCTGCCTATCCCGGTTTTTACCTTGCCCTCCCTGATCTTTACAGTATAAAAAGACCAGATGGGCAGATAGGGCTCCATCGGCAGCCGATCTTTTTCTTTCCTGGATAAAATGTCGTTCCAAGCCTGCCTTGTTATGGTATCCGCCAGTTCCCTGGCCTTATTTCTGTTCTCCTCATTTTCCGCTCTATTTCTGTACACTCCGGATAGACTCGTAAGAGCCCCTTCCAGGTACATGCCCCCGCTTCTTTCAAGTTTCTCGATGACATGACCTAAGAACGGAGCGGAAGCCGGTAAAACCCTTGTTAAAATATTTTCTAGTACTCTGTCGATATAACCGGGGATGAGAGATACCAGCCCCAAGAACTTCCCGGCGGAATCACTGATCCACCATCCCATGCCCGAGTCGGCAAGGGACGGAAAAATAAATTTACCGCTAAAAAGTCCGGCGGCGCATCCTATGCTTCCTCCTAGAAAAGCAAGGCCTGTCACCGGGGTATCCAGCATAAAAATGGAACCTTCTTCCACCCCCGCTTCGATAAGAGCGGCCCGGGTCAGAGGAGCCTTATTCATAAGAATGCTTGATCCCCCTAAAAGAGCGAAATTTGCCGGATTAAGATACGCCTCCTCTTCTGGGACAACCACTATTACAGCTCCTGACGAAAGCTGCAGATCTTCCATTAATTCTCTGGTTTCCGTCCTCATCTCCATTTCCCGGTAGTACCGAGGATCCACCAGGATAACAGGCCTTGAGTGGCTCGTGGCTGCGGGAGGTATGGCGTTTATGACACAGTCTATGTGGGTAGTGGGGATAAGCGCGTCGTCTCCCGAAAGCCTTACGGTAACGAATCCTTCAGGGACCTTCCTTACGGCAAGATCAGGATATTTGCCGGAGAGATCGTCCAGTTCAGAGATGCCCGGCGCGCTTTCAGACACAAGTAGCACAGGCTTAATTCCGGGAACAGCAACCATTTCACCGCCTACCGGATAACGGTATCTGTCAAAATCTTCGTAAGCGATGTACCCCGTTTCCTGAGGAATCAGGAATGACCTGTCTTTCGGCCAGGCCCCGTAGCGGGGAGCGTTCTTTCCTGAGGGCCCTTTCGCCTCTGTGGGCGCGAATTTAACGCCCATACGTAAGAGATTATCCCTTATAACAGCGATATCCGGATGCATTGCTCCCTCGGGTATAGAGCGGTAGGATTCCCCGTAGAGTTTCGGCATAAGCGCGCCAGGGATAAGCCGTTCTGAAATATCCTGATTTTTCCAATGTTCCCTGTTCTCTTTCCTTTCAAGTTCAACTTCCTCGGAAGCAAACTCCCCGGAATCCGCCCACCTGAAGAAATCCTCGAAAAGCTCAACATCTACCCGGCTTCTCACATCACCTATCACAAGCCTAAGGCCTGGATTTTTAACCGATACCGTTTTATCCGTTTTCTCAGGCCTGCCCAGGGGAACACTTATAGTAACAACCGTACCTTCTTCGTTTTTCTTTTTGCTGCGAACGCTCCTTCCCCCGAACCTGTCCTGGAAAAATTCATGACCGTTATCTTCCGTCGTCCTCGTAAAAACGGAAACTGAAAAACCGTGGTCATAGGACACCCTCAAGGCCTCTCCCACACCACGCCCGTCGTTCCCGAGAGTAAGACCCGAATCGTCTTTGGTGGTCGTGAATTTTCCCACGTGCCAGTTCCCAAGCATGGAAAGCGGAATACCCATCCCGAGATCTTCCAGACTTATATTGACCGTGTTTGCCCCTTTAGATACCCAAACACTGACCTTAACTGATTCTCCGGGCAGGGCTTTACTGTTCTCTCTATCCAAACGTACCGCCGTGGAATCTACCGCGTTCTCTATGAGCTTGTCCATTATACCGAGCACTAATACGGCTTTTTCAGGGGGAAGCTTCGCCTCTTCATCCAGCATCTTTCGTAAAGAAGCGCTTATCTTTGAAACCTCAAGACTAAGGATCGTTCGCCGGGGGATCTCCTCTACTACCCGATTATCCTTATCTTCCCTCCCTGACAAGGTCTCTTCCTCTTCAATATCCCCAACCTTATCGATCCGGGCGAAAATGGCGGTCCCGTCCATAAGTGAAAGCTTTAAAAGAGATGATGTATCAGTTCCGGACAGAGAGACCGTAAGATAGAAAATGATCTCTCCGTTCTCCCGAACAGGGAGCCTGAAAGCCACCAGTTCCCCGTCAGAACGCACCTCCTCCAGAGCGTTAATGTCATATCCGTCAGAAACCGTACCGTCAAAACTATCGACCAGAGAAAGGCGCTTTTTAAGAAGAGGTACTAAAACAACCTTAGGGTTTTCAATTTCCGGATCTTTCCGGGAAAGGCTTAATACATCCCCCATAAGACAGCACATATCCGCGATGGTCCACCTGTGCCTGATATCCGTGTCAGTCTTGTAGGGAGAGCCCGCTGTATCATATGTTCCGTCGGCTAATCTCACTACCCCGCATGGCGGATTTGTTGAGAGAGGAGGCGCAAGAGTAGCGGTATCAGATGAACCTGAAACTGCCCCTGCTCCTTGAGCTATATCGTTATACAAAAACAAGACCGCAACAGCAGAAGATACGGCCTTTTTAATAATATGATGTCTGGAGAAAAAACCCATAGGCCGTATTTTAGCACAATGAATAGTTAGAATAAATAACAATAAACTATCTTTTTTATAGCTAACGTGCTTTTATTGCCACCGCTTGGCGCCTACGGTCACTTCTTGGATTCTTCGCCTCCGGCTCAGAATGACAGAGAGGTCAAACACATTGGTGACAGGCACAGGTTCGTGCCTGTCACCAAAACCTCAGGGACGGACAGCAGATTTCCGGGATTACCTAAGGGGCGTTGCTCGACTGAGCGGGCATGGATCCCGATGGCAGTGAGGCTGGTGTTTCATGAGTAAAGTGAAATGAAACACCATAGCCGAACTGTCCTGAGGGAGAGCGAAGGAGAGCACCGAGCAAAGATTCCCTCGCCGGGGGAATCGAGCGTCCCCGGAGGTAATCCCGGAAAGCTGCCCGGAAGG